>CAWEYJ010000017.1:0-387778 GCA_963813165.1 uncultured Pseudomonadota bacterium | reverse complement strand
GGTGATGTCCGCCGGCCGCGGCAATCTCGAGCGCGCGCTTGGCGCTTTCCTGGCCCTTGATGTCGCGCAGGTCGAGCAAGGCCGCTTCGGCCTCGCGAACCCTGGGGGTCGGTCGCGACAGCACCTGGGTGCCCTTGAAATGGTTGGCGATCTGGATCAGCGAATTCGCCGCAACGATCTGCAGATCCGGGCTCGCCCAGGCGGCTTCCGCGCCGCAGGCCGCCGGGCAGATCAGGCCCTCGTCGCGCGAATTGGCGCCGATCGCGGCGGGCAGCACGCCCGCCACCGGCGCGATCGATCCATCGAGGCCTAATTCGCCGAGCACCGTAAAACCGTTCAGCGCATCCGGCGGAATGGCGCCGATCGCCGCCATCAGGCCGAGCGCGATCGGCAGGTCGTAATGGCTGCCTTCCTTCGGCAGGTCGGCAGGCGCGAGGTTGACCGTGATCCGGCGGGCGGGCAGCGCCAGGCCTGAGGCGATCAGCGCCGAGCGGACCCGCTCGCGGGCCTCGGAAACCGCCTTGTCGGGCAGCCCGACAATGGCGAAAGCGGGCAATCCGGGTGCCACCTGCACCTGCACGTCGACGCTGCGGGCTTCGATCCCCTCAAAGGCTACCGTGGAAACGCGTTGAACCATGCTGCCCCCTGCCGCAACGGAGGGTAGCGGAAGGCGATGGAACTGGCAAGAACATTAGGGGAACATGGAGCCATAAGTTGCGCGAGCAAGCGACGGACGTGCGGTTGACTAACCTCCCGTGTCTCTTCCAAAAGACGAGTCCCGTCAAAGAGTTAGTAACCCTTTGATTCGTATGTCTAAATCAGGTACAAATAGTATTTGGCGGGACACGCCGGAACTACCTCCGCAGCTCAACATGGCTGGATTGAGCGGCAGCTATCGGGACGGTCGCCGATGAGGGTGATCTAGACGACCGATAGCGGACATCGAGGCCGGGGCCCGCCACTTTTATTTCCACCACGGGACATCAAAGTCCCGCCGATCGAACCCGTAGAATTCGAAAATTTCCTTTTGCCTTGGCAGAAGGTTGGCCTCGGTCATTCTTGGATACGGTTGAAACGTCACGCCGTAGTCATGAAAAAAACCGGCCTCTTTCGCCATGCGAGGGCGCAAGAGTTTCGCGTTCCGAACGTCCCAGACTGTCGGAGGGAGAATATCAGTAGCCTGAAAGAATGCGCTTGCGACAATATCTGCCAATTGGAGGCCAGCATTTGAGGTGTGCGGAGCTTCCTCTTGAAGCCTGAGATCAATAACTTCCCATTTGATCTCTCGTTTTTGCAGCCATGTCGTCTTTGATCTAGCCTGGTTCTTGAGTGTTTCGTTATATACAAACGTATGTCCGTAGTTGTGGCCACCGCGCTTACTGAAGATGATTTTTACATAACGTGGGGCCCCGTAAGTTCGCATTGAGTGGCGCAGGCAACAGTCAGTAATGCGCTCCAGAATCAGCCGAAGGCAGAAGTTGTAGAAATACTGCTTGCTTACTAACGGATTGCTTTTGGCCGCAGCGCGGTCATTACGATGCCCTCGCATGTTTTTCTTGTTGGATGCCATGACGAACAGGTTGACCGGCAGCGTTGCCAGTCTTTGGCACGCGAGTGGCTTCTGCCGTTCTTTCAGGTCGCGGAAGTGCAGTGCTGGGCGCTGTTTTGATCCAATGTCGTCTAACAAGGATCTGATCCAATTGACTGGCTCAGACTCATTTACAGCTTCGATAAGGGTTGCGCCAAGAACAAGCCATTCGCTAGCGCCCGGATCATCTAATGGCCGCACGCGCTCGATGCCGGGGTCTCCGGCTTCGTCGATGTATGCGACGTAGTTATATGGGGGCGGAGAATTGAGCATAACTAAGCGAAAAATTCTGACCCAGATCGACAAGTTCAAGGAAGCCGCCCGCGAGCTAGAGACGGACGACAGCGGAACGCTTTTCAACGAGAGGCTGGGCAAGATCGCCAAGACGAAGCCTGACGGTGCGTTGTTGCAGTCTAAACGCCCGCTAAAAAGCGCGTTTAGACCAGCACACGAGGTGACGTTGCCCCCGACTTTTATCCAGTAGAACCTAGAGTTTGGCGGTTGGCATCCTGCACAGTTTGAGCAATGGGCCAAGGCGCGGAGCCCCTTTCGAGCGCAGCGGCTTGGTCCCGTTGCGGTGAGAATGTGGCCGCGTAGACGGCTGGCGCCAGCCAGCCGATGCCCGAGTGGGGCCGAACATTATTGTAGTCGCGTCGCCAGTCCTCAAGCGCGAGGCGCGCCTGTGGCAGGGACGTGAACAGTGTCTCGTTCAAAAACTCGTCCCTCAGACGCCCATTGAAGCTCTCGACGAAGGCGTTCTGCATGGGCTTGCCCGGTGCGATGTAGTGCCATCCCACCCGGGTTTGCTCGGACCAGCCCAGGATCGCATTGCTGGTCAGCTCGGTCCCATTGTCGCTCAGGATCGTCCTGGGCCTGCCGCGCCTGGCGATCAGGAGATCGAGTTCGCGCGCCACCCGGAGGCCGGACAGCGAGAGGTCGGCTACGGCGGCAAGGCATTCCCGGGTGCAATCGTCGAAGATCGCCAGGATGCGAAATCTGCGACCGCTCGCCAGTTGGTCGGAGACGAAGTCGAGCGACCAGCGATCGTCGGGCCGCCGCGGCACTGCCATCGGCGCCCGTACGCCCAAAGCCCTTTTGCGACCGCCCCGCTTGCGTACCATCAGACGTTCCTCCCGATAGATGCGCAAAAGCCGCTTGTGGTTCACGACGAAACCCTCCCGGCGCAGGAAGATCAGAAGGCGCCGGTAGCCGAATCGCCGGCGTTCTCGGGCCAAGGCCCGCAGCCGTTCGCGCAAGGCAGGATCATCCGGACGCCGGGAGCGATAGCGCACCGTCATCCGCTGGCAGCCGATCACCCGGCACGCCCGCCGCTCGCTCATCTCGTGTTCAGCTCTGAGATGCGCGACCGCCTCTCGCTTCACAGCGGGCGTCACCATTTTTTTGACAACAGATCCTTCAAAGCCGCGTTGTCGAGCATGGCATCGGCCAGCAGCTTCTTCAGCTTGCCGTTCTCGTCCGCAAGCTGCTTCAGCCGCTTGGCTTCGGATACGTCCATGCCGCCGAACTTGCTCTTCCAGTTGTAGAAGGTCGCCTCGCTGATCCCGTGCTTGCGGCACACGTCGGCAGTCTTCGCGCCCAGCTCGTGCTCCTTCAAAACCCCAATGATCTGCTCTTCCGTAAACCGCTTCCGCTTCATCGTCTGGTCCTTCCCTAAAGGGCCAGAATCCAGTTCAACATGGATTAAACCGCGGGGGCAACGTCAGAGGATCAAATGGAATCCTATACCGACGAATACATCGCAGCGGGGTGTCCTGGCTGTGCCTTCCACCGCATGGCTATCTTGCCATCGAATTCAGGGCATGAGCGATCTGACTCACAGAGCTTTGGACTGAGGAAAGTTTCTTCTCCATCTCCTCGATCTTCTTCTCTTGGACCTTCAGAAGTGATCCCAAGTTCCAAAAGTCAGTGACGCCAATCGCCGTTTGGCAGGACATATTTGAGCATTGGATGGCGTACATTTTATGGGCCGCGCCGCTAGGGCTGATTTCCTGCACTCTAAAGGCTTGGCCGTCGCACCTTACACATTTGGGCATACGAATCTCCAGTTGGGGAATCATGTTCCCTCAACCTACCCGAGTTGCGCCGATGTAAATGAGTCCGTCTAGCCTCTCATCCCCACATTGGATTTGGAAAGTGCACGATCCCGTGGGGGCTGGCAAGAACATTAAGGGAACACAAGCGCAGGCTTGGAGTGGTCCGGGGACGGACCATGGTCCGCCCCCGGGCGCGCGTGGTTCAGAGCAGCATCTGCATCGGTTCTTGGGATAATAGTGGAAACCCTCGCCGGTCGTGGCGACATGGCCATATCCCGGCCATGCGAAGTGATAGGACATCACAGGCGTCTTGTTAGCCGCCCCCGCTTCTTCTCGATCACGTCCCAGATTTTCGCCGCGATATCCGGGCCGCCGAGCCGCGCAATGGCGCGAATGCCGGTCGGCGAGGTCACGTTGATTTCGGTGAGATAGCCGTCGATGACGTCGATGCCGACAAACAACAATCCGCGCTCGCGCAACGCGGGCGCCAGGCGCGCGCAGATTTCGCGCTCGCGGGGCGTGAGGTCGGTGGCCTTTGCCGCGCCGCCGCGCACCATGTTGGAGCGCAGATCGTCCGCCGCCGGCACGCGATTGACCGCGCCGGCGAATTCGCCGTCGACCAGGATGATGCGCTTGTCGCCGTGCTTGACCTCGGGAATAAAGCGCTGGATCACCCAGGGCTCGCGAAACGTCACCGAGAACATGTCGAACAGCGAACCGAAATTCATGTCCTGCGGCATGATGCGAAACACCGCCGCACCGCCATGGCCGTGCAGCGGCTTCATCACCACCGCGCCGTGCTCGTCACGGAACGCGTTGATCTCGTCGAGATCCCTGGAGATCAGGGTCGGCGGCATCAGCTCCGGAAAATCCATCACGAAGATCTTTTCCGGCGCGTTGCGCACGCTGGCGGGATTGTTGACCACCAGCGTCTTCGGGTGAAGGCGTTCGAGAAAATGCGTCGAGGTGATGTAGGCGAGATCGAACGGCGGATCCTGCCGCAGCAGGATCACATCGTATTGCGCGAGCGGCTCGCGCCGCGGCTCGCCGAGCGTGAAATGATCGCCGACTTCGTCGCGCACGCTCAAGGCCTGGACCGGGGCCACCAGCTCCTCGCCGCGCAGCGAGAGCTGGTCCGGCGTGTAATAGGACAGCCCGTGGCCGCGCTTCTGCGCTTCCAGGAGCAGGGCAAAGGTCGAATCGCCGCGGACGTTGATGCGCGCGATGGGGTCCATCTGGACGGCGACGTTCAGTTTCATAAGGGGGCCTGCAATTTCATGGCTGGGTCCGCGACTTCTGCTGGAGAGGGCATTTTCAGGTGCTGGCGTCGAACGCCGCCAACAGATGGCGCGGCAATCGCCGCGGCGCAATCAGCATGGCGTCGAAACGCAGCTCGAATTCGGCATGTTCGGGATGCGCCATCAGCCAGGCCTGCGCGGCATCGATGATGCGCTGCTGCTGGCGCGGCGTCACCGCATAGGCGGCGTCGTCGAGGCGGCCGCGGGCCTTGACCTCGATGAATGCGATCAGGTTGCGCCGCTTCGCCACGATGTCGATCTCGCCATAGGGGGTGCGAAAGCGCCTCGCCAGAATGCGATAGCCCTTGGCGATCAGAAAAGCCGCGGCGCGGGCCTCGGCGGAAACGCCGGTTCGAAACGCCGCGACGCGCGCGGGCGCTTTCACCGGCGCCGCTCCGGATCGGGCGTCGTCAGGCTTGGTCATTTTCGCCCTTCGCATCGGCCTCGCCGGCGAGTTCAAGCGCGCGGGCATAGATCTCGCGGCGCGGCCGGCCCGACAGCTCGACCGCGTGCGCCACCGCATCCTTGACGCTGTGGCGCTCGAGCTGACGGCGCAGCAGATCGTCGAGTTGATCCTTCGCCATGATCTGCGCGCCCGCCGCGGGCGGGCCGATCACCAGCACGAATTCGCCGCGCGTCTCCAGCGTCTCCGCCGCCCGCGCCAGTTCGGCGACCGGCGCGCGGCGGATGTCCTCGTGCAGCTTCGTCATCTCGCGGCAAATCGCCGCATCGCGCGCGCCCATGATGTCGGCGAGATCGGAAAGCGTGCCCTGCACGCGGCTGCCGGATTCGAACATCACCAGCGTGGCGTCGATCCGCGAAAGCTCGGTCAGCCGGGTCCGGCGCGCGGTCTCTTTCGGCGGCAGGAATCCCTCGAAGAAGAACCGGTCGGTCGGCAGCGCCGCCACCGCCAGCGCCGCCAGCACCGAGGAGGGACCGGGCAACGCGATCACCCGATGTCCGGCCGCGCAGACCTCGCGCACCAGCTTGAAGCCGGGATCGGAAATCAGGGGCGTGCCGGCATCCGAGACCAGCGCGATCGACGCGCCCTGCGCCAGCCGTTCCAGGATTTTCGGCCGCGCCAGCGCGGCGTTATGTTCGTGATAGGGTTTGAGCTGGGCCGCGATCGCATAGCGCTCGGTGAGCCGGCGGGTGATGCGGGTATCCTCGCAGGCGATGATATCGACGCCGGCCAGTGTCTCCAGCGCGCGCAAGGTGATGTCGCCGAGATTGCCGATCGGGGTCGCCACCAGATACAGGCCGGCCTTGGCCCTGGGCGCGGTCAGGATCTGGCCGCCCACGGCGAAGGTACGGGCGGCGGGCTCCCCTTGGCCTTCAATCGCATTGGTGGGGGCGGCTTTTGGGCGCATAGTGCCGATATAGAGCATGATCCGGAAAAGTGGGAACCGGTTTTCCCGAATAAACGGCTTCGTTTGTTGAAGGATCATGTTCAAACAAAGAGATCGACAGCGTCTTGGCGCGGCGCGAATACCGGTTCGCGCCAGGAAAGCGCGTCAAAACAACGGTGAGGAAGCGGGAACCTGCAACCCGGGCCTGCCCCGCAACGCCATAATCCTTTTGTTTTGGTTAACTATTCGCCGACAATATGCCTGAATCCACCTTCCTGATCATGCGGAGGTTGAAGTCCTGGCCGTTGCGGTCGGTCAAGAGAAGAGATCCAATGGTGGGCCCGCCCGATCCGAAGTCACTGCCAACCAAGTCTTGGCCAGCCAACTCTTGGCCAGCCAAATCTCGGCTGCCGGGCGCAACCCGGCGGACGGCGATTGGCCTCGTTCTCGGCGCCCCGCTGCTGGCGGCCTGCTCCGGCGTGCAGCAGAGCCTCAGCTCGTTTTCGAATCCATTCAGTTCACCCGGTCCGGCGGGGCCGCCGCAGCAGCCGCAAGCGGTCGGCAACGGGGGCGTCAAGGTCGGCTTGATCCTGCCGCTGTCCGCCGCCGGCAATGCCGGCGTCGCCGCGCAATCGATGAAGAATGCCGCCGAGATGGCGCTGGCGGAATTCCAGAATCCCAACATCCAGCTCCTGATCAAGGACGATGGCGGCAGCCCGCAAGGCGCCCAGCAGGGAACGCAGCAGGCGCTCGATGAAGGGGCCGAGATCATTCTGGGCCCGCTGTTTGCGTTGTCGGTTCCGGCCACGGCCCAGAGCACCCGCGCCCGCGGCATATCGGTGATCGCGTTCTCGACCGATTCGAGCGTGGCGGGCCGTGGCGTCTATCTGCTGAGCTTCCTGCCGGAATCCGATGTCAACCGGATCATCGAATATGCCGCCAGCATCGGGAAGCGCTCCTTCGCCGCGCTGCTGCCCGATAACGCCTATGGCAATGTGGTCGAGGCCGCGTTCAAGCAGGCGGTGCCCCGCCGGGGCGGCCGTGTCGTCGCGTTGGAGAAATATGGCGCCGACCGCACGGCGGCGGCGCGCAACGTGGCGCAGTCGCTCGGCCAGGCCGATGCGCTTCTGCTCGCCGACGACGGCGATTCGCTGGTGGCGACGGCCGACGCGCTGACCGCGGCGGGCGCGAATTTGAAGAACATCCAGCTGCTCGGCACCGGACTTTGGGACAATCCGCGGGTGTTCAATAGTCCAACCCTTCGCGGCGGGCTTTATGCCGCGCCGGATCCGTCCGGTTTCCGCAGTTTCTCAGGCCGCTACCATGCCAAATACAACGCCGATCCGGTGCGAACCGCGACGCTCGCCTATGACGCGGTCGCATTGGTCGCGGCCCTGGCGCGAACGCAGGGCGGAGCGCGGTTCTCCGCGGACGTGCTGACCAATCCATCCGGCTTTGCCGGCATCGACGGCGTGTTTCGCTTCCGCCCCGACGGCACCAACGAACGCGGCCTTGCCGTGATGCGGGTGGCGCCGGGCGGCAGCCAGCCGGTCGCCGGCTCGCCGAAGAGTTTTGGCGCGTAGCTCTTATTTCTGGATCGTGCTCTACGCGGCCAGATCCGCCACCACCGCATCGAGCACCGGAAATCCGGCCTGCGTCACCCGGAGCCGCCCGCCGGCATCGACGACGATGGCGCCTTCATCCGCCAGCAATGCGATCCGGCGGGGATCGAGCGCGCGGCCCGACAAGGCCGCATAGCGCTGCGGGTCGATGCCCTCGGTGAGCCGCAGGCCCATCAGCAAATATTCATCGGCGCGTTCTTCGCTGTTGAGGACATCGTCGGTGACGACGCCGTCGCCGGTTGCCTCGACGCGCATCAGCCACGCCTCGGGCCGCCTTTCGGTGGCGATCGCATGCCTCGTGCCGTCGAGATCGAGCCGGCCATGCGCGCCGGGACCGATCCCGGCATATTCCTCGCCGCGCCAGTAAACCAGATTATGCCGGCATTCCGCGCCGGCCCGCGCGTGATTGGAGATCTCGTAAGACGGCAGCCCATGCGCGGCGCAGACCTCCTGCGTCACGTCATACAGCGCGCGCGCGGTCGCCTCATCCGGCGTCTTCAATTTGCCCGCGGCATGCAGACCGAAGAACGGCGTCTCCGGCTCGATGGTGAGCTGATAGAGCGACAGATGCTCGGCGGCTTCTGCGATCGCGAGCTTCAATTCGTCCGCCCACATCCGCGGGGTCTGATCGGGACGGGCATAGATCAGATCGAAGGAATAGCGGTCGAAGGCCGAGCGCGCGATCGCGACCGCGTCGAGCGCTTCGCGGGCGGTGTGCAGCCGTCCCAGCGCCTTCAGCGAGGCATCGTCCAGCGCCTGCACGCCGAGCGACACCCGGTTGACGCCGGCGGTGCGATAGCCGCGAAACCGCGTCGCCTCGACGCTGGTGGGGTTGGCTTCCAGCGTGACTTCGGCGTCCGCCGCGACGCGCCAGTGCCGGGCGATCGCATCCAGAATGGCGCCGACGGTTTGCGGTCGCATCAGGGATGGCGTGCCGCCGCCGAGAAAGATCGAGGACACGTCGCGGCCCGGTGTGCGCGCGGCGGTGGTTTCGATCTCGCGTGCGAAGGCGCGGGCGTAGCGATCCTCATCGATCGGGGCATGCCGGACATGGCTGTTGAAATCGCAATACGGACATTTCGACAGGCAGAACGGCCAGTGCACATAGACGCCGAAGGCGTCCTTCTTTCTCCCTCCCGCTTGCGGGGGAAGGCTGGGGTGGGGGCTCTCGGTGCTGCTCACAGGCAGATCTCCGCCAGCTTGACGAAAGCGCGGGCGCGGTGCGACAGCCCGAGCCCCAGCGGCGGCAGGCCGTGTTTCTCGAGGCTGGTCATTTCGCCGAAAGTCCGCGTGTGTCCATCGGGCAGGAACGCCGGATCGTAACCGAAGCCGGCGGTGCCGCGCGGCGGCCACACCAGCGTGCCGCAGGCCTCCGCCTCGACCTCTTCGAGATGATCGTCGGGCCAGGCCACGCAGAGCGCGGAAACGAAATGCGCCCGGCGCTGCGGCGGGGTCGTAGCACCACGCTCCTGCAAGAGCCGTTCGATCCGCGTCATCGCGGCGGTAAAATCCTTGGCCGCGCCGGCCCATCGCGCCGACAGGATCCCGGGCGCGCCGTCAAGCGCGTCGACCACCAATCCGGAATCGTCGGCGAAGGCCGGAAGCTGCGCCGCCCTGGCCGCGGCAACCGCCTTGATCCGGGCGTTGGCGCCGAACGTGTTGCCGGTCTCGTCAGGCTCGCCGAGGCCGAGTTCGCCAGCCGACACCGCCTCGACGCCGTGCGGCGCCAATAATTCGCGCATCTCGGCGAGCTTGCCGGGATTGTGGGTCGCGATCACGAGCTTGCCGGTGATTCGACGGTGCTGGGTCATGGACATTTATAGCCTGGCACGACCGGGCAAAAGCCCCAGCGGATCCGCGCGTCTTCCCGGCCATCCACATCTTTATGGATCACGCCACGGCCATTTTCTGCAGATCCACCAGCCGTGCCACGCCTTTGCGCGCCAGCGCCATCAGCGCCAGGAACTCGTCCTGCGAGAACGGCGTCTTTTCGGCGGTGCCCTGCACCTCGATGATGCGCCCATCGCCGGTCATGACAAAGTTGGCGTCGGTGTCGGCCTCGGAGTCCTCGGCATAATCGAGGTCGAGTACCGGGGTGCCGTCATAGATGCCGCAGGAAATCGCCGCCACATTGTCGCGCAGCACGTTGCCCTTCACCATGTTGCGGGCCTTCATCCAGCCGATGCAGTCGGCCAATGCGACCCAGGCGCCGGTGATCGAGGCCGTGCGCGTGCCGCCATCGGCCTGCAGCACGTCGCAGTCGACGGTAATCTGGCGCTCGCCGAGCGCTTCGAGGTCGAGCGTGGCGCGCAGCGAACGGCCGATCAGGCGCTGGATTTCGACGGTGCGGCCACTCTGCTTGCCGGCGGAAGCCTCGCGGCGGGTGCGTTCCAGGGTGGCGCGCGGCAGCATGCCGTATTCGGCCGTGACCCAGCCGCGGCCCTGGCCCTTGAGCCAGGGCGGCAGGCGCTCTTCCAGGGTCGCGGTGACCAGCACATGGGTGTCGCCGAATTTGACCATGCAGGAACCCTCGGCGTATTTGACCACGCCCCGTTCCAGCGACACGGCGCGCAGTTCATCCGGCGCACGGCGGCTTGGCCGCATGGGAATCCTCCGAAATTTTAGCAAAAGTTACGGTTCGCGGTGCTTGTAGGAGGGGGAAGGGGCAGCGGCAAGGCCCTTTGACGCTCCCTTGGCCACCGCCCGGCATCAATGTCTGCTTGTAACCGGCCCCCGAGATAGACAAATTAGGCCTGTTGGAAGCGCGGCCCCCGCGCTCTGGAGTTGCCTGTGGCCCACCACGATCCGATCGGCCTGATCGCGCCGCATGCCGGACTTGCCCAGCTCAATGAGCGGTCGCGGGACATATTTCGTCAAATCGTCGAGAGTTACCTCGCCACCGGCGAACCGGTGGGGTCGCGCAACATCTCGCGCCTGATCGCGGTGCCGCTGTCGCCGGCCTCGGTCCGCAACGTGATGTCGGATCTGGAGCAGCTCGGCCTGATTTACGCGCCGCATACCTCGGCCGGCCGGCTGCCCACCGAATTGGGCCTGCGCTTTTTTGTCGATGCCCTGATGCAGGTCGGCGATCTTACCGAGCCGGAGCGGCAATCGATCCAGACCCAGCTTGCATCGGTCGGCAAGGCGCAATCGGTCGAAGCCGCGCTTGGCGAGGCCCTGACGCGGCTGTCCGGCCTGACCCGGGCCGCCGCCGTGGTGCTGACAGCCAAATCCAATTCGCGGCTGAAGCACATCGAATTCGTCCGGCTGGAGCCGGAGCGGGCGCTGGTGGTGCTGGTCGGTGAGGACGGCCAGGTCGAGAACCGCGTGCTGACGCTGCCATCGGGAGTTCCCTCATCGGCGCTCACCGAAGCCACCAATTTTCTCAATGCGCGGATTCGCGGGCGAACGCTGGCGGAGGCGCGGCTCGAGCTTGAAACGGCCCTGACGCAAAACCGCAGCGAGCTCGATCAACTGACGCAGAAGGTGATCGCCGCAGGGATCGCGAGCTGGTCGGGCGGCGAAAGCGACGACCGGCAGCTGATCGTGCGCGGTCACGCCAATCTATTGGAAGATTTGCACGCGCTGGAGGACCTGGAGCGGGTCAGGCTGCTGTTCGACGATCTGGAGACCAAGCGCGGCGTGATCGATCTGCTGGGACGCGCCGAACGCGCCGAAGGCGTGCGGATTTTCATCGGGTCGGAGAACAAGCTGTTTTCGCTGTCCGGCTCGTCCACCATCATCGCGCCCTACAGCGATGGCGCGGGTCATATTGTCGGCGTTCTCGGTGTGATCGGGCCGACGCGGCTCAATTATGCCCGCGTGATTCCGACGGTGGACTATGCCGCGCGCATCGTCAGCCGGATGCTGGGCGGATAATCCGCCCCCTGCCAGCCCCGTTGCGCTTGATTTTTGGCGCCTAAAGCACGATATCCGGCGAGCCAATCCTCCCCCATTGATCCCTCGCCATTTTTTTCGAGAAGGCAGTCTATGACCGATCCCAACCGGCAGAACGACGATCCGGTTAACCCGGCCTCCGAGCCCGTGGTTTCCAAGCCGTATATCATGCCCGACGACCCGGAGGAGGGATCGGCGGAAGCGCTGGCGAAGGAAGTCGCGGAATCGCGCGACAAGATGCTGCGCACGCTGGCGGAGATGGAAAACCTGCGCAAGCGCACCACGCGCGAAGTTGCCGATGCGCGAGCCTATGGCATTTCAGGTTTCGCGCGCGACGTTCTCGATATCGCCGACAATCTGCAGCGCGCGCTCGATGCGGTTCCGGCCGACGCCAGGGCCGCCGCCGATCCCGGGCTGAAGGCGCTGATCGAAGGCGTCGAACTGACCGAGCGGTCGCTGCTCAACACGCTGGAGAAAAACGGCGTCAAGAAATTCGATCCCTCGGGCGAGAAATTCGATCCGAATTTCCAGCAGGCGATGTATGAGGTTCCCGATCCATCCGTCCCCGCCGGAACGGTGGTGCAGGTGGTGCAGGCCGGCTACATGATCGGCGAGCGTGTGTTGCGGCCGGCGCTGGTCGCGGTCGCCAAGGGCGGCGCGAAGGTCAGTGCTTCCGAACCGACATAGAGCGTCCATTCCGATTCCATCGGAACGGAGGCTCTTGGTGTTTATTTGACGCGTTTTCTTTACGCGAACCGGTATCCACTTCGCTGGAAAACGCTCTCTAGACCTCGATGTCGCCCGACTGGATGCGCTTGACCCCGGCCTGCTCCATGTCGGCCCAGGCCTTGGCCAGCGAGCCCTGGGCGTCGATTCCGCGGCAGGCGTCTTCGACCACATAGGTCTCGAATCCGGCCTTGCGCGCATCGAGCGCGGTCCAGGCGACACAGAAATCGGTGGCGAGGCCGGCCACGAACAGGCGCTGGATCTTGCGGGCCTGCAGGTAGGCGGCAAGTCCGGTGGTGGTTTTGCCGTCGGCTTCGGTGAACGCCGAGTAGCTGTCGACGTCCTTGTGGAATCCCTTGCGAATGACAAGTTCGGCCTGCGGGATCGAGAGGTCCTTCGAGAGCGCGGCGCCCTCGGTGCCCTGCACGCAGTGATCGGGCCACAACATCTGCTTGCCGTAGGGGAGATCGATGGTTTCGAACGGCTTCTTGCCGGGATGAACCGAGGCAAAGGAGACATGGCCAGCGGTGTGCCAGTCCTGCGTCATCACGACATTGGCGAAGCCTTTGGCGATGCGATTGATCACCGGAACGACCTGCTCGCCGTCCTTCACGGCGAGGCTGCCGCCCGGCAGGAAACAGTTCTGAACATCGATCACCAGCAGAGCCGACGCCTCATCGGGCTTGATCGAGCCCGCCGCCCAAAGCTGTTTCGAGATACCGGTCGTGATGCCCATCGTGCCCAAGCCCGCAAGAATCTGCCTTCGGTCCAGCATGTTGCCTCTCCCCTTATAGCCTCAGCCAGCAAATCAGGTCGCCGGAGCAGCGTAAAGAGGATTTGCCGGTCACTCCGCGCTGGAATCTTCGGCACGGAGCCTTCCGTTCCGGTTGAATTGGAACGGAAGGCCCCATTTATTTATTTTGACGCGTTTTCTTTACGCGAACCGCTGGTTCAGCGCGGCTGAATGCCGTCCCGCACCGTCCGGAAGCGCGGGAATGCTTTCGCCCACTGGTCGCGCGGGGCACTTCCGATGATGCGCAACGTGGTTGGGCCGCCGAAGCGCAACCATTGCACGACGGTGACGGCGGTGTCCTTGCCGCTGATGCCATCGATGCGCGTCTCATAGCCGGGCATGCCGTCGATGCGGATCGCTTCGGACATCGTCATCCGTGCCTCGCGCACGCCCGGAATGCTGATCGCGGTCTCCTGGGCGAACCGGCCGCGATCGTCCGGCTGTGCCGGTGTAGATCCCATCAGGCTGAGCACCATGAAGGGCGTCACCTCGACGCTGGTGTTTTCCTCGCCGTCGGAGAGAAGGACGGCGGAGCCAACGGCCAGCGTGCGGACATTCTTGAAATCGGCGAGGTCGCTGATCTTGAACGGCAACAGTCCAAGCTGCTCCTCGACCGGAACCTGCTTGCGGACCGCCGCCGAGGCAAACATCTGCCGGATCGCCTCGTCGGTGTAGATTTTGCTCGCATTCTCGGGAACCTGTACCGCGATGTAGCCGGAGAAGGCGCCTCCCGGAAGGATCATCGAATAGCGCCGGACATTGGTTGCGCCATTCTTGGCGTTTTCAGCCGTGTAATAGCCGACGCCGGCGGCGGTCTCGATACTCTCCGGCTTGATGCCATTGGTGCCGGCGGGATTGGCCTTGAAGGCAGTCACGACCTCGCCGTAGGCCTCGGGCGGAAGCTCTGCCATCAGGACCTTGACGCCATGGTCCTCGGTTTCGAACCCGACGAATGTCTTGGCTCCGACCAGGCCGACAAGCGGCGTTATCCCGACCCGAACCCCCGGCGGAAAGACCGTCTCCGCCGCCAGGGCGGGACAGATCGCGGCAACGAAGAGGACGAGGGCGGATAAAAGTCGAATGTGCTTCATGAAAATCTACTGGGTTTGCATTGAGGCCGTTCGATGGTCGCCCGGCGCGGGTCCGCCGGCGGCCCGCGACGTTTCAGCCGCCTGCTTTAGCCGTTTTGCCGTTCCGGTAACAGGCCTGGCCGCCGATCCGTCCCGTAACCGGACATCCGCCGGGGTCCGGCGTTGATCGCGCCGGAGCTCGCGCGGGTTCTGTGGGCCGGCTATGCGCCCCGGCCCGGGCCGCGCCCCGAGGGCGGACACTATCTTTCAACGGTTAGGGTTTTCGCGGGTTAACGTTGCGCCCCGGTCCTTGCAGGCTTGCCCCCCTCTCCTATATGAGGCTCACCGTCGCAATATCGCGAGTATTTGATCGTTGGGGGTTTGGATTGGTGCGCCGTTAGGGCCCAGCCAACCTGCCGCAAAAAGAAGGATATGAGGACCATGGGAAAGGTCATTGGGATCGATCTCGGCACCACGAATTCGTGCGTTGCCGTAATGGATGGCAAAACGGCGAAAGTCATCGAGAACGCCGAGGGCATGCGGACGACACCGTCGATCGTCGCCTTCAGCGATGATGGGGAGCGCCTCGTCGGTCAGCCCGCCAAGCGTCAGGCGGTGACCAATCCCGAGCGGACTTTCTTTGCGGTCAAGCGCCTCGTCGGCCGCCGCTACGACGACCCGATGGTCGAGAAGGACAAGAAGCTCGTCCCCTACAAGATCGTCAAGGCATCCAACGGCGACGCCTGGGTCGAAGCCGACGGCAAGACCTATTCGCCCTCGCAGGTCTCCGCTTTCATTCTGCAGAAGATGAAAGAGACCGCCGAAGCCCATCTCGGCCAGAAGGTCGACCAGGCCGTCATCACCGTTCCCGCCTATTTCAACGACGCGCAACGCCAGGCCACCAAGGATGCAGGCAAGATCGCCGGCCTTGAAGTGCTTCGCATCATCAACGAGCCGACCGCAGCAGCACTTGCCTACGGTCTCGACAAGTCGAAAGCCGGCACCATCGCGGTGTACGATCTCGGCGGCGGCACCTTCGACGTCTCGGTCCTGGAGATCGGCGACGGCGTGTTCGAGGTGAAGTCGACCAACGGCGATACCTTCCTCGGCGGTGAAGACTTCGACATGCGGCTGGTCAACTATCTGGCCGATGAATTCCAGAAGGAGCAGGGCATCAACCTGCGCAACGACAAGCTTGCCCTGCAGCGCCTGAAAGAGGCCGCTGAAAAGGCCAAGATCGAATTGTCTTCGACCACGCAGACCGAAATCAATCTGCCCTTCATCACCGCCGACCAGTCCGGCCCGAAGCATCTGACGATGAAATTGACGCGCGCCAAATTCGAGGCGCTGGTCAACGACCTCGTTGAGAAGACCATCGAGCCGTGCCGCAAGGCGCTGAAGGATGCGGGCCTCACCGCCGGTGAAATCGGCGAAGTGGTGCTGGTCGGCGGCATGACCCGGATGCCGAAGATCCAGGAAGTCGTGAAGCAGTTTTTCGGCAAGGAGCCGCACAAGGGCGTCAATCCGGACGAAGTCGTCGCCATCGGTGCGGCGATCCAGGCCGGCGTGCTGCAAGGCGACGTCAAGGATGTGCTGCTGCTCGACGTGACGCCGCTGTCGCTCGGCATCGAGACGCTGGGTGGCGTGTTCACCCGCATCATCGATCGCAACACCACGATCCCGACCAAGAAGAGCCAGGTGTTCTCGACCGCCGAGGACAACCAGAACGCCGTCACCATCCGCGTCTTCCAGGGCGAGCGCGAAATGGCGGCCGACAACAAGGTTCTCGGCCAGTTCGACCTGATGGGCATTCCTCCGTCACCGCGCGGGATGCCGCAGATCGAGGTGACCTTCGATATCGACGCCAACGGCATCGTCAACGTGTCGGCAAAGGACAAGGCGACCGGCAAGGAACAGCAGATCCGGATCCAGGCGTCCGGCGGTCTGTCCGAAGCCGACATCCAGAAGATGGTCAAGGACGCCGAGGCCAACGCGGCCGAGGACAAGAAGCGCCGCGAGGCGGTCGACGCCAAGAACCATGCCGACAGTCTGGTGCATTCGACCGAGAAGGCGCTGGCCGAGCATGGTTCGAAGGTCGAGGAGAGCGAGCGCCGCGCCATCGAGGACGCCGTCAGCGATTTGAAGGAAGCGCTGAAGGGTGACGATGCCGAGGCGATCAAGGCCAAGAGCAACACGCTGGCGCAGGCTTCGATGAAGCTCGGCGAGGCGATGTACAAGCAGCAGGCCGAGAGCGACGCGGCCAAGGATGCCGCCAAGGATGACGTGGTCGACGCGGAATTTACCGAGGTCGACGACGACAAGAACAACAAGAAATCTGCTTAAACGACGATGAACATGACCCTCATTCCCCAGAGCGCGAAGGCCGCGTCTCGCGGAATGGGGGTCATTTTTTGTTAAGCCGGGGGCTGCATCCTTTGAAGCGCATGACTTCGAAAAGAAGTGGCTTCGGAGTGAAGACGAATTTCGGGCGGATTTGACGGATGTCCACCAAGCGTTGCTACTACGAAACCCTTGAAGTCGATCGGACAGCGGACGAGTCGCGGCTCAAGGCGGCCTTCCGCAAGCTCGCCATGAAATGGCATCCGGACAAGAATCCGGGCGATGCCGCCAGCGAAATCCGCTTCAAGGAAATCAACGAAGCCTACGAAGTCCTGAAGGACGGCGAGAAGCGTGCAGCCTATGACCGGTTCGGTCATGCGGCGTTCGAGCAGGGCGGCGGCGGCCCGGGATTCGGCGCCGGCTTTGCCTCGTCCTTCTCCGACATTTTCGAAGACCTGTTCGGCATGGCCGGGCAACGCGGCCGCGGCGGCGGGCGCGAGCGTGGCGCCGACCTGCGCTACAACATGGAAATTACGCTCGAGGAGGCCTTCCTCGGCAAGACCGCGCAGATCGAGATTCCGGTTTCGGTGACCTGCGAATCCTGTTCGGGCATCGGGGCGAAAGCCGGCACCAAGCCGAAGACCTGCTCGACGTGCGGCGGCGCCGGCCGCGTGCGGCAGGCGCAAGGATTTTTCACGCTGGAGCGAACCTGCCCCGGCTGCCAGGGCCGCGGCCAGATGATCGAAGATCCGTGTCCATCCTGTTCAGGATCGGGGCGCGTGACCCGCGAGCGAACATTGTCGGTCAACATTCCGCAGGGCGTCGAAGACGGCACCCGCATCCGGCTTGCCGGTGAAGGCGAGGCCGGCGTCCGCGGCGGACCGGCAGGCGATCTCTACATTTTTCTTTCGCTGGCCGCGCATCAGTTCTTTCAGCGCGATGGCGCCGATCTGCATTGCCGGGTACCGATCTCGATGGTGGCGGCTTCGCTGGGCGGCGAATTCGAGGTGCCGACCATCGACAAGGGCAAGACCAAGGTGAAAATCCCCGCCGGGACCCAGTCCGGCCGGCGCTTTCGCATTGCATCAAAAGGCATGCCGGTGCTGCGTTCGCGCCAGACCGGAGACATGTATGTTCAGGTCGTGGTCGAAACGCCGCAGAATCTGACCAAGAAGCAGCAGGAATTGCTGGCCGAGTTCGAAAAATTATCTTCCGGCGCAACCCAACCCGAGGCCGCCGGCTTCTTCACCAAGGTCAAGGACTTCTTCGGCACCCGCGCCAGCACCTAGCGTGGACCGTTTTTGCGCTCGACCGCGCTGAAATCAGAAGAGACGCATGGCCTTATCATCCAATCGCGGGCGCTTTGGCGGACCTGCCGCAAGACTTGTGCGGCTTGACCGTTTCGGCTCCGACCTATACCTCTTTATGACTATTTTCTGACACCACCGCCGACTTGCGGTCCCCGCCTGGTAGCGACATGCCTCTGCAATCGTCCGCGCGTGCGTTGAAAAAACCCCTTCGTCTCGACGACGAGGTTCGTTTTCTCCGTTCATGGATTGAGAAGCCGCTTCACATGGGCGCCGTGATGCCGTCGGGGCGGGTATTGGCCCGCACCATGGCGCAATACGTCGACATCAAGTCTTCCGGACCGGTGGTCGAGTTGGGACCGGGGACCGGTGCGATCACCAATGCGCTGATCGAGCATGGCGTCGATCAGAAGCGTCTGGTGCTGGTCGAATATAATCCGGGCTTCTGCGCGCTGCTGCGCGACCGCTATCCGCATGCCAAGGTCGTGCAGGGCGACGCCTACAAGCTGCGCGACTCGCTGTGGGATGTGCTGAACGTCCCGGCATCCGCCGTGGTGTCCGGCCTGCCGCTGGTCACCAAGCCGATGCTGACGCGCCTGAAACTGATCCGCGATGCCTTCCTTGCGCTGGCGCCGGGTGCGCCATTCGTGCAGTTCACCTATTCGGTCGCGCCGCCGATTCCGAAATCGCTGCCGGGCGTTTCCACAGAAGCCTCCGAGCGCATCTGGATGAACCTTCCGCCGGCGCGTGTCTGGGTGTATCGCAAGGACTGAACCGTCCGGCGCCGCACGGCGGGTTCGTCCCGATCGATACACAAATCATGTCCGCGCTGAAAATTCTCGTGATCCCCGGCTCGCTTCGCACCGGCTCGCTCAATGCGAGGCTGGCGGCGGCCGCCGCCCATGAACTCGCGCAAGCCGGCGCGGAAATCACCCGCATTTCACTCGGCGATTATCCATTGCCGATCTATGACGGTGACCTGCACGCAAAATCGGGCGTGCCCAAGCATGCGGTCAACCTCAAGCGCATGATCGGCACGCATCATGGCGTCCTGATCGTGACGCCGGAATACAATTCGTCGGTGCCGGCCCTGGTCAAGAATACCATCGACTGGGTAACGCGCGTGCAGGATGCTCACGAAACCCGCGGCCAGGTGTTTCGCGACCGTGCCTTTGCGATCGCGGCGGCGTCGGAAAGCCGCCTCGGCGGGACCCGGGCCCTGGCGGCGCTGCGGCTTATTCTTTCCGCCTGCCACGCAACCGTCATTCCCAACCAGCTCGCGCTTTCGTTCGCAGGCGAGGCCTATGACGACAGGGACCGGTTGAAGCATCCCGCCGATGTCGAGGCGCTGAGGGCGCTGGCGCGGCAGTTGATCGACGTTTCCCAGCGCATGATGTGAGGTGACATGCAACCATCGAATATCGCCCCCCGCGACCGGTTGATCGTGGCGCTCGATCTGCCCGGCGTCGCGGCTGCGGAAGCGATGATTGCCCGGCTCGGCGATGCCGTGACGTTTTACAAGATCGGCTATCAGCTCGCTTATGCCGGCGGATTGCCGCTGGTCCGCCAGCTTGCCGGCGCCGGCAAGAAAGTATTCGCCGATCTCAAGCTGCACGATATCGGCAACACGGTGGCGCGCGGCGTCGAAAGCGTCGCAGCCCTTGGCGCGACATTCCTGACCGTGCATGCCTATCCGCAGACCATGAAGGCGGCGGCCGAAGCGCGTGCGGGGTCGGAGCTGAAGATCCTCGCCGTCACGGTGCTGACTTCCTATGATGACGCCGATCTCCACGCCGCGGGTTATCGCCTCGGCGTGTCCGATCTGGTCGAAGCCCGCGCCCGGCAGGCCCTGGGGCTCGGCATCGATGGGCTCGTGTGCTCGCCGGAAGAGGTGTCGAGCTTGCGCAGGATCGTGGGCCGCCAGATGCAGCTCGTCACGCCCGGCATCCGGCCCGCGGGTTCTGCCACCGGCGACCAGAAGCGCATCATGACACCGGCCCGCGCCATTGCCGCAGGCTCCGATTATCTGGTGGTCGGCAGGCCGGTGCTGGAAGCGGCCGATCCGAAAGCGGCGGCGGATAGCATCGTCACGGAAATCGTGCAGGCTTTGGCCTGAAACGGAAAAGGAGAAGCACAGGTGGCAAAGGCCTATTGGATCGCACGCCTCGATGTTCACAACATGGACGGCTACAAGGAGTACATCGCGCAGAACGGCGCGATATTCAAAAAATACGGCGCGAAATTTCTGGTCCGTGGCGGCAAGTTCGAGTCCAAGGAGGGCTCGGCGCGGTCGCGCAACGTGGTGCTGGAATTCAAGGATTATGAGACCGCGCTCGCCTGCTACAATTCACCGGAATATGCGCGGCTGGTCGCGATCCGCGCGCCCCATTCTGAAAGCGACCTCGTGATCATCGAGGGTTACGACGGCGCGCAGCCGTAAGCCGAGAAAGTCAGCCCGGCGACGAGCGGCCAGCAGCCTGATCGGTTGCCGGAACAGGCCGCCCCGGCTATACGGCAAGGGCGAGGTCTAGAGATGTCCGAGATGCGCTTGATCGTTGCGGGGGCCGGCGGCCGGATGGGCCGCGCGCTGACCCGTGTCATCGCGGAAACGCCGGGCGCGGTCGTTACCGGCGCGCTGGAGGCGCCGGGGTCTGAACTCCTGGGCAAGGATGCCGGCGTGCTGGCGGGCCTGCCCGCCAACGGCGTTTTGGTGTCGGCCGATCTGTGGTCGATGTCGGCCAATGCCGACGGCATTCTCGACTTCACGGTGCCGGGCGCGACCATCGCCAATGTCGCCATCGCCGCGCAGCGGGGCCTCGTCCATGTCATCGGCACCACCGGCCTTTCGGCGTCGGACGACGCCGTGATCAGAAGCGTCACGTCGCGCGCCATCGTCGTCAAATCGGGCAATATGAGCCTCGGCATCAACCTTTTGGCGGCGCTGGTGAAGCGGGTCGCGCAATCGCTCGACGATGATTTCGACATCGAAATTCTGGAAATCCACCACAGGGCCAAGGTCGACGCTCCGTCGGGCACCGCATTGATGTTGGGAGAGGCGGCCGCCGCCGGCCGCAAGATCACACTGGATCAGCATTCGGCGCGCGGCCGCGACGGCATCACCGGCGCACGCCGCACCGGCGACATCGGGTTTGCGTCGTTGCGCGGCGGCACCGTCACCGGCGATCACACCGTGATTTTCGCCGGCGCCATGGAGCGCATTGAACTGACGCACCGCGCCGAGGATCGCACCATGTTCGCGCAAGGCGCGGTCAAGGCCGCGCTGTGGGCGCGCGACAAGAAGCCCGGAATGTATTCGATGGCCGACGTGCTCGGGCTCGGTGACCTCTAGAATTACTCCTGGAATTGAAACGGAAACGATGGAATGAGCGACCGGCTTCTCGTGCTTGTGCGTCACGGCCAGAGCGAATGGAATCTGAAAAATCTCTTCACCGGCTGGAAGGATCCCGATCTGACCGAGAAGGGCATCGCGGAGGCCAGGGATGCCGGCCGCAAATTGAAGGCGCAGGGGCTGTCGTTCGACATCGCGTTCACCTCGGTGCTCAAGCGCGCGCAGCACACCCTCGATCTGCTGCTGGTCGAGATCGCCCAGACCGGCCTTCCCGTCCGCAAGCATCTGGCGCTCAACGAGCGCGATTACGGCGATCTGTCCGGCCTCAACAAGGACGACGCCCGCAAGAAATGGGGCGAGGAGCAGGTCCATGTCTGGCGGCGCTCCTACGACGTGCCGCCGCCCGGCGGCGAAAGCCTGAAGGACACGCTGGCGCGCACGCTGCCTTACTACGTCCAGGAGATTCTGCCTTGCGTGCTGCGCGGCGAGCGCACGCTGGTGGTGGCGCACGGCAATTCGCTGCGCGCCTTGATCATGGTGCTGGAAAAGCTGACCCCGGAGGGGATTCTGGCGCGTGAACTCGCCACCGGCGTTCCGGTGATCTACCGCCTCAACGCCGACGCCACCGTCGCCTCAAAGCTCGATCTGGCGGCGTGAGCGCCGCCGTCCCGAAGGGGACGGCGAGGGCCTGTTCAACTTCAGTGAACGCCGACCTGTCCGGCTTCCCAGCCCAGCATCGCCTGCTTGCGGGTGATGCCCCAGTGATAGCCGGTCAGCGTGCCGCCCTTGCCGAGCGCGCGATGGCACGGCACCACGAACGATACCGGGTTTTTTCCGACCGCCGCACCAACCGCGCGTGACGCCTTGGGGCTTTTGATCTTGCTGGCGATGTCCGAATAGGACACCGCGCGGCCCATCGGGATTTTCAGCAGCGTCTCCCACACCCGGACCTCGAAGTCGGTGCCGATCAGCACCACCCGCAACGGCTCGTCCGCACGCCACATCTTGGTGTCGAAGATGCGCTGCGCCAGCGCGGCGGTGCCGGCGTGATCCTCCAGATAGGTCGCCCGCGGCCAGCGCCGCTGCATGTCGGCGAGTGAGGCCTGCTCCTCGCCGGGATCGGCGAAGGCGAGGCCCGCCAGTCCGCGGCCGCTGGCGATCACGATCGCGGTGCCGAACGGCGAGGGATGAAATCCGTAACGCAGCGTCATGCCGGCGCCGCCGGTCTTCCATTCGCCGGGCGACATCGCCTCATGGGTGACGAACAAATCGTGCAGCCGCCCCGGGCCGGACAGCCCGGAGTCGAGGGCGGCGTCGAGCACGCTGGCGGAATCGCGCAGCAGGCCCTTGGCGTGATCGAGGGTCAGCGCCTGCATGAAGGCCTTTGGCGTCAGCCCGGCCCAGCGGCGAAACAAATGGTGCAGTTCATCGGGCGTCACGCCGGCCGCATCCGCCATCGATTCGATGGTCGGTTGCGTGCGCCAGTGCTCCGAGATGAAGGCGATGGCGCGCCGCACCGAATCATAGTCGCGCAGCGCGGCGTTCTGGGTCCCGGGCTTGGTCAGGCGTCGGTCGTTGATGGCGAGGTTCATCTGGTCATTCATGGCAAGGTTCATCATGGTGCTGATGTAGGACGCGGGCCGCGCCCAAACCACCCGATTCCCGACTAGACCGGATTATAGGTCGGCCCGCGCCGGGCGGCCTCGAGTGCCGCCGTTAAGGCTTTGGCAAAGCTTGCCTTTTCGTCAGGTCCGAGAAAGCTCGCGATCGAGACCCGGCGCCCTTTCGAGACCAGATAGAGCTTTTCGATACCGAACTCGGCATGGGTCTTCTGGTCGAGCCGGACCCACAGCGGATTGAGCACCCATTCGACCACATGGCCGCGATGGCTGATCCGGCGCACGCGCAGCTCGGACGGCGTCACCGAGATTTCCTCACTGGCCCTGGCGTGGCGGAAATTCATCCGGAACGCCCAATAGATCGCGAGCACGTCGAGGCCGAAAAAACCGAACACCGGCCACGCGCCCATCAACAGAAAGACGAGTCCCGCGGCGAAACTGATCACGCTGACAAACCCCATCACCACCAGAAAACCGGTGCGGTTCAGCGAGCGATGCGGCGTCAGCAGCGCCGAAAACAATTCAGGCTGGAGCGGCGCCGGATCAAAGATCATTGCCTGCGGTCATCGCGTGTCAGTATACCCGGATCATGCCGAAAATCACCCGCAAACCCCAGCGCAAATCCTTGGCCAAACCCGAAGCCGCGACCGCCAAGCGCCCGGCGGCAAAGCCGAGCCGAGTCGGGGTTGCGAAAAAAGCCACGGTCCAATCAGGCAAGGCCCGCGCGGCGAAGAAATCAAGCAAGACTGTCGTAGCCGGGCCGTCGACCAAAACTTCGCCCAAAGCCTCGACAAAACCCTGGACGGCGGCCGAGGTCCACGAGGCGTTCAGCCGCTTTCGCAAGGCCAATCCGGAGCCGAAGGGAGAGCTGGAACACCTCAATCCCTACACGCTATTGGTTGCGGTCGTGCTGTCGGCGCAGGCCACCGACGCCGGCGTCAACAAGGCGACGCGCGCGCTGTTTGAAGTCGCCGACACGCCGCAGAAGATGCTTGCGCTCGGTGAGGACAAGGTCCGCGACTACATCAAGACCATCGGGCTCTACCGCAACAAGGCCAAGAACGTCATCGCGCTGTCGGAAAAATTGATCGCCGACTTTGGCGGCGAGGTGCCGCGCACCCGCGCCGAGATCGAATCGCTGCCCGGCGCCGGCCGCAAGACCGCCAATGTCGTGCTCAACATGGCATTCGGCGAACACACCATGGCGGTGGATACCCACGTGTTTCGCGTCGGCAATCGCACCGGCCTTGCACCCGGCAAGACGCCGCTGGAGGTGGAACTCGGTCTCGAGCGCGTGATCCCCGCCGAATTCATGCTGCACGCGCATCACTGGCTCATTTTGCATGGCCGCTATACCTGTCTCGCGCGCAAGCCGCGCTGCGAGGTGTGCCTGATCAACGATCTCTGCCGCTGGCCGGAAAAGACGGTGTGAGGAGGAACTCACGCGATCGGCAGACGACGCGCCGTGTGTGAACAAGAATCCGGGCGTGGATGTCACATCGGGGGATTCTGGATCGTCTTGGTGTCGGAACCGACAGAAGGAGACGAACCATGACTGCCAGACTTGATCCCCTTGCCGCAGCGCCTGAACTGATGACGAACTGGGTCCGCACATCGACCGCCGTCGCTTCGAGCCTTGATCCGAAGCTGATCGGGCTCGTCGAGATCCGCGCGTCCCAGATCAATGGCTGTGCCAACTGCCTCAATATGCACACGGCGGAAGCGCGCGCGAAGGGAGAGACCGAACAGCGCATCTACCTGCTGTCGGCCTGGCGAGAGGCCCCCTGCTATACCGATCGCGAACGCGCCGCGCTCGAATGGACCGAGGCGCTGACGCGGCTTTCTGAGGGACAAAGGCCAGAAGGCGCCTATCAACGTCTGAAAGCTCAGTTCACCGAGGAGGAGCAGGTCAAGCTCACATTGATGATCAATGTCATCAATGGGTGGAACCGGATTGCGGTTGGCTTCGGCTTGTTTGTGGATCCGGCGGTCGCAAAGTCCGTCGCCGCTGCTGCGGCCGCGTGACAGCGGGCGCTTTTTCGTCATGGCCGGGCATAGCCGTCCGAAGGACGGCGTCGCTTCCGCCTATGTCCCGGGCCTGACGAACCTTGCGGTCAGGCCCTATTTGGCTGCTTTTTGAGTCACAGTCTGAGGAGGCGCGCATGTAGCCAGATTTACGCTGGCTGCCTGCACTTGCGTGCGTGATGCGCGCCTCGCCTCTGGCGATCACACCACCGGCACGCCCGTCTTTCGCGCCGGCTCGATCAGTTCCGGCCTTGGTCCACTCAGCCGCTTGTGCATGTGAACCATGAATGCCATGCCGAACAGCGGCGTCGCCAGGTTGACGATCGGGATCGACACGAACGCCGAGATCGCCAGCCCGGCGGTGAACACAGCAGCGGCATTCTGCTTGCGCATCGCCTTGGCTTCCGCCGGCGTGCGAAACCGCATCGCGGCGAGCTGGAAATACTCCCGGCCGAGCAGCCATGCGGTCGCGACGAAGAAGGCAATGAAGCCGGCGCCGGCCACGAACACGAACGGCAACGCGATCAGATAGACCAGGATCGTCAGCAGTGCCGTCTTGACGCCTTCGGTGATGGCGAGGCCGAACGGCAGCGCCGTGCCTGGCCGCTCGGCCGGATAATATTCGCGCTCGACATGGTCGGCGACCTCGTCGACGAACACGCTTGCCACCAGCGTGGTGATCGCGGGCATCAGGAACACCGCGCCGAACACGACGCCGAGACCGGCGGCAATCGAAATGATCCATGCCAGCACATTGAGCGGCGTATCGAAGCCGGGGCCCAGCATCGCCGAGGCCCAGCTCTCGCCGGATGCCGCAAACCAGCTCAAGAGCCGCTGCAGACCAAGCGCCAGCACCACGATCAATACCAGCGCGAGCCCAATCGATCGCCACAGGATGGAGCGCATCGGCGGTGACAGGATTTGCGAAAGCGCCTTGACGGCGTCGTCGAGCATGACGGCCTTGTCCTCTGCAAAAAAAACCTCGCCAGAGGTAACCATGTGGGGCGGGTTCGGCAAGACCGTGGAGCTGTCGCGAGAGCGAGCCTCTCAGGCCGCCAGCTCCGGCACGCGCGAGCGGGCGGGGAGCTTCGGCGGTTGCAGCGGCACGTATTCGACGACCATGAAATGCTCGGACACCTTGATGCGCTCGACCAGTGTCGTTGCCGCGGCAACGCTGCCTATTTCTTCAGCCGGAAGCGGCGCCGCTTCGTCAGCCTCTTCAGGAGCAAGCGGCGGTGATGTGACGGTCGCTGGAAACACGCTGAATTCGCCCGCCACCTCCCGGAGCGGCTTCTGCTTGTCGGCCCAATGCAAGGCGGTGTAGTCGAAGCCATGCACGATGGTGGGTTTGACGATTTCGAAATAGGGCGAGATGTCGAAATCGCGCGGCATATAGAGCGATGAATCGCGGATATGCAGGATCTCGCGCCGGGCCTGCCTGCTGCCGGCGCGCGTGATCTTGGGCAGGATCGGATAGCGCACCGCGTCGAACGCCTGGGCGATCAGCGCCGAGCAGATGATCTTGGTGGGATCGCCCGAACCGAACGCGATCATCCGGCGCCGCCAGCGCTGCGGTATCGGCAGCGGAATCAAATAGCGCATCAGATCCAGGATGTTCTTGGTGTCGTAGCCGAAGCCGATCCGGTTGATGGCGTAGCGGCAGACGGTGTTGCGGTCCTCGAACGACAGGCCGACCGGGCGACACAGCCGTGTGTGATAGGTAAAGTATTTCGACAGCGGCGCGGAGGTCACGCCCTCGCCGATATTGGCCTCGATCAGGACATGCGGTTCGCCGTCAGCTTCAAACGCGCCGTCGATCGGGCCGACAAAAAGCGCCGAATGCGACCAGGTCGACTGCGTGAGGTATTTGATGATGCCGGAAACCCGGTTATTGCCCTCGACCAGCATGACGTCGCCCGGTTCGATAATGCCGCGCAGATGCTCCGGGTCGCTAGGGGTGAATGGCTCATAGCCCGGGACTTCCTTCTGCAGGTAGCCCGCGATCAGCTTGCCGACGGTATCGAGCATAACACCCATGACTTCCCCCCCCGGAGCCTTTTCCGTTCCGATCAAATCGGAACGGCGGCTCCATTTTATTTGACGCGTTTTCTGCACGCGAACCGGTATCAACCCCGCATCAAGTACGGCGCATGCTTCGCTGGAAAAACGCTCTAGCCGTTCCTTTCCGACCGCTTTTTTGTCTCTCCCTATCATGGTCGGAAGCCGTTGCAATTTAGTTCATGCATGAAGCCGATCAAACATGATTGATTCACCATGACGGTTGCTGCCCACGTCCGGATGCGGCAAGTTGACCTGTGTCCGGAGCCTGAAATTCGGCGCCGTTTGGCGAATTTCGGGTTCGAGGGATGCTGGAAATGCATGATTCCAGTATGGTTTTGGTTCGCAAGTTTCGCTGGCGGACGGGCCGCGAAGGTGTGACGAACTTCTGCACCACCCCATCATGCGATTGGCTGCTCTTAAAAGTTCCGGAAACCATGACATGACAATCACGCGCCGCGATTTCCTGTCAGCTTCCGCGGCACTGGCGGTGGTGCCGGCCCTCGGCACCGGCGCATGGGGTGCGCCGTTGCCGCGCGAGGCTGACATTGTCGTGATCGGTGCCGGCGCGGCCGGCATCGCCGCGGCGCGGCGTATCATGGACGCCAACCGCAAGGTCATCGTGATCGAGGCGACAGGCCAGATCGGCGGCCGATGCTTCACGGATTCCACGACATTCGACGTGCCGTTCGATCGCGGCGCGCGGTGGATGCACAATCCCGACACCAACCCGATGATCAAGCTCGGGCGTAGCGTGGGGCTCGATGTCTACCCGGCGCCACCGCGCCAGAAAATCCGCGTCGGCCGTCGCTTCGCGCGGGCCGGTGAAACCGAGGAATTTCTCGCCGCCCTGGTGCGCGCCAATCGCGCCATCGACGATGCGTCGCGCGGCAAGGTCGACGTGTCCTGCGCGTCGGCGCTGCCGAAGGATCTCGGCGACTGGGCGGGGACGGCCGAATTCGTGCTGGGCGCCAACGCCACGGGCAAGGATCTGAAGGATCTTTCCGTCGTCGACAAGGTCCGCGCGCAGGAGCGCACGGCCGCGATCGCCTGTCGCCAGGGCCTGGGCACGCTGATCGCGAAACTGGGCGAGCAGGTCCCGCTCGCGCTGTCGACGCCCGCCAGCCGTGTCGCCTGGAGCGGACGCGAGGTCACGGTGGAGACGCCGGCAGGCAAGATCGCCGCGCGCGCCGCCATCATCACGGTGTCGAGCAACGTGCTGGCCGCCGGCAACATCAAATTCACCCCGGACATTCCCAAGCGCCAGCTCGATGCCGCAGCAAAACTGAGCCTTGGCAGCTACGATCGCATCGTGCTGCAATTGCCGGGCAATCCGCTTGGGCTGGCGCGCGACGACATCGTCATCGAGCAAAGCAATTCGACGCGGACGGCGCTGCTGTTTGCCAATATGGGATCGTCGTCGCTCTGTTCGATCGATGTCGCCGGCTCGTTCGGACGCGATCTCTCCAGCCAGGGCGAGCCGGCGATGGTGGCGTTCGCGGTGGAGTGGCTGACCAAATTGTTCGGCAGCGAATTTGCGGCTGCGGTCAAGAAATCCAGCGCGACGCGCTGGAATGCCGCGCCGTTTGTGCAGGGTGCGATGTCCGCCGCCGCGCCCGGCGCGCAGCCGTCGCGCAAGGTCTTGGCGGAGCCGGTCGGCTGCATGTTCCTGGCAGGCGAAGCGACCCACGAAACCCTGTGGGGAACGGTGGACGGAGCCTGGGACAGCGGCGAGCGCGCCGCGGAGGCGGCATTGCAAAAGATCGGCGCGCTCAGGGATCAGTCGGCGACAGCGCCCGCGGCAAAACCCCGGCGCCGCGCCGCGCCAACCCGGTCCGCAATGCCGAGAGCGCCGGAGAATTGAATTCCGGCATGATGAGATCGAGTTAGTAAGCGGTCTCCCTCTCCCGCTTGCGGCGGAGGGTTGGGGTGGGGGTGCTTCCGCAAAACGCGCCGGTCGAGTGGATAGGGCTTCCCCCACCCGCCGCGCTTCGCGCGTCGACCTCCCCCGCAAGCGGGAGAGGTAGAGCAAACCCGTTGACAGGCCGACT
The DNA here is from genome assembly GCA_963813165.1 of uncultured Pseudomonadota bacterium. GTDB lineage: Bacteria > Pseudomonadota > Alphaproteobacteria > Rhizobiales > Xanthobacteraceae > Bradyrhizobium. The sequence continues at coordinate 358,632 of CAWEYJ010000017.1, read as the reverse complement.
CAACTCAACCCCACCGCGTCAGCGCAACGTGCCGCCGGTCTTTTTCGTGACCTCGGCCACGATCCTGGCCGCGACCGCATCGATCTCCTGATCGGTCAGGGTTTTTTCCCGCGGCTGGATCGTCACCGCGATCGCAACCGACTTCTTGCCGTCGTCGATGCCCTTGCCTTCGTAAACGTCGAATACCGTGGCACCCGTGATCAGCTTCTTGTCGACGCCCTGCGCCGATCGCACGATGTCGCCCGCCTTGACGCTGCGATCGACAACGAAAGCGAAATCACGCGACACCGGCTGGAACGAGGAGAGGTCAAGCACCGGCTTGGCACGGGTCGGTCGCTGCTTGGCGTCGGGAATGCGATCGAGGATCACCTCAAACGCCATCAACGGACCGTCGGCGCCGAGCGTTTCCAGCGCGCGGGGATGCAGCTCGCCGAAATATCCCAGCACGTTTTGCGGACCGATCTGGATGGTGCCGGAACGACCGGGATGCAGCCAGTTCGGGCCGCCGGGCACGATCTGCAGCGCCTGCATCGGCGCGCCGGCGGCGGCCAGCACTGCAAAGGCATCGGCCTTGGCGTCGAGTGCGTCGGCCATGGCCGAGCCGGACCAGTGCCTTCCCAGACCTTTCGACGACGCAAAGCCGTGGCGAACGCCCGATGCCGCGATCAATTGGTCCTGCGGCCTGTCGCCCCTGAACACCTGCCCGACTTCGAACAATGCGAGATCCGGAAAGCCGCGATCGATATTGGCCTGCGCCGCCGCCACCAGCCCCGGCAACAGGCTCGGCCGCATGTCAGACAGATCGGACGCGATCGGATTGGCGAGCGCGAGATCACTTCCACCGCCGCCGAACAACTCGGCATGCGGCTTCGAGATGAACGACCATGTCACCGCCTCGACCAGGCCGCGTGCGGCAAGCGCGCGCTTGGCGCGTCGGGTGCGCAACTGGATCGCGCTGAGCACCGGCTTGCGCGGCGCATCGCCGCGTTCGAACGGCGTCATCGGCACCTTGTCGACGCCGACCATGCGCACGATCTCTTCGACGATGTCGGCCTTGCCGTGCACGTCGGTGCGCCAGGAGGGTACCGCGACCTTCACGACCGGGCCGTTGCCGGCCAGCATGAAGCCGAGATGGCCGAGGATGCGCTTCATTTCCGGCAGCGGCACCTCGATCCCGGCAAGCCGCTTGACCTCGGCCAGCGGGAAATCGATCACGCGGTCGTCGCCGAAGGCGTCACCGACAACGACATTCTCCGACGGCGTGCCGCCGCACAGCTCGATCACCAGCCGGGTCGCCATCTCAAGCCCCGGCACCATGAAGGCCGGATCGACGCCGCGTTCGAAACGATAGCGCGCATCCGAATTGATGCCGAGCTTGCGGCCGGATTGCGCGATGTTGATCTCGTTCCACAGCGCCGATTCGATCAGCACATCGGTGGTTTCCTCCGAACAGCCGGAAGCCTCGCCACCCATGATGCCGGCGAGCGATTCGACGCCGTGATCGTCCGCGATCACGCAAACGCCGGTGTCGAGCGTATAGGTGCGGCCGTCGAGCGCCAGCAGCGTCTCCCCGTCGCGCGCACGGCGCACCGTGAGATGGCCCTTGACCTTGGCCGCATCGAAGACATGCAGCGGGCGGGCGCGGTCATAGGTCATGAAGTTGGTGATATCGACCAGCGCGTTGATCGGGCGCAGCCCGATCGATGTCAGGCGCTTTTGCAGCCATTCCGGGGAGGGGCCGTTCCTGACGCCGCGCACCAGCCGCAGCGCAAAGCCCGGGCACAGCGTGGCGTCCTCGACCGTCACCTTTACCGGGCAGGGGAATTCGCCCTTGATCGGCTTGATCCCGGGATCCTTGAACCTGCCCATGTCGGCCGCACTGAGGTCGCGGGCGATGCCATGCACGCCGGTGCAGTCCTGCCGGTTCGGCGTCAGGTTGATCTCGATCACGGGATCGCCAAGTTGCGCCCATTCCGCATACGCGGCGCCGATCGGCGCGTCGGCCGGCAGCTCCATGATGCCGTCGTGATCTTCCGAGAGTTGCAGTTCCGCCGCCGAGCACAACATGCCGCGGCTCTCGACGCCGCGGATGGTGCCGACGCCGAGCGTGATGTTCTTGCCGGGAATGAAGGTGCCGGGGGCCGAGAACACGCTGACGAGGCCGGCGCGCGCATTCGGCGCGCCGCAGACGACCTGCACCGGTGCCGCATCGCCTTGTTCATTTTTTTGGCCGGTATCCACCATGCAGACGCGCAAGCGATCCGCATTGGGATGCGGCTCGGCCGAGATCACCCGCGCGATGGTGAACGGCGAAAGCTGCTTCGCCTTGTCCTCGATGTGCTCGACCTCAAGCCCGATCATGGTGAGCTTGTCGGCGAGCTTTTCCAGCGGCTCGTCGGTGTCGAGATGTTCCTTCAGCCAGGACAGGGTGAATTTCATGACCGTTGCCTTCGTCCGTACTGCTTTTGCCCCCACGCCCAGCCCTCCGCGCGGGAGGGGGCGCTCTGCTCCGCTTCCCGCCTTGCTCGGGTCTTGCATCGCGGGCCGACGGGGTAAGCCGCGCTTTACACGGTTCAGCACGCTATTTGCCCCGGTCGTTGCACACAATCCCCTTCCCGGTTCGGGGAGGTCAGTGGGGCACTTGCTTCATTGGTGAGCAATTGTTCAGAACGCGCGAAATGACGTCATGATGCGAAAGCAAGAGCATCGCGAAAGCCTTGCTTCGATTATCGCGCTGCGTCGCTCATCGGCGGCCTCATAGCCATCGGTGAAATGCTGCCCGCCATCGAGTTCGATCACCAGTCTGGCCGACATGACACACGAAGTCAGCGATGTAGTTTCGCAATCGGCACTTGGCGTCGAAAGCCAGCCCGTCAGCCGTCGATCACGCCTCTGCCAAAGTAACCGCTCACACGCAGTCGATTTTTCGAGCACGCGTGCGTCGCAGCTGGTCTGGAAGTTACTTTCGCTGTCGGCTTTCGGCAGCCGTGGTGACTGACGCACGTTGCCCCGCGGCATCCTCCGCAAGCGGGACGCTCGGCCGCTCTGCCGATACTCCCCGCACAAGCGGATCTTGACGTTGCATAGGAAGTGCGCTCATCCCGAGTCAGTTGTTCCCTCTCTCGCTTGCGAGAAGTAGGTATGGGCGCTTGTCACGAGCTCAGCCCTCCCGCCAGCGTCGGGATGTCGAGCGGCTTGAAGCCGTAATGGCTGAGCCAGCGCACGTCGTTCTCGAACAATTGCCGCAAGTCGGACATGCCGTATTTCAGCATCGCGATGCGGTCGATGCCCATGCCCCAGGCAAAGCCCTGATAGACGTCGGGATCGATGCCGCAGGCGCGCAGCACGTTCGGATGCACCATGCCGCAGCCGAGTATCTCAAGCCAGTCCTCGCCCTCGCCGAAGCGGATTTCGCCCTTGTCGCGCCGGCACTGGATATCGACCTCGAGCGACGGCTCGGTGAAAGGAAAGAACGACGGGCGGAATCGCATGTTGATGTGATCGACCTCGAAGAAGGCCTTGCAGAATTCATGCAGGATCCATTTGAGGTGACCGAGATGCGAAGTCTTGTCGATGACGAGGCCCTCGACCTGGTGGAACTGCGGCGTGTGCGTGGCGTCGGAATCGATGCGGTAGGTCCGGCCGGGGCAGACGATCCGGATCGGCGGCTTCTGCGTCAGCATGGTCCGCACCTGCACCGGCGAGGTGTGGGTGCGCAGCAGCATGCGCGAGCCGTCTTGCTTCGGATTGAAAAAGAAGGTGTCGTGCATCTCCCGCGCCGGGTGGCCTTCGGGGAAGTTCAGCCTGGTGAAATTGTAATCGTCGGTCTCGATATCGGGACCTTCGGCGATGGCAAATCCCATGTCGGCGAAAATCGTGTTGACCTCTTCGAAGACCTGGCTGAGCGGATGAATCCGGCCCTGCTCGGCGGCCGCCTCGCGCAACGGCAGCGTGACGTCGATGGTCTCGGACGCCAGCCGCGCGTCGAGGGCGGCGGATTTCAGGACGTCGCGGCGCGCGGTCAGCGCCTGCGTGACCTTGTCCTTGGCCAGATTGATCGCCGCACCTTGCGTCTTGCGTTCGTCCGGCGACATCTTGCCGAGTGTCGACAGCAGCGCGGAGATCGAGCCTTTCTTGCCGAGGGCGGCGACGCGCACGGCTTCCAGTGCGGCCTCGTCGCCCGCGGCGGCGATCTGGCTGAGGATGGTTTCTTCGAGCGTTGCGAGGTCGGACACGGATCAAATCTCTCTGCAAAAGGCCGCTGGTTGTGGCCGCGCCGGGGTCAAAACGTCAAGCGAAAAGCCGGTACCGATGCGGATGCGGGATCGGGCGTCTTTGAACCCTTTTCGGCCGATACCGGACCAACACGAATTCGATCGGGGAGCGGGCGATGCGTTTGATGTCCGGTATGGCCGGTCTGGCCGTGGTTTTATCGCTGACCGCCGCTTCCGCGCGGGCGGAGGACTGTCCAGCCAAGTCGACTGCGATGGACGACATCGTCGAGGCGCTGAACGAGGCTCCGAGCTGCGATCGCGCCATGAAGGTGTTCGAGGCCTGCGAATTCGGCGCCAGCGGCGATGTCAGGCTTGGCGCCATCGTCGAGAACAAATGCGAAGGCGATTTCCTGGACCGGCTGAAGGCCCCGCAAAGACAGGCCTATCGGCGCGAAATGCGGGTCTGCGACCGAAAGTACCGAAACCAGTCCGGCACGATGGTTCAGTCGTTCACGGCCTTCTGCCGGGCGACCGTCGCCCAGCACTATTCGCAAGGATCGCGGAAGGTCGCCGGCTCGTCGCCGGTCCGCTGAACGCCAGCCGTCAGGCCGCCAGCGCCGCCTTGGCCTTTTCGGCGATCGCCTGGAACGCCACCGGCTCGTTGATGGCAAGGTCCGACAGCACCTTGCGATCCACCGTGATGCCCGACTTGGAAAGACCGTCGATAAACCGGCTGTAGGTCATCCCGAACGGCCGCACGGCGGCATTGAGGCGCTGGATCCACAGCGCGCGGAAGGTGCGCTTCTTGCGCTTGCGGTCGCGGAAGGCGTACTGCCCGGCCTTTTCGACCGCGGCCTTGGCGGCGCGGATGGTGTTCTTGCGGCGGCCGTAAAAGCCCTTGGCGGCCTTGTAGACTTTCTTGTGCTTGGCGTGAGAGGTCACACCGCGTTTAACGCGAGACATGACGGGTCTCCTTGATCTGGAAATGGGTGACGGATCGCCGCGCGGACGCGGCTCGGCTCAAGTGAAATCGCGGGGCGCGCGCGATCAGGCGTTCGGCAAGAAGTATTTCTTGACGTTGTCGCCGTCGGTCTTGAACAGCACGCGGGTGCCGCGGAGCTGACGAATCTGCTTCTTGGTCCGCTTGATCATGCCGTGGCGCTTGCCGCGCTGGGCGTGCATCACTTTGCCGGTGGCAGTCACCTTGAAGCGCTTTTTGGCGCCTGACTTGGTCTTCAGCTTGGGCATTTGGCTCTCCTGTTGCCGCAACACGAAAGCGCCCGTGAAGGCGCTCGGGTCGGCTTGAATGCTCGTTAGAGCGTTGAAAGTGCTCAATTATTTCGTAATCGAAACAATCGGCACGGGCATCGACACGGCAGCCCTTGATCAGCCGGGCGATGAAGTCCGCGCTTATGGCAGAAGCGCGCGCGATTAGCAACGATGAACCGTGCAGCCAGCCATCCGACAGATCACTGACGCCAACCATGGCGCGGTCACGGCCGGGCGCCTTTAGCGGGGTCATTTCCGGCGACCGCCGCAGCGGGTAGCCGGCAGGCCACGCGAAGCTAGCTCCAGACCCGGAGGCCAATCCAGGTTCAAAGCAAACGGCCCGCCAGACCATCTGACGGGCCGTATTTCATTGCCTGCGATTCGCAAGCTTGTCAGCGCGGCGCCAGAACCATCACGACCTGACGGCCCTCGAAACGCGCGTCCTGCTCGACCTTCGCGATTTCCGCGACGTCGCTTTTGACCTTGTCCAACAGCTTGGTGCCGATTTCCTGATGCGCCATTTCTCGGCCGCGATAGCGCAAGGTGACCTTGACCTTGTCGCCTTCCTCGAAGAACCGCTGCATCGCGCGCATCTTCACTTCGTAATCGTGATCGTCGATCATCGGCCGCAGCTTGATCTCCTTGATCTCGACGATCTTCTGTTTCTTGCGGGCTTCCGCCGCTTTTTTCTGGGCCGAATACTTGAACTTCCCGTAGTCCATGATCTTGCAAACGGGAGGATTGGTATTGGGCGAAATCTCCACAAGGTCCATGCCGGCTTCCATCGCCATCTTGATGGCGGCGATCGTTTCGACATTGCCGTGATTGAGGCCTGTCTGATCGATCAGCTGGATTTCGTGATTGCGGATTTCATCGTTGGTGCGCGGCCCGTCTTTGGTGGCAGCGGGCGGGGCTCTGTTGGGACGGCGAATGGGTAACTCTCCAATGTTGTGAACGAAGGTTGTATTTTGAAGGAATAAGGCCGGACGGGCAAGCAAACTCGAACGCCGGGGTCCGAAAACCGTCAAAGGCGAGGCATTTTGGTCACGCCGGCTAACGCCGGCAAGACAGTTTGGTTCAGTTTGGTTCAGATCAGCCCACATAGAGGGCATGCTTCCATTCCGCAAGCGCCGCGCTACCCACTGGCGGTATCGATGTCCGTTGACGGATCGTGCGCGCTCAACCAAAACGCCGCCGAAAGGTGAACGATCCATGACAAACTCGTCGGCAGGCGCGCCGGATCAGGAACCGGCCTTCATCGAGGTCGGCAACGATGCCGGCCGGCGCCGCATCGCGGTGCGCGCCCGCGCAGGCTCCGCGCCCGGGCTGTTCTGGCTCTCAGGCTTCAATTCGGACATGCGGGGCACCAAGGCGATCGCGCTGGATGCATGGGCCGCCGAGCGGAACCGGGCCTGCGTCCGGTTCGATTATTCCGGCCATGGCGAATCCGGCGGCGCGTTCGTCGACGGCACGATCGGCCGCTGGCTCGAAGAAACCGTCGCGGTGTTCGAGCAGTTCTGCACGGGGCCGCAGGTCGTGATCGGTTCATCGATGGGCGGCTGGATGGCGCTGCTGCTGGCGCGCGAGATGGCGCGGCGCCCGGCCAAGCGTGCATCGCTGGCCGGACTGGTGCTGATCGCGCCGGCGCCGGATTTCACCGAAGAGCTGATGTGGAAAGGCTTCTCGCCCGAAGCCCGCCACCAGATCGAGACCAACGGCGTGTGGCTGCGGCCATCGGCCTATGGCGAGCCCTATCCGATCACCCGCGCGCTGATCGAGGAGGGCCGCAACCATCTGCTGCTTGGCGGCTCGATCGATGTGGGATGCCCGGTTCGCATCCTGCAGGGCGCGCAGGACCCGGACGTGCCATGGCAGCATGCCTTCGCGCTGGCCCATCGGCTTCCGGCCGACGACGTGGTGCTGACGGTGATCCAGGACGGCGATCACCGGCTGTCGCGGCCGCAGGATATCGCGCGGATGATCGCGGCCGTGGCGGAGATCTGATTGCGTTCGTCGAAGCGGTTCTCCAAACTCAGCCGTCATCGTCCGCGACGTTTCGCGGGCCAATAACGAGCCTTGACCGGATCGGGAGGATCGAATGAACACCACCGCCATGCTCCGCGCATTCTGCGACGCCGTCGAACAGCACAATGGTGCCGCCCTTGCGGAACTGTTTACCGAAGACGGGGTCTATCACGATGCGTTTTACGGCGCGTTTGCCGGCCGCGCCAAAATCGCTGACTTGATCAATGACTGGTTCTATCGCACGGCCAAGGATTTTCGCTGGGACATGCATGCGCCGGTCAGCGACGGGCAGACGCTCTATGCCCGCTACACATTCAGCTATCGCTCGACGCTGCCCGAGGCCAAGGGGGCGCGCGCGATGTTCGAGGGCGTCGCGATCATGAAGCTCCGCGGCGGCAAGATCGCGGAATATCACGAGGTCGCCAATACCGCGACCGGCTTCGTCGACATGAACTTCGCGCCTGAGCGCATCGCCAAGATTGTCGCCAGACAAGGCGCCGCATTGAAAGCACGCCCGGAGATGCAGCGGCATCTGGCGTGAGTTGATGTCACGGCGGGGGCTTGGCCATCGGCTTACGCTGCGCCAGGGCGGCGACGGTGGAGGTGCCGATCGGGCCTAGCTCGTCGTACAGCCAGCATTCGCCGATCGCGATGCCATCGGCGGCGTGGTGGTTCACGACCTCGAATCCGATCCATGGCGTCACCGGCAGCCGATGCAGATACAGCGTGACGTCGCTGTTGATGTAGCCGAGGCCGCGATCGCCGGCATTGGCGAAGGGGCTGGCAAAATCCGCCGCCACCGCGACCCGCACGAACGGCGTCAGCGGCGTGCCCTCGACGAGGTCGCGCACCTCGCTCATCCATAGCCGCCGCGGGCCGACGGTGCCCATCGCGCCGACGATCGGGCGGGTGGTCCATTTGCCGTTCATGCCAAGCCGCGGATCGGTCGGCGCGGGAATGTCGGCGGGCGCCGGCACGTCCCAGTTCGGCGGCGACCACACCAGGCCTTGCGGGTTTTCGGTCTTGCGCAGCAACTGGCAGGACGCGCGTGCCATGCTGACGCCGCCGCTGAAAAACTCGGCTTCGACAACCCGGATGCGCAGACCGTCGCGGATCACCCGCGAGGTGACTTCGATGGCTGCGAAGTTCGGCAGCCGGAACATGTCCACCGTCAGCCGCGCCGGCACGAAATCGTCGGCGCCGTGACGCTGCTCGATCACGAACGCCAATAGTCCAACGACGACACGGCCGTGCAGCGATTTCGGGTCCCACGGGCCGTTCGCAATCTGTGTCGGGATGAAAGCGTCGCGGTGTTTGGTGAAGAAAGGCTGATTTGTCATGCGTGAAGGACCATGACGGATTCCGCGGCGTCAAATCAAGGGTGGGTGGTGCAATTCACCCCACCATCCACCTGCCATTCGCTAAGCACGGTCTCGTCGCTCTCGGTGCCGATCGCTTCCGACGCAAGGGCTGCAAATTCCGCAACTCCCTTCAATTGCGCCAGCGCCCATACCGCGGCGCCGCGCACCAGCGGGCTTTGGTCGTCAAGCAGGCGTTCGGCTTCGACGGCCAGGCCAGGCTCGTTCGAGTTGCCGATCGCGATCAGCACGTTGCGGATGAAGCGGTCGCGGCCGATGCGCTTGACCGGCGATTTGGCAAACAGGCCGCGAAACGCCGCGTCGTCGAGCCGCGCAAGATCGGCAAGGCCGGGCGCGCGCAATTCCTCGCGCGCGGCAAGCTTGGCTTCGCGGCCGGCCTGCGCGAACTTGTTCCACGGGCAGACGGCGAGGCAATCGTCGCAGCCATAGATGCGGTTGCCGATCGCCTTGCGAAATTCACGCGGGATCGGACCCTTGTTTTCGATCGTGAGATAGGAAATGCAGCGCCGTGCGTCGAGCCTGTAAGGCGCCGGAAACGCCGCGGTCGGGCAGATATCGAGGCAGGCCTGACAGGAACCGCAATGGTCGGCCTCGGCGTCGTCGCGCGGCAGTTCGGCGGAGGTGAAGATCGCGCCGAGAAACAGCCAGGAGCCGAATTCGCGCGATACCAGGTTGGTGTGCTTGCCCTGCCAGCCCAGTCCCGCGGCCTGCGCCAGCGGCTTTTCCATCACCGCGGCGGTGTCGACGAATACCTTGACCTCGCCGCCGGATGCGGCGACCAGCCATCGGGCCAGCGCCTTCAGCCGCTTCTTGATCACGTCGTGATAGTCGTCGCCCTGCGCATAGACCGAGATCGCGCCGCTCGTGCGTTGCTCGAGAATTGCCAGCGGATTGTCATCGGGCCCGTAATTGACGCCGAGCATGATCACCGAACGGACGCCGGGCCACAGCACCCGCGGATCGGCGCGGCGCTCCGGGCGAGCGGCAAGCCAGTCCATGTCGCCATGGGCGCCGTTGGCCAGGAAAGCGTGGAAATATCGGCCGGCATCCGCGATCGCCGCGGGGTCGGTCACGCCGACGCCGTCGAATCCGAGCGCGCGGGCTTCGCGGGCAAGCTTCTCCTTGAGAGACGGCGTCATGATGTAAGCGCAGGAGTTGCCGCATCCGCAGCTTCACCTCTCCCATGGGAAGAGGCCGGATTGCCCGGGAGCGCATTTGCGCGCCTCAGCGATCCGGATGAGGGGATGCGGCCTATCGAGAGACGTCGAATCAGAAGTCGAGATCGACATAGGTGCGCGACGCCGGCACGCCGGCCAGCCATTCGCTGAGCAGCGGACGGAATGACGGGCGGGATTTCACCCGCGCGTACCACGCCTTTGCCGCGTCGTCCTCGATCCATGGCACGTCGCCCAGATAATCGATCGCCGAAAGGTGCGCCGCGGCGGCGAGGTCCGCATAGGTCAACCGGTCGCCGGCCAGAAAATTCCGGGTCTGCGCCAGCCAGCCGATATAGGCCAGATGGTAGCGCACATTTGCCTTTGCCGCGCGGATCACTTCGGCGGCCGGCGCGCCGCCGCCATCATCCTCGCTCATGAAGCGCTTGTAGATCCGCTCGGTGACCAGTGGATTGGACGCCTCTTCGAAAAACTTGTCGTTGAACCACGCCATCAGCCGCCGCACTTCGATGCGCTCGGCCATGGTGGTCGGCAGCAGCCGCCGCTCGTCCATGGCAGCGCCATAGGTCTCATCAAGATATTCGGCGATGATGCCGGCGCCGGGAATTGCGGGCCGGCCTTCCGACGTCAAGACCGGCGTGGTGCCCGCCGGGTTCAGCGCCAGAAACGCCTCGCGCCGCTCCCAGACCCGCTCCTCCACCAGCCGCAGATCGAGGCTGTGTTCTCCGAGCGCAAGCCGGATGAAGCGCGAATGCGGACAGAACGGATGATGGAACAGTGTGAACATGAAGTCCTTGATAAAATTGCGGTACTTAAGAAACTCTCACCGCCCGAGTGCCGCGCCAAACTACAGAAGCAGACGAACGAGGCAACCCGTGTTTTCGCATTTTGACGTTGCGGCGGGCAGGCGAATAAGCGAGAAGAGCCCGGCTTTTTCGGCCGATACCGATCATAACGGACTGGATCATGATGTCTGATGCAATAAGGGCGGTGATCCTCGGCATCGTCGAGGGCGTTACGGAATTCCTCCCGGTATCCTCCACGGGTCATCTGCTGCTGGCGGAACGATTTTTCGATCTTGGCGAAGGCAGGTTCTGGCAGAGTTTCGCCGTGCTGATTCAGCTCGGCGCGATTCTTGCGATTCTCGCAATCTATTTCACCAAATTGTGGCGGATCGCGCTCGGGATGTTTTCCAATGCCGACGACCGGCGCTTCGTCATCGGCGTGCTGGTGGCGTTTCTGCCCGCGGCCGTGATCGGCGCCGCTGCCGGCGGCTACATCAAGGCCTATCTGTTCAATCCCTGGGTGGTGTGCTTTTCGCTGATCGTCGGCGGCGCGATCCTGTTGTGGGTCGATCAGCTCGATCACGATCCGCGGGAACACGATGCCACGACATTTCCGCTGCCGATGTATCTTGCGATCGGGTTCGCGCAATGTCTCGCGATGATCCCGGGCGTGTCACGCTCCGGCGCCAGCATCGTCGCCGCGATGCTGCTCGGCGCCGACAAGCGCGCGGCGGCGGAGTTTTCGTTTTTCCTCGCGATCCCGACCATGGTCGGCGCGTTCGCCTATGATTACTACAAGAACCGCGCCGAGATGACGACCGATCATCTGGGGATCATCGCGATCGGATTCGTGGTGTCGTTTGTCACCGCCATCATCGTGGTCAAAACATTTCTGAGCTATGTGACCCGCCACGGCTTCACGCTGTTCGCGTGGTGGCGCGTCATCGTCGGCACGCTCGGCCTGATCGCATTGGCGATGGGGAGATAGTTTTCCTGAGGTCGTCCCCGCTTCGCGGGGACGACCTCAGGATAAATCATGCACTCTTTTTCTGGAATTGCCCGGCGGCGCGGAAGCGCCAGAGGTATTGCGGCGCGACGGCTTCGAGCGAATCCGCCACGATCCCCAGTCCTTCCAGCGTAAGGCCGGCGGCTTTCGCCGCGTCCGACACCACATTGTCCGATTGCAGCAGCGTCACCTGGTCCGGCGTCAGATTCAAGGGCCCCGGCGCGAACTGCAGGAACAGCGAGTTGAGTTTGGCGAGGCCGAACGGCAGCGGGACCAGCATGCGCCGGCGTTCGATGGTCGCCAGGATGATTTCCATGATCTCGCGCATGGTCAGGACTTCGGGGCCGCCGAGTTCGTAGGTGGCGCCCGCCTTGGTCTTGCCGTCCACGGCGTCGGCGACGGCAGTCGCGACATCGCCGACATAAACCGGCTGCAGCCGGGTGACGCCTCCGCCGATCAGCGGCAGCGCCGGCGACATTCTGGCGAGCGCGGCGAAGCGGTTGGTGAATTGATCCTCGGGCCCGAACACCACGGACGGCCGCAGGATCGTGGCCGTCGGGGCGGCCGAGAGCACCGCCTTTTCACCCGCGGCCTTGGCGCGGGCGTAACGCGACGGCGAATGGGCATCGGCGCCGATCGCGGAAACATGCACCATCCGCGCCCCGACGGCGCTGGCGGCCTTTGCTACCGTGCCCGCGCCGATCCCCTGCACCGCGTCGAAGGTCTGGGCGCCGCTCTGGGCCAGAATGCCGACGAGGTTAATGGCGACGTGGGAGTCGCGCATGGCGGCCTCGACGGAGGCCGGATAGCGCAGATTCGCCTGCACGGCATGGATCTGGCCGACCTTGCCGAGCGGCTGCAAATGCCCGGCGAGTTCCGGCCGCCGCACCCCGACCCGGATGCGGTAATCGCGCTTGGCTAGCGCCCGCACCACGCTTCGCCCCAGAAAGCCCGATCCCCCGAAAACCGTGACCAGCGTGTCCTGATTCGATGTCATAGGGTCCCATTCCTGCCAGTCAATTCGATCGATCGCGCAAGGGTATTTCGGCGTTTGCCGATACGCCATCGCCTCGGCGCTGTACAGCGTATTTGGGGATCACTTTGCCAATTTGACAAGCGCGCGACCGATCCGTACTAACCGGCCCGGGCCCAGGTGGCGGAATTGGTAGACGCGCTGGCTTCAGGTGCCAGTGGCTTCACGGCCGTGAAGGTTCGAGTCCTTTCCTGGGCACCACTTTTTTTGAAAGATCCTGATTCTCGATGAGAATCGAGTGTGTTATGGCGCCTGAATCCGATCCGTCGCAGTCCAGCGTCGGTTTCTTCGCAGGAAACAGCGCCCCACTCTGTCGAAGCGCGCTCCTGAATCTCGAATTGTCCTTTTAGGTTCACTTGTCTGGTGGCGGGAAACGTGTGCGCCACCGCCGATAGCGAACTCCCTCCGCCGCAATTTGCAGGCGCCCGTGCTTATGCCGGCTTCTTCGCATAGACCATGCACCAGCCCTGCGCAGAAACCGTTCCATCTACGGTTTTGCAGGATGATGGGGCTTCGAACTGCACGCAATTTTCGCAGCGTTGATCTCCCTTCGGCGTGTCCTGATACTTCACAATTTTCTGCGATGCCTTGGCCGCCTGCGCGGGCGTGGATGTGCCGACGACCACTGCGGCGCCCGTGACCGAGGCTCCGGCCATGCCGGCCGCGATTGTCAGCGCCTGCCGTCGGGAAATTCCTGGTAGTGCAGCCATGATTTTCATCCTGTCGTGAGAGGGCAACCAATTTAATGACAGCTCTTTTTGGTTCTTGCAGACGATTGTCGGCGCGGCGCGCGTTATGAACTCGGTACGACGGAACTATTCGAGATAACTCAGATACGCTGCGACGGCATTCACCTGATCCTCGGTCAGGCCATGCGCGATCGGTTGCATAATGGCCGAGTTGTCGGGCTTGGCCGGATCCTGACCGCGTTCCTTGCTCCAGTTCAGAAGTTTCTTTGCGACATAATCGTTGAGCTGTCCTGCCAGACGAGGAAATGCATCAGCGCCCTTTGCTTCCGGGCCGTGACAGGTAGCGCACGGAGGAACCTCGGCGCTGGGTACGCCTTCTTCGTAGATTTTCTTGCCCGCAGCCGCGAGTTCCTTCGAGCCCCCTCCCAGCGGTTTAGGGTTGAGGTCCTTGAAATGCTCGGCCAGTGCCTTGAGCATCGCCGGACTCAGCACATGCGCCACGTTAAACATCACGGGGTTTGTGCGCCTGCGATCGATAAACGCCTGCAACTGATTGGCAAGGTATTCGGGCTGCTGTCCTGCCAGCCGCGGCATCGGAAACGATCCACGAAAACCTTGCCCCGACACCCCATGACAGGTTTTGCAATAGGCGATTTTAGCCTCAAGCTCCTGTTGCGAGAAGTCGGCCTTGGCCTTGTCTTCCGCTTGCAGCTGTGCCGGGAGGGCGATCGCGAAAGCTGCCGTCAGCAGTGCCGAGAGAATGCGCATAAGCCCGCCCTTTAAATGTTGATCACGTTACGCCGCGCCGGGCTGTTCGATCCAGCTGAATTTTTCCTGCCTGATTTGATCTGGATCAAATCGCTTCCCGCGAAGGTCGGTGCACTTAGAAGTCGGCCGTTTCTGCTATTCGACGAGCGACGAAATGAGATATTTCGCCGAGCGCTGATTTATGCGCTTACAACTAAAAGTTGTATAAATGTCACTCCGCTGAGAAATCCGGTTCATCGCGGGCTTTTGTCTTAGCTGCGTTCACGGCTCTTCGATTATCATTGCTTTTGGGCGGATTCAGATTTCGTGCGGGGGCACGAAGCGTCGCAAACAACGAAATGGCGCGCGATGCAAGGCAATGGCGGGCATTCCACGACCCCACGTTTCGGCAACTGCAGGCTGTTGGCTGCCGCTGCACTTGTTGCCCTCGCGATCGGTTTCCTGACGATCGGTTTTGCGCCGCCGGCGCAAGCCCTGCCGAGCTTCGCGCGGCAGACCGGACAACCCTGCGGTACCTGTCACACCGATTTTCCCGCGCTGACCCCCTATGGCCGCAGGTTCAAGCTGCTCGGATATACCACCGGCGGCGGCGAATTCCAGACGACGCCGTTTTCGTCCAAAGGCGCTCAGGACGCGCGCGCCGAGTACGACAAGATGCTCGGCTATGTTAAATCGCTGCCCTCGACTTCGACGACTCCGGAGGCTGACAAGGATTACGTCCCGCCGATCTCGATGATGGCGATCGTCGGTTACACGCACACCCAGGCGCCGCTGACTGGTGCCGACCCCTATAGCGCGAACAACAATGTCGTGCTCTCGCCGTTCAGCGCGTTCTACGGTGGCGCGATCACCGACAATATCGGCGCCTTCGCGCAAGTCACCTATAACGCGGTGCCGCCCGGAGGATTTGGCGATCCATTCGGCCACACCTGGACGTGGGACAATACCGACGTTCGCTATGCCAGCACGGCCCGCATCGGGCCGCTCGACCTGATCTACGGCATCACGGCCAACAATAACCCGACCGTTCAGGATGTCTGGAACACCACACCGGCCTGGTCCTTCCCTTACGCCGGTTCGACGATCCTTGGCCTACAGGGTCATAATACGGCGATCGAGGGCGCGTTTGCCGCGCATGTCGGCGGCGTCGGCGCCTATACCTTTATCAATGATCTGCTTTATCTGGAAATCACCGGCTACAAGACGCTCGGCTTCAGCCAGCAGAACGCGCTGGGTACCGATCCGTTCGCTGGGCCGGGTCAGCTCGGCAACATCGCGCCCTATTGGCGCATTGCGCTGGAACCGCACTGGGGCAGGAACACGTGGATGATCGGCGCATTCGGAGCGCAGTTCAACGTCCATCCCTGGGTCGATACAAGCTTCGCGAGCTGGTCGACCGATGTGTTTCCACAAACCGACAGGTTCACCGATATCGGCTTCGACACCCAATATCAGTATCAAGGCGACAATTACTGGCTGACCCTGCGCGGCAGTTATATTCGCGAGTTTCAGCAATTGGATGCGAGCTTCCTCAACGCGAGTGCCTCCAATCCCACCAACCAGCTCAACAGCCTCAAGCTGCAGGCTTCATTCGCCTACGGTGCCGACAACAGGGTCGTGTTCACCGGGCAATATTTCAATCAATGGGGCACCGCCGACATGAACCTGTACGGGACCGATCCCGTCACCGGGGCCGCCTCGACTCCGAACACCGACGGCTTCATGGCCGAGATCGCCTACATCCCGTTCGGGGCCAGCAAGATGATCGGCTGGCCGTGGTTCAACGCCCGCGTCGGCCTGCAATACACCTATTACAACAAGCTAAACGGCACCACGGTCGCCGCCCACGACAACAACACCCTGTTCCTCCATGCCTGGTTTGCGATGTAGGCGGACGCGTCCGCATACGGAGATTGTCCGATGAGAAAACTCCTTTTCGCCAACGCAGCAGTGCTCGCGGTGACCCTCGCGGCACCAGCGATCGCAGCGGACCTGCCGATGAAGTCGGAGGTGCCCTATGCGGCGCCGCGGTTCAGCTGGACCAGCTGCTATGTCGGCGGAAGTCTCGGCGGCGGGATTGCCCGCAAGGACATGACCGATCCGGTGCAGCTCGTGCAGGATTCATTTATCTTCCCCGGGGCGACTACCGGCGTCACCACCGCAAGCACGTCGCCGACCGGTGCCGTGATCGGCGGACAGATCGGCTGCGACTATGAGTTCCCTTCTTCCATGGTGGTCGGTATCGAAGGCTCAGCCCTGGGCTCCACCATGAAAGGCAGTACGTCCGTCGGCCTCCCGCTCGGCAATCCCGACATCGGGCTCATGCAGGCGAACACCGACTTTCTTGCGAGCGTGACCGCGCGTGTCGGCTACGCCTTCGACAATGTCCTGCTTTACGCCAAAGGCGGCGCCGCACTGGCCGGAGACAAATACAATGTCAGCGGTACATTCACGGGTCTTCCTTATGACTTTCAAGGGCTGGACAACCGCTACGGCTGGATCGTGGGTGGCGGCGTGGATTGGGCTTTCGCACGTCATTGGTCGGTCAATGTCGAATATGATTACTACTCATTCGGGCATGGCGGCATCCTGATGGCCGACTCGATCAACGGTTTCACGGGGGTTGTCGACGTCAAGCAGACCGTTCAGGTCGTCAAGGTCGGGTTGAATTTTCACATCTGGGGGTCCGGTTGGTGATGGTCGGAGCCTTTTCACACGGAGCGGACCCGTCAGGCGGCAGGCGAGGAGGCCGGACCGCGAAGGTCATCGGCCTGCGGCTGATATTGCAGACAGCGGTCATGGCAGCGTTGTTTTCCGCAAGCGGTCACGCGGAGGACATGGCTGGGCACGCGAAGGGAGGCCTGGAGGCCAAGCTGGAATATTGCAAAACCTGCCATGGGCTGTCGGGCCAGGGATATCTCGGATACTTTCCGATGCCGCGGCTGGCCGGGCAGCAGCCCGAATACATCGAGGCTCAGTTGCGGGCCTTCATCGAGCGCAGGCGGACCAATCCGATCATGTTCAACGTCGCGCATGTGCTGAGCCCGTCGATGCTGACGGCGCTGGCCACGCATTTCAGAGGCCTCAATCCCAAGCCGCTCGGCGGAGCGCCAAGGGGACCGATCGCGACCGG
This sequence comes from uncultured Pseudomonadota bacterium, assembly GCA_963813165.1. Classification (GTDB taxonomy): domain Bacteria; phylum Pseudomonadota; class Alphaproteobacteria; order Rhizobiales; family Xanthobacteraceae; genus Bradyrhizobium. The sequence goes on along the minus strand of CAWEYJ010000017.1, from coordinate 341,156 downwards.
GAAACGAATCTTCGAGGAAGGTCTTCCCGAATCCAACGTCCCCGCTTGCTCCGCCTGTCACGGCACGGAGGGCAAGGGTCAAAATGAAATTCCGCGACTTGCGGGTCAGGTCTACGCGTACACGGTGGGCCAGTTGACAGGTTGGAAGACGGAGCGAGGTCAGGGCTCGGCAGTCGATACATCCGCCATCATGGCGCCGACCGCGCACAACCTGACGCGGTCACAGATTGAAGCGGTCGCGGCCTATGTCAGTTATCTGCAGTAAGTGCTGCCGTCTCGTACGCCGACACGTCGGTAAGTACATGAAGCGCGAAAGCCTGGGGTCATGAAGCGCATCGGTTTGCAAATGGCGGTCATGGCGATCCTCGCCTCTAGTGTTTCCGCGTGGGCCGGCGAGAGCCCCGCCGTGCGCAACTGCACCTGGTGTCACGGAGCGGGAGCGCAAGGCTATACGGTCGCGCCGCGGCTGGCCGGACAGCGGCCGCAATACATCATGAGTCAGATCAGGAGCTTTCGCGCGCACGCGCGGGATAATCCATTTTCGAAGCAATATATGTGGAGCGCGGTCGCGGCCCTCGATCTGCAAACGGCCGGCAATCTGGCGAATTATTTCGCGACGATCTCGCCGAAAGCCGCCAATGACGGCGACAGCACGCTCGTGTCGCGGGGAAGAACGATCTACATGGATGGAATCCCCGAAGCCAATATCGTGTCCTGCTATGCCTGTCACGGCCCGAACGCCGAGGGCGTACGAAACATTCCTCGTCTCGGGGGACTGGCCTATTTCTATTTGAAGGGCCGGCTTGAGCAATGGGGCCAAGGCTATCATTCGGGTATGGAGTCTCCGATGCCGATGGTTGCGACCCATCTTGGCCCGAATGAAATCGAGGCGCTCGCCTCGTATCTGAGCTTTGTCAAATAAGCTGCGCCGCGATGAAGCGGCCGCGATAATACCATAATGTCAACACTCATCCGCCGCTGCTTCATAACTGAAGTGCAATCTCGATGGGATGATGATCTCCTGACATGGAAATATCGAAAAATATCGGGATGTATTCGAGGCCACGGTGCTGGTCGCGTCCGTGCGATACCCGAAAAAGTCCCGGCCGATGTTGAGGCCCTTTCGGCGGGCTATCGATGCGTTAAATCAAAAACTGCGCGACGTCCGCTTGGGGGCTGCCGCTCGGCGCGTGGCGTTTCTCGGCCTGATCAGTTCGATGGCCCTGCTGACGGGTGGATGTGCGACGATTTCCCCGCGCAATGTTCTGCCGCAAGCGAATGCCGGCCAGATCGACCTCGAGGGATTTCATAATATCCGCTTCTGGGGCGACGCATCTGCGCCCGCCATTGAAACGATCGCGATGGCGGATTTGCCCAGGACGCAAACCCAATCGTCGCCGGTCTCGAATCTTCTGGCCATTTCCGGCGGTGCCGAAGACGGCGCCTTCGGCGCTGGTCTGCTGGTGGGATGGAGCGATGCGGGCACGCGGCCGAGGTTCGATTTGGTCACAGGTATCAGCTCCGGCGCTCTCATTGCGCCGTTCGTATTCCTCGGGCGTGAACGTGATGGTCAACTGCGGGAGATCTTCACGAAGTACGGAAGAAAAGACATTTACACCTATAACGTACATGGTCTGATCGACGGTTCCGCTCTGGCCGACGACACGCCGTTGGCGCATTTGATCGAGAAATACGTCGACGACGGCTTTTTGCAGGAAGTCGCCAGGGAGCGGACCAAGGGCCGGATCCTGCTGATCGGCACCACCAATCTCGATACGCAAAGGCCTGTTTTGTGGGACATGGGCCGGATCGCGATGAGCAACAATCCCGACGCGATATCTCTGTTCCGAAAGATATTGTTGGCGTCGGCGACGCTCCCCGGGGTGTTCCCGCCGGTCCGGATTCAGGTGCGGGTTGGCGGAAAGGACTATGACGAGCTGCATGTCGATGGCGGGATAACCAGGCAGGTATTCATCGCTCCATCGATCTTCTCGTTTGTCTCCGGCAATCAAAAGCCGGGAAGAGCCGTCACCAAACGACGGTTATATGTCATCAGAAACGGGAAAATCGATCCGGAATGGCAACCCGTCAGCGAGAATGTCCTGTCGATTACGACACGTTCGATCTCGACGCTGATCAAGAATCAGGGGATCGGTGACCTCTATCGTATCTACTCCATCACCAAGCGCGACGGGATCGATTTCAATCTTGCGAGCATCCCGCCCGACTTTAACGAAGTCCACAACGAATCCTTTGAGCCCCGATACATGAACGCGCTTTTTGACCGCGGCTATGAACTCGCAAGCCACAACTATTCCTGGGCCAAGTCTCCGCCGGGGCTGGAATTGGCCCCGCAGGCCCGCAACTGAAGGCCTGCACGGCTCAAGCCTCGACGCCGTGAGTATCCTCCATTCGGACCGTGTCGAACTGGGTCAGCCGAGATGCGTCCGGATGATATTCCGATCGGAAAGACGATACCGTCCCGACGGATGCGAATTCGATGCCGACTCAGCCAGAGCGAGATGGCTCTTCGTTGAATCGCCATCTCGCTCTATCTTTTTGTTTAACTATGATCTTTTCGGAAAACCGGTGTCCACTTTTCCGGATCATGCTTTGGTGTTGCGCGAGGCTCACGATGGTACATCAATTTTACGCGATGGCATCTGACTGTGCTGTTCACCTCTGCGGAGAAACGGCTGAAGACCTTGAGCCGGTTGCGGCTGCCGCCGAAGCCGAAGTCAGGAGAATCGAGACGCGGTATTCCCGCTACCGGGCTGACAGCGAACTGGCGCGGATCAACGCGGTCGCCGCGACCGGCGGCAGCATCGAGATCGACACCGAAACGTCTGGACTGATCAATTACGCAAGAGCCTGCTTTGCGAAGAGCGACGGCGCTTTCGACATTACCTCGGGACTGCTTCGTACGGTATGGGACTTTTCGGCTTCGCGGTTGCCCGCCCAAGAATCGATCGACGCGGTGTTGCCGTTCATCGGCCTCGACAAGGTCGCGATCTCCAACGGCCGGATTCACTTTGAAAAAGCGGGCATGGAGCTTGATTTCGGCGGCATCGGCAAGGAATACGCGGCGGACCGGGCGGCGGAAGTTTGCGCCGATCTTGGCGCGCGGCACGGCTTCATCGATCTCGGCGGCGATATTCGCGTCATCGGTTCACAGCCCGACGGCCTGCCCTGGAGGATTGGTATCCGTCATCCGCGCGATGCCGACAGGATTGCGGCGGAGATCACGCTATCGAAGGGCGCGATCGCCACCAGCGGAGACTACGAGCGTTTCATGGAAGTCGACGGTCGGCGTTACTGCCATATCCTCGATCCCCGAACCGGATGGCCGGCTCAGGGGCTTTCTTCCGTTACCGTCATTTCCGACCGCTGCCTGGTGGCTGGCAGCCTGTCGACAGCGGCGATGCTCAAGGGAAAGAAAGGCGCCGCCTGGCTCCAAAGCCTCGGCGTCCGCAACATCGTGATCGACGAGAGCGGCAGATATGACGGTACCGAGCCGCCGCTGCTCACGCGCTGTAGTTGACTAGCGTACCTGGCGCTGCCGTTGACGGCACGCTCGCTGGGTCGATCTGGTTGAGTGCCTGCAGGCTTGCCGTCAACGTATCGGTCGGCGGCGACGTCGATTGTCCGGAGTTGCCGGTACGGAGCGATGCCATCAAACCGGACATGGTCGAGACGAAATCCTGTTTCGATACGCTGCCGTTGCCGCTGGGATCGAGCGCGGCGAAGATCGCTGCAGCGCCCTGCTGCTGGAAGACGGCCGGAGGATTCTGCGTTTGGAAGGCCTGTTCGAACTGGGCTTGCGTGATGCTGCCTGAGCCGCTGGTGTCGATCGAGTCAAACAGGTTTGACATCTTTTGCTGTGGCGGCGCGCCGGAGCTTGCGCCGGAGACCGCATGAAGTGCCGACGAAGAGGAAATGCTCGAAACATTCATGCCCGGGGCCTTGTCGGACTGAAATTCACATTTTGAGGCTTGACCCTAGCAGACAGGCGTAAGCAATTTCTTAACCACGAACGGCTCCGTTATATTAGGCGCGGCCTCGCTTCCGGGCACCACTTTTGCCCAGGCCCTTGCCGTCGAGCGCGGCTGTCAGACCGTTCGATTGCCGGTCTGCCGCCCGACTGATTTCTGAACGAAATACATCGCAGTCAGCGACATCACCGAAGTTAAAACGACGATGTATCCGAGCCGGTCGAAATGCCGCAACGAACCGTCCGCATTCTGGGCGATGATCGATGCCGCGAGAACCGACCCGAGTCCGCCGGAGAGTTGCTGCACGGAAGCGCTGACCGCGTTGAAGGAGCCGCGCTGGCTGGGTTCGGGAATGGCCGAAATCAGCGCCTGCGACGGAATCATGCGCGAAAAGATACCGACGAACATCAGAACGTTGACCAGGATCGCGGTCGTCAAGGTAACTTGACCCAGGTGAGTATAGATCAGCACCATCACCACTGACACCGCGCTGCCGAAAGCGAAGGTGGGGTATTTGCCGAAAGCGTCGCTGGCTTTGCCGACAAGAGGTCCTATGAAAATGCTGAACAGGCCCGAGACCAGATAGATCGTCGGAAGATGCACGATATCGATCCCGAGATTGTGCACGGTATAGGCGCTTCCGAACGGCATCAGCATGTATCCGCCGGTCGCCAGCAACGTCGTGACAGCGAAGGCCAGCGTATAGCGGGGTTGTCCGACGGTCGCGATCAGGTGCCGGAAGGCGTTTTTGTCCTGCTTGATCCACAGATGCGCGTTCACCGGCTTCATCACGAACAGGATGGCGGCCATCGCGGCGAGGGACAGGCCGACGAGCGCTGCGAAGCAGATATGCCAGTTCCAATGGTTGGCCAGAAAAAGACCGACCGGGATACCCAGCACCTGGCTTGCCGCGAAGGCGGTCTGCACAAAGCCCATCACGCGGCCGCGCAGGTGTAAGGCAAACAGGTCGGTGATGATGGCCAGCACGATCGAGCCCATCACGCCGCCGAACAATCCAGAGACGATTCTGCCAAGCAGCAGCACATGATAGTTCGGCGCCACGGCGCAGAGAGCCGTTCCCAACGTGAAGCCGAGATAGAAAAACAGCAGCAGGCGCTTGCGATCGAATCGATCGGCAAAGCCCGCCGCAAGGATACCCGAAGTCGCCGCGCTGAAGGCATAGGCCGACACCGCCACGCCGAACTGCGCAGCGGTAATATCCAGCGCGGGCATGATGATGGCGCCGAGAGGCGACATGATCGTGAAGTCGAGAATGATGGTGAACTGGACCAGCGCCAGCAAGGCAACGAGGAGGGACTGGTAATGCGAAAAGCCGCGGTCTCGCGCCTGTTGTTCGTCGATCGGCGCAACAAGAATTTCTTCAGTCATGACACTCATTTGAAGGTGGGAGAGAATCGGCCGTCCGCGCTAGTTGTTTTTTGACGCTTTCTTGACGCGAACCCGCATTCACCCCGCATCAAGTCCGGGCAGGCTTTCGCTCGAAAACGCTATCGCCGGCAACAGATGGGATGGGCCCGGCGTCATTCCAAGAGTCCCTCCCAAGAGTCTCCATCCCAAGACTCCATCCCAAGACGTTGGGCAAAGCAGAAAGGGTCGAGCGGGGTGTTGAAAAGCCAAAAGCAGGCGAGAGGTTGTCCGATCCAAAGCAAAGTATCGGCGTTTTGCGGCGTCCGGCATCATTTTCTCCACCTGAGCCGGCCGCCTGCCGCTCGCCTCTTTCCGCTTTGGGCGGTAGGTTGTTTCGCATCGATTCGATCCGAGACCTTGAGGCCCTTTCCCATGACCATCCGCCTGCATCGCGGCGATCTGCCCGATCTGTCCCGCTATACCGATTCGGTCGCGATCGATACCGAAACCATGGGGCTGCATCCGCATCGCGACCGGCTCTGCGTGGTGCAATTGTCGAACGGCGATGGCAGCGCCGATGTGGTGCAGATTCCGAAAGATCATGCCGGCGCGCCGAACCTGAAGGCGCTGCTGGCCGATTCCAGGATCACCAAGATCTTTCACTTTGCGCGGTTTGATATCGCCGCGCTCTATAACGCCTTCGGGGTGATGGCGCAGCCGGTATACTGCACCAAGATCGCCTCGCGGCTCTGCCGCACCTATACCGACCGGCACGGCCTGAAGGATCTGGTGCGCGAGCTGCTCAATGTCGATCTGTCGAAGCAGCAGCAATCCAGCGACTGGGGCACGCAAACCCTGAGCGAGGCGCAACTGGCTTACGCGGCCTCCGACGTGCTTCATCTGCATGGCTTGCGCGAACGCCTCGATATCATGCTGGCGCGCGAGGACCGCACGGCGCTGGCGCAGGCCTGTTTCGACTTTCTGCCGACGCGGGCAAAGCTCGATCTGGACGGCTGGGATACCGAGGACATCTTCGCCCATTCCTAGCGCGGTTCACAGCGAAAGCCTGCCCCGGACCTGATCCGGGACGAGTACCGGTCCGCGTGAAGAAAGCGTGTCAAAACAAAAGATTGGAGCCCCGGTTCAGATTCGATCAGAACCGGCTCCAGGCCAGAATGGCGCTTTGCGCGGGGTACCGCCCCGTTTCGGTCACACTCGTAGCGGGAGGTCCGGGCTGCATTATCCGGCGATGCCGGATAGAATGGGGGCGGCGCGAGCAGCAAAGGCGGATACCGGATTTGCCGGACAAAAACCCTTCGTTTGTGCAGAGATCGCGCTCCCGTCGATGGACGGAGCCAATGATCTTTTCGCAGGGCCGCCGGCAGTTCGGCGGATCACGCGCCAATGACGCCAGTGCTGTGGAGCCGCGGTGAATTCGATTCAGACCCCATCCTATCAGGCCGGAATGGACGCGCGCTTTGCCATCGCCGCGCGCCACAGCCGGATGGTACGGGTACTGCGCGTCGCGGTGCCGGCAGCCGTGATCCTGGCGCTGGCGATGATTGTCCTGGTGTCGGTCTTCAATCCGTTCCGGATGCTGATGCCCAAGCTGCCGCTCGATGTGGGAAACCTCGTTGTTTCCGGCACCAAGATCACGATGGAATCGCCGCATATGGCGGGCTACACCACCGATCAACGGCCGTACGAGGTCTGGGCGAAAACCGCGACGCAGGACGTAACCGATCCGGATCACCTCGATCTCAAGACGATACGCGCCAAGCTCCTGGCGGAAGATCAGTCGACCGTGACACTGGTTGCCCGCACCGGGCTGATGGATACCAAGCAGCAGCTGCTCAATCTGCAAAAGGACATATTTTTGCAAACCTCCACCGGCTATGAAGCGCGCCTCTCGCAGGCATTTGTCGATATGGCCAACGGCATCGTGACGTCAGATGAACATGTCGACGTCAAACTGACCAACGGAACCATTACGTCCGACCGGATCAAGATTACCGGAAACGGAGAGGTGATCACGTTCGAAGGCAATGTCGTGATGCATTTGGACCATTTCGATACCCTTGGTACACCGGCCGAGCCCGCCGCCCCCGCCGCGCCTGAGCCCGCGGCTCATCCCGGCAAGACGCGGTCTTCCTCCAGCAAGACCGCGAACACGAAATGATGTTGATGATGATGTCTTCTTCGCGCCGCACCTCGGTTCGCCGGATCGCCCGTTGCGCCTGGACCGTCGCCTTTGCACTTACGCTGATCGTGTGCGGCAAAGCCGTCGCGCAAAGCGCGGTGCAGGGCGTGCCGAATGCGATGCAGGGTTTTTCGCAGAATCGCGACCAGCCGATTCAGATCGAAGCGGCCTCGCTCGAGATGCGCGACAAGAAAAAGGAAGCCACCTTCTCCGGCAATGTGAAGGTGGTGCAGGGCGATACCACCATGACATCGAAGGTCCTCGTGGTGTTCTACGATTCGGCCACGGCCCCGGCCGCCGCTCCGGCGGGCAATGCCAAGGCGGCGGCGAAAGCGGCGCCGGCGCCGATCCAGGCAGCGACCCCCGGACCTGGCGGCAGTTCGCAGATCCGCCGGCTCGAGGCCAAAGGCAACGTGGTCGTCACCCAGAAGGATCAGGTCGTGACCGGCGAAAACGCGGTGTTTGACACCAAGACCAACCTCGTCACCATGGTCGGTGGCGCTGGCGGCGTGATCCTGACCCAGGGCAAAAACGTTCTGCGCGGCGACCGCCTGATTGTCGATATGACGACGGGCGTGTCGCGGGTCGAATCCGATTCAGGGCGTGTCCAGGGCCTGTTTCAATCGTCCGGCCAGGGCGGTCCGGCCATCCCCGGCATGGCGTCTCCCACTCCTGCGCCCGGCGTCTCAAATAAACCGAAATAGTATCAAATGCTTGTGGGCTGATTGGGGGCGGGCGAGGTTGAAGCTCGCCGTGCAAGCCTGTATCTACCGGACGATCTAGACAAGGCCCGGCGGCGCGATCTGCGCCTCGTACCGAGGGTGTTTCGCTGGGCAACGGACATCCATTCATTCATGTTGCGCGAGCGAATCGAATCGCCGCGGCGGGTTGCGGGCTAACCGTGAAAGGCTGAACGAAGCGCGGATGGTTGATTTACTTGGCATGTTCCGTCGACGCCCGGCGAAACGCAGTCCGGCTGGATTTGCGCGCTCGCACGCGGACATTACCGCGCTCGGCGACACCATGGGCGACATGCTGTCGGCGCCGGTGCGCGACGCGCCTCCGCTTGCCCGCCAAGCGCCGGTGCCGAAAGTGGAAGTGCCTCGGCCGGAAAAGCCGCGTCCGGCGCCGCGCGCCAAGACCAACGGCGCCACCGCCGCGCCGCGGCTGGCGACGCGGGCGGGCTATCTGGCTGTGCACAGCGTGGAAAAGAGTTTCGGCACCCGTCAGGTCGTGCGCGGCGTCAGCATCTATGTCCGCCGTGGCGAGGCGGTCGGGCTGCTGGGCCCGAACGGCGCCGGCAAGACCACGGTGTTCTACATGATCACCGGTCTGATCCCGGCCGACCGGGGCACCATTGAGCTCGATGGCCACGACGTCACCAAGCTGCCGATGTATCAGCGCGCCCGGCTCGGAATCGGCTATCTGCCGCAGGAAGCGTCGATCTTTCGGGGTCTTAGCGTGGAGCAGAACATTCGCGCGGTGCTGGAGGTGGTCGAACCCTCCAAGAAAAAGCGCGAAGCCGAACTGGATTCCCTGCTGGATGAATTCAACATCGCGCGGCTGCGCAAGACGCCCTCGATCGCGCTGTCCGGCGGTGAACGTCGCCGCGTCGAGATCGCCCGGGCGCTCGCAACCCGTCCCAATTACATGCTGCTCGACGAACCGTTCGCCGGCATCGACCCGATCGCGGTGGGCGATATTCAGGACCTGGTCCGCCACCTCACCAATCGCGGTATCGGCGTGCTGATTACCGACCACAATGTGCGGGAAACGCTCGGGCTGACCGACCGCGCCTATATCGTCTATGCCGGCGAGATCTTGACCGAAGGCAATCCGGATGAGATCGTCAATGACCCGGATGTGCGCCGCCTTTACCTTGGCGAGGAATTCCGCCTCTAATCCATTTTTCCAGTTCGTCAAGCCGTGTACATCGGCTTTGGACTAGTTTAAGCAAGAATCGGACCAACTTTACTGGATCGGTTCTTGCCTCCATGGCGCTGACGCAGAGATTAGAGTTCCGCCAGTCCCAGTCGCTGGTGATGACGCCGCAGCTGATGCAGGCGATCAAACTGCTGCAGCTGTCGAATCTCGACCTTTCGGCCTTTGTCGAGGAGGAACTGGAGCGAAATCCGCTGCTGGAGCGTGCCAGCGACGGTACCGAGCCCCCGGTTGCCGGCGAATCGATGCCGGAACAGGCCGAATTTTCCGACCGTGACGAGCCGGGTTCCGCCTATGGCGACGAGCATGCCGCCGAGCGTTCCGAGATGGCCGGCGGCCCTGCCGGCGATGGGTTCGAGCCGGTCCAGGAAGAATGGATGAATCGCGACCTCGGCAGCCGGGCCGAGATCGAGCAGACCCTCGACACCGGCCTCGACAATGTGTTTTCCGAGGAGCCCGCCGAAGCCGCCGCGCGCACCGCGCAGGATGCGGCGCCGACCGCCTACACCGAATGGGGCGGCGGCGCCTCCAATGACGACAGCTACAATCTCGAAGCCTTTGTCGCCGCCGAGGTCACGCTCGGCAGCCATCTCGCCGAACAGCTGGCGGTGGCTTTTGCCGCGCCCGCGCAGCGCATGATCGGGCAATACCTGATCGATCTGGTCGACGAGGCGGGCTATCTGCCGCCGGATCTGGGCCAGGCCGCCGAGCGGCTCGGGGCTTCGCCCGAGGAGGTCGATGCGGTTCTCGCGGTGCTGCAGAAATTCGATCCGCCCGGCGTCTGCGCGCGGAATTTAAGTGAGTGCCTCGCGATCCAGTTGCGCGAGCTCAATCGCTATGATCCTGCGATGCAGGCGCTGGTCGAGCATCTCGACCTTCTGGCCAAGCGCGATATCGCCGGGTTGCGGAAATTCTGCGGTGTCGATGATGAAGATATCACCGACATGATCGGCGAAATTCGCCGCCTCGATCCGAAGCCGGGACTGAAATTCGGATCGGCGCGCCTGCAAACCATGGTGCCGGATGTCTATGTGCGGCCCGGGCCCGACGGCGGCTGGCATGTCGAACTCAACAGCGACACCTTGCCGAGGGTGCTGGTCAACCAGACTTATTATACCGAACTGTCGAAGACGATCCGCAAGGATGGCGACAAATCCTATTTCACCGATTGCCTGCAGAACGCGACGTGGCTGGTGCGCGCGCTGGACCAGCGCGCCCGCACCATTCTGAAAGTCGCAACCGAGATCGTGCGCCAGCAGGACGGCTTCTTCACCCATGGCGTGGCGCATCTGCGGCCGCTCAACCTCAAGGCCGTGGCGGATGCGATCCAGATGCATGAATTGACGGTGTCGCGGGTAACCGCCAACAAATATATGGCGACCAATCGCGGCAGTTTTGAATTGAAGTATTTCTTCACCGCGTCGATCGCATCGGCCGATGGCGGCGAGGCCCATTCGGCGGAGGCCGTCCGCCATCACATCAAACAGCTGATCGATGCGGAAAACCCCTCGATGATTCTCTCCGACGACACCATCGTGGAACGATTGCGCGAGTCCGGCATTGATATCGCCCGCCGCACGGTCGCGAAGTACCGCGAAGCGATGCGGATTCCGTCCTCGGTGCAGCGCCGTCGTGACAAGCAAAGCATGCTCGGCACTGCGCTCTCGGCGCCCGCCGCGTCGACCGACCGGTCCCGCGACACCGCGCCGGCTTGATTGCGCTCCGGTCAAATCGGAATAGTTTCGAGTCTCCAGACCAATCGAGGCATCAAATGACTCTCCGGATCTCGGGAAAAAGCATCAGCGTCGGCGACGCGCTGCGCGGGCGTGTCAGCGAGCGCACCGATGAGGTGCTGCGCAAGTATTTCGACGGCAATTATTCCGGTCACATCACGCTGAGCAAGGACGGCTTCGGTTTCCGCACCGACTGTGCGCTGCATCTGGATTCCGGAATTACGCTCGAGGCCGACTCCAACGCCGCCGATGCCTATGCCAGCGCCGACCAGGCGCTGGCCCTGATCGAGAAGCGGCTGCGCCGCTACAAGAGCCGCCTCAAGGACCGTTCGGCGCGCAAGGCCCACGCGGCCGCGGAGGCAATCGCGGACATTGGCGCGGCAACACTGGATGCACCAAGCTATGTGATCGAGGCGCCGGCGGCCGACGGCGAAGACGAGGTCAACGGCTACAATGCGGTGATCATCGCGGAGGCGACCACGTCGCTGAGACGGTGTTCGGTCAGCGAAGCCGTGATGGAGCTGGACTTGACCGGGGCGGCCTGCATCGTGTTCCAGCACGGCGGTAGCGGCCGGGTGAACATCATTTACCGGCGGCCGGACGGCAATGTCGGCTGGATCGATCCGCCGGTGGTTAAGTCGGGGGGTTAGCCGCCCCGGGCATTGACGCCCCGGGGCCTCCTCCCTATGGTCCGCCGCCCCAAAAGGGGAGGCGCCGGGAACCACTTCGTGGGAGTTGGCACCGGTCTTGCGTTGGAGTAGAAGCCCCATCAACTGGACCAGCCGGTGCTGCTTTTCGCCCATCTTCTTGACGCCGCCCATCTGAAGCCTATTTCGCAACCTGACGGCTAAATTCACCTCGGAACGCCCCATGACGATTACCGATCTGGTCGCACCCGAGGCGATCCTCCCGGCGTTGAAGGTCAACAGCAAGAAGCAGGCGCTGCAGGAACTTGCCGCGCGCGCCTCCGTGCTGACCGGGCAAAACGAGCGCGCGGTTTTCGAGGTCCTGCTGCAGCGGGAGAAGCTCGGCACCACCGCCGTCGGCTATGGCGTCGCCATCCCGCACGGCAAGCTCCCGAAACTGGAAAAACTGTTCGGCCTGTTTGCCCGGCTCGAACGCCCGATCGATTTCGAGGCGATGGACGGCCAGCCGGTCGACCTCGTGTTCCTGCTGCTGGCGCCGGAGGGCGCAGGCGCCGATCACCTGAAGGCGCTGGCGCGGATCGCCCGGCTGTTGCGCGATCAGGACGTCGCCAAGAAGTTGCGCGCCTCGCGCGACGCGCAGGCGATCTATTCGGTATTGGCGTTGCCGCCGGCGAGTGCGGCGTAGGCTGTCTGCGGCCGTAACCGATATTCAGCACAAGACAAAAAAGAGCATGCCCACGATCAAGTCGTGGACATGCTCGCGTGTCCCAAAACTCGTTGTAGCGTCGGTGACGCCGGCAAGGCCTCAGTCAGTGACACCAGCAAAAGCCTGCGTCAGTCACAGCGGCAAAAGCTGCGTCGGTGACGCCGGCAATATCCGGGTCAGTGAACGCTGACGGCCTGCAATTCGTTGCTCCAGGCATTGGCGATCGCGGCTTCGCGGCTGTCGGTCAGCATGATCGGCGTGCCGTCAGCGGCGTGGAGCGCAAACAGCTTCAGTCCCGGCGCGATCTTCGGCGCCTGCGGAAACAGTCCCGGCACGTCCTCGGAACGGATCTGCTTCACATAGGCGATATGGCCTTCGCCCAGGCTCGCCAGCGCCTCGGTGGAGACGCCCGCGGGTTCAAACACAACATTACCTTCAGTCATGGTCTCGACTCCTCTGTCAGACTAAGCGGTCGAGTCCGCTACTAGTTTCATTATTCGTGCTCATTGATAGCAATTGTCTTAACGATCTTTTCCGGCTCGGGCCGGGCCAGATCGATCGACAACAGCCCGTTTTTCAGGTCCGCGCCCAGCACCTGCATCCCCTCCGCCAGCACGAAGGTGCGCTGGAAGTGGCGCGCGGCGATGCCGCGATGGATGTATTGCCGGGCCTTGTCGTCGTGCTGGCGGCCCCGGATGACGAGCTGGTTTTCCTCAATGGTTACATCGAGTTGGTCGCGGGTAAAACCCGCCACTGCGAGCGTGATGCACAACCGCTCGGGCTGCCCGTTGCTGCGATCGCAGCGCTCGATGTTGTAGGGAGGATAACCGTCGGCGCCTTTGACGACGCGATCGAGCGCACGCTCGATTTCGTCGAATCCCAGCAGGAACGGACTGGATAACGAAGGAACACGAGACATATTTTGCAAAGTCCTCTCGAAGCGACTTTGAAGTTCAGGGCCCTTGCGGCGCCCCATTTTGGCCGGCTGACGAATTTGCCGTCCGGTCAGCCATCAATATGGGCACGATTTCGAGGTCGTTCAAGCACCTCCCGAAACCCGCAAGCATGGCTCCGAAAAGGCCGGAATCAGCGCTTACGGTCGGGGCCGCAGACAACCCCCTTGGCCATCAGGCCATCGACCTCATCCTTCGAATATCCGAATTCGGTGAGTACCTCGGTTGAGTGCTGGCTGAATTTCGGCGGCACGCTCCGCAGGCTTGCCTTGCTGCGCTCGAAGCGGATCGGCGAGGCGACCCCCTTGTACCATTCCCTGGCGATGACATCGCCGCGATGGACGGTGTGGGCGCTGGTTAACGCGGTGTCGATCGACTGCACCGGTCCGGCCGGCAATCCGGCGGCGAGCAGGCGATCGCAGAGCGGCTCGGCGTCGTGTTGGCTGAACACGGCGGCAAGCTCGGCGCGGAGCGCATCGCGGTTGGCGACCCGGTCCTTGTTGCGGGCAAAGCGTACATCGGTGCCGAGTTCGGGCTTGCCAATCTCCTTGGCGAGCTTGCGGAAGGTGCCGTCATTGCCGACGCCGATGAAGATATCGGCGGTTCGCGTCGGGAAGATCGCGTAAGGCACCAGATTCGGATGTTCGTTGCCGGTAAGCTGCGGCGGCTTGCCGTGCATGAAATAATTCGCGGCATGCGGATGCATGATGGCAAGGCCGGTCTCGTAAAGTGTTGTCTCGAGAAACTGCCCGACGCCGGATTTCTGCCGCTCCGACAGCGCCATCAGGATGCCGATCGCGGCGTAAAGCCCGGTGGTGATGTCCACCAGCGGGACGCCGATGCGCATCGGTCCGCTTTGCGGCGAGCCGGTTGCCGCGATCATTCCGGTCATGGCCTGAATGATGGCGTCATAGCCGGGATTGCCGCCGCGCGGGCCATCGCCGCCGAAGCCTGAAATCCGGCAGTGCACCAGTCGCGGAAATTTCGCGCGCAGCACATCGTTGCCGATGCCCCATTTGTCGAGCGTGCCCGGCTTGAAATTCTCGATCAGGACGTCGGCGCTCTCCAGCATCTTCATCAGCACGACGCGGCCGCCTTCCGAGGCGAGGTCGAGCCCGATCGAGCGTTTGTTGCGGTTGATGCCGACGAAATAGGCCGCGTCGTCGTCATGGAACGGCGGTCCCCAGTCGCGCACCTCGTCACCGGCGGGCGGCTCGACCTTGATGACGTCAGCGCCGTGATCGGCGAGGATTTGCGTGCAGTAGGGCCCGCCGAGAACGCGCGTGAGGTCGATCACGCGCAATCCAGTCATCGCGCCGGCGGCGTCTTGAGAACTCATGGAAACAACCTTCGCTCAAAGAGAAATCAATCGGAACAGCAAGAGCGTTCGGCTTCCAGAGCTAGCGAGGTTCGGCCGCGCCAGCAATGCCTTCTGGCGCGGAGGCTTATGTCGCGAGGGCCGGCGAGGTGGATCTCGCCGGCCGGCCAGCCAGCACAGGTGCGGCGAATGGCCCGCCCCCTATCGCGGGCGGGCCAGCGGTCATTACACGACCTTCAGCCGAACCTCGACGTTGCCGCGGGTCGCGTTGGAATAGGGACAAACCTGGTGCGCCTTTTCCACCAGAGCCTCGGCCTCGGCATGCGGGAGGCCGGGAAGGGAGACCGCAAGGTCAATGTCCAGTCCAAAACCGCCGGCCGAGCGCGGTCCGATGCCGACCGTCGAGGTCACCGACGCGTCGGCGGGCACTTTCGGGCCGCCTTGCGAAGCCACGAACTTCATCGCGCCGATGAAGCAGGCCGCATATCCGGCAGCGAAAAGCTGCTCGGGATTGTTGCCCGCGCCGCCGCCGCCTCCAAGTTCCTTCGGCGTCGCGAGTTTGACGTTGAACGTTCCATCAAGCGTGGCAGCCTGGCCGTCACGGCCGCCAGTCGCCTTGGCGCTGGTCTTGTAGAGCACATTTACGGACATGGGTGGTCTCCTTCGGGTGCGGGTTCAGTAGCACACGTATTGCACACAATTAAATTGTGTGCAATACAAATAAAATTGACCCTGCACCATTTAATTGGGTGCAATTGATTGCCGGAAGCTCCGGGCCCAGAATGCGCCGGTGAGCTCCATGATCCGACGAGGGTGCGAATGGCCAGGAAACACGCGACGGACTCGCCGCTACTGCTCGGCAATCAAATCTGTTTTGCGATCTATTCCACCGCGCACGCGTTCAACCGGGTCTACAAGCCTCTGCTCGACCGGATCGGGCTGACCTATCCGCAATATCTGGTGATGCTGGTGCTGTGGGAGCGCGATGGCCTGTCCGTCAAGGATATTGGCGAACAGCTATTTCTGGATTCGGGCACGCTCACCCCGCTGCTCAAGCGGCTGGAGGCGGCGGAACTCGTCAAGCGTAGCCGCAGCACCCAGGATGAGCGCCAGGTGCTGATCGCACTGACGTCCCGCGGGCAGGCCTTGCGGGAAAGGGCCCGAGCGGTGCCCCAGGCCATCCTGGCCGCCTCGGCATGCTCGGTCACGGAACTGGTTGGCATGAAGGACGAACTCGTCGCCCTCCGTGACCGGTTGAATGCCACGCTCGTTGAATAGTGGCCTTGCGGCAGTTCCGGTTGTCAGAGGCGTTTGTTTGCGAATGCGCGGCCTGAGCCGGACTTCAGATACTTCTCAAATGCGAAAGCCTGCTTTTCATCGCTGAACGCGACATAGGTTTTCAAACGCCACGGTCTATACTTTGAAGTGTGCGCCACTTCGCCTGCGTTGTGCTTTGCCAATCGCGCCGACACGTCGTCGGTGACGCCGACGTAGAAATGCTCCGAATTGTGACTTTCGAGGATGTAGACGTATTTCATTGGTTTCTACAGTCCGGCTTCGCAGCAGGAGCCACAGCTTGCCGAGGCCCGTCTTCGCCCTCCGGGCTACGACGCGGCAGCCGTCGCTTGCTTCGCCACGATAAGGCGAGCCGTGGCTTGCCGAGCCGTAGCTTGCGAAGCAAGCGAAGGCTGGTGGAGCCAGGCGGGATCGAACCGCCGACCTCTTGCATGCCATGCAAGCGCTCTCCCAGCTGAGCTATGGCCCCGTAACTCTCTGAGCATGATCCTTTCGGAAAACCGGCTGCCGCTTTTCCGGATCATGCTCTCCGCGCGCCATGGGCGACGCGCGGGCAAAACCCTGAACACAGTTCAGGGTCGATCTCAAGTCTCCTCGTCACCGCTGACGTCGCCGATGATGTCGGTGACGTCCTCATCGCCCTCTTCCTCATCGGCGATGAAGGTGGAATTGTCATCGTCGTCGTCTTCAATGGTCTCGTCGATCTCGATATCGTCTTCCGACTCCGGAACGACCGCCTTGACCTTGCCGGTGTTCTCCTCGGCGTCGGCTTCCTCGAGCGGCACCAACTCTTCAGCCTCGACCGGCTCCGGCGTGGCTTCGGCCGCGGAAGCGGCCGCTGCGGCATTGGCCCGCGCGGCGGCGTCGGCGCGGGTCCGCGGCGGCGGGATCGGCGCAATCGGCACGACCTCGCCGGTGTAGGGCGAGATCACCGGGTTCTTGTTGAGGTCGTAGAATTTCTTGCCTGTCGTCGGGCAAATACGTTTGGTTCCGAGATCGGATTTGGCCACGGGTGGAATCCTGGGAATTTTCGAAAAACGGTGCTTCACTTGGCTAGTTGCCGCGCCGCTGTCAATAGCGCTTTGCGGGAGCCGGACCGATGCGTGACGCCGCGCGGCCTATGTGATACCTGCCGCCCGCGCAGAGGACACATTCTTGACCCATTCAAATCACCTTGCGGACCACCTTGCCGATCATCCCACCCCGCTGGAGGCCCGTTCCAGCGGCCCCCTCACCGGGAAGGTCCGCGTTCCCGGCGACAAGTCGATTTCGCACCGTGCCCTGATTTTAGGCGCGCTGGCCGTCGGCGAAACCCGGATATCGGGGCTGCTCGAAGGCGAGGACGTGCTCAATACCGCCAAGGCCATGCAGGCGCTGGGTGCCCAGGTGGAGCGAACCGGTGCGTTCGCCTGGTCGGTCCACGGTGTCGGGGTCGCCGGGTTCGCACAGCCGGAGACGCCGCTCGATTTCGGCAATTCCGGCACCGGCTGCCGTCTGGTGATGGGAGCAGTGGCGGGCTGTCCGATCACGGCGGTGTTCGACGGCGACGCATCGCTGCGCGGCAGACCGATGCGGCGGGTGCTCGATCCCCTGGAATTGATGGGCGCGCGGGTGGGCGCAAGCGGGGACGGCGGCCGCCTGCCGCTGACGCTCCATGGCGCGCGCGATCCGCTGCCAATCCTCTACCGCACGCCGGTAGCATCGGCGCAGATCAAATCCGCGGTACTGCTGGCGGGTCTCGCCGCCCCCGGCGTGACCACCGTGATCGAGACTGAAGCGAGCCGCGACCATACCGAACTGATGCTGAAGCATTTTGGCGCGCAGATCACCTCATTGGCCGAGGGCAGCCATGGCCGCAAAATCGCGCTCACCGGCCAGCCCGAGCTGCGCGGTGCGCCGGTCGTGGTGCCGGCCGATCCGTCTTCCGCCGCGTTTCCCACCGTGGCGGCACTGATCGTCGAAGGTTCCGATATCGTGCTCTCGGACGTCATGACCAATCCGCTGCGCACCGGGCTGTTCACGACGTTGCGCGAGATGGGGGCGTCGATCGAGGAAAGCCATGTTCGCGGCGATGCCGGCGAACCGATGGCGCAGTTCCGGGTCCGCGCCTCGAGGCTGCGCGGCGTCGACGTGCCGCCCGAGCGGGCGCCCTCGATGATCGACGAATATCTGGTGCTGGCGGTGGCGGCGGGCTTTGCCGAAGGCACCACCATCATGCGCGGCCTGCAGGAATTGCGCGTCAAGGAATCCGACCGGCTGGAAGCGACCGCCGCGATGCTGCGCGTCAACGGCGTCAAGGTCGAGATCTCGGGCGACGACATGATCGTCGAAGGCAAGGGTCATGTTCCGGGTGGTGGTCTTGTCGCTACCCACATGGATCATCGCATCGCGATGTCGGCGCTGGTGATGGGGCTTGCCTCCGACAAGCCGGTCAAGGTCGACGATACCGCCTTCATCGCCACCAGCTTTCCCGATTTCATCCCGATGATGCGCGGACTTGGGGCGGAGTTTTCATGATCATCGCCATCGACGGACCCGCCGCGTCAGGAAAAGGCACGCTCGGCAAGCGGCTCGCCAAGCATTACGGCTATCGTCACCTCGATACCGGCGTGATCTACCGCGCGGTTGCCAAGGCCCTGTTGGATGCCGGCGCCGACCTGACCGATGAAGTGCTGGCGGTCTCGGCGGCGCTTGAGCTCGATCCCGAAAAATTCGGCAATCCCGCGCTGAAGACCCAGGCGGTGGGCGATGCCGCCTCGGTGGTTTCAGCGATCCCGAAAGTGCGGGAGGCGCTATTGAATTTTCAGCGGCAATTCGCCGCGGATCCGCCCGGCGCGGTGCTGGACGGCCGCGACATCGGAACCGTGATCTGCCCGCACGCCGACGTAAAGATCTTCGTCGTTGCCGACCCGAAAGTGCGGGCCCGCCGTCGCACCCTGGAGGCACGAGCCAGGGGCGAGGATGCCGACGAGGCGGCGGTACTGGCTGATATTCTCAAGCGCGACGAACGCGACCAAAATCGCGCCACCGCGCCCCTGAAAGCCGCCCCGGATGCGCACTTGCTGGATAACTCGCATTTGGATATAGAAGGCGGCGTCCGGGCCGCCATCGACATTGTCGAGGCCGTCCGAGCGGGCCGGCAGCGGGTTTGAGCGTTTTCAAACTAAACCGCTGCCGTCATTGGAGGAAAGCCCGCTCCAGGTCTTGAACATCGATATCCCGAGGCCGATTTGCCTCGTTCAGGTTCCGGACATCAAGTCACGCGTATTCTTTTCGCAAAACCGGTATCCACTTTTGCGGAATACGCGCAATCAACGTATCGAACGTGCAAGGCATGCTGCCGGCCCGCAGTTGCGATTTTTCGCAATGAGCGGTCGCCAGGGGTTGCGGACCTCTGGCACTTCACGCCCGATATGCCCTTAACCCGAATGGCCGGCGATACCCGCATCTGGAGAACAAATGGCTTCGACTGCTACTTCCTATAATCCTTCCCGCGACGATTTTGCCGCCATGCTCGACGAGTCCTTTGCCGGCGGCAACCTGCAGGAAAGCTCTGTCATCAAGGGCACCGTTGTCGCGATCGAGAAGGACATGGCCGTCATCGACGTCGGCCTGAAGACCGAAGGCCGCGTGGCGCTGCGTGAATTCGCAGGACCCGGCCGCGACAGCGAACTCAAGGTCGGCGACCAGGTCGAGGTGTTTCTCGACCGCATCGAGAATGCGCTCGGCGAGGCCGTGCTGTCGCGCGACAAGGCGCGCCGCGAGGAAAGCTGGGGCAAGCTCGAGAAGGCCTTCAACAACAACGAGAAGGTGCACGGTGTCATCTTCAATCAGGTCAAGGGCGGCTTCACCGTCGATCTCGACGGCGCGGTGGCCTTCCTGCCGCGCTCGCAGGTCGATATCAGGCCGATCCGCGACGTCGCACCGCTGATGAACAATTCGCAGCCGTTCCAGATCCTCAAGATGGATCGCCGCCGCGGCAACATCGTGGTGTCACGCCGCACCGTGCTGGAAGAGACCCGCGCCGAGCAGCGCCAGGAACTGGTGCAGAATCTCGAAGAAGGTCAGGTCATCGACGGCGTCGTCAAGAACATCACCGATTACGGTGCATTCGTCGATCTCGGCGGCATCGACGGCCTGTTGCACGTCACCGATATCGCCTGGCGCCGGGTCAACCACCCGACCGAAGTGCTGACCATCGGCCAGACGGTGAAGGTGAAGATCATCAAGATCAATCACGAAACCCACCGCATCTCGCTCGGCATGAAGCAGTTGCTGGACGATCCGTGGCAGGGCATCGAGGCGAAGTATCCGCTCAATGCGCGCTTCACCGGCCGCGTCACCAACATCACCGACTACGGCGCGTTCGTCGAACTGGAGCCGGGCATCGAAGGCCTGATCCACGTTTCGGAAATGTCGTGGACCAAGAAGAACATGCATCCCGGCAAGATCGTTTCGACCTCGCAGGAAGTCGAAGTGCAGGTTCTGGAAGTCGATTCGGTCAAGCGCCGGATTTCGCTCGGCCTCAAGCAGACCATGCGCAATCCATGGGAAGTGTTCGTCGAAAAATTCCCGGTGGGATCGACGGTCGAAGGCGAGGTCAAGAACAAGACCGAATTCGGCCTGTTCCTCGGGCTCGAGGGCGACGTCGACGGCATGGTCCATCTGTCCGATCTCGACTGGAAGCTTCCGGGCGAGCAGGTGATCGACAACTTCAAGAAGGGCGACATGGTCAAGGCCGTGGTGCTCGATGTCGATGTCGAAAAGGAGCGCATCTCGCTTGGCGTCAAGCAGCTCGAGGGCGATCCGTTCGCCGAGCCGGGTGACGTCAAGAAGGGCGCGGTCGTGACCTGCGAAGTGCTCGAGGTGAAGGAATCCGGCATCGACGTCAGGATCGCCGGCACCGACTTCACCACCTTCATCAAGCGGTCCGAACTGGCGCGCGAGCGCTCCGATCAGCGCGCCGAGCGTTTCGCCGTCGGCGAAAAGGTCGACGCGCGGGTGATCCAGTTCGACAAGAAGGCCCGCAAGGTGCAGGTCTCGATCAAGGCGCTGGAAGTGGCCGAGGAGAAGGAGGCCATCGCGCAATACGGCTCCTCCGATTCCGGGGCGACGCTGGGCGATATTCTCGGCACCGCGCTGAAACAGCGCAACGACAAGTAAGCCGCCGGCTTCTCGTCCTGATCCATCGGGCTCCGGTTTCGACCGGGGCCCTTTTCGTTATCCGTCAATTTTTTTCCGCCAGGTCCCGTCATTATGCCGCGTCATCCGGGCTTTCGCCGGGATGACGGGTTGCCGGGGGCCTTGTTTTCTTCATATTGCATCGCAATTGATGTAATTGTGACACGGCATCTTAGGGCTGCCGCAGAGAAGACCGTGCGACGCAAAGCCGCTTCCGGGAGAATGTTCGATGTCGCTTGATTTAGATGTGATCGTGGATCGCCGCAGGATACGCCGCAAGCTGACGTTTTGGCGCGTGGTCGCGGCCCTGCTGGCGATCGCGGCGGTGGTCATCATTGGCACGATCGCGACGCCGGGCGGACGCAGCGCGTTCACCGCGACGGGATCGATCGCGCGCGTCAATATCGAGGGCCTGATCCGCAGCGATCAGGATCGCGTCGAGGCGCTGGAACGGTTGGCAAATTCGAAAGCAGCCGCCGTCATCGTGCATATCAACTCACCCGGCGGCACCACCGCCGGCTCCGAGCAATTGTACGACGCGCTGGTGCAACTGAAGGCGAAGAAGCCGCTGGTCGTAGTCGTTGAGGGACTCGCGGCGTCCGGCGGCTACATCACGGCCATCGCGGCTGATCACATTATCGCCCAGCAGACCTCGCTGGTCGGCTCGATCGGCGTGTTGTTCCAGTTTCCGAATTTTACCGACTTGATGAAAACCGTCGGCGTCAAGGTCGAGGAAGTGAAATCCTCGCCGTTGAAGGCGGCGCCCAATGGGTTTGAGCCGACCAGTCCGGAAGCGCGCGCCGCGCTCGAACTCGCTGGTGAAGGACTCCTATGCGTGGTTCCGCGACCTCGTGAAACAGCGGCGCGGCATGGACGATGCGCTGCTGGAAAAAGTCGCCGATGGACGTGTCTTCACCGGCCGCCAGGCGGTCGATCTGAAGCTGGTCGATCAACTCGGTGACGAGAAGACCGCCATTGCATGGCTGGTGGCGCAGAAAGGCATCAAGAGCGACCTGCCGGTTCGCGATTTCAAACTGGCGCCGCGCTTTGGCGACCTGACCTTTCTGCGAACCGCGGCATCCATTACCCTGGATGCGCTTGGCTTGAGCGGAATTGCGCGGCAAGTCGAGCAAACCGGCGTCGCGCAGGCGGTCGACCGCCTCAGTCTCGATGGCATGCTCGCATTGTGGCGTCCCGCAGGAACCAATTGAACCGGGCAAGCCCGGTTTCTGTGCGCCTCCCGCATTGCGAGTGTTGTCACAAATCCCCAATCTGGCCATTTGTCACGCGTTTTCGCGCGGACCATTTTCATTTAGCGTCTTGACAGTTCAAGGCATTTTCACGGAAATGGATGTCCGCATGTTCCCGGGTCCCAGTCTCGATGATCAAATCCGAACTTGTTCAGCGTATCGCCGAGCACAACCCGCATCTCTATCAGCGGGATGTGGAGAACATTGTGAACGCGATCCTCGATGAAATCGTCGCCGCGCTTGCGCGGGGCGACCGGGTCGAGCTGCGCGGTTTCGGCGCATTCTCCGTCAAGCATCGCCCGGCCCGCGCCGGCCGCAATCCGCGCACCGGCGCACATGTGCCGGTGGATCAAAAGAGCGTCCCGTTTTTCAAGACCGGCAAGGAAATGCGCGAACGGTTGAACCGCGACAGCGGCGGGTCCGAAGCCGGCGCCTAGGCGTTTTACACCGCGCGTATCAGGGGTCACACCACCGGCCCCGCGTTTGCGTAGAATGCGCCCGCCGATCTCCATTAGCGCGAGAGATGGTCATGCGAAAATTCTTCACGGCCCTGGTGTTGATTCCGCTGGGCCTGATTTTCATCGTGTTTGCGGTCGCCAATCGTCATCTGGTGACGGTGTCGTTTGATCCGTTCAATTCCAGCGACCCGTCGGTCGGGCTGACGCTGCCGCTGTTCGTCGTGATCATCGCCGTGGCGATCGCAGGCGTGGTGGCGGGCGGCTCGGCGACCTGGTTCCGGCAGCGGCACTGGCGGCGCGCGGCGCGCCAACACGAAGCCGACGCGCGGCAGGCGCGGGCGCAGCTGGCCGATCTGCGTGGTGGCGCTACGCCTCCGCGGTACGATTGGCAGCGCCTTCCCGGCCCGTCGCAGGGCGGCGGATATGGGGCCGGCGGGCGAGACAAGCAGGGCGCGACGTTGTAGAACGCGGCCCATCGCAGTTCCGGCCTGCCTCCAACCCGTGCCCTGAACCATGTCCTTGATTGTCAAAATTTGCGGCCTGTCCACGCGCGAGACGCTCGACGTCGCGCTGCAAGCCGGCGCCGACATGGTGGGATTCGTGTTCTTTCCGGCCTCGCCCCGCCATATCGGCCTGAATACGGCGCGCGACCTCGGCAGGCAGGCCAAGGGCCGCGCCCTGAAGGTGGCGCTGACGGTCGATGCCGACGACACGACGCTCGCCAACGTCGTCGAGGCGTTGCAGCCGGATATCCTGCAGCTGCACGGCAAGGAGACCGTAGCGCGGCTGCGCGACATCAAGCAGACATTTGGATTGCCGGTGATCAAGGCGATCGCGGTGGAAACGCCTGCCGATCTCGCATCCCTGCCGGGCTACGCCGCGGTTGCCGATCGTATCCTGTTCGACGCCCGTCCGCCTAAGGAAGCCACCCGGCCGGGCGGCCTCGGCGCCGTGTTCGACTGGCATGTGCTTGAAAATCTCGACCTCAAGCTGACGTTCATGGTCTCCGGCGGCCTTCATGCCGGGAATGTCGCGGAGGCCGTTCGCGTCAGCCGCGCCGGCGGCGTGGATGTTTCCTCGGGCGTGGAGCGTGCGCCCGGCATCAAGGATCCCGAGATGATCCGGGCTTTTATTCGCGCCGCCCGCGCCACCGAAGAGTTGATCACTGGATGAATCAGAACCTGCCCAATTCCTTCCGCAGCGGTCCCGACGAGCGCGGACATTTCGGCATTTTCGGCGGACGCTTCGTCGCCGAAACGCTGATGCCGCTGATCCTCGATCTGGAGAAGGCCTACGCTGACGCCAAGGCCGACCCGGCTTTCCAGGCCGAAATGAACGGCTACCTCAGGGATTATGTCGGCCGGCCCTCGCCGCTCTATCTCGCCGAGCGCCTGACCGAACATCTCGGCGGCGCGAAAATCTATTTCAAGCGCGAGGAGCTCAACCACACCGGCTCGCACAAGGTCAACAATGTGCTCGGCCAGATCATGGTGGCGCGGCGCATGGGCAAGCGGCGCATCATCGCTGAAACCGGCGCCGGCCAGCATGGCGTCGCCACCGCGACCTTGTGCGCGCGGTTCGGGCTCGACTGCGTGGTCTATATGGGCGCGGTCGATGTCGAGCGGCAGCAGCCCAATGTCATCCGCATGGAAATGCTGGGCGCCAAGGTGGTCCCGGTGCAATCCGGCTCCCGCACGCTCAAGGATGCGATGAACGACGCGCTGCGCGACTGGGTCACCAATGTGCACAACACCTTCTACTGCATCGGCACCGTTGCCGGCCCGCATCCCTATCCGATGATGGTGCGCGACTTCCAGTCGGTCATCGGCGTCGAGACCCGCGCGCAAATGCAGGCCGCCGAGGGTCGCCTGCCGGATTCCCTGATTGCCTGTATCGGCGGCGGCTCCAACGCGATGGGGCTGTTTCATCCGTTCCTCGACGATCCCGGAATCGAGATCTTCGGCGTCGAAGCCGCCGGCCATGGCCTGACGCAACTTCATGCGGCCTCGATCGCCGGTGGCCGGCCGGGCGTGCTGCACGGCAACCGGACCTATTTGCTGATGGACGATGACGGCCAGATCCAGGACGCGCATTCGATTTCGGCGGGGCTGGATTATCCCGGCATCGGGCCGGAACATTCCTGGCTGCACGAAACCGGCCGGGTGAAGTACCTTTCCGCGACCGACGACGAAGCGTTGGCCGCGTTTCAATTGCTGTCGCGGCTGGAAGGCATCATTCCGGCGCTGGAGCCTGCCCATGCCATCGCCAAGGTCATGGAGTTGGCGCCGCAGCGGCCGAAAGATCACCTGATGGTGGTCAATCTCTCCGGCCGTGGCGACAAGGATATTCCGCAAGTGGCGGATATTTTGCGGGGGAAAAAGTGAGTATCAAAACGAGCTGCTTTCTTCACCTCTCCCCGGCGGGGAGAGGTCGGCTGCGCAGCAGCCGGGTGAGGGGTCTTTCCCCTCAATCGAGCCGAAGCGTGCTTTCGATCATTTCCAGCACGCCCTCAAGATTGTCAGACACATCGGTATTCGAGACACGGACAATGTGGAAACCGCGGGCCTCCAGTACATTGGACCGGACTTCATCTCTTGTTAGTTCGGACGGTTCAGAGTGCGTTACGCCGTCAACTTCGACGATCAATTTTCCGTCGAGGGTCACGAAATCTACGACGTACCGATCGATGGAGTGTTGGCGTCGAAATTTCCACCGCGCCAATCGCCGATTGCGCAGCGCCTGTCAAAGCTTGGCCTCGGCGCTCGTTTGCGACGAACGAAGGTTTCGGGCTCTCGCTTTGAACTTGTCCATCCCCCTCACCCGGCTGCTGGCGCAGCCGACCTCTCCCCGGCGGGGAGAGGTATAGCACAGCGAACGCCGCATTATCATGACCACCCGCATCGACGCCCGTTTCACCGAGTTGAAAAAGCAGGACCGCGCGGCGTTCGTCGCCTTCCTGATGGCCGGTGATCCCGATCCGTCGACCTCGCTCGAAATCATCAAGGCGCTGCCGAAAGCCGGCGCCGATATCATCGAGATCGGCATGCCCTTCACCGATCCGATGGCGGACGGTCCGGCGATTCAGGCGGCGGGGTTGCGCGCGCTGAAGGCCGGCATGACCTTGAAAAAAACTTTGGCGATGGTGCGCGAGTTTCGAACCGGGGACGCCACCACGCCGCTGGTGCTGATGGGCTATTACAATCCGATCTATATCTACGGCGTCGACAAGTTTCTGGTCGATGCGAAATCCGCCGGCGTCGACGGGTTGATCATTGTCGATCTGCCGCCGGAAGAAGACACCGAATTGTGCCTGCCGGCGATGCGAGCGGGGTTGAATTTCATCCGGCTGGCGACCCCGACCACCGACGACAAGCGGCTGCCAGCGGTGCTCGCCAATACCTCCGGCTTTGTCTATTACGTCTCCATCACCGGCATCACCGGCAGCGCCAGCGCCGATACCGCAATCGTCGGGGCGGCCGTCGCCCGCATCAAGCGGCATACCAAATTGCCGGTTTGTGTCGGCTTTGGCATCCGGACACCGGAGGCCGCACGCGGAATCGCGCAGCATGCCGATGGCGCGGTGGTCGGCACGGCGCTGGTCGATGCGTTGCGCGGCAGCCTCGATGCCGAAGGCCGCGCGACCGCCGCGACGGTCGGTGCGGTGGCCGATCTGACGGCCTCCCTGGCGCAGGGCGTGCGGGGAGCCAAGCAGGCCGCGGAATAGGCCGCAATTGGGTGGGAGACGGGCTGTTACTGCCGGCTTGCCGGGTCCCGTCCGGACCGCCATATATTCGTGGCGCGATCAGTAAGAGTGGGCGCGGTTTTGTGTCTGATCGCGCTCTAAACAATTGAAGGCGATTGCCGCTTGATCGCCATTCGGAGCGAACCATGAACTGGCTCACCAACGTCGTCCGGCCGAAGATTCGCAACATCCTGCGCCGCGAAACGCCGGAGAATTTGTGGATCAAATGTCCGGACACCGGACAACTGGTTTTCTACAAGGATGTCGAGAGCAACCAGTTCGTCATTCCCGGCTCGAACTATCACATGCGCATGAGCGCGGTGGCGCGGCTGAAATCGATCTTCGACAACGAGACCTGGTTCGACGTGGCGCTGCCGGAGGTGACCGCCGATCCGCTGAAATTCCGTGACGAACGCAAATATGCCGATCGCATCAAGGATGCGCGTGCCAAGACCGGGCTGAACGACGCCATCAAGGTCGGCTATGGCAAGCTCGAGGGCGCCGCGGTGGTGATCGCGGTGCAGGATTTCGACTTCATGGGCGGCTCGCTCGGCATGGCCGCCGGCGAGGCGATCGTGCGCGGACTTGAGCTCGCGGTCGAAAAGAAATCCCCGTTCATCGTGTTCGCGGCATCCGGGGGCGCCCGCATGCAGGAAGGCATCCTGTCGCTGATGCAATTGCCGCGCACCACCGTCGGCGTGCAGATGCTGCGCGAGGCGAAACAGCCCTATATCGTGGTGCTGACCAATCCGACTACCGGCGGCGTCACCGCCTCCTATGCCATGCTCGGCGACGTGCAGATCGCCGAGCCCGGCGCGCTGATCGGCTTTGCCGGCGCGCGGGTGATCGAACAGACCATTCGCGAGAAATTGCCGGAAGGCTTTCAGCGCGCCGAATACCTGAAAGATCACGGCATGATCGATATGGTGGTGCATCGCCACGACTTGCGCCCGACGCTGGCCCGGCTGTGCCGGATCCTGACCAAGTCGCCCGCGGTGGAAGCCGTGCCGAAGCCTGCGCCGTCGATCGCCATGCCGGCCCCGGCGCAGATCCTGTCAGGTGCGGATGTTGCGCCGGTAGCACCCCACGCGTGAACCCGCCGGAGGCCAAGCGAGCGCCGCCGCTCGGCGAATTGATCGCACGGCTGTCCGCCCTGCATCCCAGCCGTATCGATCTCGGCCTTGAGCGGATGCAGCGGCTGCTGGAGCGGCTCGATCACCCCGAACGCAGGCTGCCGCCGGTGATCCATGTCGCCGGCACCAATGGCAAGGGTTCGACCATCGCCTATCTGCGCGCCATCCTGGAAGCGGCGGGCCTGCGTGTCCATACCTACACCTCGCCCTATCTGGTGCGGCTCAACGAATGCTTTCGCCTCGGCTGCGCCGGCGGCGGCGTTCTCGTCGATGACGACGAATTGGTTGCGGCATTCGAACATTGCGAACGGACCAATGCGGGCGCGTCGATCACCCTCTTTGAAATCGAAACCGCGGCGGCATTCTGCCTGTTCGCCCGGCATCAGGCCGACGTGGTGCTGCTGGAGGTCGGTCTCGGCGGCCGGCTCGACGCCACCAACGTCATCGATGCGCCGCTGGCAGCCGTGATCGCGCCGGTAGGCATGGATCACACCGAATTCCTCGGGGACACGCTGAGCCAGATTGCCGGCGAGAAAGCCGCGATCATCAAGCGCAACACGCCGGTGATTTGCGCCGAGCAAGCCCCCGAGGCGATGGCCGCGATTGAAGCACAGGCCAGACGCATGCACGCGCCGCTGCATTCGGCCGGTCAGCAATGGCACGTCAATGTCGAGCGCGGACGATTGGTCTACCAGGACGACCGGGGCCTGATGGACCTCGCGGCACCAAGGCTGTTTGGCCGGCATCAGTTCGACAATGCCGGCCTTGCGATTGCGACGCTGCGCGCGCTCGATGCGTTCAAGATCGACGCCACCGCATTCGAGGCCGGCATCGTCAACGCCGAGTGGCCGGCACGAATGCAGCGGCTGGCGTCGGGTGCGCTGGTCGATCTGGCGCCGCAGGCCAGCGAGGTCTGGCTCGATGGCGGCCACAATGCCGATGGCGGGCGCGTCGTCGCCGCGGCCCTGGGCGATCTCGAAGAGCGGGTGCCGCGGCCCCTCGTGGTGATTGTCGGCATGATGGCCAACAAGGATGCCGGCGCGTTTCTGGCCAACTTCGCCGGGCTCACGCGCCACATCATCGCGGTTGCGATCCCGGGTCACGAGGGCGCAATGCCGCCGGATCGGCTTGCCGATGCCGCGCGCCAGCTCGGCATGCGGGTGGAAATCGCGGCCAGCATCGAAGCCGCGGTGGGCTCGCTCGCGCGCCTCGCCTATGAGGTGCCGCCGCGCATCCTGATCACGGGGTCGCTGTATCTTGCCGGCCACGTGCTATCGGCGAACGGCACCGCGCCGGGATGAATCTTCGATCTGGAGTTTCCCGCCGCTTTGCAACGATCAAAATGAAACGGCCGGCGAGGTGCCGGCCGTCTGGAATAAATCGCTGCGGGAGGTGGATCAGACCGCGGCGGTGATCCACTGCTGCAGCTTCTGCTTTGGTGCGGCGCCGACCTGACGCGAGGCCATCTCGCCGCCCTTGAAGATCATTAGCGTCGGGATCGACATCACGCCGTATTTCGAGGCCGTCTTCGGGCTCTCGTCGACGTTCAGCTTTACGATCTTGACCTTGTCGCCCATCGCGCCGGAAATCTCGTCGAGTGCTGGCGCAATCATGCGGCAGGGGCCGCACCATTCGGCCCAGAAATCGACCACGACCGGGCCGGTCGCCTTGAGCACTTCGGCTTCGAAATCGGCGTCAGAAACCTTGCCAACGGCCATTGGAATACCTCGTTCGGTTTGAAAGAAGGCGCGGCTGAAGAATCGCGCAGGGATCATAAGGTCAACCTATGAACGCGATCTTGCCGGGTCAAGCTTGCTCACGCCGAGATGATAGGGATGGGCAGTGCCGCGTCCAGCGCAGGGGCAGAAATCTCCATCAAATCAGGCGTTTCGGTCCAGAGCAACGCGGCGCGGACCGGCAGGAGAGGATAAAGCTTCTGCAGCACCGCGCGATAGAGCGCGAGCTGACGGACATAGTCCGAAGGCGCCTCGGCCGGAAGCTGCGGCGGGGCGTGATTGGTCTTGTAGTCGACGATCAGGACCTCGGCGGGCGTGACCACCAGCCGGTCGATCTGGCCCGAGACCAGTGCCGGCGGGCGCCCCGGCCGATCCAGCCGTCCGGCGATGGCCACCTCGGCACGGCTGCCGGCGGCGAATACCGCCGCAAAGCGCGGGTCCGCAATCAAGGCCAGCACCCTTGCCGCGAGAGCCTCGCGGTCGCCGGTGGTCCACTGGCCGGCATTGCGGGCGAGGTACCCCAGCGCGGCGTCGCGGCGGCGCTCCGTAGCGATGTCGGGCAGGGATTGCAGCAGCCGGTGCACCAGCGTGCCACGCAAAAGCGCGCGCGCGCGCATCGCTACGGACTCCCCGGTTCGGATGCGATGGCCTTCGCTCTCGGCGGGATCGGACGGGCGCAGCAGGTGATCGGAAGGCGCCTCCGGCGGCGCCGGTGTGCGCAGCCACGCCGGCAGCGCGGTCGAAGCGGAAGGGATCGGTGTCGTGACGGCAACTTCCGCGGCAGCGGTCACATCCTCGATCCGCGAATAGCGCTTCACCACACCTTCCGGGGTATCGATTTCCCGCAGGTGCAATCCGGAATGGTCGAGGCCTTTTACGATCAGATCGTACCAGGAGAATTTGCGCACCGTGTTCATGTTGCCTGGCATGCAGCCGCCGATGGTCAGGCGATCGGCCGCGCGCGTCATCGCCACGTAAAGCAGGCGGCGATATTCATCCTCGACCTCGCCCAGCATCGCTGCGCGCGCCGCCGCGACGCTTTGGGGGTCGTCGGCCTTCTTGCCGGCCCAGACCACGACATCGGGCGCAGGCTGCGCGGTATAGCCCCGTGGAAGGTGGATGAGTTTCAGGCGCTGCGTATCCGACGGCGATGTCGCGGTATCAGCCAGAAAGACCACCGATGCTTCCAGTCCCTTGGCGCCATGGACCGTCATGACGCGGACTTCGTCGCGGGAGATTTCCATGTCACGCTTCACTTCGAGGTCGGCGGTGCGCAGCCACGCCATGAAGCCCTGCAGCGAGGCCGGCGCCTTGCGTTCATAGCTCAAGGCGAGTTCGAGAAACTCATCGAGCGCATCATTGGCTTCATGCCCGAGCCGTTTGAGGATGCGCGCCCTTCCGCCGTCGCCGCCGAGCAGCCAGGCGTAGAACCCAAAGGGCGTCTCCTGCAGCACGCGCGCCTCGCAGGCCCTCAGGCGGCGAAGCGCGGTCTCAAATCGGCTGTCCGTCGCGGCGTGATGGCTCAGCGCCTGACGCAGCGATCCCCCGCGTTGCCATGCCAGTTTGAACAGATCGTCGTCGGTCAGGCCGAACAGCGGGCTCTTTAGCGCCACCGCGAGCGCCAGATCGTCTTGCGGCAACAGCAATGCGTCGGCGAGGTTCATCAGATCGATGATGGCGATATGCTCGGTCAGCTTGAGCCGGTCGGCGCCGGCGACCGGAATGCCGGCGTGTTTCAGCGCCTGGATCACCGCATCAAAGACGTTGCCGCGTCGTCGCACCAGCACCAGCATGTCGCCGTAGCGCAGCGGCCGGCGATCGCCGGCGCGGCCGGTCATGGTGCCGCCCTCGACCAGGGACCTGATCTCGGCCTGAATGCGTTTTGCCAGCTGTACCTCGGGGCTCTTTTCCGAGACCGCATCGAACGGCGCGCGCCAGCCCTCGATATCCTGTCTCGGGTCCGGCTGCTGCAATTCCCAGACATCGATCAGGCCGGGCCCGGCATCGGCCAACGTCTCATGCACCGGATACGCGGCTTCGGCATGGATGCTGCGGTAGATCGCCTCGTCGCGAAACACGTGGTCGACCGATTGCAGGATCGCGGGCCCGGACCGGAACGAATAGGTGAACGACACCGGATCGAATTTCAGTCCGGCATCGGTGAATTTCTTCGCCAGCCCCCGGCGTCGGGCATCGAATTCGTGCGGTGCGGCACCCTGAAACGAAAAGATCGATTGTTTCTCGTCGCCAACCGCAAAGATCGTGCGCGTGACGCCATCGCGCGCACCCTCGCCGGCGGTGAATTCGGAAATGATATGCGCGACGATATCCCATTGCCGCGGGCTGGTATCCTGGGCCTCGTCGATCAGCACGTGATCGACGCCGCGGTCCAGCTTGTAATGCACCCAGCCGGATGAGACCCGATCCAGCATGTCCAATGTCTTGTCGATCAAATCGTCATAGTCGAGCAGGCCGCGCTCCTGCTTCTCGCGGCGGTAATTCGCCGCCGCCGCGATCGCGATTTCCAACAGCGCTTGGGTGCGGTCGCGGGTCGTCACCGCGCGGCGTTTCTCGATCAGGGGATCGAGACGGAGAATTTCGGCTTCGAACAAGCGGCGGATTGCGGGATTGTCCCGTCCGAAGTTCTTTGTCACCACCGACTTGCGGGGAGTTCGGTCGGCATCGGTGAGGAATATGGCGAGATAAGCATCGACTTGAGCGGCGCCGGTGAACACCAGTGCACTGCGCAGCCGCGCCGCCTGATCCTGATCGGATTTGCTGCCGCTGTCGAGCGCGGTCGCGATTTCGCGCCACCCGGATCGCCTGAGATAGGGACCGTCGACAATCTCGCGCTCGATGTCTTCGATCCGCTCATCGGGATCGACGCCGAGCGCGGCAGACATTTGGGCGGTTGCGGCATCGGCGCTGCCGGCGGCGTCGGTCCATGCCATGAAGTGATCGCGGCTGAGGCACGCCTCGCGCACCACATCCTTGAAGGTGACATCGGCCGCGCTCGCCATCGCAATCCGGAGTGCGCGGCCGGTCGGGCACTCCGGATCGCGGGAAGCGTCGAGCAGCACCGCCAGATTGGCTCGCTCCATCATCTCGTTCTGGTCGCGGTCGTCGAGCACCGCGAAACGCGCCGGCACGTTGGCTTCGAACGGAAATTGCTGCAGCAGGCGCGTGCAGAGCGCGTGGATGGTCTGCACCTTCAACCCGCCGGGCGTCTCCAGCGCGCAGGCGAACAGTTCGCGGGCGCGCCTTCTCAAGCGCGGGTCGGGCCGGGCGATACCCGCGTCGCGAATCGCGGCATCGAGTGCGGCATCTTCCAGCGTGACCCAGTCGCCGAGGGTGGAGAACACCCGCTCGGCCATATTGGCGGCCGCGGCCTTGGTGAAGGTGATGCAGAGGATTTTTTCCGGCAACACGCCGCTGAGCAGAAGCCGTATCACCCGCTGCACCAGCACATGGGTCTTGCCCGAGCCGGCATTGGCGGAGACGAATGCCGACGAGGCGGGATCCGAGGCGCGCGCCTGGGTGGCGCGGACCGCGTCGGGGATCGGGCGCGGCGCTTTTACCATTCCTCGATCCCCAGGCCGCCGGCCGCGGACCATTCCTTGATGCGGGCGAGATCGTCGTAGCTGCCGTAGCGGTTCGACCACATCGACAGATTCAGCGACCGATAGGGCTCGTCCTCATTCTCGAATTTGCGAATCAACGCCTCGAGCTGCTGTCGCGCATGGTCGGCGGCCGCGTCGGGAGGCTGCGGCGGATCGCTCGGTTTGATCTTCAATTCAAGCGATCTCTGTTCGCCCGGCGGATTGTTTCCGCTCAGCCTGACATAGACGAGTTCGCTGACGGATGACCCCGCATCGATCCCGGCGAAGCCGCCCTCGCGCAGGATCGCCGCCTCCAGCGTCAGCTGCGGCGACAGACCCATGCGGACCTGCTTGGCGGTCGGCGGTTGTCCGGTCTTGTAGTCGAGAACAGCAAATGTTCCGTCACGGCGGCGCTCGATCCGGTCGGCGCGCGCCGACAGCACGAAGGTGCGTTCATTGTCGAGGCGGATGGAGATTTCGCCTTTGATCTCGGCGTCGATGCTGCTGATATCGCCGCGTCGCGCGATTTCCCATTCGGCGAACCATACCGCGATGCGCTGGAAGCGCGGCCACCACAATGCCCTCGCCTCCGGCCGCTCCATCAAGGGGGCGAAAAATTTCTGACCGATCCCGCGCAACTTGCCGGCGGGATCGTCGGGAAGCGTCGTGGCGAAAGTTTGGGTAAATTCGCCGAGCGCGTCATGGATCGCCGAACCACGGTCGGCAGCCGACAGCGGCATATCGACGGGATCGAGCGGGGCCAGTTTCAGAATATATTTCGCGTAGATCGTATAGGGGTCGCGCAGCCAGTCTTCGATCGCCGTGACCGACAGTTTCAACGGCCGGGTCGCGCGCGGCGGCTTTGGCGCCGGCTGCAGGATCGGCTCGATCTTGTCGGGACGGTCCAGTTCATCGGCGAAACGCGCATATTTTTCACCGGCTGACGTCGCAGCCTTCCAGCGCGGTTCGCCGGCGACCGCCTCCAGCCGGTGCAGGAAACGCGAGGCCACCGCCGGCGCGCCGCCGACTTTGGCGGCGTGACTGAGGATGACGTCGTCGGCGCCGAGCAATTGGGCGAAGTCATGCGCCGAAAGGCCGATGCGCCGCTCCGGCAAATCAAGACCGAGCTGGTGCCGCATCGGCCGGCTCAGCCACGGATCGATCCGTGGCGCGGGTGGCCACACGCCCTCCACCAGCCCGCCGATAATGACGCGGTCGGACTGCGTTAGCCGCGCCTCCAGCGGTCCGTATATTCTCAGATGGGCATGGGCCAGCTCCGGCCGTCGCACCATGCGGTCGCCAAAGGCGGTCTGGAACACCTCCGGGTAATCGCCGAGCTGGACCATCAGGCCGCCAGACCCGTGCTCGTCAAGCAGATCGTCGAATGCGGCTGCCAGCGCCACTCCCTGCGGCCCCTCGAAGGCCGCTGCGACGCCATGCTGGTCGCGCGACAGCGCTATCAAGACGTCGCGATGGCGTTCGGCGAGCCCGGCAAAATCA
Source organism: uncultured Pseudomonadota bacterium (assembly GCA_963813165.1). Taxonomy (GTDB): domain Bacteria; phylum Pseudomonadota; class Alphaproteobacteria; order Rhizobiales; family Xanthobacteraceae; genus Bradyrhizobium. The sequence continues at coordinate 306,403 of CAWEYJ010000017.1, read as the reverse complement.
TGCGGTTTGGGCGGACCAAGACTTTCCATTGGCGCCAGAGCCAACCGCAATTGCGAAATCAGTTGATGGGCGCGATCGAGTTCGTCGTCCTTGAGCGCGGTCCGTGGTTCGGCCCGGTGCAGCGATGACGTCTCGCCGCCCTTGAGCTTGCCGAGCTCCATCCGGAAGTCGGCGAAGTCGCGCGCGAGGCCATGGCTTCCCGGTTGCGGACGCGTGCCGCGCAGTAGCGCCAGTTCGAGCGCTGCGATGGCGTCCTTGAAGGCGCCTGGCGCGCCACCGAGCCGGCAGAGCGGGTGCTTCAGCAACGCCAGCAGCGTCGGCGGTTCGAGCTGTTTGGCCACCGCCTCCACGGCGAGCCGCGCGAAAATTCCCGCCGGCGTGTCCATCAGCGCGTCGCCGCCGGAATCGTCGAAGGCGAGGTTCCAGCGGCCAAGGGCTGCCATCACGCGACGCGCCAGCGCGCGATCCGGCGTCACCAGCGCCGCCGTTTTGTCCTGATGCCGCGCCTCGCGCATCGCGACCGCGATCGCCAGCGCTTCCATCTCGGGATTGTCGGCTTCGATGACGGCGAGATTCGTCATGCCGTTCGAAATCTTCTCGACGATCTCCGGCTGCGCCAGCCGCTGGTGCCATTGAGCGGTCGCGGTCGAAGGCCGCATTGCCTCCGAAACCAGCACGTCGCGCCCGTGCGGCGCCGGTGGCCTGAGGATTTCCACATCCGGCCGCTTGATTCCGAATCGATGCAGCAATGCGTGCATCGCAAACTGCGGATGGTTCGATGCCGGCGGCGTGGTGAATTGACCTTGCGGGTCGCGGGTGCCGCCGATCAATTGCCACGCCTCGTCGTCGAGGTCGGTATCGAGTCCCGGCAATATCACCGCGCCCTGCGGCAGGGCGGCAACGGCGTGCAGGAATTTCGCCGTTGCCGGCATCGAGCCGGTCGAACCTGCCGCGATTACCGGACCGTCATGCCGGGCGGTCAGCCGCACGGCTTCCGCCTCGATCAGCAGGTCGCGCCGCGCCGCCGGCTCGATCTTGCCGTGTGCCTCAAGAATCCTGGGCCAGGCATCCTTGGCGATGTTGAGGAATTGCAGCGTGAGTTGCCAGTATTGGTCGAGCGCATCGGGCACCAGCCCTTCAAGCGCGCGCCATTCGACCCCACGGGTGACCATGTCGTCCATCAGACGCGCCAGATCGTCGGCCAGCGCCAGCGTCGACGCCGGACCGCCGACCACAAGCGGGGCCTGCGAGGGATCGCTCGGCCTGATTTGCTTCGCCCATGCCGCGATCAGTTGCGCCAGCAGCAGGCGGCGCTGCAGGCCCTCCATCGCGGGCGGCGTTTCCAGCGTGCTCAGCCCCGCTTCGGAAGCGGCCTGTGCGAATGCCAGCTCGTCTTCATCGATATCGCCGAGTGCGACGATGCGCGGCAGCAGCACGGCGTCGGCTTTCAGCTCGTCGAGAAAGATTTCCCGCGCCATGCGCCCGGCGCGCCGGGTCGGCAGATAAAGCGTCGCCTGCGGCCAGTTGCTCCGGCCTTGCGCGGGCCTCGAAGCCTTCGATCAGCCGGCCATCGACCAGCGCGCCGATAACGGTACGCAGGAACGGCGCCGAGACGGGAACGCTGAAAACACGCATGGGCTTCCTGATTCGAAGGTCAGGCCGCATCATGGCATGGGCAGCAGTGCGAAGGGAATCGAAGGGTTCAGGCGACGCTGGCGAGAAACGCCTCTTCCGCCGCGTGGACCGCGTCGGGGGTTCCCACATGCATCCACACCCCGTCGAGCCGCAGGCCGAACAGCCGTTCCTGCTCGTTGGCGCGATCGAACATCTTGGTCAGCGAAAATTCACCCGATGGGGCGTCGGCGAACAGCGATGGCGACATGATCGCAACACCCGCATAGACGAACGGGACGACCTGGTGTTCCTTGCGCTTGCGCAGGGCACCATCCGGCAGCATCGCGTAATCGCCGCGCCCGCCATATCCGATGCTGCTGGTCGTCGGCGCCATCAGCAGCAGGATATCCATCCGCCCAGGGTCGAAGGCTTCGGCCAGCCGTGCCAGATTGGGTCGCACGCCATCGATCCATAACGTGTCCGCGTTGACGTGGAAAAACGGCGCCGGACCGAGCAAGGGCAGCGCCTTGACGACGCCGCCGCCGGTGCCGAGCACCTCGTTACGCTCATCCGAAATGATCACGCGGGGCCGCGCGCGTGCCGCGACGTGATCGATGATCTGGTCGGGCAAATAATGCACGTTGACGACAGCTTCGCTGACGCCGGCCTCGCCAAGCTTGTCGAGCACATGGTCGAGCAGCGTCCGGCCCGCCACCCGCACCAGCGGCTTTGGCATCCGGTCGGTCAGAGGGCGCATCCGGACGCCGAGACCGGCGGCAAGGACCATGGCTTTGGCGGGCTTGACGGGCATTTCAAAAACTTCTCGACCCATGGTTCCAGCGCGTGGCCGCTCCAGCGCGCCGTTCGCAACATACTGATCCGGCGATCAGGATACGCGAAAGCTGCAAAATGTCGCGCCGATCATATCACGGTGATTCGTAACGCGCATCGATGGTTCATCGCCATAGCCGCCCGACATGACGGTTGTACGACCGCACCGAGTTCAGACTTCGGCGCCCTGCGTCGCGCCGCGCCGCGTCGACTTTTTCTTCTTGTCGCCCTGCTTCAGGAAACTGACGCCGATTTGATCGCCGTTGACCCAGGCGAGTTCGCAGCGGCGGTAGGCGAGGCCGGTGGACGACAGCAGCAGGAAGAATTCCTTGAGATGCAGCCCCTCGATGGAGCCTTCGACGGTGAGCTTGGCGCCGGTCTCTGAAATATCTTCCATCGTGCAATCGCGCCGCCAGGTGCCGTCGATGCCCATCATATGCGCGCTGATGCCGTGTTCAAAGGTGACACGCTCGCCCTTGCGCCGTTCTGTCGCCATGATGTTGCTCCAGCCCTCAAGCAGCCGCCCGCGCCCAAGGCGGCTATGCCGCAGCTTAAAGCAAGGCTGGCTAACAAGTGGTAAATCAGGCAACCGGCGGAGGAACGTTGGCGGAATACCATGCCCGGATGCCCGAGAGCGCGGGGTGGGCCAGCGAACGGGTGAGATAGGTCCAGATTCGGGGCAGGTGACGCAAATATTGCGGCTTGCCGTCGCGCCGGTTGAGCCGCGCAAAGATGCCGAGCAACTTCGTGTTCCGCTGCGCCGACATGATGGCGTAAATCTCGGCGAAAGCCGCCGGATCGAAGGTGTCGTCGGACGCCCGCCGCGCCTTGATGTAACGCGTCAGCAGCGCGAGTTCGAGTTGCTCGGGCACGTCGATCCGCGCGTCCTGCAACAGCGAGGCCAAATCGTAGGCGGCTGGGCCCAGCACGGTATCCTGAAAGTCGATGAGGCCGACTTTCGCCGTCCCGGGCCGTTGGTCGAGCCAGATCAGATTGGGGGAATGAAAGTCGCGCAGCACCCAGGTTTTCGGCGCGGCCGTCGGCTTGCTCAACAAATCGCGCCAGATCGCGACGAATTCGGCGCGCAAGTCGCGGGTCAGCTCAACCCCGCGGTCGGGCAGATACCATTCGGGCATCAATCCGATCTCGACCAGCAGCGCATCGGTGTCGAAGGCGGGAATGGCGTAGGTGACGTGCGGCGCCAGCGGCAGAATTTCAGGCAATGGTTCGCGATGCAGCGCCGCCAGCATGTCGGTTGCGGCCTGATAACGTTCGGCGATCGGCCGGGGCGGATCGCCTTCGATAAAGCCCGCGTTGCCAAAATCCTCGGTGATCAGGAAGCCGGCGTCGAGGTCGGCGTGATGGATCGACGGCGCCGAGAAGCCGCGCTCGCGCAGGCCATTGGCGATGGCGACGAACGGCTTGACGTCTTCGGCGAGATGAGCCGCCGCGCTGTACGACTTGCCGTCATAGATAGCCGGTCCATCGGGACGCCGCGGCGAGTTCATCAGGATGACAACGCCATCATGTCGGACCAGCCGTGCATAGGAACGCGTCGAAGCGTCGCCGGCCATTCGCCGGCGTTCGGCGTCGGCATAGCCCGCATCGGTGAGAAACTGCCGCAGCGCCTGCAGTCTGGCGACCTGCGCGGCCGCCTTTCCGTAACCGGTGATTTCTGCGGCGCGCGCGGTGGATCCCAGCGCCGGACGATAGCTCAACGCGATGTTGATCCGATCGGCGGGGAGCGCTGCGGGCGCCCGCTCCGGCCATTCGATCAGCGCCAGCGTGCCCTCGGGCAAGGGCGACAAGCCGATCTCTTCCAGTTCCGCCGGATCGTTGACGCGGTAGAGGTCGGCGTGAACCAGCGAAAACGGCGGCAGGTCGTAGGTTTGCGCGAGCGTAAAGGTCGGACTTGGAACTTCGAGCGCGTCGTCGCCGGCGAGATACCGGATCATCGCCCGTGCGGCCGCAGTTTTCCCCGCGCCAAGGTCGCCCGAAAGCGTGATGACATCGCCCGGGCCGGTCAGCAGTGCGAGATCGGCCATCAAATGCGCCGTCGCCGTCTCGTTCGATAGCGCCAGCGTGAATGTCGTGGGATCGGTCATTCCGCGGCGTTGCGATGCACGGCTTGATCGATCGGAAAGTCGCAGGTGACGGTCGTGCCCTTGCCGACGATCGAATCGACGCGCACCTTGCCGCCATGCAGTTCGACAAAGGAGCGCACCAGCGACAGGCCGAGGCCGGCGCCGCGATGCCGCGAGCCGTTGGAATGACTCTCGAACCAGTCGAATACTTTGTCCTTGACGTCGGGCGGAATGCCCGGGCCGGAATCGGTCACGGTGAAAATAACGCTGTGCTCGGTTCGCCTGGCGCTGAGGCCGACAGTGGCATCCGGCGGCGAAAACCCGACGGCATTGGCCAGCAAATTGTACAGCACCTGCACCACGCGGCGTTCGTCGCCGACGAAGTCGCCGATGTCGGGATCGACATCGACCTTGAGTTCGATGCGATCGGTCGCGAGCCGGTCCTGGATGCCCTCGGCCGCGGCTTCGATGGTCTTGCGGATATCGATCGGGCCGAGATTGAGCGACATCGCGCCGGCGTCGATGGTCGCAAGATCGAGGATGTTGTTGATGATCGCGAGCAGCGCATTGGTCGAGGCCGTGATGTAACCGAGATATTCGGCCTGCTTCGGCATCAAGGGACCGGTCACGGGATCGCTGAGGAAATGCGCGAAGCCGATGATGGTGGTCAGCGGCGAACGCAATTCGTAAGACACGTGGTGGACGAAATCGACCTTCATCTGGTCGGCGGTCTCGAGCGCCTCGTTACGCTCGCGCAACGCCCGCTCGACGTTCTCGGTGTCGGTGATGTCCTGGAACGTCAGCATGGTGGCGCCGTCGGGCAGCGGCATGGTCATGCAGTCCAGCACACTGCCATCCTTGCGCTCCAGCTTCAGCGGCACCTCGACCCGGTTCTCGATGGCGGTGATCGCCTCGCGCAACGTCCGCCAGGTGGCCGCGTCATCGAACAGCGGTCTGCACCAGGCTTCCACGGTCTCGATGTGGGGTTGCTTCTGCAGCTCTTCGGGCGACAGCTTCCACATTTTCGCGAACGCCGGATTGAACAATTGCGCGCGGCCGTTGCTGCCGAACACCGCGACCGCCTCGGCGAGATTATCGAGCGTCTCCCGCTGTACCCGGATCAGGCCGTCAAATCGCCGCGCCAGGTCCAGGCTTTCGGTCACATTGTCGAACAGATAGGTGACGCCGCCTTCCGGATTGGGCGTGGTGACGACGCTGACGGCACGTCCGTCGGGCAGATACCAGGTATCCTTCGCGGGTTCGACGGCGCGATAGGCCTCGTGCAGCTTCGCCTTCCAGGCCCGGAAATCCGGCTGCTCGGGGAGTTTGCGCGCGGCGCGCAGCCGATCGAGCACGCTCGAATTGTCGGGATTGTTGTCGAGAAAGGCGCGGTCCAGATCCCACAGCCGGCGGTAGGAATTGTTGTAGAACGCGAGCCGCCGCTGGCCGTCGAAAACCGCGACGCCGGACGACAGTTGATCGAGGGTGCGGCGGTGCGCCTCCGCCATCCGGACCAGGGCCGCCCCGAGCGCCGCCGCTTCACTGGCATCGATGGCGATGCCGACGCTGCCTCCGGCGACATTTCGCGCATACACATCGTAGATGCGCCGCTCGCCGCCGACCACGATCGGCAACCGCGCATTGTAGGCCGCCGTCTCACTCAGCGCGCGGTCCATATCGCTGCGGCCGGCGCTATCGAGCAGTCCGAGGTCGCGATCGATCGCATCCGCGACGCTTGCCGCCTCGGTTGCCCGCGCATAGGCGGCATTGGCGTAGTTGAGACCGCCCTTCGCGCTCTTGGTCCAGATCGGCCACGGCGCTCCGGCCGCGAAACCGCGCAGCATCTCGGTTTCTTCCAGAAGCGCCTTGTGCCGGAGGTTGGTCTCGGCAAGTTCCCGGCGCAGCCCGCTGAGTTCGCGAATCCGTACGATGGCCTGACCGCCGATGGCGCGGCCCATGGCCTCGAAGGCGTGTCCATTCGAGCTGGTGAGATTGAGCAGAAAACCCTCGCCGGCCTCGCGCAACGCATCGACCGCATGATCCATCCGCAGCGCCGGTTCCGGCGGCAGCCAGGTCCCGAAGGCCAGGATGCGCTGCGGCTGATATTGCGGGGAGTCCGGCGGCATCAGCAGCGAGATGTCGCCGCTGATTTGCGGGCGATTGTCGCCCGCCGCCCATGAGATCAGGATCTGCGGCTCGGCGAACAACAGCGCGCGGAACCGGTCGGCCTCGATTTGCAGGCCATGGATGTCGGAGCGCAGCCGCGCCTCGTTGTTGGCGGCGCGGACACGCGCGCGCATCAGCAGGATCGCCGCCATCACCGAAAAGCCGAGCAACGCCAGCGCCGTCGCCAGCACCGCGATTTCCTGGCGATTGAATCCGAAGAAGGTCGAAATGGCATGCTCGACGATGGTTAGATCGCTGGCCTCGGCCGGCGCGATCGCCGCCAGTGCGCCAATTGTTGCAGTGCCAAGGGCGATCAGGCCGTTGCGCGCCAAGGATGTGCACGACAGCAAGGTCTGACGCATCGCCGCGATCACGTCCGACATGGTTTGCCCCAAAACCGCACGACTTTGCGCCCGGAACGCGTTCGAACGCAAAGCCGGTACCTATTTTTGTGCCGATCGCGCTCCGGTTCGCGAATCGAGTGACAATATCCTCAACGGGAGTCGGCCGGTAAGAGTCCAGATCGTGAACGCAAAACCGCGCCACGAAAAAATGCGGTATTAAACTTTATCGGCGCAATTTTTATGAAAATGAATCCAAATCAGCGCCCCGTCGAACCGAAGCCGCCACTGCCGCGGTCGGTCGCGGAGAGCGACGCGGCGGCGACGAGTTCCGCCCGGATCACAGGCGCAATCACCATTTGTGCGATACGCTCGCCGCGGCGGATCGGGAACGCCGCGTCGCCATGGTTGATCAGCAGCACGCCGATCTCGCCGCGATAATCCGCGTCGACCGTGCCCGGCGCGTTCAGCACGGTGATGCCATGCTTCGAGGCGAGGCCGGAGCGCGGACGGACCTGCGCCTCATATCCGGGAGGTAGCGCGATCGTCAGCGCCGTGGGAACCAGCGCGTACCGTCCGGGCATCAGAACGAGCGGCGATTCCTCGGGGACCGCAGCGAGCAGATCGAGCCCGGCCGCGTCGGCACTCTGATACGCCGGCAGCGGCAGACCTTCGCCGTGCGGCAATTGCCGGATATCAACCTTGACGGTGGCGCTCACGGTCGGTTCTCCGCATGGCTCGCGATACGCGCCACGAGTGTGGCGGCGACTTCGTCCTTGGTCATCACCGGCCAGGATTCGATCTTGATGTCGACGCCATTGGCATCCCGGGTCAGCAGGTGAACCGTATTGCGGTCGCCGCCCATCACGCCCGACGCCGGCGAAACGTCGTTGGCGACAATCCAGTCGCAGCCCTTGCGCGCCAGCTTGGCCTTCGCATTCTCGATCAGGTTTTCGGTCTCGGCAGCGAAGCCGACTACCAGAGCCGGCCGCAATTTCTGCAACTTCGAGATCGTGGCGAGGATATCGGGGTTCTCCACCAGCTGCAGCGGCGGCATGCCTGCCGGTGTCTTTTTCAGTTTCTGCTCCCCTTCACGGGCAACGCGCCAGTCGGCAACGGCGGCGGCAAAGATCGCGATGTCCGCCGGAAGGGCTGCTTCCGCGGCATGGAGCATCTCGCGCGCGGATTCCACATGCGTTACCGACATGCCGGGAGGATCGTCCAGTTCGACCGGACCCGAGATCAGGATGACATCGGCGCCGGCGGCCTGTGCGGCGGCAGCGATAGCGTAACCCTGTTTGCCGGAGGAACGGTTGGCGATATAGCGCACCGGATCGATCGGCTCATGGGTCGGACCTGCGGTAATCAGCACCCGCTTGCCGGCGAGGGGGCGCGGCTGCGGCGGGCGCAACAAGCGTTCGGCGGCGGAAGCTATTTCGATGGGCTCCGCCATCCGGCCGATACCTGCTTCGCCGGCTTCGGCCATTTCTCCGGCGTTGGGCCCGATCATGGCGGCGCCGTCGCGCTCGAGTTGTGCGACATTGCGGCGGGTCGCCGCATTGTTCCACATCAGGGGGTTCATCGCCGGCGCCAGCAGGATCGGGCGGTTGGCCGCGAGCAAAATCGCGCTGGCCAGATCATCGGCATGACCCTGCGCCATTTTTGCCATCAGGTCGGCGGTCGCCGGTGCCACCACAATCAGATCGCAGTCACGTGCGAGACGGATATGGCCGGCATCGAATTCGCTCTCGGCGTCGAACAGATCGGTGTAGCAGCGCTCGTTCGACAGCGCGCTGGCGGCCAGCGCTGTGACGAATTGCTGTGCCGCCTTGGTCAGTACGCAGCGGACATGAATGTGGCGCTCCTTGAGCCGCCGGATCAGGTCCAGCGCCTTGTAGGCGGCGATGCCGCCGCCAATGATCAGGGTGACGCGCGGAAGGCCCAACGCCGCGCTGCCAGCCGGGTGCGTCGCCGGGGCGGCCCGGGAAGCCTCCACGGAGGCCGCCGGCCACGTAGGGCGGTTTTGCGACGCCTCGCGCAGGATCACGCGCACCTCATCTTCGACCGAGCGGCCGTTACGGGCCGCGCGCAGCCGCAGCTCATCCCGGATCGCATCGTCGAGTTTTCGGATCGTCAGGCTGGCCATGGAATTCCCCGGTTCATTTGATAGCAATGCTAGCAAATCATGACCGCACTGCAATCATAATTGGCGGATGGCCACGAGAATCCCGATGAACGTCAAGGCGATGACCCAGAGCGCCAGCGTCCGCCACCGGCTCTTGCGGCCCTCGGTCCGTCCCATCGCCGCGATCGTCTCCGGCGACAGCGTGAATCCTTCCCGGGTCATGACCTCCAATTGCTCCAGCACGGCCACCGATCGCGAGGCGATCGCTGGAAGGCCCGCCAGCACCCGCGCGAGTTCCCCGGCGCCGGACATCGCTCCCTGCACGCGCCCGACCGGGCCGAGATTGCGCTCGACCCATTCGCGCACCACCGGATCGGCGACCTTCCAGATGTCGAGTTTGGGATCGAAGCTGCGCGCCACGCCTTCGACCACCACCATGGTCTTTTGCAGCAGGATCAGTTCGGGGCGGGTCCGCATGTCGAACAGGCCGGTGACCTCGAGCAGCAGCGTCAACAGCTTCGCCATCGAAATCTCTTCGGCAGTGCGGTTGTGGATCGGTTCGCCGATGGCGCGGATGGCCTGGGCAAAATTCTCGACCGAATGATGCGCCGGGACGTAGCCGGCTTCAAAATGCACCTCGGCGACGCGGCGATAGTTGCGGGTGATGAAGCCCAGCAGAATCTCGGCGAGGAAGCGTCGCTCCCTGATGCCGAGCCGGCCCATAATGCCGAAGTCAACGGCAACAAGCCGGCCGGCATCGTCGAGGAACAGATTGCCGGGATGCATGTCGGCATGAAAGAATCCGTCACGCAGCGCGTGGCGCAGGAAACTCTGGATCACCTTGCGCCCAAGCTCGGGCAAATCAACCTGCGATTCGGCAAGACGCGCATGATCGCTCAGCGCGATGCCGTCGATCCATTCCATGGTCAGGACATTATGCGTGGTGCGATCCCAATCCACCATCGGCACCCGGAAGTCCGGATCGTCGCGGGTGTTCTCGGCCATCTCCGAGAGTGCGGCAGCCTCCAGCCGCAGATCCATCTCCATCGCCACTGAACGCGACATCGTGTTGATGACCTCGATCAGCCGCAGCCGCCGCGCTTCTGCCGAATAGAATTCGGCCTGATGCGCGACAAAGAAAAAATCGGCAAGGTCGCGGCGAAACCGCGAGGCGACGTTGGGCCGCAGCACCTTCACTGCGACCGATGTGCGCACGCCGTCGCGCTCGGTTTCGCCGCGATGCACCTGGGCGATCGATGCCGCGGCGACCGCGGGACCGAAGCTCGCAAATGCCTGCGCCAACGGGCGTTCCAGCGACATCGCGACGGCGGCTTCGGCCTCGCTTTGCGAAAACGGCGGCAACCGGTCCTGCAGGCTTTCCAGATCGCGTGCCATCGCCACGCCGACCACGTCGGGCCGCGTCGCCAGAAACTGTCCAAGCTTGAGATAGGCGGGTCCGAGCCGCGTCAGCGCGCGCGACAGCCGCGAGCCGGATTTGGCGCCGGGGCGCTCGACCAACCGGGCGATGCGAAGCGCGAGCTGCCCGGGCGGCGGCACCAGGCTCGGATCGACGACGCCAAACACGCCCTCGCGCGCGAACACGAAACCGGCGCGGACCAGCCGCGCGGTGTGGGTTATGGCAGAGATCACAGGCGCCAGCCCGAATGCAGCGCCACGATGCCGCCCGAAAGGCTTTGCCAGGACACCCGCGAGAAACCCGCGGCGCGGATCATTTCGGCAAAGGCGTTCGGCCTCGGAAATTTGCGGATCGACTCGACGAGGTAGCGATAGGATTCGGCGTCGCCGGTGACCGCGCGGCCGAGTGGTGGAATCACCTTGAACGAGAACAGGTCGTAAATTCGATCGAGGCCGGGCATGTCGACGGTAGAAAATTCCAGGCACAGAAACCGGCCGCCGGGCTTGAGCACGCGAAATGCTTCGCCGAGCGCCAGATCGATCCGCGGCACGTTGCGGATGCCGAACGCGATGGTGTAGGCGTCGAAAGCCTTGTTGGGGAACGGCAGCGCCTCGGCATTGCCCTCGACGAATGATACCCGATCATCGAGATGCCGAGCCGCCGCACGCTCGCGGCCGACGCCAAGCATGTCGGAATTGATGTCGCAGACGGTGGCCCCAAACCCGGGGCCTGCCGCCTTGGCGGCGCGAAAGGCAATGTCGCCGGTGCCGCCGGCAACATCGAGCAGCGCGAACGGCCTGTCGCCTCGCGGCGGATTGAGCGCGTTGATCATCAGGTCTTTCCAGACCCGGTGCAGACCCATCGACATCAGATCGTTCATCAGATCGTAGCGCGAGGCCACGCTGTGAAACACGTCGTTTACCAGCGTCTGCTTGTCCTCCAGGGCAACGTCCCTGAAGCCGAAATGCGTGGTTTGGTCTGGCCGATCCATCAACTCTACTCCGCCGCCGGACCATAGCGCGCCCGCCGCAATGGCGCTATCACGTCAGCACCTAAAGGTGAATGACATCAGATGCCTGAATTACCCGAAGTCGAGACCGTCCGCCGAGGATTGCAGCCCGTCATGGAGGATTCAAAGATCGTGCGGGCGGAGGTCCGGCGCAAGAACCTGCGGTTTCCGTTCCAGAAGGACTTTATCGCGCGGCTCGAGGGCCAGACCGTGACCGGTCTCGGCCGTCGCGCCAAATACCTGCTGGCCGATCTCGCCTCGGGCGACGTGCTTTTGATGCATCTGGGCATGTCGGGTTCATTCCGTATCCTCAAGGACAAGGGAGAAAAGGCGCCGGGCACGTTCCATCATCCGCGATCTGAGGATCAGGCGCATGACCATGTCGTGTTCCACATGTCATCGGGCGCGTCGGTCGTTTTCAACGATCCGCGCCGCTTTGGCTACATGAAGATCGTCGCCCGCAGCAAGCTGGAAGAGGAACCGCTCCTGAAGGGCCTCGGCCCCGAGCCGCTCGGCAATGAATTCGACGCCGCCATGCTGGCGCGATCCTGCGCCAACAAGAAGACCAGCCTGAAAGCAGCACTGCTCGATCAGCGCGTGGTCGCGGGCCTCGGCAACATCTATGTCTGCGAGGCGCTGTTCCGTTCGCATCTGTCGCCGCGCAGGTTGGCCGCGACACTGGCAACCAAGAAAGGCGAACCGACCGATCACGCGAAACGTCTGGTCGCCGCGGTTCACTCGGTTTTGAATCAGGCCATCAAGGCCGGCGGCTCGTCGCTGCGCGATCATCGCCAGACCTCCGGTGAACTCGGCTATTTCCAGCATTCGTTTCAGGTCTACGACCGCGAAGGCGAAAAATGCCAGACCGCGGGTTGCAGCGGAATCGTGCGGCGGTTCACCCAGAACGGACGCTCGACATTCTGGTGTCCGAAATGCCAGAAATGACCGTCAACAACAAGAAAAGGGCAATCCAGCACCATGACCGGTAACTGGCGGGATCGCGCAGGCACCGCTTTCGAGTGCCGGAAACAACCGGCATCGGGCAGCCGCGGCATGGTGGTCAGCAATCATCCGCTCGCCTCGGCCGCGGGGATGGAGATGCTGGCCGCCGGCGGCAACGCCATCGATGCGGCGATCGCGACCCTGTTCACGCTGACCGTTGTCGAGCCGATGATGGTCGGAATCATCGGTGGCGGAATGGCGCATATCCGGCTCAGCGACGGCAGCCACCGCTTCATCGATGGTCAAAGCACCGTGCCAATGAGCGTCCGGCCTGACACCTACCGATCAAAGCCGGGCGCGGCGCATGATGTGTTCGATACGGTCGACGATGAAAATCTCACCGGTCCGAAGGCGGTCGCTGTGCCCGGCTCGCTCAAGGCCTGGTGCGAGACGCAGCAACGGTTCGGGACCATGAGTCTGGCCGATGTCATGCAGCCGGCGATCAGGCATGCTTCGCGCGGCTTCGCCGCGACGCCCTATCTGCACGAATGCATCGTCGATGCCGCGCCCGAGATGCTGAGGGACAAGGCGATCTCCGCGATCTACCTGCCGCACGGGACGCCGCTGAACGCCGGCGACCGCGTCGTGCAAGCCGAATATGCGCAGACGCTCGCCACCATCGCGCGCGACGGCGAAACGGCGCTCTATCGTGGTCCCCTCGGCGACATGCTGCTGGATTACATGAAGGCGCATGGCGGCTTCATCACGCGCGAGGATCTCACATCGTACCGGACCGTCGAGCGCGCCCCGATCCGGGGAGACTACCGCGGCTGGGAAATCCTCGGCCCGCCGCCGCCTGCGGCCTCCGGTGTGCACATCGTGCAGATGCTGAATATTCTCGAGGGCTACGACATATCAGCCATGGGGTTCGGCACCAGCTGCGACCATCCATCATCTCGCCGAAGTGCTGAAAATCGCTTTTGCCGATCGCGCCGCCGCGAGCGGCGATCCGGACTTCATCAAGGTGCCGGTGGCGCGGCTGACCTCGAAGGATTATGCCGGCGAGCGCCGCCGCGCGTCGATTCCAGTCGCGCGCAACGCTGGGGCGCCGGCGTGCAGCAGTTCGAAGGCGCGCATACCACGCACATGACCGCGGCCGATGCGATGGGAAACGTGGTCGCGACCACGCAGACCATCAACAACCTGTTCGGCGCGAAGTTTCTGATTCCGGGCCTTGGCACCGTGCCGAACAACTACATGAACCTTTACGATCCGCGGCCCGGCCATGCTCTGTCGTTGGCGCCGGGCAAGCGCGTGACCACCTCGATGTCGCCGATGATGGCGCTGCACCATGGCAAGCTCGTCTATGCGCTCGGCCTGCCCGGGGGAAAGCGGATTTTTCCGAGCGCGTTGCAGGCGCTGATCAATCTGATCGACCACGGCATGAGTTTGCAGGAAGCGGTGGAGGCGCCGCGGGTCTGGACCGAAGGCACTGCGCTCGAGGTCGAATCGGCCATTCCGGAGCGGGTGCGCGCCGATCTGGCGGCGCTGGGTCACGAAGTCGTTGCGGTGCCGACGGTCGCCGGCGGCATGAATGCGATCCAGTTCCATGCCGACGGCTCACTGACGGGCGCCGCATGCTGGCGCGCGGACGGCACGCCGATCGGTCTTGCCGGAGGTTTGGCGCGCGCGGGCGTTCGCTTCGACCTTGCCTGATCGGGCAGATCTGCCAGCCGCGTCGGCATGCCGATCTCGATTGACACGATACGGCAGGGGGCAGCATCCTGCGATCTGCGTTCGCCTGTTCTGGATTGGGAGTGGCGCGTGCCGGAATATTCGGCTGGAAAAGTGACTGACTACGCCGACGGCGACCGCAAGGTCATCGACTGCGCCGAGTTGGAAGTCGGCGTGTTCAAGATCGATGGCGAATTTTTTGCGTGGCACAATCGCTGCGCCCATCGTGCCGGACCGATCTGCCAGGGACGCATGATGAAGCGCGTGATCGAGCCGGTGGCGGACGATCGCACCGTGCGCTCGCAGGCTTATGACCATTCCGAGACCAACATCGTCTGCCCCTGGCACGGATACGAATACAGCATCAAAACCGGATGCCATCAGGGCAATGACCGGATTCGATTGCGCAAGGCGGAGATGACGATCAGGGACGGCGAAATCTATGTTCGGATCTGAGACAGACCGCAAGAACGATCGCTACGGCTGGATCGATACAGCTGCGCCCGAACTGCTTCGCGCGTCGCGCGAGCTGGTTGAGAACAACGAAGCCGGCCGTGTTTCCGATCAGGCCGTAGCGCAGATCCTGACGGCCGCCATTCGTCTCTACGTCGCCAAGTCCGACGGCGAAGAAAGAACGTTTCCGCCGATCGCCGGTGAACGGGATAGTGAAATGACGCCGACCGAGCTCTTGTCGGCGGTTTCCGAAATGTTGCGTGCGATGCATCTCGGCCCGATGGAATTGGCGCTGTGGTATCGGCGCCGTCCCGACGAGGACATCTATTGGCCGAGAGAAAAATCATGAATATCCAGGGCAGGATCGGGCCGCAATATTCGGCGGTGCAGCAGATCGACGTCCATACCGACACCCGCGACGTGCTCGCGCATGCCAGGCGCAACGCCATCCGGCGGGGCCTGCAGGACTGGTTCATTTGCGATATCGATGCCCACCACGTCGAGACCGTGTCCTGGAAAGAGGTGGTGACCTATATCGAGGACCCTGTCGTTCGCGACAATGCGATGCGATTCCAGGCCGAGCGACTCGGCGCGCCGCCATACGGACTGAATGGCGATCTTGGACTGCGCTATCAATCGGTAGGCGGACGCATCCCCCATCAGGACGGCCAGCGCGAAATCGTGGAAGAGACCGATGTCCATCGCGACGTCATCCTGACGCGCCGGGCGATGGATTCGCTCGGCATCGACAACATGGTGGTGTTTCCGACACCGATGCTGTTTCTCGGCATGCATCCGCAGCCGGAAATGGAAGTGTGGCTCGGCGGCGCCTACAATCGCTGGCTGATCGAACGAATCCTGTCCGGGGACGACCGGATAAAATCCCTGATCTACCTGCCGTTCAATACGCCGCGGGAAGCCGAGCGAACGGTCGAGGAACTGGGCGACAAGAAAGGCGTGATCGGCTTCTGCGTGACCAGCACCCGCTACAAGCCGGTGCATCACAATGATTACATGCGCCTCTATTCCATGATCGAGGAACGCGGCAAGCCGCTGGCGTTCCATGCCGGCTACCATTGGCAGGATCCGTCGCTCGCAACCGTCAACCGCTTTCTCGGCATGCACGCGCTGGGCTTCGTCTGGAGCAACATGGTCCATATGACGAACTGGATCCTGAACGGAATCCCCGAGCGCTTCCCCAAGCTCAAGACGCTGTGGGTGGAAAGCGGATTGGCCTGGGTGCCCTTTCTGATGCAGCGTCTCGACGACCAATACCTGATGCGTCCTTCCGAGGCTCCCCAGCTCAAGCGGATGCCCAGCGAATACATGAATCAGAACTGCTTCTACACCACCCAGCCGATGGAAACGACGCACCCGAAGGCGCTGGAAAATACCCTTGAGATGATCAAGGCCGAGACGCAGCTGATGTTCTCGTCGGACTGGCCGCATTTCGATTTCGATTTGCCCCAGGAAATATGCGACCTGCCGTTTTTGAACGAGCAGGCGAAGCGCAATATCCTGGGCCTGAACGCAGCGAGGATATTCAATCTCGATCCGACGCCGGTCAAGAAATTGATCGCCCCGTAAGCTTGGCACCGGGACGCGCGGGCGTTCGCTTTCAGCCTTCGAGAACGCAACGGTTCCGGACGCAGCGGCGGCGTATGCATTTGGCTTGGGGATGGCGCTGGTAGCCCAGCGCTATCGCGGCAAACAACACCCTGCGCAGCCATCATAGGTCCGCTATTTCCTCACGCAGATCACGCGAACCACCGATGCCTTGGCGTCCGACGATCCATCGGACGCATTCACGCCATTGGCCTTGAGAAATTCGCGGACCGTATCGGCCGGGATCAGTACGGCCTGTGACGCTGGTGTGGCGCTCGCCGGCCCGGCGACGATCACGGGCTTCAGCAGCGCGACGCCGGCGAATTTTCCGTCGGCGTCGAGCGCCGCCGCGCCGGAAAAGCCAATCGTCGGCGCCGGCGACAGCGCAAGTTCGTTGCCGCTGCCGACGGCAGCGACCGATGCCTTGACGCTGCTCGCCGCGCCGCCGCCGCCCTGGCTCTGCGGATCGACGATGCCGGTGAGATCGACGCCGGATTTCGCTGCACCACTGGCCAGGCCGAGCGGCTTCAACCCGCGCGCGCCGTAAATGCGCAGCAGCGCAAGATCATGCTCCTTGTCCTCCGCGATGCGATCGGCATTGCCGTAGCCGGCAATCACGATCGCCAGGCAACCATCGGTGATCTGGCGATCGGCTACGATGGCGCCGTCTTCGCTGACGACCACGCCGGTACCGTATTCGACGGTCTTGCGCGGCGGTGGGCCGGCGATCTGCGCGCCGGTTGGAAATGGATTGAACGCGCTCGACATCGCGATCACCACCGGCTCCACGGTGCCCTCGGTGGCCTGGTCGTACAGGATGGTGAGGATGCGAACCTCGTCTCCCTTGAACGTTCCGCGCAGGTAGAATTTCTTCAGGCCTTGCATTCCCGACAGCACGAAGAAATCGGGCTTGACCACCGTGTAGTCGATGGTGCGCCCCGGCGGGTCCTTCTTTTCCCGCTCGGCGAGTTTCGCCGTGGTGGGATTGGCTTCCTTGCGTCGCGCCAGTTGAATCTGGACAGTGCCGGTGGAGGAACTCCATTGGGCGCCATTGGCGTCGCTGGATTGCTGCGGCACCAGCTTGGTCGGCACGCCAAGCCGCGCCCCGGTGCCTGGATCGGTGACGATCTTCCAGCCGACATTGTCCTGCCGGCGCTTGGCGGTTTCGGCAAGCACGCTGCGCTCCTGCGGGTTGAGCACGCCGGTCTGCTTGCCGCCCCGGGCTTTCTGAAACTCCTTGATGGCGGCGACCATGCGGTCGCTGACCTCACCGGTAATGGCGCCGTTATATTGGCCGACCCAGGCCAAATCCGACTGGATCGCCTGGCGCTCGCCCTGCGCCATCGCATGGGCGGTATCGGCCGGGGTCTGCAGCGCCGGCCTGATCGGAACGGTCGCCACCGGTTTCGGCTTGGTGCCCACGGTGGCCGGCGGCGTCAGCTGGGCTTGCGCGGAAGCTCCGGCCGCCACGAATATCAATGTTGCCGTCAGCATCGATCTCATGACAAGTCTCGGTGTCCAGGTTCTGGGTCATTGACGTGCCGGCAATTAAGCACATCTGCTTGGTCGGCAACAACTGCACGGTGGTTCAAGGAGTCTCGGTCTCGCGAAAGCGATAACACGTGCTAAAGATAGGATCGTGAAGACGGAATCGAAGCGTTCGGGTTCGGCCACCTCTCCCATAGGGAGAGGTCGGATCGCCTTTGCGATCCGGGTGAGGGGTTACAGCCTATCGATAGACCGTAACCCCTCACCCCAACCCTCTCCCAAGGGAGAGGGAGCGCGCTTCCGTTCCCTCAAGATCGGGAATAACCACGAATGCTGAGCGCCGAGGAACTCGAGCGGTATGCCCGCCACATCGTGCTGCGCGAAGTCGGCGGCCCCGGCCAGGCCGCGTTGAAGGAAGCATCCGTGCTGGTGATCGGCGCCGGCGGCCTCGGCGCGCCGGCGCTGATGTATCTCGCCGCCGCCGGTGTCGGTGCGCTCGGCGTGGTCGATGATGACATCGTGTCGCTGTCCAATCTGCAGCGTCAGATCATTCACGCCACGCCGGATATCGGCCGGCGCAAGGTCGACACCGCAGCGGAGCGAATTTACGGCCTCAATCCTCACGTCAGGTTCGCGGCGCACGCCACGCGGCTCGATGCTGACAATGCGATGACGCTGATCGGCGGTTACGACCTGGTGCTCGACGGATCCGACAATTTCGAAACCCGCTATCTGGTGTCCGATGCCTGCTTCCTCGCCGGCAAGCCTTTGGTCACGGCCGCGCTCGGCGTGTTCGATGGCTCGCTGACCACGATTCGCGGGCATGAAAGAAACGCCGAAGGCGAATTCAATCCGACCTATCGATGTCTGTTTCCCGAACCACCGCCGCCGGGCACCGTGCCGGCCTGTGCCGAGGCCGGCGTGATGGGCGCGCTGGCCGGCGTGCTGGGATCGATGATGGCGCTGGAAGCGATTCGCGAGATCGTCGGCTTCGGCGAGGGCCTGGTCGGACGATTGCTGATGGTGGACGCGCGCGCCATGCGGTTCGAGACGCTGCGCTATGCGCGCGATCCATTGAATCCGCTGAACGGCGATGCGCTTGTCATCACCGATCTGAGCGGACATCGCTGAGGGTTCTGCGACCATTTCGCCCGCGTGTGCTTTCCGCCGTTCTTGCGGCTTCGCGGCGTACCCATGGGTATTGCATATCGAGTACCGGCTGGTACTCCAACTCGATCGGCAGGGGACATGACCAATTCGCTCGATATCGGCCGCGCACGGCTGATGCCGCCCGACGTTATCCAGCCTTTCCCGCTGCGTTTTCGCCGGGACGATCTGCACGTGATGGCTTTCTTCGAGGGTCATCCGGAATACGAGGCCGTCGAAGCCATGATCCAGCTTCGCGCCGATGGCCGGAAGTCCATCCGTGCGATCATCACGCGCCACGACCAATCGCAGATTGACCACGTCAACGATGACGCGCTTCTTGCCGCCTTTCGCGGGACCGAGCGGACGCGCTGTCGTCGCGCGATCGATCTGGAACTGGAATCTTCGACTCAAGGGCGGCGGGCGCGGCTGGAATTTCTGTCGTCGGCGGGCGAGCGCGTCGTTCTTGACGTGGTCACGGTCGGTCAACCCGATGTCAAACGTGGCGGATTGTCCGATCCCGGCAGGCATTCGGCGAGCAGCAGCTTGCCGCTGATGTGGCGCGGCGCATCCACCCTGGCCGGCCCTCGAACGAAAGTAACGATCGACGATGTCGAATACCCTGTACCCCTGAAGGTCCGCGCCGGCGCTTTCGTTGCCCATGAGGGTTACTACACGGAACGCCATTCCATGGGAGTGATTCGGACCGGGACGGTTTCGGCAAGGCCGCTGAAGAAGCCGCATCGCCTCGAAGTGGGGGCCGAATGGCTCTTTCAGCACGATGAATACCAGACAGCCTATCGGGTGACGGCGCTCGGCGCGGGCGGCGCGCTGCATATCGCCAAGCTTCAAGGTTCCGGCGAGATGATCACTGCACATGCGATCGGGGATAGACTTGCGCTGACGCGGATCAGTCTGCCGGCGGAAGCCGGTCCGACAGACGGTCTTGTTCTGGCATTTGACCGCGATGCTGGCTTCAGCCTGTCGATTGAAGGTCAGCAAGATATCGTCTCGGGCCGCGTGCATCTCGCGGAGGCGCCGGATGGCTCGGTCATCAGCCTCGTGCCGCTGCAGCCAGGCTGGGCGGCGGCCCGAATTGTGCGGGTCGCCTGTTCCAGGGACGGCGATCAGATGAGGTTCGTCACCACGATAGGATCAGCGTAGCTGCACGTACCGGCGTTGTTGCGTGCGCGTCGCAGACGGGAAAGAGGCCTAAGCTCTCACAGCATGCTCGGCAGCACGCGATCCGGCGGCTTGTGATTGTCGAGGAAGGTCCGGATGTTGATAATCACCTTTTCGCCCATCTCGACGCGGCCCTCGATCGTGGCCGAGCCCATATGCGGCAGCAGGGTGACCTTGCCGGCCTTCGCCAGCCGCACCAGTTTCGGATTGACCGCGGGCTCGTGCTCGAACACGTCGAGGCCGGCGCCGGCGATCTCGCCGGCTTCGATCAGCTTGGTCAGGGTTTCCTCGTCGATCACCTCGCCCCGCGCGGTGTTGACGATATAGGCGTCCTTGCGGATCAGTTTCAGCCGCCGCGCCGAGAGCAGATGAAACGTGGCCGGTGTGTGCGGGCAATTCACCGAGATGATGTCCATCCGCGCCAGCATCTGGTCGAGGCTTTCCCAATAGGTCGCGCCCAATTCGTCGGCGATGCGCGGCGCCACGGGTCGGCGGTTGTGGTAATGAATCTGCAGGCCGAAGGCGTGCGCCCGGCGCGCCACCGCCTGGCCGATACGGCCCATGCCGATGATGCCGAGCCGCTTGCCGCCGATGCGATGGCCGAGCATCCAGGTCGGCGACCAGCCGGGCCAGTTCTTGCCCTCGGTGAGGATGGAGGCGCCTTCGATCAACCGGCGCGGCACCGCCAGGATCAGCGCCATGGTCATGTCGGCGGTGTCCTCGGTCAGAACTTTCGGCGTATTGGTCACGGTGATGCCGCGCGCATGCGCGGCGATGACATCGATGTTGTCGACGCCGTTGCCAAAATTGGCGATCAGTTTCAGCTTGCAGTCGGGCTGCTTGAGCAGTTCCTCGGTGATCTCGTCGGTAACGGTGGGGACCAGGACATCGGCGGAGCGGACCGCCTCGGCGATCTGCTCCGGCGTCAACGGCGTATCGTCGAGATTGAGCCGGGCGTCGAACAGCTCGCGCATGCGGGTCTCGATCGAGTCCGGCAGCTTGCGCGTGACGACAACGAGAGGCTTCTTCTTAACCGACATGTCCTGCTCTCAAGAGGCTTTTGGCTCGCAGCCGCTTCGCGTTCAGGCCCCATTAACCCGGTTGTTCGACACTGCGCGGCGTGCGTTCCCTGCGTTTCCCTGGGTTCCCCCGATATTTCCCTGGATTTCCCGGGAGAGGTTCGGGCGTCGTCTTGGTTCTCGGCGTTCCGTCCTCTCTAGCAGAAGGCCGGGCCAAGACAAGAACCCCGAAATGACAGGCGAGGGCAATCGGGGCGGGCTGCAGGGGCACTGGAAGTACGGCGTTCGCTGTACTTCAGCTCGAAGAATTTGAGTGGGTATCTCGGCGGGAGACGGGTTGATGGCGTTGAAGGGTTTTTGTTCCGCGGTAGGGCTTGCGGGCGCGTTGCTGGGCGCGTCGGTCAGCACGGGATTTTCGGCAAAGGATTCGGCCACCACCGCCAGCGGCTTGCCGGTGCCGCGTTATGTCAGCCTCAAATCCGATCACGTCAACGTCAGGGCCGGCCCGACCAAGGACAACGACGTCGCCTGGGTCTACACCCGCTCGGGTCTGCCGGTTGAAATTACCGCCGAATTCGAGAACTGGCGCCGGGTGCGGGACTCCGAGGGGGCCGAGGGCTGGGTCTATCACTCGCTGCTGTCGGGTCGCCGCACCGCGGTCGTCACCATGAAAACCAAGGACGAACTCGCGCCGCTTTATGATCGTGCGGATCCAACGAGCGCGGTGGCCGCGCGCCTGCAGGCCGGCGTCGTGGCTCAAGTCAAGCGTTGCGCGGCGGGCTGGTGCCATATCAGCGGCAACGGCTTCGACGGCTGGATCGAACAGCAGCGGCTGTGGGGGGTCTACGCCGACGAGAAAGTGGATTAGCTTTTCTCGTCTCGGGGCACAGCTTCACGTTGTCCCGGCATTCGCCGGACGAAGCTCAGCGCTTCTTGCGCAGTCGTACGACCATGTCGACACGGGCGATCTCGTAGCCCTCGGGCACTTCCGGCATCTTCTGCAGCACCAGGTGCGGATCGGGGATGTCGACCAGCTCGTGATTGTTTTCGAGATAGAAGTGATGATGCGCCGACACGTTGGTGTCGAAATAGGTCTTGGTGCCGTCCACGCTGACCTGGCGCAGCAAGCCGGCATCGGTCAGCTGGTTGAGCGTGTTGTAGACCGTGGCCAGCGACACCGGAACCTTGGCGAGGGTGGCTTCCTCGTAGAGCATTTCCGCGGTGAGATGGCGGGCACCCTTGCCGAACAGAAGCCAGCCCAGCGCCATGCGTTGACGGGTCGGACGCAGGCCCGCGGCCTGCAGCATTTCGTTGACGTCGTGCCATGGACAGCCGGTCAGCGCCGGTTGCCGTCCTGCCCCGTGAATCCCGGGAATGACCGCATCATCATTCAAAATCGAAGCGTCGTCGCGCATTTCCACTTCAGGCACCACACTCGTTATCTCGGCAAGATCGGACGAATATAGGAAGGAAAAGCGTTAGATGCAAGTTTTTCGCAACTAGCACGGACCCAAGGTTCTGAAACAGGTCTAAAGCCAGAGGAATAGGCGCCGCCGACGCGGCGATTTACCCCGTCAGGGTGCTTTGCCCGCTGCGGGGGCCTGTGATAGAGAGCGCCCGGACCCGCTGGTGCTAGTCCGGTAAAGATGAGCGCCGGTTGCCGCGGGGGGCATCCTGACCCGCGGTATTCGCGCCAACCCACGAAAATGGCACGCTTTCGATGCGAAGCGGGTTCATTTTATTCCAGACGCTCCATCGGGATCTTGAAAGAGGCTGGCACTATGCTCGATCGGCGCGGCGGTTATGAATACGAGGATTTGCTGGCATGCGGCCGCGGGGAACTGTTTGGTCCCGGGAATGCGCAACTGCCGCTGCCGCCGATGCTGATGTTCGACCGCATCAGCGAAATTTCCGAGACCGGCGGCGAGTACGGCAAGGGCCTGATCCGCGCTGAACTCGATGTGAACCCGGACCTTTGGTTCTTTGGCTGCCATTTCAAGGGCGATCCGGTCATGCCGGGATGCCTGGGCCTCGATGCGCTCTGGCAGATGGTCGGCTTCTTTCTGGGCTGGAGCGGCGGCGAGGGCCGCGGCCGGGCGCTGGGTCTCGGTGAGCTGAAGCTTGCCGGTCAGGTGATGCCGAACGTTCGCAAGATTGTGTACAACATCGACATCAAACGCGTGATGCGTTTAAAGCTCGTGCTGGGCATCGCCGACGGGTGGCTTTCGGCCGACGACGAGATTATCTATCGGGCGAAGGATTTGAAGGTCGGGCTGTTCAAGCAGGATTCCGCACCGCAGCCGGGAGTGTAGGCTATTGGCTCCGGCCGACGAGGCGGCTTCGATTTGACCATGGCTCTTAAGCAAAACCGGCCGTCACACAAAAGCGCTATGCAAAAACGAAATGACAGGGCGAGGCGATCATGAGGCGGGTTGTCATCACGGGGATGGGCATCGTTTCATCCATCGGAAACAACACCCAGGAAGTGCTTGCTAGCCTTCACGAGGCGAAGTCGGGAATCACGCGCGCGGAAAAATATGCGGAGCTCGGTTTCCGGTCCCAGGTGCAGGGCGCGCCGACGCTCAATCCGGCTGACGTCATCGACCGGCGCGCGATGCGCTTCCTCGGCGAGGGTGCCGCGTGGAATCATGTCGCGATGGAGCAGGCGATCCAGGATTCTGGCCTGCAGCCCTCGGATGTTTCCAACGAGCGCACCGGGATCATCATGGGCTCCGGCGGCCCCTCGGCCCGTACCATCGTGGAAGCGGCCGATATCACCCGCACCAAGGGGCCGAAACGGGTCGGCCCGTTTGCGGTGCCGAAGGCGATGTCCTCCACCGCGTCCGCAACGCTGGCCACCTGGTTCAAGATCAAGGGCGTGAACTATTCGATCTCGTCGGCCTGCGCCACCTCGAACCATTGCATCGGCAACGCCTATGAGACGATCCAGATCGGCAAGCAGGATATCGTCTTTGCCGGCGGCTGCGAGGAACTCGACTGGTCGCTGTCGGTGCTGTTTGACGCGATGGGCGCGATGTCGTCGAAATACAACGATACGCCGGCGACCTCCTCGCGCCCTTACGACATCAGCCGCGACGGTTTTGTGATCGCCGGCGGTGCCGGTGTGGTCGTGCTGGAAGAGCTTGAGCATGCCAAGGCGCGCGGCGCGCGCATCTACGGCGAAATTGTCGGCTATGGCGCCACCTCCGACGGCTACGACATGGTTGCGCCGTCGGGCGAGGGCGCCGAGCGCTGCATGCGGATGGCGATGGCGACGGTGAATACCAAAGTCGATTACATCAATCCGCACGCGACCTCGACGCCGGCCGGCGATCCGCCGGAAATCGAGGCGATCCGCAAGGTGTTCGGGACCGGCGACAAATGCCCGCCGATTTCGGCGACCAAGGCGCTGACCGGACATTCGCTGGGTGCCACCGGCGTGCAGGAGGCGATCTATTCGCTGCTGATGATGAACAACGGTTTCATTTGTGAAAGCGCCCATATCACCGAGCTCGATCCGGCATTTTCCGACATGCCGATCGTGCGCAAGCGCATCGACAATGCCAGGCTCGGTACCGTGCTTTCGAATTCTTTCGGATTCGGCGGCACCAACGCCACGCTGGTGTTCAAGCGGATGGATGCGTGAGATTTTGTTTTCACCTCGCCCCGCTTTTTGCGGGGAGAGGTCGAAATTTGGGCGCAGCGCGAATTTCGGGTGAGGGGCGGGGCACTACATTCGTCGCAAATTCGGCATGCGCGGGCCGGAGAGCCCCTCACCCTAATCCTCTAAGAGCGAGCTTCGCTCGCCTCGGTCCCGCGAAGTGCGGGGCGAACGAGCAGACCGGGCGTGTAATGAGATACGGGGCAATATGAACGAACTGATGAAGGGCAAGCGCGGACTGATCATGGGTGTCGCCAACGATCATTCGATCGCCTGGGGCATTGCCAAAGCGCTCGCGGCCCAGGGCGCCGAACTGGCTTTCACCTATCAGGGCGAGGCGCAGGCCAAGCGCCTCAAGCCGCTGGTGCAGCCTTTGGGCTCCGACATCGTATTGCCCTGCGATGTCGAGGATATCGCCAGCGTCGACCAGGTTTTCGAGGCGCTGCGGACGAAATGGGGCCGTCTGGATTTTCTCGTTCATGCGATCGGCTTCACCGACAAGAATGAACTCAGGGGCCGTTACGCTGACACCACGCGCGAGAATTTCTCGCGCACGATGCTGATCTCCTGCTTCTCCTTCACCGAGATTGCAAAGCGCGCCGCCGAATTAATGCCCGCGGCCGGCGGCTCGATGATCACCCTCACCTTCGGCGCCTCGATGCGGGCGATGCCGAATTACAATGTGATGGGGGTGGCCAAGGCGGCGCTGGAGGCTTCCGTGCGCTATCTTGCGGCCGACTTCGGGCCGCAAGGGATCCGCGTCAATGCCATCTCGGCCGGTCCGGTCCGCACTCTCGCCGGCTCGGTGATCGGCGACGCACGCGCGATGTTCGCCTACCAGCAGAAGCATTCGCCGCTCGGGCGCGGCGTCACGCTGAATGAGCTTGGCGGCTCCGCGCTGTATCTGTTGTCGGACCTTTCCGGCGGCGTTACCGGTGAAATTCACTATGTCGATTCCGGTTTCAACATTGTGCTGCAGCCGCGACCGGAACATCTGCCGGAGTGATGCTCAGCCCGCCGCGATGACGCCGGCGCGCTGGAACGCCGGCCGCGCCGCGCAACGATCGATGTAAGCGTCGAACGACGGGCGCGCCGGCACCATCTTGAACAGCCGCACCGCGAAATTAAGTCCCGATCCGATCATGATATCGGCGGCCGAGAAGGTTTCGCCGAGAATCCATGGTCCTTTCGCCAATGCGGCGTCGAGCACGTCGAAGACCCGCTGCGCGTCGCCCCAGCCGGCAGCGACCGGATTCATCTCGATCTTGGTCGCGACCTGCACCATCGCGGGCTCGATGCAGCCCGGCGCAAAGAACAGCCAGTAAAGATACTTGGCGCGCAACGGATCGCCCAATGGCGGCGCCAGCTTCGCCTCGGGATAGCGTTCGGCGACATAGGCGCAGATGGCGGCGGCTTCCGCCAGCGTCGCCTCGCCATCCTTGAGCGCCGGCACCTTCGCCATCGGGTTGATCGCCAGGTATTCGGGTGTCTTCTGCGCGCCGGTCGAAATATCGGTCAATACGCGCTCGTATGGCTGCCCGGTTTCTTCCATCAGCCAAAGCGACGAAAACGAGCGTGAACGCGGTGACCAATAGAGCTTCATCATCGGCCGGTTCCTCCTTCTTCCATCGGGCGCATTTCATAACAAATCCGGCTCTCGGCTCAACCTCTTCTTTCTTTTCGTCGTCACCTGCAAAAAAGGGCGGCTGAAAAGCCGCCCTTCATGGTCTTCGATTGCAGCGAGGCCTACTCGCCGGCGGCTTCGCGCGGCGCTTCCGTCTTCTGCTTCGCCTCGAGGTCCTCACCGGTCACCTGGTCGACCGCCTTCATCGACAAGCGCGTCTTGCCGCGATCATCGAAGCCGAGCAGCTTGACCTTGACCTTGTCGCCTTCCTTGACGACATCGGAGGTCTTTTGCACGCGGTTGGCCGCGAGCTGGCTGATGTGAACGAGGCCGTCCTTGGCGCCGAAGAAGTTCACGAACGCACCGAACTCCATCACCTTGACCACGGTGCCGTCATAGATCTGGCCGAGTTCCGGATCGGAAGCGATCGACTTGATCCACTTGATCGCGGCCTTGATCGATTCGCCGTCGGCGGATGCGACCTTCACGGTGCCATCGTCGTCGATGTTGACCTTGGCACCGGTCTTCTCGACGATTTCGCGGATCACCTTGCCGCCGGTGCCGATCACTTCACGGATCTTGTCGGTCGGGATCTTGAAGGTCTCGATGCGCGGCGCGTATTCGCCGAGTTCGGCGCGCGCGGCGGTCAGCGCCTTGGACATCTCGCCAAGAATGTGAATCCGGCCTTCCTTGGCCTGGCCGAGCGCGACCTTCATGATCTCCTCGGTGATGCCGGCGATCTTGATGTCCATCTGCAGCGAGGTGATGCCGTGGTCGGTGCCGGCGACCTTGAAGTCCATGTCGCCGAGATGATCCTCGTCGCCGAGGATGTCCGACAGGACCGCAAAGCGTGAACCTTCGAGGATGAGGCCCATCGCGATGCCTGCCGTCGGCCGCTTCAGCGGAACGCCTGCATCCATCAGCGACAGCGAGGCGCCGCAGACCGAAGCCATCGATGAGGATCCGTTCGAACTCGGTGATCTCCGAGACGACGCGCACGGTGTAGGGGAATTCGTGATGCGGCGGCAGCACCGGATGGATCGCACGCCAGGCGAGCTTGCCGTGGCCGATTTCACGCCGCTTGGTGCCGCCCATGCGTCCGGTTTCACCGACCGAATAGGGAGGGAAATTGTAGTGCAGCAGGAACTGCTCCTTGTAGGTGCCCGATAGCGAGTCGATATACTGCTCATCCTCGCCGGTGCCGAGCGTGGTCACCACCATCGCCTGGGTTTCACCCCGGGTGAACAGCGCCGAGCCATGGGCGCGCGGCAGCACGCCGACTTCGGCGATGATCCGGCGCACCGTCTTGGAATCGCGGCCATCGATGCGCTTGCCGGTGTCGAGGATGTTCCAGCGGACGATCTTGGCTTCCAGTTCCTTGAACACGCCGGCGATGCGCAGCTTGTCGTATTTCGGCTCCTGGCCTTCCGGGAAATAGTGCGCCATCACCTTTTCCTTGGCCTTGCCGACCGCGGCGTAGCGGTCCTGCTTGACCGGAATGGCATAGGCGGCGCGCAGATCGGTCTCGATCAGCCCGAGCATTTCCTTTTCCAGCGCGCTTTCGTCAACGATCTGGACGTCGCGCGGCTCTTTCGCGGCCTTCTCGGCGAGTTCGATGATGGCGTTGACCACCGGCTGGAAGTGCCGGTGTCCGAACATCACCGCGCCGAGCATGATGTCTTCGTTGAGTTCCTTGGCTTCCGATTCGACCATCAGCACGGCGTCGGCGGTGCCGGCGACGACCAGGTCGAGCTGGGTCTCGACCATTTCGTCGAGCGTCGGGTTGAGCACGTATTCGTCATTGATGAAGCCGACGCGGGCGGCGCCGATCGGGCCCTTGAAGGGCGCGCCGGAAATCGTCAGCGCCGCGGAGGCGGCAACCAGCGCCAGAATGTCGGGATCGTTTTCCATGTCATGCGACAACACGGTGACGATGACCTGGGTCTCGTTGCGCCAGCCCTCGACGAACAGCGGACGAATCGGGCGATCGATCAAGCGGGAGACCAGCGTTTCCTTTTCGGTGGGCCGGCCTTCGCGCTTGAAATAGCCGCCGGGAATGCGTCCCGCGGCATAGGTCTTTTCGATGTAGTCGACGGTCAAAGGCAGGAAGTCGACGCCTTCACGCGGCGCCTTCGCGGCGACCACGGTGGCAAGCACGACGGTCTCGCCGTAGGTGGCGAGCACGGCGCCATCGGCCTGACGGGCGATCTTGCCGGTTTCAAGCCTGAGGGGACGGCCACCCCAGTCGATCTCGACGGAATGAATCTTGAACATTGCGATCTTCTTTCATGGGTTCACGGAAAGAGGACGCCTGAAACGCAAAAACCATGCGCAAGATTGCGGGACGTTGAGCGCGAGAGTGTCGCGGTCCAGCGTCCGGCGATCCTGCCATGGTCTTCATGTTTCGAATGGCGTCCATCCTTCCGATGGTACGGGCATCTGACCCGTTACGCCCAGCCGCCGGATTGCTGCTGGACACGCCGCGCGGACATTTCAAAGCCCGCGCGCTGGTAGACGCATGATCCTGATCGGAAAACCGGAACACCAATTTTCCGGATCATGCGAAAGCGCGCGCAAACAGCGCGCGCGAACTTTTGCTCAGCGGCGAATGTTGTGCTTTTCGAGCAGGGCCTTGTAGCGCGTCTCGTCTTTTCTCTTGATGTAATCGAGAAGCGAACGGCGCGTTGCGACCATTTTCAAAAGCCCGCGACGCGAATGATTGTCCTTCACGTGGGATTTGAAATGGCCGGTGAGGTTATTGATGCGTTCCGACAGGATCGCGACCTGAACCTCGGGCGAGCCGGTGTCGCCGGCCTTGTTGGCATTCGTCTTGATGACTTCCGCTTTGCGTTCTGCGGTAATCGACATCGTCAAACACTTTCGTTGCGGCCGGAACTGGCAGTCAGTCCGGTCAGGTTGAACACGCGCTTGGGGATGAGTTCGCCATTGCCAATTTCGGCGAGGGCCAGAAGCCGGCCTGCCACCGTGACATAGACTGTGCCGCTACAATTGGGCGCATCCCGTCCGCGCAACAAAACGGCCTGGCCCCGGTGGAGCCTTGCCGCATCAGCCCGTGTGACGGCCAGTGCCGGGATGTCGTCCAGCGCGGTCTCAACGGGCAAAAGCGCGTCGGCGAGGCTGCCCTCGCCAGACGCGGCTCTATCGCACAAAGCCTCCAACTGTTCCAGCGGAATCATGTCCGCCTCGCCAAATGGGCCGACCAGCGTCCGCCGCAGCGCGCAAATATGGCCGTAACAGCCGAGCAGGCGGCCGATATCGCGGGCCAGCGCCCGCACATAGGTTCCCTTGCCGCACTCGGCCTCGAACACCGAATGGTCTCTATCTGGTTGTTCTATAAGGGTTAAATGGTGAATCTCGACCGGGCGCGGCTTCAGCTCGACGATTTCGCCGTCACGCGCCAGATCATAGGCGCGCTCGCCCTGGATTTTGATCGCCGAATATTGCGGCGGCGTTTGCTCGATCAGGCCGGTAAATTGCGGCAGCAGATCCCGAATCGCCGCCGCGGAGGGCCTGCTGTCGCTGCATTGAGTAACGCGCCCCTCGGTATCGTCGGTATCCCGTTCCTCGCCCCAGCAGACCGTAAAGCGATAGCGCTTGCGGCCGTCCATCACGAAAGGGACGGTCTTGGTGGCTTCTCCCATGGCGATCGGCAGGCCGCCGGAGGCGAGCGGATCGAGCGTGCCGGCGTGGCCCGCGCGCTTGGCCTGGAACAGCCGCTTCACGACCGCGACCGCATGGGTCGAGGTCATGCCGATCGGCTTGTCAAGCACGACCCAGCCGTGCACGTCACGCTTGTCGCGACGCGGCTGGTTGTTCTGCCGCGGTTGCTTGCCGGCGCGCGGACGCGTCTCGTCGCGATGCGCATCGGTCGAAATATTTTCTGCAGCGCGGTCCGAGTCACCGATCGGTGGTTCGATCACGCTGTTGGCGGTGGTCACGGTCATCAGCTCACTCTTCCGAATCTGGCGAATTTGGCGAATTTTTTTGCGGATCTGGTGCGAGGTCTCTTTGCACCGCGGGTGTTCTCAATAATTTCTCTATTCGTTCCGCTTCATCGAATTGTTCGTCAACGCGGAAGCGAATATCAGGCGCAAATTTTAAGTTAACGCGCCGCGCGGTCTCGCCGCGCAGGAACTTCTTGTTGCGCTCCAGTGCGGCGATCACCTTGTCGGTATCGCGGCCGCCGAGCGGCATCACATAGATGGTCGCAAGCTTGAGGTCCGGCGACATCCGCACCTCGGGCACGGTGATGATATGGCCCTCGAGGTCCGGGTCATGCACGCCGCCTTGCGAAAGAATTTCCGCGACGGCGTGGCGCACGATTTCGCCGACGCGCAACTGACGCTGTGAGCCGCCGGGGGCGGAAGCCTTCTTGTGATGGCCGGGCATTGTGGTCTCTCAAATATAATTCGTGATGGCCGGGCTTTTGTCCCGGCCATCCACGTCTTCGAGCTGATGGCATTTTAAGTCGTGGATGCCCGGGACAAGCCCGGGCATGACGGCAAGTATTGTTGATCTTACGGAGCTGTAAGGCTCGAACTTACAAGCTGCGCTGGATCGTCTCCACGCGATAACACTCGATGACGTCGCCGGCACGCATGTCGCCGTAATTCTCGAACGCCATGCCGCATTCCTGGCCAGCCGCCACTTCCTTCACTTCATCCTTGAAGCGCTTCAGCGTCGACAGCTTGCCTTCGTGCACCACGACATTGTCGCGGATCAGGCGGACATTGGCGCCGCGTTCCACCGAACCGTC
The DNA here is from genome assembly GCA_963813165.1 of uncultured Pseudomonadota bacterium. Classification (GTDB taxonomy): domain Bacteria; phylum Pseudomonadota; class Alphaproteobacteria; order Rhizobiales; family Xanthobacteraceae; genus Bradyrhizobium. Next base: position 275,185 of record CAWEYJ010000017.1, on the reverse strand, counting down.
GGTGACGCGGCAGCCCGCGACCTTGCCGACCTTGGAAATATTGAACACTTCCAGGATCAGGGCATTGCCCAGCATGGTCTCGCGCAGCGTCGGCGCCAGCAGGCCGGACATCGCCTTCTTCACGTCATCCACCAGATCGTAGATGATGTTGTAGTAGCGGATTTCGATGCCGTTGCGCTTGGCCGCGGCTGCGGCTTCCTTGTGGGCGCGAACGTTGAAGCCGATGATGGCGGCGTTGAAGCCTTCCGCCAGCGTCACGTCGGATTCGCTGATGCCGCCGACGCCGGCGTGCAGGATGCGCGCCATCACCTCGTCGGTGCCGAGCTTTTCGAGCGATCCGAGGATCGCTTCCAGCGAGCCCTGCACGTCGGCCTTGATGATCAGCGGGAAGTCCTTGCGGCCCGTGGTCTTGAGCTGCGACATCATCTGCTCGAGCGAGCCGCGCATGCCGGAAATGCTGGCGGCGGCGTTCTCGCGCTTCTGGTGGGCGCGGTAGCTGGTGACTTCGCGGGCGCGGGCTTCGTTCTCGACCACCGCGAGACGGTCGCCGGCTTCCGGCGGGCCGTTGAAGCCGAGCACCTCGACCGGCACCGATGGTCCGGCCTCGTCGATGGTCTCGCCCTGGTCGTTGATCAGCGCGCGGACGCGGCCCATTTCGGCGCCGGCCACCACGATGTCGCCGACCCGCAACGTGCCGCGCTGCACCAGCACGGTGGCCACCGGACCGCGGCCGCGATCGAGCTTGGCCTCGATCACGGTGCCTTCGGCGGGCCGCGAGGCGTTGGTCTTGAGGTCGAGCAGTTCGGCCTGCAGCGCCACCATTTCCAGCAGCTTGTCGAGATTGGTCTTGTTCTTGGCGGAGACCTCGACGTCGACCACGTCGCCGCCCATCGATTCGACCTGCACCTCGTATTGCAGCAGTTCGGTGCGCACGCGCTCCGGCCTGGCGTCGGGCTTGTCGATCTTGTTGATGGCGATGATCATCGGGACCTTCGCCGCCTTGGCGTGGTTGATCGCCTCGACGGTCTGCGGCATCACGCCGTCATCCGCCGCGACCACCAGAATCACGATATCGGTCACCTTGGCGCCGCGCGCGCGCATCGCGGTGAAGGCGGCGTGGCCCGGGGTGTCGATGAAGGTGATCTTCTTGCCGCTCTCGGGCGATGTCACCTGATAGGCGCCGATATGCTGGGTGATGCCGCCGGCCTCGCCGGAGACCACATTGGCATGGCGAAGCGCATCGAGCAGCGAGGTCTTGCCGTGGTCGACATGGCCCATCACGGTCACCACCGGCGAACGCGGCTCGACATCGGTCGAATCGTCGACCGTGTCGAACAGGCCTTCCTCGACGTCGGAGGCGGCGACGCGCTTGACGGTGTGCCCCAATTCCTCGGCGATCAGTTGCGCGGTGTCGGCATCGATCACATCGGTGATCTTGTGCATCGCGCCCTGCTTCATCAGCAGCCGGATGACGTCGACCGCGCGCTCGGACATGCGGTTGGCGAGTTCCTGGATATTGATGGCTTCCGGGATCACCACTTCGCGGACGAGCTTTTCCTTCGGCTCGTTCGACTGATGCCCCTTCAGGCGCTGGGTGCGGCGGCGGAACGACGCGATCGAGCGCTCGCGCACGTCGTCGGCATTGAGCGCGGTGACCAGCGTGAGGCGCCCGCGCTGCTTCGCCGGCGCCGGCTTGGCGGTGGTCTTCGGAGGTGCGGCGGGGCGAACAGCGCCGCCGGGGCCACGGCGGACCTGCCGCGGGCCTTCGTCCTCGTCGGTGATATCGGCAGCCACGCCGGGCGCCCGCGCCGTCGGCAGCGCGGCGGGCGCGCGGGCGGGTGCCGCGGCCTTGGCCTCGGCCTCGCCGAAACGCTTCTTGGCTTCGAGTTCGGCCTTGCGCTTGGCTTCCTCGTCCTGCCGGTGACGTTCTTCCTCGGCCTTGCGACGGGCTTCGGCGGCTTCGCGTTCGGCCTGCTCGATGCCTTCCCGGCTGTTGCGGCGCTTGGCTTCCTCTTCTGCGAGACGGCGCTCTTCGATGTCACGCATCTTCGCATCCGCCAGCGCACTGGCGCGCGCGGTGCGCTCATCCTCGGTCAGCGTGCGCAGCACCACGCCTGAATTGCCGCGCGCCGGATTCGGCGGCGGCGCAGGACGGGTCATCGGCGCCTTGGCAGGCGCTGCCTTGGCGACCACCGGCTCCGGCGCGTGCGACGCTTCGGTTGCGGGTGCATCGCCGCCGATGCGGCGCTTGCCCCGCTTTTCGACCACGACCTGCTTGGTGCGGCCATGGCTGAAGCTCTGGCGCACGGTGCCCTGCTCGACGCGCGGCTTGAGCGTCAAGGTCTTGGTCGGGACACTCAGTGTCTTGTCGCCAGGCGATTTCGTATCAACCATTCAGCAGTCCTAATCTTGTTGCGTTGTGCGTGTCCGCACAGTCTGTATCGGCGAATTCCTGGCCGCACGGCCGGCTATCTTGTCGTCATCGGCCATCCGGTATCGAACCAGGACCTGGCTGCGCGACAGGAACGTTTTGCCCGCCGGGCCCGCGAGCAGCGCAGCATGTACCACATTTGACCGCCCCAGTGCCAAATCCAATTGTTCGGAAGTCAGCGCCGTGACGACCGGAAATTCATGCGATTCATCGCCATTCCCGGCATTTTGCCTCGCGACGGCGTCCAATTTCCGGATTCCGTCCGCGGCGCCATCGCTGGCATGGATCAGGGCGCAGATCGAGGTCCGGGCCTGCCGCTGCGCGAGGGCGCCCTCGACCTTGCTGAAACCGGAAACCACATGGCCCGCCTTGGCGGCGATCGCCAGCGCTTCGGCCACGCCGCGTACCAGCAGCGCCTCGGTATCGGCCGCCAGCGTCGCCGTGGCGCGGACATCGCGCTTGAAGCCCTTGCTAAAATGGTTACGGCGGGCCGCCTCCGCAACTGCCTGACGCGAGGCGGAAACCCACAGGCCACGGCCGGGAAGCTTGCGTTTCAAATCCGGAACCACCTCGCCCGAAGGCGAGACGACAAACCGGATCAGTTCGTCGATCGGCCGCACCTGCCGCGTGACCGCGCACATCCGCACCGTCGCGGACCTGTCGGTCCGCGGTCCGTTGTCGAGATCGGGGTCGGCGAAAGCAAGCATGCGTGCGACATCGCTCCTGTCATCTGCGCATATTCGGGGCGCAGGCCCGGTGTCCGGTGTTACGGGACACGCGTTAAGCCGGATGGTCTTCGGGGGCCGCGGCCTCCTCGGTCTTCTTGGCGAGATCAGCCTCGGTGATCCAGCCGGCGAGGACACGCGCCTGCATGATCATGTTCTCGGCTTCGTCGCGCGAGATCTCGTTGGCATCCAGGATACCGGGGTGCTTGGTCGGCTCGCCGCCTTCCTTGCGCTCGGTCCAGCCGACCAGATCGTCGGTCGCGCAACCGGCGAGGTCCTCGACGGTCTTGATCTCGTTCTCACCGAATTTCACCAGCATTTTCGAAGTCACGCCGGGCACCGTCTTCAAAGCGTCATCCACACCGAGTTCCTTACGTTTGTTTTCAAGTTCGCTTTCGAGCTGCTCCAGATATTCGCGCGCCCGGCTCTGCAATTCATTGGCGGTTTCGTCGTCGAAGCCCTCGATGCCGGCCAGTTCCTTGACATCGACCAGCGCGAGTTCCTCCACCGAGGTGAAGCCTTCCGACGCCAGCAATTGACCGACGACTTCGTCGACATTCAGCGCTTCCATGAACACCCGCGTCGAGTTTTCGAAATCGGCCTGGCGGCGCTCTGATTCTTCCTGCTCGGTGAGAATGTCGATGTCCCAGCCGGTCAGTTGCGAGGCCAGACGCACATTCTGTCCGCGCCGTCCGATCGCCAGCGACAACTGGTTGTTGGTGTCGGGGACCACGACCTCGATCCGCTCGCGGTCCTCGTCGATCACGACCTTGGCGACTTCGGCGGGCGCCAGCGCGTTGACGACGAAGGTGGCGATATCGGGCGACCACGGAATGATGTCGATCTTCTCGCCCTGCAACTCGTTGACCACGGCCTGCACGCGCGAGCCGCGCATGCCGACGCAGGCGCCGACCGGATCCACCGACGAATCCCGGGAGATCACCCCGATCTTCGCGCGCGACCCGGGATCGCGGGCCACCGCCTTGATCTCGACGATACCGTCATAGATTTCCGGCACTTCCTGCGCGAACAGCTTCGCCATGAATTGCGGATGGGTGCGGGAGAGGAAAATCTGCGGTCCTCGGGTTTCGCGCCGCACGTCGAAAATATAGGCGCGGACGCGATCGCCATTGCGGAACACCTCGCGCGGCAGCATCTCGTCGCGGCGCACGATGGCTTCGCCGCGGCCGAGATCGACGATCACGCTGCCATATTCGACACGCTTGACGATGCCGTTGACGATATCGCCGATGCGGTCCTTGAATTCCTGGTACTGCCGGTCGCGCTCGGCCTCGCGCACCTTCTGCACAATCACCTGCTTGGCGGATTGCGCGGCGATGCGGCCGTATTCCAGCGGCGGCAGGGTGTCGGCGATGGTGTCGCCGACCTGCGCGCCCGGATTGGCGCGCTGGGCGTCGACCAGCGAAATCTGGTTCGATGAATTCTCGACCTGCTCGACCACCAGCATGTGACGCGACAGCCGCAACTCGCCCTTCTTGGCGTCGATCTCGGCATGAACGTCGGTCTCGCTGCCGTAGCGAGCCCGCGCGGCCTTGGCGATGGCGTCCTCCATCGCCGCGATCACGATGCCGCGGTCGATCGATTTTTCGCGCGCGACGGCGTCGGCGATCTGCAACAGTTCAAGTTTATTGGCGCTGACAGCTGCCATGGCTCAGTCTCCTTCGGTGGGATCGATGTCGCCTGCGCGCCGTCTTTCGGCGGCAAGCCGATGTTCCTTGGTGTTCTTCGGCGCGCTTTTGCGAGCGCCTTCGGGCTTCAGTTTCGGCTTCGGTTTGCTGCTTTTCGCCGGATCGCTCTTCTTCGCATAAGGCGGGGGCGGCGGCTCAAGGCCGAGATTCCGGCGCAGTTCGCGCTCCGCCGCCTTGCCGCGCCGCATCGATTCGGCGATCAATTCGTCGGTCAGAACCAGCCGCGCGTCCGCGATATCTTCCATCACCAGCGCGACATCGGCATCTTCATCCGTCCGCGCGTCATCGCGATGCAGCCGCACCGCATCGCCCTCGACGCCTCCGAGCGTGCCGCGGAACCGCTTGCGGCCCTGATGGGCGACCGCCATCTCGATCTTGACGAGATGGCCGGCATAGCGCTCGAAATCGGAACGGCGCACCAGCGGCCGGTCGATCCCGGGCGAGGAAATCTCCAGCCTGTAAGCCCGGTCGATCGGATCGGCGATGTCGAGCACCGGCGACAGCGCGCGTGAAATCGCCTCGCAATCGTCGATCAGCATCGATCCGTCGGGACGTTCCGCCATGATCTGGACCGTGCAGCCGGATTCTCCGGAAATCTTGATCCGCACCAGCCGGTAGCCCATTCCCTGCAACACCGGACCGGCGACCGCCGACACCCGCGCCGCCATGCCGGGCTCGACAACCAGGCGCGGCTCGGCAAGCAGATCGGCGTCTACGGTACCAGCGATTGGATCGGTCATATGCAGTGTCAAAATAGGTCTAACTTGGCTGTCCGACTTGGTGGTCTTACTCGGTTGTCTTACTTGGCTGTCTGACTTGCGTTGGATTGAAACCGGGCCTCATCGCGGGTCCGGCGGTGCCACCCGAACGAGCCCGCCGCATTTATCTGCGCAGGGCTCGTTCGGGTAATAAAAAAGAGCGGGTCCGGAGCGGGCCCACTCTCAATACGCGATCGTATGAGAACCATAAGTTGCCGCTGATATAACGGTTTTCGCCCTATCCGGCAAGGCCTGCGAGGCCTCGGAGCGTGATTTTGCGCCCCGTCCGGGTGCGGTTTCAACCTAACCCTTCGTTCATCAAGCCCACCTAGATTGCCGAAAACTCGCCGATGCGGCGGTTTTGAGTGGGTTTGATGGCATTCGCTACCTCTCTGATCCCCGGGCTCGAAGCGATCGTCAAACATGGCGATCCCAAGCGTCGGGCCGAGGCGGCCCGGCGGATCGCCGAATTGTTCCTGCTCGGGGCCGCGAGCTTCCGGCCTGATCATGTCGATCTGTTCGACGGCGTTCTGATCGACCTCGTTCCGCACACCGAACCTGCCGCCCGTGCCGATCTGGCCGAGCGGCTGTCGGTCCTCGCCAACGCGCCACGCGGCCTCGTCGGGCAACTGGCGCGCGAGGACGAGATATCGATCGCCGGGCCGCTGCTGCGCCGATCGCCTGTTATCGATGAACAGGCATTGATCGAGATCGCCCGCATCAAGGGCCAGGGTCACCTGCTGGCGATGTCGGAGCGATCAAGGCTTTCTCCCGGCCTCACCGATGTCATTCTGCGCCGCGGCGACCGCGAGGCGGTCCGGCGCGCCGCCGGCAATGCGGGTGCGCAGTTCTCGCAGGCCGGATATTCGGCGCTGATCAAGCGTGCCGGTCACGACGGCGTTCTGACATTGACGGTCGGCCAGCGCGACGATCTCTCCGCGGTACAGTTGAAAGATCTGCTGGCGGGATCCGTCGATATCATACGCCGCCGTCTGTTCGAGGTGGTCAAGCCCGCCCGACAGGTGGCGATCAAGCAGGCGATGAGCGTGATCTCCGGCGTACCCGAGCGGGTCGAGAGCTTCCGCGACTTTGCGCCGGCGCAGCGCACGATCCTTGCGCTGCACGGCGCGGGCGAATTGAACGAGGGCGCGCTGCTGGGCTTTGCCAGGGCCCACAAATACGAGGAATTGATTGCCGCGCTGTCGGCCCTGTCGGGGGTGAAGATCGCGACGCTCGACCGCCTGATTACCGGCGACCGCCACGACCCGATCCTGATCGTCGGCAAGGCGATCGGTCTCGAATGGGCAACCGTGCGCGCCCTGATCCTGCTCCGGCTCGGCCCAAGCCGGGTGCCGGCGCCGGCGGACATTGAAAGCGCCCGATTGAATTTCACCCGCCTGATGCCTTCGACCGCGGAGCGGGTGGTGAGTTTCTGGCAGACCCGGCAATCGGCGTGAGTTGCGGCCGTCATGCGCTGACGGAAGCAGCCTGACCCCCTCCCAATAACAAAAGCAGCGCGTTATGCTGCCGCCAATGGCGCGGCACGGCGCCTGTCGGGAGATCGAGATGCCGGGCGAAATCGACGTTCAATTGCATGCCGACCAGATCCGCGACAACGGATACACCGTGATCGAACGCGCCGCCGCTGCCGATCTGGTCGACGGATTGAAACAGGCGTTGTTGCGCACCGAGCACGAACATGGTCTCGGTTATGCGAAAACGTCGTTCGAGGGCTTCAAGACCGTCCGCATCAACAATCTTCTGACCTATGACGACCTGTTCTGGCAGGTGCCGCTGCATGCCAATGTGCTGCCCGTCGTGGAGCGCGTGCTGGACAAGGAATGCCTGCTGTCGTCGTTTTGCTCGCTGGTGCTCGGTCCGGGCCAGGAGGCGCAGCCGATCCATGAGGACACCCAATTGATTCCGCTGCCGCGTCCGCACATCCCGATCACCCTCAATGCGATCTGGGCGTTGTCGGACTTCAGGGAGGACAATGGCGCGACCAGGATTTTGCCGGGCAGCCACAAATACGATTGCTCGCCGGAATACGGCAAGGAGTATGATGCCGTCACCGCGACGATGCCGGCTGGCAGCGTGATGCTGTTCGACAGCGCGCTCTGGCATGGCGGCGGCGCCAATACCAGCAACAGCAGGCGCTTTGCGCTCTCCTGCGCCTATTGCTGGGGCTGGATGCGGCAGCAGGAAAACCTGCAACTCGGCATTCCCCTGGAAACCGCGCGGCATTTTCCGCGCCGGCTGCAGGAGCTGTGCGGCTACAGCGTTTACAAGGGACAATTCGGGCACATCGACAACCGCGATCCGATCGAACTGCTCGGCCGCGAGCGCGGCAAGCGCATGGTCTGGGAAGCGACCGATGTCCGGAAAGCACGGTTGGGCGAGCCGGTGAAGTGAATTGTCATGCCCGGGCTTGTCCCGGGCATCCACGCCTCTCTTGCTGTTTATCGAAAGCAAGACGTGGATGGCCGGGCATCGGCGAGCGGAAGCGACGCCGTCCGTCTGACGGCCATGCCCGGCCATGACGAAGTTTAAGAGGTGGATTTAGCCCAGTTTCCGAAACCGCAAATACGCGGCGTGGCGGCCTTCGCGTTCGGCTTTGCGACCGTATCGCGTCATCGTGTAATCGTTCCACGGCAGCCGCCAGTCGGACGCCCGCTCTGCGGTCCAGACGAAGTCGGGCGAGCGCAAAAGATGCGCCAGCGTCCAGGCGCAGTAGTCGTCGATATCGCTGACGAAACGAAATTCGCCATTCGGCTTTAACACACGCGCCATCGCAGCGATGGTTGCGTCCTGCACGAAGCGCCGCTTCCAGTGCCGCCGCTTCGGCCAGGGATCGGGGTGGATCAGATCGATCCGCGCCAGCGAGTGCGGCGGCGCCCATGCCAGCAATTCAGCGGCGTCGCCCGCGAACAGCCGGATATTGCCGATGTTATCGGCTTCGATCTGCGTCAGTATCTTGGCCATGCCGTTGACGTAAGGTTCGCAGCCGATGAAGCCGGATTGCGGAAACGCGCGCGCTTCCGCAATCAAATGCTCGCCGCCACCGAACCCGATTTCAAGGCGAACGACATCAACCGGCGGATCGAACAGCTCGGTGAGGCCGTGCCGATCCGCGCTGCCGATGTCAAGCGCAAGCCGCGGCAACAGATGTTCGATCAGATCGGCCTGATGGGAGCGGAGCTTGTGGCCCTTGCGCCGGCCAAAGAACGAACCGTGCGGGTGAGCGGCAGCTTCATCGCCGGACGATAGGGCGCGATTCGCGGGATCGCGGGTTATGACACTCATCGCAGCGTCCGATCCTTCGTTTCACGCGCGCAGCGGCGAGCGTTGCGCTGGCGCGGAAAATGACGGCTTATGCCAGATTTCGACGGCACTCAAACCCAAACCGGGAGAGTTCAGCGCTTGTCGGGCCCTTCGCGCGCGGCGATCTGCTCGACCATCTCGACAATGCAGCGCCGAAGCTTGGCATCGGTGATGCGCGTGAACGCGCGGGTCAGCGCGAGGCCTTCGGAGGTCGCCAGAAAATCGGAAACGTAGGCCGGCGAGGTCGCTTCGCTGAACTCTTCGGCGTTCGCGGTGCCGCTCGGTCCTCCCTCGAACAGGAACGATACCGGGACCCGAAGTATCTCGGAGATTTGCTGAATGCGGCTTGCTCCGACCCGGTTGGTGCCCTTTTCGTATTTCTGAACTTGCTGGAAGGTCAGACCCAATGCGTCGCCGAGCTTTTCCTGGCTCATGCCCAGCATGATGCGGCGCATGCGCACACGACTGCCGACATATCTGTCAACAGGGTGGGGCGCTTTGGTCGACATCTCCGGGACCTCTGAGGAGCAAGAATTGACTGGGTCTATTCTCGACGAGTGCGCCAGAATGCGAATTCGACAGTCGATCTGTCAACTGGTGGATTTCCGCTGGCGGGCATTTCCGCCGATATCGGCTACCAAACAATGAATGCATACAGGTGTCAGGACGTTCGCCTGGCAACGCGCCGGCGGACGACGAAAATCAGGGCAGCGACGACGATGATTGCGGCCGGAATGTCGCCGGCGCGTGCGTAAATCGTTGGCGGGATTGCTGACGGCAGGCTTGAATTGAGCACGCCTTCAAGCCCGAGACCGAGCCGTGCGACAATCCGCCCCAGCGGATCGATCACCGCGGAAATGCCCGTGTTCGCGGCGCGAACCACCGGCAGCCCCTCCTCGATCGCGCGCAGCCGCACCTGCTGCAGATGCTGATAGGGCCCGGTTGAAATTCCGAACCAGCCGTCATTGGTCAGGTTGACGATCCAGCCGGGGCGATCGTCGCGGGTCGCAACGTCGCCGGGAAAGATGGCCTCATAACAGATCAAGGGTAGCGCGCGCGGCGCATTCGGTATCTCCATGGTGCGGCGTCGCTCGCCCGGAATGAAGCCGCCCTGGACCTTGGTGAGCTGCACGAAGCCCAGTTTTTCCATCAGATCCTGATACGGCAGATATTCGCCGAACGGCACCAGATGCAGCTTGTCGTAGACCGACAACACGCTGCCATCGTGGTCGATGACGTAGATCGAATTGTAGGCGCGTGTGATCCGCGTGCCGGGCGGCAGATCGGGCGCGCGCACCGAACCGGTGATCAGCACGGTGCCCTTGGGCAACAGATCGGCGATCTGGGCCATGGCGTCGCCTTCGCGCGTCAGGAAGAACGGGAACGCCGATTCCGGCCAGATCAGGATGCTGGCGTCACGCACGCCGGTGGATTGCGGTCCGGACGCCCGATCGGACAGCGTCAGATATTTTTGCATCACCTCCGCCTTGGCGGCGTAGTTGAATCGGACGTCCTGCTGCAGGTTGGGCTGCATGATGCGCAGCTTGACCTTTGCAACCGTGGTGGTCGGATGCAGCGTCAAGCGAACGGTGCCGAAAACGGCCATGGCGACCAGCAGCAGCAGGGCCAGCATCGGTGCGATCCAGGGCCGTCGTCCGCGTGAACTTCCATCGACCAGGACCGCGGGGCTCGCAAAGATCGCCACGCTGAGAAAGGTAAGACCCCACAGGCCGATCAGTGAGGCGGTCTGCGCCAGCGCCAGCGGTTCGGTCAGCGCGTAGCCGAATGCATTCCATGGAAAGCCGGTCAGCACATGACCGCGCAGCCATTCGCTCAACGTCAGCGCAGCGGCAAGCGCGATCACCCGCGAGAAATCCCGGGTCCAGATCAGCCGCGCCAGTGCGAAGCCGAAGGCCGTGAACAGCGCAAGATAGGCCGGCAGGCCGAGCACGGCGAACGGCATCAGCCATGCGAAGGTGGACGCATCGACCAGGAACGCATATCCGATCCAGTACAGTCCGGGCACGAAATAGCCGAGGCCGAACCACCAGCCCGCCATCGCGGCCGCCGGCACGCCGCGCCAGCGTCCGGCGCCCGCGCCGTCGATCAGCCAGACCATGACAGGGAAGGTAATGAGCAGGACCGGCCAGGCATTGAACGGCGCCATCGCCAGCGCCGATAGCGCTCCCGCGACGAGCGCAATGGCGGCCCGCTTCCATCCCCAGGACAGGATGATGGCAAGGCCGATTCCGCGAAGCTGACCCGCGATTTTCACGGCGAGCCGGCTCCGTCGCTGGTCGGCGGATTGGTCTGATCGCCGGCCGGTGGCGTGCCGGCCTCCGGCGCGGCTTCGCGTCCGCGGCGGCCGTCGCGCTGCGGGCGCGGCGGCGTGCGTTCCTTGCGCGTCCCGATGCGCAGGCGTTTGACGCGCCTCGGATCGGCATCGAGCACCTCGATTTCAAAATTGCCGGGGCCGGAAATGACTTCGCCGCGCACCGGCAGACGGCCGACATGGGTGACGAGATAGCCGCCCAGGGTCTCGACCTCCTCTCCGGCTTCGCCGGTGACGAAGTCCTCGCCGATCACCGAGCGGACGTCGTCGAGACTGGCGCGCGCATCGGCGATGAAGGAATTGTCCGCCTGCCGAACGATCGCCGGCGGCTCGTCGCTGTCGTGCTCGTCATCGATCTCGCCGACGATCTGTTCGACGATGTCCTCGATCGATACCAGGCCGTCGGTTCCGCCATACTCGTCGACCACCAGCGCCAGATGAATGCGCGAGGCCTGCATCTGCGCCAGCAGATCGATCGCCCGCATCGACGGCGGCACGAACAGCAGTTTTCGGATGATGTTGGCGTCGGCGAGCGGCAGCGCCAGATCGACCGCGCGCAGATCGAGACCGGCAGGGAAGGGCTTCTTGCGCCGGGCCTTGCCGGCATCGGGCACGCGGGCTCGTGCGGTCATGAATGCAAGCAGATCGCGGATGTGGACGATGCCCTCGGGATCGTCGAGGGTTTCGTTGTAGACCACCAGGCGCGAATGCGCCGCGCTTTCAAACAGGCTCATCAGTTCGCCGAGCGGAATGTCGCGCTTGACCGCGACGATATCGGCGCGATGGATCATCACGTCGGCGATGCGCCGTTCATGCAGGCCGAGGATGTTGCGCAGCATGGTGCGCTCGGTGGCGGAAAAGCCGACTTCGTCCGGCGTGCTGGCATCGAGCACGACCTGAAGATCGTCGCGAACCGATCCCGGTTTCCATCCGAACAGCGCGCGGATCGCGCGGGTCAGCCAGTTGTCGGAGATCGGACGCATCACCTCGCCCGCGGGCACTACCGCCGGCAGGTTGCGCGTATTGCGCGGATTGTCGTGGGTCGGTTCGGAGTCGGCCATCTCAGTCCATCCGGTCCCGATCCGCATACGGATCGGGAATGCCGAGTTGCGCCAGGATCTCCTGCTCGAGGCCTTCCATGGCTTCGGCGTCGTCGTCGGTTTCGTGATCGTAACCCATCAAATGCAGGAAGCCGTGGATCGCCAGATGGCTGAGATGATGATCGAACGGCTTTTGCTCGTCATCGGCCTCCCGGCGCGTCGTCTCATAGGCGATGGCAATGTCGCCGAGCATGCGCGGCGCATCGTCGGGGCCGCCTCCGCCGGTCGGTTGCAAGGCTGGAAACGACAGCACGTTGGTCGGCTTGTCGATGCCGCGCCAGTTGCGGTTCAGCGTGCGGATTCCGGCGTCGTCGGTCAGCATCACGGCGAGTTCGGCTTCAAAATCCGCGTCGCCGGACCCGGCATGGACGGTCTCGGCGGCGGCGGCGATGGCGCGATGGACGACGGCTTCGGCATCGGGCTCAGCCCGCCAGCCGTCGGCGACGACGAGAACCTCGGTGAGGGGAAGGGCAAAGGGCGCCATCGGTCCGGAATTTCGTTGGCGACGGGAAATCGCTCCCGGCGCGCGCTCGGCAGAAGATTTTAGCATCAAGGCCTGCTGGTTGCCGGCCGCTGCGGCAATCCTTCATAGGCGGCGACGATCCGTGCCACCAGTTCATGGCGGATGACGTCCTCGGCCGTGAATTTCACCTGGGCGATGCCGTCGACGCCATCGAGCAGTCTTGCGGCTTCCGCAAGGCCCGAGGCCTGGCCGTTCGGCAGGTCGACCTGACTGGGATCGCCGGTGATGATCATCCGGCTGTTTTCGCCGAGCCGCGTCAGAAACATCTTCATCTGCATCGACGTGGTGTTTTGCGCTTCGTCCAGGATGATGATGGCGTTGGTCAGGGTGCGGCCGCGCATGAAGGCGAGCGGCGCGATCTCGATCTCGCCGGTTTGCAGCGCGCGCTCGACGATCCGCGAATCCATCAGGTCGTACAACGCATCGTAGATCGGCCTCAAGTAAGGATCGACCTTCTCGCGCAGATCGCCGGGCAAAAAGCCGAGCCGCTCGCCGGCCTCGACCGCCGGACGCGACAGGATGATGCGATCGACTTCCTTGCGTTCGAACAATTGCGCGGCCTGCGCCACCGCGAGCCAGGTCTTGCCGGTGCCCGCGGGCCCGATGCCGAACACCAGTTCATGCTTCTTGAGCGCGCGAATGTAGGAGTCCTGCGCCGCCGTGCGCGCCCGCACCGGGCGCTTGCGCAGATTGATGGTTTCGAACGACGTCTTTGCGGTCTTGGCATCAAATTCGAACAGCGAGCCCTGCGCGACGACGGCGCGGATGGCGCCCTCGACATCGCCCTGCGCCAGATCGTGCCCCTGGGTCGCCTGCGCATACAGCGTTTCCAGCACGCGCCGCGCGGCGTCGCAGCCGTCGCGGGATCCTGCGATGGTGATGTGATTGCCGCGCGAATCGACCACGACGCCGAGCCGCCGTTCGATCAGCGCCAGGTTTTGTCCGTAGGGTCCGACCAGTGCCGACACCGCGCGATTGTCGTCGAAGTCGATGACGACTTGCGTTTCGGGGGAAATTTGCAGGTCGCGGTCAAGTTTGCGGCTGGGAGCGAGCGAAGACGAATCCGATGCACTTTTTGGCAAGGGTTCAGGCTCCCGTGATCATTTGAGAAGAATTGGTCATTTGAGTAAAAGCAGGCGGCGCATCTGCTGAAGGCGCCAGTTCGCCGAGCAGGCTGTAGCGCTCGAGGCTGGCAATCGTGACCGGGAGCACCTGTCCGATGATACCGGACGAGGCCATCACATGCGCCGGCTGCAGATAGGCGGTGCGGCCGACGATCTGGCCGGGATTGCGGGCGGCGCGTTCAAACAGCACATCGACGGTGTTGCCAATCGTCGCCACGTTGAAGGCCGATTGCTGGCTGTCGATCAATTCCTGGAGCCGTACCAATCGCTCATCCATATCAGCCGCTGACACCGTCTCCTGCATGTCCGCCGCCGGCGTTCCGGGCCGCGGCGAATATTTGAACGAATAGGCGCCAGCGTATCCGATTTGTGTGACCAGTGCGAGGGTCGCGGCGAAATCTTCCTCGGTCTCGCCGGGGAAACCCACGATAAAATCCGATGAAAATGCAATATCTTGCCGGGCATCGCGAAACCGGTCGATGACGCGGCGGTAGTCCGTGACGGTATGCCTGCGGTTCATTGCCGCAAGAATCCGGTCGGAGCCGGATTGGACCGGAAGGTGCACGAACGGCATCAGCGCGGTGAGATCGCGATGGGCCGCGACCAGGCTCTCGTCGACATCGCGGGGATGGCTGGTCGAATAGCGCAGGCGCACAATGCCGGGAATGCCGGCGAGGCGATGCAGCAGGGCGCCGAGCGACCAGATCCGGCCGTCCGGTCCTTCGCCGTGATAGGCGTTGACGTTCTGCCCGATCAAGGTGATCTCGCGCACGCCATTGTCGGCGAGCCGGCGCACGTCATCGACGATCCTGGCCACCGGCCGCGACACCTCGGCGCCGCGCGTGTACGGCACCACGCAGAACGTGCAGAATTTGTCGCAGCCTTCCTGCACCGTCACGAAAGATGAAATGCCGCGCGCGCGGATCGCATCGGGCTTCGGCGGAGCCAAAAATCCGAACTTGTCGTCGACCGGGAATTCAGTCTCCAGCGCGCGGCCGTGGCTTTTGGCGCGGGCCAGCAGTTGCGGCAGGTGATGATAGCTCTGCGGACCGACCACGACATCGACCACCGGCGCGCGGCGGATGATCTCGGCGCCTTCGGCCTGCGCGACGCAACCTGCCACCGCGATGCTCATCTGGCGGCCGTGGCGCGCGGCTTCATCCTTGGCGACCCGCAGTCGTCCCAGCTCCGAGTAAACCTTCTCGGAGGCTTTTTCGCGAATGTGACAGGTGTTGAGAATCACCAGGTCCGCATCGTCGACGCTGGCGGTCTCGACAAAGCCTTCGGGCGCCAGCGTGTCCACCATGCGTTGCGCATCGTAGACATTCATCTGACAACCATATGACTTGATATGCAGCTTGCGCGGCGGCGTCATGGAACCTGAATGCTGGGCTGACATGGCGCCAATGCGGCGCGGGGCTCAATTATAGGCTAAAGTGCCGAAAATCCACTGTTGGATGGTCATTCCGGGGCGATGCGCGAGCATCGAACCCGGAATCGCGAGATTCCCCAATGTGCAACTGCACATATGAGGTTCGGCTCTGCGAGCCGCCCCCGGAATGACTGCCGCTGCGAAAGCCGGGTTCGCTGGCGGCGGGCGCGCCGGCAACGTCGTGTCCAGGATTTGCTCGGAATCAGGATTTGTCGTCGTCCAATGGGACGCAATATAATTCCAGCCGGTGATCGACCAGCTTGTAGCCGAGCTTGCGGGCGATTTCGGCTTGCAGCTTTTCGATCTCCTCGGAGGCGAATTCGATCACCTTGCCGTCGCGCAGGTTGATCAGATGGTCGTGATGGCTGTCGCGCATCTGCTCGTAGCGGGCGCGGCCTTCACGAAAGTCGTGACGCTCAATGATACCGGCGTCCTCGAACAGCTTGACGGTCCGATACACCGTCGAGATCGAGATCTTGTCGTCGACGGCGACGCAACGGCGGTACAATTCCTCGACATCGGGATGATCCAGCGCCTCCGCCAGCACACGCGCGATCACGCGGCGCTGTTCGGTCATGCGCATGCCAGTGGCCGCGCAACGCGCTTCGATACCAGTGGCTTTAAGCGCGGGGGTCGATTTCAGGGCGGTCATGGTCTTGGGTCTCTTTAACAGGGCCTGTTCTGCCACCGCGCGCGGGTTACGACAAGTCGCGACGCATCAGAAGCGCGTTCAATTGTTCCCCGCCGGGCTGCTGGTAATAGCGTTCGCGCCGGCCCGCGACACCAAATCCGGCCCGTTCGTAGAGCCGCCGCGCCGGCTGATTATTTTCCTCGACCTCGAGGAACACCGTACGCACGCCGCGGCCGGCCAGATGGCCAAGATGCGTCAGCAACAGATTGCGGGACAGGCCGCGCCCGCGATAGCTCGCAGCAACCGCGATCGACAGTATTTCAGCCTCGCCCGCCGCGATGCGCGACACCGCAAAGCCGACGATCTTGCGCCCGAGCCGCAGGCGGTGGACCAGCGTATTGCGCTCGGACAGCATGCTCTCGAATTCGCCTTCGCCCCAGCCGCGATGAAACGATGCGCCGTGAAGCTGGGCGAGCTTGGGGGCGTCGCGCAAGGTCGCGGGCTCGACCAGCGCCGCGTCGCCGCCCCACAATTCGGTGAGCCACGCCATCATGATGCCGACGGCTGCGGATGCCTTTTGCAGCAGGTCCTTTGCAGGTTTGGCATCGGGCGCGCGCAGGTAATAGGGTCGCGCTGGCGCGGTTTCCGGACTGACCGCGGCTCCCAGCCACGCCAGCCAGGCAATATCGGGCGCGGGTTGCGGATCGACCTTGAACGGCGGCATCGCGTCGGCCGGCCAGCGGTCGGCGAGAATTTTGGCGGCGTTGCCGACCAGATGCGCCGCGCCGAACCGCGATGCGCCAAGCGCCTCCTCGATGGGTGCGACGCGCGGCCGCATCAACGACCCGCCGTCGCCGCTAACTACTTGAAAATACACCTGATCGTGCCGCGCATCGATGGCTGAGATGACCGGTTGCGCGGCGTTCTGGCCGACCACCGGCGCGGCATAGGCGGTCAATGTAGAGAGCCCGACCACCGGTTTATTGGCGGCCAGCGCAATGCCGCGTGCGGCGGACAGTCCGACCCGCAGCCCGGTAAAGCTGCCGGGACCGGTGGTCACCGCGATGCGGTCGAGGGCCGCGAACGCAATGCCGGCTTCCCTGATCACGCGCCCGATCAGCGGCATCAGGGCCTCGGCATGGCCGCGCTTCATCGCCAGCGATTCCTGCGCGATCATCCTGGCCGCGTCGGTATCGAGAACGCCCGCGGCGCAGGCATCGAGGGCGGTGTCGATGGCGAGGATCAGCATGGCGAAGTTATATCAGCCGCAAGCGACGAAGCTAGGCTGTCGATCCATGAGCTGACCGAATGCACTTTGCCGCGCTCATCCTTCGAGGGCGCCCGCAAAGAGCGGGCTCCTCCCGGATGAGCGCAAGTGCGCTCATCCGGGGATGAAGGTCACATCGGCCGGACTTCGACCACGTCGGGCACAAAATGCCTCAGCAAGTTCTGGATGCCATGCTGCAACGTGGCGGTGGACGACGGGCAGCCCGCGCAGGAGCCCTTCATGTTGAGATAGACGATGCCGTCCTTGAAGCCGCGGAACGTGATGTCGCCGCCGTCATTGGCGACCGCGGGGCGCACCCTGGTTTCGATCAGGTCCTTGATGGTCGCCACCGTCTCGGCGTCGGCCTCGTTGAAGAACTCGTCGCTTTCGTCGGCGGCCTCGTCATTGGCGACGCTGCCGTCGGCGAGCAGCGGCGCACCGGACATGTAGTGTTCCATGATGGCGCCGAGGATCGCCGGCTTGAGATGCTGCCAGTCGCTGCCGTCCTTGGTCACGGTGACGAAGTCGGAGCCGTAAAACACGCTGGTGACGCCCGGCACGCCGAACAGCTTCTCGGCAAGCGGCGAGCGCGCCGCGGCCTCGCGGTTGGCAAATTCCAGGGTGCCGCTGTCGAGCACGGTGCGGCCGGGAATGAATTTCAGGGTGGCGGGATTCGGGGTGGCTTCAGTCTGGATGAACATGTGATTTCTCCGGCGTCACCGGTTCAAGGCCGGCGCGTGGTCTCTCTCCTAGCAGATGGCGACGGCAAACGCACGATCAAGCCCGGGAATGGCTGCAATGCCCGCTATTTAGGCCTTCTCCGGGCGTTCCCTACGACAGCGCGTCGATGTCCTGGTCGCTCAAATCACCAGGCACAATGGTCACCGGAATCGGGAACGAACCAACCGTCTTGGCCATCAGGGTGATCAGCGGGCCGGGGCCTTCCGCCCCGGGGTTGGCGGCCAATACGAGCATGGTGATATCGACGTCCTTGTCGATGACGTCGAGGATCTGCTCGGTCGCGTCGCCCTCGCGGATGACGCGCTCCGGCGTGATCGCGGCGATGCCGTTGGCGCGGCCGGAGGCGCGATCGAGCGCGGCATTGGCTTCCTCATGCGCTTCGGCGCGCATGATATCGGCAACCCCGAGCCATTGCTGGTTCTGGTCCTCGATTTCGATGATGCGCAGCATCACCACGCCGCCGCCGACGCGGATCGCCCAGCGGCTGGCGTAATAGACGGCGCGGTCCCATTCCGCGGTGTCGTCAACGATAACAAGACATTTTGGCTTGTGACCCGTCTCATAGCTTCGTCGCTGGGTGGTCATGCATGTCCCGATGCTGCGCCAGACAGGCCGCATGGTGCCACGGCGCGGCCGTCCTCGACAAGCGGCGTTGGCGGCTGCGCGCATTCCGCAAAAGTGTACCGGTTGCGATCAGAATGCGCGCAAAATATTAGAGTGCGCTGCGTCAATTATGGCCGCGCTCGGAAAGCTGGCGGTCGCGAACGAAACCGACGATATCCTTTGTCGCCTTCATGGTTTCGGCAGCGATGGCGCGCGCACGGTCGGCGCCGTCGACCAGAATCGAATCGACATGGCCGGGGTCCGCCACCAGCCGCTTCATCTCCGAGGCAATCGGCGACAGTTTTGCGACGCAAAGCTCCACCAGCGCATTCTTGAAATGGGAAAACTGCCCGCCGCCGAATTCGTGGAGCACGTCGGCCTTGGCGCGGCCGGACAGCGCGGCATAAATCCCGACCAGATTGTCGGCTTCGGGACGCGTCTCAAGGCCTTTTTCCTCCGACGGCAACGGCTCCGGATCGGTCTTCGCCTTGCGGATCTTCTGCGCGATGGTGTCGGCATCGTCGGTAAGATTGATCCGCGAATTATCCGACGAATCCGATTTCGACATCTTCTTGGTGCCGTCGCGCAACGACATCACCCGCGTCGCCGGACCGGTAATCAGCGGCTCCGGCTGGGGAAAAAACAATCCGTCATTAAAGCCGTTGTTGCGGATCGAGTCGCCGAAATCATTGTTGAATTTCTGGGCGATGTCGCGCGACAGTTCGAGGTGCTGCTTCTGGTCCTCGCCGACCGGCACATGGGTGGCGCGGTAGAGCAGAATGTCGGCCGCCATCAGCACCGGATAGTCGTAGAGACCCACCGAGGCGTTCTCGCGGTCCTTGCCGGCCTTCTCCTTGAACTGCGTCATGCGGTTGAGCCAGCCGACCCGCGCCACGCAATTGAAGATCCATGCCAGTTCGGCATGCCCGGACACCTGGCTCTGGTTGAAGACGATGTGGTTTTTGGGATCGATGCCGGAGGCGATGAAGGCCGCGGTGACTTCCCTGGTATTGCGTGCAAGCTCCGCCGGGCCGCCCCAGACCGACACCGGTTGGGTGAGCGCGTGCATGTCGACGACGCAATAGAGACAATTGTGGGTTTCCTGCAGCTTCACGAAGTTGACGATCGCGCCGAGGTAATTGCCAAGATGCAGATTGCCGGTCGGCTGCACCCCCGAAAAAACCCGTTCAACCATGGCCATTATACGTTTCCCGCTGTTTCGCGCCGTCGTTTGCCATGCGCGCTTTACGCGCGCAAGTCGCCCGGCGGGGTTTGCCTGATAGCACCGAGCGCCTCGCGCCAGCCGGTTACCCCGAGCAGGCTGAGCAGCAAACCATAAATCGCCATCCCGGCGACGATCAAAGCCAGCAGCGCAGTGGCCTGTGTCAGGCCGTGGAGGCCGGCGTTTTGCGCCAGCACGAACCGCGTTGCCGCCCACAACAATCCGCCCATCGCAAGCGCCGCCACGCCAATCCGCGGTAGCCGCCGGCGTGCCGCGGCATCGATCGAAAATCCAAATCCCGCCGCGATGCCGCGGGCCAATGTGAGCGCGCTAGCCCACGCCCCGAGCGCGATACTGGCTGCGATACCGCCGGCGCCGTACACATGACCGAGCACCACGCCCAAAACGATCGCGACCGCGAATCCCTTGAGCGTTGCCATCAGCGGCGTCGACGTATCGTCGCGCGCGAAAAATGCCGGCGACAGCGCCTTGACCAGCACATGGGCAGGCAAAGCGAGCGCGAGCAGCATCAGCGCATGCGCGGTGCCAGCGGTATCGGCCGCGGTGAACAGGCCGTGTTCGAACAACATCCGCACCACCGGTTCGCTGAGCACGATCAATCCCAGCATCGCCGGCAGGGCGAGGCCGACCGCGAGTTCGAGACCGCGCGACTCGGCGTGTGCGGCGGCGATCCGGTCGCCGTTGCGCAGCGCGCGCGTCAGCTCGGGCACCAATACGGTGCCCATCGCAACACCGACAATGCCGAGCGGCAGCTCGATCAGCCGGTTGGCGAAATACAGCCACGACACCACCGACGGCGATGACGAGGCAATGATGGCGCCGGCGACGACCAGCCATTGCGGCCCTGCGCTCGCGATCATGCCGGGGATCGCCTTGCCGAGAAAACCGCGCATCGGCGCGTCGAACGAGATCCGCAGCGGTGTTGCGGTGTTGCCGCCGGCACCGCCCGACCAGGATCAGCAATTGCAGCAGCCCGGCGATGCCGACCGTGGCCGCGATCGCCAGCGCGGCGAAAGTTGCATCCTGCCGCCAGAAGAGCAGGGCGATCATGACAGCGATCAGCGCGATGTTGAACAGAAGCGGCGAAAACGCGGTCAACGCGAAGCGCGCTTGCGCGTTCAACAGCGCCATCATCACCGTGGCCGGCCCGGCGAAGGCGAGATAGGGCAGCATCAGGCGGGCATCGTTGACGGCGAGCTGCAGGGTCTCGTGCCCGGCAAACCCCGGCGCCAGAGCGGTCACGACCAGCGGCATCAACAGGCCGAGCAACGCGGCCACCACCAGCAATGCCGCACTGACAGTGCCGAGGACGCGGCCTGCGAACGCGGCGGCAGCATTGGCGCCTTCGGCCTCGCGCACGCGCAGCCACGCCGGCACCAGGGCGGCATTCAGCGCGCCCTCGGTCAACAGCCGCCGGACAACATTGACCAGTTGAAACGCCACCAGGAACGCATCCGCCACGGGGCCCGCGCCAAGCAGTGCGGCGATCATCGAATCGCGCGCGAATCCCATCAGCCGCGAGGCCAGCGTTCCCGTCGACACTGTGAGGAAGGAACGGATCATGGGGGGCTTCTATCATGGTGCGGCTTGCTGGCCCTAGTGTCCCGGCTCCAACATTCGTTGGAGCCGGGACACTAGAAAAAATGTGGTTCTCGTGCCGCTTTCGATTTGAAGTTCCTGTTGCGGACTCGCGGCATCCGGTGCAGGAACTTGAAATCGGCGGCACGATGTTGATCGTGATCGGCCGCTGCACCTTCCAGCCGACTTGGATCGGATTTTCCCCGCAATCGCAATGCCGCAACAGGACTGATCGATGACAGAAGCGAAATATGACGTTCTCGGGATTGGCAACGCGATTTTCGACGTGCTGGTGCAGACCGACGAGAGCTTCCTTGCCGCCCACGGCATGACCAAAGGCGGCATGGCGCTGATCGACGAGGCGCGCGCCGCGTCGATCTACCGGGATATGGGGCCTGCGGTGGAGATGTCCGGCGGTTCGGCGGCCAACACCATTGTCGGGATCGCCGGTTTTGGCGCGCGGGCGGCCTATGTCGGCAAGATCAGGGACGACCAGATCGGCGGCTTGTATGCCCATGACATCCGCGCAGCAGGGGTCGCGTTCGAGACCAGGCCCGCGCCGCAAGGCCCGGCCACCGGCTGTTCCTACATTCTGGTGACGCCGGACGGCGAGCGCACCATGAATACCTATCTCGGCGCGGCGCAGGAACTGACGCCCGGCGATATCGACGCAGCCCAGGTCGCAGCCTCTGCGATCGTCTATCTCGAAGGCTATCTGTGGGACCCCAAAAGCGCGAAGGAAGCCTTTGTGAAGGCATCGACCGTCGCGCATGATTCGGGCCGCCAGGTGGCGCTGACGCTGTCGGATTCGTTTTGCGTGGATCGCTATCGCGGCGAGTTCCTCGACCTGATGCGCCAGGGCACCGTCGACCTGATTTTCGCCAACGAGGCAGAACTGCATTCGCTGTACCAGACCTCGGATTTCGACACCGCCCTTGCCCAATTGCGCAAGGACACCAGGCTCGGCGTCGTCACCCGCAGCGAGAAGGGCTGCGTGGTGGCCTCGGCGGACGGCGTTGTCGCGGTGCCGGCATTTCCGATTGAAAAGCTGGTCGACACCACCGGCGCCGGCGATCTGTTCGCCGCCGGATTCCTGTTCGGGCTGGTGCGCGGCGCCGGTCATGAAAATGCCGGGCGGCTCGGCGCGCTGGCGGCGGCCGAAATCATCCAGCACATCGGCGCGCGGCCGCAGACCTCGCTGAAGGAATTGGCGCAAAGCAACGGGCTGCCGGTTTAGGCAGGATCCGGAGAAACCAGAGCCATCGTTGGGGAGGACCGCCCCACTCGGGTAGTGGTGTGCGGCCCGAGACCTGCCGCGATATCCGCCGTTCGGTCGGTATCAAGGGAAAAGCGGACGATCACGCGTACATCGTCAAACCGGCGCGATTGACGTAAAGCCGGCCTTGGCTCTGGCGGAAGGCCGGTCGGCCAATTATGCTGCGTAGACGTGTTCGGCCGCGCGATGGCTCTCTGCGATCCGAGGGCCCGGCGGTTTGGTCGGGTCGTCGATGCATGAATGATTTTGCCTTACCTGTAACGCGATACGCGCTCAGCGGTGACGTGAGTATTGCATATCAGGTGATGGGTGATGGGCCGATCGATCTCGTCATGGTGCCGGGCGTGGTATCGCATGTCGAGTTTATGCATGAATTGCCCGGTTACACGGCGTTTCTTCGCCGCCTTTCGAACTTCGCGCGCGTCATCACCTTCGACAAGAGGGGGCAGGGATTGTCCGACAGGGTATCCGGCGCCCCTTCGCTGGAAGAGCGCATGGATGACGTTCGCGCCGTAATGGACGCTGCAGATTCGAAGCGTGCCGCCCTGATGGGATTTTCCGAAGGTTGCGCGATGAGCGCCTTGTTTGCCGCAACCTACCCGGAACGGGCATCCAATCTGCTGCTCTTTGGTGGATTTGCGCTGTCGACGATGGCCGGCGACTTTGAGAAGAAAACTGCTGAACGTTTGAAGAATTGGGGCTCCGGCAACTCGATCAGGATGGCATGGCCGAGCCTGCGGGCTAGTCCTCGAGGCCTGGATTCGTTGGCAAAGTTGGAGCGCCTCTCGGCCAGCCCCGGTGCGATCAAGGCACTCACGCTATTGAACGCTCAAATCGACGTCCGGCCGATTCTGCCCGCCATTCAAATCCCGACGCTGGTCCTTCATCGCAGAGGGGACCTCCAGGTTCCAATCGCGGCAGGCCGCGATCTCGTCAGGCAAATACCGGGCGCAGAATTCATCGAATATGCGGGCGACGATCACGTGTTCTGGTCCGGCGACGTCGAAGCGCTGCTGGGTGATATCCAGCAATTCTTGACGGGCAGTCGAGAGCATTCATCACTCGACATTGAACGCATTCTGGCCACCGTCCTTTTCACTGACATTGTCGGCTCCACAAGCAGCGCCGTTGCCGCCGGCGATCTTACATGGCGCCACATGCTTGACAGTCACGATCAAATCGCCAGGCACATGGTGGAGAAGCACCGGGGCAATTTGATCAAGACCACCGGCGACGGCATTTTGGCGACCTTCGATGGTCCGGGTCGCGCGGTCCGCTGTGCCCTGGCGTTCGAAGCCGCAGCCAGGCAAATCGGTTTGCCGCTTCGCGCCGGTCTTCACACAGGGGAGATCGAGGTACGGGATCGCGACGTGGGAGGTATTGCGGTTCATGCTGCCGCTCGCGTCATGGCGCAATGTCAACCGAATGAAGTGTGGGTATCAAGGGTGGTGACAGACCTGGTCGCCGGCGCAGGTCTGAAATTTTCCGAACGCGGGTCACACGAACTCAAGGGCTTTCCGGGACGCTGGGATTTGTTCGCCGCACATGCCTAGCTCACTTCTGCTATCGGTACTAAACCGCCATCGCGGCAGCCCTTTGTCCGATACGGAAGGCCAACCGGACTTCAGCTATCGACCGCTGCGCTCCCCCAACTTGATGGCACGTTCCTCAGCCGGAACAGCATGTATCGGATGAAGGTGCCGGGACGAGCAGTATCCTTACTGTTCCCGGATCAGCGTATTTGGTTGCCCCCAATGCAGGCAAACTGCCGTAGGCTGCGCAATCCGGCGGAGAAAAAGTCGTTATGAAAACAGCCTCTCCAAACAATCGACCCGCGCCGGCGCCGACGAAGTCCCCAAACCCAGACCTCCCTGACATCGCCGCCGCGTCGATCTCCGACACGCTTGCGGCACTTCATGTCGACCCTGACGCCGGGCTGACCCTGGTGGAGACGAACGCTCGCCGGAAGGAGTACGGCTACAACGAGGTGGCGGAGAAAAAGGGCCACCCGCTCCTCAAATTTCTCGCTAAATTTTGGGGAATCTCGGCGTGGATGCTCGAACTGATCATGGTGCTGTCAGCCGTGCTCGGGAATTACCCTGATCTCGCTGTGGTCGGCGCACTGCTGGTCGTCAACGCCGTGCTGGGCTTTTTGCAGGAGCAGCGCGCTGTCGGTGTCGTTGAAGCACTGCGGCGACGGTTGCAGGTCAGTGCGCGCGTGCGTCGCGATTCAAGCTGGCAGGTCGTTCCTGCCCGCGAGCTGGTCCCCGGCGATATCGTTCGGCTGCGATCCGGCGACATCATCCCGGCGGACGTCAAGCTCCTCAGCGGAGCGTTGAGCGTCGACCAGTCGGCGCTGACCGGTGAATCGAAAGACGCGGATAAGGCGCCGGGCGAAGTGCTTTCGTCAGGGTCCGTCGCCCGGCGCGGTGAAGGCAATGGCGTAGTGATGCTGACCGGAGCGAAGACCTACTTCGGCCGCACTACGGAACTTGTGCAGAAGGCGCGCCCGAAGCTTCACATCGAAGAGGTCGTAGCCAACGTCGTCCGCTGGCTCTTCGTCATTGTTAGTGCGCTGTTGGGCTTCGTCGTCGTGCTGTCGCTGATTCGCGGCGCGCCACTCATTGAAATGATCCCGCTTATGCTTGTTCTGCTGATGAGCGCGGTGCCGGTCGCACTTCCCGTCATGTTCACGGTCAGCATGGCGCTCGGGTCGAAGGAGCTGGCCAAGCGCGGCGTTCTGGTCACCCGCCTTAGCGCGGCCGAGGACGCCGCGACGATGGACGTGCTCTGCGTGGACAAGACGGGCACTATCACGATGAACCAGCTCACCGTCACCGGTGTCATCCCGCTGGCTCACGCGACGGAAGCCGATGTGTTGTTCGCGGGCGCTCTTGCATCGCAAGAAGCCAATCAGGACCCGATTGACCTCGCTTTCCTCGCGGCCGCGAAAGCGCATCACGTGTTCGACGGCCTTCCCGCCGTCACACCGGTCTCATTCGCACCCTTTGATGCGAAAAGCCGGCGGACGGAGGCCGTGGTCGACCAGAACGGCCGGCGGCTGCGCGTGATGAAAGGCGCCGTGCGCACCATCGCCGAGGCCTGTGGACTTCAGACCTCGGAAGTCGAGGCGCTGGAGGTGCGCGTCAGCGCGGCGGCCGCGAAAGGCTACCGGACGCTGGCGGTGGCACTTGGCCCCGATACAGGCGCTCCGGCCTTGGTCGGACTGGTGTCGCTGTATGATCCGCCGCGGCCCGACGCCAAGCAGCTCATCGCCACACTTCTCGACCTCGGCGTTCCGGTAAAGATGCTCACTGGCGACGCTCTGGCGGTGGCGCTGGAGATCGGCCAGGGAGTCGGGTTGCCCAATATCCGGCGCGTGGCCGATCTGAAGGCGGCGAGCACGGTGGCCGGCAACGAGGCCGTTGACTTGCTGGCAGGTGCGGATGGCTTCGCCGAGGTGTATCCGGAGGACAAGTACATTGTCGTGCAGCACCTGCAGGCCGCAGGGCACGTAACCGGCATGACGGGCGACGGCGTCAACGATGCACCGGCCCTTCGGCAGGCCGAAGTTGGAATCGCCGTTAGCACCGCGACCGATGTGGCCAAGGGGGCCGCGAGCGTCGTTTTGACCGAGGCCGGTCTGACGAACATTGTGGCGCTGGTCGAGCAGGGGCGGACAATTTACCAGCGCATTCTCACTTGGATAATCAACAAGATCAGCCGAACAATCCTCAAGGCTGCCTTCGTGGCCATCGCATTCGTGGTGACCGGCAAGTTCGTTGTCTCGGCCTTCGCGATGCTGCTGCTGGTCTTCCTGACGGACTTCGCGAAAATCTCGCTTGCCACCGACAATGTTCGGCCATCCAGGAAGCCGGAAACATGGAACATAGGAGGCTTCATCGCCGTGTCGGTCGTGCTTGGTGTTGCGATGGTTGCTGAAACGCTCTTCCTGTTATGGATCGGCTGGACGAAATTCGGTTTGGCAACCGACAACAATGCCCTCCACACCTTCAGCTTTCTTATGCTGCTCTACTTTGCTGTATTTTCGGTCGTGTCCGCACGAGAGCGCCGCTGGTTCTGGGCGACGTTGCCGAGCAAAACCTTCATGACGGCGCTCGCTGCGGATGCCGTCACGGGCACCGTCCTGACGTGGGTGGGACTGCCCGGGCTTCCGCCCTTACCTTGGTGGCAGACGCTTGTAGTATTTATTTATGCCATGGTCTCGTGTCTGGTTCTGAACGACGCCGTGAAGGTCGCGATGATCAATTGGCGCGTTCCAGCCAGCTCAGGCAAATTGGTTGCCGCATAGCGGTAGCGGGAAAAAGCGCATGTACCGAAGTCGACGTGATCTTCGGTCAGACGAGCCATTCAAGCAATCTTGAATCAACCGGTCCTCTTTCAAGCGCTCTCGAATCAGGCCGTTTTGGCCGCCTTCAATCCGAGCCGCGCCTCGACCGCGTCGCGCATCACGAATTTCTGGATCTTGCCGGTGACCGTCATCGGAAACTCGTCGACGAATTCGATATAGCGCGGGATCTTGTTGTGGGCGATCTGCCCCTGGCAGAATCCGCGGATCTCGTCGGCGGTCAGGATCTCGCCGGCGCGCACCCTGATCCAGGCGCAGAGTTCCTCGCCGTAGCGATGGTCGGCGACGCCGAAAATCTGGACATCCTGAATCTTCGGATGGCGGTAAAGAAATTCCTCGATCTCCCGAGGGTAGAGGTTTTCGCCGCCGCGGATCACCATGTCCTTGATGCGGCCGACGATGTTGCAATAGCCCTGCTCGTCGATGACGGCGAGATCGCCGGTATGCATCCAGCCATTGGCATCCACGACATCGGCGGTCTTTTCAGGCTCGTCCCAGTACCCCAGCATGACGCTGTAGCCGCGGGTGCATAATTCGCCGGACACACCGCGCGGTACGACATGGCCTTCGAGGTCGACGATCTTGACCTCGACATGCGGATGAACGCGTCCG
This sequence comes from uncultured Pseudomonadota bacterium, assembly GCA_963813165.1. Taxonomy (GTDB): domain Bacteria; phylum Pseudomonadota; class Alphaproteobacteria; order Rhizobiales; family Xanthobacteraceae; genus Bradyrhizobium. The sequence continues at coordinate 247,410 of CAWEYJ010000017.1, read as the reverse complement.
ACCGTCGACACCCGGCGCTCCAGCGGATCGTCCGTGGCGCTTTGGAAGCTGGCCGGGCTGGTCTCCGTCATGCCGTAGCCGATGGTCACCTCGCGCATGTTCATCTGTTCATTGACGCGCCGCATGATCTCGACCGGGCAGGGCGCGCCGGCCATCATGCCGGTCCGCAGCGACGACAGATCGAATTTGGCGAAGTCTGGATGGTCGAGTTCGGCGATGAACATGGTCGGGACACCATAGAGCGTCGTGCATCGTTCCTGCTCGACGGTCTGCAGCGTTGCCAAAGGATCGAAACCTTCCCCGGGATAGACCATGGTCGCGCCGGAGGTGAGGGCAGCGAGATTGCCGATCACCATGCCGAAGCAGTGGTAGAGCGGAACGGGAATGCAGATGCGGTCCTGTTCGGTCAGGCGCATCGTGCGGCCGAGGAAATAGCCGTTATTGAGAATATTGTGATGCGTCAGCGTGACGCCCTTGGGCGATCCGGTGGTGCCGCTGGTAAACTGGATATTGATGGGATCGTCGAACTGAAGCATCCCGGCGAGCGTAGCGAGCGCTTGGTGGTGGCGTGCGCCGCCCATCCGCGCAACCTCTTCGAACGGGATCGTGCCGGGACAGGCCGGGCCGCCGATCTGGATCACGGCGCGCAACTGCGGCAGCCGCGCGGCGTGCAGATCGCCCGGAGAGGCTGTCGCGAGTTCGGGCAGCAGCACGTTCAGCATCTCCATGTAGTTGGAGGTCTTGAACGCGGTGGCCGTGACGAGCGCGGCGCATCCGACCTTGGCCAGCGCGAATTCAAGCTCGCTCAGGCGATAGGCGGGATTGATCGTGACCAGGATGAGCCCCGCCTTGGCGGCGGCAAATTGCGTCAGCGTCCATTCCGGCCGGTTCAGCGACCAGATGCCGATCCGCGCGCCAGGTTCGAGGCCGAGTGCAAGAAAACCCGCAGCCAGCGCATCGACCCGCTCCGCCAATTCCCGCCAGGTCCACCGGACGCCGTGGCTCGGTGAAACCAGCGCCTCGCGACCGGCCCAGCGCCGGGCGGCCCGGTCGAGGCTGCGCCCGATGGTGTCGCCGAGCAGCGGCGCATCGGCGACACCGCAGACATAGCTAATGGGTTTTTCCGTCAAGACTGCTCCTCCATGCGTCGAAGCATGTGGTGGGGGACATCGAGCGCGAGGTTTTGGAGATGTAAGGCAAGAAAGGCAACGCCGGAAGGCAGTCTTTCGGGCTATTTCCCGGCGCGGCCGGATCGACCGCGCCGGGAAAGCCGAAGCCGGCTACGCCGCCTTCTGGCCCGCGTCGAGCCCGGCATAGACGCCGCGCTCGAAGCCCACAAACGCTTCCAGGCACTTCTGGTCCGCGAACGGCAACACCTGCATCAGGATCACGCCGGCGATGTCGCGCGACGGATCGATCCAGTAATAGGTGTTGGCGAGGCCCGCCCAGGCGAGGCTGCCGGGGCTGCGGCCTTCCGGCGTCTTGGCGGTGTTGATCAGGAAGCTGAGCCCCCATTTCTTCGCCATGTCGGGATAGAGATCGACATCGTTGGTCGCAAACGCAACCGCCGAGGTCATCTTGGTCATGTTGAGTTCGCCGATGTGGTTCTCTCCCATCGTCGCGACGGTCTCGGCCTTCAGCACCTGATTGCCGTTGCCGCGACCCTTGTTGAGGATCATCTGGGTGAATTTGATGTAGTCGCCCGCGGTGCCGTAGAGGCCGCCGCCACCCATGTGAAATTCCGGATTCTGCTCGAGTTCGAACGGGATCGGCGCCAGCGATCCATCCTCGCCGCGCGAATGCATGCCGACCAGCCGCTTGCGCTGCGCCTCGCCGATCTTGAAGCCGGTGTCGGTCATGCCGAGCGGCGCGAACATGTGGTCGCGCAGATAGGCGTCGAGCTTCTGGCCGCTGGCCGCTTCCACCGCCTTGCCGACGAAATCGATATTGGTGCCGTATTCCCAGCGCGTGCCCGGGTCGTTCATGATCGGCGTCTTCAGGGCGGCGTTGGCGCAGGAGATGACGCCGGGTGTGCCGGTCTTCTCCAGATATTTCACCATGTCGCCGTTCCACATGTCGTAGGCGAAGCCCGCGGTGTGGGTCATGAGATGGCGCAGCGTGATCGGCTTCTTCGCGGGCCGAAGTTTTGGTTCGCCGTTGGCATCGAAGCCCTCGAGCACCTGGGGTGCGGCGAGATCCGGCAGCACCTTGCCGATCGGCTCGTCGAGCGAGAGCTTGCCCTGCTCGACCAGCTGCATGCCGGCCGCCGAGGTGATCGCCTTCGTCATCGAGGCGATCCAGAACACGCTGTCGACCGTCATGGCGTCGTCCTTGGACAGGTCGCGTTTGCCGAACGCGCCCTGATAGATCACCTCCTTTGCCGTCGCGGCCATTGCGACCACGCCGGGAATCTCCTTGGCTTCGCTTTTCTGGCGCAGCACCTGATCGATCTGAGCTTTGCTCTGCATGGGGTCTCCTCCTGGTTTATTTTTTGAAGTTCGCGATCTTCCTACCGGTCGCGGCCGCCCGCAAGCGTGGGTAGATCGCCGAGACGCGACGGTCGCGTGCTCGTGATCATCGGCCGTAATCGGCGGAGGATCGAATTCTGGCGGCGGCGCGGCGAAACGGCAACATGGGCCACAATTTGCGGTGAATTGGCCCGCAACGTCGGTGACCGCTCTGGATATCCGCGGTATCGTGACCGGAGCCGGACAGGCGGCCGCGATGGTTGTGCTAAGGTATTCCGATTGCAGCGAAAACGCCGCTTCTGAACCGATGAATTCAAGACAAATGATTGTTGTGCAAGACAGTGGAAGGCGTGACAAATGATTTCGACCTGGAGCGAATGGAAACGGTATCCGCGGGCAGCGCGGGGCGAAAATATCGAGGCGCCGATCAGCCCCGGTCTCTATGAGGTCCGTTTCGCCGGAAGCGGCGCACTGCACTCGTTCGACGCGGTCGATAACGTCGCCCAGGCCCTCTCGATGCTGGCGGTGTCGTCGAAATCATGGTTCACCCGCCGCGAACCCATCGAAATGCCGGACCTCGAATATCGCACCTGTGCGACTTCGTCCAAGGCGGACGCCAAGGACGCAGCCGAACGCATGATCGGCCGCCGCGAAACCTATATGAGCGGCGCGGCCTGAACGCCGTCCCCGCAACTGTGTCGGATGCGGGCGGGAACCGCCGGCGGCATCCGGATTTGCCTTGAAAATGCCGCGAGCGGATCGCGCCCAGGCGATGCAAAGCGGCCTTTTTGGGCCTATGATCGAACTTCCGGCCAGGAAAGATCCGAAACAACACCTCAAGAAAAACCCGAGGAGTAACGCCATGTCCCCGACTGCCGCCGCACGCACTTCGCAAGCGTCCTCGCCATCGCTCCGCGAACGTCTGAAGGACGCTTCGCTGTTGCGCGACCGCTGCTACATCGACGGTGCCTGGATCGGCACCCCGGCCAATCCTGTGACCAATCCGGTCAACGGCGTCGAGCTTGCGAAAGTGCCGGTCATGAGCACGGCGGAAGCCACCCAAGCGGTGGAAGCCGCCGAGCGGGCGTTTCCGGCCTGGGCCAAGCTTACCGCCAAGCAGCGCTCCAACATCCTGCGCAAATGGTTCGACCTGATCGTCGCCAACCGCGAAGACCTCGCGCTGATCCTGACTTCCGAGCAGGGCAAGCCGCTGGCAGAGGCGCTGGGCGAAGTCGACATCGGCGGCGCCTATGTCGAGTTCTTCGCCGAGGAGGCAAGAAGGGTCTATGGCGAGACGATTCCGACGCAGCGGCCCGACGCCCGGCTGCTGGCGATCCGCCAGCCGATCGGCGTCTGCGGCGCGATCACGCCATGGAATTTTCCCTGCTCGATGATCACCCGCAAGGTCTCGCCGGCGCTGGCCGCCGGCTGCACCGTCGTGCTGAAGCCCGCCAACGAGACGCCGCTGACCGCGCTGGCGCTGGTGGCGCTCGCGGAGAAGGCGGGCGTGCCCAAGGGTGTGTTCAACATCCTCACCGGGAAATCCTCGGAAATCGGCAAGGTGCTGTGCGAACATCCGGCGGTGCGCTTCGTCGGTTTCACCGGATCGACCGAAGTCGGAAAGATCCTGTTTCGGCAGGCCGCGGCCGGGGTGAAGAAGCTGGGGCTCGAACTCGGCGGCAACGCCCCGTTTGTGGTGTTCGATGATGCCGATATCGACGCCGCGGTGGACGGCGCCATGGTCTCGAAATACCGCAACATGGGCCAGACCTGCGTCTGCGCCAACCGCATCTACGCCCAGGACAAGATCTACGATCAGTTCGTCGAGAAGCTCTCGAAGAAAGTCGCCGCGATGAAAATCGGCGACGGCACGGAAGCCGGCGTGACGCAAGGCCCGCTGATCAACATGGAGGCGGTCGACAAGGTCGAAAAGCATATCGCCGACGCGGTCAAGCACGGCGCCAAAATCGTCACCGGCGGCAAGCGCCACGCGCTCGGCGGCAGCTTCTTCGAGCCGACCGTGCTGTCCAACGTCGCGCCCGATGCGCTGGTGTCGCAGGAGGAAACCTTCGGGCCGCTGGCGCCGGTCTTCCGCTTCAAGGACGAGGCCGACGTGATCGCGATGTGCAACAACTCCCCGTTCGGTCTTGCCTCGTACTTCTATTCGCGCGATCTCGGCCGGGTCTGGCGGGTCGCCGAAGCCCTGGAGTCCGGCATGGTCGGCGTCAACACCGGGCTGATCACCACCGAGGTGGCGCCGTTCGGCGGCGTCAAGGAAAGCGGCCTCGGCCGCGAAGGCTCGCATCACGGCATGGAAGAATATGTCGAGATCAAATATGTGATGATGGCGGGGATTTAGTCGCCAACGCCCCTCACCCGATTTGCTTCGCAAATCGACCTCTCCCCGCCGGGGAGAGGTGAAGGGAGCGCTGTCGCGCTTACCTCCGCAGCACCGCGATCGTGCGGTTGGCGAAACTCAACCGTTCGGCCATCACCGAGACGAAATAGGTCAAAAGCTTCTGGCCGAGCGCGGGATTGTCGGTCTTGATGGCCTCGAACTGATCGGCGCCCAGCACGTAGAGAATGCTCGCGACCTCCGCCTCGATCGTTGCGCTGCGCGTCGCATGCGAGACGAGGCCCATCTCGCCGATGGTGGTATAGCGGCCGAGGCTTCGCACCCGGGTGGTGCGGCCCTCGCCGGCGTCGATCTTGATACCGACGCGCCCGTCCAGAATGAAATGCATCGAATCGGCGGCATCGCCGGCATTGACGATAATCTCGCCGGCGTCGACCTCGATGCGCTGGCAGCGGCGGATCAATTCGTCGGCGTCGTGCCCGGTCTCGAAAATCTGGATGAACCAGTCGCGCAGGCTGGCCTCTTCCTGCTCGAGCTCCTGATGCTGCATGATGATCTCGTGCTCGCACCATTCGAGCGCGTGATCCAGTTCGGCCACGACCCGCACCTCCTCCGAGATGAACTCGCTCGATCGCAAGACCTTCTCGGCCGCGGGCGGAAGATGGACCAGCACCAGATTGATGCCGCGGTCATGGGCGGTGCGCTTGATCTGGGCGAAGCTGTAGGCCGCCGAGGAATCGATTCCGGTGACGAGTTTGAAATCGAACACCAGAAACCGGCATTCCGGGCTGCGCTGCAGCAGCGTCTTGACGTGCTGGTAGAGCCGGTTGGCGGAGCCGAAGAACAGGTAGCTCTGCAGGTTCAGGCCCTGGATTTTGCCGCCATGGGTTGCCAGCACCGCCAGATCGTCGCGCGAGCGATCCAGCGAGCTGCGATATTCCGAGCCGTCGAAGCTGTATTTGATGGAATCGATTCGCGACGCGCTCAATGCGAAGGTCGCGCAGCCGATCACGATACCGATCGCGATGCCGGCGATGAAGCCCCATTGCACGATGATGACGATGATCGCCAGCAGCGACAGATATTCGACCGACGAAAGCCGCCGCCGCGACTCGATGATCCATCGATAGAGCTGGTCCGCTCCGAGGTAGATCAGCAAGCCGCCGAGAACGAATTTCGGCATATAGCCGAGCAGCATCGGCGCCACCGCCAGCATCAGCACCGAGATCGCCGCAACCGTGAGGCCGGACAGGCGACCGGTTCCGCCGCTATTGAGGTTGAGCACGGAACGGCTGACGGAAATGCACCCGGTATAGCCGCCAAGCGCGCCCGACAGGATGTTGGCGATGCCGGTGACGTTGAGCTCGCGCTCAAGGTTGGCTTCGCGATGGGAGGCTACTTCGATGCCCGCGGTGTTGAACAGGGTGCATGACGCGGTGACGAAGATGACGGCGACCAGGTTGCCGGCAAGATCCGGCAAGCTGTACCAGGGATAGCGGCTGAATTCCTGCGCGCTCCAGGGCAGCATGAAAGAGACGTCGGGCGGCGGCTGAAAGGTCCAGCCCGAAGCCTGCGCCGCCGCCGGGGAGATGCCGGCCAGCCAGAACGCGACATGCGCGGCGATGATGCCGCCGATCAGGATGGCCGGCAGTCCGAACGAGCTTCGGGACCGGTGCCAGGTCAGATAAAGCGCGAGGGCCATGGCGCAGGCCGCCGCCAGTTCGTACAGCGTCTGCGGATTTGCGAACCGGTCGAGCGTCGCAAAGTGAAAGCCAAAGCCGGTGATGACGCGAATCGCGCCGAACACGATCAGGCAGCCGGTCGCGCCGAGAAATCCGCCGACCACCGGGTAAGGCACGTAGCGGATCGCGCGGCCCATCCGCGTCATCCCGAAACCGCACAGCACGAGACCGGTGGCGACGGTTGAAAGGCCAAGCGTGATCAGCACCGGCGCCAGCAGCGGCGCGGTGGGATCGGTCAAGGCCATTCGTTCGACCAGCGACGACGCCAGTATCCCGGTCATCGCCGCGGTGGAGCTCTCCGGACCGCCGATCGCGAACGGCAGCGAGCTTCCGACCGCGAGGATGGTGGCAAGAACGGTGGATGAAATGAAAGTGGCGGCGACGCCGTAGGACAGATAGGGCGCCAGCGGGCCTGCGAAGATCAGCAGCGCGTAGGACAATCCGAACGTGATGTTCAGGACACTGGCGGCGCCGCCGCCCAGAACGTCATTGAGTGCGCCGCGGAATTTTGGTCCGAGACTGACGGGCTGGCTGACCACGCGCGAATGTGTTCCTGGCACAATGGTTAGTGGTAGACGACGCCCGCGCTTCAGGACAACAGGTTTTTTATGACAGTGCGGAAGGCCGGACGGAACCGGCGCCGCCAGAACTCGAAGAGGCCAACCCTCGACGCGACGATCAGCTAGCCTTTCGGCCTGTCCGCGCCGAACGCGCCGTGACGGCCGACGCCGGATGCAAAGCGCGCAGCACCGGACAAAGTCTCGCCGGACGCAATGACCTCCAGTCCGCCGCGCATTTCATTGGCGATGGCTTCTTCCTCTTCGAGATCCCATTGCCGCAGCGCCGACAACCGGTCCGCGCGCAGGCAGTTCTGCGGAAAGCGCGCGATATCCCGGGCGAGTTCGATCGCCTGCGCGCGGGCCTCGCCCCTGGGCACCAGACGGTTGGCAAGGCCCATCCGCAGCGCCTCGGGGCCGCCGACCGGGCGTCCGGTCAGAATGAGATCGATCGCCTGCGAATGACCGATCAAGCGCGGCAGCCGGATGGTGCCGAGATCGATCAGCGGCACGCCGAAGCGGCGGCAGAAGACCCCGAACGTGGCATCCTCGGCGACCACGCGCATGTCGGCCCACAACGCCAGTTCCATGCCGCCGGCCACCGCGAAGCCCTCGACCGCCGCGATCACCGGCTTCGACAGCCGCAGCCGGCTCGGTCCCATCGGCGCGATCGAATCGTGGCCGCCGATCTCGCGCTTCTTGTTGGGATCGCCCGAGGCCACCGCCTTGAGGTCGGCGCCGGCGCAGAAATAGCCGCCGGTGCCGGTAAACACCGCGACCGAGGCCTCGGCATCGGCATCGAAGGCGCGAAACGCGTCGAACAGCTTGCGCGCGGTTGCGCCATCGACGGCGTTGCGGCAATGCGGACGATTGATGGAGACGATGGTCACCGGCCCATCGCGTTCGACAAGGACGGTATCGGCTTCGGTCATGTCTGCGCTCCCGTTACATTCTTCGGCATAAATTGACGCCACCTTACCTCGCTCCGCTGGCGGGGGAGAAGTTGAGGTCGGCGCCGGTGATGCGGCGGTAGGCGTCGAGATAACGCTGGCTGGTGGCCTCAACGACTTCGGCGGGCAAGGCGGGCGGCGGGGCTTCGCCGTTCCAGCGGCCGGCGCGCCGTTCGGCGTCGAGATAATCGCGCAAGGGCTGCTTGTCGAAACTCGGCTGCGGCCGGCCGGGCTTGTAGGCATCCGCCGCCCAGAACCGCGAACTATCGGGGGTCATCACCTCGTCGATCAGGATGATGCGCCCATCGCGATCCCTGCCGAATTCGAATTTGGTGTCGGCGATGATGATGCCCTGGCCGCGGCTCGTCTTCTCGCCGAGCCCATAGACGGCGCGGGTCATGCGCTCCAGCGCATCGGCCACCTCGTCGCCGACAATCTCGCGCATCCGCTTGACCGTGATGTTCTCGTCATGGCCGGTTTCGGCCTTGGTCGCCGGGCTGAACACCGCAGGCTCGAGTTTGGCGCTCTCGAGCAGGCCGGGCGCGAGCTTCTCGCCTGCGAGCGTGCCCTGCGCGGCATATTCCTTCCACGCCGAGCCGGAAAGATAACCCCGGATCACGCATTCGATCGGAAACACCGTGGTGCGCCGGCACAGCATCGCCCGTCCGGCGAGCGCGGCGCGATGGGCCTTCAGGACCGGTACTTCGGCGACGATGACATCGGCGTCGGCGCTGATCATGTGGTGCGGCACCACGCCTTCAAGCCGATCGAACCACCATGCTGAGATCTGGGTCAGCACCGCGCCCTTCATCGGGATCGTCTCGGCCATCACCACGTCGAAGGCGCTGATGCGGTCGGTGGCCAGCAGCAACACCCGATCTTCGCCGACGGCGTAGATATCGCGAACCTTGCCGCGCCCGATTCGCGGCAAGGGCAGGTCGCTGGCGAGCATGGTGGTCATGGCTGAGACTTTCAAAAAGATCGCCGTCTCGCAACCGCGAGCGACAGTTCGAAGGAACGGGGACGGTTCATTCCGGCAGCGGAATGAACTCATGCTCGTTGGGGACATGGGCGAATCGGCCGGTCTTCCAGTCCTGCTTGGCCTGCTCGATCCGCTCCTTGCTGGAGGAAACGAAATTCCACCAGATATGACGCGGACCTTCCAGCGCATCGCCGCCGAGAAACATCATCCGGGTCGGACTCAATGTCGTCACCGTGATGCGATCGCCGGGCCGGAAAATCAACAGCCGCGGCCCCTGATAGCGTGCGCCCGCGATCTCGATCTCGCCGTCGATCACATAGATCGCGCGCTCCTCATGGTCGGGATCGAGCGGCACGCTGATGCCCTGCCTTGCGGTTACCTCGGTGTAGAACCATGGCGACACCATCGTCACCGGTGACGAGGCGCCGAACGAACTGCCGGCGATGACGCGCGCGGTGAAGCCGCCGTCGTCGACGGTCGGCAGGTCGGCGGCCGCGTAGTGCTGAAACGACGGCGCGATTTCCTCGGATGCGGCCGGCAGCGCGATCCAGCTTTGCAGGCCGAGCATCTTCTGGCCGTCGCGGCGCTGCACGTCCGGCGTTCGTTCGGAATGGGCGATGCCGCGGCCCGCCGTCATCAGGTTCATGGCGCCGGGCTGGATTTCCTGGATATTGCCCTCGCTGTCGCGGTGCATGATGCTGCCGTCGAACAGATAGGTGACGGTGGCGAGCCCGATATGCGGATGCGGCCGCACATCCATGCCCTTGCCGGACATGAACTGCACCGGCCCGAAATGATCGAAGAAGATGAAGGGCCCGACCATCTGGCGCTTGCCATGCGGCAGCGCGCGGCGCACCTCGAATCCATCGCCGAGGTCGCGGGTCCGCGGCACGATGACCAGTTCAAGCGCGTCGCACGATTGCGGATCGCCGAGCACGGGATCGTTGGAGGGAAGCCAGCTCATGTTACCTCCGTTGGACGTCGGACGGCATTATCTTGCGCCATCGCCGGTGTGACAAGGCGTGATCCGGAAGAGACTGACTCGAAATGCGGCTAGCGATCTCACCCAATTCGTCATTCCGGGATGCGCCGCTTGGCGCAGGCCCGGAAATCCATAATCCCTGTCGTGGTTATGGATTCCAGGCTCGCTCGCAAGGGCCAGCGCCCCGGAATGACGAAAATGAAAAATCCCGACGCCGCGCGACCATCAACTCGCCACGTTGATCAGCATCCGCGTCAGCTCGTCGGGCGCCGTCACCATGGCGTCGTGGCCGGTGGCGATTTCGGCCCAGCGCCAGCCCTGCTGCGCCTTGACCCAATTGCGCGAGGCTTGCAGCGCCGCGTAGGACGGATTGGTGCAGGCGATGTAGGTGCGCGGCAAATTGTTGCCGACCGGCCCCTTGATGTTGAGCGTGCTGGTGAAGGTCCCGAACGGATGCGGCGTCAGCCGGCGCTTGACCCATTCGGTATCATTGGCATCCGAAACGCCGAAGGCGGAGGGCGGCGGCGCTGGCAGGCTCCGCCCGCCGCTGGTTTCCTCCGCGGCCTTGCGGCGGGCGGCGACTACATCCGGCGGCAGGTTGTCGAACGGCGCCTTGCCGCCCTCCACGATCAGCGAATCCAGGTAGACCAGATGGCGGATCTTGCCGGGTATCGCATCGGCTGTGCCACTGATCGCGTTGCCGCCGAACGAATGCCCGACCAGGATGACGTCAGACAATTCCTCGGCCTCGATGACATCGACGATGTCGGCGGTGAAGGTATCCAGCGTGATGTCTTTCGACAGCAAATGCTTGCGTTCGCCGAGCCCGGTCTGCGTCGGCGTGAACACAAGGTGGCCGGCGCTGCGCAGCCGGTCCGCGACCCGGCTCCAGCACCACCCGCCATGCCAGGCGCCGTGAACCAGCACGAAGGTCTGCGCCGTGGTCTGCGTCTTTGCCGCCGTGCCATCTACTCCTGCCGCCAAGCCTGCGATTGCCATGGTCTTCAGAACATCCCGACGTTTCATGATGATGGCTCCCTTTGTGGACCTTGATCGGCTCTGATGGCAAGGTGTTGCCCGGCTCGTGGGGTTCGGCCGGGGTTTGCTGGCGCGGCAAGCTTTCAAAGAAAGCACGAGGTGACAAGACAATCGCGGCGCAGATAACGAAGGAACAGAATTCGCGATGCTCGTGCCCCTCAAACCCGGCGTCAGTCTGGCACGGCCTCCGGTCATCGAGACCGGGCGCCTGAAGCTGCGGATGTGGCAGGAATCGGACATCGCGCCCAACACGGCGATGCTGGCCGATCCCGCCTCGGGGCGCTTCATCACCGCCGATGGCAAGCCCGTCACCGATGCGTTTGTCGGGTGGCGGAATGCCGCGATCATGGCCGGGCATTGGGCGCTGCACGGCTTTGGCCTGTTCGCGGTCGAGGAAAAGAGCACCGGCAAATTCGCAGGTCGGGTCGGACCGTGGTTTCCGCCGGGCTGGCCGGGTTTTGAGGTCGGCTGGGGCATTGCGAGCGAATTTCGCGGCAAGGGTTATGCCGTCGAGGCGGCGCGGGCCTCGATCGACTGGGCCTTCGCGACCTTCGAGATCGATCGCATCGTTCATTGCATCGACCGCGAAAACATCGTCTCGCAGGCCGTGGCGCGGCAACTCGGGGCCGTCATCGAACGTGAGATCGATCTGTTCGGCCATGTCGCGGATCTGTGGGTGACCTCGCGAAACACGCGGCAAAGTGTGTAGGGCGGGTTAGCGTGACCCGCCGTCCATCTTTTCACCGCGGCGGGTTACGTCGGAGCCTGTGATCGGGCGGCGCCTTGCGCGGACCCGTTGGGTTAACTTGCCCTGCGTGCTGAAGTATCTGGCCCGTCGCGCCTGGGACGGCAGTCTGCTATGAAGTAAAGCATGCAGCAAGTCAGCGCCGAGGCCTTTATGACCGATCCGATCGACCGCGCCCCCTTCTACCACGACGGCATGCGTGAGCTGCAGGACCGCTTCGATGGCCGCCGTGTCGCCGACGGTCTTCAGAAGCATCGCCTGCACTTTGAGTTCTGGGAGCAGGACCGCAAGCTGATCGAAGAGGCCCGGTTCTTTTTCATTGCGACGAGCTATCAGGACAACGTCGATTGTTCGATGCGGTCGGGCGATCCCGGCTTCGTGCGGATCACCGGCCCCGACACGCTCGAGTACCCCGAATACGACGGCAACAACATGTACCGAACGCTCGGCAATATTCACCGCAACCCGAACGTCGGGCTGCTGTTCGTGCGCCTCGACGGCAAGACGTTTCGCACGCGCATCCGCGGCAAAGCAACGATCGACGACGATGCGGAAACCCTTGCCGCCCATCATGGCGCGAAAGTCGTCGTGCGCGTCACATGCGAGATCTTCCCCAACTGCCCGCGCTACATTCCGGACCTGATGGGCGCCTCTGCGGCTGTACCGGCGAATCCATTCGTTCCTCGACCCGGCTACGAGCCGCCGCCGCCCGAATGGAAAAGCCGGGATTACCTCAAGGACGTGCTCTCGAAGTACGATCCGCATCGGAAACACGAGGCCTAGCGGGTGGCGCCCGCGGGCTCGACCTTCTTCCATCCTTGGCCGGCCAGAGCGTTTTCCAGCGAAGTGGATGCCGGTTCGCGTGAAGAAAACGCGTTAAATAAAGAGATAGAGCCTTTCCGATTCCATTGGAGCGGAAAAGGCTCTAGGCTGTTGAGCGAGCGCCCCTGCCGTCAAGCTCGGCCATCGCCGACTCGAAGTCCACGCGTTCGAGATTCAGGCCCTCGGGAATCTGGTAACGCCGATCGGGACCTCGCGGAGCTGCCGTGCGTTCCGCCCACGCGTAGGTCGCCGCTCCCAGAAGACGCCCGATCTGGCGCATATACTCCCAACGGTCTTCGCGCATACGACGCTCGATCCACGGACCGAGCAGTTGTTCGAGATCGTTGGGAAGCAGATAGTTGCTGTGCCTTGCCAGTTTGCGCAGGTACTCGAGCTGTTCGTCCGGGCCCGGAATCGGAAACTCGATCTTGTGGAACCTGCTCACCAGCTCGGGATAGACAGCGGCGAATTTCGGCATCTCGCCTGGATCGAGGATCATGGCGATGACGATGCGGCTCTTGTTGGCGTCCATGAACTCTATCAACGTGTCCACAGCCTCTCGCGAAAAAGTATGGCCAGCCAATTCGGAGGCATATTGGATCAGCAGCATTGCATTGAGCGCAGGCTCGCATTTTCCGAGCGTCACCCAGCGTGTCTGGCCGATCCATCTGGACACGAAATCCCTGGCAAAGGTAACGTTGATCCTGTTGTCGCGGATGTGGCCGCGGTTCAGCAGCATGGAACCGAGCGCACCGGCAAAGCGGAATCTTCCAAGCCCGGGTTTGGCGACGAGCAGCATATGCAGGCCTTCCGGCGCGACCGCGCGCGTCGGGTCGTGCTGCGCCAGCTCATAAGACGCGACGACGTCTTCGATCCGCTGCCTGACCGGTGTCAGCCATGTGAAACGCGTGAGATCGGCCCAGGGATCGTGTGTGCGATTGTTGTCGGTCATGCCGGTCATCCCCCTCGTTTTCGACAAGCGCAGCTCCATGTTTCATCATGGGAAGCCGAAAAACCGTGACGCTCGTCACGTTCTGACGCATAGACATGCCTATTAATTGTTGAGAGACCGAACCAGGCGCCTCAGCGGTCGTCCGTGGGCTGCGATCGATTTTGCTGCAAGCGTGAATGGCATCGCGTGGTGGAAGATGGCGACCGAACGGTAGACAGCGCTGGTGGCCCGTTTCGTGCCGGGAACCGACAATTGCGTCACAACGTAAAAGCCGTCACATGCCAGTGGTAAAGGCGTGCCCGCGAGGATCCGCACCAACCTTACGGTTCCACCGTGTTTCCGCAAAATCGTCAGATTTCAACTTCAATCTGGGGCTGGCGACAGAACAGGATCCAGTGGTCAAGGAAGCAAAATCCGACGCCGAGCTCGAAGACATGATTCTTCAGAGGTTGTTGATCGGCGGTGTGTTCGTGTCGGTACGCAGAGATCCGCTGCTCGGCTGGCGACCGACGGTGGTAACTGCGCCGAAGCACACGAAGAACGCGCAGGAACTCGCGGACAAGATCGCCGCGGAGCTACGCAAGAAGTTCACACTGAAGGAACGAGATCACGAGGAATGAGGTCACGCCGTATCCTCTTGCTGCAGCGCAGGCTGCAATCCCCTCGTCGCACCCATAGCAACCATTGGCTGCCCTGTTCGAAATTCACCCGGCAACCATTTACGCTGCGGCAGCGAGCCGACGCGGGTTCAAGACGTATTCCTTGAGGACCGTGCCCGCAGCGTCGGCTTCGACGAGCGACACGTCATAGCTCCAAAGATCGGCGAGGTGCTGAAGCACGCGCCTCGCATCCGCCTCGCTCAGCTGGGCTCCTTTCACGACGGTATGGCGCAACATCAAGCGACGATCGCCCGCAAGGTCCACATCGACCACTTCGATGTTGGGATCGATGAACCCGACGTCGTATTGCCGCGCCAGTTCACGACGAACACGACGATAACCGCGTTCATCATGGATAGCATCTACTCTGATACCAGCGTCTTCCGCCGGATCGTCATGCAGATGGAACATTCGCAACCGTCGCATCAGTTGGGGGCTGAGGAACTGACTGATGAAGCTTTCATCCCGGTAGTTGGCCCAGACGTTGCGCAATACCGCCATCACGTCGCCGGTTCCGGCAATTTCCGGAAACCATTCACGATCCTCATCGTCAGGATTGGCGACGATGCGCTCGATATCCTGCATCATCGCAAAACCGAGCGCATAGGGATTAAGGCCCGAAAACCGCGGATCGTCGAAGTCAGGCTGAAACACCACGTTGGTGTGCGACTGCAGGAATTCAAGAAAGTTGCCGTCGGAAATCCGACCCTGCGCGTGCAACCGGGTCATCATCCGGTAATGCACGTAAGTCGCCGTGCCCTCGTTCATGACTTTGGTCTGACCCTGGGGATAGAAATACTGCGCGATGTGCCGAACGATCCGGAGCAATTCGCGCTGCCAGGGCTGCAGGCGCGGCGCGGTCTTTTCGAGGAAGTACAGCAGATTTTCCTGCGGCAGTCCGAGCAAGTTGCGTCTTCGCTCCGTACTCAGCGTCGCCACACTCTTGACCGGTCCGGTCGGAACCGTCCGCCATAAATCATTGAATACACTCTCCTCGTGCAGGCGGCGCTCTCCAGCGCGCTTTTCTTCCGCGCGAAGATCCAGCTTCTTCTTGCCGGGATAGCGGTCAATCCCATGCGACATCAGGGCATGCGCAGCATCCAGCGTCTGCTCGACCGCCAGCTGACCATGACGCTCCTCGCATTGCGCCACGTAACCCTTGGCGAAATCAAGATAATCGAGAATTCCATCGGCATCCGTCCATTGCTTGAAGAGATAGTTGTTCTTGAAGAAATGGTTGTGGCCGAACGCTGCGTGCGCAATGACCAGTGTTTGCATGGTCGCGGTGTTTTCCTCCATCAGATAGGAAATACACGGCGAACTGTTGATCACGATCTCATAGGCAAGGCCCATGAGTCCCTTGCGGTAAGACGCCTCGTGATGCGCGAAACGTTTGCCGAACGCCCAGTGCTTGTAAAACAGCGGCATGCCGACCGAGGAGTATGCATCCAGCATCTGTTCTGCGGTGATGATCTCGATCTGGTTGGGATAGGTGTCGAGCCCCAGTTCAGAGCGCGCAATTTCCGCGCAGGCGTCGTGAATACGCTGCAGCGTCGGAAAGTCCCAGTCGGCTCCCTCAAACAGGCGTTCGGCGGTCGCGGTCATGGTGCGGCTTTCTCCTGCTTCCCGCGGCGGTGAAACAGATCGTGAAACACCGGAAAGATCTCGCTGCGCTCGCTGACCTTGCGCATCGACAGCGGTACGCCATCGGATCGCAAGCGCTGATACAGGGTCCAAAGCGTCGAATCGGACATATCGAAAGTGCTGCCGCCGGGCTGGCCGACTTCCAGATAGGCAAAGAACTGGCTGACCGGCAGTATCATCTCGGTCAGCAGCCGGCTCACGACAACGGCGTCCGAGCCGGAGTTGTCCCCGTCAGAGGCCTGGGCGGCATAGATGTTCCAATCCGCCGGACGAAACCGCGCCCGGACGATGTCGTGCATCGCCTGCAGCGCACTCGATACCAAGGTACCGCCCGAGGCCGGTCCGTGAAAGAAGGTGTCCTCGTCCACCTCTTCCGCCCGGTCGGTATGACGGATGAAGACGATTTCGACGTGGCGATAGCGCCGCTTCAGAAACACATAGAGCAGCATGTAGAAGCGCTTGGCCAGATCCTTCATATGCTCGGTCATTGAGCCGGACACGTCCATCAGGCAAAACATGACGGCCTGGGCCACCGGCTTTGGCACGGCCTCGAAACGGCGATATCGGATGTCGATCGGATCAATGAAAGGAATCCGGCGGCTTTTTGCCTTTAACGCCTCGATCTCCGCCATCAACTCGATGCGCCGGGCCTCGTCACAGTCAGCGATCTCCGCTTCGAGCTGCGCAATCGTCTCCGGCCTTGGCCGCCGCAACGCGACCCGCCGCGCCATGGCGAGCCGCACCGTCCGGCTTACCGAGATGTTCGTGGGCGAGCCGGAAGTCGCATAGCCGGCCCGATGAAGTGCCTCGCTTTCCGCTTCAGCAAGCTTCCGTTTGGTCAGATCCGGCAGTTCTAGATCGTCGAGGAAAAGGTCGACAAACTCGTCACGGCTCAGAACGAACCGAAACGCATCTTCGCTATCGCCCTGACCTGGCTCGGACCCCTTTCCCGCGCCCTCGCCCGATCGCGGGAGAATGTCTCCCTCGATGAACTTCTTGTTTCCGGGAAGCACCATGTCGCGTGTGCCGCCTTCGCGGCGAAGGCGCGGCTCATTCAGGGCATCAAGGGGGATGCTGACTTCGCCGCCCTCCAGGACATCCTTGATGTCCCGGTCCTTCGAGGATTTACTGACCGCCGCCTGAACCAGCGCCTTGGCCCGGCGCAAAAAACGCTGCCGATTCTCAAAGTTTTTACTGCCCGGATTCAGACGTCGATCGACGATGTGCATGACTACCCTTGCATCCGCCTCAGCTGGCCTGCTTTACGCGCATGTACCATTCGACGAGCCGACGAACCTGACGCTCGGTATAACCGCGCCCCACCATCCGTTCGACAAATTCGCCGTGCTTCTTTTCGGTGTCGCCGTCCTTTTTTGAACCAAACGAGATGACCGGAAGGAGGTCTTCGACCTGCGAAAATATCCGCTTCTCGATCACCTCGCGGATCTTTTCGTAGCTGGTCCAGGACGGGTTCTTGCCGCCCTGCGTTGCCCGCGAACGCAGCGAAAACTTGACGACTTCGTTGCGGAAATCCTTTGGGTTGGCGATGCCCGCGGGCTTCTCGATCTTGGTCAATTCCTGGTTCAGGAGCTCGCGATTGAGCAGCTGGCCGGTATCGGGGTCCTTGAAATCCTGATCCTCGATCCAGGCATCGGCATAGTCCACGTAACGATCAAACAGGTTTTGACCGTAGTCGGCATACGATTCGAGATAGGCCTTCTGAATCTCGTGGCCGATGAACTCCGCGTAACGCGGCGCAAGCTCGGCCTTGATGAATTCGAGGTAGCGCTTTTCGATTTCCTCGGGGAGTTGCTCCCGGCGGATCGACTGCTCGAGCGCATACATCAAATGCACAGCATCTGCGCCGATCTCTGCG
Organism: uncultured Pseudomonadota bacterium; assembly: GCA_963813165.1. Taxonomy (GTDB): domain Bacteria; phylum Pseudomonadota; class Alphaproteobacteria; order Rhizobiales; family Xanthobacteraceae; genus Bradyrhizobium. Next base: position 229,637 of record CAWEYJ010000017.1, on the reverse strand, counting down.
GTGTCGTGGTTGTACGTTGCGGCCAGGATCTTGAATGCAAAGCGCGTCGAGACGCCGTCCATGCCTTCGTCGACGCCGGCAGCATCCTTGTATTCCTGAACGCTGCGGGCCTTCGGATCGGATTCCTTGAGGCTTTCGCCGTCATAGACCCGCATTTTCGCGAACAGCGTCGAGTTTTCATGCTTGCGCAGGCGCGACATCACCGAGAAGCGCGCCAGAGTCTCCAGCGTTGCCGGCGCGCACGGCGCGGAAGCAAGCTCGGATCCCTGGATCAGCTTCTCATAGATCTTCTGCTCCTCGGTCACCCGCAGGCAGTAGGGCACCTTGATGACGCAGATTCGATCGATGAAGGCTTCATTGTTCTTGTTTGTCTTGAAGCTTTGCCATTCGGATTCGTTCGAATGCGCGAGAATGACACCGGTAAACGGAATCGACCCGATATTCTCGGTGCCGATATAATTACCCTCCTGCGTCGCGGTCAGCAGCGGATGCAGCATCTTGATCGGCGCCTTGAACATTTCGACGAATTCGAGAATCCCCTGATTGGCGCGGTTCAATCCGCCGGAATAGCTGTAGGCGTCGGGATCGTTCTGGGCAAAGATCTCCAGCTTGCGGATGTCGACCTTGCCGACCAGCGAAGAGATATCCTGATTGTTCTCGTCGCCCGGTTCCGTTTTCGAAACCGCGATCTGCCGCAAGCGCGAGGGCTGGATCTTGGCGACGCGGAATCGTGAAATATCGCCCCCGAATGCTTCCAGCCGCTTGTAGCACCAGGGACTCATCAGTCCATTCAGGCGACGACGCGGAATGCCGTACTTTTCCTCAATCATCGGTCCGAGCGATTCCGGATCGAACAGACTGAGAGGACTCTCGAAAACGGGACTGAGTTCGTCGTTGGCCTTCAACACATAGATCGGAAAGGCCTCCATCAACGACTTCAGCCGCTCTGCCAGCGATGACTTTCCGCCGCCTACCGGCCCCAGCAGATAAAGAATCTGTTTGCGTTCTTCCAGACCTTGTGCCGCGTGCCGGAAGAACCCGACGATGCGCTCGATCGTTTCTTCCATGCCATAGAACCCGGCGAAGGCGGGATAGGCCCGTATCGTCCTGTTCAAAAAAATACGGCCAAGGCGGGGATCCTTGGCCGTGTCAATCATTTGAGGCTCACCAATCGCGGCTAAAAGCCGCTCAGGCGCATTGGCATATCGCATCGGATCGCCCCGACACGATTCCAGATATTCGGCCATCGACATGTCGGTCTCGCTTCGGGCTTCGAAGGACCGGGCAAAAGCATTGAACAGAGAATCGTTGTACATGATCCTTCTCCTCATATGGTTCGCAGCATTACGGTAACGCGCGGCAAGGTTCCCTATCGACGCAGCGCCACGGACATCCCGTTACGAATCGGTATCTGCACATGACATCGATTAAATCCGCAGCAAACTCCGCCGCGCAATACGGAACGCAGGCAGCGAGTGAGTCATAAACAGGCAATTTGCCTAATTATTGTGCAAAACGAGTCGCGCGGTGCCTGTTCACCCCAGCTACGGATATCGATCCGACTGCGCGTAACGTCCAAAATGCCCAGTCCGACAACCGCCGAAAACGCACGATTACCGAATCAACAAACAGGGGGCTCACTTTGTTACGGTGACGAGCGTGCGAGCTTTTAGGTTAATAAATGGTTAACGACGCCGCTGTGCTGATGCCCCCCGCTGCCCGATGTGCTGGCCGATCCCAGTCAAAGCTGCCGCAATCGCGCGAAAAATCCCCGGCGGGATAAAGTCCGCCTCGGCTCGCCCCGGGGGCTGCCAACGGAGCCGTCACGAGGGCACGGTTGAAAAAATGCGCGCGTCTTGCGGGCTCCAGGCTACCCGAAAACTCATTTGCGCTTTGCTGCCGGCAAAGACACCCATCCCGGCAGGCTGGGGAATTGTATCGCCTTCATCGGCATGAGACCTGCTCCGCGCTGCCATGAAGCGATCTCATCCAGCGCCCATGTGCCGGATGCGCTCGTCAGCGCAAAATAGAGGTCCATCACCGCCGGAATGCCGCCCCCCGCGCCGGGATGGGCAGCCCGGAGAAAATCGCCGATGGCGTACACGCCGCCGGGCGCGAGCGCACGAGCCACACGCCGCGCGAGATCGGCGTTCTGTTCTGGCGAGAAATGGTGCACGAGATTGTTGATCATCACGACATCGAAAGTTGCCTCGCCGAGATCGTCCGCCAACGCATCGCCGATTTTGTGCTTCACGCGCGCGCCGAGCCCCTCTTGCTGCGCGATTTCACTCGCGCGGTCCACGGCGCCCGGCAGTTCGAGGATGGTGGCGACGAGCGCGGGATGGCGCTTGCACAATTCGGTCGAGTACAGCCCGTGCGAGCCGCCGATGTCGAGAAGCCGCGTTGCGCCCTGCGGTACGGGCATGCGCTTGGCGAGTTCGACAGCCGGATTGGCGGCGACGTCGCGCATGCCGTCCTGGTAGATCGCCCATTCCTGGGCGCTCATATGCGAGTGAAAATCGAGCGGCTTGCCGTTGCGTACGAACTCTCCGATCTTGCCGACCAGATCCCACTCGATCGACTGGAACGCGAGCTTGGCGACGACAGAACTCGGGCTCGATTTCAGCAGCCATTTCCTCATCGAAGCCGGCAAACTATATTTGCCGTCGCGCCAGCTTGCGTAGCCAATGCCGACCAGGCATTCGAGGAGATGCTTCGTCGCGTTGGGATCGGTTCGGCACACGGCAGCGACCGCCTCGGCCGTCTGATTACCCTTGCCGAGGGCCTCAAACACTCCAACTTCGGCCGCGGCCATGATGGCGCGCGCAGCGGTGAAGGCAATTTGCGTATCGAGGAGCGGGCGGGGAACGAGATTTGCGATGAGCGCAATGCGCTCCATCAAATTTTCGGCGCGCGGAGCGAGCTTCATGGCCGGCTTCCCCCCATGCTAAGCCAGGCAGGATCATCGCCGAGCGCGCGCGGGCAGTCAATGCCGGCTCGGACTGGCCCTTCTGGGAGTCCGCCGGCATGTCTCTGATTACATGCTTCCCATCATCCCCATTGGCCCGTGCAAGAGCGCATCGGCCGTCTTCTTCTGCTCGTCATTGAGTACGGCGTACAGCGGGCTTAGCGCCGCTTTCGTGGATCGCACTGCCTCGACCATCGTGGTCATCATTTTCTCCATGCGGTCGAGGCGATCAGGTGCAGTCACAGTGAGCGTTTGCCCCATCGTTCCTCCCTGCATCATCGTCCCTCGCATCTCACCGATCCGCTGGGCGTTGCTTCGGAGAGCATCGGCGAACGTATTCCACTGCGGCAGCTGAGCGTCGGTGATTTTCAGTTCGGCCTTTAGAAACGCTATCCGCCCCTCAACGTGATCCGCCATCCCCATCATGCCCATCCCCATCATGGGCATCATGCCGCCGTGCTGCGCGCCCCTCATCATAGGCATGGTGTCGCCCTGCATCATGGGTGGCGTGGGCGAAGAAGGGCGCTCTTGCGCAGCTGCGCCCATAATGCCAACCATGAGTGCAACCGCCGTTGCAGCGATCCTGTGATGCGTCGGTTTCATGAAAGCCTCCTATGCGCTGACCTAAGTAATCTTTCCGCTTGCTGCCAATTGGCAGCGGACGTAGCAGGCGCTTTTCTTGCGAAACTTACCGATTCATCTGGAATGAGCATTGATCTGCGTCAACGGTGCGTCGAAGCAGGAAAGCGCGGAACGGAACTCAACAGAGCCGGGTCGCGACCCCAATATTCCGGGACATGACAGCGATGCTCGTCAAAGAAGGCGCGACTTCCGAGAGACGGGTGCCCGTAGTAGATACGCAATTGCGCATCGGGCCATGACGGCAGAGAAATAATTCTCCTTTGGGTTCAAGCCGATTCCACCTGTCCAGTCCCCTTTGTAAAAATTCTTCCGTTCCCATCTGACCCAAATCACTTCTATATCCCTCGCCATCCCGGCCCACACAGAGGGGCGTTTCGCGATCGTCACGGACGTAGGGCACGGGATGCGGTGGACGCGGCATGTCAAAAGACGAATGACGTTGCGCGCGGACGGCGAAGTCGTGTGGTCCTGACGCCCCGACGCTGGCGTCAAGTTGGCGAAAGAGATTTCGCCGACGACGGTGGCAACAAAGCCCGGTCACCGGGGAGAGCTCGAAGGAAACCGTTAAAACCATTGCGCGGGGAATGCCGGGTGATTCCGGCGTGACCGTGGTGACTAACTCGCGTGTTTTTTTCTACACGCGAGGCTGCGGGCGCGTTGGGCGCCCGGCATTCCCTGCTACACTGCCCTCTGATTTCAGTAGGCGAGACTTTTTGATCAAAACTCGCGTGCATCGCGCGGCGAGATCGCGGGCGTGTATGCGGAATTGGAGCAACGACGGTTGACACGATGGCTTGCATCTCGGCTGTTCGAAAATCGAAGCTTTACGCTCTACTGCCGTCCAAGATGGGTCGCGGTGGCGACGCGATCGAAGCGCTCCAAAGTGAGGATCGCATCGGCGAGCCGGTCGGCGCGGTCCTGCAGCACCGGGCGGGCGAGCGTCAGAAACTTCTGCTGCATCGCCTGCGCGTCCGGGAACGAAGACGGCTCGCCCGACGGATCGGCATGGAGCCGTTCATGCACGCCGTCATCGGTGGTGATGCTGACGCGCGCGCCGAACGGATGGCTGCGGCCGACTTCGAGGCGATCGTCCTGCACCACGTCGAATTTGTCCGCCAGCGCGTCCACCGCGGCGTCGCCAAGACGCTCGTAGTCGTCCCAGCCGAACCGGCCCTGGTCGAGCGCCACCGCGCCGGTGAAGAACATCGAGAACTGGCCGCCGACGATCGAGGTCGGATGCCGCTTGGTGGCGGCATCGCCGGTCAGCGTGATGCCGTTGCGATGCAGGCCGATCTCGACGCGCTTGATCTGGTCCGGCGTGAGATTGTGCTCGCGGCGCATCGCGATCAGCGCATCGATCGCGGCATGGGTGTAACGGCAGCTCGGATAGGGCTTTACGCCGATCTTCAGGGTCTCGTAGGTCTTGCCGAGCCCGGCGACCGCCTTGTCGGGATGGGCGTTGTCACTGTAGCCGGCCAGCAGGCCATGCTTGCCTTCGACCGATTCGGACGAGCCGACGAAATCATTGCGCGCCAATGTCGCCGCGATCACGCCGTTCATCGCGGCGGCGCCGACCTGGTAGCGCTTGTTCCAGCCGCCATTGACGAGGAACTGCAGCGAGCCCGCGGCCTGGCTGCCGGAGACGCCGAACGCCGCGATGATCTGCTCCTTCGACAACCCGAACAGCTTGGCCGCCGCAGCCGCGGCGCCATAGGTTCCCGCCGTCGCGGTGGGGTGAAAGCCGCGCGCATAATGCGAGGTGGGATCGAGCGCGTTGCCGAGACGGCAGCAGACCTCATAGCCGGCCACGATCGCGGTGAGCACGTCGCGGCCCGACGCGCCGACCAGCTCGCCGACCGCGAAGGCGGCAGGCACCACCGGCGCGCTCGGATGCAGCGAGGAGTCCGCATGCGTGTCGTCGAAATCGAGCGAATGGCCAAGCGCGCCGTTGAGCAACGCCGCCACCGCCGGGGTCCAGGCCTTGGCGTCGCCGAACACGGTGGATTCGCCCTTGCCGTCGAGCGCGAGCGCCTCGAGCATTTTGAGCAGCGACGCCGTGGATTCCGCATCGCGCCGGGCGCGGATGGCGCTGCCGAGAAAATCCAGCGTCAGCACCTTGGCGCGCTCCAGCACCTCGCGCGGGATATCCTCGAATTTCAGGTCGGCGACGTAAGCGGCAAGGGTTGCGGTTTCATCTGCCATGGCGCGGCCTCGGTTGTTCTTGCTTGTTCGTTCCTGCTTGCCAAGTTTGGTAGGACTGTCACGGCGCGCCGTCAACATCGCCTGCGGGGGTCCGCCCATGCGCCCCGCTCAGGCGGCAACCTGACGCAGCATGGCGCGGACAATGAGCCGGTGAAACGGCAGGATCAGCATGAGATAGGTCCGGCCGAGCCAATTGTGCGTCAACACCAGGGTGGTCGCGGTCACCTGCTGGCGATCACCGGAAGTCGCAACATCGACCACGAAGCGAAAGTCCAGATGGCTGTCGTTGAACCCCGCGACCAGCCGGTCGGGCGTCTCGCTCACAATCGGAAATATTCCGATCGCGTTTTTTGGAGCGGTCCCGCCGGCGCCCGATGTTTTGAGGCCAAACGGCTTGACCAGAATATTGCGCAGCGTCAGCAAGGCTTCAGCCCAACGCGGCTGGCGCGTGATCATCCGCTCGGCCGCACGCCGTGCATCGAGCGCGCCGCCGTCAACCGCGATGCTGTAGGCGTCGACGAACTGCGCGCCGGCCAGCAGTGCCGCCCGGTCAACGTCAGGTGCGATTTCAACAACGGTCATGACGATCTAAAGCCTGCCCGCCAGCAGCCGGAAGCGCAAGATGAGCAGAGCGGCATAAACGACCGTTCCGCAGGACAGCCCGATCCAGACGCCGACCGCGCCCAATGGCGTCCAGAAACCGAGGCCGCAGGCGAGGGTGAAGCCGATCAGCCAGTAGCTGATGGTGGCAAACAACAGCGGGATCCGCGTGTCGTTCATGCCGCGGAGCGATCCGGATGCGATGGTCTGGATGCCGTCAGCGATAAAGAACGTGGCTCCGACCAGCAACAGTGTCGCGGTGAGTTCAGCGGCGGCATCGGCACCTTCGTCGAGGAAAATCTGCGCGATCGCGAATCGCTCGAGGATCACGACCAGTGTCATCGCGGACATGAAACCGACGCCAAGACCGGTCGCAATAAACCCCGCCCGCCGGACCGCCGGCGCATCGCGGCGTCCGACGGCGTGGCCGACCCGCACGGTGGCCGCCATCCCGATCCCGTACGGCACCATGAACAAAATGGCCGCGATCTGCAGCGCGATCTGATGCGCCGCCAATGCGGTGGTGCTGATCAGGCCCATCAACAGCCCGGCGGCGCCGAACAGGCCATATTCCAGCAGGAAAGAGATCGAGATCGGCGCCCCGAGGATGACGAGCTGCCGCATCAACGGCCAGTCGATGCGCCAGATGTGTCCGAGCACATGATATTTCCGGAACGGCCGGCGGCGGGCGGCAAACCAGAGGCCCGCCAGGAACATCGCGAAATTGACCATGGAAGTGGCAAGCCCGGCGCCGAACAATTCCAGCCGCGGCAGACCCCATTCGCCGTAAAGCAGCAGATAGACCAGCAGCGCGTTGGTCGGGATCGCCGCCAGCGTAATCCACAAGATCGGCTCCGGCCGGTGGATCGCGCTCATGAAGCCGCGGATCGCCATAAACCACAGCGCCGGCAGAATGCTCCAGACCAGGCCGAACAGATATTGCTGCGCCGGACGGGCGGCAGCCGGCGATTGACCGAGTGCCAGCAGGATTTGCTCGCCACGGAACGGAAGCGCCATCACCGGCAGCGAAATCAGGAACGCGGCCCAAAGGCCGACGCGAAGCGAGCGTCGCACCCGGTGCGGATTGCGCGCGCCGTAGGCCTGCGCGGCGAGCGGCGACACGGCCGACATCAGACCCATTCCGACGGTGAAACTGACAAAGAAGATGGTGTGCGCGAGCGCCGCCGCCGCCACGGCCCCGTCCCCGAGGCGTCCGATAAAGGCCAGATCGGTCGTCATCATCGCGATCTGCCCGAGCTGGGTCAGGGCGAGGGGCACGGCGAGCTTGAGCGTTTCGGCCAATTCGAGCGCGAGGTGATGTCCGGACTTTGCAGCGAAGTCCGGCGCGGGGATCAGTCCTGGCTCGATTTTATCAAGGGATGTCATGGGACGATATTAGCACCGCAGCCGGACCAAACAGTGACGGCCACCTGTCGTCCAGGGGCGCGAGCCTTACGCGTGTTTCGAGAGCCTTATGCGTGTTCCGAAGGACGGTCGCTGGCACTTAGCCCGTCATTATCCCGAGATTGCCGAAAACGGCTCGCACCTCAGGATGAGGCGGCTACTGCGACGCCGCAGAAGCTCTCACACGTCCACATTGGCGCTGAGCGAATTATCCTGAATGAATTCGCGGCGCGGCTCGACCACGTCACCCATCAGCTTGGTGAAGATGTCGTCGGCCTCGTCGACCTCCTTGATCTTGACCTGCAGCAGCGAGCGCTCATTGGCGTCGAGGGTGGTTTCCCAAAGCTGGCTGGGATTCATTTCGCCGAGGCCTTTGTAGCGCTGCAACGTAACGCCCTTGCGCCCGGCGTCGGTGACCGCCTCGAACAGGCTGACCGGGCCGTGGATCGCGGTTTCGGTATCCTTTCGGCGCAGCAGGCCCGGTTTCGGATAGGCTTCCTGCAGCTTCGCTGCGTAATCGTCGAGCTTGCGCGCGTCGGCAGAACCGAGCAGCGCGTCGTCGATGATGGCGACGTCCTTGACGCCGCGCACGGTGCGCTCGAAGAAGAAACCTTCGCCCTCGGTGAAGCGCCCGGTCCAGCCGCGCTCGACTTCATCCGCCAGCGCGTCGAGCCGTCGGGCGATATAGTCCGCGGCGGCGTTGGCGGTGGCGACATCGCCGGTGATCTTCGGGCTGAGCACGCCGGCGATCGCGGCCTGCTCGATCACCTTGCGGTTATAGCGGCTGTGCAGATTGTGCAGTGTGCCGCGAATGATGCGGGCATCCTCCACCAGCGCCTGCAGGTCGCGGCCGCTGCGGTCCTCGCCCGTCGCCAGCTTGAACACGCAATCGTCGAGGCCGGTTTCGATCAGGTAGTCTTCCAGCGCGCGCTCGTCCTTCAGGTACTGCTCGGACTTGCCGCGGGTCACCTTGTAGAGCGGCGGCTGCGCGATATAGAGGTGGCCGCGGTCGATCAGCTCGCGCATCTGCCGATAGAAGAAGGTCAACAGCAGGGTGCGGATATGCGCGCCGTCGACGTCGGCGTCGGTCATCACGATGATCTTGTGATAGCGCAGGTTGTCGACCGAGAAGTCGTCACTGATGCCGGTGCCAAGCGCCGTGATCAGGGTGCCGATCTGTTCGCTCGACAACATCTTGTCCATGCGCACGCGTTCGACATTGAGAATCTTGCCGCGCAATGGCAGCACGGCCTGGAATTCGCGGTTGCGGCCCATCTTGGCGCTGCCGCCAGCCGAGTCGCCTTCGACGATGAACAGTTCGGATTTGGCCGGATCCTTCTCCTGGCACTGGGCGAGTTTGCCGGGCAGCGAAGACACGCTGAGCGGATTTTTGCGCGTCAGTTCGCGCGCCTTGCGCGCGGCCTCGCGTGCGGCGGCGGCCTGGATCACCTTGCCGACGATCACCTTGGCTTCGCCGGGATGCTCCTCGAACCAGGCCGCCAGGCCCTCGTTCAGCACGTTCTCGACCACCGGGCGCACTTCCGAGGACACCAGCTTGTCCTTGGTCTGCGACGAGAATTTCGGATCCGGCACCTTGACCGAAAGCACCGCAGTGAGACCCTCACGGCAGTCGTCGCCGGTCAGCGCGATCTTCTCTTTCTTCGCATTGCCCTCGGCATAGCCGTTGACCTGGCGCGTCAGCGCGCCGCGGAAACCGGCGAGATGGGTGCCGCCGTCGCGCTGCGGAATGTTGTTGGTGAAGCACAGCACGTTCTCATGATAGCTGTCGTTCCACCACAGCGCAGCCTCGACGCCGATGCCGTTCATGTCGGCATGGATCATGATCGGGGCGGGCACCATCGGCTTCTTGTTGCGGTCGAGGTATTTCACGAATTCCTCGACGCCGCCGTCGTAGCGCATCTCCTCGCGCTTCTCGACCGCATGGCGCATGTCGGACAGCACGATATTGACGCCGGAATTCAGGAACGCGAGCTCGCGCAGGCGATGCTCCAGCGTCGCGAAATCGTACTCGACATTGGTGAAGGTCTCGGTCGAGGCGAGGAACGTCACCTCGGTGCCGCGCTTGCCATGGGCGTCGCCGACCACTTTGAGCGGCGCCACCGCGTCGCCATGGGCGAATTCGATGAAATGCTCCTTGCCGTCGCGCCAGACCCGCAGCAGCAGCTTGCTCGACAGCGCGTTGACGACGGACACGCCGACGCCGTGCAGGCCGCCGGATACCTTGTAGGAATTCTGGTCGAATTTTCCGCCGGCGTGAAGCTGGGTCATGATGACTTCGGCTGCGGAAATGCCTTCGCCCTTGTGAATGTCGACGGGAATGCCGCGGCCGTCGTCGCGCACGGTGACGGAGCCGTCGGCGTTGAGCACGACCTCCACCGCGGTGGCGTGGCCGGCGAGCGCTTCATCGATGGCATTGTCGACGACCTCATAGACCATGTGATGCAGGCCGGAGCCGTCATCGGTGTCGCCGATATACATGCCCGGCCGCTTGCGCACGGCATCGAGACCCTTCAATACCCGGATCGATTCCGCGCCATATTCGATGGGAATGGAATGCTCAGTGTCGGCGATCGATTGCCGGGCAGGTTCTGTCATGTGAGGCCTTCGAGGATGTCCCGAATCAGCGGCGCAAAATAGGCGCTGATTACTCTATTTGTGCCATGAAAGGCGTAACCCGCCTAGCGCAAAGTCGGTGTCTACAAGTTGTTGAATAAATAAGATTTTTCGAGGGTTTTTCAAGGCGTCCGCGGGCTGATTCGGAGCCTTCGCAAAAGCCCGATTCCGAGCTGATTCTTGGCCGGGAAAATTCGGGTTTTTGCCGACCGCCCTCCGGCCGGAGCGCCGTCAGTTGTTGCGCCGTCGGGTGAAGTGGCCGGAATCGACGTCGAAGGTTTCGCCGGATCCGCCGACATCGGTGAATGCCGCGGGGTCAGCCCCGGTCATCCAGACCTGGGCGCCGAGTTTGGCCAGTTCACCGAACAGCGCCCTGCGCCGCCCGGGGTCGAGATGCGCAACCACCTCGTCGAGCAGCAACAGTGGTGTGATGCCGGTCATTTCGGCCACCAGATTGGCGTGCGCCAGCACCAGTCCGATCAGAAGCGCCTTTTGCTCGCCGGTGGAGGCATCGCGGGCCGGGATGCCTTTCGGCGCATAGATTACCTCCAGGTCGGTGAGATGCGGACCGTCGAGCGTCCGGCCTGCCGCGGCGTCGCGCGCGCGGCTGCTGCGCAGGATTTCGCGGTAACGATCCTCCACCGCGGTGGCCGGCTCGTTCATCAGGGCATTTTCCATCCAGCCATCGAGCATGATCTGCGCGGACGGAAACGCCGAAGCTTCGCCGCGGGCGCGCAGCATGGCCGCGAGCCGCGCCACGGTCTGGCCGCGGGTTGCGGCCACCGCGACGGCGAGTTCGGCGGTTTCGCGTTCGATGGCGTCGCACCAATGGTCGTCAAAATTGCGTACCTCGAGCAGGCGGTTGCGCGACCGCAGGCTGCGGTCGAGCGCCGACACCCGCGCCGAATGCTCGCTGTCGATGGCCAGCACCAGTCGATCGAAGAATCGCCGCCGCTCCGAGGCCGCCCCCAGAAACAGTCCGTCCATCGAAGGCGTCAGCCAGACCATGCGCAGATGATCGCCGAACGCCGCGGCCGACGTCACCGGCTCGCGGTCGATCCGGCAGCGCCGGCTGGAAGCGGCTGCCTCGGCGCCCGGCGCATCGATGCCGGTGCCGAGGGTTGCGAGGCCGAGCGCGCCCTCGACCTCGGCGGACACCGCCCACGAGCCGTCGCCTTGATTATCCGCGACATCGTCAAGAGTGGCGCGGCGCAAGCCGCGTCCGGGCGACAGAAACGAGATCGCCTCGATACAATTGGTCTTGCCGGCGCCGTTCGGGCCTACCAGCACGACCACCTCACCGCGCGTCTGCAGGCTCGCCGCGCGATAATTGCGGAAATGCGTGAGGGTAAGGCGATGAATCCGGGAGGCGGTCATGGTGAAAGCGGGACTTTGCAAAGTCGTCGGAATGAGCTGCCGCAACTTCCGGCGTCATCATCCGCGAAAGCGGATGAACCGGTATTCCGCGCCGCTCAAGACATCATGCGCGACAGCGACTACTGGATACCCGCTGTCGCGGGTATGACGGCCGCACTTTTTGCCCGGCAATGACAGTATGTTTTCCTACACCCGCATCGGCATCAGCACATAGAGCGCGCCTTTGGAGTCCTTGTCCTGCACCAGCGTCGGCGAGCCGGGATCGGCCAGTTTCAGCACGGCGACCTCGCCCTCGATTTGAGCCGCGATGTCCAGCAGATAGCGCGAATTGAATCCGATATCGAGCGGATCGGAAGCGTATTCGACCTCAAGCTCCTCGGTTGCGCTGCCGGAATCAGGGTTGGTCACGGACAGCACGAGCTTGCCGGCCGACAAGGCCAGCTTCACCGCGCGGCCACGCTCGCTCGAAATCGTCGAGACCCGGTCCACCGCCGCCTCGAAATCCTTCTTGTCGACAATAAGTTCCTTGTCGTTGTTCTGCGGGATCACGCGGCCGTAATCCGGAAACGTGCCGTCGATCAGCTTTGAGGTCAGCACCACATTGCCGATGGTGAAACGGATCTTGCCCTGCGACAGTTCGATTCCGACCTCGGCCTCGTTGTCCTCGATCAGCCGTTGCACCTCACCGACGGTCTTGCGGGGCACGATCACGCCGGGCATGCCGGACGCGCCTTTCGGTAGCGGCAGATCGATCTGGGCGAGACGATGCCCGTCGGTCGCGACCGCGCGCAATGTCGCGGCCTTGGCGCTGCCGGCAGTGTGCAGGTAGATGCCGTTGAGATAATAGCGGGTTTCCTCGGTAGAGATCGCAAACTGGGTGCGGTCGATCAGCCGCTTCATGTCGGCGGCGGCCAGCGTGAACGAATGCGTCATGTCGCCGGCGGCAAGATCGGGGAAGTCGTTTTCGGGCAATGTCTGCAGCGTGAAACGCGAACGGCCGGCGCGAATCGCCAGCACCGAGCGGTCGCCGTCGCTTTCCAGCACGATCTGCGCGCCGTCAGGCAGCTTGCGCACGATGTCGTAAAACATATGCGCCGGCACGGTGGTTGAACCGCCGGTTCCGGTTTCCGCTGCCAGCGTTTCCGTCACCTCCAGATCAAGATCGGTCGCCTTTAGCGACAGCCGCGCATTTTCGGCACGGATCAGCACGTTGCCGAGGATCGGAATGGTGTTGCGTCGCTCCACCACGCGATGGACGTGCCCCAGCGACTTCAGGAGTTGCGCGCGTTCGACGGTGACCTTCATTGCATATCCGCCTGATCCGAAGATGGAAAAGCCGGGCCGCCGAAAGGCGCGCCGCGGCATATGGGACCCGAAAAGCCCGATCAAAGCTGGATTTGATCAAACCCTAAGGGGGCCCCAAGGTGGCGCGGATGGCAGGCAAGCGCAAGAGAAACGCGGGGCCGTCCCCCACGTTTTGCCGGAAACCGCTATCGTCCCGGCGGGATGCCGGGACGACTGGTCGAGGGATGCTCCCGAAACGACGTGTCCCGGGAACTGCAAAATCACTCCTGCAACTGGCGCTTCAGCGATTCGACCTCTTCGGACAGCGCAACATCCCTGGCGACCAGCGCCTCGATCTTGCGCACGGCGTGCAGGACGGTGGTGTGATCGCGGCCTCCGAACCGGCGCCCGATTTCGGGCAGCGAGCGCAGTGTCAGCGTCTTGGCCAGATACATTGCGACCTGGCGCGGCCGAACGACGTTGGCGGTACGGCGCGAGGACAACAGGTCGGAGCGGCTGACATTGTACTGCCGGGCGACCACCCGCTGGATGTCCTCGATCTTGATGCGCTTGGGTTCCTGCGGACGGATCAGGTCGCGCACTTCGCGCTCGGCCATTTCCAGCGTCACCGGCTGGGCGTTGAGCTTGCTGTGCGCCAAGAGGCGATTGATGGCGCCTTCCAGATCGCGGCCGTTGTGGGTGATGGTTCGGGCGAGATAATCCAGCACCGGCGCCGGTACATCGAAACTCGCATGATGGGCGCGCGCCGCCGCGACTCTCGATTTGAGGATACCGAGCCGCAACTCCTCGCCGAGCGAGCCCATCTCGACCACGAGGCCGCCGGCGAGACGCGAGCGCACGCGGTCGTCGAGGCTCTCAAGGTCGGAAGGCGGACGGTCCGCTGCGATCACCACCTGGCGGCCGGCGTCGATCAGCGCGTTCAGGGTATGGCAGAATTCGGCCTGGGTCGATTTGCCCTGCAGGAACTGCAGGTCGTCGATGACCAGCACGTCGATGCCGCGCAACGCTTCCTTGAACGCCAGCGCGGTCTGGGTCTTGAGCGCGGCGACGAACCCGTACATGAATTTCTCGGCGGTGAGATAGAGCACCTTGCGTTCGCTGCCGGAGTTGCCGGCCCATGTCACCGCCTGCAACAAATGGGTTTTGCCAAGTCCGACGCCGGCATGAATGTACAGCGGGTTGAACATCACGCTATCGCCACGGCGTCCTTCCGCGACCTGGCGCGCCGCGGCGTGAGCCAGCGTGTTGGAGCGGCCGACGACGAAACTTCCAAATGTCAGGCGCGGATCGAGCGGCGAGCCGCCGAGCGCGTCATGGCTGGCGGACACCGGCGCGATGGCGGTGGCGCGCAGCTCCGGCGCGGGACGGCCGTCGGATCGATCGGCGCGGCGTTGATCGGCCGGCGGCGAGGTCTCTTTGGCGGGCGCCGCGCATCGCATTGCCGTGCGCACGGTGAGGTCGATCCGGTGCACTTGCGGCATTTCGGCCTGCCAGCAGGTCAGAACGCGCTCGGCGTAATGTGCCTGGATCCAGCTCTTCAGAAACCGCGTCGGAACCGAAAGGTGGACGCTTTCCTGCTGCACGCTTTCCAGATCCATGCGCGCGAACCAGCTTGTATAGACGTCTTCCCCCACGCTCGAACGCAGCCGACCCTTCACGCGTGACCAGCGATCCTGTTCCATATTTGTCATTGTTTGACGACTTTTCTGAAGGAGTAACGTTGCCGGTGAAATTACCGTGCGGGACGCACCGTACGGCGCGACCTCAAGCGAAGCTTCGTCTTCAGCCATAGACCAGCCGTACGGCGAAATGCCGTGGACCAAAATCACAGAGTCGACTGGAAACTGGAAAGAAGCGTCCGCGAGGTCAGCGTGTACTCAGCGGCCTGTCCGGAGCTCGCGCCGGTGGCCGCGCGCACCTGGCATCGAATATGACGTCGTTTGAAAATCGAATGGGATCAAATGCCGCGATGATTCCGTAGAACATAAAGCCTCCCCCCACTCGCCGTGATTGCCCACGGCGAGGTGTCACCTCTTGAGTGTTCCAAATTCAACCGGCAACGCCTGGAACCCAATTTGTCCAGTCGTACGCCGCTTTACTCAGCCCGTCCGTTTAACCTGCCCTCGGTCTTCGCCTCGGCGGCTGCCGTTGGTCCGGTGCGTATCTCTCTTGTTCGAATCGAACGGAACGCAAGCGTCCCGCTTGAGAAATTTCGACACAGAACCGCTATGCTCATATTGCTACGAGCCTTGAACCGACAATCGCTTGGAAAGCGTCGCCAACGCGCACACCGCCGCCGATTTGCACGTCCGCCCCGTTTCTTAAACCGCGCTGGTCTCAAGAGCCGTGGGCGCCGCGAACGTTCTAAGAGATACATCATGCCTTATTTCCCGCAACGAAAATGATTCGATGCGAGTGCTGGCCAAATCGACTTCGCGTTCACGAAATCAGGCAGCGGCTTCTATGCGCGGCGGCAAGGTTTTGAATCTGTGCGGAGATTCGAAATGCCGAGCCGCTGTCACAATTCCTACGATTGCCCAAAATAAATTCACAAATTGTTTACGTTTGGGTCGTGCAGGAATGAGTTTTCGAACAACTGATCGCCACTATGCCGATAAGTGACTACGCAAACGCGTTTTTTTTTGCTCATCGAAGCAGGGTAACCCTTCGGGACTTTCGAACAGAGCGGTGCGGCCGCGATTGCAATTTCAAAAGCCTGCCGCGCGTAGCAGCGATCAATATCACCGCAGCCTTTGGTCGTCGAAGCCTCAGGTCATCGCAGTCCTGGCGGCATCGCAGTCCTGGCGGCATCGGATGTCCGGCCTGTGGCGTCCCGCCTGGCGTAACGCGAAACGGCGCAAGGCATTGCCGAGATCTGGTCGGGCGCGATGCAACAAGTGTGAAAAGAAAAAGCCCGGCGCAGCCGGGCTTTGGACGAATATATTTTCCGATCAGCCTATTTCGCGAGCTTTGCGATCTGATGCGCGAGCCGCGAGACCTTTCGGCTCGCATTGTTCTTGTGAATGATATTGCGCTGCGCTGCCTGCATCAGCTCCGGCTCGGCGCGCGCCATCGCCTTCAGCGCGGCATCGCGGTCGCCGTTCTTGATCGCCTCTTCGACGATGCGGACCGAGCCGCGCATCTGGGTGCGGCGCGACTTGTTGATGACGGTACGGCGGGCAATCTTGCGTGTCGCCTTCTTGGCGGAAGTCGTATTGGCCATGTCTCAAATATCCTTGCGGTGACCGGTCGCGGGTAACCGGGCTTCAATGCGCCGGCCGTCCAACCGCGTGATCGACACTTGTGTGTTTTTCGGGTGTCCCTGAGAATGCCATTCCCGGAGCCAATAAGCTCACATGACGGCGCCGCTCAAAGAACAGCGGCGGCAGGATTGCGCCCGCCGCCATTAGCGGTCTTATAGAGGGCGCGCCCCGCAGCGTCAACGCCTCAGCCAGGCCTTAGGAGTCGGCAGGCCCGACCATAAGGCGCCGGTAAGGTGCTGATGAGGTTGAATTTCCCGGCTCGCTTCGCTAATGGCTGACGGCGTTCCGGAGGCGGACGGATACACGACAGAATATACCGATATTAAGGTGATGCATGATCCGCGGCTTTTTCAGACTTGTGGGACTGCTGCTGCTGGCAGGCGGATTTATCTTCATGGTCTATGACGGCGCGCGCTGGGTCGCCGACCAGACCTTGCGCTTTACCCGCTTTGGGGAGCTCTGGAACGATGTCCATCAATCCAGCCAGCAGGCTTTCCGGGTCTGGGTAGAGGGCATTTCGCCGTGGCTCTGGACCCATGTTGTCAGGGTCGTGCTGGATCAGCCGGTATTTGCGGTGATGGGTGTGCTGGGCATTCTGCTGATGCTCCTGTTCCGGCCCCGCAAGCCGTTGATCGGTTATTCCCGGAACTGAGCCAGACGGCACGGTGATGCGGCGTTCATGCCGAACGCGCCGGCGTAATGGGGCTACTGCGTCCGGCGTAAAGACATATATTGGTGACGGACATTAGAGAGAGACATCCCTCCGGGAGGTAATCCATGCTGTTCATGCGCAAAACCACTGCCTTGCCAACTGCTGCCGAGGCGCTGCCAGGCCGAGCGAAGCCGATCCCGACTGCGACCAGCCATTTCGTCAACGGCCGCCCGTTGCAGCCGCCTTATCCCGCAGGTCTGGAGCAGGCGGTGTTCGGCCTCGGCTGCTTCTGGGGCGCGGAGCGTAAATTCTGGGAGCTCGGTGACGGCATCTTTACCACCGCTGTGGGCTATGCCGGCGGTCACACCGCCAACCCGACTTATGAGGAAGTATGCTCGGGCCGCACCGGTCACACCGAAGTGGTGCTGGTGGTATTCGATCCAAAGAAGATATCTTACGATCAACTGCTGAAGACATTTTGGGAGAGCCACAACCCGACGCAGGGCATGCGCCAGGGCAATGACGTCGGCACCCAGTATCGTTCGGCGATCTACACGTTCAGCGACGCGCAGCGTAAAGCCGTGGACGCGTCGAAGGTGGCCTATCAGAAAGCGCTGGCGGCCAAAGGTCTCGGCACCATTACTACCGAGATTGCGCCCGCCGCCGAGTTCTACTTCGCCGAGGACTATCATCAGCAATATCTGGCCAAGAATCCGGCCGGCTATTGCGGGCTCGGCGGCACCGGGGTGTCCTGTCCGATCGGCGCGGGCGTTAGCGCCTGATCGCTGCGCCCAGCCAGGCGGCTGGCTTTGCCCGGCCTGCCTGATCGATCGGGCAAACGATTTGTTAACCATAACCGGTGCAAGACTTTAAGCTGTCTCGCTAAGAGGGATGGCTCCGGTGCGGGTTGCGCGCGCGTTTCGATTGCCGATCATTTCCGCCATGGCCGCGCTCGCGTTGTCGGGCTGCACGCACACATCCGGTCCTGTCGCAACGGTGGAGCCGCAAGGCGATCTGGATTCTCTGGCCTATGGCCAGCCGTACGGACCGGCGCCACGGGTCGCGGTCGCGTCGCCATCGGGCGTCGCCGATTCCGGTGGCGCCATCAGCGCGCTTCGCGCCAGCTTTGCCGGACCATCGCCGCGTTATTACGCCCCGGCGGCCTATGATGCCGCCTACCGGCTCGATGCCGGCGACAAATTGCGGGTCGTGGTCTATGGCCAGGAGGGCCTGACCAATACCTACGCCATCGATGCCGGCGGCGCGATCACCATGCCGCTGATCGGCTCAGTGCCGGCGCGCGGACGGACACCGGCGGAACTGGCGTCCGCGATCACCGGCAGGCTGCGCGGCGGCTACATCCGCGACCCCTCGGTGGCGGTCGAGATCGAATCCTATCGGCCGTTCTTCATCCTTGGCGAAGTCGCAGCCCCCGGCCAATATCCCTACGTGCCCAATATGAGCGTCGAAAGTGCGGTGGCGATTGCCGGCGGCTTTTCGCCGCGCGCCAAGCGCGACCGCGTCACCCTGACCCACACCGATGCCTCCGGTTCATCCCGCTATGTGGTGCCGCTCGGCACCCCCGTCAGCCCCGGCGACACCGTCTTTGTCGGCGAGCGCTGGTTCTGACGGAGTACGCAGGACTTCGTCATACCGGGGCGCGATAGCGAGCCTCAGATATGCAATTGCACATCTGAAGTCTGCTCGTTCGGACCATCCCGGAATGACCTCGTAAAATCATTTCTTCAAATGCCTGGCAAAAAAGTCGAGGCTGCGCTGTTTGGCGATGCCGGCGCTGGTGGGGTCGTAACTCGCCCGTTCATCGCAGTTGAAGCCGTGCTGCGCACCGGGATAGACGTGGATCTCGAGGTCGGGCCGCTTGGTGCGAATGATATCGACGTCGCTGAGCGGAATGCCCGCGTCCTTTTCACCGAAATGAAGCTGGGTCGGCACCTTCGGCGCGTCGTCGGCGAAGCGGACGATGGCGCTGCCGTAATAGCCGATCGCCGCGGACAGGCCCGACAATTTGGTCGCTGCGGCATAGGCGACGCTGCCGCCAAGGCAAAAGCCGATGATGCCGACCGGGCCGACATCCTTCACCGCATCGATGGCGGCCTGGCTGTCGCGCAGCATCGCCGTCCAGTCGGGATTGGCCACGAATTTACGCGCCACCGCCACCTCTTCCGGCGAATAGCCGGACTGGAAATTCGGCTCGATGCGGTCGAAGATCGCCGGCGCGATGGCGACATAGCCGTTGCCCGCGAAACGATCGCAGATCGCGCGAATGTGGTGATTGACGCCAAAGATCTCCTGGATCACCACCACCGCCGCCTTGGGCGTACTTGCGGGATCGGCACGATAGCCGCCCAGTTGAAAATTGTCCGAAGCCGTCAGCTTGATATCGTGTCCCACGGGTCATCCATTTGTTGAGATCTGATTGCACTGGAGCGTTGTCCGACATGCGACGGAAACCGCCATCAGCCATCGCGCACCCTACACCAGCCCAATCATGGCCAGGCCCGCTTTTACGGAATGGCGCTGCCCGGCAGGCCGTCGAGGAACGGCAGCACGGCCTCGATGAACGCCTGCGGCTGATCAATGTTGACGGCGTGGCCGGCGGCCGGAATCACGACCTTTTGCGCACCGGGAATTTTTGCCGCCATATAGTCGGAGGCTGCGAGAAACGGCGCATCATCGGCGCCGACCACCACCAGCGACGGTACCTTGATATTCGGAAGCAGTTCGATGACGCGCGCATCGCGCTGGGTCAGCATGCCGCGCGCCGCGCGTGCCAGACCCGACGCATCGCGATGACTGACCATCGAGCGTTCGCGGCTGGCGGATTTGAGAGCCGCAAGGCCTTCGCGCTCGAAGCGGTCGCCGGTGTCGTGAGCGCGCTTGTTCCAGGTTTCGCGGGCGTCGTCCTTCTTGAAGCCCGGCCCGGTATCGATGATCAGCAGCGCGCGGACGCGCTCCGGATGCGCGCGATAAAACGCCAGCGACATGTAGCCCCCGAGCGAAAGTCCGCCGACAATGGCGCGGTTCGCACCGACCTCGTCGAGCAGCGCGGCCATGTCCGCCACCGTCAACGCTTCACTATAAGCCGCGGGATCAGAGGGGTAGTCGGACCGGCCGTGGCCGCGCATGTCCCACAAGACGAGCTTGTGATGTTTCGACAGCGCCTCGATCTGGCCCTTCCACATCTCCGATGTCGATGAATAGCCGTGGGTCAGCAACAGCGGAGGACCGCTGCCATGAACCTCATAATAGACACCAACCCCGTCACGATTGATCTTTGGCATCGCGGTTTCCCAACTTGTTCGGTCGCGACCTTAGAGCGTTTTCCAGCGAAGTGGATACCGGTTCGCATAAGAAAACGCTTCAAAACAAGGAAACAGATTGCCCGGTCCGCTTCACGGCAATGCTCCGCGAGACGGTCATCGAGGAGACTTCGCAACTTGGAGGCGGAGATCGCGGTTTCCGCGATGGGTGAAAGCAGAATCCACCTACAACTTTAGGACCGGGTTTTGCCGCAACGCACAAACTTAATTTAGATTGCCTCTAGAACGGAACCCGATCATTCTGCGCCCAAGTCGGCACCGATCCGGTGGGTGCCAGACCATTGGCTAAACGTGAGTTGTCGCCGTAAGCGGCATCATGCACCGGCAGGGGAAGAGACAATGCCTACTCTCAACATAAACGGACGGAATATGTCCGTCGAGGCGGCGCACGATACGCCGCTGTTGTGGGCCATCCGCGAGCAATTGCAGATGACCGGTACCAAATTTGGTTGTGGCGCCGGCCTTTGCGGCGCCTGCACCGTGCATCTCAATGGCGAAGCTGTGCGGTCCTGCCAGACTTCGATCAGCGATGCGGTTGGCAAGAAAATCACGACTATCGAAGGCCTCAGCGCCAAGGGCGATCATCCGCTGCAGAAAGCGTGGATCGCCGAGCAGGTTCCGCAATGCGGTTACTGCCAGTCCGGGCAGATCATGCAGGCGGCGTCGCTGCTCGCCAAGAACAGCAATCCGACCAAGGAAGAAGTGGTGGCGCACATGGACGGCAACCTCTGCCGCTGCATGACCTATTCGCGCATCCAGAAAGCCATCATGCGCGCTGCCTCCGAAATGCGCACTGCGTCCACGGCCACCGATCGGAGAGCAACATGAATACGCACGTGAAAATCTCGCAGAGCGAGCCCGCTGATCTCAGCCGCCGCTCGTTCCTCGTCGGTACCGCCGCCGCAGGTCTTGCGCTCGGCTATTCCGCAGTTCCCGGCCTGCTCGGCGCCGACCAGGCGTTCGCCGCAACCGGCAACTTCGATCCCAGCGTCTGGTACTCGATTGCGCCGGACGGGATTGTCACGGTCACATGCGGCAAAGCCGACATGGGCCAGCACATTGCCTCGACCATGGCTCAGATCATTGCCGAGGAGCTTGGGTCGAACTGGAAGGACATGCGGGTTCAACTCGCGTCCAACGATCCGAAGTTCAACGACCCCGTGCTCGGCGCGCAGATTACCGGCGGCAGCTGGAGTACGATGATGAACTTCGATGCGATGAGCCGTGCCGGTGCCGCGGGGCGGATTGCGCTGACGGAAGCCGCGGCAGCCTCGATGGGTGTGCCTGCCGGCGAACTGGTCGTCAGGGACTCCACGATTACGCATCCGAAGTCCAAGAAGTCGATGACGTTCGCGGAAATCGTCAAGAGCGGCAAGGCCACCAAGACCTTTACGCCCGACGAGCTCAAGGCGATCAAGCTCAAGACCGCCGATCAGTACACCATGATCGGTGTTTCGGTTCCACAGCTCGACATTCCGTCGAAGACCAACGGTACGGCCAAATACGGCATCGACGTCATGCTGCCGGGTATGGTGTACGGCAAGGTCGTGAT
Source organism: uncultured Pseudomonadota bacterium (assembly GCA_963813165.1). Taxonomy (GTDB): domain Bacteria; phylum Pseudomonadota; class Alphaproteobacteria; order Rhizobiales; family Xanthobacteraceae; genus Bradyrhizobium. The sequence goes on along the minus strand of CAWEYJ010000017.1, from coordinate 207,697 downwards.
GCCTCCGGTGCGCTACGGCGCGACGGTCAAGTCGGTCGATGACGGCGCGGCGATGAAGGTGCCGGGCTTCATCAAGGCTGTCACACTCGACGACAAGACCATGACGACGACGGGCTGGGTCGTGGTGATCGCCAATACCTATGCCAATGCCAAGAAAGCTGCCGCAGTTCTCAAGGTGACGTACGAGGGCGGGCCCAACGCCAAGCTGTCGAGCGAATCGCTGCTCACCGAGGCCAAGCGTTTACAGGGCCTCGACGACTCCGGTTTGTTCTTTGTCAAGAATGGCGACACCGCTGCGGCACTCGGTACGGCGGCGAAGGTGTTGGAGGCGGAATACACCACCAACATCAACATCCATGCGCCGATGGAACCGATGAACGCCACCGCGCAACAGCAGGGGGACATCTGGCACATCTACACCGGCAACCAGTTCGCAACGCGCTCCGGCGCGATCGCGGCCGGAGCTGCCGGCGTCGATCCCAAATTCGTCGTGATGCATCAGATGTATCTGGGCGGCGGCTTTGGCCGGCGGCTGGACGGCGACATGACGGTCCCCGCGGTGCAGGCGGCGAAGGCCGTCGGCAAACCGGTCAAGGTGATCTATTCGCGCGAAGACGACATGACCATGGACTTCTCGCGTCCGCTGACGTTCCAGAAGGTCAAGGCCGGTGTCGACAGCGACGGCAAGCTGATCGCGATGAATCACGACGTGGTCAGCGCGTGGCCGACCAAGCGCTGGGGTATCCCGGACTTCCTGTCGCCTTCGGTCGACAAGAAAGACCAGCGGCTTGATGCGTTCACGGTGAATGGTGCGGACTTCTTCTATTCCGTGCCCAATCACAACGTCCGCGCCATCCTCAACGAGATGGCGCAGAGCGCCACCCCGTCGGGGCAGCTGCGGTCGGTTGCACCGGGCTGGACCTTCTGGGCGGTCGAAAGCATGATCGACGAGATCGCCCATGCCGCCGGCAAGGATCCCGCGCAGTATCGTATCAGCATGTTGGACGGTGCCGGCGCCAATGCCGGTGGCGCACAACGCCTGCGCAACACCTTGCTCGCTGCGATGGGCCTGGCGGGTTACGGCACCATACAACTTCCGAAGGGCGAGGGTATGGGCGTTGCCTGCGTCTCGTCACAGGAAAGAGCGACCGCAAGCTGGACCGCATGTGTGGCCCATGTCGCGGTTGCGCCGTCCGGCGAGGTCAAGGTCAAGAAGCTGACCGTGGCTACCGACGTCGGCACCCAGGTGCATCCCGACAATATCCGTGCCCAGGTCGAGGGCGCGGCATTGTGGGGGGTCTCGCTTGCACTGTACGAGAAGGCGACGTTGAAGAACGGCGGTATCGAACAGACCAACTTCGACACCTACACGCCGTTGCGGATGAGTCAGCTGCCGGAAGTCGCCATCAGCGTCATCGCCAATGGCGAACACGCCACCGGCGTCGGCGAACCGGCGGTGACGGTGGTTGCTCCCGCGCTCGCCAACGCGATCTTCAATGCGTGTGGCGCCCGCGTCCGCTCGCTGCCGATCACGGCAGAGGCGGTGAAGGCGAACATGAAGGCGTAAGCCCGCCGCACGCGACAACAACGATCCGCCGGGGGCATTGCCTCCGGCGGATTTTTTTGGCGCCAATTCAGCCGCTAGAGCGAGATGGCTTTTCGTCGAATCGCCATCTCGCTCTATCTTTTTGTTCGAGCATGATCTTTTTCGGAAAACCGGTACCCACTTTTCCGGATCATGCTCTAGCTGGCAGAACGACGAGGCTTGCTATCGTTAAACTTTTAGGGGCAACCACAGAACTGCATTCATAATACCCCTTAAGCCTTGGGGAACCCGTTATCCGGTAGTCTTTGCTTGCACCACCGCAGCCAGCAAAGAGGATTTATGACAACTCAAGCGAACCCGTCTTCATCCAAACGCCGGCTGCTCCTGGCATCCGATCGGAGCGATCGAAGTGGCGAATTGGCCAGCATTCTGAAATCCGTGGGCGAGGTGGATACCATCTCGACGTCGGAGATCCCCGACACTCCCGCTGGTCACTTTTCAGGGATCGTGGTCGATATCAATCTGCGCTCGGCCGAGAGCGTCCAGCGGGTTCGCAACAAGCTGCAGGCCGAAGCCTACCGCTCGATGCCGAGGCTGTTTGTTCTCGCCGACGCTTTGCATCATGGGTCGATGCAGGCCTGGGCACTGGGGGCCACGGACACGATAGCGCGGCCGTTCGATGCACAAGGAATTCTGCAACGCATCCACGCCGCATTTCCGGACACCCACGGCTTCGATGTGACGGATCGCGGCAAGGCCTTGAACAGAGGCGTCGCCGCCGCGCACGAGGTGATGGTCAAGATATTCGAGAAGCTTCCGGCGGGAGTTCCGCTGACGTTCAGCGACATCGTGCAGGCCGAAAACAAGATTCTCAAGGCCATCAAGCACTCCTCGTTGCGCGAATGGCTGACGGTGGTGGGCTGCCATCACACCGACAGCTTCCGCCACTGCCTGTTCGTAACAGGCTTCGCTGTGGCGTTCGCACAGCATCTCGGCATGCGCGAGGACGACCAGCGCCGTTTGGCTCGCGCTGCCCTGCTGCACGATGTCGGCAAGGCGTACATTCCCGTGGCGATTCTGGACAAGCCGGAAAAGCTGACCGAAGAGGAAATGAACGAGATTCGAAAGCATCCGCATCTCGGCTACGACGTACTCGCAGCTCAGGGCGGCTTCCCGCCGGAGATGCTGGATGTGGTCCTGCACCATCATGAATTCCTTGACGGCACCGGATATCCCCATGGCCTGCGCGGTAATCAGATCAGCGACATCGTGCGCCTGATAACGATCGTGGATATCTATGCGGCACTCGTCGAGAAGCGTGCCTATCGGCTGGAATATACCCACGCCAGAGCGTTTTCGATGATGGAAGATATGGTCGGCCAGCTCGACCAGCATCTGCTTCAGGCTTTCCGCCCGGTAGCCTTCGCATCCTTTTGAGCGCTCAGCGAGGTCTTGGCCCGCTGCCGATCGCGCCAGAGGCGGTGAGGGCGAACGCGACAACAATGATCCGCCGGGAGCACTGCTTCCGGCGGATTTTTTCGAGGCAGGGCTCAGCGGCTGGACGCAAGCCCTCCCCGATCGGTTGCAACATGATCTGCCTTAAATCGCTGACGGATTCGCGCTGGTTGCCTGGGAATTAATGTTCCAACGGTCCTGCGGCAATAATCGTGATTGATCATTCATTCACCGGCGCGAGACGTTCGCGCCACGAGAACCGGAGGGTGCGATTGTGAGCGCGACCATCGAAATCGACCTTCCGGCCGACATTGCCGCGACGCTGGTGAATCCGGCGGCCTATGCCGACCATCGCCTTCATGATGCCTATCGCTGGCTTCGGGCCAACAATCCGCTCGGCGTTGCGCGGGTGGAGGGGTTCGATCCGTTCTGGGTGGTAACCAAACACACCCACATCCAGACCGTCAGCCGGCAGAACGATCTTTTCCACAATGCGGACCGCCCCACCACGCTGACGACGAAGGCGTTTGAGGAGCGGGTACGCAAGATCACCGGCGGACCGAACCTGGTGCGCTCGCTGGTTCAGATGGACGCGCCCGATCATCCCAAATATCGTGCATTGACGCAGGCTTGGTTCATGCCGGTCAATCTCGGAAAATTCGAGGAAAGGGTCCGCACCATTGCGCGCGGCGCCGTCGAGCGCATGGTGGCGCATGGCGGGCGCTGCGATTTCGTCGCCGACATCGCGCTCGGATATCCGTTGCATGTCATCATGGAAATTCTTGGTGTGCCGGAAAAGGACGAACCGAGGATGCTCAAGCTCACCCAGGAATTGTTCGGGCCACAGGATCCCGACACCGCGCGGGTCAGGGAACAACTTAGCCCCGAACAGTTTTCCGAAATGATCGTGTCGATCGTCAATGATTTCGGGGCTTATTTCGGCAAGATCACCGAGGACCGGCGCGCCAATCCGAAGGATGACCTTGCCACCGTGATCGCAAACGGCAAGATCAACGGCGCGTATCTGCCGCCCCTCGATATGACAAGCTACTATATGATCGTGGCCACCGCCGGCCACGATACCACCTCGTCGTCGACGGCGGGCGCGGTCTGGGCACTCGCCGAAAATCCGCAAGAGTTTGCCAAGGTCAAGGCCAATCCGGCGCTGATTCCGGGCCTGGTCGACGAAGCCATTCGCTGGATGACCCCGGTGAAGACCTTCATGCGATCGGCGACCGCCGACACCGAACTGGGCGGCCGCAAGATCGCCAAGGGCGACTGGCTGATGCTGTGCTATGCGTCCGGCAACCGCGACGAGGACGTCTTCGAGGATCCGTTCACGTTCCGCTCCGACCGCAAGCCGAACCGGCACGTCGCATTCGGCTATGGCGCCCATCTCTGCCTTGGGCAGTACCTCGCCAAGATGGAAATGCGAATCCTGTTCGAGGAATTGTTGCCGCGCCTGAAGTCGATCGCGCTCGATGGCGAGGTGAAGATGACGCAGGCCACCTTCGTCAACGGACCCAAATCGCTGCCGATCCGCTTCGAGCTGAACTAGAGCGTTTTCCAGCGAAGTGGATGCCGGTTCGCGCGAAGAAAACGCGTCAAAATAGAGAGATAGAGCCTCTGTTCCGATTCAATCGGAACAGAGCGGGCTCTGAGGCGGAGGCCGTAGAGCTATCGAGATCGAATGATCCGGAGAGGCCTCACCCCAAGAGCTTCCGCAACTCCGCCTTGGCCACCTTCTCCAGCGTCGAACGTGGCATCTCATCGACCAGGCGGATTTCGTGCGGCACCTTGAAATCAGCCAGTCCGGTTCGGCAGGCGGCCATCACGGTGTCGTGCAATTCCGGCGGCGCGCGCGAGACGCCGGCTAGCGGAATGATGAACACCACCGGCACCTCGTCGAGCATCGGGTGTTTTTTCGCAACCACTGCGGCCTCGCGCACACCGGGCACCATGGCGACCACCTGCTCGATCTCGGAGGCTGCGACGTTCTCGCCGCCGACCTTCAGCATGTCCTTGGCGCGGTCGCCGAACCGGATGTAGCCGTTGTCGAGCAGCGTGACGCGATCGCCGGTGATGAAATAGCCATGCTCGTCGAAGCTCTCGCGGGTGGCCTTTTCGTTGTGCAGGTATTCGCTGAACAGCGACAGTCCGGGCACGCCCTTGATCAGGAGATTGCCTGTGCCGCCTCGCGGTGTCGGCGCGCCGTCGTCGCCGGTGACGCGGATAGCGTATTCAGCCGCGGGGCGGCCGATCGCCATCGGCATATTGGGCTGGTCGACCTCGCCGATAATGCCGTGGGTGATGGTTTCGGTCATGCCCCACCAGCCGATGATCTTGACCCCGAAGGCGGCGAAGGCCGGCGGCTCGCAAACCGCCGTGCCCCAGAGCCGGAACGTATGCTGCTTCGGGATCTCGCGCTCCAGCAGTGCTTTCATGCAGAACGGGATCGTCGAGGTCCAGGTGCAGCCATGCTCGGCGGCGACATTCCAGAACCGGCTGGCGGAGAACCGCGGCTGGATGACGCAAGTAGCGCCGACCCACAGGCTCGCCAGCATCGAATAGGCCAGCGCGTTGGTGTGAAACAGCGGCAGGTAGGTTTGATGCACGTCGCCGGCGTGCAAGTCCTGATGCGCCGCGTTGACCTTGGCGCCCCACAGCGCATTGGCGTGGGTCCACAGCACCGCCTTTGGGCGCGACGTGGTGCCGGAGGTATATTGCACGCTGCACGGTGCCAGCGGATCGCTCGCGCGGCGCGGCCGATCGGCGCTGTCGGCGAATAGCGTATCGAACGCGTCGCCGCGGGGTGCGGCGGTGCCTTGCGCGGGCCTGGCGCCGGCGTCGTGCGAAATCACCGCAAGCCAGCGCAGGCCTCGGCAATGCGCGGCGATCATCTCGGCATAGGCAGGCTGGGTGATCGCGGCAACCGCGCCGCAATGTCCGGCGAAGTATTCCATTTCGGCGGGCGCCGAGCGGGTGTTGGTGGTGACGGCGATGGCGCCGAGTTCGACACAGGCAAACCAGGCCAGCAAGGCTTCGATGCAGTTATCCAGATGGATCAGCACGAACTCGCCGGACTTGACGCCGCGCCTGGCAAGGCCCGCGGCGAGCGCGCCGACCCGATCATGAAATTCGCCGTAGCGCCAGATCCGCGCCGGCGCATCGAACGGCGCCCAGATCAGAAACGGATGATCGCCGCGGGTTTCGGCCTGCAGCCGCAGCAGCCATGGCACGTCAAGTCCCGCGAATGGCCCGACCACGCCCGGCGCTGCCTGTGAATTCGACATTTATCCTCCCATGCAGCCTTGCCGGCTGCTCTTGCCTGTTCATATCAGGGCGCCGCCGTGACGCCCGTCAAGATGCGCCGTCCGGATACGACGATATTTCGATCAGGCTGCCGTCGGGATCCCTGCAATAGACCGACCGCAACATACCGCGCGCGCCCTGCCGCGCCACCGGACCCTCCTCGATCGCTACGCCCTGCGCCTTCAGATGCGCGACCACCTGTTCCGGTGTGGCCGCGGTGAGAAAGCACAGATCGTCACTGCCCGCGGCTTCATGGTCCGCGGTGAACCACTCGACCTTGTCGGCGTCACGCGGCCGCACATTGATTTTCTGGCTCCCGAAGATCAGCGAGGTCCGAGGCGGCTTGCCGTTACCCGGATCGAACATCTTGACCTCCATACCGAGTATCTTTCGATACCACTCGGTGGAACGTGCAACGTCCGAGACGTTGATGACCAGATGATCGAGCGCGTTGACAGTGACAGACATGGATTAATCCTTTCGTCGCGGGTCGATGCGCGGCGGGCCGCATGGGCCGTATCGGGCCTTGGTTGTTACAACGCGAGTCCGGGTCAGTTCAACCATACGAATGCAACTTGAAGAACGAACGGAATGGCGGTCGCGCGGGTTTGCCGGCCGCGCGGCTTGACTTTGGACAGGCGCACGTCTATACTAAACCACATGGTTAAGTATAACGATCAGGCCCTGGACCGCACATTCGCCGCGCTCGCGGACCCGACGCGGCGAGCGCTGCTGGCCCGGCTCGAGGGCCAGCACGGTGTTTCGGTGAGCGATCTGGCGCAACCGTTCGCGATGTCGCTGCCCGCGATCATGAAGCATCTCGACGTGCTGTCGGATGCCGGCCTGATCGCGCGCGCAAAGACCGGCCGTGTCGTGGCGTGCCGATTGACTGCCGGGCCGATGGAGCAGGCGATGGACTGGCTCAACCGCTACCAGCGCTTTTGGTCCGAAGGTCTCGACCGCCTTGCCGCTTTTGTGGAGGAAGAAAAATGGCCACCAAATCAAGCGCTGCCGCCGGTGTCGTCACCCGACCGAGCCTCACCCTCAAACGTCGTCTCAATGCCTCGCCGGCGAAAGTCTACGCGGCGTGGACCGATCCGGAAAAAATAGCCCGCTGGTTCGGGCCCTCGCAGGTCGTCGCCGGCTCGGTGCGGGCCGACATCGATGCGCGGATCGGTGGCCGATACCGGGTCAGCTTCAAGATGCAGGACGGCGAGCATCACGAAGTCGCCGGCGTCTATCGCGAGATGGTGCCGAACCAGAGCTTGTCCTTCAGCTGGGCGTGGCATTCGACTCCCGAACGCGAATCGCAGGTGACGGTCTCGCTGAAGCCCGACGGCGACGGCACGCTGCTGACCCTGCACCATGAGCAACTGTTCGATCAGGCCGCGCGGGACGGCCACGAGAGCGGATGGATCGGCACACTCGACAAGCTTGAAGAATATCTCGCCTGAAATGTCTCAAAACGCAGGAGCCCGTCATGCAACCGCACCAAATCGTCTCGCGTGAAGATTGGATTGCCGCACGGAAAGCACATCTGGCCCACGAGAAGGACTATACGCGGGCACGCGACCGGCTAAGCGCCGAGCGTCGGGCGCTGCCCTGGGTCAAGGTCGACAAGAGCTACATGTTCGACGGACCGGGCGGCAAACTGACCCTCGCCGATCTGTTCGCCGGACGAAGCCAGCTCGTGGTCCAGCATTTCATGTTCGCGCCCGATTGGTCAGAAGGCTGCAAAAGCTGCTCGTTCTGGGCGGATGGATTCGAGCGGATGGTTCCCCATCTCGCCGCGCGCGACACCACGCTGGTCGCGATCTCGCGTGCGCCCTTGCCGAAGCTAGAGGCGTTCAAGGCGCGGATGGGCTGGACCTTCAACTGGCTGTCCTCGGCGGCCAGCGATTTCAATTACGATTACGCAGTTTCATTTACGCCGGAGGAAATCCAGCGGGGCGACAAAGTCTACAATTTCGGAACCGCCGGCTTCGCGATCGAAGACGCGCCCGGCATCAGCGTGTTCTTCCGCGACGACGCCGGGAACATCTTCCACACTTATTCGTGCTTCGCCCGCGGGCTCGACATGATGAATGCCGCCTACCACTATCTCGACCTGACGCCGATGGGCCGCCACGAAGAGGGCCTGCCGTATTCGATGGACTGGGTGCGGCTGCGCGACCAATACCAGCCGGCCGCAACCACGACCGCCTGCTGCCAGAGCTGATCGGCCAGGATGGACCCAAGCGCGTTTACAGGGCGGCGGGCCCGGTTCGCTCGCCTTCGATGGCACGGTCGATGGCGTCGATCAATACCTGGGTCTCGATGAATTTGATCCGCGCCCGCTCCGCCTTGTCGCGGTCGAACGGCGCGGCCAGGGTTTTTGCGAAGGCGTCACGGTCGTCGGCCATGCGCTCGCGCGCCTTCTTCAGCGTCTCAAGTCGCTCGTTCATGTGGACTTCGCCTTCCGTTGGTCGCGAATAATATTGAACCGGACGTAAAGGTTCCAGGCAATCTATGCCGCGGCAGCTTTCGCCTTGGCAAAGACGATACCCTTGGCTTCGGTACCGACGGCCGTCAATACCGCGATCACGAGCGCCACCGAGCCCGCCACCGCCGCAAGTGCGAAGCCGTAATTTCCGCCGAAATGCGCGGCGATGACGGCCTGCAGCGTCGCGTTCACGGATGCGATCAGATTGCCCAGTTGATAGACGAATCCGGGAAACGTCCCCCGTGCGGTGTCCGGCGACAGCTCGTTCAGATGCACCGGCACCACGCCCCAGGCGCCCTGGACGGTGAATTGCATCAGGAAGGCACCGATTGCGAGCAAAGTGGGGCTCTCCGAAAATGCCCATAGCGGGATCACCGGCATGGAGAGCAACGCGGCAATGATGATGCATCGCCGCCGCCCGAAACGCTCGGAGAGCGTGCCGAACAGGATGCCGCCGCAGATGGCGCCGATATTATAGATCACGGCGATGATGCCGACCGCGTGCGGGGACAGCTTGTGTTCGACTTGCAGGAATGTCGGGTAGAGATCCTGCGTGCCGTGACTGAAGAAATTGAACGCGGTCATCAGCACGACCGCGTAGATGCCGAGGCGCCAGTGCGATTTCAGGACTGACAATGTGCTGCCGCGTTCGACCGCCGCCTCCTTGCTCCAGCTTGGCGATTCCGGGACGCTGCGGCGAATGTATAGCACGAGCAGCGCCGGGATCACGCCGACCATGAACATGCCGCGCCATCCAATGTACGGGAAAAGCGCGCCGTACACGATCGAGGCCATGAAGTACCCGGCCGGGTAGCCCGATTGCAGCAGGCCGGAGACGAATCCGCGGGCATGCGGCGGGATCGTTTCCATGGTGAGCGACGCCCCGACCCCCCATTCGCCGCCCATCGCGATGCCGTACAGGGCGCGCAAAATGATCAGCACGGTCAGGCTCGGCGCAAAGCCCGATGCGAATTCGAGGATCGAATACAGCAGGATGTCGATCATCAGGGTCGGGCGGCGGCCCCAGCGGTCGGCGGCGCGGCCGAAAATGAAGGCTCCGATGGGGCGCATTGCCAGCGTCAGAAGGATCGCCAGCGTGACGTTCGAAATATCGGTATGGAATTCCGCGGCAATGTCCTTCAGCACGAACACCAGAAGAAAAAAATCGAAAGCATCCAGCGACCAGCCGAGAAAGCTTGCCGCTACGACGTGTTTTTGTTCGCTGGTCCAGCCGGACAATGCTGCAATGGCCATTTATTCCGCCTCGAAGGGTCTTCCTTAACGCGACGTGGGCGCCGCTCTCCCATGTCGGGAGGATCATGGTTGATGGCGCGGCGATGGCAAGCGTGAATTGAAGGCGTCCCCTCGGCCAAAGCGAGATGGCACGCGGTCGGGATTGGGCCTTCTAGCTCAGGTGCCCGGAGGTCTTGACGCGATCTGCGTCCCATAGCGCGGACACCTGCGGCATTCTTCGGTCAAGCGAATGACCAGTCGGAACAACGGACGCTGATGTTTCGCCGCGATGTGCTAGGTTTTCCGACATAATCGCGTGCGCCAATCGACGCCTCGCATTGTTCTATCAGTCCACATCGGACGCCGCGCCAGGATAAACAGCAGGAATCGCACATGAAGGGATCAGAGCTTCTCGTTGCCGCCCTGGAGAACGAAGGTGTCGATCGCATCTTCGGGGTGCCCGGTGAGGAAAACCTCGATGTCGTCGAAAGCCTTCGGCGGTCCTCCATCGAGCTTGTCGTGACTCGTCATGAACAGCCGGCGGCATTCATGGCAGCCACCTATGGCCGGCTTACCGGAAGACCGGGTGTCGCACTCTCCACGCTTGGTCCTGGAGCGCTGAACCTCGTCACGGGTGCCGCTTACGGGTTTCTCGGCGGCATGCCGATGGTTCTGATCACCGGCCAGAAGGCCATTCGCCAAAGCCGCCAGGCGCATTTCCAGATCGTCGATGTCGTCGGGACGATGCGTCCTTTGACCAAGCAGTCACAACAGATCGTGAGCGCATCGAGTATTCCGACCCTCGTCCGCAATGCCTTTCGCATCGCGACGGAAGAACGTCCGGGCCCGGTTCATCTCGAATTGCCTGAAGACGTTGCCGCGGAGCAGGCAGGCGATGTACCGCTGGTTCCGGTACATGCCGCGGAACTCCCGGTTCCAGCGCCGGAAGCGATCAGGCACGCGTCCGATTTGATCCTGGCCGCCAAATATCCGCTGCTGATGTTTGGCGCCGGCGCAAGTCGCCCTCAATTGGCGCCGGCGCTTTCCGAATTTGTGCGTCGTGTCCGTATCCCCTTCTTCAATACGCAGATGGGGAAGGGGGCTGTCGGGGGTGCGTCGGATTTCTATCTTGGCACCGCCGCCTTGAGCGAACGCGATTATGTTCACCAGGCGATCGATCGCGCGGATCTCATCGTGACGATCGGCCACGACACAATTGAGAAGCCGCCGTTCCTGATGACCCGGGGGCGGCACCAGGTCATTCATATCGGATTCGTGCCGGCGACCGTCGAAGAAGTGTATTTTCCGCAGGCCGAAGTCGTTGGCGACATCGCCAAGGGCCTCGACCGGCTCGCCAGCCAGCTGGAAGGCAGACTGGTCATGAACCCGGACTGGGTGGTTCTGCGCAAGGACATCCTCGCCCACATCACCGATCGTGCGGACGAGGATCGCTTCCCTTTGACGCCGCAACGCATTGTGCACGACGTCCGGCAAGTCATGCCGCCTGACGGAATTGTGGCGCTCGACAATGGCATGTACAAAATCTGGTTTGCCCGCAACTACCGCACCGATGTCGCCAACACGCTTCTTCTGGACAACGCGCTGGCAACCATGGGTGCCGGTTTGCCTTCCGGGATGATGGCGGCGCTGCTTTATCCGAAGCGGCGTGTGCTGGTCGTGGCGGGCGACGGCGGCTTCATGATGAACAGCCAGGAACTTGAAACCGCACGACGGATGAATCTCAATCTCGTGGTGCTGATCATCGAGGATTATGCCTATGGCATGATCCGCTGGAAGCAGGCCGTCGATGGTTTCGCCGACTGGGGCCTGACTTTCGGCAATCCCGACTTCGCCGCTTACGCCGCCGCCTATGGCGCCCGCGGACGGCGGGTCACGACGGCATCGGGTTTGGCGCCGGCGCTGGAAGAGGCGTTTTCCGCCGGCGGTCTGCACCTGATCGCGGTCCCGATCGACTACGGCGAAAACATTCGGGTCCTCGTCGAGGAACTCAGGCACATGCAGAATTAGACAATCATCGCACCTTATGAATATTCCCGGCTCCAGCTCGAGGCAGCAATGACTCGCTCGCTGGGTCTCTGGCCACGGGCTCGGTCAAGTCAGACCACGCGCTTTCCTTGCGACGGTGACTTCGCGGACGCCATCGAGTTCCTTCAACTTCTGAGGAAAGGTCGCGATATCCTGCGATGAAACTTTGCTGAGAAGCACCACGAGATCGTCTATTCCCTGCGGGTTGCGGCTTTCGACCAGGAACCGCTTCACCTGGCCAATTCTAAGGCCAAGCGTCTCCCTCAACAGCTCAGGCGTCAGGTTGCCGTGATCGACCTCGATTTTCAACTGACAGCTTTGGTTCCTTGAGCGATAGGCTTCCTCCAGCGGCTTGATGCCGGCCAGGATGATCAAAATAATAACGGTTGAAGCTCCAGCGGCCAGATACAGGCCGCCGCCGACCGCAAGACCGATGGCCGCCACCGTCCAAATGCTGGCGGCTGTGGTGAGACCTTTCACGATCTCGCCGCGCGCGAGGATGGCGCCGGCTCCCAGAAAGCCGATTCCCGACACCACCTGAGCGGCTATTCGCGACGGATCGAGCACGACATGCTCGTAAGCCAGGATATTTGAGAATCCGTACTGCGAGACGATCATGATCAGGCAGGACCCGACGCATACCAGCATATGCGTGCGGATGCCCGCGGCCCACAACAGCCGCTCGCGCTCGAACCCGATCATGCTTCCCAGCACGGCAGCACCGATCAGGCGAATAAGCATTTCCGCGTTGGACATTTCACACCTGCATCGCTCGAAAGATATAGGCAGAGGGGTTCGATATTCCACAGTGATCGCACCGTCGCCAGACTTCGACGAGGCTGCGAAGTTGCACATATTGCGGGATTTTAGTGGTGAGATGGCCGGACTTTCCGGCTTGCCAGGAGCGGGAGATCGCAAGCTCCCGCCAGAGGCCCATCGCGGGTTGGTCCAGCATGATGGATTTTCGCAGCGCGAAGAATCTCGCTCTCGCCATCGCCGTGCTTGTCGTTACACGTGCTTCCTGATGCAGACTTTCGCGGTTCCTGCAGCCGCAGTGCACTGCCATTGAGCGCTCAAGGCTACACCCGCGAATGGTTTCGGCCGGGTCAATTTGACCGAAAGAAAAGCAGCAACGCAGGCAAGCGTTAAGATGGCGACGATGAGCGCGATCTCCTGGCGGGTCCATAATGTCCAGGTCATGGCCTTTACTCCTCTCCCTTGGTCGGAGAATAGGAGAAGGCGCCCTGTCGTTATGTGATAAACATCACAATGCAGACACTTCCAGCCAGGAACCAGCAAGGCGAAAGTGAGTAATGCGAGCTTCCTACCGCTGAGCGTTGACGAGCTCGGCGTGAACCGGCTGATCGGGAAACGTCAGTTCCCAGCCGCCGCCCAGTGCCTTGAACAGCTGCACGAGATCGAGCGCCACGTTGGTCGTGCTCGTGGCATATTGCTGCTCGGCCTGCAGCAGCGTCCGCTCGGTATCAAGCACGGTGAGAAAGTCAGTGACGCCGTCATTGTACCGGGTGCGGGCGAGGCCGAGCGCCTGGCGCGAATGGTCGGCTTGCGCTCTCAATCGGGCCCGGCGGCTTTGTTCGAGTCGATGGGCAACCAGCGCGTTGACGACATCGTGCCAGGCTTGCAGCACCGTCTTGTGATAGAGGATGGCGGCTTCCTGCTGCTGTGCATCGCGCAGTTCGAGCGTGTTCCTGAGGCGGCCACCGGCAAAAATCGGCAGCGAGATGCTCGGGCCCACCATGTATTGCAGCGAGCTGCCCTTCCAGAGGTTGGTGTAGTCGAGCGCGTCCACGCCAACCGTGCCGTTGAGCTGCACCGTCGGATAGAATGCTCCGACGGCAACGCCGATATTGGCGGTCGCCGCATGCAATTGCGCCTCGGCCGCGCGAATGTCCGGGCGGCGTCGGGCCAGTTCGGAAGGAATGCCGAGCGGCACGCGCGGCGGCGACGCCGGTTCCGAATGCCGACGTGCAAGTTCGGCCTTCAACGCGCCGGGCGGCTGGTCCAACAGCAGGCTCAGCGCATTGATGTATTGGGTTTCCTGTTGCTCGAGCGCGGGTATCTGGGCGCGGATACTTTCGACCTGAGCCGCCGCGTTCTCGACGTCCAGGCCATTTTGCAGGCCGCGCTGCTGGCGTTCCTGCGCAAGCCCGAGCACGTCGCGATCGACCTTGAGATTATCATTGGCGATCTTGATCTGGGTCTGGACGCCGCGCAACTGGATGTAGTCGCGCGCCAGTTCCGCCAGACTGGAGACCAGCGCATCGCGGCGCTGGTCGGCGGCCTGATCGACGGCTGCGTCGGCGGCTTCGACCTGCCGGCGGACCTTGCCCCACAGGTCAAGTTCCCAGGATGCATCGAAGCCGACATTGTAGTCATTGATCGCGGGGACACTGAGAGGGCTGCCCGGCGGCGCCAGCGCGCCGAGCAGGCTGACGATGCCGTTTTGACTGTACAGCTCGCGGGTATATTTGGCGTCGCCATTGAGCGAAGGGAATTCCGAGGCGGCCGTCACGCCGCGCTGAAACCGGCTCTCGGCCAGCCGGATTGTTGCGGTCCGCACATCGAGATTGGCGGCGGCGACACGACGCTCCAGATCGGTCAGGATCGGATCGCGAAAGATCGCCCACCATGCCGGATCCGTTGGCGCCGGCAGTCGGGTGTCGGCAACGCCCCCGTCGCCGGTGAACGATGTTTCCGGCAGTTGCGGATCCGGTGACACGAAGTTCGGTCCGACTGCGCAGCCGGCCGCGAGCAGCGGAACCACAAGCGCCGCGATGAAGCGCGTTTTGCCCCGCGACGCCCTCAATGCGCTGCTCCCGGACGGCCGCCGCCGGTTTTCGGCGACAGTAGAAAGCAGAACGGAACCATCAGAAACGCGACGATGGCGCAATAAAAGAACACATCGGAATAGGCCAGCACGGTCGCCTGCAGCCGATACGCCTGATAGACGCGCCCGACCGCGACGTCATGAACGGCGGCGCCGGCGCGGCCCATCGCTCGCAGCGCCTGTTCATAGGTTGCGATCAGGGTCTGGTAGGGCTGATGGAACGGGCTGGCCCATTGCGAAAGGTAGGTTTGATGAACCTGCGAGCGCTGGGTGATTTGCGCCGTCGACAATGAAATCCCGATCGAGCCGAATACGTTGCGGAACATGGCGAACATCGCCGCGCCATCGCCATTGAGCCTGCGCGGCAGCGTCAGATAGGCGACCGTGCTTATTGGAACAAAAAGAAAAGCAAGAGCGGCGCTTTGGAGCGTTCGCATCATCACCAGCATGCGAAAATCGATATTCGGTGCGAGGGTGCTGGAGAACATCAGGGCGCCGCCCATCACCGAAAAGCCGATCGCGATCACATAGCGCGTCTGCAACACCGTCATCAGCTTGCCGACGATCGGGATCAGCATGATGACGGCAATACCACCCGGCGAAAGCACCAGTCCGGCCCAGGTCGCGGTATAGTTGAGATCCTGTTGGGCAAACTGCGGAATGAGGACGGCGCTCGCATAGAGGATCGCGCCGGTGGCGCCGATCATGATACATCCGGCAGAAAAATTCAGATCCTTGAAGACTTCGAGATCGACGATAGGCTTCCTGGCGATCAGCAGCCAGCCGATGGCTCCGAGAATGCCGAGGAATGCCATCAGTGCCATCAGCCAGATGAAGCCCGACTCGAACCAGCCGGCGTCTTCACCGCGATCCATCATGATCTGGAATGTTCCCAGTCCGAGCGTGATCAGCGACAGGCCGATATAGTCGATGCCACGGCTTTTTTTATTCTTCTCCCAGGGCGGATCTTCGACCAGTACGGATGAAAGAAATACTGCGAGGATGCCGACCGGTACGTTCAGAAAGAATATCCAGCGCCAGGTCGCGTGGTCGGTGATGTAGCCGCCAAGCGTCGGGCCCAGCACCGGGGCGACGACGATGGCAATCGCCGCGACGCCGAAGGCCGCGCTGCGTCTTGCCGGCGGGAAGGTATCCAGAATGATGGATTGCTGGTTCGGCTGCAATCCGCCACCGAAAAATCCCTGCGCCAGCCGGTAGACGATCAGTTGGGCAAGGCTGGTGGAGGTGCCACAGAGAAACGAGCAGACCGTGAACATCGCAATGCAAATGATGAAGTAGCGCTTGCGGCCAAGCATATCGCCCAGCCAGCCGGATATCGTCAGCACGATGCCGTTGGCGACAAGGTAAGACGTCAGCGCCCAGGTCGCCTCATCGCTACTCGACGACAGGCTGCCGGCGATGTGCGGCAGGGCGACGTTGACGATGGTCGTGTCGAGGACTTCCATGAACGCCGCCAGCGTGACCGTGACCGCAATCAGCCACGGATTATAGCGCGGCTTCCAGGCCGCATCCGCATCCACCCCAGGCGCTGCGGCGTCAGCGCTCATCTAACCGTCACCGTCGGCTCGGCCGATATCCCGAGCGGCAACGGAATGTTCGGATCAAGGCCACTGTCGATGATGATCTTGACCGGCACGCGCTGAACCACCTTGACGAAATTGCCGGTGGCGTTCTCCGGCGGAAACGCGGTGAATTTGGAGCCTGAGCCGAGCTGGATACTGTCGACATGCCCGCGCAGATCGAGCTTGGGATAGGCATCGATCTTGATCTTGACGGGCTGGCCCTTGCGCATATCGGCGAGCTGGCTTTCCTTGAAATTCGCGGTGATCCAGACTTCGGGGGCGACGATCGCAAAGATCTGCTGGCCCGGCACGACGTAATTGCCGACCTCGACGTTGCGCTTGGTGATCCAGCCATCCTGCGGGGCTTTGACAAACGTCCATGACAAATTGAGGTTGGCTTGATCCAGCTTCGCCTGGGCCTGCTCGACCTGGCCCTTCAGCTGGTCAACCTGCTGGTCGGTCTCGCCGATGCGCTGAGGTACCGGCGAATTCTGCGTGACCTGCGCGTCGGCAAGCATCACCTGCGCCTGCGCCTGCTTCAGCGCGGACGTCGCGGCATCGATGTCCTGCTGGCTGGTCGCCAGTTTGCTCAGGCTGCGCTGGCGATCGTAGTCGGCCTGCGTCTTGGCAAGGTTGGCGTTGGCATTCGCCAATTGCGCCTGCGCCTGTTCAAGCTGGGCGGGGAAATTCTTGCGTGCGATCTCGGCGCCGAATTGCTGTCCGGCATATTGGGCCTTCGCCGTCGCCAGTGCAGCGGCGGCCTGATCGCGATCGGTGATATATTGCCTGGGATCGATATGGATCAGCAGTTGATCTTTTTTCACGAACTGGTTGTCCGTGACGTCCAGCGAAAGAACGACGCCCGAAACCTGCGGCGCGATCGTCACCGCCCGGCCATCGGTGTAGGCATCGTCGGTGCTCTCAAGATTGCGGGTCGACCACCAGTAATACAGCCCGCCAATCAGCAAAAGCAGGATGACGGCGATGCCGATCGTGACGACCAAGGGCCGGCGCTCCTTGCGTTTCGTTTCGTCGGACTTTCCCTTGTCCCGGGCTTTCGAACGGGGAGCGGGGCTGGACTTGCTTGCCGGCTTGTTGGCCTCGCCGGTATCGTTGCCATCATCGACGCGTCGCGGATTGTCGCCGCTTGCAAGGAGTGTATCGGGAGGAGTATCGGACATTACCTTCCGCTCCGAAGTCAAAGTTTGCCGAAGCCGGCGCTTGACTGCGCCGGTAACTTAACCGAACCTTTGGGTTCGTATAGAAATTTGTGGTTCAGGAGTCAATAATAGGCCGGGACGTGATGAAACAGAAACCGCTGAAGCAGGACGGCGAACCCAAGCCCGCCCGCCGCGTTCCACGCGGCGATATCAGGCGCATGGAACTCGCCGACGTCGCCGAGCAGGTGTTTCTGGAACGGGGCTTCGCAAACACAACCATGCAGATGATTGCTTCGCGGGCCGGTGGCTCCAAGGAGACGTTGTATCGGCATTTCGCCAGCAAGGAAGCTTTGTTTGCGGAGATCGTCGGCCGCAAGGCGGCTCGAATTTCGGGGCCGGAAAGCGCGCTGGCCCGGGATGGGACACCGGAACAAGTTCTCTTCGAACTTGGGCATAGCCTGCTAAGCATGATGACGAGAAGCGATACATCGTCATTGTTCAGTGTCGTTGTCGCCGAGGCGCCGCGATCGCCGGAACTTGCCGCGATCTTTTATGCGCATGGACCTGGCGTAACGCTGCAAAGGCTGACTGATTATTTGCGTGCCGCGACCCGCCGGGGAGATTTGCACTGCCACCAACCGCTGCGCGCCGCGAAGCTCTTTCTCGGCGCGGTGATCGCGCAGCATCATCTGCAATCCCTGATCGGACAACCATCAACACCGGTGTCCGAAGCCGAGGTACGCGAACATGTGCGGGCCGCGATCGCGATGTTTCTCGCCCGCTACGGTTCGCGACCGGCAGGGGACCAGCCCAGCCATGCTGACAGTTCGGACTGACAGAAAACCGAGCCGCATGAGGCTGCCTCTTCATCAACAAGCCAGTGCTCCTTCTCATCCGGCCCGCGGGCGGAAAAGTCTCTTGAAGGCGTCAAAATCCGTGCTATTATTAGAACGGTCAGTCGGATTATTTTTGATTTGACCCGTCTTGAGGTCGCCCGCGAGGGCGACGACGGCTTTTGCCCTGCCATCGGAGATGCAGCGATGAACTTCGTGCCGCGCGCGCCGCATTGGGATGAACTGATCCGCCCGGATCGGGTCCATGGTTCGCTGTACAACGACCCCGCGATCTTCGAGGCGGAACTGCAGAAGATCTGGTATCGCACCTGGGTCTATGTCGGCCATGAGAGCGAAGTTCCGAATGCCAACGATTACGTGGCCAAATCGATCGGTCCGCAATCCATCATCATGACGCGGGACGAGCAGGGCAAGATCAACCTCTTGCTCAATCGTTGTTCTCATCGCGGCAACCAGGTCTGCTCCTACGACAAGGGCAATGCGCGATCCTTCACCTGCCCGTTCCATTCCTGGACTTTCGCCAATGACGGCCGTCTTGTCGGCTACGCCTTTCCGGACGGCTATGAAGGAACGGACAAAGCCGGGTTGGGACTTGGCCATGTCGCCCGCGTGCAATCCTACCGCGGTTTCGTGTTTGGCTCGTTCGCCGCGGAAGGCCCGACTCTAGAAGAGCATCTTGGCGGAGCCGCCGAGACGATCGACCGTCTGGTTCGCAGCTCGCCCGAAGGTGAGGTCGAGGTGACGGCGGGGTTCCTCCAACATCGCGTCAAGGCCAACTGGAAATTCATCCTGGAGAACGAATGCGATGGCTACCATCCGGCCTTTGTGCATTCTTCGATTTTTGGCGTCGCCGATAGCGCCATCGGAACGCTTTATGGCGGCAAATCGACCGCGGTGACGCGCGACTATGGCAACGGCCATACCGAGATCGATCTGCGACCGGAATTTCGCAAGCGCGACCAGCCGTTGAGCTGGTTCGGCACCAATGAAGCGCGATTGCCTGATTATACGTCGCGGATGAAGGCCGCTTACGGCGACGAACAGGCGCGCGAGATCATGGTCGACGGCACGCCCCATGTGATGATTTTCCCGAATCTGTTCATCGCCGAAATCCAGATGTTCGTGATCCAGCCGCTGGCGGCCGACGACAGCGTGCAGCACGTCACCGCGTTGCAGTTCAAGGGTGCGCCCGACATGAACCGACGCTTGCGTCAGCAAACCATGGGGTCGGTCGGCCCGGCGGGGTTGTTGCTGGCTGATGATTCCGAGATGTACGAACGCTGTCATCGCGGGGTGCTGGCGCGCAATCCCGAATGGATCTTTCTGGGTCGCGGCGAACGCCGCGAAGGGCGCGACGCGGAGGGTTTCAAGGTGGGCCACGTCACCGACGAGGTGCCGTCGCGCGGTATCTGGCGTCACTATCGCAGCCTGATGGAGGCACCGTGATGCTGTCGCGCGAAAGCAGCGCCACGCTGATGAGCGCCGTGTCGGCTTTCCTCTATATGGAGGCGCGATTTCAGGACGAGCATCAATACGAGGCCTGGGAAGCGCTGTGGACCGATGATGGCATCTATTGGGTGCCCGCCAACGGTGCGGACATCGATCCCGAACAGGAGATGTCGATCATTTACGACAACCGGTCGCGCATTTCGTTGCGGATCAAGCAATTGCTTACCGGCAAGCGTCATACCCAGACGCCTCAGTCGCGGCTTCGCCGGATCGTATCGAATATCGAGCTGATGGGAGAGCATAACGGCGATATCGCGGTTGCCAGCAACAGCATGGTGTTCGAATCCAGCCTTCGCGACGATACCATCTGGGCCGCGCGCAATGAATATCGGCTGCGTTACGTCGATGGCGAGTTGCGAATGGCCTACAAGAAGGTGACGCTGGTCAACAATGAAAAACCGCTCTTCACGCTGTCGTTCCTGATCTAGGCATGGTCCCGAAAATTGGCCTTTGCGGTTTTCGGACCAGATCATGCCTCAACAGAAAATAACGAATCCGAACGGAGGAAAGATGGGCTTGCCAATGATCGATCAGGGACCGGTTCTGCTGCGCATCGCGGATGGTGTTGCACATCTCAGGCTTAACCGGCCCGATGCCTCCAACGGCATGAATGTCGAACTCCTGAAGGCGCTCGGCGATGCCATCATGGTCTGCCACGGCGAGCCGGGCATTCGCGCGGTGCTGCTCACTGGCGAGGGCAAGAATTTCTGCGCCGGCGGCGACATCCACGATTTTGCGTCGAAAGGCGAGAAGCTTCCCGACTATCTGCGGCAGGCGACAGCCTATCTGCAAAACGCGGTCGCCGGATTGATCCGGCTGGAAGCGCCGGTCGTCACGTCAGTGCAGGGCTTCGCTGCCGGCGGCGGCGGCTTCGGGCTGGTATGCGCGTCGGATATGGTGGTGGCCGGCGCGTCGGCCAAGTTCCTGGCCGGCGCAACCCGCGTCGGGATGGCGCCTGACGCCGGCGTCTCCGTCACTTTGCCGCGCCTGGTGGGCTTGCGCAGAGCCACTGCGATTCTGTTGACCAATCCGGTCATGAGTGCCGCCGAGGCGCTGGAGCTTGGCATTATCAACCGCGTCGTCCCGGACGACGAGCTTGCCGATGCGTCGCTGAAGCTCGCGCGCGAACTCGCCGCGGGCGCGCCGAAGGCGCTGGCCGCGACCAAGCGTTTGTTGTGGAGCGGGATCGGAACCAGCGTTGAGCAATGCCTGCCCGAGGAAGCACGGACCGTATCCGAGCTATCCGGCACCGCCGACGCCCGCGAGGGCCTCGCCGCGGTGATCGAACGGCGCAAGCCGACGTTCGCGGGGCGCTGAAAGGTGCCGAACGCCGGCAGCTTGCCGTTCGGACGGCTTGACCGCCGCCGCGCCTTCATTTCGGGCGGCGCGCACGGCATCGGCGCCGCCATCGTGCGGGCTTTTGCCGCTGCCGGTGCCGACGTCATCATCGGCGATCTGGATATCGCGCGTGCGACCGATCTGGCCGGGCAGGTCGGCGCGACCGCCGCGCAGCTCGATGTCACCGACGCCGCCACGGTGCGGCAAATCATGTCCCGGCACGGGCCGTTCGATATTGTCGTCAACAATGCCGGCGCCGATCAGCACGCGTTCTTCACCGACACCACCCCGGATGATTGGGCCAGGCTGCTCGCGGTCAATCTGGTCTCGGCCTTTGCCTGCACCCATGCTGCGTTACCGGCGATGCAGGCGGCCGGTTTCGGGCGGATCATCAACATCGCCTCCGAAGCCGCGCGGCTGGGATCCAAGGGCGGTGCCGCTTACGCCGCCGCCAAGGGCGGCGTCATTGCCTTTACAAAAAGCATCGCGCGCGAGAATGCGCGCTACGGGATCACCGCGAATGCGATCGCGCCCGGACCGATCCGGACCCCGATGCTCGAACAGGCGGTGACCAAGGGCGGCGACAAGATTCTCCACGCCATGACGGACGCCACTCTGTTGCGGCGGTTGGGCGAGCCCGAAGAGGTCGCCGCCGCGGCGTTGTTCCTGGCATCCGATCAGGCGGCCTATATCACCGGTGAGACCATCGGCGTCTCCGGTGGCATGGGACTGGGCGGTTAGCATGACGTGCGCCAGCGAGGACGTTGCGGCCAATCCGCTCGATCTCGTGATCGAGCGCATCCGACGTGTCTATCGCGGTTGGAACCGGAACACGTCGGTGGCGCAGATGCGCATCGACTGGAATGCCGCCTTTCAAGCGGACATTGCGCCGATCTCGCACCAACCTGTCTCCGTCGGCGGAATGGACGGCGAATGGATCGCAGGCAGCAGCGCGCCGGACGACAAAGCCATTCTCTATTTTCACGGCGGCGGCTTTCGGCTCGGCTCGGTGTCGTCGCATCGCGAACTCATCGCGCGAATCGCCGGGGCGAGCGGTTGCCGGGTGCTCGCGATCAACTACCGGCTGGCGCCGGAGCATCGCTTTCCGGCTCCGCTGGAGGACACCCTGGCGGCCTATGGCTGGATGCTCGATCAGGGACTGAGGCCGGAAAACATCGCCCTTGCCGGAGATTCCGCCGGCGGAAATCTCGTGCTTGCGACCATGCTCGGCCTGCGCGAACGCGGCTTGCCGCCGCCGGCGGCTGGTGTGCTGATGTCGCCCTGGACGGATCTGGCGGCGACCGGCGAGACTTATGTCAGCCGGGCCGATGCCGATCCGATCCACCAGCGGCCGATGATCGTTGCGCTGGCGAAAAATTATCTCGGCGAAGGCGGCGACCCCCGCGATCCCCTTGTTTCGCCGCTGTATGCCGACCTCGCCGGGCTGCCGCCGCTGCTGATTCAGGTCGGCGACCGCGAAACGGTGCTCGCCGATTCCACGATGTTTGCGGACAGAGCGCGCGCCGCCGGTGTCGATGTCGAATTGCAGGTCTGGGACGGCATGATCCATGTGTTTCAGATGTTTGGCGGAGAACTTTTGGAAGCACACCGGGCGATCGCTTTGATCGGCGAATTTCTGAAACGACATCTGCAAATGAATGCCGACAGGAGGCCACAGTGAACGTTCTTCCCGCCGGTCGGCGCGATCTGACCGATTCCGAGTTCCATTTTTCGGAACAGCCTGATTTACCGGAGGAGTTGCGGATGCTGCGCGAGCAGGTCCGCCGCTTTGTCGAGAAGGAGGTCGTTCCCTACGGCGAGCAATGGGAGCGCGACGGCAAAATCCCGCGCGAAATATTCCGGCGAATGGGCGCGCTCGGCTTTCTCGGCATGCGCCACCCCGTCGAATATGGCGGCACTGCCATGGGAGCGCTGGCGTCGCTGGTTTTTGCCGAAGAGCTGGGCCGTTCGACGTTTGGCGGATTCACCTCATCGACACTGGTGCACAGCGACATGTCGGCCATTCATATAACGCTGCGGGGCACGGCGCGGCAGAAGGAGAAATATCTTCCGGCGATCATTCGCGGCGAGACGATTTGCTCGATCGCGGTCACCGAACCCGATGCCGGCTCCGACGTCGCCGGGCTGAAGACGCGCGCGCACCGCGATGGCGATTCCTGGGTGATCAACGGCGCCAAGATGTTCATCACCAATGCCGTCTATGGCGATATTTTGATCGTGGCGGCCCGCACCGATCCGGAAGCAAAGGGCAGCCGCGGGTTGTCGCTGTTCATCGTCGAGCGAACGACGCCGGGCGTGTCCGTCACAAAGCTTGAAAAGCATGGCTGGCTCTGCTCCGACACCGCGGAAATCGGCTTTCAGGATGTGCGTATTCCCTCAGGTAATCTGCTCGGGGAGGAGAACAGGGGCTTCTATGGCATCATGGAAACCTTCGAGAACGAGCGCATCTGCATCGGCGGAATTTGCGCGGGCGAATGCGCCAAGGCGATTGAGCTGACGGCGAATTATGTCCGAAGCCGACAGGCGTTCGGCGCTTCGTTATGGAGCCAGCAGGCGGTGCGGCTGAAGCTTGCGATGCTCGCTTCCAAGGCTGCCGCCGCCCGGGCGCTGGCCTATCATGCCGCGGAACTCGCCGAGGCCGGCCGCGATTGCGCGCGCGAAGTCTCGATGGTCAAGGCGCTCTCGCCGGAAGTTCTGCAGGAGGTCGTGCATGGCTGCCTGCAGTTGCACGGCGGCACCGGCTTCATGCGTGGCACGCCGATCGAGCGGATGGTCCGCGACGCCCGGGTGCTCACGATCGGCGGCGGTGCCACTGAAGTCATGCTTGAGGAAGTCGCCAAGCGGATGTGAGAGGCTGCCTACCGGGGGCGACAGACCGCCCTTGGCCGGCGCATCGTGACGCCGGCCAGCTTGTCGCGCTTGCTATTGCCGTGGTCAGTTCACCGGCTTGTAGCTCAGCGTACTGAACTCGGCCTGCATGATCTTGAGCTTCTGGTTGGAGAAACGCACGCCGGGTCCGAAGCCGATCGGGGTCATCACGCCGGTTTCGAGATTTTTCGTCTTCTCGACTTCGGCGATGGTGCAGGCCCAACTGATGTCCTTGCCGCAGCGCCCGATCGCATCGAACAGC
Organism: uncultured Pseudomonadota bacterium; assembly: GCA_963813165.1. Lineage (GTDB taxonomy): Bacteria > Pseudomonadota > Alphaproteobacteria > Rhizobiales > Xanthobacteraceae > Bradyrhizobium. The sequence goes on along the minus strand of CAWEYJ010000017.1, from coordinate 183,180 downwards.
ACCTTTGCGGCGGCATAACCCGTCATCGTGTAGCGGTTGATGCCCTTGAATTCGGCTTCCTGGAGCAGAGGCTTGGCCTTTGCGAGGAAGGCCTGTCCGGCGGCCCCGGCGAAGGGTTCGACGTAGTCGACCGCATAGATGCCGTCGCTGGCAGGACCCATCAGTTTCAGCACGATCTCGATGCGGCCCGGCCAAAAGATGCCAACCACCGGCTTGACATTTAGTTTCTCCAGTTCCTTCACCATGGCAACGTTCTCGCCGATGATGCCGCCCGCAAGAAACACTTCCACACCCGCATCCTTTAGCCGGAGCATCTCCGAAGAAAAATCCTGCTGGCCCTTTTTGTAGTTTCCGCTGTAGACGACGTTCAGCTTCTTGTCCTTGACCACCGCGTCGAAGCCGTCGTGCACGGCGATGCCGTAGTCGTCGTCTTGCGTGATCAGTCCCCATTTCTTCCCCGGGTTTTTATCGGCCAGATAGGTCACGAGATCCCGGATACCTTCTTCGTAGGCCTGTCCGACGATGAAGACGTTCTTGCGTGGCGGCTCCCACAACGGCTTGACAGGACCGACGCTGATGACCGTGGGAATTCCGGATTTCTCCAGCACCGGCATGGCCGCAATCGACTGCCCGGACCCCGAGATTCCAAGCATCGCGAACACCTTGTCGACATCGATCACCTTGCGGAGCCCCTGGATGGTTCGTGCGGTGACGTAACCGTCGTCTTCCAGAACGTATTTGATCTTGCGGCCGTTGATGCCGCCTGCGGCGTTGACTTCCGCGATTGCGATCTTCACGCCGATGGTGTGACCGACGCCGAGGATGGCCGGCGGTCCTGTGAGCGGTTCGACATCGCCGATCAGGATTTCGGTATCGGTGAAGCCCGGGTCGGCCGCAAGCGCACGTCCATTCGCCAGATAAGCACCCGCGAGCAGGATCGACGCGGTCGCCAGATACTTGATCATCGTTTCCCTCCATGATTGCCGCTGGATGCGGCGTATTTTTTCAGTAGCGGAGCGGCCAGTTCACCCAGAGCCGCCTTATGTCGTGCCACGCGCCGACCAGGCCGCGCGGCTGAAAACGCAGAAACAGGATAATGACGAGGCCGTAGAGCATGCTTTTCAGCTCCTGCGCGCCGGTCGAGAACAGGGCGTCCATCTGCGAGCTGAACAGGCTGAACAAGAGCCGGGTGGCTTCCGGCAGCAATACAATCAGGATCGTTCCCAATACCGCGCCGAGCGCCGAGCCGAGGCCGCCGACGATCAGAATCGCCAGCGCCTCGATGCTCAGCAGAAACGGAAAGCCCTCGACGCTGACAAAGGAAAGATAAATCCCGTACAGCGCCCCGGCGATACCGGTGATGAAGGCGCTGGTGACAAAGGCAAACAGCTTGTAGGTATGCAGATTGATGCCCATGACGCGGGCCGCGGTGTCGTTATCCCGTATCGCGACAAAGGCGCGTCCGATCCGGCTGCGCCGGATATTGAGCGTGGCGAACAGAGTGAGGATCGCAAAACCGAGGCACAGTTGCGTAAATGCGGCATCGCTGTCGAAATTCACGCCGAATATTTCCGGACGCTGAACCGCAATGCCGCGGGCGCCGTTGGTGACCGTCCGCGCCTCCAGGATGACGGTATTGATAATGAAGGAGAACGCGAGCGTCGTTATCGCCAGGTAGAGCCCTTTAAGTCGCAGCGACGGCGCGCCGACCACAAGGCTCGCCAGCGCCGGGATGATGCCGGCTCCGAGGAATCCCACCAGCGGCGGCAAGCCGTATCTGGAAACCAGCACGGCGTAGGCATAGGCGCCGGTGACCAGGAAGCCGACATGGCCGAGCGAGATCAGACCGGTATAGCCCGTCAGAATATTGAGGCCGAGGGCACCGACCACCGTGATCAGAATGATCGTCAGGAATGAAAGCGCGTAGGGGTTCAGCAGATAGGGTGCTGCGATCAACGCGATGACAAGCACCAGCGACCACAGCCAGACTGGCCGTGAATCCGTGAGCGCGACGAGCTCGCCATAGGTCTCCTTGAAGTCGCCGCTGCGCATGGCCGCTCAGACCCTTTCGATGTCGCGTTCGCCGAAGATTCCGAACGGCCGGATCATCAGCACCACGATGATCATCGCAAAACCCGCCACCTCCTTCATGGCGGAGCCGAGATAGCCCCCGGCAAGATTTTCCGTGATTCCAATCAGGAGGCCGCCAAGACCCGATCCGAGCACGGCATCGAGGCCGCCGAGGATGGTGGCAGGAAATGCTTTCAGGCCGAGCTGATACATCGCCGGTGAAAGATCGTAGGACAGCGCGAAGAAGACGCCGGCGATGCCCGCTATCACCGATGACGCGGCCCAGGCGATCGCGTGAACCCGGGTAGCGCTGATGCCCATCAGCAATGCGGTACGGTCGTCGGCGGCAACCGCGCGCATCGCGATGCCGAACTTGCTGTAGCGAAAGAAGGCCCACAGGGTGGCAAGCATCAGCAGAAGCGTTGCGATGACGGCTATCTGGCCGGTGCGAACGCCGATACCGCCGAGGCGGACGATGCCGCGGCCGGCCCCCAGGTCAAGCCCATGGGGATAGGCGTCCCAGATGAAGCCGATCGACGAGCGCAGGATGACCGCAAGTCCGATCGTCACCATCACGGTGGCGAACACCGGCTCGCCCAGCATCGGCCGCATGACGAGGCGCTCGATGACGAGGCCGAGCACGATGGCAAACAGGATGGCGCCCAGCGCGACCACGAAGACATTGCCGCTGACCGTCGTTGAAATGGTCCATGCAACGTAGGCCACCATCATGGTCATCTCGCCTTGCGCGAAATTGACCAGGCCGGTCGACTTGTAAATCACAGCGAAGCCCATCGCGATCAGGCCATAGATGGCGCCGATCGCGAGCCCGGAGACCAGCAGCTGGACCAGATATGCCATCAGCCCGGCGCTCCGTAGATGATCTCCAGTTCGCGCGCGAATTTCTTCTCGATCATGGCGCGGCGCACCTTTTGCGTGGCCGTCAGTTCGCCGTCATCGTGATCGAGTTCCTTTTCCAGGATGGCGAAGCGGCGGACGTTCTCGACCCGCGCGAACCGCTTGTTGGTGGCGGCAACAACGCCATCGACCAGATCATGCACCTCGGGGAGCTGAGCGAGGGATTTGTAATTGGTGTAGGCCAGCGCCTTGTCGCGCGCCCATCGCCCCACCGTGTCGTAATCGACCTGAATGATGGCGCCGAGATATTTGCGGGCCTCGCCGACCACGATCGCTTCCTTGATGAATTCGCTGTCCTTTAGCGCATTCTCGATCTCGGAAGGGGCGATGTTCTTGCCGCCCGCGGTGATGATGATCGCCTTCTTGCGGTCGACGACGGTGATTTCACCGTTATCCATGACGTCGACGATGTCGCCGCTCCGTAACCATCCGCCCGGTTCGAGCGAGGCGGTCGAGGCCTTCTCGTCGAGGAAATAGCCTTTGAAGACGCCGGCATTCCTTAAGAGAATCTCGCCGTCGGTGTCGCGCTTCCATTCAGTCCGGGGCAGCGGCAAGCCGCATCCGCCGAGGCGGTGATGGGCGTCGTGCTGGACGAAGGCGACGCCGCCGGATTCGGTCAGACCATAGCCTTGCGATACCGGGCGCCCGATGATGTCGAAGAACCGCAGCGTTTCCGGCGATATCGATGCGCCGGCACATAACCGATGGCGGCTGCGGTTCAATCCGAGATGGCGCTGGATATCGCGGAACATCAGGATGTAGAGCAGGCCGTAGGCGACCCGATCGCCCAGCGTCTGGCTTCCGTCGGCGGACTGCCGGCGATCGGACAGTTTGCGGCCCAGCGCGAAACAGGCTTTTGCAAGACGCTGCCGCAGCCAACCGCTCTCGCCGAGCTTGAACAGGAAATGCTGCTGCAGCTTTTCATAGATGCGGGGAACGCCGACGAAGAAAGTCGGCGCGATCTCCCGGATGTTGACGGCTACCGTATCGATCAACTCGGCGAAGTTGACGGTGCCGCCGAGGACAAGCTGCATCACCTCGGAGTAGCAGCGCTCGGCAACGTGGCAAAGCGGCAGGTAACAAACCGATTCAAACGGCTTGTCTGACATGTCCACCGCTCCGGCATAGGCAAATGCCGCATAGACCAGATTGCGATGTGTGAGCATGGCGCCTTTCGGCGGTCCTGTGGTGCCGGAGGTATAGACCAGGATACAGACGTCGTCGGACGATGCCTGGTCGATCAGGCGATCGAGGGTTGCGTTCGCGTCAGGCTTTGCGAGGGCATACTTGTTGCCGAGTTCGCACAGCGCCTCGAACGACATCAGTTGCTTCTGGCGATAGTGCCGCAAGCCTTTCATGTCGATGCAGACGATCGCCTCGAGCGCAGGTAGTCCATCATCGGCCATGGCGTCGAGCACCTTGTCGGTCTGCTCCTGGTCGCCGGTCACGACGATGCGCGCGCCGCAGTGCCGAACGATGTACTGCAGCTCGACCCACGGATTGGTCGGATAGATGCCGACCGCGATTGCGCCGATCATCTGGATGCCGAGATCGGCGTAAAACCATTCAGGTGTATCCTCGCCCGCAATGGCGACGCGGTCACCGGGCTTGATTCCGAGCGACATCAGGCCGAGCGCGACCAGGCGCGCCGTCGTGTAATAGTGGCGCCACGAATAGCGTTTCCAGATCCCGTGCTCTTTCTCGCGCAGGGCGAGCCGGTCGCCATGGAGCCCGGCACGCTGGCGCAGCAGTTGCGGAATGGTGATCGCGGCATCCTGCAGCGCGTTGTGCAATGAGGTGACATCGGATGCGACGGGCGCTTGCGCCGGCTTCGCCGAAATCGGCGGATGCACGGTCCGCATGCTGTCAAGCGCCGACATCGGTCACCGCTTTCTGGCCGGCATGGCTCTCGCGATGGCCGCCGAGATAGGCCTCGGCGACGGCCGGATCGCGCCGTATCTCGTTCGGCGCGCCTGCGGCGATCTTGCGGCCGAAATTCAGGACATGAACGGAATCCGAGATGTCCATCACGATCCGCATCTCGTGCTCGATCATCACCACCGTGATGCCCAGTTCGTCACGAATATCGAGTACGAACCGGGCGATGTCTTCGGTCTCCTCCTGGTTCATGCCCGATACCATTTCGTCGAGCAGCAACAGCTTCGGTTCGCAGGCGAGCGCACGGGCAAGCTCGACGCGTTTCTGTTGGCCATAGGACAGCGTTCCGACAATGGCATCGCGGATGTGTTCGATCTCGAGGAATTCGATGATCTCCTCGACCCGCCGCCGGGCGTCGATCTCCTCGGCCCGGGTGCGGCCGAAGAACAGCACGGCGTCGAGGACGCTGGAACGCAGATGGGTGTGACGGCCGGTCAGGATGTTTTCGACCACCGTGCCATGCTTGAACAGCGCCAGGTTCTGAAAGGTTCGGCCGATGCCGATGGCGGCAAAACGCCACGGCGATATGCGGGCAAGATCGGTACCGTCAAACATGATACGGCCGGTGCTCGGCCGCAGCACGCCACTGATGATGTTGAACAGCGTGGTCTTTCCAGCGCCGTTGGGGCCGATGACGCTGCAGATTTCACCCGGCGCCACGGCGAGACTGACGTCGGAAATCGCCTTGAGGCCGCCAAAATTCTTGCTGATGTTTTCGACCGAAAGCAGCGCGGTCACGACAACCACCTCTTGCGCCGCTTGTAGTGCTTGACGTCGCGCAGGCTCTTGCGGCCCGAGCCGGATACGCCCAGATAGAACTCCTGCACATCTTCGTTAGCTGACAGCCTCTCGGCGGTACCGTCGAGGACAACGCGTCCGGTCTCGAGAATATAGGCGTAGTCGGCGATATCCAGTGCGCGCTGCGCGTTTTGCTCGACCAAGAGCACCGTCATCTTCATCTCGTCCCGCAGCTTGACGATCACCTCATAGATCCGGTCGATGATCAGCGGCGCGAGGCCAAGCGATGGCTCGTCGAGGGCGAGAAGCACGGGATCGGCCATCAGCGCGCGGCCGATCGCCAACATCTGCTGTTCGCCGCCGGACATGTAGCCGGCGATCTGGTCGCGCCGCTCGAACAAGCGCGGGAACAGCGCAAATACCCGGTCGCGCCGGTCGCGGGCTTCGGCCGATGTCCGGGTGTAACCGCCCATTTGCAGGTTCTCGTCGATGGTCAGCGCCGGAAACACGCGCCGGCCTTCGGGCACCTGCACAATGCCACGCCGCACCAGTTCGTCGGGCGCCAGTCGATGCACATCCTCGCTCCGGAACCGGATGGCGCCGTTCTCGATCACGCCGTCCTCGGTGTAGAGAATGCCGGACATCGCCTTCAGGAGCGTCGATTTTCCCGCACCGTTGGAACCGAGCAGTGCGACGATGCCGCCTTCGGGAACGCCAATACTGACGTCGCGGATGGCCTCGATGGCGTTGTCGTAGACGATACGGATGTTGCGGAATTCAAGCAGGCACGGAAGTTCGGGCGTGATCTGGCCGCCTCGGGAGTCTGCCTGCGTCGAGATCACCATAAGTCCAACGTTTCCCTGGATCAAAGTCTGCCGGCGTGCGGAGCGCACGGCCGCCGAGCAAGGATCGCGTCAGTGACGATCTTGGCCGTTTCAGCGCAGGCCTGCGTTCCCCCGTTGCCATATTCCTTCACCGCATCACCCACGCAGTACAGGCCCTCGATGCCGGTCTCGCGCGGCAGATCGTAGCCGGCACAACTGCGTTGCGCCGGCCAATCATCCCGCATCACGCGGGCCGACAGAATCCGGGCCTGATTGAAATTCGGAAACTGCTCACGCAAATCGGCAAGCGCCAGCTCGACTTCCGCACCTGAGTCAAAATCCCCCAGCGCGGGAATCGGCACCGCATAGGCGACATAAAGATGCCAGCCCGGCGGCGCCAACTCGGGGCATGTGGCGGTAAGATTGGCCATGTTGCAGAGCCGGCGGGTCTTCCCGAAGGTGACGATGCCCGGATGCGAAAGCAGCGGTTGCCGGCTTGCGATGTTGATGACGATGTTGGCCGCCGGGCGAAGCCCGTTTCGCACCCGCTCAACATAATCGGAAGGAAATGCGGCTTCCCCGCCGAGCGCGACCGTAGCTTTGGGGCCGGCATTGCTGATGATCAGGTCGGTATCGATCCTGACGGTCTGACCGTCCCGGACAACGCTGACGCCTTCGGCGCGGCCATCCCTGGAGTGGATCGCCACCGCCGGCGTGGCCAGCCATATCTCGCCGTTGCGCTTGATCGCCGAGGCCAGCGCGTTCCAGACGCCGATCGTGCCCTGCGGACAGAAACCGAAGCGCTTGAATGCGCCCTTGCTGGTGAAATAGGTCAGAAAGGCGCGGGCCGGCAGTTCGGCGGCGTTGCAGGCGAAGATTGCCGCGCACAGATTGCGGAAAATGGCGTGAACCGAGGCGTTGCTGGTGTAGGATTTGAGCCAGTCCTCGGTCGATTGGCGTCCGTCCGGAAGATTGCCGGCGCGCGCATCGGCGAATTTTTCCAGGATGCGCGAGGCCTGCTTGGTCAATTGGCCGAGCAGCAGCGACCATCCGCCCCGGCCGACATCGATCAGCTTGCCGTCGATGAAAAAAGAACTGGCAGGCTCCGGCGTGCGGATGTCGAGCGCTGCGCCGACCGTGTTGAAGGTCTCCTCGAACACGCCGCCGAGCTCAATCGCAATGGCGCCGATGTTCACCTTGAAGCCGTCAATCTCTTCGGTCGAGGCACGTCCGCCGATGCGGTCCTTGTCGTCGACGACGATAGTGTGCAGTCCGGCATGGGCGAGGCGGGCTGCGGCACAAAGCCCGCCCGCGCCGGCGCCAATCACCACCGCATCCGCCCGAACAACCGTCATTCTGCCTCCCCGAGAGTGCCGCGCGGTTGATCCGGGCTTGGTTGCTCAAATAACGCCAGCGCGCCTTATATTATAATCCGACTAGCCGTTCAAATAATTTTTTGCAATATGTATCGAGACGGCCGCTTTGCCGCCTTTGCGGTCAAGCCCGCGGAGCGAAGCGGACGGCCTGCCCGTCGATACTGGTATCCGAAAAGGTAGCTGAATCAGATATGGATATGCCAAGACGTACGATCAAAAGCTGAAGCCGAAGCGGACAACATCCCATGGCGCGAACTCGTTCCGAAAACTATGACGGCATTTATCTGGGTATTTTGACCAATGCCGCGGCGCTGTTTTCCGCGCAGGGGTATATGCGCAGCTCGATCGCCGATCTCGCCGATGCCTGCAAGCTATCGCGTGGCGCGCTTTATCATTACTTCGATTCCAAGGAGGCGATCCTGTTTGCCATCCTTGACGCCCATGTTCGCGAGATGATTCAACGGGTCGAAGCTGCGGTTGCCGAGGGCGGCTCGACCCTGACACAATTTCGAAACGTCATTCGCGCCATCGTCGAGGTCAACGCCAAGTCGCCCCACGAGCAACGCGTTCTGATTCACGATCTATCGTTTCTCAACGAGGATGAGCAGCAAGCCATCAAGAACCTTGAGCGGCAACTGGTGGATACCGTCACGGACCTTTTGGTCCGGCTCGACGCCGAAGGAAAGATCGTCAAGCGGACCAAGAAGATCTACACGATGATCCTGTTCGGGATCATCAACTTTACCTACACCTGGTATGATCCGAAGGGCGGGATCGGTCCCAAGGAGTTCGCCGACACCGCGGTCGACCTGTTTTTAAACGGGTTTGCACCCGGCCATGCGGCCAAACCCGTCGTGGCCAACCGGCGCGAGAAAGCCTAGCTGCAGGCCACGCTCAACCGCCCGCAGAACGCGTGGTTGCGAATTGCGGAAATATCTCGGCGACAACCGGTCCGTCGGTTCGCCAGGAATGGCAGCCATCGATGAAAAATGGCTGCTCGCTGACGGCGTGATGATGGTCCATCGCATCGCGGCCTTCCGGCGATTTGCCGTGAGACATCGTCTGAAACAGCGCCGTGACAGCGGGGCCAAGCAACTCCGACAAATGGGTGCAGGTCTCCAGTCGCCCCATCTTGCGCCGAACGATCTCGCGCCATCCCTTGCCGATGCGTTCGCCCACCAAACGCTGCAATATCGGTTCGACATCGATGCAGGTCGGAAACGGCGTCGCTCGCATTATGGCCTGGGCCTCGCGAATCGTGAGGGAATCATCGACCGCGAGCCGCAAGCCGATGTCATGAACGGGATCGCCGGGTTGGAGTTCGCCGCGGAAACGGTCGTGTTGTGCGAAGGGCTTTGTGTCGAGAAGCCGCGCCTCGACTTCCCATAGTCCGTCGTTGCGGAGGTAGCCGGTGCATTCGATCGATCGGCGATGCATCAGGCGACGCGGGCTATCATTGTCCTCGTTGATATCAGTCATTGTCTTTTTGTCCTTGCTCGCGAAACTCGCCCTGGCGTTTCAAATATCCCGTGTCCTTCTCGCCGTGGCGCGGCTAGCTGATCCGCACGACCATCTTTCCAAGCGCCGCTCGGCGCTGCATGGTCATGAAGGCATCGCGGAAATCCTCGAAAGCAAATATCTTGCCGACAACCGGATCGAGTTTCTTTTCCGCGAGCCAGATGAATAGCTGGGCCATCACCCGCCTCTGCGCCTCCGGCTCACGGAGCGGAATTTGAGCGACGTCGACGCCCAGCAGGATTCCACCCTTCAAAAGCGGCAGGTTGAACGGCAAGGCAGGGATGCTTCCGGCGGCGAATCCAACCACGAGATGACGGCCGCGCCAGGCGATCGAACGGAATGCCTGCACGGCGACATCACCGCCCACCGGATCCAAGATCACATCGGCGCCGTGACCGTCGGTCAAGCTCTTGAGCGCGTCGCGCCAATCCGCCCGCGTGTAATCCACCGTGGCGTCAGCGCCGAAGCGGGCCGCAAACCTCCGCTTCTCTTCGGTCGAGGCAGCGGCAATGACGCGGGCGCCGAGCAGTTTGCCGATTTGAACCGCGGCGATCCCGACGCCGCCCGCGGCACCCAATACCAGAAGATACTCGTTCGCGCGCAACGCTCCCGGCTCGCTCAATGCATAGAGTGACGTCAGGTAGTTGGTGCGGAACGACGCGGCGACCTCCGGCGCGATCCCTTCCGGCATGGCTTGCAGCGCCGCTGCGGGTACCGCGACAAATTCCGCGAGCGCGCCCGACCGCGCCATGCCCATCACCGACATGCCGGCCGTAAATCCCGACACATCAGCCGCCAACTCGTCGACGACCCCGGCGAATTCCGATCCGGGCGTGAAGGGGAGCGCATCCTTGGTCTGGTACAGCCCCTGCACCTTCAGACCGTCGACGAAGCCGACGCTTGCGGCCTGGATCCTGACCCGCACATGGCCAGCCGAAACCTCCGGCAAGGGAACCTGTTTCAGCTGGATATTATCGATGGAATCGTACTTCTCGACCACGACGGCTTGCATTTTTCCCCTTGCTCGGTTCGCAGGTATCATGGCCAACGATCTGCCCCCTTGGGCCATCAAAGTTCAAGCCTGATAATTATTTGACCGTCCGTCCGGATTGTAATAGAGCGACCCTGTCTGGCGATGCAATGGCCGGGATCGGCTGGTGGCGTCCTGACAGCCGGGTGCCCTGAAGATATCCGTGGCCGGAACGATCGTGGCAGCGAGGTCGACGACGTTATTCTCGGGCTCGCGGAGCGTGGATGAGCACAGAATCGTCTGCAACCTGGACGGGGATAGTCTGGATAATCTGTTGTCGATGCACGCGGCGCAGCCCGTCGATGGCGGCGACAACGAAAACGCGAAAGAGTTTGTCAGCCGGACGAATTGACTCCAAAATACGGTCATCCTCAAATGCTGCCAGCAATAACCCAAAGGAAACACCATGGTGGACGCGCTGATCATCGACGCATGCAGAACGCCGCGAGGCATTGGCAAGGCCGGAAAAGGCGCACTGGCCGACATTCATCCGCAGCAGCTCGGCGCAACGGTGTTGCGGGCGCTGGCCGATCGCACCGGGATCGATACGGCCGATGTCGACGACATCATCTGGGGCACCAGTTCCCAGCGTGGCCAGCAAAGCGGCGATCTCGGCCGGATGTCCGCTCTCGATGCCGGCTACGATATCCGCGCCAGCGGCGTGACGCTCGACCGCTTCTGCGGATCCGGCATCACCAGCGTCAATATGGCCGCCGCCGCTATCATGTCGGGCTCCGAGGATCTCGTGATTGCCGGTGGCACCGAGATGATGTCGATGGAGGGCCGCCGCGGCGAAGGCCCCATGATGATGGACTCCGGCAATCTTCGCCTGCGCGCAAGGCATCCGCAATCGCATCAGGGCGTTTGCGCCGACGCGGTTGCGACGCTCGAAGGCATCACCCGGCAGGACGTCGATGCATTGGGGCTTGAGAGCCAGCAAAAGGCCGCCAACGCCATCAAGCATGGCTATTTCGACAAGAGTCTGGTGCCTGTTTATCGCGAAGACGACAGCCTCGCGCTCGACCGCGAGGAATATCCGCGGCCGCAAACCACGCTGGAGGGGCTTGCTGGCCTGAAGCCTGCCTTCACGGCGGTGGCGGACTATCCGCTCGACGACAAGGGCACGACCTACCGCAATTTGATTCTGCAAAAATATCCTGATCTGGAGATCGATTTCATGCACCATGCCGGCAATTCGTCCGGCGTGGTCGATGGTTCGGCAGCAATTCTGCTGGCTTCGCCGAATTATGCCAAGGCGCATGGCCTGAAGCCGCGCGCGCGCGTGGTGGCGATGGCCAACATGGGCGACTCGCCGACCTTGATGCTCAATGCTCCGGTACCGGCTGCGCGCAAGGTGCTGGCGAAAGCGGGTTTAACACTGGATGAAATCGATCTGTTCGAGATCAACGAGGCATTCGCGGTGGTTGCGGAGAAATTCATTCGCGACCTCGGCCTCGACCGCAACAAGGTCAATGTCAATGGCGGATCGATCGCGCTCGGTCATCCGATCGGTGCGACCGGCTCGATTCTGATCGGCACCGTTCTCGACGAGTTGGAGCGGCGCGATCTCAAGCGGGGCCTCGTGACCATGTGTGCCGCCGGGGGCATGGCGCCGGCCATCATCATCGAGCGCGTTTAGGGCGGTTCGTGGCGAGCGTCCCGCATTTCGATGCGGGGCGGATCCCGGCTCGCGGCGCGCGCCTCTGGGCTGCGCGGCCGTTTCTTCAACGGGTGGAATTAGGCGTTGACGGCGGCGCGGCCTTCCAGACGGGTCTCCGTGACAACGCGATTTCGTCCGGTTCGCTTCGCCAAATACAGCGCGCTGTCACAGCGCTCCAGGAATTGAGCCATCGATTCCCCCGGTCGAAACTGGGCCACGCCGATCGATACGGTAATGCCCGGCAGAATATCGCCGGTGGAGCGGCGGGTGATCTGGCACTCCGCAACCGACCGCCGGATTCGTTCGGCGACGGCCTCGCAGGCGGCCAGCTCCGCGCCCGGAAGAACAGCGATCAGTTCCTCTCCGCCGTATCGAGCCGGCAGGTCCTTTTCCCGGACACCATCACGCAGCGCCTTGGCCATCAGCCGGAGCACCTGATCCCCCACCCCGTGCCCGAAACTGTCATTGAATTTCTTGAAGCGATCGATGTCGATCAGGAGCACGCTGAGCGGTTCGCCGGTTTCCATCGCGGCGGTTTGCGAAGCGCGAAGGAATTCGTCCAAGGCGCGGCGATTGGGAAGACCGGTGAGCGTATCGGTATTGGCGCGTTGTTCGGCCTTGTTCAGGGATTCGCGGATAGTGTCCAGTTCGCGTGAGGTCTCGCTGAGATTGATCTCGAGTTTCGAGGCCCGCGCCGCAGCCTTGGTCAGCTCATCCATCAGACACTCGACCAATGGTCGCGGGTCGATACCGCTTTCGGCCCGCTCCGCGACGTCGCCAATGGCCCGAATCTGAGTGCGGTTGTCGGCGATCGCCTGCGCGACAAATCGCTGCGCCTCGGCCATAACGGATTTCAACCGTTCGGGGACATCGCTGACGGTCGCGCCGGCCGAGCCGGCAGCCAGATATGTCGAGAATAGCTCCCGGTTCGTTGCTGCATCGAACCTCAGTTTGCCGGCAATCAGAATATCGATGGTGCGCTTCAATTCCGGCGTGGTGTCGCTTGAATAATTGAACCAGACGGCAAAATTGTTCGGCGTGGGAGCCACCCCGTGTTGCGCCATATGACGGTTGGCGCGCTCTGCCATCGCCATTGCATAGTCGAGGTCGAATTCTTCGAATGCGGCGGCAATCATGATTTAAATACCCTAAATCCAAAATTTAAGCTCCAGTAGACCCAGGCCTGTGTTTCGGCCGGCGGCGCGAATCTGCAATATGAAGCGCGGCAGGGCGTGCTACGGGCGACGATCCTCCGGTTGCGGCCGTCGATCGGCCAAACTCGCCAGGAGGGCATTGATCTCGTGTGCCGGCACGGGCTTGCTGTACAAATATCCCTGAACCTCGATGCAGCCTTCCAAATTCAAGCACCGCATTTGTTCCTCGGTCTCGACACCCTCGGCGGTGGTGGTCATGCCGAAGCTCACTCCGAGACCGGCGATGGCGCGGACAATTGCCAGGCTTCCTTCGTCCACCAGCAAATCACGGACAAACGACTGATCGATCTTGATCTTGTCGAATTGAAAGCTTCGGAGGTAGCCGATGCTGGAGTAGCCAGTTCCGAAATCATCCATCGATATCCGAACGCCGAGATCCCGCAATTGGTTCAGAATCGCAATATTGCGCTCCGACTTCTCGAGCAATACCGTTTCCGTGATTTCGAGTTCGAGACGGGACGCCGGCAACCCCGACGACGCCAGGGCGCTCACGACGGTGGAGACGAGATTGCCCTTGGAGAACTGCAACGGCGACAAGTTGACCGAGATGCAAATGCCATCCGGCCATTCCATCGCTTCCGCGCATGCCTGCCTCAACGCCCACTCGCCGAGTTGAACGATCAGCCCCATCTCTTCTGCAACCGGAATAAACTCGGCAGGAGGCACCGAGCCGCGGTCGGGATGCTCCCATCGCATCAACGCCTCAAAGGCGGTGACCTTCTTGGTCTGCAGATTGACCAGCGGCTGATAGTAGAGCCTGAAGCCATCTTGCGCGAGCGCGGTGCGCATATCGCGCTCCAACAGGCGGCGTGTCTGGACGACCGCGTCCATTTCGGGATCAAACATGCGATAGGTGCCGCGACCGTCGGATTTCGCGCTATACATCGCGAGATCGGCGCTCTTCAGGAGGGTTTCCGTGTTCATCTCGCCGGGATGCGCGACGGCGACCCCGACACTTGCTCCTACCGTCACATCGTGACCGTCGACGCTGCAGGGTTGACCGACAATTTCGATGATCTTTTCCGCCAGCGCGATCGACGAAGCAGGCTGGGCGACCGACATCTGCAAAATCGCAAACTCGTCGCCGCCAAGTCTCGCAATGCGGTCGGTTCGTGGAAGAATATCGCGGAGCTTGGCCGCGACCGATTTGAGAAGCAGGTCACCGATGGAATGACCAAGCGTGTCGTTGACGGCCTTGAAGCCGTCGAGATCCAGAAATAAAACCGCCAACGGATGCGGCGTTACCGAAACATCCTTAAGCGCTTCTTCAAGCTGCTCCTTGAACAGCAGGCGATTGCCGAGTCCGGTCAACGAGTCGTGGTAGGCGAGATATTGCGATCGCGCCTGCAATTCCTCGCGGTCGGCAATTTCCACCTTGAGCCTTTGGTTGGCATCGATCAGGCGACTGGTCCGTTCCTCTACGCGGCGTTCCAGATCTTCATTGGCCTTGCGCAACTCGTCGTTCACTCGCGCGACCTGCTGCTCGGCGCGCTTGCGGCTGATCTGGGTATTGACGCGGGCGAGCGCGACGGCGAAGTCCACCGGCTTGGTGACATAATCGTTGGCGCCAAGTTCCAGCGCATCGACGATGTTGGCGCTTTCGGATTTGGCTGTCACCATGATGACGGGCAGCGCCGACGCGGATCGCTGACTGCGAATGCGCTTGAGGGTTTCGATCCCGTCGATCCCCGGCATCATGACGTCGAGAAGGACCAGATCGAAAGGGTCTTTGTCGATCAGTTCGATGGCGGTGAGGCCATTATCGGCCTCGACAACGTCGAAGCCGCGACGCTGAAAACGTCGGGTCAAGATCGTTCGATTGTCGCTAATATCGTCGACGATGAGGATACGGGGTCTCGGATTGCTATTTTTGTCGATGGCGTCCGACGCCTCGATTTGGGGTCGCAGCAATGTCACGCCTTGCAACAAGGAATTCGGTGCGGACATGGATTAAACCTTCAGGTTTTATATCGCGAGCGCGTTTGCAAATTGCGGAGCCATATCGGAGCTCTCGTCGTGAGCATCCATCCAGGCTAGAATACGAATTGTGAAGCATGATCCATGGCCGGCCTCGCTGATTGCCGAGATGCTGCCGCCCATGAGCGCGCATAACTTCTGGCTCAGCGCCAGACCGAGGCCGGTGCCGCCATATTTGTTGGAGGTCGAACGAGTGGCCTGACCGAAATTCTGGAACAGGCGCCCGATATCCGATTGTGCGATGCCTATCCCGGTGTCTTGCACCTGGATCTCGATCCAGTCTCCAGCGTGGCTCTTCCGTCGCTGGACCGACAGCGTGATTGTTCCGTCCTGGGTGAACTTCGCGGCGTTGCTCATCAGGTTCAACGCCGCCTGCCGCAACTTGGTCTGATCGGTCGAGACGACTCCGAGATTGCCGGAGCATTTGACCACTAGTCTGTTGCCGTTTTCGGCAACCATTGGCTGGACATTGGCGACGACCTCGCGGACCATCTCATTGAGATCGAATTTTTCGATCTTCAGCTCGACGAAGTTCGACTCGATTTTCGAAAGGTCGAGCACGTCGGTTACCAGCGATAGCAGGTGCTTTCCGGCCGCGTTGATGCGTTCGAGGTCAAGCCTCTTGTGATCGCTCTTGCCGTCGAGATCGACGCCTTCAAGGAGAATTTCGCTGAATCCGATCACGGCATTCAGCGGCGTCCGCAGTTCGTGACTCATCTTGGCCAGAAAAATCGATTTCGCCCGATTGGCGGTATCGGCCATATCCTTGGCCTGGCGCAGGCGGACTGCGGTTTCGCGATGGCGTTCCGCTTCGCGTTCGAGGTCGGATCGCATCGCGATCATGTTGGCGTAATAGATCGCCATCCACGACATATAGATCGTTGCGGACAGTATGGATATCCAGCCGACCGTCGAAAGCTCCTCCTGCGGAACGAGTTCAGGAAAGCCCCACGCAAGATAGGCAAGACAGAAGCCGAGAATGTTGAAGGTGAACAGTCCGACGACAAGAATCGGACGCTCGGACAGGTAGAAGAAGCCGAGCAGGAGGCTGATGATCAGCCAGGGCAAAAACGGCGAGCTCACGCCGCCATAATAATAAGACCCGAACAACGAGGTGAAGGCGAGCAGTTCAACGGAGATCAGCGCTGACAGCTGGAGACTGCCGCTCTGTCTGTAGACGAATGGCAGCGCCCAGAACAGCCATATGCAAATGATCACCGTCCAGCATGCAACGCCGGGCTGCGGATCACTGAGATAAAGAAACAGGCTGATCGACTGCGACAGCGCCGGACCGAACAGATGGGTGAAGACGAAGTTTCTGGCAAGGCTCAGCTCCGAGCGCTCTGCCTTCGCCGCAGACGGAATGAACCAATCGATCATTCCTATAAGGTGATCCCAGTTCGGCATTTGTCGCGCCCTGATGACTTATGTCGGTACGGAACCTAGCGTAAGTGCTTTTAAGAATTGGTTTAGGCGACGGTTCCATGGATTAACGTGACTTTAAGCGGGACCTGAAAGTCTGGTATCGGGCAACAGTGTGCGTGTTGTCGCTCCACGACGCGGGAAGATTGAGCCGTTGTGGCGGCGTGGTTTGCAAAATGTAAAACATTGACGCAGAAGGCGGCGCGAACTTCATGAAAGCCAAACTCGCAGAAATGATTGCGGCCCTTGACCGCCTCGTTAACTACTTTATTCCGGCAGAGATAGCGGCTGACCGCGACGCGCGAAACCGTGCTCACGTTTTTCTGGTCAGCCATATTCTGGGGCCCTTTATCGGCAACGTTGTCCCGATTGCCCTCTATGTGTTTGATCCGGCGCCGGGATACGAAGTCGTCGTACTCGCGATCTCGATCACCGCGTTCTGGATCTTTCCGTTCGTGTTGCGAGCCGGCGCGCCGTACAATCCGCTGGCGCTGGTCTCGATTCAGAACCTGATTTTTTGCATTCTCTGGGGTTGCTACTTTTACGGTGGGGTAACGTCTCCAACGCTGGCCTGGGTGCTGGTGATCCCGCTGCTCGCGTTCTTCTATCTGGGTTCGTCCAAGTCGCTTCGTTTGATCGTCATGACGATGTTTGCCGTGAACCTAGCAATCTTTGGCACCTTTTATGCGCTTGGTTACCCGATCAAGAACAACCTGCCGATTGCAGCAATGCAGGGCCTGGGACTTGTTTCGACTGTAGCCGCATCGATCTATGTAGCAATGATGGCGCTCTACTACGCTAAAATCCAGGCCTCACAATCCGAGCTTGAAAGCGAGATGCGGGAGCATATGGCGACGGCCTCGGAGCTGCGCCGTGCCACCGAGGAGGCCGAGCGGGCGGGGGCGGCCAAGGCTGAATTCCTCGCCAAAATGAGCCACGAGTTGCGGACCCCGCTCAATGCCGTCATCGGCTATAGCCAGATCCTGCTTGAGGATGCCGAAGACGAGGAGGATGTTGAAAGCGTTGCCGACCTGACCAAGATTCATGATGCCGGTCAGCATCTGCTCAAGCTTGTCAATGAGGTACTCGATTTGTCGAAGATCGAGGCCGGCAAGATGGAGCTGGATCTGGAGGAAACCCATCTGGCCGAATTGATCGGCGAGATTGTCAGCGCGGCGAGGCCCGCTGCCGTGAAAAACTGCAATCAGGTTTTCTGTAGGATCGCTCCGAATCTTGGAACGGCCCTTTGCGATGCCGGCAAATTCCGCAACATGGCGGACCAGTTGTTGGATAACGCGATGAAGTTCACGCACAACGGCAAGGTTGAGGTCGTCGCCGAGCGTCAGGTGGGCGAACTTGGCGATGGTCTCGTAATCCACGTCATCGACACGGGTATCGGTATCGCACCGGATCAGATCGCCAACCTATTCGAGAAATTCACCGTTGCCGACGACTCCAGCACCAGCAAATACGGCGGCACCGGATTGGGCCTGGCGCTCAGCCAGCGGCTCTGCAAATTGATGGGCGGCGAGATCGTTGTCAAAAGCGAGGTCGACAAGGGCAGTTGCTTCACGATCCGTCTGCCGCTGGTCGCCGGGCGACGAAAGGCAGATGCCTTCGTTGCGGCGACGCTTGTCCCGGAAACCTCCGGCTTTCCCCTGCAATTGGATGCGGAAGCCGCCAATGCCTAAAATCCTGCTGGTTGAGGACAACGCGATCAATCGCGATATGCTGACGAGGCGCCTGCAGCGTCACGGCTTCTCGGTCTGCTGCGCTCACGATGGCGCGCAGGGCGTTGCGATGGCCGCGAGCGAGATGCCGGATCTGATCCTGATGGATGTTGCGCTGGGCGAGATGGATGGCTGGGAAGCCACCCAATTGATCAAGGCCAATCCTGCGACATCCGCAATCCCGATCGTCGCGTTGACGGCGCACGCGCTCGCCAGCGATCGGGACAAGAGCGTCGAGGTCGGGTGCTCTGACTTCGATACCAAGCCGGTCGACATGCAGCGGTTGCTGGGCAAAATTCGAGGCTGTCTGCCTCCCGCGGATCAGAAGAGCGCCGTCGCCTGACTTTCCGATCGCGGACGGCTCCGTCCGATCGCGGGAGCTTCAGAATTTATAGGCCGCAACTGCACGCACCGCGCTGAACCGGAGTTCCCGCGCGCCACTAAAGTCTGGAAACGCAGTTAAGGAATTATACCGACATGGACCGTAGTCGGCATCACGGAAATTTCGATGCCGCCGCGGACGACGGTCAGAGCTGCAAGTGTAAAAAAAATGGAAACCCGTGTGAGGCTGGTTTGTGAGCAAATCGGTGCGTTGCGTGCATCATCAAGTCCTCGACCTGAAACGATCCGGCATCCGCCAAACAACATATTCCCTGTGCCGATGATGCCCGATTATGGTCAAGGATCGACTAATTGCCTGCCTTCGTCGGCCTCCCGAGCGACCCCGGTAGGTGCAGGGTCTTATTCCAGCGCCCATTCGAAGAAGCTAACGAGGTAGCGCGGCGCCTTTGCTGGGTATCGGCTGCAGCAGGTAGAAGGCCGAGCGGAAACCGACCTGCATGTAAAGCAAGCTCAAGAGGAAGAGGCCGGGAGACTTCGGCGGCAGACGGCGCACCGCCACCACCTTCAGGCCTTGCTCTGACGCCAGTTTCTCGATCCGCCCGCGAAACCAGATCGGGAATTGAATAAGCAGCCTGCCATCCTCGGCAAGGTGCTGGCCTACTTGCGAGAAGAGTGTGGGAAGATAGCGCACCGAGGTCGCAAATTGTTTACCCTCATTCTCGAATTCGGCTTCGATATAGGGTGGGTTCGCCAGGATAAGATCAAACCTGCCCTCGACGCCCGAGAACATGTCGCTCCGCTTGACCGCGACGTTGTTCAATCCATTGAGCCTGCAGTTCTCTTCGGTGTTCTTGACCGCCGAGGAATTGATGTCGACGGCTACCAATTCACGTACCTTCGGGGCGCAGAACACGGCGCCGACACCGCTGCCGCAACCGAGGTCGAGCATCCGGTCGCCTTCACGACAGTAATCGGCGCAGGCATACTCGTTCTCCAGCGGCTTATAGACGTCGGGAAACACGACCAGTCTTTTGCCTTGAATGGTTATCGACGGCCAAATTGAGTTCAGGGCCCTGACGTAGGGATACCAAAAGGTCATGACGGCGTGTTTTACAATCGACCAGATTCCCATCACCGTAGTTCCTGTGTGGATGTGCGGCGATTAGAGCATTAGCAGGTTAAAAAATATCGCGAGATGCGTTGTCGCCGGATGCGAGGTGAATCCGTTCTTTGTCCGACGCCGTTAATTGATTCTGAACTATCTGTTTCCGCAATTGAATAACCAAAGACCTAGTTTGATCTGCCATTGTGCCTTCGGATTCTTTGGGCCGTGTCGAAAACAATGCGATATTAATTTTGTTTCAGCATCGTTCTTCCTGGACGGCAACAGATATATTCAAGAAAAGCCGAACAGGGGCAAGAATGTCGAACATTCACAACGCATATATTCCGTCCGCCGCCTTGACCGGCAGCGTGAGAGATTTTCGCGTACCCGGTGGCGCGGATCTGCTCGGCCGGACCGAAGGCTTTTTCAAGTGGCAGGATCTGCGCCGTCAAAATGGCCTCTGGCCGTATTCGCGAGCGACCGAAGACGGACCCAATACGGTTTGCTGGGCGCAGGACGACAGCGGCAACAAGATGCGCGGCGTCAATTTTGCGTCGCAGGACTATCTGAGCTTGTCATCGCATTCCGAAATCAAGGCGACCGCCAAGGAAACCATCGAACGCTGCGGCGTACATAGCGCGGGTTCGCCGGCGCTGGTCGGCAACACGTCCTACTCTGTCGCGCTCGAGCGCAGGATCGCAGACTTCCTCAAGATGGAGGAAGTGGTGTTATATCCGACCGGTTGGGCGGCGGGCTTTGGCGTGATCAAAGGCTTGGTTCGTTCGGCCGACCATGTCGTCATGGATATGTTGTCGCATTCCTGCTTGCAGGAAGGCGCCAGTGCTGCCACCACCAATATTCATCTTTTCCGTCATCTCGATAACGACTATTGCCGGAAGATCCTGACCAAAATCAGGGCGAAGGACAAAGAGAATGGCATCCTGGTGGTCACCGAAGGACTGTTCTCGATGGACTCCGATACCCCGGATCTCGCTGCACTTCAGGCGCTCTGCCATGAGTTCAAGGCGACGTTGGTGGTCGACGTCGCGCACGACTTCGGCTGCCTCGGGGACGACGGCCGCGGCCACATCGGCATCCAGAACATGCTAGGCAAGATCGATGTCGTGATGGGCAGCTTCTCCAAGACATTTGGATCGAACGGTGGCTTCGTCGCGTGCAACAGCCGAGCGGTGAAGGAATATCTCCGCTACTACAGTGCGCCTGCGACATTCTCGAACGCGCTGTCTCCGGTCCAGGCCGCTACTGTTCTCAAGGCATTCGATATCGTCGAGTCCATCGAGGGCCGGGTGCTGCGCCTGGCTTTGATGGCCAACGTCCTGAGCCTCCGTCACGAATTGCGCGAAGCTGGTCTCGATTACTACGGCGATCCGTCCGCGATCGTCTGCGTCAAGATGGGAACGGAAGGACTTGCCCGTCTTGTCAGCAAGCGATTGCCAGAAATGGGACTGATCGCGAACCTGGTCGAGTTTCCGGCGGTGCCGAAGGGAGCCGCACGCATTCGGATGCAGGTGATGGCCAACCACTCGGTGCAGAACATCGCCGACGCCGTCGAGATACTCAAGACCGCACGGCAGCAGGCGGAGCTTCAGTTAGAGGACATCAACCGGCCGTCCGAGCTGCCGCAGCGGGCGGTGGCCTGAAGATCGGTTCCCCCGGACCGACAGGTCCGGGCCGTCCGGTCGAGTCCCAACGGAAAGGCGAGTGATGCGGGCCGGCTAGCGCCTGTCGCCATGCAGGTGCGCTAATGTTCGTAGATCAGTCTCGCCCGGATGGTGCCGTCGAGCGCGCGAATTTCGTCGAGAATTGCGGGACCGGACTGTCCGGCCAGATCGGCGTCTAGCACCACGTAGCCGACCTCTTTGTCGGTCTCCAGATATTGCGCGAAGATATTGATATCGCGCTGCAGGAACACTTCGTTCAATCGCCGCAGCATGCCGGGCACGTTGCGATGAACATGGCAGAATTGCGCGCCGAGCGAACGCGCCTGCAATTGCACTTGCGGGAAATTGACCGCACCCATGGTCGAGCCGCTGTCAAAATAGTCGATCATCTTGCGGGCCACTTCCCTGCCGATCCGATCTTGCGCCTGTTCGGTCGAACCGCCGATGTGAGGTGTGAGGATGACATTTTCCAGGCCCTGCAGGGGACTTTGGAAGCGGTCTGAATTTGACGACGGCTCGACCGGAAAGACATCGAGGGCGGCTCCGGCCAGACGGCCTTCGCGAAGGGCCCGCGACAGGGCGTCAAGGTCGACGACCGTGCCGCGGCTGTTGTTGATCAGGTAGGCTCCGCGCTTCATCATGCGGAGTTCAGCCTCTCCGATCATGCCATGGGTGGCCGGCGTTTCCGGAACATGAAGGCTGACGATATCACTTTGAGCCAGCAGGCTTTGAAGGCTGTCGACAGGTTCGGTATTGCCGTGGCGAAGCCTGTCGGTGTGATCGTAGTAGATGACCTTCATGCCCATGCCTTCGGCAAGCGTCGAGAGCTGCGATCCGATATTGCCATAACCGACAATTCCGAGCGTCCGGCCGCGCACCTCGTGGCTGTCGGTCGCCGATTTGTCCCAGCCGCCCTTGTGAGCCGCCGAGGAGCGCGGGAAAATCCGCCGAAGCAGCATGACGATCTCGCCGATCACGAGTTCTGCGACGCTGCGGGTGTTGGAGAACGGCGCATTGAATACCGGAATGCCGCGTTGACGCGCCGCATCCAGATCGACCTGGTTTGTTCCGACGCTGAAGCACCCTACGGCGACCAGCCGGTCGGCGGCGGCGAAAGCCTCGTGGGTAAGCTGTGTCCGGGACCGAATGCCGAGAAGGTCGACCCCCTTGATGGCTTGAAGGAGCCCGTTCGCATCGAGGGCCTTTGGCAAGCGCTCGATATTTGAAAAGTTCGAGCTGACGAACAGCTCGACCGCGCTGTCATTCACGCCTTCAAGAAGAAGCGTTCTGATACTTCCTTTGGAGGAAGAAACATTGGATGGCATGTCGTCTCCGTTTCATGCATTTGATGGCGGACCGGAGTTCCCGCAAAGGCATCCATCCGTTTGATTCGGGATTTGAGTTTACGGTAGCTATCGACGTCACGCGATATCGGCGGCGAAAATACTCCGGAAGGCGTGCGGCCGGCGGCCACGGAAAAATCTCTTCGGGCCATCGAAATATGATACCATTAAGAGATGTCTGCTGGATAAAGCAAGCATGAGGCTTGCAGGCGGAATCTCACGATTGAGGTCGGTTGGAGCTATACAATGGCGATAGAGGCCATCCTGCCGCCGAAGGGTCGCGACTATCGCCTCGACCTGCTGCGCGGGTTCGCCAACTGGGCGATCTTTCTCGACCACATTCCCAATAACGCGGTCAATTGGATCACCCAGCGCAATTACGGATTCAGCGACGCGGCCGACCTGTTCGTTTTCATCTCCGGCTACACCGCCTCGTTCGTCTACGCGCGGATGATGCTCGAGCGCGGGTTCGTGATCGGCGGCACCCGCCTCATCAAGCGCGCCTGGCAGATCTACGTGGCGCACATCATCCTGTTCGTGATGTATATCGCCGAGATCGGATACCTCTCTCAGCGCTATGATGATCCAAACCTGGAAAATGAATTCAACGTCGCCGGGTTCATGCACAACCCGGCCGAGACGCTCTACCAGGGCCTCATCCTCGCCTTCAAACCCGTCAATATGGACGTGTTGCCGCTTTATATCCTGCTGATGGTGATTTTCCCGCCGGTGCTGTGGATGATGCTGCGGCGGCCGAACCTGACGCTCGCGGCATCGTTCCTGCTCTATCTGGCGGCGCGCCATTTCGGCTGGAACCTGCACGCCTATCCGACCGGCTCGTGGTATTTCAACCCATTCTGCTGGCAGCTTCTGTTCGTCTTCGGCGGATGGTTCGCGCTCGGCGGTTCAATCGAGTCGAGGCCGGTGATCCGGTCGCGCGCGCTGCTCGTGCTCGGCGGCGCCTACCTTCTGTTCGCGATGGTCATGACGATGGCGGGGCGATTCCCCGAACTCGCCCAACTGATGCCCGCCTGGCTGGTCGATGCGTTCAACCCCAATGACAAGACCAATCTCGCGCCTTACCGTCTCCTTCATTTCATCATCCTTGCCTTTTTCATCACGCGGTTCATGGCGCGCGACTGGCCGGGACTGCAATGGCCGATCTTTCGGCCCCTCATCAAGTGCGGCCAACAATCGCTTGAAGTATTCTGCTTCGGCGTCTTCCTGGCGGTCTTGGCCCATGTTGTGCTCGTCGAGGTGTCGAACACGGTCTGGATGCAGATTGTGGTCAGCGCCGTTGGCATCGCCATGATGACGGTGCTGGCTTACTACCGGTCCTGGTCCAAGGATGCCGACAAGAAGCCTGCGAAGGCTTCCACAAGTCCAGCGCCGGTGCGGCCTTCCTAGATTAGTTGTGCACCTGTCAATCGTGCACCTGCATTGTTGACGCGACCGCGACCTCACGCTGCGGCGCGCGCCCGGCCATATCCGGGGCCAGCCAGACATCGGCGCCTCGGCTTTTCGCTGCATCGCAGCACGAAGAATGAGACTAGCCGTAAAGTAACCCTGCATCCGCGCGCCCGCGCAACGCGCAATATCCGGCTTCTGCGGAAACGACGGACAGATCAGATCGCGTCGGTACAACTATCCGCGCAATGAACGTCAATGAACGTCGAGGAAACGGAAACGGGAGGATTTCTATGTTGAAGGGCAGTGTGGGGCTTGTTGCGCTGGCGAGCCTGTTTATGACGGGCGCCGCTTTGGCTCAGGAGAAGATCAAAGTTGGTGTTACGGCAACCTTGGAGGGCACCTACACGGTACTCGGCGAGGACGGCATCCGCGGCTTTAAGACCGCATTGAATAAATTCGGCACCAAGATCGGCGACAAGGAACTTGAATTCGTGATCGCCTCCACCGACGCGACCCCCGACTCAGCGGTGCGCGCCGTCCGCAAGCTGATCGAACAGGACAAGGTGCAGATCCTGCTTTCGCCTCTGTCAGGCGACGAAGGCATCGCGGTCAAGAATTTCGCCAAGACGCACCCGGAACTGACGTTCATCAACGCGGCGTCGGGCGCGCAGGAAACCACCTATGTCGATCCGGCGCCGAACTTCTTCCGCTTCAACATGGACGGCGCACAATGGCAGGTCGGCCTCGGCAAATATGCCTATGAAAACAAGGGTTATCGAAAGATCGCCACGGTGGGCGAGGACTATTCGTTCATCTACACCCAGGTTTTTGGCCTCGTGCTCGAATTCTGCGGCGCCGGCGGTAAGGTCACCAACCGGCAATGGGTCCCGCTCGGGACCAAGGATTTTGCCTCGGTGATCGCCGCGCTGCCCGACGACGTCGATGCGATCTATCTCGGGCTCGGCGGCGCGGACGCCGTCAACTTCCTCAATCAATACCAGCAGGCCGGCGGCAAGGCGCACTTGCTCGGCGGCTCGATCATGGTCGATCAGACCATCCTTTCGGCGAAAGGTGACGCCAAGAAGGCGCTGATCGGCACCATCGCCGCCAGCGGCCAGGCCGACACCTGGGACAATCCGGGCTGGCAAGCTTTCGTGAAGGACTATCAGGCCGCTTTCCCGCCGGAGAAGCGCTTCCCAAGCCCGTCGCTGCTGGCGACCAATTATTACGGCTCGACGATGGCGTTGATTCTCGCGTTGCGAAAGGTCAACGGCGACCTCAGCGACAACCAATCCAAGCTGAAGGCGGCACTCGCTTCGATTGAAATCGACGCGCCCAACGGGAAAATCAAACTCGACTCCAACCGTCAGGCGATCGGGACAAATTTCGTCACCGAAGTCGTCGATGATGGCAAGGGTGCCTTGTTCAGCAAGGTGGTGAGCGTCATACCGAACGTGAACCAGACGCTCGGCTACGATCCGGCGGTGTTCTCCAAGATCGGCCTGCCGAGCCGCACGGTTCCCGAGTGCAAAAAGTACTGAAACAAACCGGCGGCCGGCACCCCTTGGGGGCCGGCCGCCCATTCCCCAAGCCCCTGAATTTCATGCTGCTTTCGAACCCGGACTTGCATTCTCCCCGCGAATGATCAACGTTATAAAAAACGATAAGACACAATTCGCGGGAGGAGTGCATGAGTTCGGGCTCTTGCCGTCTTTCACGGCCATTTCGGTCGCGCGACTGTTTACCAGCTCAATCGTCCCTTCAACGTGCACGCGCATCGCGAGGGGCACCTGATTTTTCATGTCGGCGGCACACCGGGCTGCATCGAAGTGCTCGAGCACCCCTGGCCGCTCCGCGAAGATACTGTTGTCGCGGTCAATCCCTGGGAACCGCACAATTTCCTGCCCAACGACCTCGGAAACGGGGCGCTGTTTTTCGTGCTCTACGTCAACGCCGAGTGGTTCGCGGGCGTCCGTGGCCTGCGGTTCGGGTGCACGCAATTCAAGCGTACCGCTACCCTGGACAAGAATATCCGGCAGGCGGCGGCCATGGTTTGCGGCGCTCCCTCGCTCGACGGTCTCGATGGCGAGTTGCGGAGCCTGATCGATGCCTGCCACGAAGAAAGCTGGCGCCAGGCCGACGCCTTGCCGGACGGTCATGGTGGCTCTGCGGTGACCGACTTTCGCGTGCGCAAGTCGATCAGGCTGCTGGCGGAAAGCGTCGGCGCCGAGATCGAATTCGATGCGATCGCGCGCGAGGCGGGGCTTTCGCGCCCGCATTTCTACAAGCTTTTCCGAACCCAGACCGGTGTCACGCCGCATCTCTACGTCAATACGCTGCTGATGGAAAAAGCCCTGGACTCGCTGGTGGCCACCGAAGCGTCGATCGCCGACATCGGCTTCGACCTCGGGTTCTCGTCGCAGAGCGGATTCACGCGCTTCTTTGCCGCCAATGTCGGCATGGCCCCAACGGACTATCGGCGCGCCGCCAAGGTCCTGAGGGCCTGACCGGCGCAGCCGGCGCGCGAAAGCATACTGGCGATCAAGTCCAAGCCGCGCGTGTCCGATAAGATGGCGGCGGATGCGGACTGCGGACCACCGTTGCACCCGGGGAGGACAAGGGCCGAGATGGCGTCGAACGTGACAAGCTATCGTCGCACACCAGCCGGCGCGGGCCGGGTGCTTGCTGGCGTCCGGCCCCTGAGCGCGCGCGGGCGGCACTCATGACAAGATTCATCGAACGCAATCCGCTGTGGTCGTTTGTCATCCTGATTGCGATCGCGGCAGTGCTCTGGCTGATTTTCGCGACCTGGCCGCAGGGCCTCGAGGACGCGTTCGGCAGGAAGAAAGTGTTCCTCAATGCCGTTTTCAACGGCATCACGCTGGGGGGCCTGTATTTCCTGGTGGCGAGCGGCTTCACCCTGATCTTCGGGCTGATGCGCAATGTTAATCTCGCGCACGGCTCGCTCTATCTGTTCGGCGGCTATGTCGGCTACGCGGTAAGCGTCGCGACCGGTTCGTGGATTCTGAGCTTCTTCGCCGCGTTTATCGTCGTCGCGCTGATCGGCGTCGCCATGCAAATTCTTGTCTTCCGCCGCATGGAGGGGCAGGACCTGCGCCAGACGATGGTGACAATCGGATTGTCGATCGTGTTTGCCGATCTGATGCTCTGGGCTTTCGGCGGCGACTTCTATCAGATTCAGACACCGAGCGCGCTGGTTGGTCCGATCACGCTGCCGTTCGTTACCGCCGTCAGGTCCTCCGGTGAGGCGGTCTATCTGTCGTACCCGATGGTACGCCTGGTGATCTTCGCCGCTTCCGTCGTGATCGGCGTTGCGATGTGGCTCGCGCTCAATCGCACCCGCATCGGCATGATCGTGCGCGCCGGCGTCGATGATCGCGACATTCTGGCGGCGATGGGCGTTCGCATTCAACTGGTGTTCGTGCTCGTGTTCGCCCTCGGTGCCGGGCTTGCGGGCATGGCCGGTGTCGTCGGCGGTACCTTTCAGTCGATCTCGCCCGGCGAAGACATCCGGTTCCTGCTGGCCTCGCTCGTCGTCGTCATCATCGGCGGCATGGGGTCGATCCCGGGCGCGGCGCTCGGGGCGCTCATCATCGGTCTCGCCGAGCAACTCGGCTCGGTCTACATCCCGACCTACGCGATCGTGGTGACGTTTCTGATCATGGTGCTCGTGCTGGCCATTCGGCCGCAGGGCCTGCTGGCGGGCCGCTAGCCATGTCAATTACGCAGGACGCGCGGCTTCAGCCCGAAAACGTCGCCACGGCGGCGACGCCGTTGCCCGGCCTTGCTCGTCCGGATTTCGGCAACCCCGCCGCCTGGGTCGTCGGCTTCATCCTGCTCGTCATGCCGCTGCTCGCCAACGGCTTTTTCCTGATCGAGATTTTCGGCACCACCTTGATTCTCGGCATCGTGGCGCTGAGCCTGATGTTCCTGGCCGGTTATGGCGGCATGGTCAGCCTGATGCAGCTGACGATCGCGGGCCTCGCCGGCTACATGACGGCGGTGTTCGGTCTCAGCGGCAATGCCAACATCAGCCTCGGATGGCCGTGGTGGCTGGCGACCCCGATGGCGATTGTCCTGGCGACGCTGTTCGGCACCATCGGCGGAGCGCTCGCGGTGCGAACCGAAGGCATCTATACGATCATGATCACGCTGGCGATAGCATCGGCGTTCTACTACTTCACCAACCAGAATTGGGTCATTTTCAACGGCCACACCGGCATCAACACCATCGTCACGCCGCATTTCTGGGGCGTCGACTGGCGCGCGGATGTCCCGTTCTATTATCTGATACTCGCGGTCGCGGTGCTCTGCTTCGGCGCGGTCGGCTATCTCTCGCGCTCACCTTTCGGGTTGGCCTTGCAGGGCGTGCGCGACAATCCGCGCCGGATGGCAGCGCTCGGATTTAACGTCAATGCGCATCGCGTCGCCGCCTATGCGTTCGCCTCTTTCATGGCATCGCTCGCCGGCGTCTTGCAGGTCTGGAACTACCGGCAGATATCGCCCGGCTCAGTCGGGGTCGAACGGGCGATCGATATTCTCATTATCGCCGTCGTCGGCGGCATCACCCGTCCGATCGGTCCGTTCATCGGCGCGCTTATTTTTGTGCTGCTGCGCACCTTCACGCTTGATTTTCTGGTCGCGATCGGGCTCGACGGCAATCGCTTCCGCCTGCTGATCGGCCTCGGCTTTCTCGTCATCGTGCTGTTCTCTCCGGACGGCATCGTCGGGCTGTGGGAGCGTTGGCGCGGCCGTGGCGGCGGGCCGGCACAGCCGGGCGGAGGCCACGGCCATGGATAGCGTCGCGCGGCGCCTTTCAGCTGTCGGTACTGGAGCTGCGCTCGAACTGCGCGGCGTGACACGGCTTTTCGGGGCACTCGCGGCGTTGACCGACGTCACGCTGACGGTGCGCCCCGGGGAGCGGCGGGCGGTGCTCGGCTCCAACGGCGCCGGCAAGACCACGCTCTTCAACTGCATCACCGGCGATTTTCCGCCGACCTCCGGCACCATCCGGTTCTTCGGCGAGGACGTCACCCACTTTCCGCCCTATGAGCGGATTCGCCGCGGCCTGCGGCGCACCTATCAGATTTCCGCGCTGTTCCCGGGACTCACCGTTCACGACAACGTCTATCTGGCCTGTTGCGGCGTTTCGCGCAGCCGCTTCTCGCCGATCCGGCCGCGCATCAACGATGTGCTGGTGCAAGCGGCCGACGATCTCGTCCAGGCGGTGCATCTGACGGCGGTCAAGCAGCGGCGCGTCGCCGAACTCGCCTACGGTCAGCAGCGCCAGCTGGAAATCGCACTGGCGCTCGCAGGCGCGCCGCGCTTCATCCTGTTCGATGAACCGGCTGCCGGCCTGTCGCCGACCGAGCGCAGCGAGTTGGTGGAAATCCTGACGTCGCTGCCCGGCCATATCGGCTACATCATCATCGAACACGACATGGATGTGGCGCTGCGCGTCGTCGAGAGCGTTACGATGATGCACAATGGCCGCATCTTCAAGGAAGGGCCGCCGCAGGAAATCGAGTCCGATCCCGAGGTCCAGGAGCTTTATCTCGGAGGTGGGCATGGCTGACGCGCGCCGCGCCGCTCCGATTCTCGAGGTCAGGGGCCTCGACGTCTATTACGGCCGCTCGCATGCGCTGCAGGGCGTCGACCTGACGCTCGATTCCGGCGTGCTTTCCGTCGTCGGCCGCAACGGCATGGGCAAGACGACGCTCTGCAAGACGATCATGGGACTGGTGCGCGCGACCGGTGGTTCCGTCCGCGTCGGCGGCGAAGACCTGTTGTCGCTGCAACCTGCGCAAATTGCCCGGCTCGGCGTCGGCTACGTACCGCAGGGGCGACGTCTGTGGCGTTCGCTCACCGTCGACGAGCATTTGCGCATGACCGCGGGCTTGCGGCGTGGCGCCTGGACGGTCGAGCGCATCTACGACACATTCCCGCGCCTTGCCGAACGCAAGAACAATGGTGGAGGCCAGCTTTCCGGCGGCGAGCAGCAGATGCTGGCGATCTCGCGCGCTCTGGTCACCAATCCGCGTCTCCTGATCATGGACGAGCCAACCGAAGGGCTCGCCCCCGTCATCGTCGCACAGGTCGAGGAGATGCTGGTCCGGCTGGGCGAGGAAGGCGACATTTCGGTGCTCGTCATCGAGCAGAATATCGGGGTGGCGACGGCGGTCGCCAACAGTGTTGCCATCATGGTCAACGGCCGCGTCAATCGCGTCATCGACTCCGCGCGCCTGGCCTCCGATCGTGACCTGCAACAGCGCCTGCTCGGCGTCGGACGTCACTCCGAAGCCGAGATCGAGGTTAGCGCGGAGGCCAAGGACGAGGGTGCGGGAAAGGCGGCTTCCCCGCGCCCGAAGAGCCCGGCACCGGTCCGCGTCTACATTTCCAATCCGACGCCGCCGACCCGATGGTCGCAGCCGGTGCCGATCGCGCGCATCGAGTCCGGCGCCCGTGCGCTCTCGACCGGTGTGTTGAGGCTCCAAGAGGCCGCGCGACCGCGCCGCGACACGGAAGCAGCGCGAAGCTCCGGACGGCCGACCGTGCTCGTCGTCGGCACGCTGGATACCAAGGGCGAGGAACTCCGATTCATCCGCGACATCGTGGCCGGCAGCGGGCTGCGCACGCGTCTCGTCGACGTCTCGACGGCCGGCAAGGCTGCGTCCTGCGACGTCTCCGCCCAGGAAATAGCCCTTAACCACACCCGCGGCGGCGGCGCGGTGTTCGGTTCGGATCGCGGCGCTTCGGTGACGGCGATGGCGGAGGCCTTCACCAACTGGCTGCGCCGCCAGGGCGACATCGTCGGCGTGATCTCCGCCGGCGGATCGGGCGGCGCCTCATTGGTGGCGCCGGGCATGCGCGCGCTTCCGATCGGCGTGCCCAAGCTCATTGTCTCCTCGGTCGCCTCGGGCGACGTCGCGCCCTATGTCGGGCCCGCCGACATCACCATGATGTACTCGGTCACTGATGTGCAGGGGCTGAACTCGATCTCGCGCCAGGTGCTCGCCAATGGCGCCAACGCCCTGGTCGGCATGGTGAAGGCGCGGCTCGACCAACGCGCGGCGAATGCGCGCGAGCAAGGCCCCGATCTGCCTGCAGTCGGCCTGACGATGTTCGGCGTCACCACGCCCGCCGTGCAGAATATCGCAGCGGCGTTGCGCGGCGAATACGAATGCCTGGTCTTCCACGCCACCGGCGTCGGCGGCCGCTCGATGGAGAAGCTGGTCGATTCCGGCCTGTTGTCGGGGGTTATCGACCTCACGACCACCGAGGTCTGCGATCTCCTGATGGGCGGCGTGTTCCCGGCGACCGAGGATCGCTTCGGCGCCATCGTTCGCACCCGCGTGCCCTACATCGGCTCGGTCGGCGCGCTCGACATGGTGAATTTTGGCGCGCCCGACACGATCCCCGAGCGCTACCGCGGCCGCAAGCTGCACGTTCACAATCCGCAAGTCACGCTGATGCGCACCACCGCCGAAGAGAATGAGCGCATGGGCCGCTGGATCGGCGAGCGCCTCAACGCCATGGACGGGCCGGTGCGATTCTTTCTGCCGGAAGGCGGCGTCTCCGCGCTCGACGCGCCGGGGCAGCCGTTCTGGGATCCCGACGCCGATGCCGCGCTGTTCCGCGCGCTCGATCAGACGGTGCGCCAGACCAGCAACCGGCAACTCATCCGGCTGAAGCGCAACATCAACGAGCCCGAATTCGCGGCGGCGATCGTCGCGGCGTTCCGCTTGATCGTGGGGCGTACCAGCACGCGCCGGCGGGTGGCGAGGTGATCGATGCCCCGGTTTGAACGCGCCGAACTGTTGAAGAAATTCCGTGCCATGGTCGCGCGCGGCGAGCCGATCGTCGGCGGCGGCGCCGGCACCGGACTTTCCGCCAAATGCGAGGAAGCAGGCGGCATCGACCTGATCGTCATTTATAATTCGGGCCGCTACCGGATGGCCGGACGCGGCTCGCTCGCAGGATTGATGCCGTATGGCGACGCCAATGCCATCGTCGTCGAAATGGC
This sequence comes from uncultured Pseudomonadota bacterium, assembly GCA_963813165.1. Taxonomy (GTDB): domain Bacteria; phylum Pseudomonadota; class Alphaproteobacteria; order Rhizobiales; family Xanthobacteraceae; genus Bradyrhizobium. The sequence goes on along the minus strand of CAWEYJ010000017.1, from coordinate 150,839 downwards.
GGGTGAAGTGCTGCCCGTCGTCAAGAACACGCCGGTGCTGGCGGGCGTCAACGGCACCGATCCGTTCCGCGATATGGACGTCTTCCTCGATCAGTTGAAGGCGCTCGGCTTTGCCGGGGTGCAGAATTTCCCGACCGTCGGGCTGATCGACGGCGTCTTTCGCGCCAATCTCGAAGAAACCGGCATGTCCTACGCGATGGAGGTCGAGATGATCGCCAAGGCGCGCGCCAAGGATATGCTGACCACGCCCTATGTATTCAACGAGGCCGATGCCAGGGCGATGGCTGGGGCAGGCGCCGACATCGTCGTTTGCCATCTCGGCCTGACCACCGGCGGCGCGATCGGCGCGCAGACGGCGCTGAAACTTCAGGATTGTCCCGCTCTCATCGACGCTTGGGCGGCGGCAGCCCTGGCGGTCGATCCCGGGATTCTGGTGCTGGCGCATGGCGGGCCGGTGGCCGAGCCGGCGGACGCCGCGTTCATCATGAAAAACACGCGCAAGTGTCACGGCTTCTATGGCGCTTCGTCGATGGAGCGGCTGCCGGTGGAGCGGGCGCTGACGGAGCAGGTTCGAAAATTCAAGGCGATCGGCGTGGGTTGAGCGCCGGTTACGGGGAGGTAGGTACTATGTCAGGGATTCTTGTTGGTGAGTTGATCCTGTGGCTGATCGTCGCGCTGGTGGTGATCGTCGTGGCCGTTTACGTCGTGAATTGGCTCTATCACCGATCTTCCAAGGAAGTGTCATTTGTACGCACCGGCTTCCTCGGCGAACAGGTGGTGATCGACGGTGGCGCCTTCGTGCTCCCTTTCATTCATGACTTCACGCCGGTCAATATGAACGTGCTGCCGATGCCGATCACTCGGTCGAAGCAGGACGCCGTCATCACCCGCGATCGCATGCGCATCGACATCGAGGCCGATTTCTATGTCCGGGTGCGGCCAACGCGTGAAGCGGTTTCGATCGCCGCGGCGACGCTCGGGCGGCGGACGCTGGAACCCGAACGGCTGCATGCGTTGCTGTCCGGCAAGTTCGTCTCCGCGATGCGCTCGGTCGCCTCGGAAATGACGATGGAGCAGATGCACGAAAAACGCGGCGAATATGTCGCCCGTGTCAAGGAAGCCGCCGCCGAAGCCCTCGCCCAGAACGGCCTGGAGCTCGAATCCGTCGCCATCACCGACCTCGATCAGACCGACCTCGAATTCTTCAATCCATCCAACCGCTTCGACGCGGAAGGCTTGACCCGGCTGATGGAAGACATCGAGGCCAAGCGCAAGCTGCGTAACGACATCGAACAGGATTCGATGATCAAGATCCGTACTCGCAATCTTGAAGCCGAACGGCAGGCGCTCGATATCGAACGCCAGAGCGAGACTGCGCGCCTCGATCAGGAGCGCGATATCGAGGTGAGCCGGGCCTTGCAACGAACCGAGGTGGCGCGCGAACGGGCGTTGCGCGAGACCGAAGCCGAACAGGCGCAGATATCGGCACGCGAAACCATCGAAAAGGCGCGCATCGCCAACGAGCAGGCGATCGCGGAAGCGCGCATCGCCTCCGAGCGCGAAACCCGGCAAAGGGAAATCGAGCGTACCCAGGCGGTCGAGGAAAAGGAGATACTGGCGCGCGAGGAAATCGAGAAGGCGCGCATCGCCAACCAGCGCTCGGTCGACAGTGCCCGCATCGAGTCCGAACGCGACGTCCGGCAGAAGGAGATCGAACGCGGCCGCGCGGTCGAGGAAGCCGAGATTCAGGCACGCGAATTCGTCGAGAAGGCCCGGATCCAGCAGGACCGCGTCGTTACCGACGCCCGCATCGCCAATGAGGAAGAAACACGCCGGCGCGAAATCGAACGCACCCGCTCGGTCGACGAAGCAGAGATATCAGCCAAGGAAGCGACCGAGAAGGCGCGGATCGCGCAGACCACCGTCGTCAACGCCGAACGAATTGCCTCCGACGAGCACACCCGTTCGCTGGAGATCCGGCAGACCCGCGCTATACAGGAAGCCGAGATCGCGGCACAGCAAGCGGTGGAGGCCGCCCGCATCGCCCGCGAACGCGCGCTCGCCGCCGAACGCATCGCCGCCGAGCAGAACACCCGCAAACTGGAGATCGACCGCAACCAGGCCGTCGAAGTCGCCGGGATCGCGGCGCGTGAGGCGACCGAAGCGTCGCGCATCGCGCAGGAGGAGCGCATCCGCGGGCTCGAGATCGCACGCAATCGCGCGATCGAGGAAGCCGACATCGCCTCGCGCGAGGCGATCGAGGCAGCAAGGATCGCGCAGGAAAAGAACATATCTCTTGCACGCATCATGAGCGATCAGGAGACCAAGGAGCAGGATATCGAGCGCCAGCGTGCGACCGAGGAGGCCGAGATCGCCGCCCGGCAGGCGACCCGCGCCGCCCGCATCGCCCAGGAAAAGAAAACCGCCGCCGATTCGATCGCGGCCGAGAGCGAGACGCGCAAGCTCGAAATTGCCCGCAACGAAACGCTGGAGAAGGCCGAGATATCAGCCAAGCAGCTGGTCGAGACCGCCCGCATCGCCCAGGAGCGCAAGGTCGAGGCGGATCGCATCGCCAAGGAAGAGGCCATCCGCAACCTGCAGATCGACCGCGACCAGGCGGTCGAGGCGGCCGAACTGAAACGCCGCGACACCATCGAGCGTCAGCGCATCGGCGTCGAGCTTGCGCTCGAGGCGGATCGCATTGCCTCCAGCAAGACCCGCGAAGTGCTCAACATCGAACAGAAGCGAACGGTTGAAATCGCCGATGAAGAGCGGGTCATTGCGCTATCGGCGAAACGCTCGGAGCGCATCGACGCCGATCGGCAGGTCAAGCAGGCCGAAATCGTCGCCCGCCGTGACGTCGAGACTACTGAGGTCTCCAGGGAGCAGGCGCTGGAAGCGGCGCGGCTGGAGCGCCGGCGCGTGATCGAGCAGCTCGAAGTCGGTCGCGTCCAGGCGTTGCAGGAAGCCGAGATCGCGGCGAACGAAGAGGTGCAGCGCGCGCGCATCGCCTCAGACCGCGGGCTCGACGAGGCCCGCATCGGCCGCGAACGCGAATTGCGCAAGCTGGAGATCAACCGCGAGAAGGAGGTCGAGACGGTTTTGATGGAGAAGGCGATTGCGCTCTATCAGAAGTCGCTGGAACATTCGGCCGCGCAAGCGGAGGCCGAGAACGCCAAGGCGCGCGCAACCGAGGCGGCCGAGCGCGTCATCACCGTGCGCGACAGCGAGATCGCCAAGCGGCGCAGAACGGTCGAGGTGCTGATCGCCGAGAAGGAAGCCGAGGAGAAGCGCATCGCCGCCGAGGCCGAACGCGTGCGCGCAGCGGTCGAGGCCGAGGGGCAGAAGCTCCTCAACGAGGCCGAGAACGTGCTCACCGACCAGGCGCGCTACTCGCTGTTCCGCCGCAAGCTGCTCGATCGCATCGAGGGCATCGTGCGCGAGAGCGTCAAGCCGATGGAGAAAATCGAGGGCATCCGCATCCTGCATGTCGACGGCCTGGCCGGCGGAGTCGGCGGCGGTGGTGGAGGGGGCGGGCGCAGCGCCACCGACGAGGTGATCGATTCGGCCTTGCGCTACCGTGTTCAGGCGCCATTGATCGATTCGATCCTCGCCGACATCGGCGTCGAAGGGGGGAGCCTTTCCAAGATGCCGGGCCTTATTCGCGAAGCCCGCGACATGCAGGGCATCCGCAAGGAGGCCGCGGCACCGAAAAAGGAGAGCGAAGCCAAGCCGCCGGCGCCGCCGCCAGGCAAGAAGGGTTGAGGGCGCGTCATGGCTCGTGTCTATGTTTCGACCGTCGTCAACGCTCGCAACGACCGGGTGTGGACGCGGGTGCGCGACTTCAACGGTCTGCCCAACTGGCATCCGGCGATCGCCGAGAGCCGCATCGAGGGCGGCGAGCCCGCCGACAAGATCGGCTGCGTGCGCGATTTCAGGTTGCGCAACGGCGACCGCATTCGTGAAAAGCTGCTCGGGCTCTCCGACTTCGACATGTTCTGCACCTATTCGATTCTCGAATCGCCGATGGGCGTCGAGAACTATGTCGCGACGTTGCGCCTGACCCCGGTCACCGACGGTGAAAAGACCTTCATGGAATGGTCGGCCGAGTTCGACTGCGCGCCCGAGCGCGAAGCCGAACTGATCAACACCATCGGCGGCGGTGTGTTCCAGGGCGGCTTCGATGCGCTCAAGCGCGCGTTCGGAGGCTGAACCGTGCCGCATATCGTCAAAAGCACAATCCTGGACGCGCCGACTGGCGCGGTCTGGAACGTGCTGCGCGATTTCAACGGCCATGACCGCTGGCATCCGGCGGTCGCCACCAGCACCATCGAGCGGGCGCAATCCTCGGACCGCATCGGCTGCGTGCGACGCTTCAAGCTGAAGGACGGCTCGGAGCTGCGCGAGCAATTGCTGGCGCTCTCCGATCTCGAACAGACCTTCAGCTATTGCCTGCTCGATACGCCAATCCCGATGTTCAACTACGTCGCGCATGTGCGGCTGCTGCCGGTGACGGACGGCGACCGGACGTTCTGGCATTGGGAGTCGCGCTTCACGACGCGGCCCGCCGACGCAGCCGAACTCACCGAAATGGTGGGCGAGCAGATCTATCAGGCCGGCTTCGAGGCGATCCGCCGGCATCTCCAGGGAGCCGCATGAGCGCGGAGACAAAATCATGCCCGTAACGGTGAAGACGTTCGCAACCTCGGGGGAAGCCGCGTCCGCTCTTTCGTCGGAGCGCGACGCGCGCTATCTCGGCGGCGGCACGCTGGTGATGCGCGCGCTCAACGAAGGCGATCTCTCGATTTCGACAGTGGTGCGGGCGACCGACCGCGCCTTGACGCAGATCGAGTTCGCCAGCTCCCGCATCACGATCGGCGCCGGCGTCACCTTCGCGCGCGTCCTCGCCGAGCGCGAACTCGCGTTTCTCCACCCCGTCGCCGCCTCGATCGGCGGCCCGGCCGTGCGCAACATGGGCACGGTCGGCGGCAATCTGTTCGCGCCAACGCCGTTCGGCGATTTCGCCGTCGCACTGCTGGCACTCGATGCCACGGTTGCGGTGCAGGGCGGCTATGGTGCGCGCGACGTGCCTCTCGAAGAGTTCCTTGCCGGGCGCGATCGCCAGCCGGGCGCGCTGGTGCTCTCCGTCTCCTTCCAGCGCCCCCATGGCGAGGCGTTTCGCTATCGCAAGATCTCGCGCGTCAAGCCGAAAGGCGGGTCGCTGGTGACGCTCGCGGCCCTTCTTCCGACCAGCGGCGGCCGCGTTGTCGGCGGCCGCATCTCGTACGGTGCGATGGCGGCGATGCCGGTTCGCGCCAAGGCGGCCGAGCGCGCGATCGAAGGGCGCACGCTCGATGCGGCGAGCGTCACTGCTGCGGTCGCCGCCGCGACCGAAGGCACTTCGCCCGCCAATGATTCATTCGCCAGTGCCTGGTATCGGCGTGAAGTTATCGGCGTCCATCTGCGCCGCCTGCTCACCGGCCAGGAATAAAGACAGCTGACAAAGAAGCCGATAAGGAACGCCCATGGCCAAGACCGCCCTGCAATTTCGTCACAACGACCGCGATGTCGCGGTCTTTGTCGATGGTGGCGCCAATCTGCTCTCTACCTTGCGCGATCTGGTCGGCGATATGACGCCCAAATTCGGTTGCGGCCAAGGGGGATGCGGCGCCTGTACGGTGCTGATCGACGGCCAGGCCCACCTCTCATGCCTGACACTGGCGGAGACCGTGGCAGGCCGCTCGGTGGAAACGCTGGACGGTCTCAAGGATGGCGCGAATTTGCACCCGCTGCAACGCGCCTTCATGGACCATTTCGCCGCACAATGCGGCTATTGCACGCCGGGCATGCTGATGGCGGCGAAGGCGCTGCTCGACCACAACCCGTCACCGACCCGCACCGATGTCGTCAATGCGATCGCGGGCAATATTTGCCGTTGCACCGGATACGAACCCATCATCAACGCCGTGCTCGCCGCCGCCTCGGGCGGCCGCGCGCGCGCCTAAAGGACCGCGCCATGCTAGAACTGCGCAAGGACATTTTCGCCGACGAGCGCGATGACAACCTCAAGGAGATCGGCAAGGGCACCCAGCGCCAGGACATGCTTGGTCATGTCACCGGCACGTCCACCTATTTCAACGATCACAAATTGCAGGGCATGCTGCATCTGAAGGTGCTGCGCAGTCCGCACGCGCATGCACGCATCCGGCGCATCGACACCGTCGAGGCCGAGCGCAGCCCCGGGGTACGCCGGATCATTCGCGGCGCCGACGTGCCGCGCAACCTCAACACGCTGCTCAGCCTGATCAATTTCGGCAAGGACGACGAGCCGACGCTGGCGGTCGACAAGGTGCGCTACAAGGGCGAGCCGGTCGTTGCCGTCGTCGCCGACAGCCACCGCGAGGCCTTTGAGGCCATCGCCAAGGTGCGCGTCGACTATGAGCCGCTGCCTACGGTGTTCGACGTCGAGGAGGCGCTGAAGGCCGGCGCGCCGGTGGTCAACGAAACCTATCCGAAGAATACCTTCATCTATCACGACATTTACGATCACCAGAAGCTGCGCTTTGGCGATGTCGAGCGTGCCTTCGCCAGCGCGGATCATGTGCTTGAGCAGCGCTATCAGATGTCGCCGATCGAGCACGCGCCGACCGAGACCAACGGCTCGATCGCAGCCCCCGACACCAACGGGCGCTATGTGGTCTACACCTCGACGCAGGCGCTGTTCTTCTCGCTCGACACCTGCGCCAAGATTCTGGATGTGCCCTCGAACACCTTTCACTTCATCGGAGGAACCGTCGGCGGCGGCTTCGGCGGCAAGGTCGATACCCTGACCGAACCGCTGTCCATCCTCGGCGCGATGCTGACCGGCCGCCCGGTGCGCTACATTTTCGGCCGCGAGGAGGAAATGCAGTTCGGGCCGCCACGCGGCGCTGAACGCATCTATCTGAAGGACGGCATGATGCGTGACGGCCGCATCGTGGCGCGCAAGGTGCGCGCCTATTTCGACAGCGGCGCCTATACCCGGTTGTCGAGCTACGCTGTGGTCAAATGCGCGGCGCATTTGCCCGGTCCCTATACGATCCCGAACGTCCACGGCGACATCTATTGCGTCTTCACCAACCGCACACCGGCGACCGCGATGCGCGGCTTCGGGGTTACCGCGATGGATTTCGCGATCGAATGCCAGATGGACAAGCTTGCCCATCTCATCGGAATGGATCCGATGGAGTTCCGCATCCTCAACGCCTATCGCGACGGCGACATGAAGGCGCACCGGCGCGAAGCCAAGAACACCGCGCTGATCGAATGTGTGCAGGTCGCGGCCGAGAAGTCGAAATGGCCGTTGCGTGAGGAATTCAAGCGGATGTCCTCGCGCAAGGATGGCGGCGGCGAACGCGCCTTGATTCCGGCCGCGCCTGCAAGTTCGCCCGCGGCGGCGCGTGCCCCCGCACAGCAGCGCACGCCTTACGATCGCGCACCGCAGCCCGCTGCCGGACCCGCGCCGCTGCAACCGCCGATACCTCCAGCGGCCCCGCCGCCACCCACGCCGCAGCCCGCTTCGCACGGCGCGGTGCGATTTTCCTCTGTGTTTGGCTCAAGGAGGCGCTGACCATGACCAGGCATCGCGGACGCGGCATTGCGTCGATCAACTATCCCATCGGCATGAATCTCGGCGGCGATCCGAGCCAGGCGCTGGTGCATTCCAATCCGAGCGGCAAGTTCACGGTGTCGCTGTCCTCGATCGATCTCGGTCAGGGCATGAAATCAGTGACCCGGCAGATCTGCGCCGAGACGCTCGGCGTGCCGGTCGAGGACGTCTATGTCGACACCGCCGATTCCGACACCGGCCCGCATTGCATGGGCAGCTTCGCCTCGCGCGGCACCCATCGCGTCGGAAACGCCGTCATGGCGGCGGCAAAGGAAGCGCGCGGCGTCATGATGGAGGCGGCGGCCGAGGAGCTTGAGGTCAATGCCGCCGATCTTGAAACCGACGGCCGCGGCAATATTCACGTCAAGGGCGCGCCGCATCGATCGATCTCGACCAAGGATGTCGCAATCGCTGCGCAGTTCAAGCAGGGCAAGACTATCTCCGGGCGCGGTATCTTTCTGGTGCCGCTCTCCGCTGTCGATCCCGAAACCGGCGAAATGTCGCCGGCGACCTGTTACGCGCATGCCTGCATGGTCGCCGAGGTCGAGGTCGACGACGAGACCGGCGAGGTCGCGATGGTGCGCATGGACAGCGCCTACGAACTCGGCCGCGCCCTCAATCCGCGCCTGGTCGAACAACAGCTTGTCGGCGGCGCCTGGATGGGCGTGAGCCACGCCCTGTTCGAGACGACGGAGCCCTATTATCCGGATCCCAGTCACGGTCCGCGCGACTTTGTCGAATATCTGATGCCGGGCCCCGGCGATATCTGCCCGCACGATGTCGCGGTGCTGGAGCGTCCGGCGGCGGATGGTCCGTTCGGCGCCAAGGGCCCCGGCGAGATGTGCGCCAATCCGGTATTGCCGGCGGTCGCCAACGCGATCTTCAACGCGGTCGGCGTGCGCGTCGACGATCTGCCGATCACGCCGGAGAAAGTGCTGCGCGCGATCAAGGCGCAGGGCGGCGCACGGCCGCAGGCGCGCCGCTGATGGCGGTTCGCGGCAACATCAGCGGCATCGATAGCCCGCAGGCGCTGGAGCATGCGCTGCGCGCGGCCTATTACCTCGCCGACGATGGTATCGCGACGGCAGCCTATCTTGCACTCGCGCTGGGCAAGCCGCTGCTGCTCGAAGGCGCCCCCGGCGTCGGCAAGACCGAGGCTGCGAAGGCGATCGCTGCGGTGCTGGGCCGCCGGCTCATTCGACTGCAATGCTATGAGGGCATCGACGCCTCCGCTGCGCTTTATGAATGGAATTATCCGCGGCAGATGTTGGCGATCCGCCAGGCGGGCGACCAGACCATCGATATCTACGGCGAGAGTTTCCTGATCGAGCGTCCGATGCTCGCCGCCCTTCGCGCGCCGGATTCGACGGTGCTGCTGATCGACGAGATCGATCGCTCGGATCAGGAATTCGAAGCGTTCCTGCTCGAATTCCTCTCCGATTTCCAGATCTCGATTCCGGAGCGCGGCACGATCCGGGCGGCCGAACGGCCGGTGGTGGTGCTCACCTCCAACCGCACGCGCGACCTGCACGAAGCTTTGCGCCGACGCTGCGTCTATCACTGGATCGATTACCCGACCGCAGAGCGCGAGGCGAGAATCGTGATGATGCGCGCCTCCAGCGTAGCGGAGGCGACCGCGCGCGCGGTTGTCGCCGCCGTCGGCAAGCTGCGGCGCGAGCCGCTGAGCAAGGCGCCCGGCGTCGCCGAGGCGGTCGATTGGGCGGAGGCGGCGACCTTGCTCAACAAGGGCGGCGCGCGCTGGCCGGACGCATTCAAGCGGTCGATCGGCGTTGCGCTGAAAGATGAGGAAGACCTCGCCTTCATCTCCGGACGGCTCGACGCCATCATCGCGGAGGCGGCCGCGTGATCGAAGAGCCGCAACTGCCTCGCGCCGTCCATGCCTTCATTTCGTTCGTGGCGCTGTTGCGCGCCAACGGCTTTCCGGTGGCGCCCGAACAGACCACCGCCTTTCTCGCGGCGATCGAGTTGCTCGGCCCGCGCAGCCCGGAGGATATAAGGCAGGCCGGGCTCGCAACGCTGGCGCCTGCGCCCGAGCGGCGCGCCGCCTATGACATGCTGTTCCGGATTCACTTCCTCGGCGGCGAGGAGCTTCCGGGCGCCGAGGGCGAAGACGAGGACGTCGTGCGGCTGCAGGATGAGGGGCGCGGCGACGAAGAGCCGCCGCTTGCCGACGAGGTCAACAAATCAGGTGAGATGTCGGTGCGCGCCGAGGCGCTGGTGGAGCGCCGCTTCGGCTCGAGCGGACCGAATGAGGCGCTGCGCCGGCTGGCGCGCGAAGCTCCCACGCGCCTGCCGCGGCGGCGCGGGCATCGGCGGATGCGGGCGCGGCGTGGGCCCTGGGCGGACCTGCGGCGAACCTTGCGCGAGTCCGCGCGCAATGACGGCGAGGTGATGCGGCTCGGCCGGCTGAAGCGGCGCGCGCGGCCGCGCAAGATGCTGCTGCTGATCGATGTCTCGGGCTCGATGAAGTTGCGCTCCGAGGACAATCTCAGGCTTGCCCATACGCTGGTGCAGGCGACGCCCGGCATCGAAGTGTTCACGTTCGGCACGCGCCTGACGCGGGTGACGCGCGCGCTGCGGCTGAAGCGCCGCGAGCAGGCGCTGGCCGCTGCCGCGCAGCTGGTGAGCGATTGGGACGGCGGCACGCGGATCGGTGACGCGCTGCAGGCTTTTCTGGCCGTGCCGCGGTTCGGCGGCTACGCCCGCGGTGCCGCGGTCGTGGTCGTGTCCGACGGACTGGAGCGCGGCGATCTCACGGCGTTGCGCGACGCGGTTGCCAAACTGTCGCGGCGCGCCTGGCGGCTGAGCTGGCTGACGCCGCTCGCGGTCGGCTCGAATTTCGTGCCCCAGACCGAGGCGCTGATCGCCATTCGACGTTTCGTCGATGACATGGTCGACGGCGGATCGACCGCGGCGGTGGTTGGCCATGTGCTGTCGTTGCGGCAAAGGAGAGCCGCGTGACCGGCATCGTCGACGCGCATCATCATATCTGGCGCCAGGCCGATCTGCCCTGGCTGGTCGGGCCGATGCAGCCGCGCATATTCGGTCCCTATGAACCGATCCGTCGCGACTATTCGATCCGCGAATATCTCGACGATCTCTCCGGCAATGGCGTCGTCAAATCGGTCTATGTGCAGACCAATTGGGCCAAGGAGGGATTCGAGGACGAGACCGCCTGGGTCCAGCGCACTTCCGGGGAAACCGGCTGGCCGCATGCCATCGTCGCCTATGCGGATTTCGGCGCGGAGGACGTGCGCCCGCAGCTCGACCGGCTCAAGCGCTACTCGCTGGTGCGGGGCGTGCGCATGCAGCTGCACTGGCACGAGAACCCGCTCTATCGCTTCGCCGAGCGCGCCGATCTGTGCGCGGACCCGACGATCCGCCGCAACGTCGCGCGGCTGGCCGATTACGACTGGAGCTTCGATCTGCAGGTGTTTGCGCCGCAGATGCCGGGCGCGGCCGGCCTTGCCGAGGCCTGTCCGAAGGTCACGTTCGTGCTGCAGCACGCCGGAATGCTGGAGGATCTGTCGCCCGCCGGCCGCGCCGCCTGGCGCGCCGGCATGGTGCGGTTGGCGGCATGCCCGAACGTCGTCTGCAAGCTTTCGGGGCTCGGCACGTTCATTCATCGCAACGATCCGGCGCACGTCGCCGGTATCGTTGCCGAGGCGTTGGCGATCTTCGGTCCCGATCGCTGCCTGTTCGGGTCGAACTTTCCGATCGAGAAGCTATGGACCAATTATCGCGCGCTGGTCGACGCTTATCTCGACGCCGTCAAATCGAACCCGCGTCATCGTGATGCGATCATGCGCGACACGGCGGTGCGGGTCTATCGGATCGCGCCCTGGTAGCCCGGCGCGGGGAAAACAAACAAAGGAAAAACGGGAGGCAAGGATGGCTTTGGAAATCAAGATTCTTGACTATGGCGACATCGAACTGGAATCGAGCTTCCTTGTGCTCGGCCGCGACTGTGGGCGCACGCGCCGCGTGCTGACGCTGGGCTTTCTGATTGTCGGAGGCACCTATCCGATCGTCGTCGACACCGGCTACCGTTCCAATCAGATCATGGAAACGCTCGGCATGCGCGGCCTCCAGTTCCACGAGAACATGATCGAGAACCAGCTGGCACGCCACGGCGTGCGCATGGGCGATGTGCGCTTCGTCTGCCATACCCACCTGCATATCGACCACGCCGGCAAGGACGACCTGTTTCCGATGAACACCACGGTCGTCGTCAACCGCAAGGAACTCGAATATTCGGTCTCGGGTCTGATGCACCCGCAATATCCGGCGCCCGACATCAAGCACCTGATCGACCGCCTGCATACCAAGAGCGCGCTGCGATTCCTGGATCTCGAGATCACCGGGCCGGTTGAACTGATCCCGGGCGTCTATTGCGAGGCGGCGAACGCGCACACCGAAGGGTCGATGAATTTGCACGTTCACACCGCCGAGGGGATCGCGACCATCTGCGGTGACGTGCTTTACGACATCAATGATCAGCTGGTGGATCCCTTCCGCGAGATTCACGATGCTGAACCGCGCACCACCGGCAACCACGGCACCTCGAAGCGCGCGGAGAAAGCGGCGATCAAGAAGCTGGTCAGCAGCTCGCGCTTTCTGCTGCCGGTACACGACCGTCCCTGCAAGATCGAAGGCGGCGATGTGGTCGGGCGGCTGCAGGACCAGGTGCCGGGCCCGATCGTTCAGTCGCTGCCCAAACGCAATTGGTTCCCGGCCTGAACCGAGCGAAGGCATCCCCCATGACCCACACCACGCTGCGTCCCGAATTCGAAAATCTGATCGATCCCTACGCGCCGGTCGGCCAGCTCGGCACCGGCTTTACCTTCACCGAGGGGCCGATCTGGCATCCGGTCGATCACTATTTGCTGTTTTCGGATATGCCAGCGGACGTCCGCCGCCGCTGGGACGCCGCGCGCGGCGTCGTCGAGGTCAAACGCCCGTCGAACAAATGCAACGGCATGACCTATGACGCCGATCTCAATCTGATCGTCTGCGAGCACGCTACGTCATCGCTGATCCGCGAGCGTCCCGACGGCCGCCGCGAAGTCATCGCCTCGCATTTCGAGAAGCAGGAACTCAACAGCCCGAACGACGTCTGCGTGCATTCGAGCGGCGCGATCTATTTCTCCGACCCCTGGTACGGCCGCATGCCGGTCTACGGCGTCGAGCGGCCGCGTCAACTCGGCTTCCAGGGCATCTATCGCGTGCCTCCCGGCGGGGGCGCGCCGCAACTATTGGTCGACCGCTATCTGTTCGACCAGCCGAATGGCCTCTGCTTTTCGCCGGACGAAAAGCGGCTGTATGTCAACGACACGGTACAGGCGCTGATCCGGGTGTTCGACGTCGAGGCCGACGGTTCGATTTCCAACGCCCGCATCTTCGCCAACGGCATCCGCTCGGAACTCGAGCCGGGCTTACCCGATGGCATGAAATGCGATCAGCACGGCAATATCTGGGTGACAGCGCCGGGCGGTATATGGGTCTATGCGCCGAACGGCGACCTGCTCGGCAAGGTTCGGGTGCCCGAACTCGTCGCCAATCTGACCTGGGGCGGCGCCGACTTCCGCACCCTGTACATGACCTCGACGCACTCGGTTTACACGGTCGCGACCAAGGTCGGACCGAGGGCCGAGCCTTACATGACTTCCAAAGGAGGCGGAGGCGCGGCGGCGTCTTCTGTGCCCGCGCCATTGATCAAGGCCGACGGCCTGCAACTCGATCCGAAGCGCTGTGCGCTCATCATGCAGGATCTGCAGAACGACGTCATCATGGAGGGCGGCGCGTTCGCGGATTCAGGCGCGCCGGCGCACGCGCGTTCGCAGCGCGTCGTCGAGAACGTGCGCCGGCTCGCCGAGGCGGCGCGCGCCCGCGGCATTCCGGTGATCCACGTCTGGTTCGTGGTAGAGCCCGGCGCGCCGGGCATGACGCTGAACGCGCCATTGTTCGAGGGCCTGGTTGACTCCAAGGCGCTGGTGCGCGGCTCGTGGGGCGCCGCGCCGGTGGCGGGGCTCGAGCCTCGTCCGGGCGACTTCGTCGTCGAAAAGATGCGCATGAGCGCGTGGGAAGGCAGCCGGCTGGAAACCATCCTGAAGGCCACCGGTCGCGATATCCTGATCGATACCGGCGCCTGGACCAACATGTCGATCGAACACACCGCGCGCACCGGCGCCGACAAGGGCTATTTCATGATCGTGCCCGAGGATTGCTGCTCGACGATGAACGCCGAGTGGCACAACGCCTCGATCAATTTCGCGCTTCAGAACGTCGCTGTCGTCACCAACGCGGACGCCGTGATCAAGGCGATCGGGTGATCGCGCGGCAGGCAAAGAGGAAAAGGTAGCCGGCGTGCCCAAGCTCTTCCACCTGCGCTGTTCGCCGCGCGCGGCTTCCGAATCCTCGGCCGGCGCCGAGGCGTTCGTGGCCCGTTTCCGGCAGGCGCGGCCGACCTGGGACATCGACGTCATGGACCTGTGGCGCGAAACGCTGCCTGAGTTCGGCGGCGACGCGCTGGAAGCCAAATACGCCCGGCAGAACGGGCGTGAATTCAGCGACGCGCAACGCGACGCTTTCGCCGTGCTGGAGCGGATGGCGATGCGGTTCGCGCTCGCCGATCGGGTGCTGATTTCCACGCCGATGTGGAATTTCGGCATTCCCTACAAGCTGAAGCAATGGTTCGATCTGATCGTGCAGCCCGGGCTCACCTTCCGCTTCGATCCGGCCCAGGGCTATTTTCCGCTGCTCAAGGATCGTCCGACCGTTGTGATCCTGGCGAGCGGCAGCGACTTTGTCACGGGCATGAACCGGGGACGCATCGATATGGCGACGCCGTATCTGCGCGAGGTCTTGCGCTTCATCGGCGTCAGCGATGTTCGGTTCACGCTAATTGGACCGACGGTCGGCCCGGCGGAGCCGGCGCGGCTCGCCCGCGAGACCGCGCACCGCCGGTTGGTCCAGATGGCGGCGGACTTCTGACGGAAGCGCCGGGGCAACAGCCCTGACTTACTTGATCATCTCGATCTGATCGTGACTAAGCACCCAGATGTGGGCCGGCAGGGCGATGAAGTGAGCATCTTCCAGATATTTTCCGTTGGTTTCATCTGGCGCGATCGCCCAGAGCAGGAACTTCCTGATCGCTGTGGCGGTCGCCGCGTCCGCCTGCTTGGTCGAGACGATCGCGTACTCGTAATTGACGAGCGGATAGGCGTTGGCGCCTGGCGCATTGACCAGGGTCAGGCGTTCGTCCGGCGGTGTCCGCGGGCTGAGCGATGCGGCCGCCGCCGCTACCGTATCCGGAGACGGTAACAGGAACTCTCCCGAATAGCCCTTCAGCAGCGCAGTGCCGAGGCCAGCCTCGGTAATCTCGGCATGGAAGCTGGTGCCGATATAGGTGATCGAGTAGGGGGTCTTCTGAACCGTCTGCAGCACGCCGAGGTTACCCTCCGCGCTCAAGCCGCCCGCTACGGTCGGCCACGCGATCGACGTGCCATAGCCAAGCTTGTCTTCCCAGGACTGGGTGGAGAATGTCAGATATTGGGTGAAGACGAAGGTATCGCCCGATCCTTCGCTGCGACGGACCGGAATGATGTCATTGTGCGGCAGCTTCACGTCCGGATTGAGCGTTGCGATCGACTTGTCGTCCCAGGCGCGGACTTTGCCGGTATAGATGGCCGCCAGCGTCGGACCATCGAGCTTCAAATGCGTGCCGTTGAGGCCAGGCAGGTTATAGTTGACGGTCAGCGCCGAAATCGCCATCGGCACGTTGATGATCTGCGGGCTCTTCCTTGCCTGCGCGTCCGACATGTAGGCGTCCGAGGCGCCGATTTGCACAGCGCCGGAGACGGCCTGCTCGATGCCCGCGCCCGAACCGGTGCTGCCGGTGGCAATATGGATGCCGGGATGCGTCTTGGTGTATTCGGCCACCCAGACATTGAATAGCGGGTAGAGCAGGCTCGATCCGGTTTCGGTCAGGTTGATCTCGCCGGCGCGCGCTGCTCCCGTCGGGAGCGTCAACAGCCCGAGCGCGAGTACCGCCGCAACGGTGATGGCGCGTCTGTCGGCGGTGGGCGGATTCACGCAATCGGTCATGCGGATCTCTCCTTGTATGACGGTCAAGATTTAAGTCTTGGGGATAGGCAGCAAAGCGTCGTGGCTGTTCGGCTACCCCTGAGCTGGTGACTTTTCCAACTCGTCGAGGTTCACGCCGGTGGTCTCGATCCTGTACATCCATGTGACCGCGGCGCCTAAAATCGAAACAACGATCAGGCCATAAAGCAGGGCCTGGGTACCGATCGCATCGAGCAGGATGGGGAACAGGAATGCGGTCGCGACAGCCCCGATCTTGGCAAAGGCCGCCGCAAAGCCGGCCCCCTTGCCACGGATGGCCGTGGGGAAGACTTCGCCGGCCAACAGATAGGTTTGCGCGTTCGGCCCGAGGTTGGTCATGAAGTTGAACAGCATGAAGCCGGAAAAGATCAGCAGGGTCTGCGTCCCGCCGGTGAAGTTCGACGACAGCGACGCCAGCAACAGGCCCGCGGCGCAGCCGAAGAAGCCGAGAATTTGCAGCGCAATTCGGCCTACCGTGTCGGCAAGCAGGACGGCGAAGATGATGCCGACGATCAGCAGGCTGGTGATCAGGGCCGCACCCTTGGCGGCCGTGATGTCGTTCGCGATCAGATCGGCGACGCTGCGGGCATGGTCCGAATTCGCACCCACAGCAGCAGCCAGGATCGTGGGCGTGAAGATGCCGATGCCGTAGGTACCGAGGTCCTGCAGGAACCAGGGAACCGAGGCCAGGATCGTGGCGCGCCGGTTGGTCTTGTTGAACAGCGCGGCATAGCTCTGGCTGGACTGAGCGGCCGCCGTCGCCTGCCCGTCGCGCGTCGCGAGCTTGATTTCGCCGGGATATTGCGGCTTGCGCACCAGCAGTTTTTTCACGGCCTGTTCGGCCTTTTCGATCTTGCCTTGGGTGGACAGCCAGTTGGCGCTCTCGACAATGTAGAAGCGGCCGATCGTGACGAGCAGTGCCGGAATGATCGCCGAGGCATACATCCAGCGCCAGGCGCTGATTTCGGGCAAGGTCGAGAGCACGGCGTAGCCGACCGCGGTGCCGGCGAGCGCGCCGACCGCCTGAAAAGCGAAGGCGCCGAGCACCAGCTTGCCGCGTGCGCTGCTGGGAATGCTCTCGGAGATGATCATATGCGCGGTCGGGTAATCGCAACCGAGCGAGAGCCCGATTCCGAACAGACAGATCACGAGGAAGGTGAAGTTGGTGCAGAAAATCAAAGCCACCAGGAACGCCACGAAGATCACCATCTCGGCGACGAACATCGGCTTGCGGCCGAAACGATCCGACAGCCCGCCAAGACCCACCGCGCCGACCAGAATGCCGAACAGGCTCGCGGCGCCGATGATGCCATGCTCGGCGGAGCCGATGTTGAACTCGTTTGACAGCAGAGGAAGCGCGACGCCTGTCATGAAGACGACGAAACCCTCAAAGAATTTGCCTGCGGCGGCCAGCGACCAGATCAGCCATTGCATCCCGGTCATCGGTGCTGACAACAGGTGGGTTCCGTCGGCCCACATCGGCAATTCGTCGATATGGTCCTGAACCGATCTTCCGCGGGTATCCTTGAGCAGTTCGGAGGTTACGGCGGTGTCGACCATGGTTCGACTCTCTTTCCAGCTAAATACCGACAAAAGATCACAAAGATCCGGCGCAAAAGGCGCGCTTGGACGAGCCCGACTGCCGGCCGCCTTGGCGCCGCGTCGCAACCGGCTCTTCACCAACTCTTTCTCTTTGACAGAGTTTGTTACATCCGATGTTGACATCGGAATGACACCCGATGTTTCCGGATATCTAAAAATGCCGGCGAGGAACCGATGCCTGAATGATTGGAGAAGCTGCGACGAAATCGTCGCGTCATTTTGTCTAGAGCGAGATGGCTCTTCGTTGAATCGCCATCTCGCTCTATCTTTTTGTTTGAGCATGATCTTTTCGGAAAACCGGTGCCCACTTTTCCGGATCATGCTTTTAGAGTGTTTTCCGGCGAAGTGGATACCGGTTCGCGTGAAGAAAACGCGTCAAAATATGGAGATAGAGCTTCCGTTCCGATTCAATCGGAACGGAAGAGGCTCTAGACAAATCCGACCGCGGGCTGGGTCCTTGATGATCAGAGCGAGGTAGGATTTAGTTGATCACAGGGTGATCGTCTCATGGCGCCGGCGTTCGGAGGCTTTCACCACCGCTTCGGTCCTTGTGCGCGCCCCCAATTTTCGGAACAGGGATTCGACATGGAATTTCACGGTGTGCAGAGAGATGTTCAATCGGCGCGCGATCGCCTTGTTGGTCATGCCTTCCGCGAGCGTCACCAGCACTTCGAGTTCGCGCGGAGTTAGAAGTGCGTGACCATCGGTCTCGCGCATCGCGCCGAAGCCGGCATCCATCGCCTCGGGCAAGCGGACGATCAGGCCGGCGGACACCGCCCGTATTGCAGCATCGATCTGGTCCGCGCCGGCATCGCGGGACAGCACGCCGGGTCGGTCGCCACCGGTGCCTCCGAGAGTGACGACCGGGCGGGTTTCACCCGGTACACAGTCGCCATCCGCGAGCACCACGTCCGCGGCGTCCTCCGCGCCGACGACGATATGCCCGGCCTCGGCGACCACTCGGCTCAAGGCAGTCCGGCGCAGCAAATCCATGGCGTAGATGGCCACGCGCAGCCGCGCCGTTGGCGCCAGTTTTCGTGCCGCTTCGCTCATGCGGCGGGCCGTTCTGCAATCGTCGTCGGCACCGTGATCACCGTACCGCTCCTGATCAGGCGAAGGTCGGCCTTTCGCCCGATGCTGTCGGAACCGAAGTGCCTGGCGATATTCCGGAATTGATGCGTTGACGTGCCGTCGACGCTCAGGACGATGTCACCCGCCACAAGGCCTGCTTGCGCCGCGGGGCCGTCGTTAACGACCGACATGACCATCAATCCGCTGGACTGGCCGGCGGTCTCGCGCAGCGCATCGGGCACCGCGACGGCTTGCAGGGCGACACCGAGCCAGCCGCGCGCGATGCGGCCGTTCTTGAGCAGCAGCGGCACGATACGTTCAATGGTGGCGGTCGGAATGGCAATGACCTGGCCGCGCTGCCCGAAGGTCGACATGCCGAGACAAGCGCCAGCGGCGTCGAAAACCGGTCCGCCCTCCTCACGGTGGGCAAGGCGAAGATCGAGCACGATACGCCGGTCGATGAGGCCGCCACGGCTTGAATGCCATTCGGCGCCGGCAAGATTGACGAGCCCCAGCCGCGCGCTCGCAGCGCCCGTTCCGTCCGCTCCGATGGCCAGCGCCACTGCGCCGGTATGCGCCTCGCCCGCGGCGATCGATGGTGACGCTATCGGCTCGGCGAGCCGCAAAATCGCGATATTGGTGGCGGGGTCGCGGCCGGCAATCCTGGCCGTCACGGCCGCGCCGCCCGCCGCGACAAGTTCAAAATCATCCTTTCGCGGCAGCGACTGCTCGGAGACGACGACGATCTCAGGTCGCCACACGATCCCCGTGATATGCCGCCCGTGTGCGAGGCGGACAGCGACAATCGCGGTTTTTGCAGTTTCTGCGCGCCTGGCCAGAGCGTTCGAGAATTCGGCCAAGAGGTCGGTGTGATCGGTCATGGGTAACTCCTGTCCATTTAAGATAGGGACAAAACTCGGAGATTTCCCATGTCCAGGCTACCGGCCGGATGGCCGGGTTTTAGGCGGCGACGGCATCGCGTTGCAGGCCGTCCTCCCTCATGAATTTGCGTTTTCCTGGATCATGTTTGATCGGAATCGAGACATTCGTGACGACCTCGCCATAGCCTGAAAGATGCTTGATCACGCCCGAGCCCATTTCGCTCGAAAGCTCTTCCTCCGGTACCGAATCGCGGCAAGACCGCGCCATCCGGGACCGGCAATGCATCTTCAGGCGAAAGCCTTTTCCATCGTGTCAATCAAAACGCTGATTGATTTATCATGTCGGCTGATGGGAGGGACGGGGCGCTTGATCTTGAGCAGCTCGTAGACGGCCATCTGCGCTGCCCGGATCGAGTATTCAACAGTGAAGACCACGTCATCTGGAATCTCGACGAACTGGCTGACAAAGGCGAGGTTCTTGGAGTTTGAAGGGACCGGGAGCGGACGATCAGATTTGGCTCGCGGCATGAACATGCTTGTGATGTAGGGCATCCGGCAGGGAATGCAGGTGGCCTTCCCGAATACCGTCCTGTCGAAGTTCAGATGTCCGCAGAGCTCATGAAGAATCTCGGCCCCGCCGCACTCCGACATCGGCTTGGCGACGAAATCGCCCACCCGATCAGGATGCAGCGCATAACCCCAAAACACCTGAACGTCCGTCGGCTGGCCAATAAAGTGCGGCTGATGATAGAGTACGATCGACATCAGCCAGTTTGAGTCCTTGAAAGTGACGAGTCCTCCCGTTCCCGCGGTGTTGCCGGAAAACGCTTCCATCTGCTCGAAAAATGTCTGATCACGGCAGGTCACCGTAAAG
This sequence comes from uncultured Pseudomonadota bacterium, assembly GCA_963813165.1. GTDB lineage: Bacteria > Pseudomonadota > Alphaproteobacteria > Rhizobiales > Xanthobacteraceae > Bradyrhizobium. The sequence continues at coordinate 130,618 of CAWEYJ010000017.1, read as the reverse complement.
GATTCCCAATAAGACTCCGGGATCGAGCTGTTGAATGCGGCAGGATTGCCAAATTCCGGCCGGTTCTTCGCAATTTTCTCCCAGAGAGCCCATCCTTGGCTACCGACTTTGGTCAGATGCCTTGGAGGACTCGTCATCGAGCCGAAGCTCGACGCATCTGTCATCGAGCCATTCTGGAAGAACACGAGGTCGTCATCACTAACCGAAACGACAGAGCTCTTTGCATTCTGATCCAGAACGAGGCGCCTGACCGAGAGCTTGCCGTCACTCTCAACAAACTCCATGTCCGTTACGCGCGTGTTCTGGATAAACTGGATACCCTGTTTCTCCAGCCATGACGTCAGAGGACGAACGACGGCATCGTATTGATTGTAAACGGTTCGTTTCACGCCGGCTAGCGTCTCGATGCGCGGAAACTCGTTGATGAACCGATGAAGATAGCGCTTGAGTTCGACCGCGCTGTGCCACGCCTGAAAGGCGAAGGTCGTTTGCCACATGTACCAGAAATTCGTCTGGAAGAACGGCGGCGACAGCCAATCCGTGATGCGGCTATTGCCGAGCTGTTCCTCAGACGCTTCGGTCAACCGGATCAGTTCCATCCGGTCATGCATGGTGAAACCCATCGTCGAGACGTCCACCTTGAAGCGGTTGCGGTCGACAAGACGGGCGCGCGAATGCGCCTTGTTTTCAAGATTGAACGCGATGGTTTCGTCCCGTACCGTTTGTCCGGAATGCTCCAGGGAAGGAACGCTCGAGAGAAGATCCCATGTGCATTCGTAGTGGTCCGTTGTCAGCATTCGGCCACCGCGGAGAGAATAGGAGCCATCAGGAAGTTGAGCGCCATCCAAACTCCCGCCCAGTGACGAGAGCTGCTCGTAGATTGTGACATCGCTCCCGGCCACTCCACCGTCGCGCACCAGAAAGGCAGCTCCTGCCAGCGATCCGATACCGGCGCCAATGAAATATGCCTTCATGCAAGTTCGCCTCTACAAATGAGCGCGTACTGAATTCCGACGCCTCATGAACAGGCTAAGCGACCCAGGCGGCGGGCTAATTGAGCTAGATCATGCCATGACGGTCGATATGCGAGCGGCTGGGCGCGAGCCCCCCACGTCATCCGAAAGATACTTGATCACGCCCGAGCCACGTTGCTCGAAAGCGCTCCGAACGTCATTTGACCAGCGGGCAGCCGCCATCCTTGGTGTTGGCTATCGATTCCAAAGCACCTTCTTCGAAGCAAGCTTCCAATATATATGCAGCTCTCCTTTGGTAAGTAACGCTGCGAGCGCATGGAGAGTCCAGGATGCCGAAATACGCTGCCTACAAGGCCGCCGCACCCTACTTCGATCTAGTTCGAGGGGCGCTAGGCGACCTCGTTGATGGGGAGCACTTCTTCGACATCGTCACCGACGATATCGTCTATGAGGTCCTCTACGACGTCGCCGGCTGGCCTCGCACTATCCGGGGGCGGGCCGATCTGATGACCCAGTTCAGGGGTTATTGCGACAACGTCGAGCTTCAATCTGCCGACAAGTTGATTATCCACAAGACTGACGATGGCGACGTCGTCGTTATAGAGTACGAGGTGTATGGGACCATCCTTGCGACGGGCGTGAAGTACAACAATCGGTTTTGTTCAATCATCAAGATTGAAAACCAGAAGATCGTGCGCTGGAGAGACTACATGGACTCTCTCGCAGCCTGGAAGGCCCTGACAGCGCGCAACAACTAAAAGACCGGCGTCCTGTCGTGCAGCTTGCTCTGCATGAGGAGGTGGCGCACCCGACACGATTCGAACGTGTGACCTTTGCCTTCGGAGGGCAACGCTCTATCCAGCTGAGCTACGGGTGCGTGGGGTTCATTTAGCCGATTGATCCAGTCTGGGCAACGGCTGAGGAGGGTCGGGAGCAAGGCCCGAAACGCAAATATCCGAACCCGCGCCGGATGGCCACGCGCCGGGACTGTCCCCGACCATGCGCGAGCCAGGCCTACGCCGGAACGATCACCTTGCCGATCGGCCAGAGCGCTATTCCGGCGAGCTTCACATGGGCCCAGGCGAAGGGAATGCCGATGATCGTCACGGCCAGAGCGATCGCCGTGGCGATATGTCCGAGCGCCAGCCACCATCCCGCCAGCAACAGCCAGATCAGGTTGCCGATCAGGCCGAGCGGTCCGGTGCCGATATCGGAACGGCCGGTGAGGCTGTCGCGGCGTACCGCCTTTTGACCGAACGGCAGCAAGGTATAAGCGGCGATGTTGAACGCCGCTCTTGCCCAGGGCAGGCCGATGATCGTGATGGCCATGATGACGGCGGCGACCGCCCAGCCGGCTGCCATCCAGAAGCCGCCGAAGACGATCCAAAGCACGTTCAGAAGGATGGAGACCGGAGGCATGTCATTTCTTCAGATCTGAATGGCGCGCCGTCGCGCCGTGCTCGACAGTCTATAAGCCATTCGCGGCGCAGGCGAAAGCAAGTCGGGCGGGGGAATCGAGGGAGCCATGCCAGACGGGCTTCCCGCCGGAGCGGGCAGGCGCCGGATCAGCGGCGATAGCGATCGCGGCGTGAATGGACCGGACGGCTTTCCTGCAGGGGGCGGCTTGCCGGATTGACGCGCGCCTCGCTCAGGCTCCGCGTGGCGGGCTTCAGCTCTTCAAGGAAAATCGGCATGGAAAAATAATAGCCCTGTGCATAGCGGATTTTGGTGGCGGCCTGCAGGTAGGCGAGCTCCTCGAACGATTCGATGCCTTCCGCAATGACCGTCATGCCGAGCGCTTCGCTCAGCGATTCGATTGCCCTCAAGATGCCCTGGCTGCGCGGGCGTTTATGAATGTCGGTAATGAACGAACGGTCGATCTTGATTTCATCGGCAGTAATGTCGGCCAGCGCCGACAGCGACGAATAGCCGATGCCGAAATCATCGATCGAAATCCTGACCCCGAGTTTGCGGAACATCGGCAGGATTTCGGTCTGGAAATGGGTTTTCGCGACAAAGGCGTCTTCCGTCACCTCGATCATGAAGCGCTCGGGATATCCGGTGGCCTCGAGGGCTTGCGCAAACGGACGCATGAACTCCGGATTGCCGGCCTGTTTTGCCGCCACGTTCATGCTGATGGTGGTATCGTGACCGAATGCTTCGTTGATGAGATCGATCGACCTGACGATCTCGGCCAGCACCAGATGCGTCAGCTCGTCGATCAGGCCCAATTCCACGGCGAGATTGATGAAGGTGCCGGGAGCCTGGATCAGGCCTTCGTCGTCGCGCAGCCGGACCAGCGCCTCGATGCCCTTGATATCCTGGGTTCTGATGTCGACCTTGGCCTGAAAGGCACAGCAAAAACGCTTGTCCAGGATTGCAAGGCGCAGCGACTGCTCGACTTTCATCCGTGCGAGCGCCTCGCGCTCCATGCCTTCGTCGAAGAAGGCGGCAGCCCCCTTGCCGTCGTGCTTGACCCGATACATCGCAATATCGGCGTTCTGGCGCAGCACGTCGTAGCTGCGGCCATGATCGGGATAAAGGCTTACCCCGATCGACGTGGAGGCAAATATCTCGGATCCATCGATAAAAAACGGCGCCCTGAGCCGTTGCAGCACAAACTGTATATACTCCGCTACCTCTTGTTCGCTCTCGACCGGGTTGAGCAACAGCAGGAATTCGTCGCCGCTGATCCGCGACAGCATGTCGGATTCGCGCAAGTCCAACCCAAGCCGCTTGGCGACCTCTACCAATAGTGCGTCCCCGACCGTATGGCCGTAGTAGTCGTTGATGTGCTTGAAATTGTCGATGTCGAGAAAGGCGAGCGCGAATTTGCCAGCTTGGTCGCGCTGCAGGAGGCTGTTGGCGCGATGTTCGATCACCCGCCGGGTCGGCAGTTCGGTCAACTCGTCATAATAGGCCGACCGGAACAGCTGATCTTCGAGGGCCTTTTGCTCGCTGATGTCGGCAGAGCTCGAAAGCAGCAGATTGCGGTCCGCGATGCGAACCGGGCGATGGCTGGTCAGCAGGACCTGTTTGACCGGGCCGCTGGTGAAGCATTCTTCCGCAACGACGGCGCGTCCGGTGCGGAGCAACTCGATACCGTTTTGGCGGCGGTGATCCAGTTCCCTGGAAGGCCTCGCCGGCACAATCCCAAGCTGGGCCGCCGCAGCGTCGTTCATCAGCAGGAAGCGGCCCTGCTCGTCCTGAACGGTGACGCCGCTGGGGAGCATCCTGAGCACATCCTTCAGAATGCCGAGCTCGCTCTCTCCGACGAGTTCATCCTCGCCTGCCGTCGCGGCGATCTGCAGGTCCTGTTGGGGGCGGTTTTGCATCTCCGCTGAACATGCCAAGGTCTCTTGTAGTTTTGGTTAAATGGAACCCGCAAAAATGGAGGCAGTCGTGCAAGCGTGCGGGTTTGATTTGGCTCGCCTCAATCGTCATTAACAGATGGTCAACGCCGGCAAGCCGGGAGAAGCGCCGGCACTCAACTTTGCGGTATGCGGCATTGCATGGTGCAATGAATCCCGGTTTTCAGGAATGCAATCTCGGTCTTGCCGTCGAACGGCTTAAGCGCCGAATTCAGCAATCTGGTGCCGAAGCCGGCTTTCCCGATCGCTCCGACCGGCGGGCCTTCGGTCTCATCCCAGGCAATATTGAGACGATCGTCCGTCACCGACCACGACACCTGCAAAAGCCCGCGAGGGGAAGAAAACGCGCCATACTTTCCGGCGTTGGTGGCAAGCTCGTGAAATATCAACGCAAAGCTCACCGCGAGCTTGGCGGGAAGAAACAGCGAATTGCCGTTCAGGGTAAACCGCACATGTCCATAAGGTCCAAGCTCGGAGCGCAGGAGGTCCTTGATATCGCAACCGCTGCCATCGACCTTTGCGATCAATTCGTCGGCGGCTGACAGCGCCCGTATCCGTCGATCGATGCTGGCCCAGATTTGCGGTTCATCCTGCAGGACCTGATGAAGAACGGCGTGAATTGTCGACAATTTGTTTTTTAGCCGGTGCTGAAATTCCTCGACCACGAGCTTTCGATACTCTTCCTCCTCAATCAGGCGCTTGGCGATCTCCCGTTGTTGCGCCGCGACGGAACGATAGTGCTCGACGCCCCAAATCGTGAGGCCGGACACGACCAGAAAGATCACCAAAAGCGCCAGTCTTGCAAGATCGACCGACCCGTCCCCGAAGTTGAGGGTCAGACCGAGTATGCCCCCGACCAGCGCCGTCAAGATTCCGATCCGGAAACCGCCGAACGCGGTGGCAAACAACACGGCCGGGAAATACGGCGTGAAGAATACATCCGGCCGGATCAGGGAGAGACACCACCGTGCCATGCTCGACAAGACGAGGCAGCAGGCCGCAAATCCGATGCTGAAGAGCGGTGACGGCAGGGATGTTCCGTGCCAGCCCCGCCGAAACTCGTCGATTAATTTCCCCATACGTCACATCAGCCGATCAGCAAATCCAAAATAAGGCCTGGGGCAGCAGAAAGGACGCAGTCCGAGACCACCAAGCGAAAACCCGGATTTGGCAACGCAAACAAGCATGGCTTGCGCACCTTCGGCAAGCCGGGGGTATACTGAGCCGGGAATTGCCGGAATGAGGAGAACACAATGGGACGGCTGGACGGCAAGGTCGCGGTGATCACCGGCGCGACAAGCGGCATCGGCCTGCGCACCGCCGAGATATTTGTCGCGGAAGGCGCGAAGATCGTCGTCGCCGGCCGTCGCGCGCCGGAGGGCGAGGCGCTGGCCAACAAACTCGGCGCCGCCTGCGTTTTTCGCCAAACCGATGTCACGGTTGAAGCGCAGATGCGCGCGCTGATCGGACAAGCCGTCGAACAATTCGGCCGCATCGATTGCCTGTTTAACAATGCCGGCGGTCCGGCCCAGACCGGCGGCATCGAAGGCCTCGAGGTTGCACGCTTTGACGCAGCGATGGCAACCTTGGTGCGCAGCGTCATGCTCGGCATGAAGCATGCGGCGCCCCATATGCGCCGGCAAGGCTCGGGCAGCATCATCAACAACGGCAGCATCGCCGGAAGGCTCGCCGGCTTCTCGTCGTCGCTGGTCTATGGTGCCGGCAAGGCTGCCGTTATTCACCTCACCAAATGTGTGGCGATGGAATTGGGCGAAGCCGGCATCCGCGTCAACAGCATTTCGCCGGGCGCGATTGCCACCGGCATCTTCGGCAAGGCGCTCGGTCTCTCGGTTGAAGCGGCGGAGAAAACGCCCGATGTGATGCGCGAGGTCTACAAGACCGCGCAACCGATTCCGCGTGCCGGGCTGCCCGAGGATATCGCCCATGCCGCGGTGTTTCTCGCCAGCGACGAATCCAGCTTCATCAACGGGCACGATCTGGTGGTCGACGGCGCCATCACCGGTGGCCGCAACTGGACCGCGCAGCAGCAGGGCTACGTCGCCTTGCGCAAGGCGTTCGATCAGGGCGCGGGGTGAATGCTCGGAGGTCGGGCCGCGCGATGATATCGGATGGCGGCTGATCAGGCCCGGGTAGGACAGACGCGAGAGGCGGCGGCGTGAACGCGAGGCTTGAGAGAAAATTGCGATTGCTGGCCGCCATCATTGTCGGCAGTGTCATCGGGGCTATCTGTTTTGTTCTCGCGCGCGGATTCATCTCTCCAGCCGGGATAGAAGTAGGAGTCCTGTACGGGCTGCTCCTCAGTGTGGCGATCGGGGGTATTTCGCAGTTCGTGCTCGAAGGTCCGATGCGTGGCTGGCTCAGGAGCCTTTCATTTACAGCCAGTCTGATATCGCGAAGCGCCATCTACGCGGCGATCATCATTCCGATACTCTTCTTTCAATTGGGCGAGGTCCTCGCCGGAATTCCTGTCGATCCGCTTCATAAGGGCTTCTGGATATCAATCGCCTATTCCGTTGCATTCGTGATTCTGGCGAACCTCGTTATCGGGACCGTCAACATTATCGGGCCGCGCGCATTCCTGAATTTCATCACCGGGCGATATCATTCCCCGGTCGAGGAAGACCGCTTCGTGCTGTTTGTCGACATTGCAGGATCGACCGGACTCGCCGAGCGGCTCGGCGGCGTCGCCATTCACCGTCTGCTCGATCGTACCTTTCGCCTTCTGACGCTTGCCGTCGTGGACTATCGCGGCGAAGTCCTCGATTATGTCGGCGACGAGGTGATCGTAACCTGGCGGGAACGCGACGGCGCGGTCGATTGCCGGCCGCTGCGCTGCTTCGCAGCGATGCGGCACGAGCTCGCGGGCGCATCGGACCAATTCGAGCGCGAGTTCGGAGCTGTGCCGCGGATTCGCGGCAGCCTGCATTTCGGACCGGTCATCGTCGGTGAAATCGGCGACGTCAAACGCGCCATCGTCTTCAACGGCGATGTCATGAATACTGCGGCGCGCCTCGAAGAACTCAGTCGAACGGTGGATGGCGGCTTTCTGGCCTCCCGCACGGCGATGGAACGCTTCGGCTCAGTGCCGCCGTTTGCAATTCGCGATCTCGGGCGGCTTCCGATTCGCGGACGTGTCGATGGCATCGACGTGGTCGGTATTGACGACCGCAACGGGAGCCGGGAAAGTATGCCTGCAAGGCGCAAGATTTACGATCAGGGCAGATAGGAGACAGCGATGCTCGCAATGCCGGGCCTGGCGCGAGGGCGGAGGAACGTTCAACCGATTTACATGGCCGGTCTTGCCGGCCTCGCCTGTGCGCTCCTGATCGGGAAGACATTGCCGCTCGCCATGGACGCGGTCTCGACGATTGTCGGGCCGCTGTGCGCGGTCGCTGGTTCCACCGGATCGGCGCTCGATACCGTTGAGCCGATTGCCTCATATGCTTTGCCAAATGTACCAGGCAAGCGGGTCACGATCGTGCGGGTGTTCTACGGTCCCGGCGGATTTACCCGCGCGCATCGGCACGCGGGCTCCGTCACCGCCTACGTCACCAAAGGCGAAATCCGCTCGCAGCTTGGTGGAGGTCCTGTCGAAACCTTCAAGGTGGGGCAATCGTTCTTCGAGCCGCCCGGCGCGACACATCTGGTCTCGGCGAACGCCAGCAACAGCGAGCCCGCGGAACTGATCGCGGTGTTTGTTGCCGACGAGGGCGCGCAACTCACGACGTTCATCGAATAGAGCGTTTTCGGCCGCGCGGATCAAACCGGCGTCAGCGTCACGCGCAATCCGTCCTTCGGCTTCGGGATCGGCCACATCTGCCACTCCGGCTTGGCGCCGGGCTCCAGCGAAACGCTGAGGTTCTGCAGGAAATGCCGCGCGAAGCATTTCGCCTGCATATAGGCGAAGTGCAGCCCGAGGCACATATGCGCACCGCCGCCGAACGGCACCCAGGCGAAGCGATGCCGGGCGCGCTGCGCCTCGTCGGTAAAGCGCATCGGATCGAACGTTTCCGGATCCGGCCATATTTGGGGCATGTGATGGGTGAACAGCGGGTTGATTCCGACCAACGTGCCCGCGGGTATCGCGTAGCCCGAAAAGCTGAAGTCCCGCGTCGCGCGTCGTGGCAGCGACGGCACCGGCGGCTTCATCCGCATCGCCTCCTTGAACGCCATCTCGTTCAGCGGCATGGCTTCGAGATTGTCTGATGTCGTCGGCCCATCAGCGGCGACGCCGAGCGCGTTGACTTCGTCGCGCAATTTGCCTTGCCAGTGCGGATTGGCGGCCAGCGCCGCCACAAAGGATGTCAGCGACGAGGTCAGCGTGTCGTGCGCGGCCATCATCAGAAAACTCATGTGATCGACGATATCCTGGGTCGAGAGCAGCGCGCCGTCCTCGTGGGTGGCGCGGCATAGCTGCGAGAACAGGTCTTCGCCGCCCTTGTCGCGACGGATCGGAATCTGTTCCGAGAAATAGGCGACGACGCGCGCGCGGCCTCTGACGCCGCGCGCCATTTGCGTGCCGGGCAGAGGTCGGCGGATCGGGGTAACCGCTGCCGCGACCATATCGATGAACGCACGGGTGATATCGTCGACGTCGGGCCCAATGCCTGTCCCGAGAAACGAAGTCGCCGCCAGATCGAGTGTCAGTTGCTTCATTGCCGGATAGAACAGCATCGGTCCCGGTTGCGCTTTCCACTGCGCGACCCGCGCCGCGATCCCGGCGTCGAGGGCGGCGAGATAGGATTTCATCGGCCCGGCCTTGAACGCGACGGAAAGCGCACGCCGATGCAGGCGATGCTCGTCGAAATCGAGCAGCATCAGGCCGCGCGGAAACAACCTGCCCAGGACGGTCTCCCAGCCGTGGGTTGAGGAGAACAGCCTGGTCTGGTCGAACAGCACAAGTTCATTGGCTTCAGGCCCGAGCAGGGTGATGCTGGTTTCGCCGAGCACGCGGCTGCGATAGACGAGACCGTGCTTGGCGGCCATCCGCTCGACTTCCCCCTTGGGGTCGGCAAGGATCGTCAGCGTCCGGCCGATGATCGGCCAACCCTCGTCGCCCGGGATATGCGTCAGCGAGGTGCGTTTGGCCGGCGTCAGGATGTTCGCGGGAGAAACCACAGTCTGCATGGACATGGCAATTGCTCCGATCGGTCTCAATGGATCCGCCGGACCGCAACTTGGTGTCGATCGCAGGTCCGGGTCGATGTCGTCGGCGTAGTCCCAGACAGACAAAATAGCCGCTTTGTCAGGCCTGTGCAAAGGCTCATGCGGGCGCGTCAGCCGCTTACGCCGTCCCCTTCCGCTTCGCGGCTTCCTTTTGCAGGTCGGGCGCGTTGACGGCCGGGATCGCGACGCGTCCGGGCCCGGTGACCGTCAGAGCCGCGGCGGCCTTGTCGTTTTCCATGATCTTGGCCATCACGGCCTGGCCCGCGCGCTCGAACACCGCGCGGTTCTCGATCACGAATTTCTGCGATTTGCGCAGGCCGTCGATATAGCCGTTGATTTCCGGGATGACATAACGCGCCACCATGTCCCAGCTGCGGCGGGTATTTTCCGGGTTGGCCCAGTCATGCGCGAAGCCGACAATGGTACCGACGCCGCCGCTGACCGCCATCAGGTTCTTGATGGTTTTGACCAGATCGTCCGGTGTACCGATGGTGGACGCCGCCGCCTCGCCTCCGGCCGTCTGCTCCACCGCTTCCTCAGCCGATTTGAAGGCCTGCAACCCCGGCCGCTTCAGCGTGCCGACATTATATTCGTTGTGCCAGCGCAGCAGGCCGGCGCCGGCTTCCCGCTCCGCCTGTTGACGGCTCTCGGCGATGTGCCAGCTCAACAGCACGCGCCAGTTGGAACGGCTGACGGTGGTGCCGTGTTTCTTCGCCGCGTCCTCGGCAAACCCCCATTGGGTCGGCAACGCCATCAGGCCCTGCGTCGACATCGAGCCCAGCGAAATGATGCCGATGCCGTATTTGCCGGCCAGCGTCATGCCCGACGGCGAGATCTGCGATGCCACCACGAACGGCATCTCTTCCTGCAGCGGCAGGATTTGCAGCGCGGCGTCGTTCATGGTGAACCAATCGCTCTTGGCCGTCACGCGCTCGCCGTTGAACAGCCGGCGAATGACCGCGATCGCCTCGTCCTGGCGATCGCGTTGCGTCATCGGATCGATGCCGAGCGTATGCGCGTCGGAGGCCAGCGCCCCCGGTCCGGAGCCGAAGATGGCGCGGCCACCGGTCATGTGGTCGAGCTGCACCATGCGCTGCGCGACGTTGAAGGGGTGATGATAGGGCAGCGAGACCACGCCGGTGCCGAGCCTGATGCGCTTGGTGCGTTCGCCGGCGGCCGCCAAAAACATCTCCGGCGAGGCGATGGTTTCCCAGCCCGAGGAATGATGCTCGCCGCACCAGAACTCGTCGTAGCCGAGCGCGTCGAGCTGTTCGACGAAATCGAGATCGCGGCGGAATTGCAACATCGGATGCTCGCCGATCGGGTGATGCGGGGCGAGGAAGGCTCCGAATTTGAGGCGCGCCATGGACTTTCTCTCCGGAATTTATTGTTCTTGGGTTGCTTGGTCCCAAACTACGGGGTGAGGAGGGAGAGGGCAATCGCCGAAACTGCCGATGAAGCATGGTTGTCCCGCAGACCTCGTTGACATACCGTCACCCGGAATTCTCCCGGCCTTTCATTCTCACCGCACTGGACCGCCTTGAACCGTGTTCTCGCCCATACCGGGGCCAGGCGCTGGCCGGACAATCGGCGGGCTCGATCGACGCGGTGAAGTCGGCCCAGCACATCATCGACGAAACCGTGGCGCAGTTCTTCGCCATCACCGGCCGGCTCGGCGGTCTGGCCGCGGCGCATGCATTCGGCTGAGGCCGTAAGACACGCGGTGCCCCGAGTGCTTACCTCGGAGGTAATCGCCGGGGCGACCGAGATCTGAAATCATCCGCTGCATCGGATTTCGGACCACACCGTTCACCATGCATCAGATCGTTTCGGCCACCGTGGGTTCATCGCGCCGCTGGTGGGTACTGGCGATCGTCGTCGCCGCGCAATTCATGTTCGGGGTCGATGCCTTCATCGTCAACGTTGCGATCCCGACCATTGCCATCGACTTGCACGCCAGTGCCGCCCAGATCGAGGCGGTGATCGCGATCTATCTCATCGCCTATGCCACGCTGGTGATTACCGGCGGCCGGCTCGGCGATATCTATGGTACCAGGAATGTCTTCTTGGCCGGCGTGCTCGGTTTCACGTTCACGTCGCTGTGGTGCGGGCTGGCGCAAACCGGATCCGAATTGATCCTCGCGCGGCTGGCGCAGGGCGCGACCGCGGCGCTGATGGTGCCGCAGGTGCTCGCCACCCTTCATCTGCTGTTTTCCGATTCATCGCGCGGCCGCGCCTTTGGCATTTACGGCATGGTGCTGGGCCTTGCGGGGGCGGCTGGTTTTTTGCTCGGCGGCGTCCTGGTGACGTTGGATCTGGCCGGGATGGGCTGGCGCGCGGTGTTCTTTGTCAACCTGCCGGTCGGCTTGATCATCATGGCCGCGGCCTGGCGGATCATGCCGTCGGTGCCTCGTCGTCCCGGCACGAGGCTGGACGTTCCCGGCGCGATCATGCTGTTCATGGGACTGCTGTGTCTGATCGGTCCGCTGCTGTTCGGCCACGATGTACATTGGGCGCCGTGGGTCTGGCTGGTGATGGCGGCCGGCATTGCGATCCTTGCCGTCTTCCTGCGGCTCGAGCGCGCCGTTGCAAGCCGTGGCGGCATGCCGCTGATCGACCTTGCGCTGCTGTCAGACGCGGCGTTCATGCGCGGCCTGTATGCGACCTTCCTGTTCTTTTTCGCGAACCTGTCGTTCTATTTGGTGATGACCATGTTCATGCAGCGAGCGCTGCATATCCCGCCGCTGCAGGCCGGCATGGTCTTCGTGCCGCTGGCGTTCGCCTTCGTGATCGCCTCGCGACACAGTAGTGCCCGGGCGCGGCGTCGCGGCACCCTGGTGCTGCTCGAGGGCTGTGCGCTTCAGGTGGCCGGACTCGCGGTGCTGGTGCTGACGGTTGCAGCGGTCGAAGCGCCTGCCGCGCTTTTGCTGGCGCTGGTGTTGGCCATTTTCGGCTACGGCCAGGGGCTGGTGATGGCGCCGTTGTCGAGCGCGGTCCTTTCCACGGTGAAGCCGGCCAGCGCCGGTTCGGGCGCCGGGATGTACGGCACCACGACGCAAATCGCCAATGCTGCCGGCGTTGCGGCGATCGGCGCGGTATTCTTTGCGATCGAAGCCGCGGGATCGGCCCGGCCGGCGCTGTTCGTCGCTTCCGCGCTGTTTGCGCTGTCGATTGCGGCCAGTGCCGCATTTCTGTCATGGATGCGCCGCGCGCATTGAGGCCGATCGTCACAATGCGGCGCAAAATCCCTGGGGTAAAATTCCCCGTGAATGACAGCACACGGCCTTTTTATTTTGCGGTGCAGCAATTATCTGGTCTTGGTTGAGCTGCGAATCTCTCGCCAAGGAGCTGCCGGTGTCTCTCGCCAAAAATGTCGAATTTCTACGACGCCTGTCAAAGATAAACGGAATCAATGGTCTGGGAGATTTTGGGCGGCCAGACCAAAGCCAAAGCCCGCTTGTCGAGGTGACCGGCTTTGGGACCAATCCGGGCGACCTCAAGATGTTCTCGTTCGTGCCTGATGAACTGCAGCCGAAGCCGGCTTTGGTCGTCGTTCTGCACGGATGCGGTCAGACCGCCTACGGCTATGATCTGGGTGCCGGCTGGTCCAGCCTAGCGACGCGATACGGCTTTGCGCTGCTGATGCCAGAGCAGCAGGCGTCCAATAACCCCAACGGATGCTTCAACTGGTTCAATCCGGAAGATACCGCGCGCGACAGCGGCGAAGCCTGCTCGATCAGGCAGATGATCGCGCGGATGGCTGACGATGTCGGCGTCGATCCGCGTCGCGTCTTCGTCACCGGGATTTCCGCCGGCGGGGCCATGACGTCCGTCATGCTCGCGACCTATCCCGACGTGTTCGTCGGCGGCGCGATCATCGCCGGACTGCCGTTCGGCGTTGCGACCAATGTGCGCGAAGCGTTGAGCGGAATGTTCCAGTCGCCATCCCACCCGGCCGGCGATTTGGGAGATCTGGTGCGCAATGCGTCCAATCATAAGGGGCCATGGCCGAAACTCTCGGTATGGCATGGCAGCGCCGATCGCACGGTGAACCCCGCCAACGCCAATGAGATCGTCAAGCAGTGGCTCGACGTGCATCAACTGCCTTCGGCGCCGATGTCGGAGGGGACCGTCGACGGCCATCCGCACCAGGTCTGGTGGAACGCGGATGGCGAAACCACCGTCGAATCCTACACGATCACCGATATGGCCCATGGCACCCCGCTTGGTGTCGCCGACAATGACGAGCGGTACGGCTCCCAAGGCGCGTTTCTGATCGAGGCGGGAATCTCGTCGTCGTATCACATTGCGAGTTTCTTCGGCCTGACCGACTGGATTGGCCAGCCCAAGGAGGCCGTGACGGAAGCTTCGAAGGAAGCCGCAAGGCCAATTGCTGGATATTCCGTGGCGCCGGCGCGAACCGCGGATATTTCGACAGTGCTTCAGCCGCTGACAGCATTAAGCCGCCATTCCGAGCCACCCCGTCGGCGGCGAAATCGCAATATCGACGTCGGTGCCGTCATCACGCGCGCGCTTACGGCGGCGGGTCTGATGAAATAGGGGCTGCCGTCAGGCTCATCGACCACGGCGGTGGTTCGCCCGCGGACCAATCGCGGTTGCCGCGCCGGCTTCCACCGTTTTGTTCCGCCCGATCAGGGTTTTATCGGAACCAAATGGCAGGCCCCGAGTTTTCTGGGATTGTGACCGGCGATAAAGTTCCGGCTGCCAGTATGGACTGAACTCGCCACCGGTCGTCCCTGATGTTGAAGATCAAAAGTCTGACCTCTTCGGATTTTCTCGCCGGCGGCGGGGAAATGGGCGCAGCGACGCGCGCTCACCGCTGGGCGGCTGGTCCGCTGGGGCCGCCTGAGACCTGGCCGCAAAGTTTGCGGACAGCTGTACGACTGTTGCTGAACACCAACCACCCGATGCTGCTCTGGTGGGGTCCGCACCTCATTCAGTTCTATAACGACGCCTATCGCCAGACGGTGGGGCCTGAATTCCATCCTGCCGCGCTGGGCCAGCGCGGCCGGGAATGCTGGGACGAAATCTGGGACATCCTGGGTCCGCAAATCCAACAGGTCATGAGCAGCGGTGAGGGGGCATGGCACGAAAACCAGCTGCTGCCGATCACCCGTCGCGGCAGGCTGCGGCAACATCTTTGGACCTACAGCTACAGCCCGGTCGACGATGGCGGTCGCATCGGTGGAATTCTCGTCGTTTGCCGCGACGTCACCCGCGAGCGGCGCGCGACCGCTGCCTTGCGTGAACGCGAGACCGAACTGGCGCGCGTGCAGCAAATCGGCCGGATCGGCGGCCTTGAGGTCGATCTGAGGACCGGCTTTCACAACCGCCGGTCACCGGAATATCTGCTGATTCACGGGTTGCCGCCGGAAGCGGTCGACGAACCCCATGAGGACTGGGTCCGGCGCATCCATCCCGAGGATCGCGAAGCCACCGAAAAGAAATTCCGTGATGCCGTCGCGGGCAATGTTCGCGACTATACCGCGCAATACCGGATCATTCGCCCAAGCGACGGTGAGACGCGCTGGATTTCGGTGAGATCCACCATCGAGCGGGACCCGAGCGGAAAGGCCATTCGTCTGGTCGGCGCGCACGCCGATGTCACCGAGCAGGTGGTCGCGGAGCACGCGCTGCGGCAGAGCGAAGCGGAATTCCGTACCCTCGCCGAAGCCGTGCCGCACCATGTCTGGACCGCGAGGCCCGACGGATTGCTGAACTGGTTCAACCCGCGCGTCTATGAATATGCGGGCTTCAGTCCGGGGGAACTCGACGGCGATCAATGGAGCAAGATCGTCCACCCCGACGATCTTCCGGGCGCGGTCGCCGTTTGGACGCAGGCGATCGGCAGCGGCAAAGCCTACGAAGTTGAATTCCGCCTGCGTCGCGCCGACGGCGCGTTCCGCTGGTTTCTGGCGCGCGCGGTGCCGGCGCGCGACCAGAGGGGCGAGATTATCCGCTGGATCGGCACCAATACCGATGTCCATGATCACAAGCTGATTGCCGGTGAGCTCGCCGAGCTGAATGCGACGCTGGCGCAACGCGTCGAGGAAAAGACCCGCGAGCGCGACCGGATCTGGAACGTATCGCAAGACCTTTTATTGGTCGCCGATCGCAACGGCGTCTGGCGAACGGTCAACCCGGCCTGGACCAAAACGCTCGGCTGGAGCGAAGCTGAATTGCTGAACCGCACCTCGGAATGGCTGCAACATCCCGACGATGACGGAATCATGCGGGCGCAGGCCGGCAAGCTCGGCGAGGCCGAAGCCACCGTCCGGTTCGAGAGCCGCTTCCGGCACAAGGACGGATCGCACCGCTGGCTGTCATGGACCGGGGTGTCGGACCGGGATCACATTTATGCGGTCGCCCGCGATATCACCGCGGACAAGGCGGCGGCCGAACGGCTGAAGGCCACCGAGGAGGCGTTGCTTCAGTTCCAGAAGATGGAAGCGGTCGGGCAATTGACCGGCGGTATCGCGCACGACTTCAACAATCTGCTGACCGGGATCGTCGGGTCACTGGACCTGTTGCAGACCCGTCTCAATCAAGGGCGGACCGACAACGTCGCGCGCTACATCGACGCGGCGATGACATCGGCCAACCGCGCCGCCGCGCTCACGCATCGTCTGCTGGCGTTTGCCCGGCGGCAGCCGCTGGTTCCGAAAATCGTCGATGCCGATCAACTGGTGGAATCGCTGGAGGATTTACTGCGCCGGACCATCGGGGAGACCATCGATCTGGCGATCGTCGCGTCGGAAGATTTGTGGTGCACGCTCTGCGATCCCAATCAACTGGAAAGCGCGCTGCTCAATCTCGCCATCAACGCCCGCGACGCCATGCCCGATGGCGGCAAGCTCACCATCGCCACCGCCAACGCGCAACTCGAGGGCATGCACGCGGACACGCCTGCGCTCGCGCCCGGCGACTATATCAGCATCTGCGTGACCGATACCGGGACCGGAATGAGCGCGGAGGTGGCGGCGCGCGCCTTCGATCCGTTCTTTACCACCAAGCCGATCGGGCAAGGCACCGGGCTGGGGCTTTCGATGATCTATGGATTTGCGCGGCAATCGAACGGCCACGTCACGATCGACAGCAAATTGGGGCAGGGGACATCGGTCAAGCTCTACTTGCCGCGTCATCGGGGCGAGATCGCGGCTCAACATGAGCAGGCCCTCAAGGCGGCCGAACATGCCACCACCGGTGAGACCGTGCTGGTGGTCGAGGACGAACCGGTGGTGCGCGGAGTGATCCTGGAGATGCTCGCCGAACAGGGCTACCGGACGCACGAGGCTGTCGATGGACCATCGGGACTGCGGATCCTGCGCTCCGAGGAGCGGATCGATTTGCTGGTGACCGACGTCGGCCTGCCCGGCATGAACGGCCGCCAACTCGCCGATCAGGCGCGTGAAGGCCGGCCCGGCCTGAAAATTCTCTTCATCACCGGCTACGCCGAGAGCGTCGCGATGTCAGACGGATTTCTGCAGCCGGGCATGGAAATGATCACCAAGCCGTTCGACCTCGGCAATCTGTCGCGCTGCGTGCGCGCAATGGTTTCAAGCTAACGCGGCTCTCACATCGCGCCGGTGAGAAACGGATTGGTCATCCGCTCCTGGCCGATGCTGGAGCCGGGGCCGTGGCCGCAGATGAAGCCGACGTCATCGCCGAGCGGCAGCAGCTTGTCGGTAATCGACTTGATCAGAGTGGCGTGATTGCCGCCGGGGATGTCGCTGCGCCCGACCGAGCCGCTGAACAGCACGTCGCCGACAAGGGCAAAGCGCATGTCCTTGTTGAAAAACACCACGCTGCCCGGCGAGTGGCCGGGGCAATGCAGGATGTCAAAAGTCAGCTCGCCGATCGTGACCTGCTCGCCTTCATCGAGCCAGCGATCCGGCGCGAAGTCGCGCATGCCGGTCATGCCGAAGCGCGCGCCGCTCGTCACCACATTGTCGAGCAGGAATTTGTCGGCGATATGCGGGCCCTCGATCGGCACCTTCAGCGCGTCGCGCAACTCGGCGGCACCCCCGACATGGTCGATATGGCCGTGGGTCAGCCAGATCTTTTCAACGACGACGTTGGTCTGCTTGATCGCGGCCTGAATCTTCGCAACATCGCCGCCGGGGTCGATCACGACAGCCTTTTTGGTCGCTTCGCACCATAACAGGGTGCAGTTCTGCTCGAACAGCGTCACCGGAATGATAACGGCGCCGGCTTTTGCCTTGGTCTCGGTTTCCTGGGTCATGTCAGAACAATGCCGATTTTTTGCAGCGCGCCAAGGGGAAAATGCGGGCAAATTGACGCCAGAACGGCGGGCAAAAACCGGGTTCCGCATTTACCGGCAGCACTCTATGCTGGCCGCGATGGAATCACGAACCCGCCAAGTGGCCCTCGTGCCCGCACCGGACCGTCGGCAATCCGAGACGGCGCTGGCGATCGCGCGCGGCACCGCGCGGCTATTGCGGTCGCTGGGATTTTCCTGTGTCAGCGAATTGCCGCTGCCGTCCGGGCGGCGCGCCGACCTGGTGGCGCTGAATGAGCGCGGCGAGATCTGGATCGTCGAGATCAAATCATCGATCGAGGATTTGCGCGCCGACCAGAAATGGCCGGACTACCGGGCGCATTGCGACCGGTTGTTGTTCGCGTTCACGCAGGATTTGCCATGCGAGATCTTCCCCGGAGAAACCGGCCTGATCGTCGCCGATGCCTATGGCGCGCATCTGCATCGCGAAGCGCCGGAACATCGCCTGCCGGCGCCGACCCGCAAGCTGATGACGGTGCGTTTTGCCATCGCCGCGGCGCAGCGCATCAACCGGCTGATCGACCCGCAAGGCCACGGGGAATTCTAGAAGACGCCTTGGGCCGGCGCGGCTCGTCGCTAGCCGCCGCGCTTGTCGTTTGAGCGTGGCGGCTTGTGGTCAGGCGTTAACGGCGTCGCACCGGAGTTCCTCGCCGGCATCTCGACGACGAGCGAGTCGTAATCGGTTTGCAAGGGAACGTTGATGATGGGCTGATCGGGCATCTTCTCCGCCGGATCATACCATGGTCGCCGATCTACAATTCCGCCCTCAAGGGCATTCGCGATCAATCTGCCGATTTCGTCGCCTTGCAGCGGCACAAGCTTCTTCTCGGAATCATATTTGTAAAGTTGAGGACAAAAATACACGGCGTGAATTCGTCGATCATATCCTTCCACAACGAGGAAGTGCTCGGCTCGAAGCCAGATGTTGTATTTTCTTGCAATCTTTCGTTCCTGCGTCGCCCGGGCAACACGAAGTCTTTCAGGCGAGGGGCCGATAATGGTGCCTGCCTCCAGCAAGATGACCCAGTCCTTGCTTGTGGCGTTATCCGGATGGATCCGGATCAGATGACTTGGCGCCTTTCTTCGAAAGAGGCCCATTGCCGTCTCCCCAGCATCATGCGGTCAAGACACTAAAGTAGCAGTTCATCAAGGTAGCAGCCCATTGCGCTGTGTCAAAGCTCTCCTGCCTTCATGGTTTCCGTGCGATGCCAGCGCGACCGATCATGCTCTAGGTTCCAGGGTTGGCGCCCGGTGCAACCGTCCTCGCGCGCGGCTTGAACAGCCGGCCCTTTTCCACCACCAGCACGACCGCCAGGGAAGCCAGCGTGCAGAGGAAAAACCCGGTCGCAAACGGCAACAGCGTGCCATCATAGTCCTGGCCGATCTTGATGCCGATGCCAATGCCGAGCAGCGTCGTGATCGAACCGTACAATGACGAAGCGGTGCCCGCGATATGGCCTTGCGGCTCCATCGCAAGCGAGGTGAAATTGGCGAACATCAGCCCGAACGCGAACATCATCAATGCTGCCAACGCCACGAACAGTGGCAGCGGCAGCATGTGCATCTTGACCGCCAGCAGCAGGATCCCCGCCACCGCCACGAAGCCGAGGAGTGCGCCATGCGAAATCACCCGCATGCCAAGCCGGCCGACGAAACGGGCATTGAGAAAGCCGGCGACGGCCACGCCGATCGCGATGGCGGCGAATGCCAGCGGAAAATAACGTCCGAGCCCGTAGATTTCGGTGAACACCTGCTGCGACGAGAACACGAATGCGAACAGCGAACCCTGCACACCGCCGGCCGCCAGTGCATAACCCAGGGTCTGCCGGTTGGTCACGGTCTGGCGAAAGGCGCCGAGCACGTCGCGGATGGCCAGCGACTTGCGCTCCGACACCGGCAAGGTTTCCGGCATCCGCAGCGCACTCCAGATCAGCGCCAGCGCTCCGTACAGCATCAACACGATGAAGATGCCGCGCCACTGCGTCAGCAACATCACCGCCTGGCCCAACGACGGCGCGATCACAGGCACGGCGATGAAGACCATCATCGCCAGCGACATCACGCTGGCCATGCGGCGGCCGGCGTAGCAGTCGCGAACGATCGAGGTGGCAATCACGCGGGTGGCGGAGGTGCCAAGCCCCTGCAGCACGCGCGCCAGCAGCAAGGTCTCGAAAGACGACGCCGTAATCGCAACGATGCTGGCGATGCAATACAGCGCCATGCCGTCGATCAGCACCGCTCGCCGGCCGAAACGGTCTGAAAGCGGCCCCATGATGAATTGGCCGACGCCGAATCCGATCAGGAACGTCGACAGCACCGCCTGCGGGCGGTTGGCAATCGTGATGTGGAATGCCGAGGCGATGTTCGGCAGCGCCGGCAGCATCATGTCCATCGCCAGCGGGTTCAGAGCCATGATCGAAGCGATCACGGCGACAAATTCCGGGAACCCCATCGGCCGATGGCTCGATGAAACCCAGGTCTCGGCATTGATATCAGTCACACTGCGTACCTCGTTGGAAACGCAGTTTTATCGGTCATGTTGCGCTGCAACAACCCATGTTCCGGGATGGCAGATGCGCTGCCGGCGCCTTTTGGCTCGAGGCCAATGCGGACTAGGTCGGCTCAGCTTGTTCCTGGGGTGTCTGCGGTTCGGCGGCAGTCTCCCGTCCAAGGAAGTAGCTCTGCAGAGCCGGCACGATGACGAGCAACATGACCGGTCCGATCAGCATTCCGCCCACGATCACCGTCGCGAGCGGCCGCTGCACCTGGCTACCGATCCCGGTGGAGAGTGCTGCAGGAAGAAGGCCGATGCAGGCGGACAAGGTCATCATCAGGATCGGCCGCATCTGCTGGTCGACGGCGCGGAACATGGCCTCGGTCGGGGTCATGCCACTGCCGGCGACTCGATAATAACCGTGGATGATCAGGATGCCGCTCATCACCGAAACGCCGAACAATGAGATGAATCCGATCGCGGCCGAGATACTGAAATTCAATCCGAAGGCGTATAGCCCCAAAATGCCGCCACTGATCGCGAAGGGAAGTCCGAGCAGCGCCAAGAGGCTGTGGCGGAACGAGTTGAACAGCCCGTAGAGCAGCACCATGATGAAGATGAACGTAATCGGAAGAATGATGGCAAGCCGCTTCTTGGCCTGCTGCAGCCATTCAAACTCTCCGGCCCAATCGATGCGATAGCCGGTCGGCAGCTTGACATTGCGGCTGATACGCTCCTGAGCTTCCTCCACGGCGCCGGCGAGGTCGCGGCCACGTACGCTGAATTTGATTGGCACAAAACGCTGGTTGCGTTCCCGAAAAATATAGGAGGCGCCGGTATCAAGCTTGATGGAGGCGAAGTTACTTAAAGGAACATAGGCGTTGCCTGCGGAAGTCTGAACTCCGACCTTGATATTGCCCACTTCATCGATGTCGTTGCGATATTGAGGTGCCAACCGGACCACCACTCCGAACTGGCGGTCTGCCTCCAGCAGCGTGGTGGCCAGGGTTCCTCCCAGAGCGGCCTGAACGACGGCATTCGCGTCGCCGACGTTCAGGCCGTAGCGCGCTGCCTTTTCGCGATTGGTCCTGATGTTCAGATTGGGCTGCCCTAGCACCCAGAACGCACCGAGATCGGCAATTCCCGGCACCTTCGCCATTTCGGCCATGGCGGCTTTGGCAAGCTGCTCCAGGGTCGCCAGATCGGGCCCCACAATCTTGATCGAGTTGGCGCCTTTGACGCCCGAAAGTCCTTCCTCGACATTGTCCTGGATGTACTGCGAGAAATTGAAGTTGATGCCGACGAATTTTTCCGAAAATTCGGCCTGCAGATCCTCGATCAGTTTCTCCTTGGTCAGTCCTGCCGGCCAATCGTCGAATGGTTTCAGCGGCACGAAGAACTCCGCGTTGAAGAACCCCGCTGCGTCGCTGCCGTTATCCGGACGACCGTGCTGCGAGACGACCGTAATGACCTCAGGATGGCGTAGCAGAATATCCCTGATCTGGTTGACGATCGGCATGCCCGCGTCGAGCGAGAGGGTCGGCGGCATCGACGCGCGAATCCACAAATTGCCTTCCTCGAGCGTCGGCAGGAACTCGCTGCCGAGATGCGAGCCGAGGAAACCGCTGATGCCGAGGAAGACCAGTCCGATCGCGATCGTGACCGGTCTGTGGTTCAGCGACCAGCGCAGCACGGGCTGGTAGGCGCGGCGCAAATTGCGCACGACGATGGTCTCGACCTCGTCAATGTGCTCCGGAAGCAACAGCGACGTGAGACAGGGCGTCACCGTGAATGTCGCCAGCAGCGCGCCCACCAGCGCGTAAGCATAGGTTCGCGCCATGGGACCGAAGATTTGCCCCTCAACCCCCTGCATGGCGAACAGCGGGATGAAGGCCGCGACGATGATCGCGGTGGAGAACAGCACCGCTCTGTCGACTTGCAAGCCGCTGATCAGCAGTAGGCGCAGCCGGTCGGTCCATGTCGGATCGCTCGATGGAAGTCCGGTGCCCGTCGGATCGTCGCCCCAGCGCTTTTCGGCAAGATGCTGCAACAGCCGCTGTTTTTCTTCAGGCCCTGCCTGGAAGTTGCGATAAACGTTCTCGACCATGATAACGGCGGCATCGACGATGATGCCGAAATCGACGGCGCCCACGGACAGCAGGTTTGCGTCTTCGCCGCGCAGAACAAGGATGATAATACTGAAGAACAGCGCGAACGGGACATTGACGCCCACGATGATGGCGCTGCGCAGGTCACCAAGAAAGACCCATTGGACGAAGAAAATCAGCAAACAGCCGAACAGAAGGTTATGCAGGACAGTGCTGGTGGTGACGGCGACGAGCGTGCTGCGGTCATAGAACGGGACCAGTTTCAGGCCGGGGGGAAGGCTGCCGTCGGTGTTGATTTTCTCGATCTCGGCCCGGACGCGGGTGACAACGTCATTGGTGTGCAGCGTGCGATTCATGATGACGATGGCCGCAACCACGTCATCCGAATGGTCGCGACCGGCCTTTCCCAGCCGCGGCACATAGCCCACCGAAACCTTTGCAATATCCTTCAAGAATATGGGCAGGCCGCTTGGCGCCGAAAGCATCACGTTCTCGATGTCCTGGACCTTGTAGCCCTGCGTCAAATCCGTTTCGCCGCCGCTGTCCATCAGTCCCACGCCGCGAACATTCACGGACTGCTGCCCCACATTGATGGTGCGACCGCCGACATTGGTGTTGGCGTTGCCGATTGCGCTGATTACCTGCGGCAACGTCACGCCGTAGGCTTCGAGCTTCTGTAAATCGACGTCGACGTCATATTCCTTGGTCGTGCCACCCCAGGTGTTGACTTGCACCACACCCGGAACGGAAAGCAGCCGCCGCTGCAAGATCCAGTCCTGGACCGTACGTAGATTGCTCAGCCCGAAATGCGGCGGTCCGATCAGCTCATAACGATAGATTTCGCCGACCAGACTGGTTCCCTGGATTTGCGCCGTGACTCCGGAGGGGAGACTGACATTCTGCTGCAGGTTGATGGCTGTCTGCGTGAGCGCAAAATAGTAGTCGACGCCGTATTGGAACACGACGCGGACGAAGGACAGGCCATAGAACGACGTCGAGCGAATGACATCGACGCCTGGCGTCGCGGCAAGGCCGACCTCGATCGGGATCGTGTAGTAGCGCTCCATCTCCTCCGCGGACAGGCCCGGAGATTGCGCCGTGATTTCCAGAATCACGGGTGCCGGGTTGGGATATGCTTCGATATTGAGCCTGAAAAAAGCGAACGTGCCTGCGCCGATAAAGGCGAGCAAGCCCAACAGCACCAGCGGCCGTCGGGTCAAACTGAAGGTGAGAAGTCCCTTGAGCAGAGATTGTCTCCGGATTCGAGCCTTTGCGCCACGCGCCAACGACGAAGCGTCAAGACCAGATTTGCCGAACGCGCCCTGAGACGAACAGTAGAACGTTCCGAGCCAGCATTGAAGTGGATTAACGTGGCTCCCCACCGATGTTTGCTGCCATACAAACTGAGGAACTGGGCAGACGGTACGTCGGACATCAGCGTTGTGATCGGTGTGGGCGGGAAATCTCCGTCAACCGGGCCTGGAGCCGTTCGCCGTGAGGTAGATCGAATACAGCGATGTCGTTCCGCAGATGAACAGGCGGTTGAGCTTGGTGCCGCCGAAGGTGACGTTGGCGACGATTTCGGGAATCAGGATTTTTCCGATCAGCGAGCCGTCGGCGTCATAGCAATGGACGCCCTCTGTGGTACTCGTCCAGATGCGGCCGTTCCGATCGATACGAAAGCCGTCGAACAAACCCGCTGTGCACTCGGCGAAGATCTCGCCGCCCGACAGCTTGGTCCCGTTCGCATCGACCCTGAAACGGCGAATGTGGCGCGGGCCGTCTTCCTTGTGCGTCGCACCGGTGTCGGCGACATAGAGGTATTTCTCGTCGGGCGAGAAGGCGATGCCGTTCGGGCGAACCATGTCGGTGACAACGGCGGCGACCGCGCCGGATTTGGCGTCGACCCGATAGACATGGCAGCCATCGATCTCCTGATCGGCGCGATCGCCTTCGTAGTCGGCGTCGATGCCGTAGGTGGGGTCGGTGAACCAGACGGAATCGTCCGACTTCACCACGGCGTCGTTGGGTGAATTCAGGCGCTTGCCGTTCCACTTTTCCGCAATGACGGAGATCGAGCCGTCAATCTCGGTACGGGTCACGCGGCGCGTGAGATGCTCGCATGTGACCAGCCGGCCTCGATTGTCGACGGTATTGCCGTTCGAATTGTTGGAGCGCTCGCGGAAGACCGAGACTTCGCCCGAGGGTTCGACGAACCGCATCATGCGGTTGTTAGGAATATCCGACCAGACGAGATAACGGCCCGCCGCGAACCAGGCGGGACCTTCAGCCCAGCGCGCGCCCGACCACAAGCGCTCGACGCGCACGTGGCCAGCGAAGCAAGTCTTGAAGCGCGGATCGAGAACGACGATGTCCGTTCCCTCAATTTGACCATACCACATCGGACTCCCTTTTCTGCATCGCCTGCCGAACCCTTGTTCCGGACGCCCGATCGGATACCGACCACCCCGAAAGCGGGGCTCTGTTCCACAGCGAAACAGAGCCTGCCCCCACGTGTTCCGCGTGCGGTCGTGATCTTGGTTTGATCTCTGTCGTTAGTCTTCCGTTCGGCTTGTGTGTAGCGCACCTAGCGTGCCATGCTAGCCGGCGCACGGGAAGTCCAATTCCCGGCACAGCAATAGAGCTGCTCAGGGTCGGAAAAAAGAACGCTCAGGGAGAAGAGACATGCAGTGGACGCTTCGTCTGACGGGGGTTGCTTGCGCCAGCCTCCTGCTATCCTCAATCAGTGCTTGGGCAGGCCCCAAGATCGTTTCCGGGCCGGGCGCCAATCCCGGCTGCTTCAAGCCCTGGTCGAGTTCAGACCAAGTTCTTCCAGTGGCCCAAGAAACCAGGTCCCTACAAGATCGCACTGGTCAACGGCTTTGTCGGCAATACCTGGCGCATCCAGATGGTGAAGACCGCCAAGGCCTTTGCCGAGCAGCCGGGCATCAAGGAGAACATCAAGGAGTTCAAGGTCGTCTCGACCGGCACCGATGTTGCGGCGCAACTCGGCGCCATGGAGGACTTCATCAATCAGGGCTTCGACGCCATCGTCACCATAGCGGTGGCGCCCGACGGCTTCGACCGCATCATCCGCCTCGCCGACAAGAACAATGTGGTGGTGGTGCCCTTCGACAACGTCCTCGATACCGACAAGGTGATGATGGTCAACGAGGACCAGAAGGAAATGGGCCGGATGTCCGCCAAATGGATCATCGATGAATCCGGCAAGAAGGCCGGCGATATCCTCGAGGTGCGCGGCCTGCCGGGCAACTCGGTCGACCGTGACCGCCATCTCGGCTTCCGCGAGATCATGGAAGCCCCCGGCAACAAGTTCAACATCACCGAGGTGGTGGGCAATTGGGACACCGGCACCTCGCAGAAGGTGACCGCCGATGCGCTGGCGGTGCACGGCCATTTCGACGGCGTGTTCACGCAGGGCGGTTCGGACGGCACCGTGCAGGCGATCATGGCCGCCAAACATCCCTTCGTGCCGATGTCGGGCGAGGGCGAGAACGAGTATCGCAAACAGATCGCCGATCACTACAAGGACGGCCTCAAGGGCATGTCCTACGGCCAGTCGCCGGCGCTTGTCGCGATCGCCACCAAGGCGGCGATCTCGGCGCTGCAGGGGAATGTCATGCCGCAGCTGATCTCGATCCCGATTCCGGTCGCGACCTACAAGGACCTCAAGCCCGGCACGAATTACTGGCCGGACCTCAACGCCAACTTCTTCGCTCCGAACCAGTTCCTCCCCTGCGGTGTGAACTTCACGGCGCCCGAGATCATGGCGCAGAGCGAGAAGAACACGCAGTGACCTCAGTGGCTGTGTTTCAGTCACGGCCTGGCATCCGCCAGGCCGTCGCTGCCTGAGCCCGCGCCATGCAGGATGCGGTCCCGGCGCAGAGCGCCTTCCTCACCTTGTCCGGCATCTCCAAGCGCTATGGCGGTGTGCGCGCCCTGGAGGGCGTGGACTTCGCCTGCGAACGCGGCAAGATCCATGCGGTGCTGGGCGAGAACGGCGCCGGCAAGTCGACGCTGATCAAGATCATCGCCGGCGTGGTCCAGCCCGATTCCGGCCGCATGCGCCTTGCCGGAAACGATGTCAGCTTCGCCACGCCCTCCGCCGCCAACGCGGCCGGTGTCGTGTGCATCTTCCAGGAACTCTCGCTGATGCCCGACCTGTCGGTCGCGGACAACATCTCGATCGCTTCGCCGCCGCGGCGTTTCGGCCTCATCGATGCCCGAGCGCAACGCCGCCGCGCCGAGGCGCTGCTCGCCGAGATCGGCTGCGAGGACGTCAACCCGCTGATGCGGGTGCGCGACCTGCCGCTGTCGCGGCGCCAGATGGTTGAGATCGCCAAGGCTCTCGGCCAGAGGCCGCAGCTCCTGATCCTCGACGAGGCGACCTCGGCTCTCACCAGCGCCGACGTGGAGAAGGTCTATGCGATTCTGGCGAAACTCAAATCCGAGGGCGTCGCCATCCTTTACATCTCGCACCGCATGCATGAGGTCGATGCGCTCGCCGACCGGGCCTCCGTGTTCCGCAACGGTCGCCATATCGAGACCTTCGACAACGGCGTGCGCTCGACCGCCGATATCGTTCAGCTGATGATCGGGCGCGACATTGCCACCCAATATCCGGCAAAGCCGGCGCGCGGGCCGGTGAAGCCGGTGCTGGTGCTCGAGAACCTGTCCTGGGAGAAGCATCTCGACCGCATTTCGCTCGGCGTCGGCGCCGGCGAGATCGTC
Organism: uncultured Pseudomonadota bacterium; assembly: GCA_963813165.1. Lineage (GTDB taxonomy): Bacteria > Pseudomonadota > Alphaproteobacteria > Rhizobiales > Xanthobacteraceae > Bradyrhizobium. The sequence goes on along the minus strand of CAWEYJ010000017.1, from coordinate 103,412 downwards.
GGCCTCGGCGGCCTCGACGGGCAGGGCCAGAAATCGCTGCTGCTTGCCTTGTTCGGCGTGCTGCGTGGCGTCACCGGGCGGGTGACGGTTGAGGGCCGCGAGGTGCGCCCAGGCTCTCCGGCGGCCGCGAAATCGGCCGCGGTAGGCATCGCGCTGGTGCCCGAGGATCGCAAGACCGAAGGGTTGATGCTGCCGATGTCTATCGCCGACAATCTGGCGATCGCATCGCTCGATGCCGTCTGCACCGGGCCTTTCGTCGATCGCGCCAAGGAGCGCGCCGCAGTCGATCGCGGCATCGCCCGGCTGCAGATCAAGATCGGCGCACCAAGCGATGCGGTCTCGACCCTGTCGGGCGGTAATCAGCAGAAGGTGGTGATCGCCAAATGGCTGATGACCGAGCCGCGCATCATCCTGCTCAACGATCCGACGCGCGGCATCGATGTCGGCACCAAGCAGGAGCTCTACCGGCTGATGCGCGAGCTCGCCGACCAGGGTGCCGCCATCCTGTTCTATTCGACCGATTATGACGAGCTGATCGGCTGCTGCGACCGGGTAGCCATCATGTATGACGGGCGCATCGTGCGCGAACTCGAAGGCGCCGAACTCACCGAGACCAACATCATCGCGAGTGCCCTCAACGTCGATGCCGCAACGCCGGCCCATGCCGCAGCGGGGACCGCCCATGCTTGACGATCTCGCCATCAGGCTGCGCCAGAATGTCGGCTTCGTCACCGCGACCCTGCTGTTCTGTGTGTTCTATCTCCTCTACAACCTGGCGCATCCGAAGGGCTTCTCCTCGGCCGTGCTGGTGCAGAATGGCGACGAGATCTTCGCGCTCGCCATGGTGGCCATGGCCCAGACCGTGCCGGTGCTGATGTCGGGACTCGACCTCTCGGTCGGTGCCGTGATGACCATGGTGGGCTGCGTCGCGAGCTATCTGCTGGCCGGCACGGCGGGAGGCACGCCGCTGCATCTCGAGATTTTCGGCCTGCATCTCGGCCTCGGCACCTTCCCGGGCGGCATCGGCGGTATCCTGCTCGGCATGGCCGTGTGCGTCGCGATCGGCACGCTCGCCGGCTTCATCAATGGCTGCGTCGTCGTCTATGGACGCATCCAGCCGATCATCGCGACGCTCGCGACCGGCGCGGTCTATATCGGCGTCGCGCTCTTCCTGCGCCCGACCCCTGGCGGCAAGATCGACGAGGACCTCAACTGGGCGCTGACCAGTTCGCTCGGCGATTTCGCCTCGACGGTGCATATCTTCGATGATGGCGCGGCAGGCTGGTTCGCCCCCTTTGCCTGGATCCCGGTGCCCTTCGTGCTCCTGGTCCTGATCGCGCTCCTGGTCTGGATGCCGTTCCGGCGTTCGGTCATGGGCCGCGCCGTCTATGCGGTCGGCTCGGCCGAAGGAGCAGCCTATATGTCGGGGCTTCCGATCGAGCGCGCCAAAATCGCGGCTTTCACGCTCGCCGGTTTCTTCGCCGGGTGCGGCGGCCTGTTCCTCGCCATCCAGACCTCGTCGGGCAATGCCGATATTCCGCAGGCCGGCGCCTATACGCTCAACTCCATCGCCTCGGTCGTGATCGGCGGCACCTCGCTGCTCGGCGGCAGCGGCGGGGCGATCGGCTCGATCTTCGGTGCGATGATCCTGCGTGTCATTTCCTTCTTCTTCCGTATCTTCGACATCGCCCCCTTGCTGCAGCCGTTGTTCGAGGGCCTGATCCTGCTGGCCGCGGTCAGCGTCGGGGCGGTGCGCGTGCTGCGCGTCAAGAACACGCTGGAGCTCTTCCGATGACAACGATGAGCCTCGGTCTCTCGCGCGACGACCGCCCGATCCTGTTCGCGGCCCTGTTCATTCTCGTCATCCTGGTGGCGGGCACCGCCTACACCATCGCCTATTTCGGCAGCGCTCCGCTGCTGTCGCCGACCTATCTTTTGCAGCAACTGCAGATCGGTTCCTTTCTCGGCATCGTGGCGGCCGGGATGATGATCGTGATCCTGATCGCCCAGATCGATCTGTCGGTGCCCTGGACGCTGGCCGCCGCCGCCATGATGGCGACGTCGGTCGGCGGCCCGCTCGCCATCCCGGTTGGGCTCGGCATCGGCCTCCTGGTCGGCCTCGTCAACGGCATCGGGGTGGCTTATTTGCGCGTGCCCTCGATGATCTTCACCTTGGGCGTCAATGCGGTGATGCGCGGTCTGATGGTCGCGCATACCGGCGGCTATGCACCCCAGACCGGCGCCACCGACCTGATGCAGTCGCTCGCATCGGGGCGCATGCTCGGCATCCCCAATGCGCTGTTCGTCTGGGCCGCGGTGTCGGTGCTGGTGGTCGTCATCCTGCAGCGCACGCCGCTTGGCCGCTACATCTACGCCATCGGCAACAAGGAGGCGGCGGCCTATCTGGCCGGCGTCAACACACGCCGCGTCACCGTCATCTGTTTCGTCCTCTGCGGTCTTGCGGCGGCGCTCGCGGGCGTGCTGCTCGCCGGTTATTCGACCAAGGCCTATCAGGCGATGGGCGACACCTATCTCTTGCCTTCGATCGCAGCGGTCGTGATCGGGGGCACCAATATCCTGGGAGGTCGCGGCCGTTATCTCGGCACGCTGGTCGGCGTGGTGCTGATCGTGCTGCTCAACAGCGTGCTGTCGATCATGGCCATGCCCGAAGCCGGCCGGCAGGTGATCTACGGTCTCGTCATCATTCTGATGCTGCTCGTCTATGGGCGCGGCGAACGCGTGACGAGCTAAAGCATGATCCGAAAAAGTGGACACCGGTTTTCCGAAAAGATCATGCTTAAACAAAAAGATAGAGCGAGATGGCGATTTAACGAAGAGCCATCTCGCTCTAGAACCGTTATCCGTGGGCCCAACGTTAGATGCGGCGACGATTGGGCGATTTGCCGGTGAGGTGCAATCGGGTCATCGCCCACGCGGCAGTCATGGCTTCACGCAAGCCCTGACCGTCTTCTGCCGCGATCCGTAATGAAAGGCCCGCGTGACGAGGGAGAAGGGAAGCGGCGGCCATTCGGCCACTCCCCTGGGCCGCCTCCTCGATGGAGCGGCCTAAGGCAGCGAAACCCTCAGGCTTGTCCTTGATCAAGATGAAAAGCGTACCGTAAGCGATCACCCTGAACGACTTGCCGTAGCCGGAAGGCAGCCTTCGAAGGTCGAAATGATCAACCGCCAACACTTGACCATTGGGGCGACGTATCACAACCGCGCCTTGGTATTGCCGGAACGATGCGCCTCGGTGTTCCGGATCATAAGCGATGAAGCTGTCGCCGATCACCGCGACGCCATCTTCTGCAATATCAATGGCCATGGACTGATTGAGCGCGGAACCAGGAAACAGCACGCGCGGTGCCGGAAGGTACTCCAGAAACCCACCGGCCTCGACCGAAACCGTGATGTGATCTTGGGCCGTGACTTCTTCGCCCATGCGATGCACGGCAAGCGCGGCCTGGCTTGTAACGTGCCCCGATGCACCTGCACCGACCAGGATCTTCTGCAGCAGGCGATCAGCACCAAGAATTGCACCGCTGGCGGATTGCAAAATCGTCGTCACCATGTCGGCGGGCTGCTCGTCGATCCTGAAGGCTCCCGTCAAGACAAAGGGGTAGCGTGCTGACCGGCGCGAGAGGTGTGTGCCGACAACCGGATGATGCGTGAAAGCCAAATCCAGATGAGGAGCGACGGTCACGATCGATCCAGCTGGACCGGCACCGCCAACGCGTGCCGCCGCTGTCGTGCTCATCGCAACATGTACCGTCGATTTAAGGGAACCTTGCTCGCCGGCTCACATGTGAGCAACCGGCCATCTGCCCGGACCTCAAAGGTCTGCGAATCGACTTCGATCCTTGGCAAGGCGGAATTGCGCACCATGTCGGATTTTCGAAGTGATCGCACACTCTTGATCTGAACAAATCGCTTGGCAACGCCGAGTTGCGCGTGCGTTGCCGCCTCGACCGCGAGACGCGAAACGAATGTAACTCCAAGGTGGTGTTTGGCGGTGCCGAGCGAACCCCACATCGGTTTTTGCAAAATCGGTTCCGAGCCGATCTGGCTGGCGTTTCCGTCGCCCATGGCGGACCAGGCCACATAGCCGCTTTTGATGACCATCCAGGGCTTGGCGCCGAACGAGGCGCGGGGCCACAGAACGATATCAGCGAGGCGCCCTGGCTGAAGAGAACCGACATGATCGTCGATGCCGACCGCAATGGCCGGGTTTAGGGTATATTTGGCGACGTAACGCTTGATGCGTTCGTTGTCGGCAGATCGCGTTTTCTCTTCTGGAAGCCGGCCCACCCGCTCCTTCATGACACTGGCGAGCTGCCAGCATTTGGCGACGTTCTCAGCGAGCCGTCCCATTCCCTGCGTATCCGTCGCGAAACAGGAGATCGCCCCCATATCGTGAAGAAAATCTTCCGCGGCCATTGTTTGCGGGCGAATGCGGGCCTCGGCGAAAGCCACATCTTCGGGCAGCAGAGGGTTCATGATGTGCGCCAGCATCGTCATCGGTACGCCTTCCTCCAGCGCCAGCGCGGTGAAGGGATTCGTTGGATTGGTCGAGGACGGGATGACGTTGGCCCAGGAATTCACCTTGAGCAGGTCCGGCGCATGACCGCCGCCGGCGCCTTCGACGTGGTACATGTGAATGGTGCGGCCCGCGACGGCCGCCATGGTATCCTCGCAGAACCCGTATTCGTTGATCGTGTCGGTGTGGAGATGGACGGCGAAATCGCTCCGGTCCGCTGCCGTGAGCGAACCATGGATAACCGCGGGCGAGGCCCCAAGATCCTCATGGATTTTGACGCCCAGAGCGCCACCCGCGACACTTTCCGCAACAGCGCCGGGGTCCGAGCAACCGCGCCCCAGGAAGCCGAAATTGAGGCAATATTGGTCGGCCCCGCGTATCAGGGCGCCAAGAATGTTGGGCCCGGCGCAACTGGTATCAAAATGGGGGCCAGGCGTCATGCCGATCATGGTCGTGCAGCCACCCGCGAGCGCGTGGTCACATTGCTGCGGTGACAAGAAATGTGCATGGCCCTCCACGGCGCCGGCAGTAGCGATGTAGAAATCGCCGTGGACGCAAGTGGTGTTGGGGCCGGTGCGCAAGTTTGGATGTACGCCATCCATGATGTCGGGATTGCCGGCCTTTCCGACACCGACAATGCGTCCGTCGCGGATCCCGATGTCTCCCTTCACGATCCCCAAGATAGCATCGATAATCGTGGCGTTGTGGATCACCATGTCCAGCGCGCCCGACGCATAGGTTCCGCTTGTTTGATAACCCTCGCCGTCGCGCATCGACTTGCCTGCGCCCGATGTCAGTTCATCTCCGGGGACCGCGTAATCATGTTCAATCTCGGCAATCAGCGCCGTGTCGCCGAGGCGTATCATGTCGCCTTTGGTCGGACCGTAGATTTCCGCATAGGCCTTCCGGCTGATCATCACCATGTCGAATTCTCCGACGTTACGTTCAGAGCGTTTTCCAGCGAAGTGGATACCGGTTCGCGTGAAGAAAACGCGTCAAGATAAAGAGATAGAGCCTCCGTTCCGATTCAATCGGAACGGAAAAGGCTCCAGACAATCGCGCCCTGTCAGCATCCGCGATATCCTTTCGCGCGAGCCGCCTCGAGAGCCCGGTCCAGGGCGCCGGGCGCGTCGAGCGGGCCTTCGACAAGGCCCGCCTGCCCGGAGACGATCCGCGAGCCGCCCAGCGCGACGAGGTCGACGACCTTCGAAACGCCAGGCTCAAAGCGGACGCCTACACCCGAAGGCTTGTCGATTTTCATGCCGAAGGCGGCGGCGCGGTCAAATTGGAGAGCCGGATTGGCTTCGAAGAAGTGCGCGTGAGAGCGGACCTGGATATCCCGGTCGCCCATGTTCAGCACCTTGATCGAACAGCGCTGCCGCCCGCTATTCAGTTCGATATCCTCATCCGGTGTGATGATTTCGCCCGGCACTGGAGCAGGCACTTCGCTCGCGCCCGGACCGATCGGCGCGAAAACCACGATCAGTTTGGTGCCTTCCTCGAAATTGCCTTCAACCGAAACAAGATCGATCATCGCACCGACACCCGGCTCCACATCGTCGGTGGTCAGAAGCCGGCCGGCCATGTCCACGATGTCCACGTAGGGCATGTTGCGGCGGGCAGCGAGCAGCATCTCGTCGGCGATCAAGGCAACAGCTTCGGGACGGCTCAAGCGAATGCCGAGCCTCTGATTGCGCCGGGCGAACTCCGCCGCGTTGAAGATGATGAGCCGATCGATTTCCGTGGGGGTGAGGTTCATGGTGCCTCCAGCCGTCTTAGGTGATGAACATGCGCGCGTCGCGGTGTTCATGCCGCGCCAGCGCGATATCGGAGAGGATGGTAAAGCTCGATAGCGGTGCATCGAGCGGATATTCCGCGCCGCTTTGGACCGCAGCCACGACCTGCGCGCGTATCCCGAACAGCAAGTGCTGGGCCTGCAGATGTCCTATCAACCCAAGGCGAATAGCTGCCGTGGCAAGTCCCTGGACCATGGTCCAGGCGCTCATGACGAGGGCCGCTTCGATCGGAAGACCGGCTTCCCGCCACGCCAGGCCCTGCGCCACTGGCAGGTGACCCAGCTCCTCGTCGGCGATAGCGCGATCCCGGTAATGGCTGACGGCCTTCGAGCCGAGTTTGGCGTAAACCGCGAGCACTGCGCGGCCCGCGCGTTTCGAGCCTGCGCGCTGGGCTGCGGAAAGCGTGGCAATTTCGGCGCAATGATCGATTTCGGCAAGATCAATGTCGGATGCTGCTGCATAGCTGCGACGGAGCGCAACCGCATCAAAACTGATCCAGCGATTATTGAGTAGATCCGCGATAAAGCTTTCCAGTTCAGCGACATTTTTGATCATCTGATCGATGAAAAATCCTTCAAGACCAGACGAGAAAGCAAATCCGCCGGACGGGAAGCTACTGTCGCCATGATGTAGAATGCTGACCAATAGATCCGCAGAAATACTCTCACCCGCCATCGGCTAACCTCTCGACAACCGCTTTCTCCAGTAGAGGCAGCATTCGTGCCAGATATTCCTTGTCTGAGCCATCCGGGAAGACGACGCGGCTGGCCAGCGACGAAATGGGCTGCCGCGAAAGGCGCTCCTTTATCGCTGCGCCGAAAATCGGATTTGTCGTGGCACATCAAGCTGATTTGCCCAGTCCAGTCCCCTCTGCAAAAATATTTCCATTCCCGTTTGACCCAAATCACTTCTATATCGTTCGCATCCCGGCCCACACAAAGGGGCGTTTCGCGATCGTCACGGACGTAGGGTTGGGGATGCGATGGACGCAGGCGGCGCTGCTGACGAGAGCGCTTATTCTTGCGGACGGTGAAGTCGTGTGGTCCTGACGCCTCGACGCCGGCGTCAAGTTGGTGAAAGAAATTTCACCGATGACGGTGACAAACAAGCCCGATCGCCGAGGAGAGCACGAAGGAACCCGTTAAAACCATTGCGCGGGGAATGCCGGGCGACCCGGCGTGACCGTGGTGACTAACTCGTGTGCTTTCTACTTTGCGCACGAGGCTGCGGGCGCTTCGGGCGCCCGGCATTCCCTGCGCCCTCTGTATGAAGAGGGCAAGATGAGGGGCAAAACCTCGCGCAGATCTGCGGCGAGATCGCGGAGCTGTGTTTGCGGGCAGCCGGCTATTTGAAATTCAAATCCGAAGCATGTCGCAGGCTCGAGCCGTCCGGGCCGTCGCACCCTACCGCGGCGCGCGCTTGGCCAGGATGCGCTGCAGGGTACGGCGATGCATGTTCAGCCGCCGCGCCGTTTCGGAGACGTTACGGTTGCACATTTCGTAGATGCGCTGGATGTGTTCCCAGCGCACACGATCGGCCGACATCGGATTGAGCGGCAGTTCGGACTTCTCGGTGCCGCTGGCGAGTAATGCCGCAACGACATCGTCGGCATCGGCGGGCTTTGAGAGATAATCGACCGCGCCCATCTTCACCGCCGTCACGGCGGTGGCGATGTTGCCATAACCGGTCAGCACGATCGCACGCGCCTCCGGCCGCTTGCGTTTCAGCGCGGACACCACGTCGAGGCCATTGCCGTCGCCGAGCCGCAGATCGACCACGGCGAAGGCCGGTGCGGCCCGGCCGATTTGCGCCAGGCCGTCCGATACGCTGTCGCACGATGTCACGGTGAAGCCGCGGGTCTCCATTGCGCGCGAGAGGCGTTCGAGAAACGGCTTGTCGTCCTCCACGATCAGCAGCGAGCGGTCGGCGTGATCGGTCAGTTCGGCGATGGAATTCACGGTTCAGGCATCCTCGTGGCGGCGGATAATACGACATATGGCGAGGCCGTGGCGTTCTGCCAAGGCCGTATCAAGTCGGTCAAACCGCTGCTTTGACGGTCGAGAGCGCTTCTAAGGGACTGGTTCCGCCGCGATTTCGCCGGTTTCGAAGCGGTTGCGCGGCCAGGTGATCTGAACCACGGCGCCATGTTCCGGAAACACCCGGTTGGTGAAGGAAACCTTGGCGCCGGTGCGCTCAAGCAGCGTGCGGGCGATAAATACGCCGAGACCGAGGCCGCTGTGCTCGCTTTGGGTCTCGTCCGTGCTGCGTCGCCGCGACAGATAGGGTTCGCCGATCCGCTTCAGCATGTCGGGTGCGATGCCCGGTCCGTCATCGGAGATGACAATCTCGACGGTTTCATTATTCCACCACGCGTTCACCTCCACCGTCTCGCGGGCGAAGTCGACGGCGTTTTCCAGGATATTGCCGACACCATAGAGGATGGCGGGATTGCGTGTGCCCACCGGCTCGCGTGCGCCCGCGACCGCGATCCGCACCTTGATCGTGACGCCGAAATCGCGATGTGGCGCTACCGTTTCCTCGATCAGGGTGGACAACGGCATGCGGTCGAACGGCGCGCCGGTCGAGGACAGCTGCGTGATCTTGGCCAGGATGTCGCGGCAGCGCTGCGCCTGTTCGCGCAAGGTCTTGAGGTCGCCCGCCAGCGCGCCATTGTCAGGCACGGATCGCTCGAGTTCGCGGGAAATCAGGAAGATCGTCGAGAGCGGGGTTCCGAGTTCGTGCGCGGCGGCGGCGGCCAGACCGTCAAGTTGCGTGAGATGTTGCTCGCGGGTCAGCACCAGTTCGGTCGCCGCCAGCGCGTCGGAGAGCTTGCGGGCCTCCTCGGTAACCTGGAACGCATAAAGGCTGGTGACGCCGATCGCGACCAGAATCGAGAGCCAGACGCCGAGCAGGTAGATCGGCGGCAGCACCAGCGGATCGTCGCTGTCCCATGGCAGCGGCAGATGAAAGAACACCAGCGCGGAGGCGCAGGCGACCGCCAGCATGCCGAGCGAGATCGTCAGCCGTATCGGCAGCACCGTCGCTGAAATCAGCACGGGCGCCAGAAACAGGAATGAAAACGGATTCTCCAGGCCGCCGGTGAAGAACAGCAGTCCGGCCAGTTCGACGATGTTCAACGCGAGTAACGATGCGGCAAAGGACGGCTCCAGCCGGCGCATCGGATTGAAGGCGATCTGCAGCACCAGATTGAGCAGCGCGGACAGCCCGACGATAATGACGCAAGGGGCGACAGGAAGGTCGAACTCAAGCCCCTGGACGACGATGAAGATGGCGGCAAGCTGGCCGAGCACCGCGAGCCAGCGCAGCCGCAGGATCGTATCGAGGCGGACATATTGGCGCGGATGGCGAAAATCGGATGCGGCTACGTCGGTCATGTCCAGTGCCCGGCTTCTGAAGCTCGAAAAACGCCGCGGCACCCTCTGACGCGAACTTCAGCAGGAACTTCAAATCGACCGCACCGGAGTTTAGCCGTGCAGCGCCCCGACCACAAACCGGCGAGCTGCGTCAGACGGTCCCAAATTGCCGGCCAACGTCTTGCGCTTGCAGCCGCAATGGCCCAATGAACGGCCCGCATGACCGACAATGACGCAGCCGCAGCCCAGTTGCCCGTGACCGATCCGGCAGGATCGGCGGCGATCGAGGTCGCCCATCTCGTCAAGCTCTACAAGACCACCCGCGCGGTCGACGATGTGTCGTTTCGCATTTCGCGCGGCAGCGTCACCGGGCTGCTCGGCGGCAACGGCGCCGGAAAGACCACGACCATCGCCATGATCATGGGGCTGGTGCTGCCGACCTCGGGCCGGATCCAGGTGCTGGGCTGTTCGATGCCCGACCAGAGCGCGGATGTGCTGGGCCGGATGAATTTCGAAAGTCCTTATGTCGACATGCCGATGCGGCTCACGGTGCGGCAGAACCTCACCATCTTTGGCCGGCTCTATGCGGTGGCGAATTTGTCCGAACGCATCGAACAGCTCGCCGCCGATCTCGATCTCGGCGACTTTCTCGACCGCGCCAACGGCAAGATCTCCGCCGGCCAGAAGACGCGGGTTGCGCTCGCCAAGGCGCTGATCAACCAGCCCGAGCTATTGTTGCTGGACGAGCCGACCGCATCGCTCGATCCTGATACCGCCGACTGGATCAGGCGGCATCTTGAGACCTATCGCAAGGCCCATGGCGCCACCATCCTGCTCGCGTCGCACAACATGCTCGAAGTGGAGCGGTTGTGCGATCGCGTCATCATCATGAAACGCGGCCGCATCGAGGACGACGACAGCCCCGGCAAGATCATGGCCCGCTATAACCGCTCGACGCTCGAAGAGGTGTTTCTCGACGTCGCCCGCGGCCGCATCCAGGAACCCACGCCGTGAGCAAGCCCGTCATGCGCTGGGAGATCGCGCCGCACCGGATCGGCGCGATGATTCTGCGCTACTGGTATCTGTTGCTCTCGTCGTGGCCGCGTCTCTTGGAACTGGTCTATTGGCCGGCGCTGCAGATCATTACCTGGGGGTTCCTGCAGAATTACATTTCCCAGAATGCCGGGTTTTTCGCGCGCGCCGGCGGGACGCTGATCGGCGCGGTGATCCTGTGGGACATCCTGTTTCGCGGACAACTCGGCTTTTCGATCTCGTTTCTCGAGGAGATGTGGGCGCGCAATCTCGGCAACCTGATGATGAGCCCGTTGAAGCCGATCGAGTTTCTGATCTCGCTGATGGTCATGAGCCTGATCCGGCTCGCGATCGGGGTGATTCCGATGACGCTGCTCGCCATGGTCTTCTTCGATTTCAACCTGTTCAGCTTCGGGCTGCCGCTGATCATCTTCTTCTGCAACCTGATCTTCACCAGTTGGTCGCTTGGGATTTTCGTGTCGGGGCTGGTGCTGCGCAACGGTCTCGGGGCGGAAAGCATCGTCTGGACGCTGATGTTCGGCGTGATGCCGCTGGCCTGCATCTACTACCCGGTGTCGGTGCTGCCGCACTGGCTGCAATATATTGCCTGGGCATTGCCGCCGACCTATGTATTCGAGGGAATGCGGGCGTTGTTGACCGATCACGTGTTCCGAGCCGACCTGATGATCGAGGCGCTGCTGATCAACATCGTGCTCTTAATTGCGTCTTTTGTGATATTTCTTGGGCTTTTGCGTAGTGCGCGCCGGCACGGCTCGCTGATCCAGGAGGGCGAATAAGCCCGATTTTGAGGGCGTTTGGCAGGTTTTTTCCTTTATTAACCGTGCACATCGTCTCAACGGCGCATTGACGCTTTATTGCACAGCCGTCACTATGCTGCGTCGCAAAAACAGGGTTCGAGGGACACATGCCGATAGGTGAATTTGGCCGGCCGCCGGAACTGCCGTTGGAAGGCAGTCCGGCGATGACAACGCCGATGTACTGGATGTACGAGATGGCCCATGCGTCGCTCAATCCGGCGCGCGCCGTCACCGATGCGACAAAGATCCTGTTCCAGAATCCGCTTAATCCGTGGTCGCACACCGAGTTCGGCAAATCCGTCGCTGCCGGCTGCGAATTGTTCGAGCGGACCACGCGCCGCTACGGTAAACCCGAATGGGGCCTCTACGACACCGAAGTCAATGGCGTGCGCACCCCGATCGAAATCCGCGTCATTTGGGAAAAGCCGTTCTGCCGGCTCTTGTATTTCGATCGCAAGCTGACGCGGCCGTTGCGCAGCCCGCAGCCGCGCGTGCTGATCGTGGCGCCGATGTCCGGCCATTACGCGACGCTGCTGCGCGGCACGGTCGAAGCTTTCCTGCCGACCCATGAGGTCTATATCACCGATTGGTCGGATGCCCGGATGGTGCCGTTGACCGAAGGCCGCTTCGATCTCGACGATTATGTCGATTACGTCATTGAGATGCTGCATGTGCTCGGCGGCAACATGCACGTTATCGCGGTCTGCCAGCCTTCGGTGCCGGTGGTGGCGGCGGTTTCCGTCATGGAAGCGGCGCGCGATCCCTATGTTCCGATCTCGATGACGCTGATGGGCGGCCCGATCGATACCCGCCGCAATCCGACCGCGGTCAACAATCTCGCGGCCGAGAAGGGCATCGAGTGGTTCCGCAGCAACGTCATCACCAAGGTGCCGTTTCCGCATCCGGGCGTCATGCGCGACGTCTATCCGGGCTTCCTGCAGCTCAACGGGTTCATCTCCATGAATCTGGATCGCCATATGGATGCGCACAAGAACCTGTTCCAGAACCTGGTGAAGGGCGACGGCGATCTGGTCGACAAGCATCGCGATTTCTACGACGAATATCTGGCGGTGATGGATCTGACGGCAGAATATTATCTGCAGACGGTCGATACCGTGTTCGTCAAGCACGCTTTGCCGAAGGGCGAGATGATCCATCGCGGCAAGCCGGTTGACCCCTCGAAGATCATGCGCGTGGCGCTGATGACGGTGGAAGGCGAGAACGACGATATCTCGGGTCTGGGGCAGACCGAGGCGACGCACGGGCTTTGCAGTTCAATTCCCGCCGATCGCCGCGTTCATTACGTGCAAAAAGGCGTCGGGCACTATGGAGTCTTCAATGGCTCGCGATTCAAATCGGAAATCGTGCCGCGCATTTCCGATTTCATGGTGTCATCGGCGAACGCGAAGCCTTCATTGGCGGCGGCGGCCGAATAAGCCGCTGCTTCGCATGCATTCTTCGCGTCGTTGACCCGAAATCACCATGCGCTGGCGGTGATTTGGGGCGCGGGTAACCCCCTGAATTGACCTATGGAAATCCCGATTCACCGAATCCGGAAAGAAATGATTTTAATTTCATTTCTTGATCGGCCATCCGAGCCGTCTTTTCGGCCGGAATTTTTGTTCCAACCCCTTCCTGTAGAGGCTGATTAGCCGGCCAGCCCCTGTATATTGGGCAAATGATTTGTTTTTGCGCCGAGCGATTTCACTGGCGGCGGTTATGGCAGAATCCGGGCGAACTCCTGATCCCCGGAATTGCAGACATGGCCACTCGCGCCCTCCTTTATCGGCGGCCCTACGAGCCGTCGACCCTCCTGGTCAAGCACGGCTCGCAAATCTACTCGGTGCGGCTGCGCCGGCATCGGCGCGCGCGCCGTTACACCTTGCGCATTCATCCAAGCGACCGCGAAGCGATCCTGACCATGCCGCCGCGCGGCACGCTGGCCGATGCCAGGGATTTCGCGCAGCGGCACGGGGCCTGGATCGCCGCCCGTCTCGGGCGGTTGCCGAAGGCAGCGCCGTTTCAATCGGGCACCGTGGTGCCGCTGCGCGGCGTCGCGCACCGGATCGTGCACCGCGCCGGCGTGCGCGGCACGGTGTGGACCGAAATGCGGGAGAGCGGTGAACGGATTCTCTGCGTGGCCGGAGGGGCTGAGCATATCGACCGGCGGGTCCACGATCATTTGAAGCGTGAGGCACGCCGTGACCTGCAGAAGGCGGCGCAGGCTTACGCGGTCGCACTCGGCGTCAAGGTGAAGCGGCTGTCGATCCGCGATCAATCGAGCCGCTGGGGTTCCTGCACCTCGGCGGGATCACTGTCGTTCTCGTGGCGGCTGATCCTCGCGCCGCCTTACGTGCTCGACTATCTGGCCGCCCATGAGGTGGCGCATCTCGTCGAAATGAACCATTCGGCGCGGTTCTGGCGGGTCGTCGGCAAGGTCTGCGTCCATGTCGAGCGCGCCAAGACCTGGCTCGATACCCACGGCAACGACCTGCATCGCTACGGCATCCAGGATTAGGCGTTTTCCAGGAACGGATCGGATCATCCGCGAAGTTTCCGCGCCCTGAACAAGCTTGGCGTCGTGCCAACGGCTTTACGAAAGGCGCGGTTGAAATTCGCCTGCGATGAAAATCCCGTGGCATAGGCGATGTCGACCAGCAGCCGGTCGCTCGTCAGCAGCAGCCGCTTGGCGAGGTCGAGACGCTGCCGGCTGACATATTCGTGCGGCGCCGTTCCGGTCGCCGCCTTGAAGCTGCGCGAGAAGTGCGCCGGACTCATGCAGGCCACCGACGCCAATTCATTGACGGTGAAATCGCGCTCGACCGAGGCGTTGATGAAATCCGTCACGCGCGACAGCCGTTTCGGATCGAGCGGCTTGTGCGCGCCGATCGATTGTTTCAGGCGAACGGACGTCGCCGCATAGGCGTGCACTAGGTGGGCCGACAGGGCGCTTCCGAGGCTTTCGATCAAAAGCCGGCCGGTGGACGATTCTGCCTCCATCTCCTTGAGGATCTGATCCGCAACGTACTCGATGAACGGATCGCGATCGATGGCCTCGTACCGGATCGAGATTCCCGACGGGTCGATATCGAGATCCTTCAACATCGTTTCGTCGAAGGGTTTGCCCGGCAGAAAAACATGCAGGCACTCCTGCATCGGATTCTCGATATTGATGAAGTCCTCGCTGATCCCGGCGGGGCAGAGCCATACGGTTCCCTTTCTGCCGAGCGTCCGTTGGTGCATGCCCGCGCCTCGCCGATCGACCAGCGAGTGGCCGCGCAACTGGATGGCGATTTCCGTATCTCGTGGCAGCTGCGAAGGCAGCTCTCCCGCCTCGTGGCTCCATATCTCCGCGAGAAGGTGCGACCATCGGCGGTCGTTGGACGTCTGGAGCATTCTGCCGGTAACATATTTATCGACAGAGTTGCCAAGCGTACCCATCGTGAATCTCCATCGAGGAAGCGCGACGTGCAGGCAACGGTAGTATCCGACTAAGCAACTAGTATGCCAGAAACGAGGGCGCGGGTCTATCGACACCGGGTCGATCGGCGCGTCTGAGGGTGCGCAAGGAACCGGCAAAGCCAGCCACGTGACGTCCGGGTCGCCAACCGTGCGCAGTTTAGGAAAAGAACCCCGCATATTCTGAGAAGCCAGCCGGTTCCAGTCGCTGCAGTCTCCACACCACGTCGGATCACGAAGCGGAGGACCCCATGGCCCGAACCACGGTAGTTGGCGCCTGTCCACATGATTGCCCTGATACTTGCTCGATTCTGACGACCGTCGAGGATGGCAAAGCCATTGCGGTGCGCGGCAATCCCGATCACCCGTTCACCCGCGGACGCCTGTGCGTCAAGGTCAACAACTACGAGGAACGCGTCTACAGCGACAAGCGCGTGCTCTATCCGCTCAAGCGGGTCGGTCCCAAGGGCTTCAGGCAGTTTCAACGGATTTCCTGGGACGAGGCGATCGAGACCATTGCCACGCGCTGGAAGTCGATCATCGCCGAACATGGCGCGCAGGCGATCCTGCCCTACAGCTACCTCGGCACGCAGGGCATCATCAACGGCCTGAACGTCGGCGACCCGCTCTTTAACGAGCTCGGCGCCACCGTGTCGGAACGCACCTTCTGCGACTCAGGCTCGTGCACGGCCTACATGATGACCATCGGCCCCACGTCCGGGGTCGATCCCGAGAGCTTCGTGCACTCGAAATACATTCTCCTGTGGGCGTGCAACACGCTCGGCACCAATTCCCACCACTGGCCGTTTATCGAGCAGGCCAAAAAGGCCGGGGCCAAGCTGGTGGTGATCGATCCGGTGCGGACGCGCACGGCGCGGCTGGCCGACTGGCACATTCCGATCCGGCCGGGCACCGACGCGGCGCTGGCGCTGGCGATGATCCACGTCATCATCAAGGAGAACCTGGTCGATCGCGACTACATCGACAAGCACACCGTCGGCTACGACGAACTGGCGGAGCGGGCGTCGACCTATACGCCTGACTTCGCTGCGCAGGAGACCGGCATTCCGGTGGACGATATCGTCAAGCTGGCACGGGAATACGCCACCACGCCCCCGGCCGTGGTGCGCATCGGTGTGGCCGTGGAGCGGCACGCCGGCGGCGGCCAGACCGTGCGTGCGATCGCCTGCCTTCCCGGATTGATCGGCGCCTGGAAGCATGTCGGCGGCGGCCTGCTTCAGCTTCCCATCTGGGCATTCCCTGTTAAGTGGGAGGTGCTGATGCGCCCCGAGCTCGCGCCGGAAAAGATGCGCGTGCTGAATTCATGGCGGCTCGGGCCGGCGCTGACCGGCGAGCTCGGCTTCGATCCGCCGATCAAGTCGCTGTTCGTCTACAACGCCAACCCCATGGCCATGGTGACCGAGCAGGCCAAACTTGAGAAGGGCCTCGAGCGCGAGGACCTGTTCACGGTGGTCAGCGAACACTTCCTGACCGACACGGCGAAATACGCCGACATCGTTCTGCCGGCGACAACCCAGCTGGAACAGAAAGACATCATGTTCTCATGGGGACATCTCTATCTGTCCTATAACAACCCGGCGATCGAGCCGCTCGGCGAAGCGGTGCCAAACACCGAGCTGTTCCGTCGCCTGGCGAAAGCCATGGGCATCGAGGATCCGTCCTTCTACCGGACCGATGACGAGATGATCGAGGCGTCGCTCGATTGGACCAATCCTGTCCTGCAGGGCATTACGCTGGAGGACGTCAAGGCGAAGGGCTATGCGCGGCTCACGGTGCCGTCGGCCGACGACTGGGCGCCGCACCGCGACGGAAATTTTCCGACGCCCACGGGCAAGTGCGAATTCAAATCGACCATCACCGGCGGCGGCAACTTCGTCGTGCCGCTGTTCCGCCAGGGCTACAATGGCGATCAGGACGGCACGCCGGTGGATCCGTTGCCGCATTACATCCCTCCGAATGAAAATTCGCGGACGGCCCCTGCGCTCGCAAAGCGCTATCCGCTCAGCCTGATCTCGCCGAAGAGCCACGCGTTCCTGAATTCGAACTACGCCAATCTGCCCGCACAAACCGCGCAGGCGGGCGAGGAGCAGGCCGTAATTCTTCATCCCAACGACGCCGAACCGCGCGGCATCGTGGCCGGAACGCCGATTCGGGTCTTCAACGATCGCGGCTCGTTCGAGGCCTTCGCCACGGTTTCGCCGGAGGTCATGCCGGGCGTGGTCATGGCGCCGTCGGGATACTGGCAGCGTTCCAATCGCAAGGGATCGACGGTCCACGCGCTGACGCCACCCGCATTTGCCGACCTCGGCCGGGCGCCGACCTTCTCGGACGTGCTCGTTGAGGTCGGCAGGGTCTGAACGCCTCATCCGGGATATCCCAATGGCATATGTGGTCACCGACAATTGTCGAGGTTGCCGATACACGGAATGCGTGACCGTGTGCCCGGTCGAGTGTTTCCATGTCGATGACAAGATGACCTATATCGACCCGGAAAACTGCATCGACTGCGGCGGTTGCGTTCCGGTCTGCCCGGTCAACGCCATCGAACCCGACTATCGTCTGGCTGCCGACAAGAAGTTCTGGATCGACGTCAACCGCAAGCGCGCGGCCGAGACGCCGGTGCTCACCGGGCGGCTGCCGCCGCTGCCCGGCGCAGACGCGCGCCGACAAGAACTTGGACGATGACGGAATCCGCGCTTAACGGGGCCGATGGCTTCCGCATCGCGGTGGTCGGCAGCGGCCCGAGCGGCTTCTACGCGACGGAAGCATTGTTTCGCTCGGGCGCGCCGCTCGCCGTCGACATGTTCGAGCGGCTTCCGGTGCCTTACGGGCTTGTCCGGTTCGGTGTCGCCCCCGATCACCCCAAGCTCAAGCTGGTCACGACAGCCTTCGACAGGATCGCAACCACGCCGGGGTTTCGTTTCATCGGCGGCGTCGCGGTCGGACGTGATGTCACTATCGACGAATTGCGGGAAAGCTATGACGCGGTGGTGCTCGCGACCGGCGCCGACGTCAGCCGTTCGCTGGGCGTCCCCGGCGAAGACCTGCCTGGGAGCCATCACGCCGGCGACTTCGTCGCCTGGTATAACGGCCATCCGGACCACCGCGACTGCCATTTCGATCTCGACTGCGAGGCCGCGACGGTGATCGGCCATGGCAATGTGGCGCTCGACGTTGCGCGTATCCTTGCAAAAACCGCCGACGAGCTGCGCCGGACGGACATCGCCAGGCATGCGCTCGAAGTTCTGGCGGAAAGCCGCATTCGCGAAATTCACGTCGTTGGACGGGGCAAGCCGTCTCAGGCCAGGTTCACCGCGAAGGAATTACGGGATTTTCTCGAGCTCGACGAATGCGGCGCGTCGGTCCTCAGCCGGGATGTAACGCCGGATGACTTCACGCCCGACAATCCGCAAGACCCGGAACTGGCGGAAAAGCTGGCGCTGCTCGGCACGTTTTCGCAACAGGCTTTGACCAAGCGCCGTCGATGCGTTTTCCGGTTTGGCCTTTCGCCGCTGGCGATCAGGGGCCGGGGCCGGGTGGAAACGATCGGTTTCGCGCGACGGAATTCACGGGCCATTGAAGACATCAACTGCGGCCTGGTGTTTCGCAGCATCGGCCGCCGCACCGCCCCACTTGCCGGGGTTCCCTACAATGAGCATCGGGGCGTGCACGCCAACATCGAGGGGCGCGTGGCAGATGGCTCATCCGTCATCGCCGGTCTCTACGTCTGCGGTTGGAGCAAGCGCGGTCCGAGCGGCACCATCGGCACCAACCGCGGCTGCGGCATGGCTACGGCCGAAGCCGTTCTTGCCGATCTGCCCGCGCGCCGGGGACGGCGTTCCGGCGGTCCCGACGCGCTGCTGGCGCGGCTGCGCCAACGTGTCGCGCGCATCGTGAGCTATCGCGATTGGGTTGCCATCGACGCCGCCGAGAAGCGCCGGGGTGCAGCGCTCGGCAAGCCCAGGGAAAAATTCGTGTCGGTCGCGGACATGCTGGCGGCGACCGATGCGTGAATGTGCATGACGCTTGGCCGCCTCGCGGCCATTGCTCTGTGAGGTGTCGAGAACGCGACAGCGGTCATCGAGAGGAGGCAAGTGATGTCGGTTCCGTTTGTTGATGCATTTGGCAGGGGCATAAAATACCTGCGGCTGTCGGTGACGGATCGCTGCGATCTCAGATGCCGATACTGCATGTCCGAGGCGATGACGTTTCTACCGAGCAAGCAACTGCTCTCATTCGACGAACTGGATCGGGTCGCCCGGTGCTTCATCGCCTCCGGGGTCGACAAGATCCGGGTCACCGGCGGCGAGCCTTTGGTGCGGAAGGACATCATGCGGCTTTTCCGCAGCCTGGCGCGGTATTTGGCGGACGGTCAACTGCGGGAACTGACCCTCACGACGAACGCTACTCAGCTGTCGCGATATGCGGACGAACTGCGCGCCCTTGGCGTGCGACGGATCAATATTTCGCTGGATACGCTCGATCCCGGCAAATTCACGATGATCACGCGCGGAGGATCGCTCGCCCGTGTGCTCGAGGGCATCGAAGCGGCACGGACGGCTGGCCTCGCCGTCAAACTCAACGCGGTCGCGCTCAAGGACCATACCGAGCGGGAGATAGATGACCTTATCGTTTTTGCGCATTCCGGAGGAATGGCGCTCACGTTGATTGAAACCATGCCGCTCGGTGAGATCGGCGCAGATCGTACCGATCAATTTCTCTCGTTGACATCTTTGCGTCGCTTGATCGAGCAACGCTGGACGCTGGTCGATCTGGCTGAACGGACGGGTGGACCGGCGCGCTATGCGCGCGTGGTAGAGACGGGTGGGAAGATCGGCTTCATCACGCCCTTGACCCACAATTTCTGCGAGGACTGCAATCGCGTCCGCGTGACGGCTTCCGGGGTCCTTCACGCCTGCCTGGGGCAGAACAACGCGGTTGATCTCAAGCGCGTCCTGCGTGGTCCGGGCGGAGACGCGGCCCTGTCGCAGGCGATCGGACTGGCGATCAGAGGCAAGCCCCGAGGCCATGATTTTGAAATCGGACGGGGCGGACGTCCATCGATCGCCCGGCACATGTCGGCGACGGGCGGCTAGCGCGCACCTGTATTTTTTTTCCAGGCGTGGAATTCATTCAAGCCCATAATGACGGTGGCAGGACGCACAAATCCCGTCGAGCTGGTCGCTGACTTCCGAGACCGCTTTCAGGTCATGCGCCTCGGCGGCGCGATAGGCCTTGTCGGCTGCGTCGGCGAGTTTTTTGGCATAGGCGTTCCATTCGGGGTCGAGCGCCCGCTGCGGAATCATCAGCGCATTGGTGGCCTCGGCCAGCGTGGCCGCGCCGCTCACGATCTGCTCCCAGTCGTCGTCCGATTTGGGCGAGAGGTCATGCTCACCCTTGGCATCGATCACGATCCCGTTGGACTTCCAGATCACCGCCGCGGCGGGGCTGAGGACGTGATCCATGAAGGTTTTCATGTCGACATGGGGCACGAAGGGCGCTTGCTCGGCCTCGCCGGAAAGCGATGGCGAGGCCGCCGCGCATCCAATGAGGGCCGCGGCAATGACACGGCGAAAGCGGCGGGTGCTGGTCATCCTAGCCAATCCGCATCGTAAATCCGATCCAGCGCCCGCAAGCGACCACCGAGATCCACAGCAGAATGGATAAACCTCCCGCCAGCCGCGCCGGCAGCGGCAGCCGGGCCTTGCTCTCCCATTGCACCTGGGTCCTGGCGCTGATGGCATGAAACATTACCATATTCAGGCCGGCCACGCAGATCAGGAGCATCTTGGCGATGAAATAGCCGTTCTCCAGATATTTGGTGGCGTTGGAAATAAACATCAGACTGCCCGAGGCGACGGCGACAGCAAACGCGCACCAGGTGAGCGGTAAAATTCCGCGCGTAACGCGACTCACGGACCGGTCAAGCGAGGCGAGCCCCAGCAGTCTCAGATCAACCACCAGAATGGAGCCGATCACCAGACAAATCGAGACCACATGCACCGATTCAATCAGCGGAAACAGCACATCGTTCTCGCGGATGTTGTCCGCCAGCGCGCTGTTCTCGAAATACGAAATCAGTTCCTGAAGCTGCAGCATCATCCCGCCTGCGTATAGGCAATCCAGCGTCCGGCGAACAGAATGCCGCACCAGACCAGCATGGAGACGGTCGCCGCGAGCCGTCCGGCCATCCGCCTCGCCCGGTTCCTGTCCCAGAAATTCGGCGACGACGATAACGACCATTGCAGCCAGGCCGTGAGCACGATGGCGACCGCAAGCAGCGCCATCTTGAGATAGAAAGTCGAATTGAGCAGCGAGCGTCTCGGCTCGCCGATGATCAGCAGGCTTCCCGTGACCAACAGCACCAGCAGCACCGGCCAGATGGTCGGAAGGAAACGCCGTGCCACTTCCGGCAACGGCACATCGCGATTGAGCAGCCGCCACAGCCGAAGATCGACCAGGACCGCGGAAGAAAAAACCACGGCAACGCTCAGAATATGCACGGTCTGAAGCGCCGGGATCACCCATTTGGTGGTTTGGATGATGTGGCTGAGCGGCGTCGCCGCCAGCCATTTGGAAAACTCGCTCAGCGCGGCGTCCATCACGTTATTGATCGGCAGGCGGCGTCAGGCTGTAGCTTAGTTCCCGACCGCTGGGCAGCGTGACTTTCATCAGGAACCCTCCGGGGGTGCCGTCGCGAAGCGGTGCATAGTGGAAGACGGCATGATCTCCGGGCTGCAGCGAACGCTTGGTCCAGCCCGAGCGCGTCAAAACCCCGGGGCTCGAGACTTCGAAGACCCACGAAGCGGCGGGCGCGCCATTCTTGACGTCCGCCTCGATCACGAAAGTGATGTGAGGGTTGGTCCAGTTGACGGTTTTGACGGTGCCTTCCATGGTTTGGGGATGATCGACATCGTAGGCCGCATTCGAATGATGCGCTGCCGCCATGCCGACGAAACCCAGCATCAGGGTCGCAGCAAGGAAAGCTATTCTGGAGCCTTTTCCGTTCCGACTGGATCGGAACGGAGGCTCCGCTTCTTTATTTGACGCGTTTTCTTCACGCGAACCGGTATCCACTTCGCTGGAAAACGCTTTAGACGACATCTTGATCATCCTCATTTCACTGCGCGCACCGAGCCGTCCGGGTTTTGCGTGTTGGGAACGAATATATCGTTGCCGAACTTGTCCTTTCCGGCGGTGAGGTCTTCCTGAACACATTCCCCCTCGGTGATCTCATAATGACGCTCGGGATAACGGCGGAAAATTCGCGTCGTTTTCCAGGTTGTGGTCAGAACCTTCGGCGCCGTTATTTCCATATCGTCGTGAAGCACGTCCGGCTTCACCAGATGCAGCCGTTCGAGAATGTGCATGTCGCCATTATTCGGGATGCCGACGGCTTCGCTGGTGGCGATATAGGCCTGCGGCGCGATGGCGGTGGTATCGATCACCAGCGTTTCGCCCTCCCAGTGCCCGATCGAATGGCCGTGGAGCGTCAGGTCGGGATCTTCAGGATGCGGGCGGCCGTCCATGTAGATTCGCCGCATCCGGTTGCCGTCGACTTCACCCAGCATGGTGATGCGGCCGGGAGTTGTCAGAACTTCAAACGCATTATGCATGATCAGCATCCAGCTCGGCATGCCGTGTGGCAGGCAATGGCTGAGAACGAGAAAGGGCCGGCCTGCCTTTTCCTCGGCCACCATATGCTGGACCTGGGGCAGAATGTCCGGCTTCCAGGGCGGGATATTGCCTAGTTCCTGGCGCTTCTGGTCACCGACATCCGGAAGCCACACGCCGTCGAGATCAGGTGTGGCAGCGCGGCAAACCGCGGACGTCGAAGCCAGCGCCATTCCCACCAGCGCCGCAACACAGCAAGCGATCGCAAAACTTCTCGCAACTGGATTCACGCTGATCAAACCGTTGTTTCTCGACCGAGGGTGCAGTCAGAGACCGCCTGAGAAGCTGCCATTGGACCGTTCACCGAACCATTCAGCGCGTCGGTAGATACTAGTAGCCGCGATCGCAAATGAAAAGCCGCGCGGCGGCGCCCGGCCTCGGCATTCCAACATGGGTGCTCTCTATCCCGGAATAGATGATCGCGGAACGCTGTGCGCAGGCGGGCAGGGGTGTCATAAAGCGGGTGTCGCGAAGGAAGCGCGCGGGCAGAAATCCTGCTGTCCGAACAGCCGTTTTGTCCGCTGGCCGCGCGCCAGGCAATCGAAAGTTCGCAACCGGGCGGATCGCCCGCCCGGTGTGTTATTGGCGCGATGCGCCGCTCAACAGACATGCCGCCAGCTCGGTGCGGTTATGGACGCCGAAGCGCCTGCACAGATTGGTGACATGTTCTTTCACGGTCTGGTCCGAAATTCCCATCTCGCGCGCGATCTCCTTGTTGGTCCGGCCGCGGCAGACCCGGATCGCGACATCCGCCGAGCGCGGCGGCAATCTCGCCGAAAGCGCGGTCGCCGGCACGGTTGCAGGAAGCGTCCGCAGCATGATCGGGGCGCCCGCATCGTCATCGATCTGTCCCGCATTCATCATGTTGGTGAGCGCCAGCGAGCCCGCGCGGCAGAGCATGTCCATGCGTTGCCGCACCAGTGGCGTATAGGGAGCCCCGGCGTTCGGCGTCGCGGTAAACAGGACGCCGATGATTCTGTTCTCGCAGCGGAGCGGACCGCCCATGTTGTAGCTGAAGCCCCATTCGCGCAGCAGCTCGAACGACGCACTGCGCCGCCAGTGATAGGGGCCGAGCAGCGACGCGCCATCCGCCGTGCGACCTTCGGCCAGGATGCACTCCAGCACTGGATCGCATTTCCAGAAGCCGGACTTGTAGTTGTCGAGGAATCCCCCCTCCACATGCCGGCTGTAGGCGAGATCGGGCTCAGCGCCCTCCAGCAAATAGAGGCCAACCGTCGGCGAGCCGGTGAGTTCGCGGATCGCCGAGCAGCAGGCAACACCGAGCGCGCGGACCGACCGGCTTTCGGCGATCGACATCAGCCGATCGGCGAGCCGGCGTTCGGGTTCCTCAAGCCGTACATGCTTCGCTGGCACCGTCCCCTCGCGCGTTGAAGCCCCTGTCGCGGCGCAACGCGATTCCCGCAGCTGCCGCTTCTCGAAGTGCACAGGCTCTCTGTTCGCTGGTCAAGTGAAAAGAAGCAGCAAATTCAAAATCCTTGAGCCCAACTTTGCAGCATTACGCACGGCACACGGCACCGCGACACCCCCCATGGTGGGGGATTGCTGGGTTACCGATTGGCCGTCTAGCATCGTGGTTGAAGCTAAGGCTTGTGCGGCGTGCCAGCGACGACGAGTTGTCGAAGAGCGGCGGCGCAATTCGGCGGGAACCGCTTCGACATGCACCGCTACGGGATTTCGGCGCGCGCCGCGGGTTTGGCGCGTGACCGGATGGCTGCGTGCCTGCGAGCGACGCGATGCCTCGCCGGCCCCAATTTCAGGTTCTCGACGCGAGCGGCGATGTCCGCACGCGTGGCGAGCCGGCCGTCTCAAGAGGAGTTGATCGATCATGAACGTGTTAGTGCAGCGCGCCGCCAAAGCGCCCGAGGCGGTGCCGGTCTCGGAGTTTCATCAACGCCTCGACGCGCTGCTTCCGCTGATCGAGTCGCAGGCGAACGACGCTGAAACCCTGGGCTACCTGACCGACGAGGTGGTCGCTGCGCTGCGCAAGGCCGGCATCTACACCATGCTGTTTCCGAAGGCGGTGGGCGGTGCGGAGCTGTCGCCGTTCGACGCGATGACCGTGATCGAACGCCTGTCCTACGCCCATGCGTCGGTGGGCTGGTGCGTCATCGGCAACAACATGGAAGGCACCACCATGGCCATCTACATCGAGGACGAAGGCATCAAGAAGGTTTTCGCCGGCGGTCCGGACATCACCATCGCCGGCAATGGCGTGCCGCGCGGCTTCGCCCGCCCGGTCGAGGGCGGTTACATGATCCGCGGCAACTGGGCCTATGGCAGCGGCATCCAGCACGCCGAATGGGTGCATTCCGGTTGCTTCCTCACCGACGCCGACGGCAAGGACGTGATCATGGGATCCCACGGCCAGCCCAAGGTCATCGTCACCCATCATCCCCGCTCGACCATCAAGCTGATGGGCAACTGGGACGTGCTTGGCCTGCGCGCCACCGGCAGCTTCGACTACACGCTCAGCGAGGGCGACGAACTGTTCGTGCCGACCCACATGACCTACGATTTCGACATCGACGCGCCGCGCCGCGGCGGTCCGCAAGGCGCGCTCGGCCTCGCCGGCTACAGCGCCTGGGCCCATTCCGGCTGGGCGG
Organism: uncultured Pseudomonadota bacterium; assembly: GCA_963813165.1. Classification (GTDB taxonomy): domain Bacteria; phylum Pseudomonadota; class Alphaproteobacteria; order Rhizobiales; family Xanthobacteraceae; genus Bradyrhizobium. Next base: position 78,077 of record CAWEYJ010000017.1, on the reverse strand, counting down.
TCGGCGTCGGCCGCCGAATGCTCGACGAACTGGTCAAGGTGATCGTGCAGCGGCGCGATCCGTTCGGCAAATCGAGCGACAGCGCCAGCTTCAGATTCCAGTTCGCCCAAATGGAGGCGCGCTATCGCGCGGCGCGCGCGTTGGTACACGAAACATGGCGTGACGTTTCCGCGACCTGCGATCTCGGCGAGCAGCCCACCCTCGACCAGCTGACGATGATCAAGCTGTCGCTGCGTCACATTCACGACGCGATCTCCGACGTCGGCACGTTCGCGCATCGCGCCGCGCGCGGCGCATCGCTGCACAACACGCCGATGCAGCGCTTCTATCGCGACATTCACTCCGGCACCCAGCACATCCTGATGGCGGACCAGATCGTCGAGGAGTGCGGCCGCGCTTTGCTCGGCCTGCCGGGTCCGGACGCGCATTGGACCGTGTTCGGCGTCACCGGCTAACCAGCGCCGGCGCGGCAGAGGAAATCGACGTGTCCAGGCAACGCATCATCGGCTTCTGTGGCAATAGCTGGCGCCCGGCCAGGTCCCGTGCATTGGTGGAGGCGGCAGCGGCCGACCTGCGCGAGCGACACGCCATCACCGCCGAGATCCTGGACCTGGTCGATGCCGGGCTCGGTCTTGCGGCCTTTTCGCGCGACGGTTTGAGCGGCAGCGCCCGCGGCGTGATCGAGGCGATCGAGGGCGCCGATGGTCTCGTCATCGGCTGCCCGGTGTACCAGGGCTCCTATCCCGGATTGTTCAAGCACGTGTTCGACCTGATCGAACCCGGCGCGTTGAAGAACCGCCCGGTGCTGCTGACCGCGCTCGGCGGCGGCCTTCGTCATTCACTGGTGGTCGAACATCAGCTGCGGCCGCTGTTTGGCTTCTTCGAGGCCTGCACCGTTTCCACCGCGATCTATGCCAGCGCGACGGAATTCGAGGCAGGCCAACCGCTGCCGCCGATCATCGCCGCGCGGCTTGCCAACGCGGTCGATCAGTTTGCCGGCCATCTGAAGGCCCGCTGCGCGGATGCGGCATGATGCGCCGACGCAGCCAGGGCCTTGCGTTTTGTTGTACTGGAGGCTGCCATGCCTGATGTCAGTGTGAAACCCGCTTCCGATCTCGCCGGGTTCACCCGCTCGGAATACGACATCAACGGGGTCAGGACGATCGTCCAATCCATCGGCAGCGGACCCGTATTGGTGTTCCTGCACGGCACCGGCACGTTCACCGGTTTCGAGGTGGCGCGGGCATGGGCCGCGCACCACACGGTGCTGATCCCGTTCCATCCCGGCTTCGGCGATTCCGGCGACTCCGACGCGATCGATACCGTCGAGGATCACGTCCTGCACTACATGGACCTGTTCGACCGTCTTGGTCTGCAGAATTTCGACATCGCAGGCTTCTCGCTGGGCGGATGGATCGCCGCCGAATTCGCCATTCGCCAGCCGCAGCGATTGCGGCGACTGGTGCTGGTCGCGCCCGCCGGCCTCGTGGTCGATACCGCGCCCGCGCCGGGACTGTTCGATATCGCCCCGCAGGACCTGCCGGCCTATCTCGCCCACGATCCCCTGGCCGCGCTGCGCTACTTTCCGCGAGCGCCCGATCCGTCCTTCGAAGCGCAGCTCGGGCGCGAGGTCACGGGCTTTGCAAAACTGATCCGCAACCACCCGCAAGGCAATCCCAAGCTCGCCCACTGGCTGCATCGCATCACCGTTCCGACCCTTGTGCTGTGGGGCGCCGAGGATCGCTTGCGCCCGACGGCCCAGGCGCAGGCCTGGATGGCGGGCTTGCCCGACGGTCATCTCCAGTTCGTGCCGGCGACCGGACACCTGGTGTTCGAGGAAACGCCCGGCGCTGGCCGCGACGTCACCGATTTCCTCGCCGGCTAGAGCATGATCCGGAAAAGTGGATACCGTTTTTCCTTGCGACAAACGCGGAACGTTTGCGCGGAGATCATGCTCAAACAAAAGACAGAGCCAGCGGCGTCGCCATTTTCATCGAGAGCAGAGGACAACATCATGATCGACATGCCCCCGGGCATCACCACCGCCAGCGAAGGCTTTGGCAACATCGTCTGGAACATCCTGGGCCAGACCTACACGCTGAAGCAGCAGTCGGACGCTTCGATGGCGTGGCACGCCGTGTTCCCGAGCGGGACCTTCGTGCCGCCGCACATTCATCCCACCCAGGATGAGTTCGTTTATGTGCTGAGCGGCCGCTACGACCTCTGGCTCGACGGCAAGGATTTCACGGCAAGGACCGGCGATCTCGTCCGCATGCCCAGAGGGCTTCCGCACGGCATCTTCAACAAGTCCGGCGAGACCGCCACCAGCCTGTTCTGGGTGGCGCCGACCCGGTCGCTGAAAGAACTGTTCGAACGCATCCACAACCTTCCCGATCCGGCAGAGGTGGTTCGCATCGCTGCCGAACACGAGGTCAATTTCCTGCCGCCGCCGGCCTGACACCGATTTTTCCGTCCGGCAGACGTTTCCCAAAAAAAACGAGGACCGACCATGACCTGGACCAACATCGCCGAAACCGACCGGCAGAAGATCGCAAGCTGGCAAAAAGGAATGCTGGCGCTCGCCATCCTGTGCGAAATCTTTCTGGCCGCAGACTGGTATGCGTTCGCCGCCGTGCTTCCGTTCGTGTCTGAAACGCTCAAGCTTAATCCGGCCGAGGCAGGCCTCGCGCAGGGCATCTTCGCGCTTACCTACGGCATCGGCATGGTGGTCTGGTCTCCGATCAGCCGCACCATGTCGGCGCGGCGGATGCTGCTGATCGGCCTTGCGGGCACCGGCATCGGCATGGTGGTGCAGGTCTTCGTGCAGAGTTATGTCCAGCTCGTCGCGCTTCGGCTCATCATCGGCTTCTTTGACGCCGGCATTTTCATCGGCAACATGAAGCTGATCTTCGGCTGGTTTCCCCACAGCCGCCGCGGCGCGGTGGTCGGCATGATCCTAGCAGCCTACAGCCTCGCGATCACGATGGACTTCGCGCTCGGGATTCCGCTGACGCTCGCCACCAACTGGCGCGTGTTCTTCGCCGTGCTCGCGATCGGCACCCTGGTGGTCGCAGCCCTGGACGGCCTGGTGGTCCGCAACGGGCCGGCGGAACTCGGCATCGCCAACTTCAGTTGGGGCTATGAGGCGGCGCAACAATCGCTGCCGGTCGCCGAGATCTTCCGCCAGAAATGGATCGCGGTCGGCGGCCTCGGCATCATGGCCTGCACCACCGCGCTCGCCGGCACCGCCACCTGGGTGGTGCCAGCCTTCATCACCGTGCAGCATATGCCGCCGGCGGCCGGCGCCATCATCGGCACGGTAATGGGGTTGTCGCAGGTGCTGTTCCTGGTGATCGGCGGCTACATGTCCGACCGCTACGGCAAGCCGTTCATGATCAAGTTCACCGCGCTGCTGGCGCTCGGTACTGCGCTGATGTTCCTGTGGAGCGTGATCACGCCGATGCCGTTCCCGGTATTGGTGCTGTTCGCCGCCCTCAGCGGGCTCGCGGTGCTCGGCGGCGGGGCGATCTTTGCCCTGCTGAGCGAGAAGTATTCCGACGCGCTGGCTCCGGCGGCGATCGGCTACGCCGAGGTGTTCGGCCTGTTCTCGGCCTTCGTCGCGCCATGGCTGATGGGCGCCATCATCAACGCCAGCGGCGGATCGTTCGCGGGAGCATTCGGCTTCTTCGTCATCATGGAGGTGATCTTCCTCGTCCTCCTGATGGTTCTCGCGCGCGACACGGTCGGCCGGCCATCGATCGTCGCCAATCCTGCCGAATAACGCGACCCGCGGTCGCGCCACCTCTCCGGGGTGTCGCGACCGCGTTCGGGTCAAAGCTTGGATCAATCCTGACGGCCGTCGCTATCGCCCAATTCCTTGCGGACGACCGCGGCGCCGTCGCACAGAGCCTTCAATTTCCCGAAGGCGAGATGACGAGGCATATACTTCATTCCGCAGTCTGGAGCCGGGATCAGGCGATCGATTGAGACGTATTTGAGACCATGCCTGATGCGATCGGCAACAGCCGCCGCCGTCTCGATCTCGGGACTGTCAAGATCGAGAACGCCAAGCAGGATTTTCTTCTGTGACAAGTCCTTCAGCACACCGAGATCGAGCCTTGGCTGCGCGGCCTCGATCGAAATTTGATCGGCGCTGCTATCGGCGAGTTCCGCCAGGAACCGATAGCCGGCCGGCTTGGTCGAACCGGGAACGACGGCCGCATAGCCGAAGCATAGATGCACGACGGTCGGCACGGTAAGGCCAGAGAGCGCGCGGTTAATGGCCTTGACAGCATAACGCTTAGCCAGTTCGGGATTGTTGCGAACCCAGGGTTCGTCAAGCTGGATGATGTCGGCGCCGGCCTTTTGCAAATCCAGCGCTTCGGCGTTGACCGCTTCAGCAAAGGCCATCGCGAGCTCTTCCTCGTCAGAATAGAATTCGTTCTTGGCTTGCTGACTCATCGTAAACGGTCCCGGCAGCGTCATCTTTGCAACGCGATCAGTGTTGCGACGAAGAAACTCCATGTCCCTCAATTCAATCGGCCCGGCACGGCGAACCTTGTCCACCACGCGAGGCACCGGTGTGGCTTGGCCGGAACGTGACATGATGATCGCAGGGTTGTTTGCATCGATGCCCTCAAGCGCGGTTGCGAACCGGTTCGAGTAACTCTCGCGGCGAATTTCGCCATCTGTGACAATATCGATTCCCGCACGCTCCATGTCACGAATGGCGACAATTGTCGCGTCGTCCTGCGCCTGTTCGAGATACGCCGCGGGAACGCGCCAGATGTCTCGCATGCGCGTACGCGGCACGGATTTTGACAACAAGGTGTGATCCACCAGCCATTCGGGTTGCGGATAGCTTCCGACCACCGTTGTCGGCAGGATATGTTTTGGCGCGTTCATGGAGCCTCTTGTATGGCTTAATCGGCAGCGAAGGCGCGGGTTGGCCGCTCAACGGGTCGCGTCACCGTAGACGGAAATTTCTAGAGCCCTTTTCGTTCCGATTGAATCGGAACGGAGGCTCAATCTGTCTATTTGACGCGTTTTCTTCACGCGAACCGGTATCCACTTCGCTGGAAAACGCTCTATCGTCCGAACAATCGTTGCATCAGCCAGCCATCCAGTCCAGCGGCTGCTTCCGGCCGCACCGAGGTTCGCGTCGGCGCCGGCCGGCCGGCGACACCGCTGGCCGACATCGGCATCGGCGCCGCGGGCGAGCTGACCTGCGAGGAAGCTTGCACTATGTTCGATAGCAGTCCAGGCGGCTGCGAATTCGGCAGCGGTACGGGCGTCACGCCCTGATGCGCGGCTTTCATGAATCGGGTCCAGACTTCCACCGGCAACCCGCCGCCGGTCGCCTTCTTGGTCGGCGAATTGTCGTCGTTGCCGAGCCAGATGCCGGTCACGAGATCGGCGGTGTAACCGATGAACCAGGCGTCGCGGAAATCCTGACTGGTGCCGGTCTTGCCGGCGGCCATCCAGCCCGGAAGCTCCGCCTTGTGCGCGGTGCCGCTGAGCAGGGTTTCCTGCATCATGGTGTTCATGGCAGCGACATTGCGCGGCTCGATCACCTGGCCAAGCTGGTCGGCGGGGCGGATGTACAGCACCTTGCCCTCGCTGGTGCGGATCCTGGTCACGACATGCGGCGAGACACCGAGGCCGCCATTGGCGAACGGCGCATAGGCGCCGACCAGTTCGAGCAGCGATACCTCCGAGGTGCCCAGCGCGATCGAGGCATTGGCGTCGAGCTTCGACGAGATGCCGAGCCGGTGCGCGGTGCGGATCACGTTCTTGGCGCCGACTTCCAGTCCAAGCCGCACCGCAACGGTATTGAGCGACATCGCCAGCGCCTGCGTCAGCGTCACTGCGCCGAAATATTCGTGGCTGTAATTCTCGGGCTTCCAGCCCTTGACGTCGAGCGGCGCGTCCTGCCGGATCGTCTCCGGGGTCAGACCGGCCTCGATCGCCGTCAGATAGACGAAGGGCTTGAATGCCGAGCCCGGCTGGCGCCTGGCCGTCACCGCGCGATTGTACTGGCTCTCGGCGTAATTGCGGCCGCCGACCATGGCGCGCACCGCGCCATCCGGCGTCATCGCCACCAGCGCGCCCTGGCTGACATTGAACTTGACGCTCTTGGCGGCGAGTTCGTCGATCACGGCGGCTTCGGCGACGCTCTGCAGCTTCGGATCGATCGAGGTTTCGACCACGATGTTCTGATCGATCTGGCCGATCAGGTCGTCGAGGACTTCGCCGATCCAGTCCGCGACATAATTGACGGTGCCGGCGCCCGCCGGCTTCACATTGTAGGAGGGGTGCCCGATCGAGGCTTGCGCCTGCGCCTCGGTGATGAACTTGGCATCCGCCATCGCGGTCAGCACGGTCTGGGCACGCTTCTCGGCGCCCTCGGGATTGCGGTTCGGCGCCAGCCGCGACGGCGATTTGACCAGGCCCGCGAGCATCGCAGCCTCCGCCAGCGTGACGTTCTTCGCCGATTTGCCGAAATAGCGTTGCGCGGCCGCCTCGACGCCATAGGCGCCGGAGCCGAAATAAACCCGGTTGAGATAAAGTTCGAGAATCTCGGATTTGGAATGCTTGCGCTCCAGCCAGAGCGCGAGTTCGACTTCCTGCAATTTGCGTTGCAGGGTGCGCTCCTGGGTCAGGAACAGGTTCTTGGCAAGCTGCTGGGTCAGCGTCGAGCCGCCCTGCGAAACGCCGCGATGCAGGATATTGGCGACCGCCGCGCGGGCGATGCCGAGCGGGTCGACCCCGTAATGCGAATAGAACCGGCGGTCCTCGATCGCGATGAAGGCCTTCGGCAGATAGGGCGGCAGATCCTTCAGCGAAACATTGGCGCCGGCCATTTCGCCGCGCGTCGCCAGCACGCTGCCGTCGAGGCCGACGATCTGGATGGTCGGCGGCCGCTTCGGAATTTCAAGCGCCTGGATCGGCGGCAGATGCGCGCCCACCCAGACCACGACGCCGATCACGGCGATCGCTCCCCACAGGCCGAGCACCACGCCCCAATAGACCAGGCGTCCGATTCCGAATTTGCCGCGCGATTTCGAACGCCGTTTGGAGCCGCTGCGCGAAGCGGCCGGCTTGCGCTCGCGCGGCGCGTCATCGCCATCGTCAGACGGGCGCTTGGCAGATGATTTTTTCGGTTTGTCTTCCCCGCCTGGAATTCGGTCTTCCGGAGACAGGCGCAAATCCGCCAGTGCTGCGGGAAGCCCGAACAGCGGCTCCTTGCGTCCGCCGCCTTTTTTCCGTCCCAACGCCATACGCGATACGCCGCCCACACCGGTCCCGCCGCACGCTAGCCCGCGCTGTTTAAGGGCCGGTTACGGAGAAGTTAACGCGGGATTAGCAGATGGGGCGACGCGTGGTAATGATCGGTGGAACTTCACAGCAAAGAGCCGTCAAGGTAGACAGGGACAGACATGGGCCATATCGATCCAACCAAGGAAATCTTCGCGCAATTTCGGGCCAACGATCGGCCGGGTCCGATTCACATGCTCAATCTGGTGCGCTTGCGGGCGATCGCCGGCTATCCGGACGGCCGCAAGGCGACCGGCGCCGAGGCCTATGCGGCTTACGGCCGCGAGAGCGGACCGGTGTTCGAACGGCTCGGCGGCAAGATCGTGTGGCAGGGGCGCTTTGAACTGATGCTGATCGGGCCCGAGACGGAGCGCTGGGACCACTGCTTCATCGCCGAATACCCGAGCGTGGCGGCTTTCGTGGAAATGATCCGCGATCCCGTTTATCGGGAAGCTGTGAAACACCGCCAGGCGGCGGTCGAGGATTTGCGCCTGATCCGGCACGCCGTGTTGCCGGTCGGAAAGACGTTTGGCGAGGTTCCGAAATAAACAAATCGGCGGCCACGAGGGGCCGCCGATCGTTCGTCGTGGAGAGTATTCGGCTAAATTAGCCCGCGGGACCGGTGTCTTCGAGGATCGGGCCGAACAATTCCCAGCGCTCGCCGTTGAACTTCATCATCTGCATCTGCTTGTTGACGCGGTAGTCGTTCGCCGTGGTGTTGGCCTTCATGCCGGGCAGCGACAGATCGAGTTCGACGTTCTTCAAATTGGTGGCCTGCTTTATCACGTTCTCGCGCGTGAGGTCGTCGCCGCACTGCTTGAGCACATGCGTCATCAATTGGGCGGTCGAATAGCCATAGGTGTTGAAGTTCGAGTTCTTGTCGCCATCGGGGTAATACTTCGCCATGAAGTCGAAATAATGCTTCATGCCGGGGTCGTCCTTCCACTGCGGGTCACTCGGATCCTTGCCGTAATTGGTGCTGATCAGGCCCTTGGATGCTTCCAGGCCTGCCGGCTGCAGCACCGCGCCGACCGAAGTCGCGTTGATGTCGACGATCTGAATCGGATGCCAGCCGAGCTCGCCAATTTTCTTGATCGCCTGCGCCGCCTGTTTCGGCGTCGACGCGTTGAAGAACAGATCGGTTCCGGCGTCCTTGATCTTGAGAACCTGGGAATCGATGGTCGGATCGGTGACTTCGTAGGAGGCTTCGGCCACGATCATCTTGGCCGCCTTGTCGCCAAGGCCGGCCTTGATGCCGGCAAGATAATCCCTGCCGAGATCGTCGTTCTGATACAGGATGCCGACCTTGGCGTCCGGATGGTTCTTCAGAATGTACTGGCCGTAGATGCGTCCCTCGGTCTGGTAGTTGGGGTTGAAGCCGAGCGTCCACGGGAAATTCTTCGGATCGGTGAATTTCGACGCGCCGGTGGCGGCGAACAGTTGCGGCACCTTCTTGGCGTTGAGGTATTTCTGGACTGCGGCATTCGACGGCGTGCCGACGATCTGGAAGGTGAGCAACACCTCGTCGCTCTCGACCAGCTTGCGCACCTGCTCGACGGCTTTCGGCGGGCTATAGGCGTCGTCATACTGGATCAAATTGATCTTGCGGCCGTTGATGCCGCCCTGCTCGTTGATCATCTTGAAATACGCCGCCTGCGTTTTGCCGATACTGGAATAGGCGGAGGCCGGTCCAGAGAACGGCACGGTCTGGCCGATCTTGATTTCGGTATCGGTGGCGCCGGTATCGTATTTCTTTTGCGCATAGGCCGACGACGCCGACAGTGCGATGGCAACTGCCGTTCCGGCGAGCAGGTGAAAAATACCGTTCCTCATATTGCTGCTTCCTCATAGGGGTGATTTGGCCGACGGTCTGGTCCGGTGCCGCATTCAGGCTGCGGCGGACGCCATCGCTTGCGGGGGATAGTGGAGGAACGGATGTGGCAATGCAAGGCGATGCCGGTCGGAAAGGTAAACGACCCCAAAGCGCTTTCCAGCGAAAGCCTGCCCCGCACTTGATGCGGGGTGGATACCGGTTCGCGTGAAGAAAACGCGTCAAATAAGAAGATGGAGCCTCCGTTCCGATTCCATCGGAACGGAAAAGGCTCTACGCCAGCCAGAGCAGGATCAGCGCGATGGCCGCGGGCGCTGCCTGCACCAACAGAATCCTGCGGCTGACGGTTACCGCACCGTAGACGCCGGCGACGATCACGCAGAGCAAAAAGAACAGCTTGATCTCGAACGCAAAGGCCGGAATGCTCGCGACCAGCCCCCAGACCAGCCCGGCGGCGAGAAAGCCGTTATACAGTCCCTGGTTGGCCGCAAGCACCGCGGAGTTGTTCGCCTTCTCAAGCGAGTTACCGAAGGTCTTCAGGCCCAGCGGCCTGGTCCAGAGAAACATCTCCAGCACCAGAAAGTAGACGTGCAGCGCCGCTACCAGCGCTACCAACGCATTGGCGATCCAGATCATCTCGCAGTCCCCCAACCGGTTGCCGGATTCCGGGTGGACGCTAGCACGCCCCATTGGCAGCGTGCGACGGTTCACCCGGTATTTCCGGCGAAAATGATGATGGCCGGAAACCGCGCGACAGACTGTCTCCAGTGGACGATGATTCCTGAGTGGAAATGGACCTGAGGTCCCGCACCAACGGTTCGAACGGAAAGTGGAAGCAGATGCACAGCCATATCGCCAGCAAGACATATGGGACCGTCAGCGCCGAGAGGCAGAAGCAGATGAGCGGCCTGGAATTTGTCCAGGGGCTCGTCGACGGGACGCTGCCCCTCAACACGATAGCCCGGACCCTGGGTTATGATGTGACCGAGGCGGCGAGCGGGCGCGTCGTCGTTACGGCAGAGCCGAGCGGCATCCATCTCAATCCGGCTGGCACGGTGCACGGTGGTCTCGCGGCCACCCTGCTCGACAGCTGCATGGGACTTGCCGTCCAGTCGACTCTCGAGAAGGGTGTCGGCCAGACCACGCTCGAGTTCAAGATTTCACTGGTGCGAGCCATCACCCCTGAGACGGGTTTGATCAAAGCGGAAGGCGTCGTGCTGAGCCGGGGCCGGCGCGTTGGTACCGCGGAGGGGAGAGTGACGGATGGTAGCGGGCGTTTGCTCGCCCATGGCACCACGACGTGCCTTATTTTTCAGAACTGAGGGCAGCATGTTTCGCAAGGATGGTGATGTCCGAAAACCGCGAGACAAGCCTGCTCGAATGGACCAGGATTACCTGATGGATATGCACCGCATCGCCTGCTACCGCGCGATTTCGACCCGCGATGCCCGCTTCGACGGGCGGCTGTTCGTGGGCGTCAAAACCACCGGCATCTACTGCCGGCCGATCTGCCCGGCGCGCACCCCGAAATTCGCGAATGTGTCGTTCTATCCCTCCGCGGCGGCGGCCCAGGAGGCCGGGTTTCGCCCATGCCTGCGCTGCCGGCCGGAAACGTCGCCCGATCTTGCGTTCTGGCGGGGCACCACCAACACCGTTTCCCGTGCGCTCGCCTTGATCGAAACCGGTGGCCTCGATGAGGCGGATGTCGAGGGCCTCGCAAACCGGCTCGGCATCGGTGCGCGCCAGTTGCGGCGGCTGTTTCGCCAGCATGTCGGCGCCTCGCCGATCGCGGTGGCGCAGACGCGGCGGGTCCTGCTCGCCAAGCAATTGATCCACGAGACCTCGCTGCCGATGGCCGAGGTCGCGCTGGCGTCGGGCTTCAACAGCGTCCGCCGCTTCAACGAAACGTTCCTGCAGCTGTTCGGGCGGTCGCCGGCCACGTTGCGGCACGCGCGCGACAAGACCAGGCGCGAAGCCGGCGCGCTGTCGGTTCATCTGGCCTATCGGCCGCCTTACGACTGGGATGCGATCTTGTCGTTTCTCGCGGCGCGCGCCATTCCCGGCGTCGAAATCGTCTCGGACAATTTCTACCGGCGCACGATTACGATCGGCGACGATCACGGCGTGATCAGCGTCGCGCCGGCCGACCGGAACAGGGTCAGCGTCTCGGTGCGATTTCCAAACGTGGCGGCACTGCCACAGGTCATCGCGCGGGTACGGCGGGTATTCGATCTGGCCGCCGATCCCGACATGATCGGCGCGCATCTTTCGCTCGACCCGGTGCTGGCGCCGCTGGTCTCGGCGCGGCCGGGCTTGCGGGTCCCCGGCGCATGGGACGGCTTCGAACTCGCGGTGCGCGCGATCTTCGGTCAGCAGATCACCGTTCCGGCGGCGACCAAATTGCTCGGCAGGCTGGTGCTGGCTCACGGCGCGCCGCTTCCCGCGGCGACGAAAGACGCCGACGGTCTTAGCCACCTGTTTCCTTCGCCCTCACGTCTCGCCGGAGCCGATCTTGCGGTTCTCGGCATGCCGAATGCGCGCGCCGTGGCGGTGACCTCGCTGGCGGCGGCCATTTGCGCCGACCCGACGATGTTCAGCCGGGGCGCCAGCCTCGACGAGGCGATTGCGAAATTGCGGTCGCTTCCGGGGATTGGTGAATGGACGGCGCAATACATTGCAATGCGCGAACTGCGTGAACCCGATGCATTCCCCGCCGCCGACATCGGATTGATGCGCGCGATGGCGACGGCAGACGGCCGCCGTCCATCACCCGCTGAACTGCTGTCGCGCGCCGAGCGATGGCGGCCGTGGCGCGCCTATGCCGCCTTGCACCTGTGGGCCGCCGGCATTGCGCATCCGGCCTCATCGGCGAAGACCCATGAACGCCGGGCCGCCTGATACCTATAACCTCGACCGGTTGGAAACACCGATCGGCGTCGCGCTGCTGGTGACCGATGGCGACGGTGTGCTGCGTGCGCTGGACTGGGAGGATCATGAGCCGCGCATGAAGGAACTGCTGCGGCTGCAATATGGCGATGTGGTTTTGCGGGAGGCGCGGGCTCCCGGGCCTGTCAGGGCGGCGCTGTCCGGATATTTCGAGGGCGATCTTGCTTCCCTGGGCGCAATCAAATGGCGCGTCGCCGGCACGCCGTTCCAACGCAAGGTCTGGACCGCATTGCCGACGATTCCGCCCGGCACCACCATGAGTTATGGCGCGCTGGCGGCCCAGCTCGGCATGCCCAAAGCGGTGCGCGCGGTCGGACATGCCAACGGCTCCAACCCGCTCAGCGTGGTCGTGCCCTGTCATCGCCTGATCGGCGCCAATGGCTCGCTCGTCAAATATGGCGGGGGCTTGATGCGCAAGCGATGGCTGCTCGAGCACGAAGGCGTGGCGCTGATGCCGGCGTCGCGACCCCGCGCGACCGCAGCCTGATATCGTTTGGCGAAACGTCAGGTCCGTAAACCGCCAGACCGACGCCGACCACGCTCCTATCGTCTCCACCACATTCAGCATGGAGACGATCGATGACGGACGCGGAGATTCAGGATTTTGTAACACGGTTTGCGGCGGCGTGGGCGGCACGGGACGGCAACGCCTTCCTCGACCTGTGGTACCCCGAAGGTTTGCTGCACACGCCGATGGTGAACAGGACGGTGCGAGGAAGCGAGCTCGACCGCCTGCTGGAGGTGCAGACCGCGGCGGCACCGGATTTCGTCTGGCAATTGCTGGACTGGACCTCGCGCGGCGACGTCGTGATCGTCGAGTGGCAGACCACCCGCATCGTCAACGGGGCGCGTTTTGACTGGCGCGGCGTCGACAAGTTTCGCATCCAGGCCGGCAAGATCATCGAGGAGCGGGTGTATTGCGACACCGCTCCGCTGCGCGCCCTGCGCACCGGCGAAGCGCTGGAGCCGATTATCAAGCTCTGAGACAGCCGTAGCTTGTGGATCGAAAAGGTCGATCACGCCGCGGGCTGCGCCGCGGTCTCGTCGTTGGCGAGCAGGTGGATCAGCGCGCTCTTGATCGCAGCCCGCCGTGTCGGGGCGGTGATCTGGGCGCCGAGCAGATCGGTGACGTAAAACACGTCGCGGGCGCGCTCGCCGAAGGTCGCGACATGGGCCGAGGCGATGTTGAGGTTGAGCTTCGAAATCGCGGTGGTCAGTTCGTACAAGAGGCCGGGCCGGTCGAGGCCGGACACCTCGATCACGGTGTAGCGGTCCGACCACTGATTGTTGATGATGACTTCCGGCTCGACCACGAACGGCCTTGTCCTGCCGCGTCCCGCGGCGCGCCGCGCCACCGCCTCGGGCAGCCGCAGCTTGCCTTCGAGCACGTCCTCGATCATGTCGCCGATCCGCGTCGCGCGTCGTCCCTCGTCCTCGTCGCGGTCGTATTCCCGCGTGATGGCGATGGTGTCGAGCGCGCGCCCGTCGGTGGTGGTGTAGATCTGCGCGTCGACGATGTTGGCGCCCGCCGAGGCGCAGGCGCCGGCGATGATCGACAGCAGCCAGGGATGATCCACCGCCAGAATGGTGAGCTCGGTGACGCCGCGCGCCTCGTCGAAGCCGACATTGATGGCGAGCTTGTGGCCGGCCTGTTCGCTGGCGCGCAGGAAGCGGGCGTGGCGGATCTTGCGCGGCAGTTCGACCTTGAGCCAGTAGGCCGGATAATGCCGCGCCACATAGGCGTTGAGTTCCTGCTCCGGCCATTCGGTGAAGGCCGCGCGAAATTCCGACTGCGCCACGGCGATGCGCTGGGCGCGGTTGACCTCCGAGAAGCCGCCGGTCAGCACCGGTTCGGTTTCGTAATACAGCGTGCGCAGCAACTGCGCCTTCCAGCCGTTCCAGACGCCGGGACCGACGCCCCGGATGTCGGCGGTGGTCAGGATGGTGAGCAACTTCATCTGTTCGACCGACTGCACGACAGCTGCGAAATTCTCGATGGTTTTGCGGTCCGAGAGGTCGCGCGATTGCGCCACCGTGGACATCGTCAGATGCTCTTCGATCAGCCACGCGATCAGTTCGGTATCGGCGGCGTTGAAGCCGAGCCGCGGGCACAGCCGCCGCGCCACCTTTGCACCGGCGATCGAATGGTCTTCCGGCCGGCCCTTGGCGATATCGTGCAGCAGCGTGGTGATGTAGATGACCGGACGATGCTCGGGGCGGATCTTGCGCATCAGGTCGCTGGCGACCGTGAACTCGTCGTTGCCGCCGCGCTCGATGTCCTGCAGGTAGCCGACGCAGCGCAACAGATGCTCGTCCACCGTGTAGTGGTGGTACATGTTGAACTGCATCATCGACACGATCTTGCCGAAGGCGCGAATGAAATGGCCGAGCACGCCGGTCTCGTTCATGCGCCGCAGCACGATCTCGGCGTCGTTCGAGGTCAGGATCTCCATGAACAGCCGGTTGGCTTCGGGATTCTCGCGCAGTTGAACGTTGATCAGCTTCAGCGAGCGCGTCACGGTGCGCATCGCGTCGGGGTGAAAGGCGAGATTGTTTTTCTGGGCGAGCCGGAAAATCCGGATCAGGTTGACCGGGTCGTGCTTGAAGACATCGGGCGCCGCCAGGTTGATGCGGTTGTTGTCGACAATAAAATCGTCGCTGTCGGGCACCCGCCGCCGTTTCGTGTTCGGCCGGAAGCGCGCCATCATGCGGCTGAGCACGGGCGCGGGCTTGGCCTGCTGGTCTTCCAGCTTGGCGCACAGGATCGCGGTGAGATCGCCGACATCCTTGGCGACCAGGAAATAGTGCTTCATGAAGCGTTCGACATCCTGCATGCCGGGATGCGACGTATATCCAAGCCGGATGGCGATCTCGCGCTGGATGTCGAACGACAGCCGCTCTTCCGGACGGCCCGTGAAGAAATGGATATTGCAGCGGACCGACCACAGGAAATCCGCGCAGCGGCGGAAGGTGCGGTATTCCTGAGCGTCGAACACGCCGCGTTCGAGCAGTTCATCGGTCTCGCGCACGCGATAGACATACTTCGCGATCCAGTACAGCGTATGCAGGTCGCGCAGGCCCCCCTTGCCGTCCTTGACGTTGGGTTCGACCAGATAGCGCGACTGTCCGGCGCGGCGGTGCCGCTCCTCGCGTTCAGCGAGCTTCGCGGTGACGAATTCGGCCGCGGTGCCCTGGACCACCTCGCGGTCGAACCGCGCCACCAGTTCATTGTAGAGCGGCTGGTCTCCGGTCAGAAACCGGGTCTCGAGGATCGCGGTGCGGATCGTCATGTCGCCGCGCGCCTGCCGGATCGATTCATCGACCGAGCGCGTCGCGTGGCCGACCTTCAATCCCATGTCCCAGAGGCAATACAGGATGGCCTCGGCGACCTGCTCGCCCCAGGCGGTTTGCTTGTAGGGCAGGATAAACAGCAAATCGATATCGGATTCCGGCGCCATCAGTCCGCGGCCGTAACCGCCGGTGGCGACCACGGCCATGCGCTCGGCGCCGGAAGGAATCGGCGAGTGATAGAGATGGCGCGTGGCGGCGGAAAACAGGATGCGGATGATCTCGTCCTGGACGAAACACAGCCGTTCGGCGCAGCGCCGCCCGTGACGATCCTTCAGCAGCACCGCCTGCGCCACCGCGCGGGCCGCCATCATCTCAGCCTTCAGGAGCTGCGCCAGGGCGGAACGAAAAACATCCTCGCGTCCGGCGTGCTTTGCGGCGAGTTCGTCGACCGCCGCGGTGATCCGCGCGGTATCGAAACGCTCGTCGGCCTCAAGTCCGGCTGGTGTCACAACGCTGTCCATGACCTAACCGGATAACGGACGGCGCCGATGCTGTCACTGGTCATTCTGGGATAGCAGCAGGTCCGTGCTGGATTCGGCCGCCTTTGAGTAAGGTTGTTCCCGTCGCGGGCGGGTGCGCGGACGTGTTTTCCTGATGGATGTGTTTGCTTAACTCATTGAAATAAATTGGCGTTTTCAGGCCTGCGACGGCCGCGCCGGAAAAACCGCCGGTCGCTGGTCGCCCCAGCGGCGCTGATGCCGGGCGCCGCGCACGAGGCGATGTGGTGACATCGGCGTTCCGACCGATTACATCCGATACCTCTGATATCCGGGAGAAACAAAAATGGACGCCGCCGAACTCCGCGCCACGCAGGCCCCGATCAAGGAACGCTATAAATCCGATCCGGGTGCGGCGATGATTACGCTGAAAGCCAAAGGCTCGATCGACCATGACGGCATCGCCTGCAAGGTGGAGACCGGCCGCGCATTGGCTGTCGCCGGCCTGCATCCGGGCACCGGCGGTTCCGGACTTGAATTGTGCTCCGGCGACATGCTGCTCGAAGCGCTGGTCGCCTGCGCCGGCGTGACGTTGAAATCGGTGGCGACTGCCGTCGAGGTGCCGCTGAAGACCGGCCATGTGATCGCCGAAGGCGATCTGGATTTTCGCGGCACGCTCGGCATCGACAAGGAGGCGCCAGTTGGCTTTGCTGAAATTCGTCTCCGTTTCGACGTCAGCACCGACGCCCCGCAGGAGAAGCTCGATCTGCTGTTGAAGCTCACCGAGCGCTATTGCGTGGTCTACCAGACCATCAAGAACGGCCCGAAGGTTTCGGTGACGATGCAGAGGGTGTGAGGCTGCGTCTTTACCCTCCCCTCCAGGGGAGGGTAAGAAAGCGTTTCCCGCTGCCATGCCTCCCGAACTTGCTTTTATCCTGATACTGATGCTGCGCATGGCGGTCACGGCCGCATTTGTGGTGTCGGCGTCCGTCATTACCGAGCGCGCGGGGCCGGTGATCGGCGCGCTGGTGGCGACGTTGCCGATTTCGGCGGGGCCTTCCTACGTTTTTCTCGCGCTCGACCATGATGCGGCGTTCATCGCCGAGGGGGCGCTGGCGAGCCTGCCGATCAACGCCGCGACCGTCTTTCTCGGTATGACCTATGTGCTGCTGGCGCAGCGTCATAACGCGCTCGTCAGTTGGTCCGCCGGGGCCGTGGTCTGGATCCTGCTCGCCGCCTTGTCGCGAGCGGTCCACTGGTCGCTGGCAAGCGGCCTTGCCGTCAATATCGTCGCGTTTGCGATCTGCATTCCGCTGCTTAATCGCTTCCGGCACGTCAGGATGCCGCTGATCACGCGCCGCTGGTACGACATCCCGTTGCGCGCGGCGCTGGTGGCCACTTTGGTGGCAACCGTCGTGACGTTGTCGGGATGGGTCGGTCCTGAGATCAGCGGCATGATCGCGCTGTTTCCGGTGGTGTTCTCCAGCATGATGCTGATCCTGCACCCGCGCATCGGCGGGCCGCCGACCGCGGCCGTGATCGCCAACAGCGGCTGGGGCTTGCTCGGCTTCGGCGTTGCGGTCGCCGTGCTGCATGTCGCGGCGCTTCGATTCGGCTCGATGATCGCGCTCAGCCTCGCATTGATGACGAGCGTGAGCTGGAATCTCGGATTGTGGTGGATAGGGCGGAGGCGCGTGGTGCGTTGAATTCGTCATTGCGAGCGCAGCGAAGCAATCCACTCTTGCTTTCTTGTTGCCTTATGGATTGCTTCGCTGCGCTCGCGATGACGGGATGGCTTATCCTAAGATGCCTTCGGCAATTTGGCCTTCAGCGCGTACAGCGCTTCCAGCGCCTCGCGCGGCGACATCTCGTCGGGATGCAGCGCCTGGAGAGCCTCGATCAGCTTTTCCGCTTCGCTGGGTGGCGCAGGCTCGGCGGCGGCGCGCGACGGCACCGCAAACAGCGGCAGATCGTCGGCTAGCGCGCGCGCGGTCTGGCCACGGTCCTGCGCCTCCAGTTTGGCCAGCACCGATTTGGCGCGGGCAATCACCGAGGCAGGCAGGCCGGCGAGCTTTGCGACCTGAATGCCGTAGGAGCGATCGGCCGAGCCCGGCAGCACTTCGTGCAGGAACACCACGTCGCCTTGCCATTCCTTGACCCGCACGGTGGCATTGAACAGCCGCGGCAGTTTGGCCGAGAGCGCGGTGAGCTCGTGATAATGCGTGGCGAACAACGCGCGGCAGCGATTGGCCTCATGCAGATGCTCGATCGCCGCCCATGCGATCGACAGCCCGTCGAAGGTTGCGGTGCCGCGGCCGATCTCGTCCAGGATCACCAGCGACCGCTCGCTGGCCTGATTGAGGATGACGGCGGTTTCCACCATCTCGACCATGAAGGTGGAACGGCCGCGCGCCAGATCGTCCGCCGCACCCACCCGCGAGAACAGCCGGTCGACGATGCCGATGCGCGCGCGCGTCGCCGGCACGAAGCTGCCGGTCTGCGCCAGCAGCGCGATCAGCGCGTTCTGGCGCAGGAAGGTCGATTTGCCGGCCATGTTGGGGCCGGTGATCAGCCAGATCTGGCCTGCCCCCTCCCTTGATCCCTCCCCCGCTTGCGGGGGAGGGTAGGGTGGGGGTAGCGGCGACAGGTCGCAGGCATTGGCGATGAATGGCTGGCCGTCGCGTTTCAGCGCCTGCTCGACCACCGGATGCCGGCCGCCTTCGATGGCAAAGCCGAGCGAGCCATCGACCTCGGGCCGGATGTAATTGTCGTCGACGGCGAGCTTCGCCAGCGCGGTCGCGACGTCGAGTAACGCAAAGGCATGCGCGGCGGCGCGCAGATCGTCATTGGCGGCCGCGGCCATCGCGCAGAGCCGCTCGAAAATCTCCAGCTCCAGCCCGAGCGCGCGGTCACCGGCGTTGGCAATTTTGGCTTCGATCTCGCCGAGTTCGGCGGTGGTGAAACGCACCTGGCCGGCCAGCGTCTGGCGATGAATGAAGGTCGCATTCAACGGCGGCGCCATCAACTTGTCGCCGTGCTGCGCGGTGACCTCGACGAAATAACCGAGCACATTGTTGTGGCGGATCTTCAGGCCCTTGACGGAGGTGTCATCGGCATAACGCGCCTGCATCGCGGCGACGACGAGACGCGAGGCGTCGCGCAGATTGCGGGTCTCGTCCAGTGCGGCCTCATAGCCTTCCCGCACGAAACCGCCGTCGCGCTTGATCAGCGGCAATTGTTCGGCCAGCGCACGCTCGAATTCGCGCGCCAGCTCCCGCGGCGGGCGGCGCAGCGCCGCCATCACGGCGGCGATGTCCTGAGGCGGACGATCGAGCTTTTCAAGCTGCGCCAGCGCGGAATCGGCGGCGAGGATGCCGTCGCGCAATCCGGCGAGATCGCGCGGGCCGCCGCGCCCCACCGACAACCGCGCCAGCGCGCGCGACATGTCGGGTGCTGCGCGCAGCGTGGTGCGGAGTTCGTCGCGCAACGTGGCTTCCGCGACAAAGGTGGCGACGGCATCGAGCCGCCGTGCGATCGCTGGCGCATCGGTGAGGGGGGCGGCGAGCCGTTGGGCGAGCAGGCGCGATCCGGCCGCGGTCACGGTGCAGTCGATGGCGTCGAGCAGCGATCCGCGCCGCTCGCCGGCAAGCGTGCGCGTCAATTCGAGGTTGGCGCGGGTGGCGGGGTCGATCGCCATGGTGGTGCCGGCCGCTTCGCGCGCCGGCGGCGACAGCGGCGGGCGTTTGCCCACCTGGGTGCGGTCGATGTAGGTGACGGCGGCAGCTGCCGCGGTGGCCTCCAGCCGCGACATGGCGCTGAGACCATCCATGGTGGCGACCGCGAAGTAATCGCACAGCCGCCGCTCGGCGGTTAAGCTATCGAACACGTCGCGGGTCAGCGGCGTCACCGCCGGCAATTCGCGCAACAGCTGTCCCAATTCAGGATCGCCATACAGCGCGTCAGTGACGATCACTTCATTGGGGTTGATCCGCGCCATCGTCGCTGCGAGCTCGCCGGTTGAGCATTCGGTGACGACGAATTCCGAAGTCGAGATGTCGATCCAGGCGAGCCCGAGGCGGTCGCTGCCTGCCGATCCGCGCGCCCGCGCCAGCGCCAGCAGATAATTGTTGGCCTTCGCGTCGAGCAGGGTGTCTTCGGTGAGCGTGCCGGGGGTGACCAGCCGCACCACATCGCGGCGCACCACGCTCTTGTTGCCGCGCGCCCGGGCCGCGGCGGGATCCTCCATCTGCTCGCATACCGCGACGCGGTGGCCGGATGCGATCAGGCGATGCAGATAATCGTCGGAGCGCTCCACCGGCACGCCGCACATCGGGATGTCCATGCCCTGATGCTTGCCGCGTTTGGTCAGCATGATGCCGAGTGCGCGCGAGGCGATTTCGGCATCCTCGAAGAACAGTTCGTAGAAATCGCCCATCCGGTAGAACAGCAACAGCCCCGGATTGGCGGCCTTTATTTCAAGGTATTGTTCCATCATCGGCGTGACGCGTGCGGCCGCCTCGGCGGCGGGCTGGGCGTCGGACGCTTGCGGAACAGGTTGCTGGATCGTCATCAGAGCGTTTTCAAGTGAAGTGGGCACCGGTTCGCGTGAAGAAAACGCGTCAAAATGAAGATCTGGGGCTCGGTTCTGATCTGTTCAGAACCAAGCACCAGGGTGCGCAAACTACAAAATTTTGCCGCGGGGTCCTATCGGTTTGCCGCCGCAACCCCTGTTTTCCACTCCTCGGAACCCGGTGGCATCCAAGCGAAATGATTGAAGCGAACTCAGTTTGCTCCCTCTCCCGCTTGCCGGGGAGGGCCGGGGTGGGGGCCACCGCGGGCGTCTGTGGCTGCCCCCCACCCCGCAAGCGCGGGAGGGGGAATGGCTGCCCAGCGTTTCGAGGAGCCATCGATTGACCTGTCGCGACGGCGCTCCTAAAACTCGCCATCAACGAGAGCGTTTTCCAGCGAAGTGGATACCGGTTCGCGTGAAGAAAACGCGTCAAATAGAAGACAAGTGCCGATCAGCGCGGAAAATGCGGCATTCCAGGGAGAGTTTCGATGGGTGATGTATTTGTTTGCGATGCCGTACGGACCCCGATCGGCCGCTTCGGCGGTTCGCTGGCCAAGGTGCGCGCCGACGATCTGGCGGCGGCCCCGATCAAGGCCCTGATGGCGCGGCATCCCAAGCTCGACTGGTCCGCGGTCGACGAGGTCTATTTCGGCTGCGCCAACCAGGCCGGCGAGGACAACCGCAATGTGGCGCGGATGGCGCTGTTGCTGGCGGGCCTGCCGGAATCGGTTCCGGGTCTCACGCTCAACCGTCTGTGCGCCTCCGGGCTCGATGCCGTCGGCGCCGCGGGGCGCGCGATCCGTGCCGGCGAGATCGACCTTGCCATCGCCGGCGGTGTCGAATTGATGACGCGGGCGCCGTTCGTGATGGGCAAGGCGCCGGAGGCATTTTCGCGTTCGGCCGAGATCTATGACACCACCATCGGCTGGCGCTTCATCAATCCCTTGATGAAGGCGCAATACGGCGTCGATGCGATGCCGGAAACCGGCGAGAATGTTGCCGAGGAGTTTCAGGTTTCGCGCGCCGATCAGGACGCATTCGCGATCCGCTCGCAGCAGCGTGCCGGGGCGGCGATTGCGGCGGGCTATTTCGCCGAGGAAATCACCCCGGTCTCGGTGCCCGGCGGCAAGGCCGGGCCGATCACCGTCGACAAGGACGAGCATCCGCGTCCCGAAACCACGCTCGAAGGCCTCACCAAGCTGAAGCCGATCGTCCGCAACCCCGGCACGGTGACCGCCGGCAATGCGTCCGGCGTCAATGATGGCGCAGCCGCGATGATTCTCGCCTCCGAGGCGGCGGTGAAGAAGCACGGCCTGACGCCCCGGGCGCGGATTCTCGGCCTTGCCTCGGCCGCGGTGCCGCCGCGCATCATGGGCATCGGTCCGGTGCCGGCGACCCGCAAGCTGATGGAGCGGCTCGGCCTGAAAATCACCGATTTCGATTTGATCGAGCTCAATGAAGCCTTTGCCTCGCAGGGGATAGCCTGCCTGCGCCAGCTCGGCGTCAAGGACGATGCCGATTTCGTCAACCCGCACGGCGGCGCCATCGCGCTCGGCCATCCGCTTGGCATGAGTGGCGCGCGGTTGGCGCTGACGGCGGTGCACGGCATGGAGAAGCGCGGCGGAAAACGCGCGCTGGCGACCATGTGCGTCGGCGTCGGCCAGGGCGTCGCGATGGCGATCGAGAAGCTGAACTAGACATCAAGGACGTTATCGCGAGCGCCAGCGAAGCGATCCAGGGCCGCAAGGAAAGACCGGATTGCTTCATCGCGGAGCCTGTCATCGGACGGCGCTTCGCGCCGATCCGGTGGCTCCTCGCAAAGACGGAAGGGATTTATTCATGACATTCGCCTATCCGATCGAGAGCAATGCGGTGCATCCGGTGCGATTGTCGCCGGCGTATCGCAGTACGCTGAAGCGGTCGCCGCAGAAGCCGCTGATCATCATGCGCCACACGCTGTCGGAACTGACCGGGCCGGTCTACGGCCACGAGACGGTGCGCGAGAACGATCACGACCTCACCATCCAGCACGCCGGCGAGCCGCTGGGCGAGCGCATCATCGTTCACGGCCATGTGCTGGATGAAGACGGCCGCCCGGTGCCGAACACGCTGCTCGAAATCTGGCAGGCCAATGCCTGCGGCCGTTACATCCATGTCGTCGATCAGCATCCGGCGCCGCTTGATCCGAATTTCACCGGCGCGGGCCGCGCACGATCCGATGCCGACGGCTATTACCGGTTCATCACGGTCAAGCCCGGCGCCTATCCATGGGGCAACCACCACAACGCCTGGCGCCCGGCCCATATTCATTTTTCGGTGTTCGGCCACGCCTTCGTCTCAAGGCTGGTGACGCAGATGTATTTCCCTGGCGATCCCCTGTTCGAATTCGATCCGATCTTCAATTCGGTGCCGGACGAGAAGGCGCGGATGCGGATGGTGTCGTCCTTCGATATCGACAACACCCAGCCGGAGTGGGCGTTGTGCTACCGCTTCAACATTGTGCTGCGCGGGCGCAATGCCACGCCGATGGAGACAAAATAGTGCAAGGACCTGCCGAAAAAGGAATTACGCCGTCGCAGACCGTCGGTCCGTATTTCAAATACGGCCTGACGCCGGGCGGCAAATACCAATGGAACGACGCCTTCACCAGCAACCTGGTCACCCCGGACACTTCGGGCGAGCGCATCAGGGTCGAAGGCCGGGTGCTCGACGGCGACGGGCAGCCGGTCGGCGATTGCATGCTGGAGATCTGGCAGGCCGACGCGCAAGGCCGCTTCAGTGATCCGCAGGACAATCGCGCCTTGCCGAATTCGGCGTTCAAGGGTTTCGGCCGTTGCGGCACCGATCCGAACGGCGATTATGCGTTCGACACCATCAAGCCGGGGCAGGTGCCCGATCCCGACGGCAAGCTGCAGGCGCCGCATCTGTTGCTGGCGATTTTTGCGCGCGGCTTGCTGCTGCACAATTACACGCGGATCTATTTCGACGGCGAGGCGGCCAACGCCGCTGATCCGATCCTGGCGCTGGTGCCGGCCGACCGCCGCGCCACCCTGATCGCGACGCGCAAGCCGGGCAATGGCAACGCCGTCTATGGTTTCGACGTCCGCCTGCAGGGCGACGACGAAACCGTGTTTTTCGATATTTGATGGTTATTCGTCACTGCGAGCGGAGCGAAGCAGTCCAGAAAACAAGTAAGGGCTGGATTGCTTCGTCGCGGCGCTCCTCGCAATGACGGCAGAAGCTCCAGGCGATCAAACCCTACTCGATCACCGCATGATCCGGCGCCGCCGACTGACTGCGGAGTGCTGCCTTGGTGGAGCCGATCATGATCGCCAGCGGTATCGCGCACAGCGTGAACAGCATCACCATCTGGTAATCCAGCGAGAAGGCGATGATCTGCGCCTGCAGGGCGACCATCACGTCGGCCAAAGCGCGCCCGCCGTCGCTGTTGAGGTCGATCAGGCTGCGCACGTCCGGCATCTGCAGTGCGTGATTGAACGGGGTGATGTGCTCGGACAGCACCGCGTAAACACGGCGCCCGCCCTCGGTCAGTTGCGCGATGACGACGGAAATCCCGATCGAGCTTGCGACATTGCGCATCAGGGTCAGCATCGAGGTGCCGTCGGTGCGCAGATGGTTGGGCAGGGTCAGGAACGCCACCGTGCTGAGCGGCACGAACACCAGCCCGAATCCGAACCCCTGCACGATGCTCAGGGTCACGATCTCCGCACTGCTGGTCTGATCGGTCCAGCCGGTCATGTAGAACAGCGAAACGCAGGTGATGCTGAGGCCGCTGATGATCAGCGTGCGGGCCTCGATATATCGCATCATGCGTCCCACCAGCATCATGGCGACAAAGGTGCCGCAGCCGCGGCTCGCCAAGAGCAGGCCGGCGGAAATGATCGGGTAGCCGATGACGTTCTGCAAAAACGGTGACGACATCGCCATGGTCGAGAACAGCACGAGCCCCATGACCGCCATGAAGACGCAGCCACCGACGAAATTCCTGTCCTTGAAGATCGCAAACTGGATGAACGGCTTTGAGGTCGTCAGCGAATGCGCAAAGAAATAATAGAAGCCGATGATCGAGACGATGATCTCGGCGATGATTTCATTTGATTCCAGCCAGCCAAGCTGCTCACCGCGGTCGAGCGCGACCTGCATGGCGCCGATGCCGACCGCAAGCGCCGCGAATCCGAACCAGTCGAAGCGCAGGTCGCGATTGGCGTTGGTCTCGTCCATGAAGACCATCAAACCGAGCACGGTGAAGATGCCGAACGGCAGATTGACGAAGAATACCCAGTGCCAGGAATAGGTCTCGGTGAGCCAGGCGCCCAGCGACGGCCCCATGATCGGGCCCATCATCACGCCCATGCCCCAGATCGACATCGCCTTGGCGCGCTCGTGCAGCGCATAGGAGTCCAGCATCACCGCCTGCGACAGCGGCACCAGCGCCGCGCCGAACACGCCCTGCAGCAGGCGGAACAGCACCATCTGGTTGATGTCCTGCGCCATTCCGCACAGCACCGAGGCGACCGTAAAGCCGCCCGAGCACAGGATGAAGATGCGCTTGCGGCCGAAGCGGTTGGCGATCCAGCCCACCGGCGCGGTCATGATCGCGGCGGCGACGATGTAGGAGGTCAGCACCCAGTTGATCTGGTCCTGCGACGCCGAGAGGGACCCTTGCATATAGGGCAGCGCGACGTTGGCGATAGTGGTGTCCAGCGCCTGCATGATGGTCGCGGTCATGGCGCAGATCGTCACCATGTTCCGGCGCAGGCCGGGAACGGCAACGGGCGCCGCGGCCATCGTGCTCATGAGGGTTAATCCTGGGTCGCCGCCGCCGGCTGCAAGCCGAGCAGGGCGGCGAGCGAACGGCGATGGCGGGTGTCGATGGTGGTATAGGCGCTCATGCCGGCCTTCAGCTTGCGGACGTATTTGTCATCGCTGTCGAAATAGATCCGCACCGGCACCCGCTGCACCACCTTGACGAAGTTGCCGGTGGCGTTCTGCGGCGGCAGGATCGCGAATTGCGCGCCGGTGCCGGGGCTGAGCGAACCGATGGTGCCCTTGAAGGCATGATCCGGGAATGCATCGACGTCGATATCGACCTGTTGTCCCTCCGCGACATGGGTGAAATCCGATTCCTTCAGGTTGGCATCGACCCAGGGCTTCGCAGTGTCGATGACGCTGAACACCGGTGCGCCGGCAATCACAAAACGGCCGAGTTGAATCTGATCGACCTGGGTGGCGATGCCGTCGATCGGCGCGCGCATCACGGTGTGATCGAGGTTGCGCTCGGCCTGGCCGAGCGCCGCCTTGGCCAGCGCATAGGGCGGAAACTCCTCAAGCGGCAGATCGGCATTGCCGAGCAGCTGGGTTTTCGCACTTGACGTCTGCTGCTGGACGAAGGCGAGCTGCGCTCGCGCGGTGACGAGGGCGGTCGAGGAATTGTCGAGGTCGAGCTGCGAGCCGAAAGTGCTCTTGACCAGCGTCGACTTGCGATCGACATCGCGCTGTTTCAGGTCGACGCCCTGCTGCATGAGATCGGCCATTTTGGAGAAAATCTGGATGTTGGCCTTCAGATTGTCATAGGTGGTGCGGGCCTGGTCGAGCGTGGCCTTGGCCTGCTGCTCCGCCAGACGGAACGGGATCGGGTCGATCTCGAACAGCACGTCGCCTTGCTTGACCTGCTGGCCTTCGCGAACCACGACCTTTTCGATCTTGCCGGAGATGTCGGGCGTGATCAGGACCTTCTGGGCGCCGACATAGGCGTCGTCGGTCGTCACATAGCGGCCGCCTTCGAGATAGAACGCGAGCCCGCCGATCAGCGCCACCAGCGGCAGCACGATCAGCAAAAGCATGCGGCGGTAACGCCGCAGACCGGCCATCAACCGGCGGCGCGGCTGCCTCGCAACCGGGCTCGGCGGGCTCGACGGGGTGATCTTCTGCTCGGGCGGAAATTTGAGGACCGGTTCAGCCATAACGCTGCTCCTTCTTCGGAGGTTCGCCGGCCGGATTCTGAATGGCGTTGCGCACGTTTTCCTTGATCGCTTCCAGTTGGGTGAGGAGGCGGTGGGCGTCCGCCGGATTGATGCCTTCGAGCGCGGTTGCCGTCAGTTCGGAGCGCAGCCCGCTCAACTTGCCGAGTAACGGGCGCGCCGCCTTGCGCAGATAAAGCCGGTTGACGCGGCGGTCGGTCTCGTCGCCGCGGCGCTCGATCCAGCCATTGTCGCACAGCCGATCGATCAGCCGGGTCAGCGTGATCGGCTGCATTTCCATCTGTTCGGCGAGTTCCGACTGCTTCAGGCCCTCGGTGCGCTCGACCTTGGCCAGCACCGCCCATTGCGCCCGGGTGATGCCGTAGCGCGCGGCCTGCTTGTCGGCATAGGCGCGCACCATCCGCTGCACCTCGCCAAGGGTAAACAAGAAGTTCATATCCACCGAACCGCGCATTCGCGTCGTCTCCATGAGTATCCGATATAATAAGCTTGCTCATGAATTTGTAAACGAAAGGCTGCCCCGCCGGCAGCACATGGCTCGATCCGCGGCATTGCCACGAATCCGGCGGCGCGGGGTTTGGGATTGGTGAACGAAATGCTACATATTGCCGGAATGACAGCGACCAAACCCGCATTTCCCGCGCCCGACCATGATCACGACCGCTGCGCTGCGGACGCGATTCGTCACGCCGAGCGGGTCTGCGAGCGGCGGGCGCAGCGATTCACGCCGATCAGGCGTCAGGTGTTGCAGGCGCTGTTGTCGAGCCACCGTCCGCTCGGCGCCTATGAAGTGATCGATGAACTCGCCAAGGCAATGCCGCGGCCGGCGCCGATCACGGTCTATCGCGCGCTCGATTTCCTGATGGAGAACGGCCTCGTTCATCGCATCGAGAGCCGCAACGCGTATCTCGCCTGCGCGCACGACCATGACGCGGCGGCGATGGTGGCGTTTCTGATCTGCGAGCGCTGCGGTTCGGTCGGCGAGATTCCGGCCGCACCGGTGGCGCAAAGCCTCGGCGCGGCGGCGCGTGCCACCGGCTTTGTGCCGAAATTGTCGGTAGTCGAAATCACCGGCACCTGCGCGCATTGCCAGCGCGCCTGAAGTTTTTCGGGCATGACCCATTGCGAAAAACGCAAGGCCGCTTTTCGGGATCGTGCCCCGACACGGCGACAAGCCAGTGATGAGGAATGTGCATCGGTTTGTCGAAAAGATCATGCTGATTTGAAGTTCCTGCAGCAGTTGATGTAAGGTCGTCCAGGAACTTCAAATCGATAAGCGGCACTAGAATGATGAAGTTACGAGTGCCCCTTTGCTTCCGAAGTTCGTGTCAGAGGGTGCCGGGATGTATCACGAACTTCGGAAACGGGGCGCTAGCGATGAGGGGAAATGCCGTCAGATCAAGTGAACCCACCGGCCGGGCGTCCGCTCAGCCCGGGCGCCGTCGCATGGATGCTGATGCTGTGCCTGAGCTGGGGTTTCAACCAGATCGCGGTCAAGCTTGCCTTGCCGGACGTTCCACCGATGTTGCAGGCGATGATACGTTCGGCCGGCGCGTTGCCGGTGCTGCTCCTGATCGCGCGGCTGCGCGGCGTCAGGATGTTCGAACGCGACGGCACCTTGGGCGCCGGCCTGTTTGC
Source organism: uncultured Pseudomonadota bacterium (assembly GCA_963813165.1). Classification (GTDB taxonomy): domain Bacteria; phylum Pseudomonadota; class Alphaproteobacteria; order Rhizobiales; family Xanthobacteraceae; genus Bradyrhizobium. The sequence continues at coordinate 49,985 of CAWEYJ010000017.1, read as the reverse complement.
GGGTCTCCTGTTCGGTCTCGAATTCGTGCTGCTGTTTCACGGCCTCAAGCTGACCTCGGCCTCGCGCGCGGTGGTGTTTCTCTACACCGCGCCGTTCTTTGTGGCGCTCGGCTCCTACCAGTTTCTCGGTGAGCGGCTGCGCGCGTCGCAATGGGGTGGGCTGGCCTTAAGTTTTGCCGGCGTGGCGCTGGCGATCGGCGTTCCCCAGGCCAATGTCGACGGCAGGGTGCTGCTCGGCGATCTCCTGGTCGTCGGTGGCGGCGCGTTATGGGCGGCCACCACGCTGGTGGTGAAGACGACGTCGCTGCTGCGGGCCCCGCCCGAAAAGGCCCTGGGCTACCAGGTGGCGGTGTCGGTCCCGATCCTGGGGTTCGCGGCGTGGATTTGGGGCGAAACCCTGACCCGGGTTCCCGGCCCGCTGGCGCTGTCGCTGATGGCGTATCAGGCCATCTGGGTGGTCGGATTGACGTTTTTGATCTGGTTCGCGCTGGTAAGGACTTATTCCGCCAGCAAATTGTCGGCTTTTAGCTTTATCACGCCTTTGTTCGGCGTCGTGGCTAGCTATGTCATCATGCAAGATACCCTGACCCCAATATTCGGCGTCGCGGCCTTAGTCGCCCGTTAAGAAGCTGATCTGAGGGCTGATTGGACGCTGATGGCTGCGATGAGTGCGATCAGGATAAGGCGCCAAAAATCTCTCAGCCAGGCGAGGATGCGGCGGAAGTTGTGGCCGACGGCTGAGAGGACAACGTTGGCGGCGTCGCCGGCGCGGCCTTTGAGGTAGCAGCGGCCGAGATGGCCTTCGGCCTTCAGGTGTCCGATGATGGGCTCGATGGCGGAGCGGCGGCGCAGCTCGCGCTTGATGACACCGAAGACGCCGCGCTTCTGGCCGGAGATGAAGACACGACGGGGATTTTGCGCGTCGTGGCCGCGGTATCCCTTGTCGACATAGGCCCGCTCGATCGGACAGCCGGTGAGCGTTTCGGTGCGATCAATGACGTCCCGCAAGGTGTGACCGTCGTACGGGTTATCGGGCAGCGCCCTGGCGTGCAGCACGAACAGGCCTCCGGGAGCCCGGCGGTTGTTGGTGACGATGGAGGCCTTCACTCCGAACTCGTAAGGCGCGGCGGCCTTGCCTTTGCCGATGCACTCCACCTCCGGGGCATGGAAGGAATAAAGCTTCCAGCCGCGCTGGCGCTGCTGTTGCGAGCGGATCTGCATGGCCCGACCAAGCGGGAGGGCGAACGCCTCCTCCAGTGCAGGCTGGTCCACGATCTTGCGGCGGATGTCGCGGATGATCCGGCCCAGCCGGCTGCGCAGGATACGCAACTGCCGCTGATGCCGCCTGAACTGTTTGGCATGGGCGTAGCGGCCCGCCATCATCGCGGCGGCCTTGGCCACGCGAGAATAGGATTGTCGCAACCTGACGCCGTGCCTGGTCGCCAGGCGGTTGAGCCCCTTGATGGCCGCATGCAGCAGCTTGGCATCGGTCGGAAAGGTGATGGCCTTCGGCTGCACCGTGGTATCGACTGTGACCCGCTTGAGGTCTTGGCCGCGTAACGCGCCGGCCGCGTGCGCCACTCGCAGGCTCTCGGCCAGCAGCAACTCCAGTCTGTCGCCGAGCCGCTTGCGCCAATGGCTCAGGTCAGAGCGCTCGTGCGGGAAGGCGTGCTGGAAGAACTCCTCGCCGGTGAAGAACTGGAAATACGGGTCGTGCACCCAGCGCTCGCACACCCCCTCATCGGATAGCCCGTAAATGTGCTTGAGCAACAACAGCCCGATCATGAAGCGGGTCTCGATCCCCGGTCGGCCGCTCTCGCTGTAGAGCGGCGCGATCTCGCCGTCGATCCAGTCCCAGTCGATTTTGCCGGCTAGCAGAACCAGCTCGTGCTTCAGATTGATGATCTGATCGAGCCGCGCCCGGAACAGATCGTTCGATCCCGTCGTCTTGTGCTTCTTCGGCCGCATCGTTCCCTCCGATGCACCACAAAATCATGGTCCGCAGCGAAAGGGAATCCAAAAACGAAATTGCAACGTTCAGGGCTCTCAAGCCCCAAATCCCTGCAATCTCAAATGCCTCCGAATCCGGAAAACAGAATCCCGCTCAATCGCTTAGAGGCTTATTCACGGACGACGCCTTAGCGGTCATGGCCGGGCTTTACCTTGTTAACCGCCCTGACCCCGTGGTCCTGGTTCCGACTGATCCATTGCTGAATGTCACCAAAACCTGACGGCCCTTGCTCGTCTTGTACGGTGAATGACGTATGACGTCCTTGCGTTTGCCGATGTGAATTCGGAATGCAGATATGGACCTGAGCCGCAGATGGCAAAGGCCGAGCCTGACGTCAGCCGATCTCTATCGGCAGCGACGCATCCTTCGCCCACTCTCCCATCGATCCGTCATAGAGGGTGAGGTTGTCGTAGCCGAGGTGATATAAGAGGAACAGATCGATCGTGGCCGAGATGCCACCTCCGCAATAGGCCACCACGCGTTTTTCCCTGCTGATCCCTTGTGAGGCGAATTTCATTTCGGCGTCCGCGAGCGGCACAAAAGCCTTGGTCTGGGGATCGAGCAGCGTCGCCGCCGACACGTTGCAACTGCCGGGAATCCGCCCCGGCCGGCCGTACCGACTAGGCTCCAGGCCTTTGTGGAATTGCGGGCCGAGCGCATTGACGACGACGGTGTTCCGATCATCCTTGGCGGCGAGCACGTCCTTTTTGCCGACGAAATATCCGGACCGCGGTTTCGCCGTGAAGATCGCCGGCTGATATCCCTTCGCAGGCCCGCTCTCGATGGCGCGGCCTTCCGCTTTCCATTTGTCGAAACCGCCGTCGAGCACAAATGCGTTGTCAAAGCCCAGCGATTTCAGCATCCACCAGAATCGTGTCGCCCACATTGGGGTGCCGATGCTGTAAAGCACAACCTGGCTGTTCGCTCCGATCCCGTGGCGGCCGAATGCGGCCTCAAGCTGTGCGACTTTAGGCATCATGAAGCGAAGGTCGGTGCCTTGATCTGAGAATTCGCCCTGCAGATCCAGAAAATCCGCATTCGGAATATGACCAGCCTCGTACGAATGACGTCCGGGTACAACGTTATAAGGAACGTTGCTGCCTTCAGCCGCAGGTTCGAGATAGGTCGTGCAATCGAACAGCCTCAGATCCGGCCGGTCGATGATGTCAGCGAGTTCCGCCGACGTGATTAACCCGCTACGCTCTCGCATCTGTTTCCCCGGAACTATTTGGGCCGATGTTACGGCGCGCCATGCGTGATGAATAGGCTGATGCCGGGAGGTTGCTCTTTAATCCTGCGATTCCTGTCCAATATACTGTTCGGAGACGGGTTCACCGGCAGCCCTGTGTTAGAGCCAAATTCCGGGCTAAGGCATTGAATAGGTGAGGAAATGGTTCAATGATCGGTGATCCGCACGGCCCCGCCATCGTCCCCTTGGTGAATGTCACCAAAACCTGATATTCGAGACGCCATGAACAAACCCGAAAAACCGCTGCAGAACGACGTCGCCGGCCCCGCGGGCCGGCATAAAACCACGCAAGTCATGGTCGGCAATGTCGCCGTCGGCGGGGGCGCGCCGATTGTGGTGCAGTCGATGACCAACACCGACACCGCCGACGTCGCGGGCACGGTCGCGCAGATCGCTGCGTTAGCGCGCGCCGGCTCCGAGCTGGTGCGGATCACGGTCGACCGCGACGAAGCCGCCGCCGCCGTTCCGCATATCCGCGACGCCTTGCGCAAGCGCGGCATCACCACGCCCTTGATCGGCGATTTTCATTATATCGGCCACAAGCTCCTGGCGGAATATCCGGCCTGCGCCGAGGCGCTCGACAAATACCGCATCAATCCCGGCAATGTCGGCTTCAAGAACAAGCGCGATACCCAATTTGCCGACATCATCGAGATCGCGAACAAGAACGACAAGCCGGTGCGGATCGGCGCGAACTGGGGTTCGCTCGATCAGGAATTGCTCACCAAGCTGATGGATGAAAACGCGCTGCTCGCGGAACCGAAGGATGTCCGCGCGGTGACGCGTGAGGCGATGGTGCAGTCGGCGCTATTGTCGGCGGCGCGGGCGCAAGAACTTGGCATGCCCAGGAACAGGATGATCCTGTCGGCGAAAGTGTCCGCGGTGCAGGACCTGATCGCGGTCTACCAGACTCTCGCCGAACGTTCGGATTACGCCATCCATCTCGGCCTCACCGAAGCCGGCATGGGATCCAAGGGCATCGTCGCCTCGTCGGCAGCACTCGGTATCCTGCTGCAGCAGGGCATCGGCGACACGGTGCGGATTTCGCTGACGCCGGAGCCCGGCGGCGATCGCACGCTCGAAGTGCAGGTCGCGCAGGAATTGCTGCAGACCATGGGCTTCCGCACCTTCGTGCCGCTGGTGGCGGCGTGCCCCGGCTGCGGCCGCACCACCTCGACCACCTTCCAGGAACTGGCGCGCAGCATCCAGGACTTCATCCGCGACGAAATGCCGAGCTGGAAGTCGCGCTATCCCGGCGTCGAATCGCTCAACGTCGCGATCATGGGCTGCATCGTCAACGGCCCCGGCGAATCCAAGCATGCCGATATCGGCATCTCCCTGCCCGGCACCGGCGAAACCCCGGCAGCACCCGTGTTTGTCGACGGCAAGAAGTTCAAGACCTTGCGCGGCCCCAACATCGCAGGCGAATTCAAGGCGATGGTGATCGACTATATCGACCAGCGCTACGGTGCCGGCGCGGCCGTGCCGGCCAGCACGGTGTCCGCGGCGGAGTAGGGCAGGGGCCGAAGGCCCCGGTCGCCCGGACAACCCGAGCGCTCGGCGGGACGGCAGTGATGTTGTCGTCCTCACCGTTCGCGCTCACTGAGGCCTCGCCTAACCTGCGCGCGCACCACGGCTTTGAATTGAATCGGCGCCGATGTTTGGTTCATCCCGCTCCGCTTGCGGGCGGGGTCGGATTGCGAGGCAGTCCGGACTTGCGCCGCACGTTTGAGACATCCTGCGATGGCGCTATCCGGTCGCTAACGGCCAACCAGAGTTGAGCGCGCCTGGCTCAACGAACTTCATAGAAGTTGAGTCACGCTTCCGCACCAACGCGGTTGGGCTCGTGCAGGACAATCCCATCCATTCCAGCGGAAGAACGCATCCACCCGTCTGCTTCACCTTTGCGCGAATGCTGACCTGAACTCACTCTTTGATCCAACTCAATCCGAGGACTGGTGATCCAACTAGCCTGAATTTCCTATAGGAGGAGTTGCCATGATGAACCCCACAAGGCGGTGCATTCTCAAGACAGGATCGAAGGGATTATTGGCAGCGACGGTGGTTGGTTTGGGGGCTAACGCCACCTTTGCCAAGGGCTCTCCGCAACGGGCGAACAAGGCCAAGATGGAAAAATGGATGTCCACATGGATGGACAGTCTGTCAGCAGTAGGCCCGCGGCTTGAACTCTCTCGCTTCAAAGACCCTACCTACTTCCTTCTCAGGCCAATCTCCTGGTATCCGAACGCCAGCCAAGCGGGCAACTTCGACGCCGTTACAGTCCCCACTGGGTTCGTTACTGATTTCGCCAGCATTCCGCAAATTTTTTGGTCGATACTAAGACCTGATGGTGATTACGCGTACGCTGCCGCTATTCATGACTGGCTGTATTGGGACCAGGCGCGGCCAAGACACGTTGCCGATCAAATCTTCGCGCTGGCGATGCAAGATTTTCGCATAGATGCGCCGACGCTAAGAACGCTCTACAACGCGGTTTGGGTATTTGGGGGCACGGCATGGGATGAAAACAAGAAGTTGAAGCAATCGGGGGAAAAGAGAATTTTGACGCGATTTCCGGAGGATCCGACGATCACTTGGTCGGAATGGAAAAAGAACCCGGGGAATTTTTGAATTGTCGGCCGGCTGCAGGGGCCGAAGGCCCGGGCGCCCGGAGAATGCGAGCGCTGAGCGGTAGTGGTGTTGTCGTCCTCACCGTGCGTCGTCACCGAGCGGTCCCGTCTAACCGGACGTACCATGGCTTTGAATTGAATCGGCGCAGATGTTTGGTTCATCTCGCCCCGCACGTTTAAGATATCCTGCGATGGCCGCTATCCGGTCGCCAACGGGAAACGAGCGGACGTGACTTGGACGTCATCGAACCGTCGAAAATGGCCCACTGCGGACGTCGATGTGAAATTGCGTTTTCCTCATTTTTAAGTAGGCTATCGCTCGCCGTGGCGACCAATCCATCTGGAGCCTTTTCCGTTCCGACGGAATCGGAACAGAGGCTCTATATCTTTACTTGACGCGTTTTCTTTGCGCGATCCGGTATCCACCCCGCATCGAGTGCGGGGCAGGCTTCGCTGGAAAACGCTCTAGCCCAGGGCTTTCGGGAGGATCCGATGCAGAAAATGCGTTTGGCCCTTTTGTTCCTGGCATTTGCGGTGACGGCACTGCCAGCCGCCGCGCAAGAACTCACAGCCGCTGAAATGCGCGCCTTAGCCAAGGAAGCGACCATCTACGGCTTCCCTCTCGTAGACAACTACCGCATTCAATATTCGTATTTCGTCGACCGGAGCGACCCGGATTTCAAGGCGCCTTGGAATAAAATCAATAGCGTCGCGAGAGTTTTCACGCCCGAGGACAAGGCAATCCAGACGCCCAATTCGGACACGCCCTATTCGCAACTGGGCGCTGACCTCCGCGCCGAGCCGCTCGTCATTACGGTGCCGGCGGTAGAAAAGGGTCGCTACTATTCTCTTCAATTTGTCGATATGTATACCTACAACTTCGCCTATGTTGGCAGTCGCGCGACGGGTAATGAGGCCGGTAGCTTCCTTCTCGCTGGGCCGCGTTGGGACGGAAAGAAGCCCGAAGGCATCAAATCCGTGATCCGGTCCGAGACTGATTTTGCTTTTGTCCTATACCGGACGCAGCTTTTCGATCCCGATGACATCGAAAACATGAAGAAGGTCCAAGCGGGCTACAAAGTCCGGACGCTGTCGGACTTCCTCGGCAGGCAGGCTTCTGCGGTTCCGCCTGCCATTGATTTCATGAAGCCTCTTTCTGCGGAGCAAGAGCGCACCTCTCCCGCGTTCTTCAGCCTTTTGAACTTTATTTTCCAGTTCTGCCCCGCTCATCCTTCCGAGAGGACGCTCAGGGCGCGCTTTGCCAAGCTCGGCATCGGTGCCGGCAAGCCTTTCGATGTGGAAGCGCTATCGCCAGAAGTACGGAAGGCGCTCGAACAGGGCATGGCGGATGGGTGGAAAGCCTTTGGCGACTTCAAGGAAAAGGAAATCGATACGGGCAAGCGTCCCGCCAGTGAAGGATTTGGAACGCGCGCGTTTCTCAAGAACGATTACATGGCTCGCATGTCTGCCGCAGTGCTTGGGATTTACGGAAATTCGAAGGAAGAGGCCCTGTACCCGGCCTATTTTGTCGATTCCACCAAGCAGAAGCTGGATGGCAAGAACCGCTATATTCTGCGGTTCCCGCCGGGACGGTTGCCGCCGGTCAATGCATTCTGGTCCCTCACAGTGTACCAGCTCCCGCAGAGCCTGCTCTACGCCAACGCGATCAATCGTTATCTGATCAACTCAGCAATGCTGCCCGGCCTCAAGCGCGACCCGGACGGGGGGATCAAAATCTATCTCCAGCACGATTTGCCGGCAAAGGATTTGGAATCCAACTGGCTGCCAGTGCCCGAAGGTCCATTTTGGACAACGTTGCGTCTCTATTGGCCCAAGCCTGCAGCGCTGAACGGCACATGGAAAGAGCCACCGTTACAACGGGCGAATTGAGTGCAGGATCAGGAGCAGCGTCATGCCGTCGTTTTCCAGGAATGCCGCATTACATATTGCCCTCCCGCTCGTTGCGGGTTTCATCGCGGCTGCACCGGCGCAACCCGCTTCACAGCCCTCCAGCGGCAAGGCCATATTGGTTACACCCGACAACTTCGCCCGAGCGGAGTTGGATCTATATTTCGGCGGGGTTGTCAAGAACGGGGGCTTTGGAAAATTCGATCATACGCGCGAACCTGCGCCAATCGACAAGCAGACGGTCATACGCCTGAATCGCGACACGCTCTACTCGGCGGCGGTTTTCGATCTTGATGCGGGACCCGTCACGGTCACGCTGCCCGATGCAGGCAAACGCTTTATGTCGTTGCAGGTGATTGACGAGGACCAATACACGCACGCTGTCAATTACCGCCCCGGAAGCTACACCCTTACCCGAAAGGCGGTTGGCACGCGCTACGTCGTGACGGCGGTGAGGACATTGGTCGATCCGGCGAACCCAAAGGATGTCAAAGAGGTCCACGCCCTGCAGGATGCGATCAAGGCTTCACAAAAGGGCGGCCCCGGCAACTTCGAAATACCTAACTGGGACCAGGCCAGCCAGAAGAAGGTCCGCGATGCGCTCCTGGTACTTGCTTCAACGCTTCCCGACACAAGCCGCATGTACGGGCGGAAAGATCAGGTTGATCCTGTGCGGTTCTTGATCGGCGCGGCCCAAGGTTGGGGTGCAAACCCGCCGAAAGAAGCCCTCTATCTTAATATTTTCCCAAGCAAGAACGACGGCACCACGGTTTACAAGCTCAACGTCAGGGATGTGCCCATTGACGGCTTCTGGTCGGTCAGCCTTTACGATCGCGAAGGCTACTTTCGACCCAATCAGTTCAATGCCTACTCGCTCAACAACATTACCGCCAAAAAGAACGATGACGGCTCGATCTCGATCCAGTTCGGCGGTTGCGACGGCAAGATTCCCAACTGCCTGCCGATCATGAATGGTTGGAACTATATGGTACGCCTATATCGGCCCCGCGCCGAAATTCTGGACGGCAAATGGAAGTTTCCGGAGGCGCAGCCGGCGCAATGACCTGACCATGTCTGCTTCTGTCGAGGGATCAACGGACCTGGCCGAGCGCGCGGCAGGCATCAGCTGATGAAAATGTTGAAATTGAATTCTCCGACGATGGTCGTGGCATGAGCCTTGATGTCAGACAGAAGGCATTCGATCCATTCTTTACGACCGGGCGCGATCAGGGCTGTACCGGCCTCGGCCTGCACATCGTCTAGAGCGAGATGGCTCTTCGTTGAATCGCCATCTCGCTCTATCTTTTTGTTTAAGCATGATCTTTTCGGAAAACCGGTGTCCACTTTTCCGGATCATGCTTTAGACGATCGTCACAAATTGCCTGGGTGGTCGGGTCAATATCGAGAGCGAACCTGACTTGGGGACGATGATTCGGATAATCCTTCCGCGGGCGGCGCCGACGGAATACGGCGGGGTGAGCGAGCTTTAACTCCGCCACTTCCTGGTCCGCTGCAAGGTGACCGAGGGCAACTCGCCGAACGCATTGCGATAGTCCCGGGCGAAACGGCCGGGATTTTGAAAGCCGCATTTGAGCCCGATCTGTATCACGGACGTGGTTTCATTCGACTGCTCCAGCATTTCGCGCGCGCGATTGAGCCGCACCCGCTTGGCGAAATCCGCCGGTGAGTAACCTCGGTCCTTCCTGAACTGCCGGAACAGGCTTCGTGCGCCGATCTTGGCCAGCGCCGCCATTGTCCCGATGTCGATCGGCCTGTCCCAGTTGGCCTCAATGTATTCCTCGACCACCCTCACCGCGGTTGAGGAAGCCGGAAGCGGCTCGCGCAGCAGCAAGTGCGTATAATTGTGCCGGTGGCACATCAGGAATTTCATGATCACCATGCGTTCGACTTCGGCGGCAGCCAGGTCTGAGAAGAAGGCGCCGCGTTCATTATAGTCGATGGCAAAGTGAATAATCCGCCGCCGCAGTGCATCCATCGCGGGTTGGCGCGCCGGTGTTTCGTCGAAGGTGAGCTTCCGGCCGACATCCTGACCCAGCAAGGCACTGAGATTGCGCAGCAGCGCTTCGAACTCGATCCGCAGTACAAGCTGGCGATAGCCAGCCCGGAAATCGAGCTTGAGCGGTTCCTGCGCATGCAAGATCGGGCTCCATGAGCCCGGCGTTATCTCTCCCGATTGCTTGCCCGCGGCGTAACGCGCCACACCTTCGATATTAAAGAACTGCCGGACGAAGGAGGCCTCGCCAAACCCGACCGACACATCGCTGGCATAGTCGCAATAGGAAAGTCCGAGGCCGCCGACCTGCAGGTGATTGGCATCAACGGCGAAGGCCCTGTTTGCCCTTCCGACATCGAAGCTGTTTGCACCGTACACGCTGAAAAGACGCTCGCGCACGAATGCAGGATCGCTGGAGCGGACTACCGGATAGTTACTCAGAGGGTTCGTACGGGTTGGCATAATCCACTTGGTTCAGGCGATTCTGTCGGCAGATCATCATTACGCTGGATAATTCGGAGCTCAACCGATCAAACGTCGCCGCGACAAGGCAAATCGCCGCACGCAGCCAAATCGTGCCAACATTGTCCAGTTTCCGCCATCCAGGCATTTGCAGCTCAGCCAGCTTCATCTCGGAGCATGGCCGAATCCGCACATGGCTGTCAGAATCAGGTCTTAACCCCTGGTAACTCGACTGACCTAGCTTGCCGCTGGGCGTTCGCCCTCGAACGCAACATGGCAGGTCCAGCTCGCGCCACGGCCGTCGGCAAGCCGGATTGTCCATGCGCAAAAGATCAGCCGAACCACGGAGACTAAAAAGTGAGAGTTACCTGCAATCCTTCCGGTGGGGCACCGACGCCCTCTATTTCTCCGAAGCCGATGCCCGGTTCTCAAGAATGGACAAAGCGGGTCCTTGAGTTGATTGATCGCGATTGTATGGACGATTTCGAGGAGCTTTGCGAACTCATGGGTGTACCCACTGATCAACCCTGCAGCGGGGCGAACCGGGTAGCGATGTCCCCGCTCGATCCGGATCAGGCTTTTCACCCGCAGGAATAACGGCGCACCGTTATATGGCGCTTGACCGCGCAATGCACGCTAGTCTGCGTCATTGACCCGCGCGAAGCATCTGCAACTCGGCAATGCGATTGTCGGCGCGGCGGAGCCGCCGACAAAGCTCGCGGCTGATATTCTGCATCACCATCACATAGGCATGGATATCGGTCTTGTAGCATGTGTAGAGTTTTCGGGCCGTGAGTTCGTACAGCACGGTTGGGCCCTCCGCGACGACGGTGGCTGACCGGTTCTGCATTTCGATAAGCGTCATTTCGCCGAAGAAATCACCAGGCCCAAGGTTTGACATGCGAACGACATGCCCGGAATCCGTCTGCTTGCTCACCACCAGCTCGCCGGATTGAACGATGAACATTGAGCGCCCCGGTTCTCCTTCCGCTACGACAGTGGCGCCGGCCTCGAAGCGGCGCTCGACCAGCATTGCAATCAGGAGATCGAGGCTTGCGTCTGAGAGGCCACCGAAGAAGGGTGTGGCGAGCAAGAACGCTTTCAGATCGGGGGAGCTGACAGCCATCGAGCTAATATACGCCGGCGCCTAGCGGCGGCAAGCGGGCCGAGCCAGACCGGGCGTATCCACGATGAATGCGTGCGCCGGCTCGCCGGGTTCGGCCAGTCCGGTGACCGCGGCGGGGTAAAGCAGGGCCAAAGGTCCGGGCCATCGCGCTTCTGCAATAGAGGACCAGCAGACCCTTCGCCCGGCGATCTTCCTGGCGTCGGAGCTTCTGCCTGGCGGCCGACAGCTGATACCGTCCACCTCACCGTTACGATGCCCAGATCAAGGCCCCTCCGATTCTTGATCGATCGCCGAAAGTCATTTCTGCCGGTCGTAGTATTTCGTCATGGAGTGGGGATCGATCACCAGATCGGATCTGCGCCCGAGAAAGAAAAATCCGCTGGCGGCATCGGCAATGGCTCGGCCGCGGGCGAACCTGTCCAAGAACCGGATCCAGAAGAAAGGAAGGGCAATCAGAAGTGACAATTTGTCTCCCGCGCCGAGAGCACGGCAGAAATATCGGATCGACCAGACCAGCGCCACGCCGGCACCCGCGATCGGTCCGGCGCTGATTTCGGAAAATCGTTTGAACAGCCAACGATGACCGCTCTGCGTAAAGCGCGAGAAATCATAGGCGCGCTCGTGGACCTGCTGCATGAACGGCGTTTCGGCGTAAACCAGCCCACCGCGCCGAAGCACCCGGTGAATCTCGTCGACGATGGTTGCAGGCTCCAGCACATGTTCGAGCACGGCCTGGACCCAGACGCCGTCAAACACCCCGTCTTCAAAGGGAAGCTTGTGGGCATCGGTCACCAAGGCGGTGTACGGCGAGGCGTAGACGTCGGTGCCGACCAGCTCGATCGAATTGGTGCGGTAAAGTTCGTCGGCACCGAGGCCGACGGTGCCGCCGCCAATCACAAGAACGACAGGCCGCCGCCCGGAACCTTCCTTCAGAAGCTCGATGAATTTTGCACAGTTTGAGGCTGCAACAGCATTCGTTCCGAGAACAAGCTGATGGAACCTTGAGCCAAGCGAGCGCCCCGTCACATCCCGTCGAAGCGCCGAACCATCGCCGCTGCAATACATCTCGCGGTCGAAGATGCTGGCTTCAAAATCGATCAGCACCGGTTGCGCGTCGAAAAGCGGAAACCCGGTCTCGCTGTACGCGCAAGCGGTGTCCGAGCATGACGGATGAAGGCCCGGATTCCGCAACGAAGACCCGCAGCGAGGACAACGAAGGCGGCGCTTCCACCCTTTCGATCCCGCTGACCAACGATCGGCAACAGAGGACTCCAATGCCACCTCTCACAACAATTGGTTCCATGATCTGCAAGCGCAATCCGCAACCGCCAAAAACGATCGGCTCGGCATAAGCTCGAAATACAATGATGGGAGATTAAGGCTCAATTCGCTCAATTCTGCTGAATTATGATGGCAGCGACCAAAGCGGGAAAAGAGACCGGAACCCGGCGATCGGTTGGCAGAGCCAATGTGGATGCCGATCAAGGCCAGCTGCGGTGTGGTGCTATCCATGGGCTGCTTCTTCCTGTGCTCCGGTGTAGTCTTCACAAACTATCCCCGCGGGGCAAGCAGCCGGGTCCATCCCCTAAGCAGACATTCGCCACGACTTCGTTCAAACAAAAAAAGCCCCGGTCGATACCGGGGCTTTGAGTTTGCTGGAGAGAGATAGTTGGATAGATGGTTCGCGACCACCGGTCAGAAGTGGTAGTTCGCTCCGACCCGGATGGTATGGACCTGCTGGTTGACGTTGATTGGCAGATTGAATTTGACGCTGCCAGCTCCGACACCGGCAATCGCACCTGATGCCACTACCGGCATGCTCAAATCGGTCTTTCCGAAGTCGTAGTAGTCATATTCAAGCTTGGCCGACCAACCGGGCATAAACGCGTATTCGATGCCGGCACCCAAGACGCCACCGAAACGCGTATCGCTCACGGCGCCGTTCACAACACCGGATGCACCGAGGCCGCCGATGGTAAGGTTCTGACCCGCGGTGTAGCTGGAATCCGCCCACGCGCCGCCGCCCTTTACGTAAAGCAGACCGCGGTCGCCAACCGTGACCCCGACCCGGCCAGTTATGTCGCCGATCCATTTAACTTCGGCAGTACAATTGAGAACCAACAGACAGGCGGTGCTGCCCTTGATGCCCGACCAGCTGAAATCGCCTTCCACGCCATAAACCATCACGCCGGACTGCCAATTGTACCCGGCCTGGGCGCCACCCATAAAACCATTCATCTGGGTCTGCCCAACAGGCAAGTTAAAGCCGACACCGGCGCCCGGCAGGAAGCCGTTGATTAGCGCACCAACATTAGACGTTGCTTCAGCGGTACCCCAGCCGGCGCCGACATGGCCGCCGACGTAGAAACCAGTCCAATTGTATGCAGGCGACACGGGAACGGGAGGTGCCTTGACTGAAAAATCGGCAGCAAACGCGGCCTCCGCAAACGATAGGGCGCTCAGCGCGACGGTTGCAATTGCGATTTTCTGAATTCGATTCATAGCACAGTTCCCCGTTTGAAATTATCATTCAGGACACAGAAGAGTGTTCCTTCCTGTTCTTATAGGGAGAAGCGCAACTGCAACCGTGACATTTCTGGCGCAGGTTTCAGGAATGTCTCTGAGCAATGCATCGAATGGAAAGAATAACGTCATCAATTGTCCGCTCTGCGACGCTTGGCTGCCTGCTCGCCGACCCAATAAAACAATTCGAGGCAGCGCGCCGTGATACTATTTTGATTTAGATCAATGATGCGATGTGCAATGTCGATAAGTTTGATGTTGGTCTTTTGAAATGTATTTATTCTCGTTGTTCATTGATGATGTCTCATTACTGGTACGTGGCATTTCGTCAGCCTAATGAGGTGCCTGGCGTCTACGTCCGAAACTCAAAAACATTTGTAACGGAAACCGAAGCAAAGAAATTTGCGCGGGAACGGTTGGAAGAAGGGTGCGATGTGAGCGCCGGTACGATCAATCCTTTTCGTCCGAAAAAGACGGTTGGTCTGGCGCAAATTGCTAGTTGGTTGGAAGCTCCCGATTTCGGTTCAACGGTCAGCGGCGCAATCAAGAAAACCTAGTGACGGTGGTCGTGTCGGGAAAGCTGCAATACTACATCGAGATGGAAGCACGGTATCGGAAGCAAGCCGACACTGAACCTGACAATCGAGAAAAGCACCTCGCGTCCGCTGACGCGTGGCGACGGTTGTCAGATACGGCAAGCCTGTTTTCCGCCAAGCAAAGCGAAACGAGGGAAGCGCTGGCTTCGATCACAAAGCAAAAAGGCGATGGCGGTTTATCGCGGCTATGACAAGGTGAAGGAATGGGTCCGCTTGCGGCCGAATCAAAGCCGAAATAGCGGCCCATTATGAAGCGGCCGAGGTCTGGAAAGGGCAACCGAACCGGACACCCCCGGTTTCGATAGCCGGTTCACATTGGAAACGAGCGGTACGGCACTTGATCGCGTCGCGTTTTCGAGGTCAACTTCAAGCGCTGCAAGCATGGAAGGGACAAACAAATGATCAGAGGCATATTACTGGCTGCGTTGATCGCTACATTTGCCGGTGGCGCGGCCTTCGCGCAGGAGACCTGCGAGAGCAAGGCCGTCGGCAAGGACGGCAAGCCTCTCGCGGGTGCGGCAAAGACATCCTTCATGAAAAAATGCATGGCCGATTCGTGCGCCACCAAAGCGGTGAGCGCGGATGGCAAGCCGCTCTCGGGAGCTGCGAAAAACAGCTTCATGGCGAAATGCGAAAAGGGCGGCTGAACTTCTCGCGACGCAAATATAAAAGGCCGCCTCATCGGGCGGCCTTTTATATTTCAAAACAAGCGCGCCGGCGCGGCATGCCTGGATCTGCCATCAAGCGGCTGCAGGCTCGCTGCCCAGGATGTCCGACAGGGCCGACAGCAGCCGGTCAATTTGTTCGTCTGTGCCCACCGTGATCCGCAGATAGTCGGAGATGCGAGGCGCGGAAAAATGGCGGACGATCACCGCCCGTTGGCGAAGTGCTACGGCCAGTTCCGCACCCCCAAGCGCCGGATGACGCGCGAAGACGAAGTTGGCGGAGGACGGCAGCACGTCGAAGCCAAGCCGGGCCAGTTCGAGGGTGAGCCGCGCTCGGCCTTCGATCACGCGAATCCTGCTCTGTTGAAAATAGGCTTCGTCCTCCAGCGAGGCGATGGCGCCGGCCTGGGCCGGCCGGCCAAGAGGATAGGAATTGAAGCTGTCCTTCACCCGGGTAAGCGCCTCGATCAGGTCGGCGTCGCCGATCGCATAGCCAACCCGCAAGCCGGCCAGCGCCCGGGACTTGGACATGGTCTGAACGACCAGAAGGTTCGGGTGCGAGGCGACCAGCGGGACAGCGGTCTCGGCGCCGAAATCGACATAGGCCTCGTCAATCACCACGGGAACGTCTGGATGTTCGTCCAAGAGGGTACCGATCTCGGCCCGGGACAGCGCAACCCCCGTTGGCGCATTCGGATTGGGCAGGATCAGCGCGCCGGCCGGCCGGCGATAATCGGCAACGCGGATTCGCATGGCATGGTCGAGCGGCACGGCCTCGTAGGCGATGCCGAACAGGCGGCAATAGACCGGGTAGAAACTGTAGGTGATATCAGGGAACAGCAACGGCGCGTCATGCTTCAGCAGCGCGGTGAAGACGTGGGCCAGCACCTCGTCCGAGCCGTTGCCGACGAACACCTGTTCGGGTCGCACCTGGTGATAGGTGGCCAAAGCCGCCCGCAGCGCGGTGGCCTGCGGGTCCGGATATAGACGCAGCGTATCGGTCGCCGCGCCGCGAACAGCTTCCAGCGCGCGCGGGGAAGGGGCAAATGGACTTTCATTGGTGTTGAGCTTCACCAGCTCCGCCATGCGGGGCTGTTCGCCTGGTACATAGGGCTTCAGATCGTGTGTCAGGCTGCTCCAGAAACGGCTCATTTTTCCGTCCAAATCTCATAGCCGCGGTGGTGTGGCGGGCGCCCGGATCGACGCTTAACGCCCGAGCGCAGGAGGTGGAGAAGCCAGCGCGTTCAGGCTCGATGATCTCTTTAACGCCGGGGATGCTCTGCAGAAAGATGCAAAGCCGGACACGACAGGAATTTTTTGTGGTTGGACGCTGCTGCAGGGCACGAGTCCGCTCATGGTACGTCGCGTCGTTTCGCGATGCTGCGGAATCCGGTCACTATCGGGCGCCGATCCGGTCGTCGTTGCCGATCCCGCCGATGTGCCGAACGGCGATGCTGGCGAAGGCGTTGCATCGCGCTCTCCTGCGTTGACTACCGCAAAACCGCGCTCCCGCCGGTGCTGATAGGCAACGCCCGATCCGCACAAAATCAAAATGAAATTTATGAAAGGTCCAGCCCGGAACCGCCAGGACGGATTTGGGTCCGATCGGCGCTGCGCAGGCATCCGATCGTTTCGGCCAGTTCGACGGCGAAAAGGGACAGCATGATACCCACCATCGGCACTGCGGGAACCAGGTATCGCCAGACGTCGAGGGTATGGACGCCGGCGGCGGTCATGATCGAAGCCGCCCACATCACGATCACGATGCCTGCGCGTGTCACGAAATCGCATTGCCGCCGCTGCACAGCGGTCACCGTCCAGAATAGGACGGCGATAACGAAGGCGATGGACAAAGCCCTGAACAGATAGGCGGCGATGCCTGGGAGATCGGCCAATGGGCCGATCCGAACCGGTCCGCCTTGCAGATCGATCGGCTGAACCGCCCGGCCGTGCCGCGCCATGATGTCGGACACGTGCGGCACGTCGTCGGTCGAAACCGGTATCGCAGGGTTGAGTCCGTAGGGCGGCCATGCGACCAGGGCCCCATAGGCCATCTGACGGACGAACTTGCCCGCATAGGCCAGCGGCCGGTCACGCACGGCGGCGAGGAAGATGCGCCGATAGGCTGCGGCCGCGCCGACGGCATTCCCGGTCCCGTCGGTGACATCTCGATCCAGTGCGGTGTCGAACAGGCACGCGTCGCCGAAGAAGCCAAGCACAGGCCAGCGGCCCGGCTCCGCGGCGAAGTCGGCGGCAAGCCGCGCCATCGTGGCATCCGCGCGGTCGCCGGCTGCCGACACGATCTCGCGTTGCGCTGCATCGCTTGCAAGCACGATGTTCAGCTGATTGCAGAACAATGTCTTGGGGACGAACACGACCGAGGCCTCGTCGGAATCGGAAGCCCCGAACCGGGAACCGGCGGCGAGCAGCGCCAGCGCCGCCGCAATGGACACGGCCATCACAGCACGGCGCGCTGACGTATCTGGCCAGGCGAGGCGGGCGCCCACCACGATGGCGGCGATCGGGACCAGGATTCCCTGCGATCTGAAGCACGCCGCGAGTGCCGCGCACAGGACGGAGGCCGCGACCGCGTAGCACCGCGCCGCTTTCCCGACGCAGGTGGCAACGAGCAATCCGGCCATGGCCAGATTGAGGAACACCGCAAACAGGAGGTCTGCGGTGAGGACGTTCCTGAACAGCAGCAGGCCCGGATACGTCGCCACGAGGATGATCGGCACGAGCCCGCCGGCGTTGCGCGTCGCCGCCTGGGCGGTTGCTGCAAGCGCCAGCATCAGGACGGCCCATGCCGCCTGCTGCAGGCGCACCACCGTCCCGAGGTCGCCTCCGAGCGCGAACGTCACGGCGAGGAACGCCGGGTAGCCTGGATCGCGCCCACCTGCCACGGTCGGCTTTCCGGCCTCGAGCGTTTCAAGCGCAGATTCCACGAAGGCCGGCGTGTCGCCCCAGATGACCGGGATCGCCGGCCTGAACGACACGACGATCGCCACCAGCAGCGCGGCCCACGCCAGCACGGTCCACGGTCGCGACGAGCCAATGTACTGCAGGAAGGGGGCTCCGCTTGTCGCATATGCTGGAGCCTCGCGGTCGGATCGCGCCATCGCCGCCCACACGGGAAGTTCGAATGCCCCGGCTTCATGCTAGACCGAAACGGTCGACAAGACCATCGCGGGGCGCGGGATTATCGCGGCTTCCTTGCCGTGACTGGCGTATGGTTGCGAAAGACCCGAGCAGGACATTCGGTCTGAGCGACCCGCGCTACCTGCTAAAGCAATGATGGCTTTGAGTTGAATTCGATTTCACCTCGCCCCGCTTGCGGGGCGAGGGAGAAGGGGTCCCGCCGCCTCAATCTAGTCTCGTCATGCTCTAGTTCAGGAAAGAATCCAAATTGCCGATCTGTTCCTATAGGGTGCGGGTACTGTCCTGTTTCAAGCCTGGCCTGGTTTGAATTTAACGGTGGCCTAATTCAGGGAATCGCGATGGTGAGTCCCGTGGTCACCCCGATCGCTTGCTCGTGACCCCTGCTGAACGAGTAGCTATAGGTGGGCTCGACGAACCAACCAAACTTGCGGTCTGCCGTCGGCCAGATCATCCATTCGAGGGCGAACTCGCTCGCAATCTGCGTCCCGCCGACCCGCAGTTGCATAACTCAACTGCGGACCTGCGCCGATCATGAACTCGACATGCTCATTGATTGTGAACGGCTTCTTGAAGAGAAGATCAGCTTGCCATTCGGTCTGGCCCGGGCGGAATAGTGGTGAGATACCCGTTTCGATTTCAAGCCAGTCCTTGACCACCGGAAATTCAACCGAAGCCGAAGGCCCAACGCTGTAGGTGCCCTCCTGGATACTTCGTTCGGTGGCGGCTCCTAGTTCGACCACCGCGAACGGCTCTTTTTCCTCTGCCCGCAGTTGTGCCATTGGGCAGAAAACGAAGGCAGTGACGATGACAAATCTCGCGCCATGGATCATGGATTCGATTTATCGGTGCAATCTTGCCGCAGGGCAACTGCGAAAATCTACATGGGGGCGAGGCCGCCTCGGTTGGCGGCCCCGTTCATTTCAGGTTCAATCCCGCACGGATGTCGCCTGTTGGCATATCGCGTCATTTCGCGGTGCTGCGGAATTCGGTCGCGATCGGCTCGACGCAGATGTTTGGTTCACCTCGCCACCGCGTGCGGAGGTTGGATTGCAGGCAATCCGGCGGACCAGATGATGCTGCCTGGATCAAACAAACCGTTGGCCGATTGCCCGGCGGGCAAATCAATGGTTCGCCTGTCGAGTCCTCTTCGCAAAAATATTCCGGTTCTCTTTTGACCCAAATCACTTCTATATCGTTCGCCATCCCGGCCCGACACAGAGGGGCGCTTCGCGATCGTCACGAACGTAGGGCAGGGATGCGATGGACGCGGGTGGCGCTGCTGACGAGAGCGCCGACTTGTGGACGGTGAAGTCGTGTGGTCCTGACGCCTCGACGCCGGCGTCAAGCTTCGCAGAAGTGTCTGCGAGGCGACGGTGACAAGAAAGCCCGATCACCGGGGAGAGCCCGAAGGAAACCGTTAAAACCATTGCGTGCGGGAATGCCGGGTGATCCCGGTGCGACCGTGGTGACTAACTCGTGTGCTTTCTACCTTTGCGCACGAGGCTGCGGGTGCAACGGGCACCCGGCATTCCCCACGCCCTCCAAGGGGCGGATCATTCCAGCAATAACTCGGGCGCATGGCGCCGCGAGAACAACGTGCGTTGACGCATCGCCCGGTCTGCGCCAAGCTCGCGCAAAAGCAATAACATCCGGAGGAACAGCCATGCTCCGCGCAGAAGACAATAAATTCCTGACCGAAAGCGGTTCGGGCACGGCGATGGGCGATTTGCTGCGCCGGTTCTGGCTACCTGTTCTGTTGTCGGAGGAATTGCCGGAAGCCGATGGCCCGCCGAAGAAGATCGTCGTCATGGGCGAGGAGTTGCTGGCGTTTCGCGACTCCAGAGGCGTGGTCGGCGTGATCGATCAATATTGTCCGCATCGCGGCGCCAATCTCTGGCTCGGCCGCAACGAGGAATGCGGCATCCGCTGCGTCTATCACGGCTGGAAATTCGACACCGACGGCCGCTTGCGTCGACATGCCGACCTCCTATCCCGATCTCAATGCCAAGGACCTGATCCGCATCAAGTCCTACCCGGTGCGCGAATGGGGCGAGATGATCTGGGCCTATATGGGCCCGGCGGAGGCATTGCCGGAATTGCCCGCGCTGGAGATGGCACTGGTGCCGGCCTCGCACCGCTACGTCTCGAAAAAATGGCAGGACTGCAACTGGGTGCAGGCGCTGGAAGGCTCGATCGACACCGCGCATTTCACCTTCGCGCATCTAAGCTTCGACAAGGAAGAAGACGAGGTGCTCGATATCAAGAAGCACTTCATCAATCCGATCGCGCGCATGAGTTCCGATCACATGCGCTGGATCGCCGAGGATCCGCGTCCCGTCATCAAGATCCATCCGCATGACGCCGGGCTGACGATCGCCGGCGGCCGGCTCACCGGCAGCGACAACATCTACTGGCGCATCGCGCAGTTCCTGATGCCGGTGCATGCCTATGCGCCGAGCGCGATGCCGGGCGAGAACATCTTCGGCCAGAGCTTCGTTCCGGTAACCGACACCTCTTGCTGGATTTACACCTATGCCTGGAATCCGGAACGCCCGCTGACGCAGGCCGAGCGCGACGCCTATGATGGCGGCAACGGCGTGATCTCCGAGGTCGACGAGAATTATGTGCCGCTGCGCAACAAGGCCAACGACTACCTGATCGACCGCAAGCTGCAGAAGACCAAAAGCTACACCGGCATCAAGGGCGTATCCGAACAGGACGCGGCGGTGCAGGACAGCCAGGGTCCGATCGCCGACCGCACCCGCGAGCATCTTGGTCCGACCGATCTCGGCATCATGCATTTCCGTAAATTGATCATGGAGAGCGCCCGCGCACTGCAGCAGGGCCAGCCGCCGGTGCAGCTGGCGCACCAGGACCGCTACGCGGTGCGGTCCGGCGCCTGCGTGACGCACAAGGCCAAGGATCTTCCCGCGGTCATGATCGAGCGCTTCGGCGATGCCAACGGTTATGTCGGGCGGCCGCGGATTGCGGCGGCGGAGTAGGATCAGATGCGTTATCCATTCGCGTCATGCCCGGCATAAGGCCGGGCATGACGATGAAACTCACAACGGTATCCTGCGGTATTCGCGGTTGGCGAGGCTGGCTTCCTCCAGATCGAGATCGCGTTCGATCCGTCGCCGGACTTCGTCGGTGATCTTGCCGTCGCGCAGCAATATGTGGATGAACTTCCGTTCCGTCGCAATCAATTCCCGCGTCAGGTCGGTGCCCGCCGCCGAGACATCATGCGCGTCGGGATCGAGGCTGTCGGGCAGCTGATTGAAGCGGATCTCATGTCTGGCGCGCAGCAGCTTGACCACCTCGTCGGACAATTCGCGGTCGTCGGTGATGGCATCGAGCGACTTGAGCGCGGCGCCGAGCGCTTCGCGCCGTGCCGCGATTTCCGACTCGTGCTCGGCCATTTGTTCGTCGCGGCCCGCGCGGGCGACGCCGAGCCACCGCACCACCGGCGGCAGCCCAAGCCCGAGTCCGACCAGCGTGATGAAGATGACGCCGAAACTGACAAACAAAATGAGGTCGCGGTAGGGAAAGCTTTCCCCGTCGGGAAGTGCGAACGGCAGCGCCAGGGCTGCGGCCAGCGATACCGCGCCGCGCACGCCGGTGAAGGCGATGACGAACACCGTGCGCCACGACGGCATCGGATCGCGCTCCCGCAGGCGCTTGTTCAACAGCCGCGGCAGGTAGGTCGCGGGATAGACCCAGGCGAAGCGCGCGACGATGATGATGACCGCGACCAATGCGGTCGCAGCCAGGATGTCGTCGAGCGGAAACGCCTTGGACTTCTCCAGCAGCGATCGCATCTGAAAGCCGGTCAGCAGGAACAAGAGGCCCTCGATCAGATAGATCACGAGGTCCCAGAAGAAGATGCCCTGCAGCCGGGTCGCCGAAGAGATCAGCAGCGGCCCGTTCCAGCTCATATAGAGCCCGCAGGCGACGGTGGCGATCACGCCGGAGCCGCCGAAATGCTCCGGGATCCAGTAGGCGACGTAAGGCGTGATCAGCGACAGCGTGATCTCGACCTGGGGATCGCGCGCGCGGTGACGCATCCGCAGGCTGAGCCAGCCCACCGCCGCGCCGAACAGTACCTCGCCGGCGACGATGACGAAGAAGGCGGCCGTTGCTTTCGGCAGCGAAAGCATTCCGGTCGAGATCGCCACCACCGCGAAGCGATACAGGATCAGCGCGGTGGCGTCGTTGGCCAGCCCCTCGCCCTCGAGGACGACGAGGATTCGCCGCGGCAGCCCGAGCTTGCGGGCGATCGCCAGCGGCGCCACCACGTCCGGCGGCGCGACGATGGCGCCGAGCAGGAAGCCGATGTTCCACGGCAGCCCGATCAGATAATGCGTCGCGGCGGCGACCGCGCAGGCCGTGAAAATCACGCAGCCGACCGACAGCAGGATGATCGGGCGCAGATTGGATTTGAATTCGCGCCAGCTCATGGCGACGCTGGCCGAATAGATCAGCGGCGGCAGCACCACCAGCAGCACCAGTTCCGGCGGCAGTTCCAGCGACGGCATTCCGGGCACGAAGGCCAGCACGATTCCGGCCAGCAGCAGCAGGATCGCCGGCGCGACGTTGATGCGCCGCGCCAGCAGCGCCGTGCCCGCCAGCACCGCGAGCAGAATCAGAAATATCTGGAACTTGGCTTCCACGGTCCCCCATTCCTGTGCCGGGCCAATTTGCCCGGACCGGCGGCAGCGTCAATGGCGCGGAATCGGTGGGGGGCTATGGCCTGAGATCGTAGCGGTATGACTTCGAGACGATCTGCCAGCCGTCGGCGAGCTTCATCGCCACCAGATAGTCGGTGAAGTAGCGCGGCGGCAATTGGCAGCGCACCTTGATGAAGGCGGTGGATTCGTCCGAGCGATCGATCGTCACGATGAAATCCTCGCGCGGCTTGCCCTCGGCCTTGGCGGAAGGCCGCTTGCTCACGCGATCGAGCCAGTCGGGCACGGTCAGGACCTGCAGCTCGCCCTTTTCGACCCAGCGCAGGTCGGCGGTGGGGTGGAAGATCGCGCCGAGCTTGTCGGCATTGCCTTCGTAGAGGCCGTCGAAATAGTGATTGACCACCGCTTCGACGGTGGAGCGGTCGTGACTCATGGTCTGTGCTCCCTGCTGCTTAAATCGAGGTGATGGCGCTGCTTTTACCAGAGCAGCGCCCACCGGGCCACCATGTGTTGCCCTACATCAGGAACACGCCCTTGCCGTCGACCTGCTTGTCGAACACTTTGTAGGCCTCGTCCGCCTGGTCGATGTTCCAGCGATGGGTGAACAGCTTGTCGACATCGACGCCACGCTCGATCGAAAACCGCGCGCAGTCGGCCTGAATGACGTTGGAAAACGTCCACGACGCCACCAGCGTCAACTGCCGGCGCATCAAAAGCGGGCTGACGTCGATGTGGACCTCGCCGCCCTCGCCGACAAAGCACATCGTGCCCCACACCTTGACGGAGCGGATCGCGTTCAGTCGCGCCTCCGGGTTGCCGGACGTATCCAGCGTCAGGTCCGCATAACGTCCATGGGTCAGATCCTTGATGGCGGCGACCGGATCGGTCGAGCCGGGGTTGATCACCTCGTCGGCGCCGAATGCTTTCGCGCGCTCCAGTCGCGGCTGGCTGATGTCGAGCGCAATCACCTTCGCCCCCATCGCCTTGGCGTATTGGGTTGCCGCAAGTCCGACCGGCCCCTGGCCGAAAATCGCCAGCGTGTCGTTGCCCGAAGCGCCGATGCGGCGCAGCGCGCTGTAGGCGGTGCCGGAACCGCAGGCGATCGCGGCACCCGCGCTGAACGACAATTCGTCGGGAAGCGGCACCAGGGTGTTGGCGGGTACCTTCAGATATTTCGCGTGGCCGCCATGCTCGTTGTTGCCGTAGACCTTGACCGGCACCTCCTGGCAGAGCTGCTGCCATCCGGACCGGCATTGATTGCACTGCGTGCAGCCCTGATAATGATGCACCATCACGCGCTGGCCGATGCGCGCCTCCCTCGCATCGACGGCGGTGCCGATCGCGACCACGATGCCGCAAGGCTCGTGCCCGACGATGACGGGACTGTCCTTTGCCTGAATGCCGGCTACTGCGGTCTGGCCTTTCGGGCGACGGTACTGATGCAGGTCGGTGCCGCACATGCCGGACGCCTTCATCTCGATGACCACGTCATGGGCATCGGGAGTGGGATCGGGAAACTGCATCAATTCCAGTCCGCGTTCGCCTGTGAACACAACGCCACGCATTCGTTTCCTCCGCTTGTTCTTGTTGATGGTTCGATCTTGAACGGAAAAATGCCGTTGGCAAAGCGAATCATGCCTGCGCAGAAGGCCGGCTGGCATGCGCCAGTCCGCGCTCGCACTTGCGCGCTGCTTGCTTGCAGACCATCAAATCGCGCTGGCGGCGATATTGACCATCAGCGCAACCAGCGCGGTATTGTAGACAAAGGAGACGATGCCGTGCGCGGTGGCCGTGCGCCGGATGGTTTTGTCGGTGATGCCGACATCGGAGACCTGCGCGGTCATGCCGATCACGAACGAAAAATAGACAAAATCCCAGTAATCGGGTTTTTCGTGCTGGTCCCCGCTGGGAAACTGCAAACCGCCGGGTTTGGCGCCGCGGTAATAATCATGCGCATAATGCAGCGCAAAGGCCGTATGCACGGCAGCCCATGACAGCGCGACCGTCACCGTCGCCAGCGCCAGCGCCTTCGTACTATGATGAGATGCACCAAGCTCGAATACGATCGCGGCGAGGCTGGCGAATGCGCCGAGCGCGGTTACCAGCAAGATCAAAAAGCGGCCATCGTCCTGCAGCGCCGCGTTGCGCCGGATATGCGACAATCCGCTGCGCAGCATCATGCCGTATACCAGCAGCACATACAGGGCGACGAAAATGTCCCAGCCGATCAGCATGCGCGTCACCAGCCGCAATGAGGCCGACAGCAAGAGGAACGCCACGATTCCGGCGGCGATTGAAATGAAGGCGCGCGGGCGCGCATAGACCACGCGGACCGGCTTGGACATCTTGCGAAAGCGGATAAGAAGAGGATCTTCTTCCGAACCATTATCCGCCATTGGCGCCTTCAATTCTTGCGTTCGGCAACGAATCGCGCGGCGGCGCGCAGCACCTCGCCCTTTGCGCCGAATATCGAGAGTGCGGAATCGGCGCGCGCCAGCAGATCGCGCACGCGCTGCTTGGCACCGTCGATCCCGAGTTGGGTGACGAACGTGGTCTTGCCCAATGCGGCGTCCTGGCCGGTCTGCTTGCCGAGCGCCGCAGCGTCGCCTTCGACGTCGAGCAGATCGTCGGCGATCTGAAAGGCTTCGCCAAGCGCACGGCCATAATCGTCGAGCGCCTGATACTCCTTCGGCGAGGACTGTCCGAGGATCGCGCCGGCAATACAGCCATAGCGCAACAGCGCACCGGTCTTCATCTGCTGCAGGCGCGCGACATCGACCGGCTCGCGGTCGCCGAACCGGCCCTCGCCGGCGAGGTCAAGCATCTGGCCGCCGACCATGCCGCCGATTCCCGATGCGCGCGCCAGCGCACGCGTGAGCAGCAGGCGCACGGTTGGATCCTTGTGGATTTCGTCGCGGGTGATGATGTCAAAGGCCAGCGTCAGCAGTCCGTCGCCGGCGAGAATCGCCGTGGCGTCGTCGGTTTTCTTGTGCAGCGTCGGCCGGCCGCGGCGCAGATCGCTGTTATCCATTGCCGGCAGATCGTCGTGGATCAGCGAATAGCAGTGGATGCATTCGAGCGCGGCGCCGGCCAGCAGGGCAGCCTCGCGCCCGACGCCGAACACGGCCGAGCTTTCGACCACCAGAAACGGCCGCAGCCTTTTTCCCCCGCCGAGGCTCGAATAGCGCATGGCTTCCATCAGCCGCTTCGGCCGGGCGATCTCGTCGGGCAAGAGCTTGTCCGACAAAAGCTTCGCCAGCAGGGCTTCGGTATCCTCCGCGGTTTGGTCCAGTCGTTTGGCAAAGTTGGGTAGGGCGGTGCCGGTCGTCATCAAAAACAGCTCCAGATGAAATTTGGCCGGACAATCGGTTATGGCATCGGCTTCGTCAATTCCGGCGCCGGGGCGGATGACGCCTTAAAACCGCTGGAAAAGCCGGGAACCGTCAGGGGACATCATTCGATGCCGGCCAAGCCGGCAGCCATTTTGCGGAATAGGCCCGAACCAGAAATCCAGAATTTGCGAATTGCCCGAAATTTATTGCTGATTGTGCTGGCTGCGCTGTTGCTGCCCTATCTGCTGACGCCGCTGTACCGCGCTGGCCATCCGGTGTCAGCGCTGATGGCCTGGCGCTGGCTGACCGGTGCGCCGGTGTCGCGGCAATGGGTCGATTTTGGCACGATCTCGCCCGCGCTGCCGACCTCGGTGGTCGCCGCCGAGGATGCGCATTTCTGCAAGCATCATGGCGTCGACTGGGGCGCGGTGCGCGAGGTGATCGGCGATGTCCAGGAAGGCGGAGAACTTCGCGGCGCCTCGACCATCACCCAACAGGTGGCGAAGAACCTGTTCCTGTGGCCGCTGCCCGGCCCGATCCGCAAGCTTCTGGAGTTTCCGCTCGCGATGTGGATCGACGCGATGCTTCCGAAGCAGCGGATTCTGGAAATCTACCTCAACATTGCCGAACTCGGGCCGTCCGGCCAGTTCGGCGTGGAAGCAGGCTCCGCCTATGCCTTCGGACGCCCGGCCTCGGGCCTGTCGCCGCGCGAAGCGGCGTTGCTGGCGGCGATCCTGCCCAATCCAGTCCGGCGCAGCGCCCGCAATCCCGGTCCCGGGGTGCGCCGGCTGGCTGGAACCTATATGGCCCGGGCGCAGGCTGCTGGAGCGCAGCGGTGCTGGCACGAAAATCGGGGATTTTGAGCCGATTTGACGTATTTTGAACCTAGCTTTGCGCAACTCCATCCTCTATAAGCGCGGCCTTATCGGCATCTCCGCTCGTGTCAAAAACGCTGAGCCGTCCGCCCACGGACGATGCCCCCGACAACACCCCTAGAGGACACCGACATGGCCGTTCCCAGAAGAAAAACATCGCCCTCGCGGCGTGGCATGCGCCGTTCGGCGGATGCCCTGAAAAAGCCGACCTATGCCGAGGACAAGGATTCCGGCGAGTTGCGCCGTCCGCATCACCTCGATCTGAAAACCGGCATGTACAAGGGCCGGCAGGTTCTGAAGGCCAAGAAGGAATCCTGATTACGGCACGGAAGCCGCGCCGCCGAACGCGGCGCGATGGATGGCAGGACGAAATCGGGCGGAATCAATTTTGCGCCCGAATTCGCTCCAACTGGTGAGATAGAACGCATTCCCGGGGCAAGCAAAGCGGCACTTCGTCTGGAATGCCTAGGTTCTCTTGCTTGAAAAGAAGGCCTCGCCGATGTCCATGGTCGGTTTTCCGCTTCTTCTGATTCCGCTGGCGATCTACAATATCATTGTCTTCCTGATGCCCGGCGTTTCCTTCGCCGATCCGCTTGTGAAGTTGACTTTGATGTCAGGCGCCGAGTGGCCGCTGACGCTGGGCGATATCCTTCTTGCGCTCGGTATTTTGTTGTTGCTGCTCGAGATCATCAAGGGCGCGCGTCCCGGCTCCAAATATCTCACCGATCATCTGCTGTCGTTGATCGTGTTCGGCGGTGCGGCGGCCGAATTCCTGCTGTGGCCGCGGTTCGGCACCTCACCCTATTTCCTGCTGGCAATGCTCGCGCTGGTGGATTTCCTGTCGGGCATTGCGTTGCGTGCGCGGCGTGGAGTGCCGGTGACGTCAGGCTCCGCGGCTGCGAGGCACGAGGTCAGCCCGCCTCCCGCTGCCGCGCGGCAACCTCCTCAGTTCGATCCTGCGCCTGCGCCAGCGCCAGCTGTGCCGGCAGCGGCGTCGGTCGCGGAATCCGTGTTGCCGGATCACCCCGAACCCGCGCTCGCGCATCCCGAGGTCGCATCAAATGCGCCGTCACGGGAGGTCTCGTCGCCGGAATTGCAGCCCGGCGAAGGTTCGCCGTCGCCGCGGGATGCGACACCGCACTGATTGGGATCAAGCGGCTTCAGATGATTTGACGCGCCCGGGCGACGGCGCCCAGCAGCCGGTGCTGGTTGGTGCTGTAGGCGGTCCGCGCATCGGCGGGCGTTGCCCGCCGCAGACTGCGGGTCTGCGGGACATGTTCGGCGGTTGCGATCAAATGCGCGACGAATGTCGAGTTGGGCAGCGACAGCTGGGAGCTGGGAATCTGCGACCATTTTGCCGCCGTGACCATCGGCACCAGCGCAACGCAGGGCGGCATGGCGTCCGTCAGCACGCCATCATCCACCGCCTGTCCTGATCGATCGGTATCTAACATCGTAGGTCGAAATCCGGCTCAACTGTCACGTTTTAGGACGCGGCGCTCCGTTGCTGCTCCATCGTCGCAAGGTCTATGCCGGTCCGTTCGGGTTTGTTCCCGAACGCCGCGCAACATGGTTTACGGATTATTTACGAATTTGCGTAGCGCATTGTTGCGGCGGAGCGAATCCGGTTTTTCTGCTGAATACGCCGTCCATTAATAATTTATGGCTATTCTGCCGCAGATTTGAGCGCACCTTTTGCGGAATAGGCGCTGTGTCAGCGGCAAAAGAGGCACTATTCTTGAGGCCGAGAATCACTCCGGCGGTGTCCCGAAACGAGGCGATCTTGATCCTCCCCGCTCCGCAAGCTTCGACCATCCTCGCTTCGCTAGGCCAGGCGGCGTTCGTGTGGGACATCGCAACCGACGCGATCGCCTGGAGCGATCACGTTGCAAAGGTTTTTCCGGATATTCCGGCGGCGGCGCTGGCCAGCGGCACGGAGTTTTCAAAGCTGATCGAACCGGTGCGTTCGATCCGGTCGGACGCGCTGCGCCATTCGCCGCCCGGACGCGACGACGCGTCATATCGAATCGAGTATGGCGTGCGGACCAGCACGTCTGCGCCAGTGCTCTGGGTCGAGGAATCCGGCACGTGGTTCGCGGGAGCTGACGGCCGGCCGGCGCGCGCCCAAGGCATTGTCCGCCTCAACAACGAACGCCACGCCCGCGACGAGCAACTGCTGAAACTGTCGCGACACGATCCGCTGACCGGCGAACTCAATCGTACCTATCTTGCTGCATCGCTGGCCGAAGCCATCGAGGAAGCCGCGCGTTTCCGCTCGTCTTTCGCCTTCATGCTGATCGGCATCGATCATCTGGCGCGCATCAACGACGCCTTCGGCTTCGATGTGGCGGACGCGGTGATTTCGGAAGTGGCCAGGCGCATTCGCGCGCGGTTGCGCGGCGGCGACGTGCTCGGCCGGTTTTCCGGCAACAAATTCGGCCTGATCCTGAAGAATTGCACGATCGATGATGTGAATATCGCGGCCGAGCGGTTTCTTGCCGGCATTCGCGACGAGGTGGTGCCGACCAGATCCGGTCCGGTCTCCGTTACCGCGTCGATCGGTGCGGTCAGCGTGCCGCGCTATGCGCGCAGCGCCGACGAGGCGATTACCCGTGCCCAGGAAACGCTGGATATGGCCAAGCGGCGTCGCGCCGGGTCGTTCTCGTTGTGGCGTCCGAATGTCGAGCGCGACGCCCAGCGCCGCGTCAACATCCGCGTCACCGACGAGATCGTCACCGCGCTCAACGAACGGCGGATCGTCATGGCGTTCGAGCCGGTGGTGGAGGCCCGTTCGCGCGACGCGGCGTTCTACGAATGCCTGGTCCGCATGGAGCAGGATGACGGGCAGGTTCTGCTGGCGCCGGATATCGTCCCGGTCGCGGAGAAGCTGGGCCTGATCCGCCTGGTCGACCACCGCGTGCTGGAACTCGTCGTTGCCGAGCTCGCCGACGCGCCGGATGTGCATCTCAGCCTCAACATCTCGCCCGACACCACGATGGACCCGGACTGGTGGGCTTCGATTGAATTGCTCATGCGCGCGCATCCCGGCGTAGCCGAGCGGCTGATCGTTGAAATCACCGAAACCGTAGCGATCCAGGATATCGATGATCTGCGCGGCTTCGTCACCCGCCTGAAAAACTTCGGCAGCCGGATCGCCATCGATGATTTCGGCGCCGGATACACCTCGTTCCGGAATTTGCGCAAGCTCGGCGTCGATATCGTGAAGATCGACGGCGCCTTCGTGCAAAACATCGCCCGCTCGGCCGACGATCGCGCTTTCGTGCAGACCTTGATCGATCTGGCGCGCCGGCTGGAAATCAAGACGGTCGCTGAATGGGTTCAGGACGACGAATCCGCAGTGATGCTGCGCGATTGGGGCTGCGATTACATTCAGGGTCGCCTGATCGGGCTTGCGTCTTCGCAACGGCCGTGGAGTATGCGGCCCGGGGCGGCCTTGCCGGCGGCGGGCTAAGGACTTCCCCGAGCCGGCACGACGAGCCGAAAGACCGCGCTATCACTCGTCTTTCTTCGGCTCTTTCGACATCCGCTCGAGGCGATCCTGCATATCCTTCATCTGACGGCGAAGGTCGTCGATGTTGTCGGCTTCCGCGGCCGGCTCCGGCGGTTTCTCCGGCTCTGCGGCGGCGCTTCCGGCGCGGGGTGCCGCGAACGGCTTGAACATCGAAAATGTCCGCTCGAACATTTCCATGTTGCGGCGAACATGTTCCTCCAGCGGCGCGAATGGCGTCATGCTGAAAGTGGTGGTGAGTTGCTTGCGGAATTTCTCCTGCTCGCGCGTCAGGGTGTCGATCGACTGCTCGAGGTAGCGCGGAACCACCATCTGCATGCTGTCGCCGTAAAATCGGATCAGCTGACGCAGGAAGGTGGTCGGCAGCAGGTTCTGCCCGGCCTTGTTTTCCTGTTCGAAAATGATCTGGGCCAGAACCGAGCGGGTGATGTCGTCGCCGGTTTTCGCGTCATAGACGAGGAAGTCCTCGCCCTCTTTGACCATCGCCGCGAGATCCTCGAGCGTCACATAGGTGCTGGTGCCGGTATTATAGAGCCGTCGATTCGCGTATTTCTTGATCGTGGTGGGTTGGTCTGATTTCGCCATGGGCTCACACATGCACACCGAGGACAAGGAACCCGACGGCGTCGCCGAAGGGCTAACGAGCAGCGCATCGCAGCAAAGTAAGCATTTTCAATAGGGTTAGGCTACCGTTTTGTGCGCCACGGTTAATTCCAAAGCATAGGCATTGCTCAGGAAACTGCCAAGTGCGTCATTTTGAATGCGCCGCGGCGTGATTTCGCCCTCTGGCCGATTGACATGCCTCAACTCCGTTAACAGGATAAGGTGAGAGACTGGCCAGCCATCCGGCCGCCCGCCGTCCAGGGCCTCAAGCCCAAGAACTCAAACTCAGGAGATGTCCATGTCAGACGATGTCGTCATCGTCAGCGCCGCCCGCACCCCGGTCGGAAGTTTCAACGGCGCGTTTGCCACCCTGCCGGCCCACGATCTCGGCGCCGTTGCCATCAAGGCCGCGCTGGAACGCGCGGGCATCGAGCCGGCGCGGGTTTCCGAGGTGATTATGGGCCAGATTCTGACTGCGGCGCAGGGCCAGAACCCCGCCCGCCAGGCCTCGATTGCCGCCGGCATCCCGGTGGAAAGCCCGGCCTGGGGCGTCAATCAATTATGCGGCTCGGGCCTGCGTACGGTGGCTTTGGGCTACCAGGCGCTGCTCAACGGCGATTCCGAAATCGTGGTCGCCGGCGGCCAGGAATCCATGAGCATGGCCCCGCACGCGCAGTATCTGCGCGGCGGCGTGAAGATGGGACCGGTTGAATTCATTGACACCATGATCAAGGACGGGCTGTGGGATGCCTTCAACGGCTACCACATGGGCAACACCGCCGAGAACGTCGCCAGGCAATTTCAGATCACCCGCGCGCAGCAGGATGAGTTCGCCGTCGGCTCGCAGAACAAGGCCGAGGCCGCCCAGAAGGCCGGCAAGTTCAAGGACGAGATCGTCCCGGTCACCATCAAGTCGCGCAAGGGCGACATCGTCGTCAGTGAGGATGAATACCCGCGTCACGGTGCGACCCTGGAAGCCATGGGCAAGCTCAAGCCGGCTTTCGAAAAGGAGGGCACCGTGACCGCCGGCAGCGCTTCCGGCATCAATGACGGAGCGGCCGCGGTGGTGCTGATGACCGCGAAGCAGGCGGCCAAGGAAGGCCGGACCGTGCTCGGGCGCATCGTGTCGTGGGGGCAGGCCGGCGTCGATCCGAAGATCATGGGCACGGGGCCGATCCCGGCCTCGCGCGCCGCGCTGAAGAAGGCCGGCTGGAAGATCGGCGATCTCGATCTGATCGAGGCCAACGAGGCCTTCGCCGCGCAGGCCTGTGCGGTCAACAAGGACCTCGGCTGGGATACCTCCAAGGTCAATGTCAACGGCGGCGCGATCGCCATCGGCCATCCGGTCGGCGCCTCCGGCGCGCGCGTGCTGGTGACGCTGCTGCATGAAATGCAGAAGCGCGATGCCAAGAAGGGTCTCGCCACGTTGTGCATCGGTGGCGGCATGGGCATTGCTATGTGCATTGCACGCGACTGAACAAACAGGGTGCGTTGCGTGATGAAAAGATCATCTGTCAACTTCGCCCCACACTGCTAAAACAAAAATGCCCGGTCTCGTGCCGGGCATTTTCATCTGGAAGATGTTGTCAAGGACCGGGATAATTCCGGCGCATAAAAAAGACCACCAAGGAGGAATTCGACATGGCACGGGTTGCGTTGGTTACGGGGGGAACACGGGGCATCGGTGCGGCGATCAGCAAGGCGCTGAAGGCCGCCGGATACAAGGTCGCCGCCAGTTATGCCGGCAACGATGCGGCCGCGGAGAAATTCAAGGCCGATACCGGGATTCCCGTCTACAAATGGGACGTCAGCTCATTCGACGCCTGCGTTACCGGGGTCAAGAAGGTTGAGGCCGATCTCGGTCCGGTCGATGTGCTGGTCAACAACGCCGGCATCACCAAGGATGGCGCGTTCCACAAGATGACGGTCGAGCAGTGGAATTCGGTGATCAACACCAATCTCGGCTCGTTGTTCAACATGACGCGCCAGGTCATCGAGGGCATGCGCGCCCGAAAGTTCGGCCGCGTCATCAACATCTCCTCGATCAATGGCCAGAAGGGCCAGTTCGGCCAGGTCAATTATTCGGCAGCCAAGGCCGGCGATATCGGCTTCACCAAGGCGCTCGCGCTGGAGAATGCCAAGGCTGGCATCACCGTGAACGTGATCTGCCCGGGCTATATCAACACCGAAATGGTGCAGGCGGTGCCGAAGGATGTTGTCGAAAAGAGCATCCTGCCGATGATTCCGGTCAACCGCCTCGGCGAACCCGAAGAGATCGCGCGCAGCGTGGTGTTCCTCGCCGCCGATGAGGCCGGTTTCATCACCGGATCGACGCTGACCGTGAACGGCGGCCAGTACCACGCGTGATTGTTGCTCTTCGTCATGGCGAGGAGCACTTGCGACCAGGCAATCCAGCTGTCGTGATGTCAGACAGATGGATTGCTTCGCAGTACCGGCTGTCGGGCGGCGCTTAGCGCCGGCCCGGTGGCTTGAGTGACGAACCAATGACCCCCCGCACCGCCACGCTGATCGGGCTTACCGCGATCCTGATGTGGTCGCTGCTGGCGGCGCTGACGGTGGCGACGGGGAAGATTCCCGCCTTTCAGCTGGCGGCGATGACGTTCGCGATCGGCGCGCTGGCGGGATTCCTGACCTGGATCGGGCGGCCGAATGCGGTCCGCGCGTTGCGGCAATCGCCGGTGGCATGGATCGTCGGGGTCGGCGGGCTGTTCGGATATCACGCACTGTACTTCCTGGCGCTGCGCTTCGCGCCGCCGGCCGAAGCCGGGTTGCTGAATTATCTCTGGCCCTTGCTGATCGTGCTGTTTTCGTCGCTGCTGCCGGGCGAACGGCTGGCGCCGCATCACATCGTCGGGGCGCTGCTCGGGCTCGCCGGCACGGTGCTGCTGTTTGCGGGCAACAGCCACAATGGCTTCGCGCCCGGCCAAATTCCCGGATTGACCGCGGCGTTCGTCGCGGCATTTGTATGGGCGGCCTATTCGGTGCTGTCGCGCAAGCTCAAATCGGTGCCGACCGACGCGGTGGCGGGCTTCTGCCTCGCGACGGCGCTGCTCGCGGCGGCCGTTCATGGCATGGTCGAGATCACGATCTGGCCCGAGACCGTGGCCCAATGGCTGGCGATTGCAGCGCTGGGCGTAGGTCCCGTCGGTGCTGCGTTTTACGCCTGGGATATCGGCATGAAACGCGGCGATATCCGCGTGCTGGGTGCGGCATCCTACGCGACGCCGCTGCTCTCGACCGCGTTTCTGATCATGGCGGGCTTTGCGAAACCCAGCGCCAGCCTCGCGATCGCCGCAGTCCTGATCGCCGGTGGTGGCCTGATCGCGGCGAAGGATATGGTTTGGCGGAAGACCCCGTTATCCTGAGGTGCGTCACGCGATGCTTAGGCCGCCGGCCGCCAACCGGGTGGCTTGTAGGCGGTTTCCGGAATCTGCCCAAGTTCGGAGCGCTGCAGCTTCTGCGGTGTAAGGCCGTAGAACTGCTGAAAGCTCATGATCAGCGGCCGCCATCTGTCGGGATCAATGCGGTTGGGCTCGCCGTCCATCATGATTTCCGGATGCGCGTGCACGCGGGTGACGCGAACCTCGACCGCCGTAAGACTGCCGCGCCAGACTTCGTCTTCCTGCGCCATCTGGTGGACATGCGCGACCTTTGCCTCGATCTGCACCGGGCATTGCGCGGCGCGCGGCGCGGCGACCGTCTGACCCGGCAGCGGCGTCAGGCCGCTGATCGCGAACTTGTTCTTCTCGTGCCGGTAGCCACGTTTGATCTTGCCTGCCGGTACGGGGCTTGAGCCGGTGGTGCGCGCGAGCCGGTTGACGGCGTCGACAAGATCGGCCGAGGGAAGATTGAGCACGCACTCGCCGGTGCGAATCATGTTTTCAGTGGTTTTGGAGTTGCTGGCGAGACCCAGCATGCAGCGCCAGCCGACCCACCATGCCGACGACATCGGCGCGAGATTGAACGAGCCATCCTCGTTGCTCGAGCCGATCAGCACCACCGGCGTACCGAAATAAAGAATCGCGGGCTCGATGATCTGCGAATCCGCAATGTGGGTGATGTCGCTTCCGTCGTGCATGTCAGGCTCCTGATGGGAAGCCCGATGTAGCGGCTTCGCGCCGGTATACCCACCCGATTCCCGATTGCGATGTTTTCAGCGCGAAGGAGACCAGCCCGGTTTGGCCAATTCAAACTTCGCAAAATCGAAACCCGGCGCGACGGTGCATCCCGCGAGCGTCCAGTCGCCGGTGCTTTCGGCGGCCTGCCATGCATGCGCGGGCACGATTGCCTGCGGCAGCTCGCCCGCGGCGAGATCGGGACCGAGCCTGACGGTGTACCGGTGATCGCCATCGGCGATTTGCAACACCAGCGCGCTGCCGGCGTAATAATGCCAGATCTCCACCGCATCGATGCGATGCCAATGCGACCGTTCATGGCGCGCCAGCAGGAAATAGATCGCGGTCGACAGCGCGCGTCCGCTGGCGTCGCAGCGCGGGTCGCGAAACGTCTCGCGATAATGGCCGCCTTCCGGATGCGGCTGGAGCCCGAGCCGCGCGACGATGTCGGCGGCGGAAGACGGCGCAACCATCAGGACTTGTTCTTGCGTTCGCGTAATTCGCCGAACACCTCGGCGCCGCTCTTGCCCTTCATCCGCACGCTGGCGGCGACAGACGGCTCGTCGGCGCGCAGGAACACATTGGCCTTCTTTTCCTCGCCGAGCGTCACCGGGATCGTCGGCTGATTGGCGGCGCGCAGCCGCGCGACTTCCTCGGCGCGCGCCTTCAGGGCCGCATTGTCAGGCTCGATGGTCAGCGCGAATTTGACATTGGCAGCAGTGTATTCGTGGCCGCAATACAGTTTGAAATCATCGGGCAGCGCCCGCAATTTGAGCAGCGAGTCCCACATCTGCGGGTAGGTCCCCTCGAACACCCGCCCGCAGCCGATCGAGAACAGCGTGTCGGCGGCAAACAGCGCTTTCTCGCCGTCGAACACGTAGCTGACGTGATCCAGCGTATGACCTGGCGTTTCCAGCACCCGCGCCAACAGGCCGCCGACCTTGACGACATCGCCATGCGCGACGCGCGTATCGACATTGGCGATCTTGGCGGACTTGTCGTGCGGCGCGAGCACGCGGCAATGGTATTTTTGCTTCAGTTCGGCGACGCCGCCGACATGGTCGCCGTGATGGTGGGTAATCAGGATATCCGTCAGCGTCCAGCCCTCGCGCTCCAGCGCCTCGATGACGGGGGCTGCTTCCGGCGCGTCGATCGAGGCGGTCGCCTTGGTGACGGGATCGTGGATCAGGTAACCGAAATTGTCGGTGAGGCAGGGGAACAAACGAATTTCGGCAGCCATGATATCTCCGTCATCCAGTGGGGCGGGCAGGGAAACGAGAAGGCCAGTACGGCCCCATATAGGCTTGAAATATGGCGTTAACGCTTCACGGGCAATGCCATATTCGGCGTCCCGCGCCGAACAGCGACGTGTTAGATTAGGGTCATGACCATCGATGTCATCGATCTCCGCGATTTCTATTCGCAACGCCTCGGCATCGTGGCGCGGCGGCTGATCAATCGCGGCATCCAGGCGTGCTGGCCGAACGCCGAAGGCCAGCGGGTGCTCGGCCTCGGCTATCCTACGCCCTATCTGGGACTTTTCCGCGAAGACAGCGAGCGCTGCATCGCCTTCATGCCGGCAGCACAGGGCGTGCTGAAATGGCCGACCGGCCGCCCAGCCCTGGCGACATTGGTCGACGAGTTTTCGCTGCCGCTGCCGGACGCCGCGGTCGACCGCATCCTGCTGGTTCATGCGCTGGAAATGTCGGATGATCCCGAAGGACTGCTGCGCGAGGTATGGCGGGTGCTGGCGCCGTCGGGACGGGTGATGGCCGTTATTCCGAACCGCCGCGGGGTGTGGACGCGCACCGACGCCACGCCGTTCGGCCACGGCCGGCCCTATTCGCGCTCGCAGATAACCCAGTTGCTGCGCCAGACCTGGTTCACGCCGACGGCCTGGGGCGAGGCGCTGTTCGTGCCGCCGGTCGCGGGCGGCTGGTTTCTGCGTTCCGCGATGGCGTGGGAGCGCATCGGCGCAGCGCTATCGCTGCCGTTCGCCGGCGTGCATATCGTGGAAGCCACCAAGCAGGTCTACCGGGCAATCCCGGCGCACCGCGAACGCACGCGGTTGATTCCCGCATTGCCGCCGGTACTGGTGCCATCGTCGCTGCAGCGCTCCAGCCTTCGTGATCCCGGCGTGCGCCGGGATCCATAACCGCCGGCATTGGCGATTTCGGGAAGGCGTCTGCTTCAGGCGCAATGATAAGTGCAGCGAACCTGCTGCTACTCATTCCCCGGATTGAAATCATCGCCGGGCGCTACCGGCGCGGCCCCCCCATCCGGGCGCGGGCCATGTGGCCGGCGGCGGCGGCGCGGCGGGAAACGTTCGCCGCCATTACCCTCGAAGCTGCCGGGGCCGCCACTGATCTGCGGCTGCGGTCCGGTGATGAACGACGGCAGGCGGTCGACGCTGACGCTGTCGGGGATCACCGGTTGCGGCTGCGGCTGCGGCTGAAATTGCGGCTGCGGACGGTGATCGCGATTGACATTATGTTCGCGCGGCTGGTGCTGCTCGCGCGGCTGGTAGGGCTGGCCCTCGCGCTGGTGGTCGCGCGGAGTGTTGTCGCGCGGCACGAACGGCTGCGGCTGGGCCGGGACGAAGCCGGGTTCCTGCCCGAAATTCGAAAAGCTTTCGCTCTCGTCGTAGCCGTCCTCCGCAGGCATTTCATTCTCGGTGCGCGGCTGCGGCTGGTTCTGACGGAACTGTTCCTGGGCAGCTGCGATCAGGCGGAAGTAATGCTCGGCATGCTGGTAGTAATTCTCGGCGGCTACCGGATCGCCGGAGGAGCGCGCGTCACGCGCCAGTTGCACGTATTTTTCCGCGACGTGGGATGCGGTACCGCGAATCTTGATGTCGGGTCCGTTGGACTCGAACACCCGGGTCATCGGGTTCTGGCCGCGCCGGTTGTTGTTATTGTTGTTGTTATTGTTGTTCCGGTTGCGCATCCGCTTGTTGTTGTTCTGACCGTTTCTCATATCGTGCCTTTATTCCAGCCCTGAAGTTAAAAACCTTGAAGTCAAAAGCCTCGGATTTTCCTAGCCATCGTCGCGTCGCCCCGGTTCGGCGGGCCTCAGGCGCGCCGAACCACGGCGCAGCTCAGTTCCACAGAGATTTTGCCGTACGTCGCAATCAGCAAGGACGCGTTCCCCAACAGCACAAGCGTCGGCCGCCGGCTGCATCAATCATTCTGCTCGCCAAACAAGCACAGGTTTCTTGCGTGAGTATTCAAGCGCAATATCAGGCTTTCGTTCGCTTTGCGGTCAGGAGCAGCGCAGCTCTTCCAGCCATCGCGCTCAATTGGACCTGCGTTTTGGAACCTTTCACTCGGGGCGGGCTCTCGCTTTGAGAACTCTGGCCACCATCCACAATATCCCTAAGGGGGTACCTGCGGGGCCAGCAACCCTGGACCGATGTTGTGGCCGGAACGTAGTCGCTCCCGGGGAATATTCCAAGTGGTTTTTTTGCATTCCAGTCGGGCCTTATGGCGGCTTTTTTCGGCCCGCGACCGCCCGCCGGATGCCCGCCAGATCGGCCTTGGGAGGCCGTTCGCAGGTTAACCCTGCCGCATCGATCAATCCCTGGATTTCTCCGCTCTGGCCGTGTCCCGCTTCCACCACCAGTACGCCGCCAGGCGCCAGCAGCCGCGCAGCCTGCGGAATCAGGGCGCGATAGGCGTCAAGCCCGTCCGTGCCGCCGTCCAGCGCGAGAGGCGGATCGTAATCCCGCACCTCGATCGAAAGGCCGGCAATGTCGGCGGAGCGGATATAGGGTGGATTCGACACGATCAGATCGAACACCCCCGACAGCGCCGCGGCATAGTCGCAGGCGACGAAGGCGGTGCGAGCGGCCAGTCCCAGATCGACGGCATTGCCGCTCGCGGTCCGCAACGCCGCCACGCTGATGTCGGTGCCGACACCATAGGCGTCCGGCAATTCCGACAATAGCGCCAGTAAAATCGCCCCTGAGCCGGTGCCGATGTCGGCGATGCGCAAGCGCCGATCCGGATCGGCGGATGGCTGCAGCATTTCCAGCGCCAGTTCGACCACCGTTTCGGTGTCGGGTCTCGGCACCAAGGTTGCGGTCGAGATTTGCAGCGGCAATCCCCAGAATTCCCTGGTGCCGACAATGCGTGCGACCGGCTCGCCGGCAAGGCGCCGGCGCTCAGCTTCCTCAAGACGCGCAGCCTCGGCCGCGGTGACGCGCCGTTCCGCCGCCGCGATCAGGCCGGTCAAATCGAGGGCCAGCACCGCGCCGATCAGAATCCGGGCGTCGAGTTCCGCCGTATCGATGCTGTTGGTGCGAAGCCGCGCGGTCAGCATGCGGCGCGCGGTCTCGACCGTCTGGCCGGCGAAGGTGTCGCTCACGTGCTTGCCGCGACCGTTTCGGCGTCGCCTCTGCGAAAGCGGACATTCACGCTGCGGCGCCCTGGGCGGCGAGCTGTGCCGCCTGATGCTCGGTCGTCAGCGCATCGATCAGTTCGCCCAAGGCTTCGCCGGCGATCACCTGCGGAAGTTTGTAGAGCGTGAGGTTGATGCGGTGATCGGTGACCCGTCCTTGCGGAAAATTATAGGTGCGGATGCGCTCGGAGCGATCCCCGGACCCGACCTTCTCGCGACGATCCGCCGAGCGCGCCGCGTCGATGCGCTGGCGTTCGGCGTCGTAGATGCGGGAGCGCAGGATATTCATTGCCGAGGCGCGGTTCTTGTGCTGCGAGCGGCTATCCTGCATCATCACCACGATCCCGGTCGGAATGTGGGTGATCCGGATCGCGGATTCGGTCTTGTTGACGTGCTGGCCGCCGGCGCCCTGCGCGCGCATGGTCTCGATTCTGAGATCATCGCTCTTGATATCGACATCGACCTCCTCGACCTCCGGCAGCACGGCGACCGTCGCCGCGGAGGTGTGAATGCGGCCCTGCGTCTCCGTGTCGGGCACCCGCTGCACGCGATGAACGCCGGATTCGAATTTCAGTTTGGCAAAGGCGCCGCGCCCCCGCACCTCGGCGATGATTTCCTTGAAGCCACCCATGGTGCCTTCGCTGGCTGAAATCACCTCGACCTTCCAGCCCTGCAGGCTGGCGAAGCGTTCATACATCCGGAACAGGTCGCCCGCGAACAGCGAGGCTTCGTCGCCGCCGGTACCGGCGCGGATTTCCAGCACCACGTTGCGGTCGTCCATGGCGTCCTTGGGCAGCAGCGCCACACGGATCTGCTGCGCCAGCTCGAGGCTGCGCGCGGCAAGTGTCTCGCGTTCGGCCTCCGCCATGCCGCGCATGTCGGGCTCGGTCGCGGAATCGGCGATCAGCGCGTCGATGCCGGCGATCTCGGCGCTGGCGGCGCGATAGGCCTTCACCGCCTCGATCAGCGGATTGAGCTCGGCGAGTTCGCGCGTGATCCGCACGTAATTC
The DNA here is from genome assembly GCA_963813165.1 of uncultured Pseudomonadota bacterium. Lineage (GTDB taxonomy): Bacteria > Pseudomonadota > Alphaproteobacteria > Rhizobiales > Xanthobacteraceae > Bradyrhizobium. The sequence goes on along the minus strand of CAWEYJ010000017.1, from coordinate 9,074 downwards.
TCGGAATTCACCTGACCGAGCAACTGGGCCTCCAGGGAGGCATGGTGCGCCAGCAGGATGTCTAGTTTGGCTTCCGGGAGTATCGACATGGTTTCGTCTCGAATTGCGAACAAAGGGTACCGTGCGGGCCTGGCGCCGCTACAACGGAAGCCCCTCGGCCTCGGCGAATTCCGTCAGCTTCTGCCGGATCGACACGCTGCCGGACGGCGCATCGAGCAGCGGCGTCATCATCGCTTCGGCCTTTTTGGCGTCGAGGTCGAGGATCATCGCCTTGACCGGACCGTGCCCGGTGGCCGATAGCGACAGCGAGCGGTAACCCAAGGCGATCAGCGCCAGCGCGCCGATCGGCTTTGAGGCCATTTCGCCGCACAGCGACGCGGATTTTTTCGCCGCATTGGCCTTGCGCACGATCTCGCGCAACGCCCGCAGGATCGGCGCCGACATGGTGTCGAAGCGTTCGGAGACCTTGGCATTGCCGCGATCGACCGCGAACAGGAACTGGAACAGATCGTTAGAACCCACCGAGACGAAATCGACCTTCTTCAGGAGTTCGTCGAGTTGATAGAGCAGGGCCGGTACCTCCACCATGGTGCCGACATCGATGCGTTCCGGCAGCGCATGGCCGTGCTGACGCAGATAGGTTAGTTCGCGCTCGACGATAGCCTTGGCTGAATCGAATTCGGCGACTTCGGTAATCATCGGAAACATGATGCGCAAGGCGCGGCCGCCGCCGGCGCGCAGCAGCGCGCGGATCTGGCCGCGCAGCAGGCCGGGCCGGTCGAGCCCAAGCCGGATCGCGCGCCAGCCGAGCGCGGGATTTTCCTCGACCACGGTTTCCATGTAGGGCAGCGCCTTGTCGCCGCCGATGTCGAGGGTCCGAAACGTGACCGGCTTGGGGCCGGCGGCATCCAGCACCGCGCGGTACAGCGCGAGCTGGTCGCTGCTTCGCGGCAGGCTCTGGCCGACCATGAATTGCAGTTCGGTGCGGAACAGCCCGATGCCGGCGCTGCCGGTGTCGTCGATATGTGGCAGGTCGATGACCAGGCCGGCATTGATCATCAACTCGACCTTCTGGCCGTCCTTGGTCACGCAGGGCTTGTCGCGCAGCGCCAAATATTGTGCCTGGCGCCGGGCGCGAAACCGCACCCGCTCCGCATAGGCGGATTCGATTTCCGATGAAGGGCGGACATAGATCGAGCCCGAGGTGCCGTCGACGATGATGGCATCGCCGGGATCGGCGATGCCCGGGGCGTTCGGTATTTCGCCGACCGCGGGAATGCCGAGCGCGCGCGCCACGATCGAGACGTGGGAATTGGCGGTGCCTTCCTCCAGCACCAGCCCGCGCAGCCGCTTCCGGTCGTAGTCGAGCAGGGCGGCGGGCCCCATAGCGCGCGCGATCAGGATGGCGTTGTCGGGCAATTGCTCCCGGGAAGGCGCGTGATCCTGTCCGACCAGCTGCCGCATCAGGCGGTAGCCGAGGTCCTCAAGGTCATGCAGGCGGTCGCGCAGATAGGGATCGGTGGAACGCAGCATGCGCGCCCTCGTGTCGGACTGCACGCGCTCGACGGCGGCTTCCGCGGTGAGGCCGGTGGCGACCGCCTCATGCAGCTTGTGCGACCAGCCATGGTCGTTGGCGAACATGCGATAGGCTTCGAGCACGTCGCGGTGCTCGCCGCCGTCGGCGACGTCGCCGCGCTCCAGCATGCGGTCGAGGTCGGCCCGCAGCTTTGCCAGCGCGGTATCGAGCCGCTTGATTTCCTTCGGCAGGTCCTCGGCGATGTAATTGGTGATGACGACGCGCGGCTCGTGCAGCACCACATGGCCGAGCGCGATGCCGTCGGACAGGATCGCGCCGGTTTTGTGCAGCGAATGCCGCGCGGCGGGCTCGGCGCCGGGTTGCGCCAGCGCGGACAATTCGCCCGAGGCGATCATCTCCGCCAGCACCATCGCGGTAGTCTGCAGCGCCTCGACTTCTTCCTCGACATAGGTGCGCTTGGCGCGGTTCTGCACCACCAGCACGCCGAGCGTGTTGCCGGCCCGCAATATCGGAACGCCGAGGAACGAATGGTAGATTTCTTCGCCGGTTTCCGGACGGAACGAGAACGCTGGATGGCTTTGCGCGTCGTTGAGATTGAGCGGCGTCGCCTCGCTCGCCACCAGGCCGACGAGGCCCTCATGCGCGCTCAGCACGGTTCTGTGCACGGCGTCGCGGTTAAGGCCTTCGGTGGCGTAGAGTTCCAGCGTGTTGTCGACGCGCAGCACATAGGTCGAGCAGACCTCGGCCACCATATTGGCGGCGATCAGCACCACGATCTTGTCCAATCGTTCCTGGGCGCTGACCTGCTCCGCCATGGTTTCGCGGAGCCGTCTCAACAGGACGCGGGGGCCTCCCGACGCGCTCCGCATGTGTCAAAATCCTCCGCCGCGAAGCCAGCACGCCGGGTGGCCGGCATCTGGCGTTAAGTTTAGGCAAAACAACAATTTTATTCATTCGGCGCCGTCGCAAACCCTGGCAACCGGCCGAATCAGGATAGCCAAATTTGAGTCGCAGTTTGCGGCAGCCCCGCCCATCAGGCCGTATAGCGAATTGGGGCTTGTTTTGCCAAGCAAAACGCCTGCCAGAGGCTATAACGTCTCCGTTGGCCCTATGCTGCGCCAGCTAAGGGAAAATTCTTCTAAACCTGATCCAGCCCATAGAGCGTGTGCAGCGCCCGCACCGCCAGTTCGGTATAGGCGGCGTCGATCAGCACCGAAAACTTGATTTCGGAGGTGGTAATGGCGCGGATGTTGATATTGCGCACGGCAAGGGCGGTAAACGCCTTGGCGGCGACGCCGGCGTGGCTACGCATGCCGCTGCCGATCACCGAGACTTTGGCGACGTCGGTGGCACTGTCGAGGCGGGCATAACCGATCGTGGCCTTGGCCCCGGTGATGGTGTCGCGGGCGCGGACATAATCGGAAGCCGGGACGGTGAAGGTGAGGTCGGTGGTCGCGCCGTCCTCCGAAACGTTCTGAACGATCATGTCGACGTTGATATTGGCCTCGGCGAGCGGACCGAAGATCGAGGCGGCGACGCCCGGCTTGTCCTGGATCTGGCGGACGGAAATCTGGGCCTCGTCCTTGGAAAAGGCGATGCCGGTAACGACGTGACTTTCCATGATTTCCTCCTCGCTGCAGATCAGCGTGCCCGGCGGCGTGCCGTGCGGGTCGATATCCTCGGGCTTGTCGAAGCTGGAACGAACGAATATCGGCATGTTATGCACCATGCCGAGCTCCACCGATCGCACCTGCAGCACCTTGGCGCCCTGCGACGCCAGTTCCAGCATGTCCTCGAATGCGATTTTGTCGAGCCGGCGCGCCTTCGGAACCACCCGCGGGTCGGTGGTGTAGACCCCGTCAACGTCGGTATAGATATCGCAGCGGTCGGCATGAATGGCGGCGGCGACCGCAACCGCCGAGGTGTCCGAACCGCCGCGTCCGAGCGTGGTGATGCGGCCGGTCTGCGGATTGATGCCCTGGAAACCGGCGATTACAGCGACTTCCTTGCGTTCCCTGAAACGGTTGATCAGGTCCGCGGCGTCGATTTCGAGAATCCGCGCCGAGGCATGGGCATCGCTGGTTCGAATCGGGATCTGCCAGCCTTGCCAGGAACGTGCCTGAATGCCGATGCCCTGCAGCACGATCGCGAGCAGGCCGGCGGTGACCTGTTCGCCGGATGCGACAACGGCGTCATATTCGCGCGCGTCATGCATCGGCGAGGCGTCGCGGCACCACTCCACCAGTTCATTGGTCTTGCCGGCCATCGCCGATACCACCACGGCGACGTCGTGGCCGGCATCGACCTCGCGCTTCACGTGTCGCGCGACGTTGCGGATGCGGTCGATATTGGCGACGGATGTGCCGCCGAATTTCATCACGAGGCGGCCCATGACGACTGGTGCATTCCCTGACAAGGTTATTAATGTGACCGCACGGAAACCGGAGCGTGCGGGCCAAAAGGCGCGTATACATAGCGGCGCGGTTGGGAGCAAGCAACCGGGTTCCGGCCAGCCCGGAACGGTGCCGCATCCGGCGGTCCAGGGGCAGATCAGGGGCAATTGGGGCTGAATGCATGGGGCGTTATATCGACGATATTCTGCAGCCCGGCGAGAAGGTGCTGTATTCGACCAACGCGCACTGGATATTCTATTTGCCGGCGATCGTGGCCTGGATCGTGGCCGTCGTCCTCCTCGTTTTGTCCCGCGCGACCATCACCGAAGGCATCGTCCTGCTGTGCCTGTCGGCCTCCGCGGTGATGGCGATCGCGGCGTTGTACTGGACCTTCAGGGCCTGGTTCCATCGCTGGACCACCGAGACCGACGTTACCAATCTGCGGGTTGTCCACAAGACCGGCTTCATCAAGCGGCGCACCTTTGAGATGTCACTCGACAAGGTCGAGAGCGTCGATGTCAACCAGAGCATTCTCGGACGCATCCTGAATTATGGCGACGTCACCATCCTGGGCGTCGGCGAGGGCAGGGAAACCATCAGAACGATTGCCTCGCCGCTGACGTTTCGCAATTTCATCACCGCGCGGTAGGAGTGGCGCGCAATCCATGACCATGCAATCAGATTCTTCCGCGAACATGCGAAGCACGCCGGGATCGACCGTCGATCCCGCCGAGATCGCCAAATTTTCAAAACTGTCGGACGAGTGGTGGGACCCCAACGGCAAGATGGCGCCGCTGCACCGGATCAACCCGCTGCGGCTGACGTACATTCGCGACGCCGCCTGCCGCAAGTTCGAGCGCAACGTCAAAAGCCTGAACTGCCTGTCAGCCTTGCGCATCCTCGACATCGGCTGCGGCGCCGGATTGCTGTGCGAGCCGTTCACCCGGCTCGGCGCGCAGGTGATCGGCGTCGATCCGTCCGCCAGCAACATCGCGGCGGCGAGATTGCATGCCGACAAGGGCCATCTGTCGATCGACTACCGTTGCACCACGGTCGAGCAGATGGATGTGCGCGAACGCTTCGACATCGTGCTGGCGATGGAGGTGGTCGAACATGTCACCGATATCGGTGTGTTCCTCGCGCGCTGCGCGGCGATGCTCAAGCCCGGCGGGATGATGGTGATCTCGACGCTGAACCGCAACTGGAAGAGCTTTGCGCTTGCCATCGTCGGTGCCGAATATGTCCTGCGCTGGCTGCCGCGCGGCACCCACCAGTGGAACAAGTTCGTCACCCCGGATGAACTGGCACGGCATCTGCAGGACAACAAGCTTGTCATCACCGAGCAGGCCGGCGTGGTCTACAGCCCGTTCGCCGATCGCTGGAGCCTCTCGTCCGACATGGACGTCAATTACATGGTGGTGGCCGAAGGGATGTGAATTACCGCAGAAATTCCGGTCGTCCAGCGCAATGCGCGGACGACGCTATTCGGTTGTTCTGCAATCCCGCCATGACGCCGCTCCGGTTGACCGCGCCAGCCGCGCCCGGCACGGTGGCTGCCATTCTCAGCCGGCCGACCGAATCCCCCACCCATGATCAGCATCGCCACGCTCTGGATTCCCTTTACCGTCGTCGCGGCGATCGGCCAGGTCGCGCGCAACGCGATGCAGCGGCAATTGACGGGGCCGCTCGGCACCTGGGGCGCCACCAATATCCGCTTCCTGTTCGGCTTTCCGTTCTCGCTGGTGTTCTTTGCCGTGGTGGTGATTGCGACCGGAGACCATGTACCGTGGCCAACGTTTGCGTTCTGGCCATGGCTGCTGCTCGGCGCGCTCAGCCAGATCCTGGCCACCGGATTGATGCTGCTCGCGATGAACGACCGGTCGTTCGTGGTGACGACGGCATATCTGAAGACCGAAGCGATCCAGACCGCGATCTTCGGTTTCGTGTTTCTCGGCGATCACCTCACCGCGCTGAAAGTGGTCGCGATCCTGATCGCGACCATCGGCGTGGTCGTCACCGCGCTGCGGCCGGGCGGAGAGAAAAATTTCGCCGACCTGAAGCCGACGCTTATCGGTCTGGCGGCGGCGGCGTCGTTCGCACTTTCGGCGGTCGGCTTTCGCGGTGCGATCATCACGGTTGCCGGCGTGTCATTCGTGACGGCGGCGTCCTATACGCTGGTGTTCGGGCTGTTCGTGCAGACGCTGGTACTGACCATCTACCTGCTGGCGCGCGCGCCCGACGTGCTCGGGAAAATACTCGGCCTGTGGAAGCCGTCGCTGCTCGCCGGCTTCACCGGCGCGTTCGCCTCGCAGTTCTGGTTCCTGGCGTTTGCGCTGACCGCAGCCGCCAATGTGCGCACGCTGGCGCTGGTCGAGGTGCTGTTCGCACAGGGCGTGGCGTATTACTCGTTCAAGCAGCCATTGTCCGCGCGCGAACTTTCCGGCATCGCGCTGATCATTATCGGCGTCGCGCTTTTGGTCGCGGTGTAGCATCGGTTCTGGGAACCGATGCTACCATTTTTGGTTTGACGTGTTTCTTCACGCGAAGCTGGAATCCACTTCGCTTGAAAACCCTATGTCAGCGCTTGACGGCGATGAGAACCGCGCCGGCGGCAATCAGCGCTATTCCGAGCCAGCCATTGAGCGAAGGCCGCTCGCCGAGAAAGACCACGCCGAACAGCGCCACCAGCACCACGCTCAATTTGTCGATCGGCGCCACCAGCGTCGCCGGTCCAAGCTTCAGCGCGCGGAAATAACACAGCCACGATGCTCCCGTGCCGAGGCCGGACAGGATCAGAAAGATCCAGCTCTTTTGCGAGATCGGCCCGGGATTGCTGAATTGGCCGGTCACGAACAGGATCAGCGAAAAGCTGATCAGCACGATGACGGTGCGGATGAAGGTCGCGAGATCTGGGTTGATGTCCTCGACGCCGACTTTCGCGAAGATCGCGGTCAGTGCCGCGAATACCGCCGACAGCACCGCCCAGATTTGCCATGACGACAGCGTTTCCGGGTTCATGAAGGGTCCTTGCGCGGAACGGTTGCAATCCTCACCCTGAGGAGCGACCCCTTGGTCGCGTCTCGAAGGATGGATGTCGATGCTCTCATGGTTCGAGACGCGCGAAGTCGCGCTCCGCACCATGAGGTCACGAGAATCAGTTCCGGTCGTCGGGCAGCACCGGCAGCGGCGACACCTCGACGCCCTCATCGATCAGCGAGCGCGCTTCTTCCGGCGACGCCTCGCCATAGATCGGACGATGCTCGATATCGCCGTAGTGCATTTTGCGGGCCTCGTTGGGAAAGCGCTCGCCGACATTGTCGGCGTTCTTCACGATATGATCGCGCAATTCCCTGAGCTTGGCGCGCAACTCGCGCTCCTGCGCCATCATCAGGGGTGTCGAAGCGGGCGTCGCGGCTTCCGTGGCAACGGCGGGTACGGATGACGCGCGATCCCGGCCCTTCTTGCTCACGATCTGCGGGGCCATGATGGCCCGCTCGACCTTGGTGGAGCCGCAAGAAGGGCAGTTCACCAGCTTGCGTTTTTCCTGGCTTTCGTAGGCCTGGGAACTCTGAAACCAGCTTTCGAACGCGTGGCCGCGCTCGCAGCGCAAATTATACCGGATCATGCCGATCCCCGCACCAGATGCAGATGCTCGGGACCAGCCTTGGGATCGGCGACGCTGAAGCGCCGGCCATGCTGCAGCGAGGGCACGGTCTTGCGCGCGGTCTCGACTTTCGCCGGATCGATCTTCGCCAGGAAAACGCCGGTCTCGGCGGCGCCGCCTTCGGCGAGAATGGTGCCCCAGGGATCGACGATCAGCGAGTGGCCGTAGCTCTGGCGCTTGCTCTCATGCGTTCCGGCCTGGGCGGCTGCGAACACGAAGCAGCCATTCTCGATGGCGCGGGCGCGCAGCAGCGTGTGCCAATGCGCTTCACCGGTTCGTACCGTGAAGGCGGAAGGGACGGTAAGAAACGACGCGCCGCTTTCGGCGAGCGCACGATACAGCGCCGGAAAACGCACGTCGTAGCAGATCGTGAGGCCGATGCGGCCCCAGGGCAGGTCCGATATGACCGCGGTTTCGCCCGGCTGGTAGTTGGCGGATTCGCGATAGCTCTCGCCACCAGGCAGATCGATATCGAACATATGGATCTTGTCGTAGCTTGCGATCACCATGCCATCCGGCCCGATCAGGAACGAGCGGTTGACCGCGCGCTCGGGCGAGGCCCGCAAGGCCAGCGAGCCGATATGGAGATGGATTTTCAACTCCGCCGCCAGCGCGCGATACGCTTTCAGCGAAAGATCGTCCTCTTCAGCGGCGAGATTTTCGAACAGCGCCTGGCGGTTGGCCTGGATCATGTTGCTTACCTCGGGGGTGAGCACATAATCGGCGCCCTGGGCGGCGGCCTCGCGCACGAGTTTGGTCCCCTGCTCGAGATTGGCCTGCGGCAACAGCCCGGTGCACATCTGCACCATGGCGGCGGTGAAGCTGAGGTCAGCGCTCATGAATTGGCCTTGTCGCCCGCGAGCATGGAATTGAGCTTGCCCGCGCGGTCGAGGGCGTACAGCTCGTCGCAGCCGCCGACATGGGTTTCGCCGATGAAAATCTGCGGAAAGGTCGAGCCAGCGCCGGCGCGATCCCACATTTGTTGACGCAAGCTTGGATCGGTGGCGACGTCGAATTCAGTGAACGCGGCCTTTTTGCGCGTCAAAAGCGACTTGGCGGCGCCGCAATAGCCGCAGCCCGGACGGGTATAGATTTCGATGGCAGCAGTCATGTCGCGCTCGCTTCAAGAAGATGCCCGATTATATGGTAGCTTTATGGGCATCCACAACCCGGGCGAACACCAGCACGTCGACGGAAGCGGCCTTGGCGCGCAGCAGCGCCCGCGCGCAGGCGTCGGCCGTGGCGCCGGTGGTCAGGACATCGTCGACCAGGACCACGCGGCGTCCCTCGATCCGGTGCCGCCGGTCGGCCGCGACCTTGAAGGCGCCCTGTACGTTGCTGGCACGCTGCGACCGGGACAGCCCGATCTGCTGCTGGGTCGGGCGAACCCGCCGAAGCGCTTCCGATGCCACTTTCACACCGGTTTGCCGCTCGATGGCGCGCGCCAGCGCTCCGGACTGGTTGTAACGGCGGCTCCAGC
>CAWEYJ010000016.1:0-146565 GCA_963813165.1 uncultured Pseudomonadota bacterium | reverse complement strand
AAAGCCGCCAAGACAACGTTAGAACCGCAACGTCAGAGCCGCGCGTCGCCGCTACGGCGCCCGGTGGTGCCAGGGTGTTTGATGCGATCGATTTGGGCCACCCGGGCCTCCCCTTCCGATCCGACCCAAATCCATCCGGCGCTGAACAGCTTTGCCGACGAATGCCGCGGCATGCTGGTGCATCTTGCCGTCTATCTGGGGGTTCTGGCGTTACTTGTCATCATTGGTGCTCATCTATGGGGGGAATTGCCGGATAGCGCGGGCGTTGAGCCTGCCGCCAAAGCCGGTTGGAGCCTGGCCACCCGCTCGCACCCGGCCTTCGCCGTCAGTCAGTTCGATTTGAATGGAAAAACAGAGACTTACGAAATCTTCCGGCATCCCCAAGGCGGTCGCAAGGACATCTTGCGGTGGGCGGCCCAGGGCGAAAAGCCGGTCGCAGAACTCGAAATCTATCGCCCTGGCGGCGAATCGGGCGCATCAGGACCCGCCATCGCCGAAATCGCCGCCCGGATGGACGCCGAGGACTGGCACGAATTGGAAGCGGCTGGCGTCATCGAGAGCAAATTCGGCCCGGTCACGCTGCTTCGCCTTGCGGGCGACGCGAGCGATGCGGCGCCCTGTCTTGGCTTTCTCAAACACCTCGACGAACCCGGTGTGCGGATATCCGGCTGGTGGTGCCAGGGCGATGACTTGCCGGCCCGGCGCGCCGCGATTGGCTGCATGCTGAACCGGCTGATCCTGCTGACATCGGGAAATGAATCGAAACTGGCTGAATTGTTCGCCCGCGCCGAGCTCAGGCGTGGCAGCTGCGCTGCCGCCATCCCCCCGACCTCGGCGGACTGGGTGACCGGTGCGCAAAATCCAAGGCTGCGCGGCAGCCTCTGATCGAGCGCTGCGGCAAGATGCTGGTTTTCATGCAACTTTCCCCGTTTGGCTGCATTATTATGATACGGTGTGGCCCAATTGACCTTGTGACCCGATACCCCCGGCGGCTAAAGTGACCGCCAACCGGATATGGCGACCCGCCAGCCAAGAGGACGCGATGACTTTCAAATTTCCCGCCGCCCAGTTCCTGCTGTCGCTCACCGCCGCAGGCTTACTCGCGATCGGTCTCGTCGCCACCCCGGCCGACGCCCAGACCAAGCGAAAACCCAATAGTGGCAGCAGCGCCGTTACCAACAGCGCCGCTTATGCTCCGGCCGGTCCGAACCGGTCGTATCAATCGGGGCCGCGCACCCGGGTTTTCGTGACCACGCGTTCGTGGCTGGATGCCGGCGTCGAGGTGTTGCCCGGCGATCGCAAGTTCAACGACTACGCCTTCCCGCAGTCGAGGTCGTTCGCGCTTGAAAACAACAACCGTCCGCTCGATCGTCAGCCGCTGTATCCGTCCTATGACCTCGGCGGATATCCAACGAACTTCCCGCTATATTGAGGCGCGTCAGCCCTTGCGAAAAATGCCCGGCCTTCGCCGGGCATTTTTTATTGGGGCAGTCGATAAGCACTTACCCCTGCAGCGCCTGCATTTCTTTCACGATCGCCTCGCCCATCTGCGTCGTGCTGACCGCCGTCGTGCCTTCCGACTTGATATCCGCAGTGCGCAGGCCCTTGGTCAGCACCGCCGCGATCGCAGCATCGACCTGGTCGGCCAACGTTCCCATGTCGAACGAATAGCGCAGCGCCATGCCGAACGATGCGATCATCGCAATCGGATTGGCCAATCCCTTGCCGGCAATGTCCGGAGCCGAGCCGTGCACCGGCTCATACAGCGCCTTGCGCTTCCTGGTCTTGACGTCGATCTCGCCGAGCGAGGCCGACGGCAGCATGCCGAGCGAGCCGGTCAGCATCGCCGCGATATCCGAGAGCATGTCGCCGAACAGATTGTCGGTGACAATGACGTCGAATTGCTTCGGCCACTTCACCAAATTCATGCCCCCGGAATCGGCGAGCTGATGCTCCAGCTGCACATCCTTGTACTCGCGCGCATGCACCTGGCTGACCACCTCGTTCCAGAGCACGCCCGTCTTCATGACGTTGCGCTTCTCCATCGAAGTCACTTTGTTGCGGCGCTTGCGCGCCAGATCGAATGCGACCCGGGCGATGCGCTCGATCTCATAAGTGTCGTAGACCTGGGTATCGATGGCGCGTTTCTGGCCGTTGCCGAGATCTGTGATGGTCTTGGGTTCGCCGAAATAGACCCCGCCGGTGAGTTCGCGCACGATCATGATATCGAGGCCCTCGACCGCCTCGCGCTTCAGGCTCGAGGCATCCGCGAGCGCCGGATAGCAGATCGCCGGACGAAGGTTGGCGAACAGCGCCATGTCCTTGCGCAGGCGCAGCAGGCCGGCTTCGGGACGCACATCATACGGCACATGATCCCATTTCGGCCCGCCGACGGCGCCGAAGATCACCGCGTCGCTGGCCTGCGCCAGCGCCATGGTGGCGTCGGTGATCGCGACCTTGTCGGCATCATAGGCGGAACCGCCAACCAGCCCCTGCTCGGTCTCGAAATGCGCGAGGCCTTGCGTGTTCAGCCAGCCGATCAGGCGCTTCACTTCCGCCATCACTTCGGTGCCAATGCCGTCGCCGGGAAGCAGGAGCAGTTTATGGGTCGTCATGGCTCGTTCCTTGTTCGACACGTCATGCCCTGGGCGTGACGGCCAGTATCGCTGCGCGCGGATTGCTAAAGCGGCATTGCGCGATTGGCAAGACACCATTGCCGGGCTGCGCCTGTGCAATCGCGGCGGAGCCTGTCACAATGGGTTCCCGCCGGAGTAGTCCCCCTTGCCAGCGCCTGACCATCCCCCGCCGCTTGCGCACCCCGCGCGGCTGATTCTCATTCTGTCGCTGGCGCCCACCGTCGGCCTCGGGATCGGCCGCTTCGCCTATTCGCTGGTGCTGCCGGACATGCGCGATGCGCTGGGCTGGTCGTATTCCGCCGCGGGCTTCATGAACACGATCAACGCTGCCGGCTATCTTGCCGGCGCCCTTGTCGCATCGAAGCTCATCAAGCGCTTCGGATCATCGGCCACCGTGCGCTGGGGAACGCTGGCCTGCGTGGCATCGCTGGCGCTATGCGCCATGACGGGCAATTTCATTGTGCTGAGTTTTGCAAGGCTGCTGGTGGGCTTTGGCGCCGCCGCGGTTTTCATCGCCGGCGCCGCGCTGGCGGCGACGATCGCGCAATCGCACCCCGAGCGGGCGAACTTCCTGCTGAGTTTGTTCTACGCCGGACCCGGATTGGGCATCCTGTCGTCCGGCCTGATCGCGCCGTTCGTGCTGCAGGGGTTCGGACCGGGATCGTGGTGGATTGTCTGGTGGGCGATGACGCTGCTCTCGATCGCCATGACCATTCCGCTGCTGCTGACGCCGTTCGATGCGCGCGCCCACATCGCCGATCAATTGCCGGCAAAATTCGCGATCCGTCCGGTGGCGATCTATCTTGCCGGCTATTTTCTGTTCGGCGCGGGATACATCGCCTACATGACCTTCATGATTGCATATATCCGCGACGCCGGCGGCGGCGCGGCGGCGCAGAGCGCGTTCTGGTGCCTGATCGGCTTGAGCGCCTTCGTGACGCCGTGGCTGTGGCGCCGCGTGCTGGCGCATAACAGCGGCGGCATCAGCACGGCGATCATTCTCGGCGTCAACACCGTCGGCGCGGCGTTGCCGCTCTTCGGACATTCTTCGGCGTGGCTCGCCACATCGGCGCTGGTGTTTGGCGTCTCGTTCTTCGCGGTGGTCGGATCGACCACCGCCTTCGTGCGCTTCAATTACCCGCCGGCGGCGTGGCCGAACGCGATCGCAGCGATGACCATCGCGTTCGGCGTCGGTCAAACGCTGGGCCCAAGTGCCACCGGCGCCATTACCGACGCGATGGGCAGCCTGTCCTACGCGCTCAATGCAGGCGCGGCGATGCTGGCGGCAGGTGCGATTGCAGCGGCGTTTCAGGGAAGGCTGCGTGCAAGTTCCTCATCACGAGGAACAGGTCTCAGCTCCCGCTGAACGAATTGTAGCCCTGGTCTTCCCAATAGCCGCCCTTGTAGTCGTTGGTGACTTCCATCGAGATCACATATTTCGGATTCTTGAAGCCGAGCTTGGTCGGCACCCGGATCTTCATCGGATAGCCATAGGCCCGCGGCAGGATTTCATCGGCGAATTTGAACGTCATCTGGGTCTGCGGATGCAGCGCCGTCGCCATGTCCAGCGGGCTGTTGTAGCCGTCATAATCGGCGCACTGGAACCAGCAATATTTCGCGCGCGTGTCGGCGCCGACCAGTTTGAGAAAATCGCACAGCGGTGTGCCGGTCCAGCTTCCGATCGCGCTCCAGCCCTCGACGCAGATATGCCGGGTGATCTGCTTGACCTGCGGCAGCTTGTAAAGCTCCTCCAGCGTCCACGATTTCTTGTTGTCGACCAGGCCGCGCACCTCGAACTTCCACTCCTTGCCGTTGATGTCGGGTGCATCCTCCTGATCGTAATAGCCGTTGAACGGGAACGGCTTGGTGATGGCGCTTTCCGGAAAAGTCGGCGCCAGCGCATAGGGATTGAAGATCGCCGCCTGCACGGCATCGTTGAATTTCGATACCTTCTTCAACATCTCCTCGGCCGAAAAACTATCGGACACGTCGCACCCGGTCAAAAGCGTCAGCGCGCCGAGGCTGGCGCCACCGGCGATGAAGCGCCGGCGTGTCGGATCCGGCATCAGTTTGCCGGCGTCGCGCACCAGCAGTCGCTTGTCGACGCCTGGAATCAGAAGCGAGCGTAGGCGGCCCATGATATTTTCTCCTTAGATCATGCTCTAGCGGCCGATGATCATGGCGCGCAGGCTCTTCGGCACCAGCAGCGCCAGGGCGACATGAACCACCAGAAACGCGACGATCAACGCCATGCAAATGAAGTGAACGTAACGCGCGACATCATAGCCGCCGAACAAGGCCGTCAGGTATTGCAGCTGCACCGGCTTCCAGATCGAAAGCCCCGACAGCACGATGAGGACGCCGACCACGATGATGCCGGCATAAAGCAGCTTCTGCACATAATTATACCTGGTCAGGTCGTCATGCGACAATTTGCCGGTCAGCGCCGCCCGGGTGTCGGCGATGACCCCCGCCGGTGAGATCGGCAGCAGCTTGCTGGCGAAGCGGCCGGTCGCAAAACCCAGCGTGAGATAGACAAGGCCGTTGACCATCAAGAGCCACATCGCCGCGAAATGCCAGAGCAGCGCGCCGCCTAGCCAGCCGCCAAGGGTGATGCTGCTGGAAAACCTGAAATCGAACAGCGGGGAGGCGTTGTAGATCTGCCATCCCGACATGATCATCAGGATCATCGCCACCGCATTGATCCAGTGCACGATCCGGACCCACGCCGGCTGAATGGCTTTCACCGTCGCTGCGCTGGGCTTGGCATTGACTGCAAGGCTGGACATGGCAATTCCGTCGCTGAAGGTCGTATCCGGAACATTATACGCCGGGAACCGGGGCTTCGTTACAGGAATGCACGCTATCGGAACCACGCGCAGCAGGCCCGGCGGTCACAAAAAAGCGAGCCGGATTGCCCCGGCTCGCTCCGCGCACCCGCTGCGGGATCGATCAAGCGCGCGGCGTTACGACGGCATCAGGACGGTATCGACCACATGGATCACGCCGTTCGACTGATTGACGTTCGGGATCGTGACAGTCGATGAGTCGCCCTTGGCATCGATGATCATCACCGTGTCGCCCGACCGCTTGACGGTCAGCTTCTCGCCCTGAACGGTCTTGAGCTTCTTGCCGTCAGTCAGGTCGGAGGCTTCCAGCTTTCCGGCAACCACATGATAGGTCAGGATCTTGGTCAGGGTCGCCTTGTTCTCGGGCTTCACCAGGGTGTCGACGGTGCCGGCCGGCAATTTGGCGAACGCCGCATTGGTCGGCGCAAACACCGTGAACGGGCCCTTGCCTTCAAGGGTATTGACGAGACCCGCGGCCTTCACCGCGGCGACCAGCGTGGTGTGATCCTTGGAGTTGACGGCGTTCTGGATGATGTTCTTCGAGGGGAACATCGCCGCGCCGCCGACCATCACGGTCTTTTCGCCGGATAGTTCGCTTTTCGTCATCTTGTCTTGCGCGCTCACGGGCGCAACGACGGCGGCGGTCAGGACCAGCGCGCCAAAGGCGGCGGCGGACAACAGTGCAATACGCTTGGACATGGAACGACTCCCGATGGATTGAGGTGAACCGGCGGATTTCCGCTGGCGATGAAGCGGCGATATCGCTGACCGTTTGAGGATCGAACTGCATCGCCGTTGACCGGAGCTACGGGAGGTTTTTCGGTCGGTTTCGCCGCATAAATTATCGTGATGCATGAAACTAATTCCGGCGCACATCGTGTGCCGGAATTTTCCGAAGAGACTATTTTCGGAAGGGAGCGTGACGACGTTCCCGGCTTCGCAGGGACGTCGCCGGAAAAGCCCTGGCTAAACCAGGTTAGCCGGGGTCTGCACGAACGTTCTGTTCCAGGTCGGGCTGATCAGTATCTCGTTGATGCAGACCCGCGGTGGCATGCTGGCGACGAACGCGATGGTGCGGCCAAGGTCTTCGGATTGCAGCATCCTGGCTTGTTCTTCCTCGCTCGGCACCACCGGCCGCAATTTCAGGATCGGGGTCGCGACCTCGCCAGGAGACAGGCAACAGGCCCGCAAGCCGTTGACGCATTCATCCATGTTGAACGAATGGGTCAGCGCCAGCACCGCGTGCTTGGTGGTGGTGTAGGCGGGTCCGGTCATTTTCGATACGTGACGGCCAGCCCACGACGCGACATTGATGATGCAGCCGTCCTTCTGCGCCCGCATCGCGGGCAGCACCGCGTGCATGCAGTACAACACGCCGTTTAGATTGATCTCGACCAGCTGCCGCCAGCCCTCCAGTTCCATTTCCGCCCAGCTGCGCTTCGGTACGTTGATGCCGGCGCTGTTGACCAAAAGATCGATGCGGCCATGTTTGGCAAGAATCTGATCGGCGGCCCTGGTCACATCATCGGACTTGCTGACATCCAGCACGATCGCCTCGGCCTTGCCGCCGCTCTTCGTGATCCCGGCCACCACCGCCTCCAGCGCCTCCTTCCGGCGTCCCGAAACCACGACGGTCCAGCCATCCGCTGCCAACGCAACCGCGCCGGCTTCACCGATTCCGCTGCCGCCGCCGGTCACCCAGGCCACGCGTTTCCCGCTATTTGTCATGCAAACTGTCTCCGTTGCTTTGTGAAGGGCGTTCTTGCTATTCAATCCACTAGATTACACAGCCTGAGGGCCGCGACCGCCCAACGGAATGATGCATCAATGCACCCCAGAAAACCATCATGAACGCCAACCTGTTCTCCCGCCTGTTCGACGGTCTTGACGATCCAACCCGGCTTGCGATCGAAACGATCGACGGCCAGCAGATCAGCTATGGCGACCTGATCGCGCGTGCCGGTCAGATGGCGAACCTGCTGGTGTCGAGCGGCGTCAAACCGGGCGATCGCGTCGCCGCGCAAACCGAAAAATCGGTGCCGGGTCTCGTGCTCTATCTCGCGGTGGTGCGCGCCGGCGCGGTATATCTGCCGCTCAACACCGCCTACACGCTGAACGAGCTCGAATATTTCATCACCGACGCCGAGCCGTCGATGGTGGTGTGCGATCCCGCCAGGGCTGAGGGCATTGGCGCCATTGCCGCAAAGGTCCGCGCTGGGATCATGACGCTTGGCGCCGACGGCAAGGGATCGCTGACCGAGGCCGCCGCAAAAGCCAAGCCGGAGTTTGCGACCGTCGCCCGGAACAATGACGACCTCGCGGCCATCCTTTACACCTCCGGCACCACCGGCCGTTCCAAGGGCGCGATGCTGACGCATGACAATCTGGCATCGAATTCGCTGAGCCTGGTCGACTATTGGCGCTTCACCAGCAAGGACGTACTGATCCACGCGCTGCCGATCTATCACACCCACGGATTGTTCGTGGCCAGCAACGTCACGCTGTTCGCCCGCGCCTCGATGATCTTCCTGCCGAAATTCGACCCCGACCTGATCATCAAGCTGATGGCGCGCGCCACCGTGCTGATGGGCGTGCCGACCTTCTACACGCGGCTGCTGCAAAGCCCGGCGCTCACCCGCGAATCCACCCGGCATATGAGGTTGTTCATTTCCGGCTCGGCGCCGCTGCTCGCCGACACCCATCGAGAATGGGCCGCGCGCACCGGCCATGCCGTGCTCGAACGCTACGGGATGACCGAGACCAATATGAATACGTCGAACCCCTATGATGGCGACCGCGTGCCCGGCGCCGTCGGCCATGCCCTGCCCGGCGTCACCGTGCGCGTGACCGATCCCGAAACCGGAAAGGAACTGGCGCGCGAGACCGTCGGCATGATCGAGGTCAAGGGTCCGAATGTTTTCAAGGGCTATTGGCGGATGCCGGAAAAGACCAGGTCCGAATTCCGCGACGACGGATTTTTCATCACCGGCGATCTCGGCAAGATCGACGCCCGCGGCTATGTGCATATTCTCGGCCGCGGCAAGGATCTGGTGATTTCCGGCGGCTTCAACGTCTACCCGAAGGAAATCGAGAGCGAGATCGACGCGATGCCGGGCGTGATCGAATCCGCCGTGATCGGCGTTCCGCACGCGGATTTCGGCGAGGGCGTGACCGCGGTGGTGGTCTGCAACAAGGGCGCCGGCGTCGATGAGGCCTCGGTGCTCAAAGCGCTCGACGGCCGGCTTGCGAAATTCAAGATGCCGAAGCGGGTGTTCGTCGTCGACGAATTGCCGCGCAATGCGATGGGCAAGGTGCAGAAGAACATTCTGCGCGATGCCTATTCGGATATCTACGCGAAGGCGAAGTGAAGAGCAGCGCCCAGTGCGCTATCCGACTCACGCAACGCACCGCAAGATATCGTTAACCCTATCCCGACAATTTGCGTCAATTTCCCGATCAGCCACCTTGGGCGTGAGAAGCGCCACTGAACAACCGCTCGTTAACGGAATAGTCCCTATTTGCTGATAGACTTATGAGTCTTGATGCCGAAGAGCGTTTTGATAGCTCTTGTTTTCAGCAGTTGCCGCTTTTTGGGCACCGAACCAATTTTGACTGAACGGGAATCTGGCAACGGCGCCAGATCGCCTTCCAGCCGGGGTGTTATGGCAATGTCCAACGCTGCCTCATCCTTATTTGACGATCCGGGCGAAGTCTTGCGCCATGGCGCGCCGGACAAACGCGTCGATATGCCCCGATGCCTCGCCGATCTTTGCCTCAACAAGGCTGACCGCTTGATCGACGCGCAAATCGGGGTGTTCGATGAGGTCATCGAGCAATCCATCGACAAGATCGAAGCAAAAACGCCAGCGGAGATCGGACCGCTTTATAGAAGGTAGCTTGGTCATGGCCTTTGGAGATCGCAAGAGCGAGCGCGTCGATTTCGAGCGGGGTATCCGTGTTTACATGATGGGGATTGACGGAACCTGGCGCCGCGACTGCTTGATGGTCGACGTGTCGCAGACCGGCGCCCGCTTATCCGTCGAAGGGTCGCTTGAGGGATTGGACCTGAAGGAATTTTTTCTGCTTCTGTCGTCGACGGGTCTCGCCTATCGCCGCTGTCGGATGGTCCGGCTTGCAGGGGATCAGATCGGCGTCGAATTCCTGAAACAAACCGCAACGAAATCAAGGAAAGCAGTCCGCGAGAAACGCAAGGAAACACTCGAATGAAGACGATTGTCCGATGCGAGTGCGAGGCAGTCTACGAGCAGAGCCAAACCGAGACTGGATACTGGGTCGAGGATACCGTCGACTGCAGGGTTTGCGGTCATGAGCTTAACGCGTGGCACGGCAACAAAGTGCTCTCATTCGAGCTCATAAAGAATCCCACCGAGTAGGCCTCGTCTTCGATGTTTGTGCATTTGGTCGCGGACCATCAGGACAAGATTTCAGAGCTGCGGCAACTGTTTGGATTGCAGTATTGTGTTACGTCGTCATTGCTCGACAGTGGCAATGGCATCCCGCAGCCGTGCGACGCGACGATAATAGCCGCGGATCTTCGGACCGATGATAACATCGCCGCGCTCAAGGCATTATCGGCGAAACAAAAAGTGGCCCGGCGAAGGGTTTTCGTCATTGACCAAAAAGCTCGGCTATTGGAAGCACGGGCCTATGCACTTGGCGCGACACATACGTTCTTCAGTCCGGTAAATAAGGGGGCCCTGCTCGCGGCATTGGCCAAGAGCAGCAACTCGATCGAAATATCCGGAGATGTCGCCCAGGGCCTCCGCGGGGCTGCCTCCGCAGGCGCGGCCTCCCTTGCTGCGATGTTCTCCGCCGTCTTGAGCGGCCAACAGATCGACGTCGAAGACGGGAAAAATGCCGCGCGTGAAATTGCCAATGGCGTTGCCGAGGATGGCTTTTCCAATTGGCTGGATACCGTGCGCCGCCATCACGAAGGCACCTATCAACATTGCCTCCTGGTAACGGGGACAGCTGTCGCCTTCGGATTGAATTTGGGGTTGGCCAAGGTGGACATGGAACGGCTGTATTCGGCAGCGATGTTTCACGACATTGGCAAAGCCAAAATTCCAATCGCCCTTCTCGACAAACCGGGACGTCTGGATATCCGGGAGCGAGCCATCATCGAAACTCATCCGGCGGCCGGATACGACGCGCTGAAAGGCACTCCCGGCATCTCGCCGGAAATTCTGGACGCCGTCAGACATCATCACGAATATCTCGACGGAACCGGATATCCTGACGCGCTCTGCGCTGCGGACATATCCGACATCGTCCGCATCTTGACCATCTCAGATATTTTTGCCGCGCTGATCGAGGATCGCCGATACAGGCCCAGCATGCCCCGCGCGCAGGCCTATGAAATCCTGTGCGGCATGCGAGGAAAGCTCGAAAGTCCGCTGGTAACTGCGTTCAAGGAAGTGGCCTTGAATGGCTAGAGCCTTTTCCGTTCCGATTGAATCGGAACGGAGGCTCGATCTGCATATTTTGACGCGTTTTCTTCACCCGAACCGGTATCCCCCGCATCAAGTGCGGGGCAGGCTTTCGCTGGAAAACGCTCCAGCGGGGCGTCCGGCCCGAAGCGCCCTTTCGGTGGCCAGTCCCCGCCCGCTCCCTCTGCGCGTCGACCGCGCATCTGCTCGTGAATCAAGCTTCACCGCGTCAGCGGACGGGGCCCGACAGCCCCTGTCAATCCCTACCAATGCAGGGCTCATCTGAAGCTATGAACATTCATTCGCAAACGGTGATTTCGCCGTTGCGCTCAGTGTTTCGAGTTCGTAAATAGAATTTGTATAACGCGATCCCCGAAGGGCCCTCTGCGAGGGTCCGCAAACCGTCAAAAGCCGCCGATGCCCGCCAGGATCGAACGACCGCTTTCGCCGCATGTGCAGACCTATCGCTGGACCCTGACGATGGCGCTTTCCATCGTCCACCGCGCCACCGGCATGGCGTTGTATGTTGGCACCTTGCTGCTGGCATGGTGGCTGATTGCGGCGGCAACGGGCCCGGCCGCCTATGCGAACGTGCAGGCCTTTACCTCAAGCTTCATCGGACGGTTGATCGTATTCGGCTATACCTGGGCGCTGCTGCATCACCTTCTCAGCGGCCTCCGGCACTTCGTCTGGGACCTCGGTTACGGGTTCAAGGCAAGCGAGCGCGAAACGCTGACCTGGGGCGCGCTGATCGGCGGTATTTCGCTTACGGTGCTGCTGTGGATCGCGGCCTATGCGATCGGAGGCGGAAGATGACCGCGCAAAATTCCCCCGTCGCGAAATCGATGCGCACCCCGCTCGGCCGCGTTCGCGGCCTCGGCACCTCGCATACCGGCACTTCGGATTTCTGGCGCCAGCGCCTCACGGCAGTGGCCATGACGCTGTTGATCGTGCCGGTCATCGTGGTGGTGATGATGCTGCTTGGCCGCAATCAGGCTGGCGCCGCGCAGATTCTCGGCTCGCCCGCGATCGCGATCATCATGCTGCTGTTCATCATCGCCAGCACCTGGCACATGAAAATCGGCATGCAGGTGGTGATCGAGGATTACCTGCACCATGAGAAGCTGAAGCTCGCCGCCATCATGGCCAACAACTTTTTCTGCGTCGCGGTAGCGCTGGCTTCGATCTACGCCATTTTCAAACTGTCATCTGGAGTGTAGCGCATGTGGAGTTCAGCACATGGCCGCTGACGGCAACGGCAAGGCTGCCAATGGCAGCGGTGGTCCCGCCACCAACGGACAGGCCTATCCGATCGAGGACCACACCTATGACGTCGTCGTGCTCGGCGCCGGCGGCGCCGGCTTGCGCGCGGTGGTCGGCTGCAGCGAAGCCGGCCTGCGCACCGCCTGCATTACCAAGGTGTTTCCGACGCGCTCGCACACGGTCGCGGCGCAAGGCGGCATTTCGGCCGCACTCGGCAACATGCATCCGGACAACTGGCGCTGGCACATGTACGACACCGTCAAGGGGTCGGACTGGCTGGGCGATCAGGATTCCATCGAATACATGGTGCGCCAGGCGCCCGAAGCCGTCTACGAACTGGAGCATTGGGGCGTGCCGTTCTCGCGCACCGCGGACGGCAGGATTTATCAGCGGCCGTTCGGCGGCATGACGGTGGATTACGGCAAGGGCCAGGCGCAGCGCACCTGCGCCGCCGCCGACCGCACCGGCCACGCCATGCTGCACACCATGTACGGCCAGGCGCTGCGGCACTCGGCGGAATTCTATATCGAGTTTTTCGCCATCGACCTGATCATGGACGACCAGGGCGTTTGCCGAGGAGTGATCGCGCTCAAGCTCGAAGACGGCACGCTACATCGATTCCGCGCCCAGACCACGATCCTTGCCACCGGGGGTTACGGGCGCATCTATCATTCGTGCACAGGCGCCCACACGCAAACCGGCGACGGCGGCGGCATGGTGTTGCGCGCCGGCCTGCCGCTGCAGGACATGGAGTTCGTGCAGTTCCACCCGACCGGAATCTACGGCGCGGGCTGCCTCGTCACCGAAGGCGCGCGCGGCGAGGGCGGTTATCTCGTCAATTCCGAGGGCGAGCGCTTCATGGAGCGCTACGCGCCATCGGCCAAGGACCTTGCGTCACGCGATGTCGTGTCGCGCGCGATGACGATCGAGATCCGCGAAGGCCGCGGCGTCGGCAAGAAAAAGGATCACATTTACCTGCACCTCGATCATCTCGATCCCAAGGTGCTGCAGGAGCGGCTGCCGGGGATTTCCGAATCAGCACGAATTTTCGCCAACGTCGATGTGACGCGCGAGCCGATCCCGATCGTGCCGACCGCGCATTACAACATGGGTGGCATTCCCACCAATTTCCACGGGGAAGCGCTGACCAAGAAGGATGGCGACGACAATTTCGTGGTGCCGGGCCTGATGGCGGTAGGCGAAGCAGCCTGCGTTTCGGTTCATGGCGCCAACCGTCTCGGCTCCAATTCGCTGATCGATCTCGTGGTGTTCGGTCGCGCTGCGGCGCTGCGTTGCGCCGAAAGGCTGACCTCGAACGGCAAGCAGCCCGAGTTGCCGAAGGATTCCGCCGATATGGCGCTCGGCCGGCTCGATCGTTTCCGGCATGCTTCCGGCGGCACGCCCACCGCCAAGCTGCGCGACAGCATGCAACTTGTGATGCAGAAAAATTGCGCGGTGTTTCGCACCGGCGAGGTGCTGCACGAAGGCCACAACCTGATTCACAAGGTGCATGGCGGCATCGGCGACATCTCCGTAACCGACCGCTCGCTGACCTGGAATTCCGATCTGGTCGAGACCCTGGAATTCGACAATCTGATCGTGCAGGCGGTGGTGACGATGGACTCGGCGGCGAACCGCAGCGAGAGCCGCGGGGCGCATGCGCGCGAGGATTTCCCCGACCGCGACGACAAGAACTGGATGAAGCACACGCTGGCGTGGATCGATCGTGACGGCAAGACCTCGATCGATTATCGCCCGGTGCACGACTACACCATGACCAATGACGTTCAGTACATCCCGCCGAAAGCCCGGGTGTACTAAGCATGATCCGGAAAAGTGGGAGCCGGTTTTCCCGAACAAACGGTTTCCATTGTTCCAAGATCATGCGCAAGGCAATTAAAGAGACGACAGCGAAGGCGTGACCAATGGTTGAATTCGCACTGCCGAAAAATTCCAGGATCACTGGCGGCAAGACCTGGCCGAAGCCGGCCGGCGCCACCGAGACGCGCGAATTCAAGGTCTATCGCTGGAACCCGGACGACGGCAAAAACCCCAGCGTCGACACCTATTTCATCGACACCCACGACTGTGGGCCGATGATCCTCGACGGCCTGATCTGGATCAAGAACCACATCGACCCGACGCTGACCTTCCGCCGGTCCTGCCGCGAAGGCGTCTGCGGCTCCTGCGCCATGAACATCGACGGCCAGAACACGCTGGCCTGCACCAAGTCGATGCACGATGTGAAGGAAGGCGCGGTGAAGATCAATCCGCTGCCGCATCAGCCGGTCGTGAAGGACCTGGTGCCCGACCTCACCAACTTCTACGCCCAGTATGCCTCGATCGAGCCGTGGCTGAAGACCACCACGCCGACGCCGCAGAAGGAATGGAAGCAGAGCCACGAAGACCGCGAAAAACTCGACGGGCTCTACGAATGCATTCTCTGCGCCTGCTGCTCGACCTCGTGCCCGAGCTATTGGTGGAATAGCGACCGTTATCTCGGCCCGGCCGCATTGCTGCAGGCCAACCGATGGGTCAACGACAGCCGCGATGAAGCCACCGGCGAACGGCTCGACAATCTCGAGGACCCGTTCCGGCTCTATCGCTGCCACACCATCATGAACTGCACCAAGGCCTGTCCGAAGGGCCTCAATCCCGCCGAGGCCATCGCCGAACTCAAGCTGAAGATGGTCGAACGCCAGATCTGACGCAGGATTGACGCGTTGCGGGGCGGTCGCTCGCAGGTTACGTTTCGGGAAAATCATAAGCCCGAAGAGATCGCATGACGACTGCCTTCCCCATCATCCTGCACCATTTCGATCAGTCGCCATTCTCCGAAAAAGTCCGCCTCGTCTTCGGCCTGAAGAATATCGCGTGGACCTCGGTGCGGATCCCGCGAATCATGCCGCGGCCCGACTTGATGCCGATGACCGGGGGCTATCGGCGCACGCCGGTCCTGCAGATCGGCGCCGACATCTATTGCGATACGCAAGTGATCCTGCGCGAACTGGAACGGCGGTTTCCGGAACCAACGCTGTTTCCGAGGGGCTATCAAGGCGTCGCGGCCGCCACTGCGATGTGGACCGACCGGACGTTTTTCCAGAGCACCGTCAACCTCGTATTCGGCTCGCTGGCCGACAAGGTCCCGCCGGATTTTATTGCCGACCGCGAAAAGCTGCGCGGCGCCAAGTTCGATGTGGCGGCGATGGCGTCGGCGATCCCGCAAATGCGCGATCAGTTCCGAGCCCATGTGCAATGGATCGAGGCCCAGCTTGGCG
Organism: uncultured Pseudomonadota bacterium; assembly: GCA_963813165.1. GTDB lineage: Bacteria > Pseudomonadota > Alphaproteobacteria > Rhizobiales > Xanthobacteraceae > Bradyrhizobium. Next base: position 131,089 of record CAWEYJ010000016.1, on the reverse strand, counting down.
GCGGACAAAACTGGATGTGCGGCGACGAGCCTGGTCTCTGCGATATCAACGGCTATATGAACGTCTGGTATTTGCGCGCAAATCTTCCTGATGAAGCCGACCGGCTGCTCGCCGGATTCGCCCGCACGCGGGCATGGGAAACCCGCATGCGCGCGGTCGGCCACGGCCCTCGCAGTGAAATGTCGGCCGCGGCCGCGCTCGACATCGCCGCGGGCGCGACGCCGCAGACCGCCATGTTGCCCGATCCCAACGATCCGAACGGCCGCAAGCCCGGCGACCGGGTCGAGGTCATGCCCGACGACTACGGCAGGATCAAAGTGAGCGGCGAGATCGTCGCGCTGTCAGCGAACCACGTCGCCATTCGCAGGCACGATCCGCGCGCCGGCGAGGTGGTCGTACACTTCCCGCGCGCCGGATTCCTGGTGCTTCCCGCCTAGATCTCTTTGTTGGCAGCCGCGACACCGCGTGCGTCATTGGAGCCGCCGATAAAGTCGGCTATGTAGGCGCCGCATTCGCACAGTCCCAGCGAGAAGTTTCTTGGCCAGCCCTGCACCCCTTCCCGGCAAATCGGCAACTCCAGCCAATGATGCGACCGCGCCCGCTTTCGGCGCGTTCGCGCCGACACGCGCGCAAGCCGCAATCATCGCGCTGGCGCAACGCTCGAGACTGAAGCGCGGCGCGTTCCGCCCGATGCTGTCGCGGCTCGTCAACCTGTTGCGCGCGGGTCCGGTCGATGTCCAGTACCAGGGCGCGTCGTTTCGATTCTATCATCAGGCCAGCGCCACCGAGCGCGGCGCCTTGTTCAATCCGGACTACAATCTCGAGGAGCTGAATTTCCTGCGCGCGCGCACGCCCGCTGCCGGCGTGTTCGTCGATGTCGGCGCCAATGTCGGCACCTACGCCATGGTGCTGGCGCGTCACGTCGGCCCGGGTGGAAAGGTGATCGCGATCGAGCCGCACCCCATCACCCATGCGCGGCTGGCGTTCAACCGCGCCGCGTCCGGCTTCGCACAAGTCACCCTGGTGGCCGCCGCCGCCGGACCTTCCGATGGTGAACTGATGATCGAGACCGACGGCGACAATCTCGGCGCCAGCCACATCGTCACCGGCGAACTCTCCGGCCGCGCCATCAAGGTATCGTCGTTGCGGCTGCAGCAAATTCTCGAACAGGCCGGCGTGACCCACGTCGATGCGTTGAAGATCGACGTCGAAGGCTATGAGGACCGGGTTCTGACCGGCTTTTTCAAGCAAGCACCGGCCTCGCTGTGGCCCCGCGCGGTGGTGATCGAGCATCTGTCGCGGAACGAATGGCTGGAGGACTGCATCGCCGACATGCGCGGACGCGGCTATTCCGAGACCGGCAAGACCCGCAGCAATACAATGTTGGTCCGCGGCTGAATTTCCGTCTGGACACACCGCGTTGACAGGGCGCCGCCGCTCGAAGCGGCCGGAACCTTGCCCGCACCGCGCCGTTGACACGCCAGCTTGACATCACGGACGCAACGAAATGCCGATCGATCCGCAGGAGGACCCGCCGATCAAGCCCGGACAACCGTCGGAGCCGCCGCAGGAAAGCCCGCCGGGAAGTCCACGTCCCGAGGTGCCGCCGCCGCTGCAGGATCCCGGCGAATCGCCGCGGCCGCAAGAATTGCCGGGCCCCACGCCTGACGAACTGCCGGCGCGAGGACCGGATCGGCCTCGCGCGCCCTATGCGGCGCCCGGTGGAATTTCCTGACTTTGAGGGCTGCGGCGCCGGATGCTGGTCCAACTCACCTGACCGGCCGCCGGGGACAACGCGACGTAGCGTTTGAAATGATCGCCTGAATACGCAATGAACGGGGCATGGCGGGGCTTTATACATTCAGAAATAAAAACAAGTCCGCTGTCGAAAGCCGCCACAATCCGGCCTAACGCTTATTCGTTGATCACCGAATCTTCTTGTCAATACTTTTCCGGGGACCCAGACCATCATGACAAAACTTCGTCTCTTGCTGCTCGCCACGACGGCTCTTACGGCGATGCAATTCGCAGGCCCGTCGTCGCACGCGCAAACCGCACCGCTGGTTGTGGCGCAGGCGCAGAACGAAGTCGGCCCGGACGGGAAGCCAAAGCCGAAAGAACCGCCGAAGGCAGCGCCCGCGCACCCGGCGCCGCCCAAGGCTGCTCCGCCGCCGCATCCCGCACCGCCGCCGCCGCCGCGACCCGCGCCACCAAAGCCCGCCGCACCTCCGGCTGCAGCACCGCCACCGCACCCGGCGCCGCCACCACCGCATCAGCCGCCGGCAGCCGCCCCGCCGCAGCGTCCCACCCCTCCGGCGGAAGTGCGGCCGCCTGCTGCCCCGAAGCCACCCGTGCCCCCCGCCGCAGCACCTATTCAGCCGAAGCCCCCGGCCGCACCCGGTGCCGCGCCGGCCGCCGAACCGCTGCAGAAGGGCACGCCTGCTCCGGCTGCGCCGCCTCCCGCGGGCGCAGCTACGCCACCGCCGCGGCGGCCTGGACCGCCCGGCAACAACAATCAGGCCCCGAATGCCGCTCCGGCTGCGCCGAATGCTGCTCCGGCCGCGCCAAACGCCGCGCCGCCGCAAGGCGGCGGCCCCAGAGGGCAGACCGCGCCGCCGCCTGGCGCTGCTCCGTTGGCGCGCCGGGCGCCGCCAACCGTCGCCGCACCGTTGCCGGCCATGCCACAGCGCGCCCAGGCCCTGACGCCGATTGCGCCCGGAGCAGCGCCGCAGGGACCGCGGCGCATGGATGAGTTCCATAGCGAGCGCAAGGAAGTCCAGGAAGGCGGCCGCACCGTCTTCACCGAACCCGGCCGGGTCATCATCCGCGATCCCAGCGGCCAGTCGTTCGTTCGCCACGACGAAATGGACCGGTTCCGGTTTGGCGCGCGCGATATCCAGACCCGCCAGGTCGGCGGCGAAACCCAGACCATCGTAATTCGTCCCGACGGCACGCAGATCATCACCGTGAGCGGCCGCGACGGCGAGTTGCTGCGCCGGATTCGCCGGGATCAGCAGGGCCGCGAGATCATCATCATCGACAACACCTATCGCGATCCGCGCGCGGTCGGCGGCTACTATGTCGACCTGCCGCCGCCGGTCATCAACATTCCCTACGATCGCTATATCGTCGATGCCGGCGACGCCTCGCCCGACCTGATCTACGACACCATGGAAGCGCCGCCGGTGGACCGCATCGACCGGCGCTATTCGCTCGATGAAATCCGCTACAGCCCGTCGGTGCGGATGCTGATGCCGAGCATCGATCTCAACACCATCAACTTCGAAACCGGATCGTGGGAAATCCCGCCGGATCAGGCGGCGAAGTTGCAGTCCATCGCCGACGGCCTCAACCGGGCGATCGCGCGCAACCCGCGCGAGGTGTTCCTGATCGAGGGCCACACCGATGCGGTCGGCAACGATGTCGACAATCTGTCGCTGTCGGATCGGCGCGCCGAAGCCGCGGCCGAATTGCTGACGCAGCAATTCAATGTGCCCGCGGAAAACCTGACCTCGCAGGGATACGGCTCGCAATATCTGAAAGAGCAGACCGACGGGCCGAGCCTCATCAACCGGCGCGTCACCATCCGCCGCATCACGCCCCTGCTCACCGGCGGAACGGCCTCGCTGCCGCCGCCGCCGCCGGGCACCGCGCCGCCGCGGTAATCGACACATGAGTGAAAGAAAATGGCCGGGAGAAATCCCGGCCGTTTTTGTCTGGATGCTCCTGCCGCGTCGCACGGACGAGGCCGCGGCCGTGCCGTTCTCAGCCCTTGTCGGTATCGAGCTTGAAGATCGGGGAGCTTTCCCCGACAGATAGCAAGCCTGTCTTGGCGTAGAGATTCAGCTTGGCGCGGGTATCTGAAATGTCGAGGTTGCGCATGGTCAGCTGGCCGATACGGTCCGCTGGCGTGAACGCCGCATCGTCCACCTTCTCCATGCTCAGCCGCTCCGGCTGATAGGTCAGGTTGGGGCTCTCGGTGTTCAGGAGGGAGTAGTCGTTGCCCCGTCGCAGCTCGAGCGTGACCTCACCGGTGACTGCGCGGGCGACCCAACGCTGGGCGGTTTCGCGCAGCATGAGGGCTTGAGAATCGAACCAACGCCCCTGATAGAGCAACCGGCCAAGGCGCATGCCGCTAATCCGGTATTGCTCAATGGTGTCTTCGTTGTGGATGCCGGTGATCAGGCGCTCGTAGGCGATGTACAGCAGCGCCATGCCGGGAGCTTCGTAAATGCCGCGGCTCTTGGCCTCGATGATCCTGTTCTCGATCTGGTCGCTCATGCCAAGGCCATGTCGGCCACCGATGGCGTTGGCCTCGAGAAACAACGCGACCGGATCGGCGAACGTCTGGCCGTTCAACGCGACGGGCTGCCCCTCCACAAAACGCACGGTGACCGTTTCGGCCTTGACGACACAGTCGTCGCGCCAAAACGGCACTCCCATGATGGGAGTGACGATTTTGATGCCACTATCCAGGCGCTCAAGATCCTTGGCTTCGTGGGTCGCGCCAAGGATATTGCTGTCGGTCGAATACGCCTTCTCCGCGCTCATCTTGTAGTCGAAGCCATTGGCGGTCAGGAACGCCGACATTTCCGCACGGCCGCCCAGCTCGTCGATGAACTGCTGGTCGAGCCAGGGCTTGTAGATCTTGAGGCTCGGATTGGTCAGCAGGCCGTAACGGTAGAACCGCTCGATATCGTTGCCCTTGAACGTGGAGCCATCGCCCCAGACGTTGACGCCGTCCTGCTTCATGGCCGCGACCAGCATCGTGCCCGTCACGGCGCGACCGAGGGGTGTGGTGTTGAAATACGTCGCGCCGCCGGTTGAGATGTGGAAAGCGCCGGACTGGATCGCGGCGATGCCTTCGTGGACCAATTGCGTGCGGCAATCCACGAGTCGGGCTTTTTCGGAGCCTAGCCCCAGGGCCTTGCGCGGGATCTCGTCGTAGTCGGCCTCGTCGGGTTGACCGAGATTGGCGGTATAGGCGAAGACGCGGGCGCCTTTCTGTTTCATCCATAGCAGCGCCGCGCAGGTGTCGAGACCGCCCGAGAAGGCAATGCCGACTTTTTCCCCTTTGGGCAGGCCTTTCAAGATCGTACTCATCAAGCTTCCAATCGGTCGTAATTGCTGATGTTTCCCAGGAATTGAGCGGGCGAATATCAAATTTCGCGCCGGTGGGCACGCGTTTAATGGCGCTGGCGATCGAACGACCGGAACAGGATTACCCCGGTTTACGGAAACGAGTGCCCAGCCGTGTCAGCGCAGCATCGACGCCCTCATCCGTAAGCCGGGTCGATGGCCAGCGGTAGATGTAGCCATATGCCAGCCAGATCACCAGGAACGTCACCAGTCCCGCGGTTGCGACGTCGGTAAAGAAGTGGCCGCCGAACGCCATCCTGAGCACGCTGGTGGTCACGCCCAGCAAGGTCGCCGCGACATAGGCCAGCGGCCGCCACGGCGGCGGTGTCAGCGCGGCAGGCGCATAGGCCCAGAACGCGGTGGCGCCTTCGCCGGAGAAAAACGAACAATTGCGGCCGCACGCGCCGCGCGGATCCCACCATGGCACAAATTCCTGCGGTCCGTTGAATTGCGTGACCATGACCGGGCGCGGCCGGCCCCAATAGCTCTTGAAGGTCAGATTGGTGAGAACGCCTGCGGAAAGCATGAGGGTGACGAGCAGGAAGACGATCGCGCGGCCGGACATCAAGAGCGGCCGGTCCGGCCGCGCCAGCTTTACCAGCACTGCGATGATCGCCGGTACCGCGAGGCCCCACGAGATCCACATCGCGGCGTCGCGGGCGATCGCAGCCAGCGCGTTGAATTTCAACGGAAAGGATTTGGTCGCCGGGTCGTAAAACAGCGCGGCCAGCTTCAGATCGAGCTCGGGATGAATTCCGAACAGCAATTCGATGACCGCCGCAAGGGCGAGCGCGATGAAAAGTCCGGTCCGGTTCATGGCGCGGGGTTTAGCCGAGGAGACCGGACAAGAAAAGGCTTCGGGGTCAGCGATCCTGTTCTCTTTCCAGGCGGGGAAGGGGAAAGACAAAACGTCCTCACGGCGGCGATAAATCTTGCGGCGGCGGCGAATGCGCCGGCAGCGGCGGCGGCGACGGCAGCGGCCGCCGTGGCTCGCGCCAGGCGCCGGCATTGCGGCCTGCGATCATCCAATAGACGACGCCCGCGACGATCCCCGCCCCGGTCATGATTTCGAGATGGCGCCGGACGATGCCCTCAAAGCGAAGCGTTTCGGTGTCGAACGGGACAAGGCCGAGATAGCATGCCAGGCCGATGACCGCGCCGCCCACCGCATAGGTCAGCGCACCCCTGATCGAAAAGGCCTCGGTGATCGCGGCGACAACCATCGCCGGCAACAGCGCAAAGCCGCTGACGAAGATGAAACCGAAACCGAGCACGACGTTCAGCCCGTCCGCGTCGACCGGGCCGGTTCCGAAATCGCTGAATTCCGGAAACAGCACCGCGCCGACCACGATCATCCCCGCCACCAGACAGGCAGCGAGAAATCCGAACAGAATGACGAACAGCCGACCGATCAGCGCCATGCATTCAAACCACGTTTGCCGTCATTACGAGCCAACGGGTCGCGCGAACGCGCGACAGGCTCCACGAAGCAACCCGGAGAGGCGGACAAAACGGATCGCTTCGTCGCTTGCGCTCCTCGCAATGACGGCCAGAACTACAAGCCGCGACATCGCTCAATCCGTCATCGCCATGGCGCGCAGCGCCTGCCGCTCGCGCGCCGACAATTTCTCGGTCTCCGACTTCAACTGGCCGCAGGCCGCCAGGATATCGCGGCCGCGCGGCGTGCGCACCGGCGAGGAGTAACCGGCGTTGAAGATATATTCCGAGAACTTTTCGATCTGGTCCCAGTCGGAACATTCGTAACGCGTGCCCGGCCACGGATTGAACGGAATGAGATTGATCTTGGCCGGAATCCCCTTCAGCATTTTTACCAGCAGCCTGGCGTCATCCAGCGAATCGTTGACCCCTTTCAGCATCACATATTCGAAGGTGATGCGCCGCGCATTGGACGAGCCGGGATAATCGCGGCAGGCCTGCAGCAATTCGGCAATCGGATATTTGCGGTTCAGCGGCACCAGCTCGTTGCGCAATTCGTCGCGCACCGCATGCAGCGAGATCGCCAGCATGACGCCGATTTCATCGCCGGTCCGGACGATGTTGGGCACCACGCCGGAGGTCGACAGCGTGATCCGGCGGCGGGAAATGCCGATGCCCTCATTATCGGCGACGATCAAGAGCGCATCACGCACCGCTTCGAAATTATACAACGGCTCGCCCATCCCCATCATCACCACATTGGTGACAAGACGGCTGCCGGTCGGGGTCGTGCGGTCGGCCCAGTCATTGAGGCGATCGCGCGCCACCATGATCTGGCCGACGATTTCACCCGCGGTGAGGTTGCGCACCAGCCGTTGCGTGCCGGTGTGGCAGAACGAGCAATTCAGCGTGCAGCCGACCTGCGATGAAACGCACAGCGTGCCGCGGTCGGTCTCCGGAATATAGACGCACTCGACTTCATGTGCCTTCTCGAGCTTGTCGCCGCTCGGCAATCGCAGCAGCCATTTGCGGGTGCCGTCGTTGGAAACCTGCTCGGCGACCACTTCGGGGCGCGCGACCGTGAAATGCTGCTCGAGCTGGACGCGCATTTCCTTGGAGATACTCGTCATCTCGTCGAAGCGCTGCGCGCCGCGGACATAGATCCAGTGCCAGAGCTGCTGAACGCGCATCTTGCGCTGGGCCGGCGCCACGCCAATGGCGCCAAGCCGATCGGCAATCTCCGTGCGCGACAGCCCGACCAGCGACGGCTTTGCCGGCGGCACGTAGGATTCGAGCGCGATCTTTTCCAGCGGCGCGTCGGCGCGCGCAGACATCTGCGCCGGCGTCGCGCTCTCAGCGGATACGGTTCCGGTCGAAATGCCCGTCATTGCGTCACGATCTCGTTCATGGAGCATCAGATAGGCCTTCCAAGCGCCGCTGGAAAGGCAACAAATGCATTACTCCTGACTGGAAAGTCGTTTAGCGCCGGCAATCCTGCGCCAGCCTGTCGAGCGCCTGGGAAAGGCCCTTCATCGAAAACGTGTCGGTGGTCTCGGTGCCCTTCGCCGACACACCCTTGACCACCACATCGGCGGCCTTGCGCATGGCCTCGACCATCCGCTCTTCCTCGGCCGCGTTCTTGATCCAGAGGCCGTCGCCCTGGGTGTACATCGCGTAAGTGGCACCACCGACCTCCAGCGTCGATTCCGACCCCGGCTTGAGCGCGTAGCCGATCATGATCGAGACTTCATTGGTGACTTTCTCGGCCGGACGCGTGGAGACGAAAGCGTAGGCCGGGTCACGCGGACGGTTCGGCGGATTGGTTCTCGACGACGCGGGCTTGGCGAGCGCGAAGCATACCTTTTTGCCATTCGGCGTTGCGGTATAGGCCCCCCAGGTGCCGAACTGGCCGATCAGCGTCGGCTCTGCGCCACCCGCCGCAGCGGCGGCTGCCGACACGGCTGGCTTGGGCGCTGAAGACTTGGACGCCGAAGACTTGGCCGCCGAAGATTTGGCCGCACTTTTCGACGCCGCGCTTTGCGCCTGCGCGGGGATCGCGACCCCGCAACAAAGCGCACTCGCCGCCAGAGTTATCAGCATTCGCCGCACGGACATGACCAAATCTGGTTCCCTCATCATTGTGACTGGAAGATGGCCCGGCGTGGCGGCGTCGCAGGCCGATGGATAGCGGGGAAAAGCCTTTTTGGGAAGGCAGTTACGGGGCAGAGAGCCGACGCCTCCGGCAACGCCGTGGCGCGCTTGCCGGCGCCGTTCGGCATCAGTTTTTCGACCGCGCCGTCCGCTGCTTTTCCCACTGCGCGTCGCTCCAATGCAGCAGGTCCTCGGCGCCGGAGCTGCGTAAATGCGCGCCGCCATCCTGCACCACCATCTCGCCGTTGATGTATCCGGCCCGGTCGGAGATCAGGAAACTCGCCAGATCGGCGAGTTCGCCAAGTTCGCCGACACGCCCGAGCGGATTTCGGGAGGCCGGCCCTTCGTCACGCCCCTCGGGATGAAGCTGGCCCGATGCGCCCGGGGTCGGAAACGGACCGGGTGCAATCGCCACCGTGCGGACACCCTTCGGTCCCCATTCCACCGCGAGGCTTTTGGTCATCGCAAGAATGGCGGATTTCGCCATCGCCGAAGGCACTGTGAAGGCGCGACCGGTAATGGTCGAGGTCGACAGGATGCTCAGCACCACGCCCTTGTGTCCGCCTTCGATCCAGCGTCTGCCCGCACCGAGCGTGCAATACATCGCGCCATGCAGCGTCGGCGCCAGCACCGCATCGGCCGCGCGAAACGACAATCGCTCGGTCTGCGCGATGAAGGTGGCGGCGGCATTGTTGACCAGCACATCGAGCGGAGCGGCGCGCCAGATCGCGTCCAGCGTGGCCTCGACCGACGCACCGTCGCGAATGTCGCATTTGATCGCGCTGACCTTGCTGCCGAGATCATCGCGCAGCTGCGCCGCGGTCGCCTCCAGCAATTCAAGCCGGCGACCGCAGATGATCAGTTCGGCGCCGAGCTCGACGAAGCGGCGTCCCATCGCCGCGCCGAGCCCGGAACCCCCGCCGGTGACCAATATCCGCTTTCCCGCCAGCAACCCTGTTTCAAACATTGTTAGAACCCTCGATTGACCAGCAGCCATGCCGTCCCGAATCAGATTGTAGCCCGGCTGCAAATCCGGCATGAAGCATCCAGCATTATTTGTGTGTCCGAAAATCAGGTGTGTCCATGAAAGCCATTCTCTGCTCGCAATATTGCGGCCCCGACGATCTCGTGCTGGCCGATGTCCCCGACCCCGTAGCCGGGCCCGGCGAGGCTGTGATATCGATCAAAGCTGCGGCGCTGAATTTCTTCGACCTGCTGATGATCCAGGGCAAGTATCAGATCAAGCCGCCATTTCCGTTTTCTCCGGCGGCGGAAGTCGCCGGCGTGATCGAGAGCGTCGGCGCCGGCGTCAGCAGCCTGAAGGTCGGCGACCGCGTGGTGGCGTCGTGCGGCCATAATGGCGCGCGCGAGAAGATTGCGCTGCCCGCCGACTCCATTGTCAAAATTCCCGACAATCTGGATTTCGACCGCGCCGCCGGCATCATCATCATTTACGGCACCGCGCTGCATGCGCTGGAAGACCGCGCGAGCCCGAAAGCGGGCGAGACCCTGGCGGTACTCGGCGCCGCGGGCGGCACGGGTCTCGCCGCCTGCGAACTCGGCAAGTTGATGGGCCTCAAGGTGATTGCCTGTGCATCCTCGGACGAGAAGCTTGAATTCGCCAAGGCGCACGGCGCCGAGCTCGGCCTGAACTACGCCACCGAAGATCTGAAGGAAGGCCTGCGCCGCCTCACCGGCGGCAAGGGCGCCGACATCATCTTCGATCCGGTCGGCGGCAGCTATGCGGAAGCAGCCTTGCGTTCGATCGCGTGGGAAGGCCGTTTCCTGGTGATCGGCTTTGCCGCCGGCGACATTCCGAAAATGCCGCTCAATCTGGCGCTGCTGAAGGGTTGCGATATCCGCGGCGTGTTCTGGGGTCACTGGGCGCGGCTCAATCCCGCCAAGAACCGCGTCAATCTGGAAAAACTGGTAAAGTGGACCGCGGAAGGCAAGATCTCCTCCCACGTCGACCGCACCTTCCCGCTGGCGCAAACCGCCGAAGCGCTAAAAGTGCTCGCCGGCCGCAAGGCGATGGGCAAGGTGATCCTGCATCCGTAAGGCAGGAGCCTGTATGCCTGTATCAAGAATGCAGACGCTCAGATCGGTACGAATATTTCCTGTTCGGCGCCGACGCCCTTGAGCGTAAACGCGCCGAGGGATTGAGCGGCAATGCCTCCGGCTTTGACGAAGTCGGACGACAGCAGCAGCTTCCGACCAAGCTCCCGGCACATCGATTCGATGCGCGCGGTGAGATTGACCGCCGGCCCGATCACCGTGAAATCGAGCCGGGTGTCGCTGCCGATATTGCCGTACATCACGTCGCCGACATGAAGCGCCAGGCCGTACTCGATGCGCGCCAGCCCGGCGCTCTCCCGCCGCAGGTTCTCGTCGACCAGCGCCCCCTGCGCGCGCGTCGCGGCAGCCAGCGCGGCGCCGCACCGCGCGGCAGCGTCGCCTTCGATCGGGAAAATCGCCAGCATCGCATCCCCGATGAACTTCAGCACTTCGCCGCCCTGCGCCGCGACCGCGTCGCACATCGGGCCGAAATAGCAATTGAGAAGATCGATCAGCGCGTCGCGCGGCAGCGCTTCGGACAGGTTGGTGAAGCCTCTGAGATCACAAAGCCAGATCACGGCCCGGATGGTTTCGCCGGTGCCGCGCTGGATCTGGCCTTCGAGCACGCGGCCTCCGGATTGCTGCCCGACATAGGTATCCAGCAAGGTGCGCGCGGTGCGGCGCAACGCCTGCACTTCGAGATTGAACGCGACCGCGGGGATCATCGTCTCGAACAACGCCAGTTCGTCGCTGTCGAACCCGCCGCGACGCGTGGTCGCCAACGACAGCGCCTTGTGGCTGCCATCGGCGAACGGAACGGAGTGCACGACATAATCGGTGAAGCCTTCGCGGCGCAGGTCCTCCAGAATGGAGAACTCGCCGTCGCGCGGTGGCGCGGTGAGATCGCAGCGCACCGGGCCACCGCCGTCATAGGCGATCCGGATCGGGCTGTGCAGTATCGACGCCGGTGTGTCCGGCCCCAGACGGTACAGGCGCTCGGTCGCGCCCTTGCCGAGTTGCCACAGGCCGCTGAAGGAAAAAATCTGCGGATGGAGGATCGGAACGCCGGTCGTGATGCGCGAGACATCCACCTCCGCGGCGCGCAACTCGTGGGCAAAGGCCTGCAGAAAATCGCTGGAGTCAACGTGCTTGCGCGCGTCGGTCATCAGCCAGCGAATAACCGGATGCGTTTGGTCTCTCGCGGCCGGCTTCAACTCTATTCTCGCGATCCGCTCACCCGCTGCAGCGCGACGCGGGCAGCGTCGCGGTGGTCCGAGGTGATGTGGGTAGCGACCAGCCGGATCGCGGTGGCGAGCACCGCGGCGTCGTCGGTAAAGCCGAGCACCGGCAGCATGTCCGGGATAAAATCGAACGGCAGGACGAAGTAGGCGATGGCGCCGAGCAGCGTCGCCTGCACTTGGCGCGGCGTCTCTTTGTCGAACGCGCAATAATAGGCCGCCAGCAAATCCTCCGCGAACGGAAGCCTGGCGAGCACCCGCTTCAGCTTGAACCAGAAGCGCCTGCGCACGCTTTCGCGGTCCTGAGCCAGCCGGTCGGCCGGTTCAAAACCCACGGTATATTCGGTTGCCATCATCCCGGCTCCCTGAGAACGGCGGTAAATCGCCGCGGCGTAAACATCCTCACTAGGGGTGTCGTGCTAATCTGGGGATGTCTTGCCCGACCGCAAGCTTATGGCAGGCCGGTCAGGCCACGCCGAGCTGCCCGGCGATTGCGTTCATGGCCGTTGCGAGATCAATGTCGCGCGCGGTGACGCCGCCGGCATCGTGGGTGGCAAGGACCACTTCGACCGTCTTGTAGACGTTGCGCCATTCCGGATGATGGTCGCTCTTTTCGGCCACCAGCGCGGCGCGGGACATGAACCCGAAGGCTTCGTTGAAATCCTTGAAAACAAAGGTCCGCGCGATCGCCTCGCGCCCCGGCGTCTCGGTCCATCCCGGCAAGGTCTTCAGGGCCGATTTTCGCGCCTCCGCCGACAGCCGCTCCACCATGATCGCCTTCCTCCCGTTTTGCGCCAGTCATACCCTAACACCGAACGGCATGCCCGGGATCCAGGTCCGGGATCCCATGTCGCATGGGAAGCAAAGCTGAGGAGTAGCAAGGCTGGTTCAGGATCGGGCAGGCGTCGTGGTTCGCCCGTTCCCCTCGCCCTTCGCAGATCGATCAGGGCGATTTTGAACCAAAACCACGGGAGAATCGCAGCTTTTTGGCGTCCTTTCGATCGCAATGCTCGCTCAAGCGGCGCCATGGTCCGAAGATCGGATCCCGACATGGTAACCATGACGGCGATGTAACTCGGAGCTGGCGGGAAATTTGCTACAATGTGGATCTAACCATATTGGGCCTGTGACATTGAGCCTCAAGCGGTTGTTTGCCAGATGACCGAGGGTCTCGACCTTGTCGAGCCGGCGGCGCCGCCGCGCCCGGCGAAGCAAAAGGCGGCGTTCATTACGTTGGCGGGTGTGCTCGCCATCGTCGGAACGCTCGCGGGCAGCTACTACTTTGCGATGCGGCCGGAGATCTTGCGGATCGCGGTCGGGCCGGCGAACAGCGACGACATCAAGGTGGTCCAGGCCCTGACCCAGGCCTTTGCCCAGGCGCACGGCCATGTCCGATTGCACCCCATTCAGACCGATGGCTCGGCCGCGAGCGCCCAGGCGCTGGCCGACGACAAGGTCGATCTCGCCATCATTCGCGGCGATCTCGGCGTGCCGAAAAATGCGCAAGCCGTGGCGACGCTGCGCAAGAGCCTCGTGGTGTTGTGGGTGCCCGCGCCCGCGAAGGGCCAGGGCAGGAAGGCAGCGGCCAGGATCACCAAGATCGCGCAGCTCGCCGGACACCGGGTCGGGGTCATCGGCCGCACCGAAGCCAATGTCAATGTGCTCAAACTGATCCTGAAGCAATACGGCGTCGATCCGGCCAAGGTCGCCATCCTTCAGTTTCCGGCCAGCGAAGCCGTGGACGCCATTCGCGGCCAGAAGGCGGATGCTTATCTCGCCACCGGGCCGATCAGCGGCCGGGCCACCATGGATGCGATCGCCGCATCGACGCACGACGGCAAAACGCCGACCTTCCTCGCTATCGATTCGGCCGAGGCGATCGCACAAAACCATCCGATGTACGAAGCGTCGGATATCCCCGCCGGCGCCTTTGGCGGCTCGCCCGACAGGCCGGACGACGAGGTGAAGACGATCAGCTTCGCCCATCATATCGTCGCACGTAAGGGGCTTTCGGATTCAACTGTCGCCGCCTTCACCCGGCAGTTGTTTGCGATCCGGCAAGCGGTGATGGCGGAATTCCCGCTGGCGGCCAAAATCGAAACCCCGGACACCGACAAGGATGCCGCGATCCCGGTGCATCCGGGCGCGGCGGCCTTTATCGACGGTGAGGAAAAAACCTTCCTCGATCGCTACAGTGATTTCATCTGGTGGGGACTGATGGGCCTGTCGGCAATGGGGTCCGCCGGCGCGTGGTTCGCCGGTTATCTCAAGAAGGATGAGCGCAACAACAACACCTCGCTGCGGGAACGGCTGCTCGACATGCTCGCGGCCGCGCGACGCAGCGATTCGGCCGAAGAACTCGACCAAATGCAGGCCGAGGCAGACGATATCCTGCGCAAGACGCTGCTCTGCTTTGAGCGTGGCGCCATCCAGCAGGGATCCTTGACCGCCTTCAATATCGCGCTCGAGCAATTCCACAACGCGGTCGCCGACCGCAAGGCGCTGCTGATGAGCATGGCGCAAAACCCGCAAAGGGCCGGCACCCCGTTGCGGGTGACCGGAACCTTGTAGGCGATTGCCGCTGTAATCGCGCCGTCACATCATCTTCCTAGTCCTAAGGCGTTTTCGAGCGAAGTGGGTACCGGTTCGCGTGAAGAAAACGCGTCAAAACAATGGACCAGGGCGATCGCGCATCCTGTCGGCCGATAAGGAGGCTTTGCATGACGGTTGAAGTTCCCCGCAGGGTTTTCCGCAAACTCTCCCGCCGGCGTTTTCTTTCCACCGGCGCCGCTGCGCTCGGCGTGATGGCGATGCCCCATCTCAGCCGCGCCGCCGACCGGCCGCAAATCGTCCATGGTGTGCAATCCGGCGACGTCGGAACCGACGGCGGCGTGGTGTGGGCGCGGGCGGACCGGCCGTCGCAAATGCTGGTCGAGGTCGCGACCTCCGAGTCGTTCAGCAATGCACGGGTCTTGCCGCCGATCGCAGCATTGCCCGAGAGCGACTTCACCGCGAAAATGCTGCTGGAAAACCTCCCCGCAGGGCAGGATATTTTTTATCGCGTCAGGTTCCGCGACCTGTCGCATATCAATATTTCCAGCGAGCCGGTCGTCGGCCGATTCCGCACCGCGCCGAGCGACCGGCGCGACGTCAGTTTCGTCTGGGGCGGCGATGTCGCCGGACAGGGCTGGGGCATCAATCCCGACGACGGCGGCATGCTCACCTTCGCCACCATGCGCAAGCACCAGCCGGACTTCCTGCTGCATTCCGGCGACACCATCTACGCCGACGGCATCATTGCCGCCGAGGTCAAATTGCCCGGCGACAAGATCTGGAAGAACGTCACGATCCCGGAGAAGGCCAAGGTGGCCGAGACGCTCGACGAATTCCGCGCGGCGCACAAGTACAATTTTCTCGACGACAATGTGCGCGCGTTCAACGCCGAAGTGCCGATCTTCGTGCAATGGGACGACCACGAAGTCACCAACAACTGGTCGCCGTCGAAGCAGCTTCCCGCCGCCTACCGGGAGCGCGACATCACGCTGCTGGCCGCACGCGCCGCGCGCGCGTTTCACGAGATGTATCCGATACGTGAAAGCATTGCCGAGCCGGGCCGGGTTTATCGCAGCCTCGGCTACGGCCCGCATCTCGACGTGTTCATGCTGGACGAGCGCAGCTATCGCGGCCCCAATGGTCCGAACCAGCAGGCCACTTACGGGCCGGACAGCTATTTCATCGGGCCCGACCAGCTCGCCTGGCTGAAGCGGGCGCTCTTGAACTCGCGCGCCACCTGGAAGGTGATCGCCTCCGACATGCCGCTCAGCCTGGTGGTGTATGATGACGCGGCGAATAAATCGGGCTCGGAAGCCTTTGCGCAAGGCGACGGACCGCCGCGCGGCCGTGAACTGGAAATTGCCGACCTGCTGCGCTTCATCAAGACATCGGGCGTCGTCAACACCGTGTGGCTGACGGCGGACGTGCATTACACCGCCGCGCATTACTACAACCCCGACAAGGCGCAATTCGCGGATTTCGAGCCGTTCTGGGAATTCGTCTCCGGTCCCTTGCACGCCGGAACCTTCGGGCCGAACGAGCTCGACAATACCTTCGGCCCCGAGGTGCGATTCATGAAGGCACCCGCCCCCGGCCGGCAGAATCTGCCGCCATCGGCCGGCATGCAGTTCTTCGGTCACGTCAAGATCGACGGCAAGTCAGGGCAGCTGACGGTAACCTTGCGGGATCGCGCCGATACGGCGCTGTGGTCGACAACGCTCGATCCCAAACAGGGATGACAGGCCGGTGCGGTGGGTACCGGCTCGCGCGGAGCGTCAGCCCTCGATCGCCCTGCCGGCCCGGCTTCTCAGCAAGGCCTTCAGCGCGTCGGTTGAATAGGGCTTGGTCAGCCTCGGCCTGTCGGCAAAGTCCGCCGCCAGCCTGCCATCGGCGCCATATCCGGTGATGAAGACGAAGGGAATCTCCAGCGCCTCCAGCCTCTCGGCAATAGGGAAGCTTTTTTCGCGGGTCAGACTGACGTCAAGCAGCGCGAAATCCGGAGCCCGGTCGGCAATCAGGTCGAGCGCTCTCGCCACATTTCCCGCGGTCCGCACCGCCTTCACCCCGAAACCAAGAATCGTTTCCTCGAAGTCGAGCGCGATGATCGGGTCATCCTCGACGATGAGCACGTCCTGGGGCATGCAGGGGGTGGTTTCCATAAGCTCGCTGACGACCGGTCGAAGCAACGAAAGTCCGAGCCGTGCTCGAACCGGACCGGCCGCCGATGCCAAAAAAAGCGCATCGACCGGTTCCCGAAAGTGAAACCATCACACCGCGTGTTTGTTTGTCTGTGCACTTGTGCACACAGCAACCGGCGTCGGCGGACATCGTGGCGGCTACCGGTGAGGGGTTCGAGAATGATCGTAAACGGAAACACCGCTGGCAGCGCCGACCGCCCCGGCAACAATTTGCTGCGGCGGCTCAGCGCCAGCGACTTCGCGCTGCTTGCACCGCATCTCGTGCACCAAGTGGCGCAACCCAACGAACTGCTTTACAATCCTGGCGACGATGTCGAGATCGTGCATTTTCCCTGTGGGCCTGCGCTCGCGTCTTATCTGGTTCCCCACGAGGACGGCCGCGACGTCGAAACCATTCTGGTCGGCCGCGAAGGCGCCGTTGGCGGCATCGTCAGCGACGGCAATCTGCCGGCCTATACCCGCATCACCGTCAAATTCGGCGGCCCGTTCGTGCGCCTGGCGGTCGGAAAGCTGAATGCGGCGAAAGTAAAATCAGCCACATTGAACAACGTTTTTGCACGCTACGCGGACTGCATGCTGGCCCAGATGTTCCAGTCGACCGCCTGTAACGCGATCCATTCGATCGAGCAGCGCACCGCCAAATGGATCATTTCGGCGATGGAGCGTGCCGACGGCAACAACGTCGTGCCGCTCACCCATGAACAGCTCGCGACCCTGCTGGGGGTCGGCCGCAGCTATGCCAGCCGCGTGATCCAGACCTTCAAGGCCGAAGGGATTCTTCAGACCCGCCGCGGCTCTATCCTGGTGTCCGACCCGGAAGCCCTCCGTTCCCGGGCCTGCCTCTGTAATGAATTTGTCAAAAACCACTTCGAGGAAGTGTTGCGCGGGGTTTATCCTGCCGAAGCGGCCGACAACGGCTAGCGCGGGCGGGGTTTGGCGCGAAAATCGGCTCACCAAATCGCAAACAACGCATTGTTTTCCGGCGATTTCTGACTATATTGCGCCGCAACGAGCAAGGTGTGCCCGGTCCTTTTGGCCGGGCTTCCTTTTTGGGCGCGTATGCCCTCCAGAATTCTTTGAGCGCGATCCGGAAAAGTGGGTCCCGGTTTTCCGGCGAGATCGAGCTCCAGCCATTGTCTGATCCAGAAGAAGAGCTATGAAACTTCGCAACGTCGCCATCATCGCCCACGTCGACCACGGCAAGACCACGCTGGTCGATCGCCTGCTGCAGCAATCCGGCACCTATCGCGAGAACCAGCGGGTGGTTGAGCGCGCGATGGATTCCAACGATCTGGAGCGCGAGCGCGGCATCACCATCCTGGCCAAGGCCGCCTCGGTGCAGTGGAAGGACACCCGCATCAACATCGTCGATACGCCGGGCCACGCCGATTTCGGCGGCGAGGTCGAGCGCATCCTGAACATGGTGGACGGCGCGCTGGTGCTGGTGGATGCCGCCGAAGGTCCGCTGCCGCAAACCAAATTCGTGGTCTCCAAGGCGCTGAAGGTCGGGCTGAAGCCGATCGTGGTCATCAACAAGGTCGACCGTCCCGACGCGCGGCCGACCGAAGTCATCAACGAAGTGTTCGATCTGTTCGCAGCTCTCGACGCCAGCGAAGAGCAGCTCGATTTTCCGATTCTCTACGGCTCGGCCAAGCAGGGCTGGATGGCGGAAAGCCCGGAAGGTCCGAAGGACGCCGGCATGCAGCCGCTGTTCGACCTGATCCTGCGCCATGTCGCGCCGCCTACCGTCGAGGACGGCCCGTTCCGCATGATCGGCACCATTCTCGAGGCCAACCCCTATCTCGGCCGCATCATCACCGGCCGCATCACCTCCGGCACCATCAAGCCGAACCAGGCCGTCAAGGTGCTGGGCGGCGACGGCAAGCTGATCGAGAACGGCCGCATTACCAAGATCATCGCCTTCCGCGGCATCGAGCGCACGCCGCTCGAGGAGGCCGAAGCCGGCGACATTGTCGCCATTGCCGGCCTCACCAAGGGCACCGTGGCCGATACGTTCTGCGATCCCTCGGTCGACACACCCCTGAAGGCGCAGCCGATCGATCCGCCGACGGTGTCGATGTCGTTCATCGTCAACAACTCGCCCTTGGCGGGCACCGAAGGCGACAAGGTGACCAGCCGCATGATCCGCGACCGCCTGCTGCGCGAGGCCGAAGGCAATGTCGCGCTGCGCGTGACCGAAGCCACCGACAAGGATTCCATGGAAGTGTCGGGGCGCGGCGAATTGCAGCTCGCGATCCTGATCGAGACCATGCGCCGCGAAGGCTTCGAACTGTCGGTGTCGCGGCCGCGCGTGGTGCTGAAGAAGGACGAGGCGACCGGCGAATGGCAGGAGCCGATCGAGGAGGTCGTGATCGACGTCGACGAGGAGCATTCCGGCGTCGTGGTGCAGAAGATGAGCGAGCGCAAGGCCGAGATGATCGAGATGCGCCCCTCCGGCGGCCACCGGCTGCGGCTGGTGTTCTACGCGCCGACCCGCGGCCTGATCGGTTACCAGGGTGAACTACTCACCGACACCCGCGGCACCGCGATCATGAACCGGTTGTTCCACGGCTATGCCTCCTACAAGGGCGACATCCAGGGCCGCCGCAATGGCGTACTGATCTCCAACGATCAGGGCGAGGCAGTGGCCTATGCGATGTTCAAGCTGGAGGATCGCGGCCCGATGATGATCGAGCCGGGCTGGAAGGTCTACAAGGGCATGATCGTCGGCGAGCACACCCGCGACAACGATCTTGAGATCAACATCCTCAAGGGCAAGCAGCTCACCAACATCCGCACCACCTCGAAGGACGAAGCGGTGCGCCTGACGCCGCCGATCAAGATGACGCTGGAAAAGGCGCTGGCCTATATCGAGGACGACGAACTGGTCGAGGTGACCCCGAAGTCGATCCGGCTGCGCAAGAAGTTCCTCGACGCCAACGACCGCAAGCGCGCGGAAAAGGCCAAGGAAGCGGTGGCGTAAGAGAGCGAATAGGGAGTGGCGAATAGCGAATAGAGAGTTAGACCTGCTATACCCTATTCGCCATTCGCTACTCACCATTCGCCATATCCCATGTCCCTCCCCTCCGAAGTCGATGTCGCCATCATCGGTGCCGGCGCCGCAGGCCTCGGTGCGGCACGGGCGCTGGAACATTCCGGCCTCTCCACTCCTCGTGCTGGAAGCGCGCGAGCGGGTCGGCGGACGCGGCCACACGATTATGGCCTCGCCCGAAGTCACCTTCGATCTCGGCTGCGGCTGGCTGCATTCGGCGGACAGCAACTCTTTCGTCAAGATCGCCGAAGAGTTGAACTTCACCATCGATCGGACGCTGCCGCCCTGGCGCGAACGGGCCTACGGCAAGGCGTTTCCACAAGCGGAGCGTGAGGAATTCACCCGCGCGATGGACGCCTTCTACGGCCGCCTCGAGCAAGCCGCCAAACAGGCCGCCAGAAGTGGCCGCGACTTTGCCGCGGAGAAATGTCTCGAGCCCGGCAATCGCTGGAATCCGATGATCGACGCGATCTCGACCTATGTGAACGGCTGCGAGCTCGACCAGGTCTCCGTCCTCGATTTCGATGCCTATGAGGACACCGACCTCAACTGGCGGGTGCGCCGTGGTTATGGCGCGCTGATGGCGGCCTATGGCGCGCGGCCTGCCGGTCGCCTTCAATTGCGCGGTGACGCTGATCGATCATTCGGCAAAGCGCCTGCGCATCGAGACCTCGCGCGGCACGATCACTGCGGGGCGGGCGATCGTCACGGTGTCGACCAACCTCATCGCACAGCAGGCGATCCGCTTTCACCCCGCGCTGCCCCGGAAAGTCGATGCGGCCGCCGGTCTGCCGCTCGGCCTTGCCGACAAGGTGATGCTGGCGCTGGACGAACCGGAGGCACTTCCGAAGGAAGGCAACCTGCGCGGCGCCACCATGCGCACGGCGATGGGGACCTTTCATCTGCGCCCGTTCGGCCAGCCCTGCATCGAGGGCTTTTTCGGCGGACGTTTTGCGCAGGAACTGGAGGACGCCGGCGACGGCGCGATCGCGGCTCACTCGATTGACGAGGTGGTGGCGCTGCTCGGCAGCGATTTTCGCCGCAAATTAAAGCCGCTTGTTGAATCGCGCTGGGCGCATGACCCGTTCGCGCGCGGTTCCTATTCGCACGCGTTGCCCGGCCACGCCGGGATGCGGGCCGTGCTCGCCGCCCCCGTCGACGGACGCTTGTTCTTCGCCGGCGAAGCCACCTCGCCGAACTTTTTCTCGACCGCGCACGGGGCGCGGGACAGCGGGGAACGGGCGGCGGGGGAAGTGCTCGCCAGCCGTATCGCGAAAGAATGATCCCGTTGCAATTTCAATTTGCTCATTGCCGGGTAAAGCGGAATCTATCTTAAAATTCGAAGTTGATAGTGGCTCGCGCATATCGCGCCGCTGGGTGGAGTGTCCGATGGTATCGTATGGCGACTGGCGCTTGCCGTTGATAGAGGCTTCATCAAATTTACTGCATCACGATCGCGGATGCCGGAATGGACGAGAAATATTTGATCGACCGCTGGTCGTCGAACGAAGGGCCGTTGGAATTTGTCGAATGGTTTGGAAATAAATCCAACTTGCACCGTTACCGTGTATATCGACCCAAGCGCGATGGCGGGCGAACTCTGAATTGCTATGTCGATGTACCGGCGAACGTGCGCCACTGGACGGATGCGGGACGAAATCTCATAATTAGATCTATTTCTAATGCTGTAATCGACGAACCGTGGCATTCCTTTTAATAAGCCGCGCATAGCGCTTTTAGCATGAAGGATCTTTCTAACCGAAGGGTCAATGAATTCAATCATTTCAGAAGATTGCAGTCGCTGATGGCAGCAATCGGCCTTCCGAGAACCCCGGCTGTCTTCCAGCACTACTGATCAGCAAGGACTTCGCCAAGCATCTGGGGCAAATCCAGACTTCAATATCCGGTCGAACTCACCATCCAGAATGAGGCCGTCACGGCTCTACCGAACGGCAGCCCTTGTTGGTGCTGCCATCTTCCTTCTCAAGTGCACCCTCGTAGTATTCACCGCCCTCGTGGAAGTTTAATCCCGGTGACGAGCGTTCAAAATCCAAAACTTGTGCGATCAATGTTCGCAAAATAGTGATCTGGCAATGTCGAACGAGTCTTCGGTCACCGACGTCAACTTGCGATGACGATCCGAAATTTAGAAGATTGACGGCGACTCCGCGGCTTGAGATTCTTCGCTCGACCTGCGAGGCTCATAGTAGCGATTATTGTAGTAAAAACCACCGATTGGCCTGTTGTCACATAATTCAAATACGTGCGCGGAAAGTGGATATCTCTCCTCTGACGGCAGATCCTTTAACTCGGGCTGACCTTGGTTTCGTCAAAACTGCCCTCGGTCTTGAACTAAAGCCTCGCGGAGAGTTTCGTGCCCTGCTTCACTCGGAACCTGAAGCAGTTTTGATTATCTAGATAGTCGCTTGTTCTAAACTCCTACTCCATCACCCTCGCCCTCATCTCCGCATCCGGCACGAAGCACGCCTCGTACTTCCCGAAAATCCGGTACCGATTCCGCGCGACCAGATTGTAGACCGTGTCGCGCAGCGGCTTCGGCGCCGAGCGCAGCAGGCGTACCCAGCTCCAGCCCGGCAGGGCGCCCAGCACGGTCAACGCGGCGTCGGATTTGAAATACGCGACGCCGCCATGGATCACGGCATTGGTATCGGGATCGTCGGGGTCGATGCCGAACGCCTGCGCCAGCCGCGTGCCGTAGCCTGATTGAATCGCGGTGAAGCGAAATTGCCGCGCCACATCGCGCGCCGCGATGAAGCGAATCCAGCGCGAGCAGAACACGCAGACGCCGTCATAGAGAATCACGTCATCGTCCGGCCAAGGGTTGGCCGCGCCGGATGTCATCGCTTCTTCGCCGCAGCCGGCGATAGCGCCTTCAGGGCGCGCTCCAGCTCCGGTGCCGCGATCTTGACGCCGCCATCGGTCTCCGCCAGCCAGTGGCCCTCGCCGCCATACGCCGCCAGCATCCGGAACTCCACCTTGTCGCCGCCGGCGCGAAACGCATCGGCCAGTTGCCGCGACACCTCGGGCGGGAAATACGTGTCATTGGCTGCCACCAGCCATAGCACCGGCACCCGCGCACCATTGCCGAATTCAGCCGCCGCCGCGATCAGCGTGCGCGGCGCGCAGACCTGGTTGGGAAAATCGTTGGCGCGGCCGCCGCGTCCCGGCGCGAATGCAATGACCATTGAAACGCCGTTCGGATTGCCGCCCGCCAGCGCCAGCGCGCCCCAGGCGCCGGCCGAATGCCCGACGACGACCGCGCCGTCCCGCCGGATAAAAGGTTGCTCGCGCAGAAAATTGAGCGCGGCGGCAATCGAGTCCGCCGTCGCATGCCCCGCGCGGGAATAGTTGGCTTCGTCGCAGCCGCCCTGGTCCTCGAGATATTTCCCGCCGGTCGCGCCGTGACCGGGGCGTTCCGGTACCAGCACGGCAAAGCCCCGCGCCACCAGCCACGCCGACAGCGCGGCATATTCGGGCTGCGGCATTTGCGCGCGTCGCAGCACGTTTTGCGTGGAGGCATGGGCGATAACAACCAGCGGGAACGGCCCGGCGCCAGGCGGGCGAAACAATAGCGCGTGCGCTGCGACGTCCGGATCCGGCGACGGGACCAGCCATGCCTGCTTGCGACCGGGCTCCCCCTCCACGCCCTGGGCGCCGAGCCGGGTTTGCGCCGCCACAGTCTGTCCGCCGACCGCGGCAAGCAGGACCAGGGCGAAAATGACCTTGAGCGATGGCATGAATTGGCCTGAGGCGACGGCGGGGATGAACTCGGATTCGCCCTGCAGGATACGCGCGGCGAATCAAATCCGCGGGATTTTTCGTGAAGATGGCCGGGAGGAAAGTCCAGCTGGGGAGTACCATCCAGCCGATCCCGCGAAAAACTGCCGCCAAAACCGCCCGCCTGTCCTTTTTCGGTACAGCCTGACGGTAAAACTGATGCAAAAAATCCACAGCTTAACTGATAATTAATGATGGACCTTGAAGCCGGCGCGCTGACTTGCTTTGATTGGGGTCATGAGCACAACCCTGATCGAGGTTCGGCCGGCCAAAGCTGCGGACGCAGCGGCGGTAGCGTCCACGCATGACGAAGCCTGGCGCTCGGCCTATCAGGGCATCATTCCCGGCGCCGAGCTGGAGAAGCTGATCAACCGCCGTGGCCCGCAATGGTGGGACAGCGCGATCCGCAAGGGCAGCCGCGTCAGCGTGCTGGTATTCGGCGAGAAGGTCGCCGGCTATGCCAATTACGGCCGCAACCGCGCGCGCAGCCTTCACTTCGAGGGCGAGATCTATGAACTTTATTTGCGGCCGGAATTTCAGGGGCTCGGTTTCGGACGCCGGCTGTTCACGTCAGCCAGGCGCGACCTGTTGCAGAGCGGACTGAAGAGCATGGTGATCTGGGCGCTCTCGGACAACGAAACCGCGACCGAGTTTTACCGCGCCCTTGGCGGCCGCATGGTTGCGCGCTCGTCGGAGAAATTCGGACCCAAGTCGCTCGACAAGGTCGCCTTCGCCTGGACTAACTGAGCCCTTCGAAACCGCAGGGGTTTCGCCGCACGTCGAAGCCGGCCTTGGCCCATGCCGCCGCGCCCCAGGATCCAGCGTCAAAGCCTTTTATCTTCAACTCTACGCGGAGCAATCCATGCGCATCGACGCCATTTCGATCGGGATCGATCCGCCCCGTGAAGTCAATGTCATCATCGAAGTGCCGGTCGGCGGCGAACCGATCAAATACGAGATGGACAAGGATGCCGGCACGCTGGTGGTCGACCGGTTTCTCTACACCGCCATGCGCTATCCCGGGAACTACGGGTTCATTCCGCATACGTTGTCAGGCGACGGCGACCCTTGCGACGTGCTGGTCGCCAACACCCGCGCCATCGTCCCCGGCGCGGTGATGAGCGTGCGGCCGGTCGGCGTGCTGCTGATGGAAGACGAGGCCGGCGGCGACGAAAAAATCATCGCGGTGCCGTCCTCGAAGCTGACCCAGCGCTACGACAAGGTGAGAACCTACAGCGACCTGCCGGAGATCACGCTGCAGCAGATCCAGCATTTCTTCGAGCACTACAAGGATCTCGAACGCGGCAAGTGGGTAAAGGTGTTGCGCTGGGGCGGCGCCGACGACGCGCACAAGCTGATCGAGGAAGGCATCGCGCGGGCGAAGGGGAAGTGACGGAGTTAAGGATGCGACGCGTGACCTCTTAACCTCGCCCCGCTTGCGGGGCGAGGGAGAAGTCAAACCCCCGGCGCCGGCAGGCCGCGAATAGCACATGCGGCGCGCAGGGTGTTGACCAGGAGACACGCCACCGTCATTTGACCGACGCCGCCGGGCACCGGCGTGATCGCACTGGCCACGTTCAGGGCCTCGGCGAAGGCGACGTCGCCGACCAGTCGGGTCTTGCCGTCGGCCGCCGGCAGCCGGGTGATGCCGACGTCGATCACCGTGGCGCCCGGTTTGATCCAGTCGCCGCGCACCATTTCAGGCTTGCCGACCGCGGCGTAAACGAGGTCGGCGCGGGCGCACAATTGCGCCAGATCGCGCGAGCGCGAATGCGCGATGGTCACCGTCGCATTTTCGTTCAGCAGCAACTGTAGCAACGGACGCCCAACCAGGTTGGAGCGTCCGATCACGATGGCGTTCATGCCTTCCAGCGAAGGGTGCACGCTCTTGGTCAAGATGATGCAGCCGAGCGGCGTGCACGGCGACAACGCGGCAAATCCGCCGGCAAGGCGCCCGGCGTTGCTGGGATGCAGCCCGTCGACATCCTTGGCGGGATCGATGGCATTGATGATGGTTTCGGTATTCAGGGATTTCGGCAGCGGCAATTGCACCAGAATGCCGTGCACGGCGGGATCGCGGTTGAGTTCGCCGATCAGGGCCAATAGCTCGCTCTGCGCGACATCGGCCGGCAACACGTGCTCGAACGATGCCATGCCGGCGGCCTGGGTCTGTTTGTGCTTGCTGCGGACATAGACCTCGCTGGCGGGATCGTTGCCGACCAGCACCACCGCAAGACCGGGCGTGAGCTGATGTTCGCGCCGCACCCGCGCCACTTCGTCGGCCACGCGGGCGCGAAGGTCCGCGGCAATGATTTTCCCATCGATGATCCGGGCCGTCATCTCGATCCTTTGTCTATCCGTTGGTGCGGTTGCGCCGCCGTCAATTTCCGCAGCGCCTCGCCAAGCTCGCGGGGATCGCCGTCGACGGCAATCTGCTTGAGGCGCGATGTCGTGCCGGACAGGAGCCGCACCCGGGCCTTGGGGACGCCGAGCGCCTTGGCAAACAGCTCCGTGACCGCGCGGTTGGCTTCGCCCGCCTCGGCGATGGCGCGCACGCGCACCTTGACCACGGTGCGGCCGTTGGCGAGCGCCTCAACGCCGTCGATGCCGTCGCGGCCGCCGCGCGGCGTGACGCGCAGCGCCACGCTGATGCCCTGGGTGGAATACCGCCAAGGATCATCAGCCATCCGGTCGGGTATCCATGCGTGCGTTCAGAATACGCTGGGATAGATGTAATAGGTGATGACCCGCTGGATGAACATGATGATCAGGATCAGGATGATCGGCGAGATGTCGAGACCGCCAAGATTTGGCATGAACGACCGGATCGGCGCCAGCAGCGGTTCGGTGATCCGGTACAGGAACTCGGCCACCGACGCCACGAACTGGTTGCGCGTGTTCACGACATTGAAGGCGATCAGCCACGACAGGATGGCCGAGGCGATCAGCAGCCAGACATAGAGATCGAGAACGATGAGAATGATGTCGAGAACGGCACGCATGGCAGGCTTACTCGCGGGGGGGTTCGGTCGCGGATTCGACTACCCGCTAAATATCGGTTCCCCCCCGCGCAAACAAGGGAAGTTCCTGGCAAAAGCTTCGGAAAACGGCGATTTCGCCGTTCTTGACTTGACCTTGGCGCGGATTGTAAATGGCGCCGATTGCTGGCCGCTGTCGCTGTTATCGACGCGGTCGCGATGGGGCCATAGCTCAGCTGGGAGAGCGCGTCGTTCGCAATGACGAGGTCGGCGGTTCGATCCCGCCTGGCTCCACCAGCCTTCGCTGGCTTCGCCAGCTACGGCTCGGCAAGCGACAATGCGGCCCATCGTAGCGAAGGCTGCCGCGTCGCAGCCCTCTTGGGCGAAGACGGGCGCAGGACGCCACTAACAGCTTATTTCCCGGTAAATCGCGGCGGCCGCTTTTCCATGAAGCTGGCGACGCCTTCGCGAAAATCGCTGCCACGGAGCGCCACCACCATCTCCCGGTTGGCGTCGATGGTCGCTTCGGCCAGGGTCTGGAACGGCACGTCGTAGAGCTGCCGCTTGATGACCGCGATCGCGCTCGGCGAGACGAAGTCGGCGAGATCGCGGGCATAGGCGTAAGTCTGCTCGCGCAACTGGTCCGGCGGATACAACCGGTTGACGAGACCGATGCGCAGCGCTTCATCGCTATAGACCCGGCGCGAGGACATCAAAAGATCGAGCGCGTTGGCATGACCGACAATGCGCGGCAACATCCAGCTGATGCCATGTTCGGCGATCAGGCCGCGGCGCGAGAACGCGGTGGTGAAAACGGTATTGTCGGCGGCAAACCGAAGATCGCAATACAGCGCATGCACCAGCCCAATGCCGGCGGTGGCGCCGTTCAGCATGCCGATTACCGGTTTCGGGATCGACGGATAATAGGCGTAGCGCGTCTGCCAGTCCGGCCGGCGGTTCATGTCGAAAGCCGGCACGTTCTCCGCCCGCCTGATCTCGCTGGGATCGAGCCCTTTCAGCCCGTCCATATCCGCGCCGGCGCAGAACGCGCGACCCGAACCGGTGAGCACGATGACGCGCACATTGTCATCCGCGGCCGCCGCTTCCATGGCGTCGCGCACGTCGCGCTCCATGATCGGCGTCCACGCGTTCATGCGGTCCGGCCTGTGAAGCGTGATCGTCGCGATCTTCTCGCTCACGTCATAGAGAATGTGCTGATAGGTCATGGCGATCTCCCTGTGCTGGTCACCGTTTTCGCGACGACGCGTTGTTACAAATTTTGTCTTCGGAGGTTTATGTCTTCAGATATCCGCTCCTGGCGCGCGAGCCCTTCGGCCGCGCGAGGTAGTCGACCGTTTCCGGCCGCTCGGTCAGCCATCCGGCCCAGCGCTTGAACACCTTGGTCATGCGCTCGGGCTCGACGCCGAGTTGCGCCATGGCGACGCCGCCGTTGACGGATTCGCGGTATTCGGCGATCAGGCCGTCGCGCACGATGAAGCGGCTCATGCCGTCGATCACCACGCGCCGGCCTTCGAATTGCGGAATTTTCGACGTGAAGCTCGACAGCGACCAGGCATAGCCTTTTTCGCCATCGAACACGGGATCGAACATCTCCCATCGATAGTCCGCCGCATCGCGATGGAACAGACTCTGCATCATGTGCGCGATGTCGGCGCGGCCCCGATGGGCGCCATAGATGTAATCGTAATAGATGGCGTCCGCGGTGAAATGGCCGGCAAAGCGCGCGCCGTCGCCGGATTCCGCCGAATGCGTGAAATCATCCAACAATGCTGCGAATTCGCCGCCGGTCATGTCGCCATCCCCCATGCTCGCCGATGATCGCGCCGCAAGCTTGTCGGGATCGACACTATCACATCTGAAAATTTGGAAAGGGCTTCGGAGCCATCGCCGCCGCAATCGCCGGCACCGCCCGATGCGCTATTCGGCCGCTTCCGACATCGCCGACAATGGCATGCGCGCCAGCCAGCCATCGAGAAATTCCTTCAGCCAGGCGCGCTCGGCCACGTCATGCACCGCCCGGTCGGCGAAGTGACGATGGCGCGGCAGGGCCCCCGGCGACTCGAAGCGGTCGTGGCCGCGCGTGGTCCAGCAATGCATCATCGCGTAGGTCACGTCGGGATGAAACTGCAGGCCGAACGCATGATCGAAACCGAACGCCTGTACCGGGAAGTCGCTGCCCTCAGCCAGTAATTCAGCGCCTCTCGGCAGTTCGAATCCTTCCCGGTGCCAGTGGTAGACATGATCGGGCCAGTTCGGGCAGACCCCAACCCCGGCAGCGGTGGGGCGGATCGGGTAATATCCGATCTGCACGCGGCCTTCCGGATGCGGCGCGACCCGGGCGCCGAGATGCATGGCGAGCATCTGCGCGCCCAGGCAAATTCCCAGCAACGGCCGCTGCTCCTTGAGCGGCACCGCGATCCAGTCGATCTCGCGGCGAACATAATCATCCGGATCGTTGGCGCTCATCGGACCGCCGAAAATGACCGCACCGGCATGGCCGTCCAGCGTCTCCGGCAGCGGATCGCCGAAGCGCGGACGCCTGATATCCAGCCCGTATCCAAGCGCCCGCAGCACGTTACCGACGCGGCCCGGCGTCGACGTCTCCTGGTGCAGCACGATCAGAACCGGCCGCAACGGCGCGGCGACCGCAGGCGCCCGGACCGGGAGGCGCAGGACGTTTTCGGCGCTGGCTTTGACGGGTTGAAACGGCATCGCACTTTCTTCTTTGCGGCCATCAAACCGCAATCATGGTTAAGTGTCCCTTAATGTCGGTTGAGTTCAAAGCAAATCGCGGGCCAGGGAGGGCTGTTAGGCGGCTTGTCAGCGCCGGCGCAATTGAAAACCGCCGACCGCCGCCAGCACAAAGCTGCGCGGAACCAGCCGAAGCAGCAGCGGCACCATCTTGATGCCGAGGCCGGGCAGCACGGCGCGCTGGTTCGCCATCAATCCGCGATATCCTGCCTGCGCGACATCCGCGGCGGCGACATTGAGGACCGCGGAATCAAACCCGGGTTCGAACCCCGCCCGCGCCTGAAACTCCGACGGCACCGGACCGGGACACAACACGGTCACGCGGACACCGCGCGGAGCCAGCTCCAGACGCAGCGCTTCGGTGAACGACAGCACATAGGCCTTGGAGGCGTAATAGACCGCCATCCCGGGCCCCGGCAGGAAACCGGCGATCGAGCCGACATTGAGGACGCCGCCGCGATGCCGGATCAGCTGCTCGGAGAACCGCAGCGACAAATCGGTCAGCGCGCGAATATTGACGGCGATGATGCCGAGCTGCTGCGCGCGGTCCAGTTCGATCGCATTGCCGAACAAACCGAAGCCGGCATTGTTGACCAGGTACTCGACCTCCACGCCGGCGGCAGCCAGCGCCGCGGCGATCTTGTCACCGGCATCGGGCTGTTCGAGATCGCACGGAATCACAATCGGCGCCGCGCCGCCGGTGGCGCCGATTTCGCCAGCCAGCGTCGTCAGACGATCCGCGCGTCGCGCCACCAGAGCCAGGCGATGGCCGTTCGATGCGAAAACGCGCGCCAGTTCGGTGCCGATGCCTGCCGAGGCACCGGTAATCAGCGTCACACGTTCAGTCACGATTCCAGGCTCTAGATGATTTGCACGATAGGCGGCTAACGACCGGACGAGAGCATATGCCCTAGGCGGGGCGCAAGTCACCACCTGCAGGCGGGGCGGTTGGCACAGCGGGCCGCGCAATCGAAACGCGGCATTTGGTCGCCAATCGCATCCGGGAACGGCCGGCCGCCGGGGGACATTAAAATTTCGTCATGTCCCGTAGCGCGCCCACAGCAGGGCGCGTCACGTTGCCGCGTCGGCGATATCCGCACTGCCCGCGGCCGGTGTCCGTTGTTCGCCGGCGACCCGATGCTTGAGATCAATCCGGTCGCGCGACGACACGCCCAGCAGATCGGCCGCGCGCCAGACCACGTTATCCTCGAACTCGCTGACCTGGCCGTCGGCATAGACCAGCTCCCACATCATTTCGACGATGCGGAGCCTGCCTTCTTCATTCACCGAACGCATGATGACGCTGGTGAAATGATAGAGATCGACCGCCTCGCCCTCGACCAGAGTGGCAGACGCGATCAGTTTATCCGCGGTGCCGGGATCAAGCCCGAACCGGCTTTCGAGCAGGCTGTGCAGCTTGCGCTTCTCGGCTTCGGATGGTTCGCCGTCGAGCGAGATGACGTGGATCAGCAAGGCCGTTGCCGCCAGGCGATACCCGGTATCGTCGAATGCGCGATCCTGGTGTGCGGTGGGGGAAACAACGTCGGCGATGAATTGGCGAAGTCCGTCCAGCATCCGTCTCTCTGCTGCAATGTTTTGAAAACCAGGAGCCGTCGGATCGACGGCTCGGGGCATATATGGATCGGAAAATCAACGTGCGCAATCCATGCCGGTTCCCGCCGCATGCATTACGATTAGGCAATCTCAGAATTTCCTGCTCAGGGTATCTCGTACACCACCATCTTGTCGGCGATGCCCCGCAGCGCTGCCTGCTTTTGGATCGGCGTGATCGCTTCCTTGTCCAGGATCTCGGCCACGGCGGGCGCGTCGATCACCGGCCCGGTGATGTGGATCGCGTGCGAGGTCGACAGGCCCTGGACCCGCGCGGCGATGTTGACGGTCTGGCCGAAATAATCCTGCCGCTCGTTGAGCATCACGGCGAGGCAGGGACCTTCATGGATGCCGATCTTGACCACAAGGTCCTTGGTGCCGCGCTCGGTATTGAGCGCCTCCATGGCGGCGCGCATCCGCAACCCGGCGGCAAGCGCGTGTTCGGGCCGGACGAAGGTCGCCATCACGGCATCGCCGATCGTCTTCACCACCGCGCCCTTCTCCGAAGCGATGATCTCCAGCAGCGCGTGGAAATGCGCGCGTACCAGATCGAATGCGGCGAGATCGCCGACCCGCTCATACAGCGCGGTAGACCCCTTGAGATCGGTGAACAGGAACGACAGCGAAGTGATCTTGAGGCGCTGATCGATATTCAGATTGTCCGCCTTGTAGACGTCGCGGAAGGTCTGATTGGACAGCATCCGCTTCGCCGTGAGGAACGGCTTGCGCTTGCCGATCAGATGATGAAGCGCGTCGGCGGCCACGAAAACCGTCGGCAATACCCGCACACCGGCCTGGTTGTCGAGCGCCAGCCGCAGCGGTCCCGGGCGCAACGTCATGGTGCCGGTGGGCGCCTGAATCTTGTTGTACATCAGCGACAGCTGCTGACGTTCCCGGGTCGGTTCGCCCTGGACGTCGATGAACTGGGCCGCATGCGTCACCGGCTCGAACACGATGATGAATTGCGGCGGCAGCTGCAGCGACAACACCGCCTTCTCGCCGGCCGGCAATTCGAGCGCGTCCAGCACCACCTCTTCGGCGAGCGACGCAAACGACTCCTTGTTGAAATCGACGCCCGAACTCCAGAAAATCTGCTTGAAATAGTCCCAGACCGGCAGCGTGTTCGGGTCATGCGCCGCGATGCGCCGGACCCGGGGGCTGACGGTGAAAGCAACCTCGACCTGTTCGTCGACGGAAGCTTCATAGCCGCAGGCGCACAGCCCGCAATGATAGTCATCGTGACGCAGCGATTTCAGCGTGGAGTGGGCGTCGAGCACGCCGCCGCATCCGGGGCAGAGCACGTTCCAGGTCAGGTCGAACAGGCCGAGCCGGGAGGCATGGAGAAAGCCGGAGATCACGCGCTCTTCATCGAGCCCGGTGCGCTTCGAGAAATCCAGCACGTTGACCCGGTTGAGCTCTTGGTCCTCGCCATCCTGGATCAGCCGCAAAATCGCATCGGCGACCGCCGGGTCGGCGGTCCGCTTCAGCACGGAAAACTGGGCCTGGATGTCGCTCATGCCGGCTCCTTAAATGAGGTGGCCGAAACCCGCATGCAAGGCCTGGTGCCGCCGATCTGAGGTTCCCGCACCACTCCTGCCGCAAACTCATCCGGGGAACGTCAGATCGAAAAGCGGTACTAGAATCATAGATTTGCCAGTGCCCCTGCTGCATCCAAAGTTCGTGCAGGAGCGTGCTGCGACGTATCACGAACTTCGGATACTGGAGCCTTTTCCGTTCCGATGGAATCGGAACGGAGGCTCTATGTCTTTATTTGACGCGTTTTCCTTACGCCAACCGGTATCCACCTCGCTGGAAAACGCTCTGGTCAGCGGCGCGCGATGCGAAACATCGGCGAGCGATCGGGCTGCGTCGTCACCACGCCGACCGGCATCACCGGCTCCTTGTCGAGAAGCTCGACGCGGAACGTGCCGATGATCTTGGCGAGCGCCAATGTGGCCTCCACCAGCGCAAAATGCGCGCCGATGCAGACGCGCGCGCCGACGCCGAACGGCAGATAGGCAAAACGATCCGGCGGCGGCGCCCCCGGCATGAAGCGGGCCGGGATGAACGCGTTCGGTTCGTTCCAGAGCTTTTCGTGCCGGTGCAGCAACCACGGCGCGATCAGGACCAGATCGTGCTTCCTGACCGGCAAGCCTGCGATGGTGTCGGCGGCATTGGCCGAGCGCGCGATCAGAAACGCCGGCGGATAGAGCCGCATGGTTTCATCGATCACGGCGCGGGTAAATTTCAGCCGCTCGATCGCAGGGGTGCCGTCGACATCAGCGCCCGCAACCTCGGCAGCCAGTTTTTCCTGGGTGTCGGGATCGAGCGCGAGCAGATACAGCGACCAGAACAGCGCGGTGGCCGTGGTTTCGTGGCCGGCGAGAATCATGGTCGCCACCTCGTCGCCGAGCTGTTCGTCGGTGAAGGCTTCGCCGCTCTCGGGATCGCGCGCGGCACCCATCAGATCGAACAGGTCGCGCGGCGGCGCGCCTTCGTTCTTGCCGGCGGCGCGGCGTTCCGCGATCAGCATGGCCACGAAACGCGTCCATCGCTTGCGGAAGCGCGCGCGGGCGAAATCCTGCGGGCTCGGCCACCCCACGGGCAGCAGCAGATCGAGAAACTGCGGCCGCGCCAGCCGGTCGCCATACTCCATCACGAAATCGCGCAACGTCGCGCCATGGCGGCCCATCTCGAACGAGAACATGGTGCGTCCGGCGATTTCGAGCGTCATCCGCTGCATCGCCTCTCGCAAATCGACCGGCATGCCGCAGCTGCCCTGAAGCTTGGCGATGGTTTCGTCGGTCGCCGCGATCATGTGCGGCACCAGCGGCGTGACCGCGCGCGGCGTAAAGGCCGGCGCCAACGTTCGGCGCTGATGCTTCCACGCGCGGCCCTCGGCGATCAGCAGGCCTTCGCCAACCAGCGGACGCAACACCCGGATCCCGACCGGCGTCCGCGTGTAGTTCTCGTAATTGTCGACCAGCACATGCCGGATCGCATCCGGCGTATTGAGAATGAAACTGCTGCGCCCGAAAAAGCGGCCCTGGACGATGTCCTCTTCGTAGGCGCGCTGCCCCCAGGTCTCGATCGCGCTTCGGCGCATCGCCGCCATCCGCCCGAAGACGTTCATGGTTTCGGACGCGCGCGGCGGGCTCGGCGGCACCAGCGGCTGAGGTGTGACGGCGACGTCCCAGGCTTCGGCTATGCTCACGGGCGGCCTCGCAAAAAGAAAGACGACAATGACGGGTCGGCGTCGCTGCAATCCTATCAGGTCCAAAATCAGGGCGCCAAAAAGGCCTCGCCCGCGGAAAACAGCTAGTCAGCCGATCCAGCGACCGCAATCCTGTTATCCTTGGCGCCTCGACCCCCGCAGCCATCCATGCTTGATGAATCGGCCCCGGATGCTTGGGATCTGCGGCCGAAGGCCGCACGATGCCGGCCGCCGGTCCTCCCCGCCGCGACATCGCCGATGGCGGTCAGGGCACTGGACAGCCAAGGACTTTCGCGGGCATCACTTTAACCGCCAGGGAATCGAAGGCCGGCCCTGCCGGCGCCACGAAGCAGGTTAGGACCGAACAGCCAATGCGCCCGAACTTTGCCCCAGACAGCGTCACGGCGCCGTTGCGGCATGCCGTGTTCCGACGCATCTGGCTCGCCAGCCTGTTGTCCAATCTCGGACTCTTGATCCAGGGGGTCGGCGCCGCCTGGGCCATGACGCAGATGACGTCGTCGGCCGACAAGGTCGCGCTGGTCCAGACCGCGTTGATGCTGCCGATCATGCTGATCTCGATGCCGGCCGGCGCCATCGCCGACATGTATGACCGGCGCATCGTGGCGCTGATCTCGCTGTCGATCGCGCTGTCGGGCGCCACCGCGCTGTCGGTGCTGGCATGGCTCGGCATGGTCACGCCGCAGGTTCTGCTGGGATTCTGCTTTATCGTCGGCAGCGGCATGGCGCTGTTCGGACCGGCCTGGCAATCCTCGGTCAGCGAGCAGGTGCCGGCGGAAACGCTGCCCTCCGCGGTGGCGCTGAACGGCATCAGCTACAACATTGCGCGAAGTTTCGGTCCCGCCATCGGCGGCATTGTCGTCGCCGCCGCGGGCGCGGTCGCGGCCTTCGCCGCCAATGCGGTGCTGTATATCCCGCTGCTGATCGTGCTGTTTCTCTGGCGCCGCACCAGCGAGCCGTCGCGCCTGCCGCGCGAGCGGCTGAACCGCGCGATCGTGTCGGGCGTGCGCTATATCGCCAACTCGCCGTCGATCCGCATCGTGCTGGCGCGGACGCTGGTGACGGGCGTGATCGGCGGTTCAGTGTCGGCGCTGATGCCGCTGGTGGCGCGCGACCTGCTGCATGGCGGCGCGCAAACCTACGGCATCATGCTCGGCGCCTTCGGCATGGGCGCGGTGATCGGCGCTCTCAACATCGCCGAAGTGCGCAAGCGGATGACCGGCGAGGTCGCGGTGCGTGTCTGCGCGCTGTCGATGGGCGGCGCGGTGGCGGCGGTCGCGCTGAGCCGGGAGCCGGTCTTGACCGCGGCCGCACTGGTGATCGCGGGCGCGGTATGGATGTTGGCGATCGCCCTGTTCAACATCGGCGTACAGCTCTCCGCCCCGCGCTGGGTCGCCGGCCGCTCGCTGGCGGCCTTCCAGGCCTCGATTGCCGGCGGCATCGCGATCGGAAGCTGGGGCTGGGGACGGCTGACCGACGCCACCGGGGTGCAAACCGCGCTCATGGTTTCCGCCGCCCTGATGTTCGCCTCGCCACTGCTCGGCCTGTGGCTGCGGATGCCGCCGGTCGGCGCCCGCAACGAGGATGCGGAGGTGATGGCGGACCCTGAGGTGCGGCTGTCGCTGACCGGACGCAGCGGGCCGCTGGTGGTCGAAATCGAATACCGCGTCGCCCCGGAAAGCGCCCGCGCCTTCCACGGCGTGATGCAGGAGGTGCAGCTCAGCCGCCAGCGCAACGGCGCCTATGGCTGGTCGATCGCGCGCGATATCGCCGATCCCGAATTGTGGACCGAGCGCTACCACTGCCCGACCTGGCTCGACTTCCTGCGCCAGCGCAACCGCGCCACGCAATCCGAGCGCGCGCTGCATCAGCGCGCCATCGATTTTCATATCGGGCCCGAGCCGGTTCGCGTCCGCCGCATGCTGGAACGGCCGTTCGGATCGGTGCGCTGGAAGGAAGAGACTCCCGACCGCGCCACCCATGAGGTCTTGCCGGCCACCACGGCCGCCGGCAGCAGCACGTAATCCATCCGGGGGCATCGCTCCGGGGCTGATGTTTTCGCGTATCCCGCAATCCAGAGGTGCTCTTTCCAGCGCAGGTGAGGGAGCGCCTAATTCGCCAAATCACAAGAGAAAATCGCTATATATTTATATATCAATTTGATTTTATTATGTATTTTATACTTAAATTCGCCAATACAAATATAAAAATCGCCATTTTTGGCTAATCGCTCGTCCTGGGGCGCCCGATCGGCCGTGGACCCAACAGCTCACGAATCCGTTTGCGGGTTACGGATTGGCCGGGGAAATTGAGCCGGGCGGATTCCAGCGCGCGCTCTTCCCGCGTTTCGCCGCCGACCTTTTGATAGAACTCGAACCATGCCTGAAGGTGGGCGGAGGAAACGGGCGGCCCCCTCGGTTCGGACGGCTCTGGCGAAGGCCTCTCGGCCGGCAGTTCTTTGGCTGACCTGCCGGTATTCTCGATAATCGAGCGCACGCCCTGCGGCTCGAATCTCACCGCATAATGGCTGACGGTTTCGTCCCCAGGACCAGACGGCGACCGGCGCCTGAAGATGAGATCGCCGGTGATCCAGCAGGTGTCCGTCGTCTGAATTCTCCGCCAATCCTCGGCAGGGATCTTCTGGAACAGGCCGCGCCATGAGTGCCCGGCGCTATCGCTCTTAACGGTCTGCTCGGATGCCGCCTCCGCGAGCCCTCCGACGAGCCGGCCCAGCAAGGCTTGTTTCGACAAATAACTCTTTTGGAAAACCGCATCGAGAAGCTTCACCGCCTGACCTGGTGTCAGCCAGTCCGCAACATC
Organism: uncultured Pseudomonadota bacterium; assembly: GCA_963813165.1. Taxonomy (GTDB): domain Bacteria; phylum Pseudomonadota; class Alphaproteobacteria; order Rhizobiales; family Xanthobacteraceae; genus Bradyrhizobium. The sequence continues at coordinate 94,055 of CAWEYJ010000016.1, read as the reverse complement.
CTCAGCCGTGAGATCGCGCGGCGGCATCCCCACTCCGGCAAGTCGCGCTGCGTACTACTGACCGTTGTCGGTCAGAACCTTCGCGCAAGTCTTGCTCAGCCTGGCGCGATTTTGCTTCAGACACGCCAGAACGGCGTCGTCGCCGTCGTTGATCACGGCCCGGCAATACCGCGCCACGTCGCGTCCGCATCCCGGGTCCGGCCGTCCGCCTTGCGCTGACGCCACGCAGGTCAGCGCAATACAAGTCAACGCAATCAATTGAAGAGCGAAGAGAGCTCTGGTCATGCTGTGACGCCTGCCGGTCATGGACTCCAGGAATTCTAGCGCGTCTTCGGCAAAAGTGAAACGCGCCTGAATTACTTGGTCGCGACCTTGCTGGATTGCTTGGCCGCTTCCCGGTCCATCACCCCCCTGCAACCGGCGCTCAGATCGGCCTTGTGCTTGACCATGCAGGCGGTGATAGCCGGAATGTTGGGTATTTCGGAGCTGCAAAGGCGAAACGCGTCGCCGGTGCACATCTGCTGCGCCTCGGCGCTGAAGGCAAAGCTTGAGGTCGACGACAGAGCGGAGACGGAGACTGCGAACGCCAGCATCAAACCGGCCCGGCGGATGGTCTTGGTGAGAGATGCGGTCATTTTCGGTTCCTCGGTTGTCCGCCGGTCGCGGCGGGTTGCTGATGCCCATTAGTGCTTCAGCCGCCTGCTTCGGACTGTGATCTCAGTCACTCATCGGCTCTGGCGTGATGTCCGTCACTCTGCTGGAACGGGGCGGCCCGGCCGCCGGGACCGCTTCGCGGCTTTGCGATCGCATGTGCGTTCGCGCGCGCCATGGCTGCCCACGCGGCGGCTCGCCGCGACGGAAACAACGGACAAGATTTGTGGGGCCGAACCGGCCTGCGTTGGCACGGCGTTAAGACCTGTTTTGCATTAATGGCCCGGCAGGGACGCGATTTTGGATTTCAAGGTCGCAACGTCTCGCCCGAAGTTTGGCCGGTATGGTCCCAACGGTAATGCGTTATTTGGAAAGACAAACGATGCGAAACGCGGCAGGTCTGATGTTGGCGAGTGTTGTTTCGGCTGTTCTCATCGCCGGCCTTTGGTTTTGGACATCGTCACGGCACGCCGAGTTGACGGCTCCCCAGACCGTCAGCGCCGCGCAAGCCGAGCGGCTTCCGGCGGAGGCGTCCGCCAAGCACGAGGACGTTGAAGTCACCGCGGCCATTCCGGACAAGGCGCCGGCTCCGCCGCCGAGCAAGGCCGCTTGCGCAAATCCCGACGCGCTCGGCGTCAGCCGCGTGGTCGAAATCGACACCACGGGCGGGCCGGGTTTCGGCTTCGAGCATTTCAAGCAGCTCGATTTCCTCGCCGACAAGGAGGTCGTGCTGACCTTCGACGACGGTCCGTGGCCGGTAAACACACCCATGGTGCTGAAGGCGCTCGCCGACGAATGCACCAAGGCGCTGTTCTTCCCGATCGGCAAGCATGCGAGCTACCACCCCGAGATTCTCAAGCAGGTGGCCGCGGCCGGGCAGACCATCGGGGCGCACACCTGGTCGCATGCCAACCTGAACAGCAAAAAACTGACTGAACAGCAGGCCAAGGACGAAGTCGAAAAAGGCTTCAGCGCCGTCAAGCTGGCGCTCGGCGCAGCGCCGTCGCCGTTCTTCCGGTTTCCGGAACTGCAGCATAATCCCGCCACGGTGGCCTATCTCGGCACCCGCAACATCGCGATCTTCTCCTGCGATCTCGATTCATTCGATTTCAAAAAAGGCAGTAATGCCGAGAAGGTCGTGCAGACCGTCATGACCAAGCTGGACAAGCTCGGCAAGGGCATCATCCTGATGCACGATTTCCAGAAGCACACCGCTGAGGCCTTGCCCGAACTGCTTCGCCGCCTCAAGGCCGGTGGCTACAAGGTGGTTCAGATCAAGGCCAAGGCGCCGGTGCAGACCCTGGCCGAATACGACGAAGCCATGGTCAAGGACATGAAGCTGCCGGTCGCCAGCACGCGGCCCGTCAACAGCGTGGTGCAGACGGTTTCGGAGTAGCATTCGCCGACCGGTCGTCGCCGAATATGGGGTATCGAATCGAATTTGATCCATCGAATTCGATCGAATGTCTTGCAGGCTGTCAGAATCATGGAAATTCACGACGGGACGCCACGCCCTGGAAGAATGTTCCTTTCGATCGTTGTGCCGTGCTGCAACGAAGAAGAGGGTTTGCGCGAATTTCATCGTCAGATGACCATCGCCGCGCGGGCGCTGTGCGGCCAGAAATTTGAGCTGATTTTTGTCGACGACGGCTCGACCGACAATACCTGGAAGCTCATCAACCAGCTTTCGGCCGAAGACCGTAACGTCGTCGCGGTTCGCCTCTCGAGAAATCATGGTCACCAGTTGGCCCTGACCGCGGGGCTTTCCACCGTACGCGGCGACCTCGTCCTCGTGATCGATGCCGACCTGCAGGATCCGCCGGAACTGCTGGGCCCGATGTACGATCTGATGGTGCGGGAAGGCGCCGACGTTGTCTACGGACTGCGGCGCAGCCGCGCCGGCGAAAGCCGGTTCAAGAAGAAATCCGCGGCGGCCTTCTACCGCCTGCTCGCCCATCTGACGCGCGTCCATATCCCGGTGGATACCGGCGACTTCCGGCTCATGAGCCGGCGTATTTCGGATCAGGTCGTGCAGATGCCGGAACATGACCGGTTCATTCGCGGCATGGTCGCCTGGCTCGGCTTCAAGCAGGTCGCCTACGAATACGATCGCAATCCCCGCTTCGCCGGCACGACCAAATATCCCCTGTTCAAGATGATCGGCTTTGCCGCAGATGCGCTGATCAGCTTTTCAATGGTGCCGCTGCGGATCGCGACCTATCTCGGCGCGTTATTGACGATGGTACTGACCGTTGTCGGGATCATAGCGGTAATCAGCTGGATCGTCTCGGGCAACGTGCCCGGCTGGACCAGTCTGACGCTGCTGCTCGTCATGATTTCCTCGGTGCAACTTCTGGTGCTCGGGCTGATCGGCGAATATGTCGGCCGCACCTACATTCAATCCAAGAACCGGCCGCTGTTCATGATCTCTCATATCCACCGGCGGCCGCGCTTGCCGGGTCCGTTGCCGCACGATCCCGCGTTCGTCCGAAATGATTTCGAAACATCAACGTTGCAGCCCGATCCGGATGCCGAGGCGGATGATCCGGCTCTCGACGACATATCGCAATGAAGGCAAGTCCTGAAGGACGACGGCGCTCGACGGCTGCTGCCGCAAAGGCCAGTCGCGCATCGCAAAAATGGCTTTTGGACGACGACCGCGGCGAATTCGTCCGCGACCGGGACGGCTATGATCAGGCGCTGAGCGGCGTCTTCGGAGAAGTTAAATTTGCGATTCGCGACGACTCCGCGCGCGTGCCCCACACTTTCATCGCTGGCATCTCGCAGAAGTGACGCGGGCGGTCACTCGGTCCGGCGCAAAATATCGATCCCTTCGATCGACTGCACCAGCGTATAGGGCCTGAGCAATTGCGACAGCTCCGCATCGGCGCGCGCCCATGCGCCCCAGCCATCGCGCAGATTATCAACCAGAACCACATCGGGCGGCAGCTTCTTGAAGTCCTCGATCAGCCATGCCCGCTCCAGCGCCAGCGCGGCATTTAATTTGGCGTCGGTCTGCGGATCGATCACATTGTTCTCGCGCGTCAATCGCACGAATTCGCGGATCCACAGATTCTCCTGCCGTGAAACCCATACGCCATGAAGCGTTCGCACCAATGGATGGCCGATGGCCGCCTCGCCGCTCAATACCAGAATTCTTGGATGCGGTTTGAGGCCGGCAACCGGCCCCTCAATGGGCCCGATATGGACATTGGTGTTGAACCACTGGCTCGCGATCAGGAAAGTCCCAGCCAGCACAGAGATCGTCGCGATACCAAAACGGCGAACGCTCGACGCCGCATCCGCTGCCATCATCACATATCCCATCGCCAGCAAAACGATCGCGACCATCGGATAGGAATGATAGGCCCAACCCCGGCGTTGCAGAAAAAAGGACAGCGCGAATCCAAACGAGGCCAGCAGCGTGACAACAGCCGCCGAATCCAGTTTTCGTTTTCCCCGCGTCAAAAAAATCGAAGCGGCCGCAATGATCCAGACCAGTGTTGCGGAATTCAAGATCACGACCGATGCCGGCATCGACCATGACAGGTAGGTGTCGCGAACCAGCGGATAGATGACCGTGAAATATTCCGGATAGAAGACGTAGGTGAAAAGACTGAAAGCCGTCACCAGGCCGCCGGCAATCAGGTTCTCCGGTGCAAAAAGCACGCGCCAGGACCGCGCACGTGCCGCCGTCAGCACGATGCATAGAAGCACAGGAACCGCAAAGAAGGGCTTGAACGCAAGGGTGATGCCGGCGCCGATGCCTGATGTCAGCAACGCCCAGAGCGGGAGCGGCTCCCGGTTGCAGCGTAGTGCATAGACGGCGAGCGCCGGCAGGAAAGTGAGAGTCGCAATATGCTCCCGCTGTCCAAAGATGAACATCGGCAGGATCGTCAGCACGGCCGCGGCCCAGATGCCAAGCGGAACCCACTTCACCGGGTCAAGCGCCGAGGACAGTTGCAGGATACGCGCGGTTGCCAGCATGGAGGCGGCCGCCAGCAGCAGAATTTGAGCATCGATCGCATATTTTGGATCGAGGCCCAGCGCGCGCGCCGATGCAATGCCGGGAAGATAGGCCAGCACCGCCATCGGCGGATTGATTTCGACAATATCGCTGTAGAGCCGCTGGCCATCCAATACGCGCTCGCCGACGGTCAGCAGCCACGCCACGTCGGCATTTAACGGCACGACCAGCCTCAGCCCTATCGCGACGACAAACACCAGGGCGATCAGCAGCCACGGCAATGGCGACCATTTCGCGCGGTCCGCCGGATCGCAAACCGGAATGCACGATGCGGCATCGATGTTCGAAGTCATGAAACGGCCCTGCGAGCGAACCGGCTCAAGCTAGGGGATGAGCGTTAACACCCCATTTTCAAGCAGGCATTTATGGACGGGTCGCCCCGCGTCGCGTCAACGCCAATTCAAAGAATCTCGGACTTGGTCGCGCCTGCCTTCAGAGGCGCAGTCCCCGGATGAGAGATGGCGTCCATGTCCATCGCCGTGATCGGCCGATCGACCACGAAGAGATAGGAGGCCGCCGACACCACGCCGATCAGCGCGCCGACCACCAGCGCCGGCACAAATGAGCCGGTCGCTTGAACGATGAGCCCGGTGACGGTAGGTGCCAGCGCGCCGCCGAGATAGCCTCCGAAATTTTGCACCGCGCCGATCGAGGCCGTGCAGTTCGTCGGTACCGCGACCGAACTCAGCGCCCAGGCGCAGGTAGAGGTGACATAGACCAGAAACAGCGAGGCCGAGATGAAGGCGATCGCCAGCGCATCGCTCTCGACATAGGCGGCGGCCACGGTGCAGGCTGCCGTTCCAAGCAGCGCGAGTGCGGCGGGATATCTCCGGCTTTTGAGCGGCTCGACGCCGCGGCGCACCAGAATATCGGCGATGTATCCGCCCAGCACGCCGCCGACAACGCCCGATGCGAACGGAATGGCGGCCGCCCAGCCCGTATATTTCACGCTCATGTGCCGCTGGATCTCGAGATAGCCGGGCAGCCACGCAGTATAGATCCAGGTCAGATAGATGCAGCCGAAATAACCGAAGATCATGCCCCAGGTGGTTCGAAAGCGGAACAACAGCTTCCACTCGCGGAACGTGACCTTGGTGCGCTGCCCAGGCGGGTCGCCCTGCGTCCGATAGGTATTTTCCTCCGGCGTCAGCGCGAGTTCATGGGGGTTGCGATAAACCAGGTACCAGACGGCCGCCATCGCAAGGCCCGCAGCCCCCATGACGACGAACATGGTGCGCCAGCCGAAGCTCAGCATCAGGAAGGTCAGCAGCGGAACGGCGATGGCCGTGCCCAGCGACGACGCGCAGTTGAAGATCCCGGTAGCCAGACCACGGTCGCGCTGATTGAACCAGTCCCGCACCACGCGCGCGCAGGTCGGAAATTGCGGCGCTTCGCCGACACCGAGCAGAAGGCGGGCGCCGAAAAACTGACCGAAGCCCTGCACCAGTCCGCCCAGGAGCTGCGCGAGGGACCAGAGACTGAGGCCGAGCGTCAGGAGGAGGCGCGGCCCCAATTTGTCGACCATCGCGCCGGTGGGTAATTGCGCGAAGGCATAGGCCCACAGGAACGCCGACAGCAGATAGCCCATATCCGCGATCGACAATCCCAGTTCTTCCCGGATCAGCGGATTGGCGACGGCGAGGGTCGCGCGGTCGATGTAGTTGATCACACCTGCCACGACCAGCATCGCCAGCGCGGCAATCTGAACCGACCTGAGGCGCGGCGTCGCCTTCTGTATCCCGGTCATTGGTTTCCTCACCCTTGTTCATTTTGTTGATTTTGCGCGACTGTAAGGAGCGCCCGCGCGCCGACCCGGATCGTACACGTTCGGAATCGCTTGGGAACAGCGGATCGGCGGCTGGATTGCCGCTCTGCGCGGCGGGCATGGTGCCGGCGCCAGCATCTACGGCGGGACTGAAAGGCTGGTGCCGCAAACAGGACTCGAACCTGTGACCCCGTCATTACGAATGACGTGCTCTACCAACTGAGCTATTGCGGCGGACCATGCGCGTTCGGCAAGGCTTTCGAAAACGCCCGCACCTGATATCGGGCGGCTAACGATTTTGCAAGAAAAACGCTGGCCCACGCGGGGTGCATCAGCCGCCCCAGCGCGCCAGGAAGCCGCGCCAGCCGCCGGCCTGGCCCTGCGCGGGATTGACCGGTTCCGCGAATTCATCGCCCACCGCGTCCTCGTCGATCCCGGGATCGTCAGGCGCCCGCACAATCGGAATCACCGCCGGAATGCCGGCCGGCACGCCCTTGGCCGCATCCTTCGGGATATCCGCGCGCTGCCGGAACAGCGGCGCGGCCGTCACCACCGAGGCTTCGGTCGGCGGCGATGACGGCGCCGCCGCAGGGGCTGTTTCGACGACGGCGACGGGCGCGGGGGAATTGTCCTGCGCCGCCGGAATATGCTCGATCGCGACCGGTGGCGTCACGTCGCGCGGCACATCATTTTTCGCGTCGCCGGTCGTCTCGCTCTTCGTTTCACTTTTCAGCTCACTTGGCGGCGCGGCGCGGCGCGGCGGCGCCAGCATCGCTTCCTCGAAAGGCGAGGCTTCGACCGCTGCGTTTTTGTCGGATGGCAATGCCGCCAGCGGCGTCTGCCATTGAAAGGCGTCGATGCGGCCTGACACCGGCGACACCGGCCGCCAGGAAGCGGAAACATATCCGTCCGCGGTCCAGACCGGATCGTGCAGCGCCCGCACCGCGCGCAAGGTCCACGCCCGCGCCCGGCCGCTGTCGCCGTGTTCGGTGCGCTCGATTTCCGCCATCAGCATCGCGACCCGCTGGGTCGGTGCGGCGACGAACGGCGCCAGCGCTTCGCGCGCGCGGGCAAACTCGGTGGCGTCGATCGCGGCGCGGGCGACCGCCAGCGCGCTCTCCAGATGACCGGGCGCCTTGGCGGCCAGGGTTTCGATGCGAACCAGCCGCTGCCGCGCGGAATCGCCGAGCCGGACATGGGCGTAGGCATCGGCGAGATCGGGATGCGGTTGCGCCAGCCATGCGGTTTCGACGATTCGCATCGAACGCCGGACCTGATGGGCTTCGCTCTGATATTTGCTCGCCAGCACCGCGGCCGGCACCAGGGTCGGCGCCAGCTTGATCGCCTCCATCACGGTGTCGCGCGAGCGGTCACGGTCGATCGTCTCGAGTTCGAGCGCGCGCGCTGTCAGCAGCACGCCGCGCTGACGCCGCCAGGCCGGTTTATCGATCAGCCCCGATGCGAGATTGTTGTCGAGGATCGTCAGCGCCCCGCTCCAGTCGCCCTTGGCGCAGCGAAATCCCAAAACCGCCTGCGACGCCCAGGTCGAGGCCGGGGCAAGCTTCAGCGCTTCTTCCGCGATTCCGACCGCGGCGACCGGATCGTCGGCGCGCTGCGCCTCGATGAACAGCCCGCGCAAGCCGAGCAGCCTGGTATCCTCGCGTTCGGCCATGGCGCGAAAGGCAGCTTGCGCGCCGGCGCGGTCGCCGTCGAGCTGCGCCGATTGCGCATGCAGCAGCAACGCCAATGGATCGTGGCCGGCGTGGCGGCGCGCGACCTCGGCATGCGCGCGGGCCGCCGCCGAATTGCCATGGCCGACCGCAAGCAGCCCGTGGGTGATGGCATGCCGGCCCCGCGCCAGACGGCGTTCGCGCCGGCCGCGACGGATCCGTTGCGGCATGCGCCACAGCGCGCGCAGCGTGGACCAGGCCAGCATCGCCGCGACGACGGTCACGCCGAGCGCCAGCGCGAACACCGGCAGCGAGGTTTCGACCCGCCAGCCGTGCCACGACAGCGCGACGTCGCCGCTCTGGTCGGCCATCCATGCGGCGCCCAAGGCTGCGAACGCAATCAGCAGCAGGAACAAAATGATCCGGTACATCGAAATCCTATAGCGCCGGCTTGGCGAGCGCGGACATGGCGTCGGCCGCGAATTGACGGGAGGCGGCCAGCGCCGCGTCGCGCGCATCGGTCTTGTCGATCCAGGATTGCGCGGCGGCGCGATCGGCTGATGGCAGCGTATTCAATTCGCGCCGCGCCTCGGCTGAATCATTGCGCAGCGCCGCCGCCGTGACCCGCGCGATCACCGCACCGCGATCATTGCCCACGGCGTCGGTCCGCTCGATGCGGACCAGCCGCGCCGCGCCCGCCTGCAGGCGATCGACGATGCCTCCTGCATCGGCGGTCGAATTTCCCGGCGCCGGCGGCGACAATTTTGGAACAAGCGTCAGCAACTCGCGGCAGAGGGTGGCCGGAGTTGGCACGCCGGAGGCTGCAAAGCCATCGAGCGGCTTCAGCGCATTTGCATCCGCGGCGAGAGCCTTCGCCGCCGCCAGGGCTGCGACATAAGGATCGCCCTGCCGGACCGAAATGTCGAGCAGGGCTGCCGCCACCACGCGGCGAAGCGGCATGTCGTCCACCGGCTTGGCATTCTCCTGCGCGATCTCGGAGCCCTGCGCGCGCGTGGTGTGTTCGATCTGCGCCAGGCGTTCGTTGATCGCAGACAGATCCGGCGGCGGCGACGACTCGCGCGGCGCCGATTTCATGTCATTGACGAGCGCGGCCAGTTTCTCCGACTGCGCGCGCGCGGCGGCAAGTTCAGCGCGCAGCGAGGCGGACGATTTCTCCAGCGACTCGATGCGCGCCGTTGCCGCCGGATCGGGTGCGGCGGGCGGGGGCGTACTGGTTTTGGACTCGACGCTGGCAATGCGCGCGGCCAGACCGTCGATCGCGGCCGCGTCGACCTGGGGAGCGGCTGGCGGCGACGCCGCGTTCCATCCCAGGAACCAGGCCACGCCGAGCACCAGCGCGGCGGTGCCGGCGCCTGCCACCGCAGCCGTAATCACCGGGAACATCGCCGATGCCGGAGGCGGCCGGGGTGTCGGATCGGGCTGAGCGCCGGCGGCGGCCTCCCGGGTGTCGCCGGATACCTCGGTGGCTTCCAGATCGATGGTGGGGCCCGGGCGCTTCGGCCGGGCCGATTCTGCCGACGGTCCCGTATCTTCCGGCCTGTCATCGACCATTACGGCGGTTCCTTGTTTGCAATGGGCCGAAACCTGCCGGATTCGGCGGATCGTTCGGCGCGACACCGCTCTCTCTTAGCGCGATCAGGGGCGCAACGCACGGTCCAGCGTCTCGAACAGGGCATTTTCATCCGGCGACCGTGCCACCATGACCTGCGGGGCCCCGGCGTCGCGGACAATCGAGGCCACGGCATCGGAAATGCAGCATTGCGGGATCGCCAGCGCCGAGATTTCGACACCGGCCGCCCGCGTCGCCTCCAGGAATGCGCGCGCGCTGCGCCGCGAATAATGCAATACCGCCTCGATCCGGTTGGCCGCGAACGCGTCGCAGGCATCGCGCGGCAGGTTCGACACCGGGACCATCCTGTACGTCGTGTGTGTGACAACATTGAAACCGCGTTCGCCAAGCTCGCCGGCCAGATCGCGCGCCAGATCCGCGCCGGCCAGATACAACAGCGTGCTGGCTTTCTTCAACTCCTTGGCCCTGGCGCTGGCCAGCACCGAATCGCGCAAGCCCACGGCGTCGCCATCTGCCGCGATCACATGGTCAAAACCGGCAGCGCGGGCAGCGGCGGCGGTGCGTTGTCCGACCGCAAACAGCGGCAGCTTGAGCAACTGGCTGCCGGCAAGATGCGGTTCGATGCCGCGCAACGCGTTGGCGCTGGTGACGATGACGGCGCCGTAACGCGCGTCGAGGTCATCGTGAAAGGCGACCGGTTCGAATCGCAGCATCGGCGCCCGCAGAACCTCAAAGCCCCTGGCGCGCAGCGCCGCGGCGGTGGCCTCATCGTCGGGCTGCGGACGTGTGACGAGAACCGCCATGTTTCACGCCGCCGCCGACAGGGTTTTCGCTTCAACAGGCGATTGCACTTCGAGACCTCATAATGCTAGAGCCAGATCAGTCCTGGATAAATCCGGACCGATCTGGTCTTGATCATTTTTGACGCGTTTTCTTCACGCGAACCGGTGGCCACTTCGCTTGAAAACGCTTTGGCCCGGGAACGAAAAGCGCCGGTTTCTCCGATAACGCAAGGGCTCAAATTGGGTAACGACACGCCGATGCTGGTGCTGGGGATCGAGACCACCTGCGACGAAACCGCAGCCGCCGTGGTCGAGCGCCGGAGCGACGGATCGGGGCGAATCTTGTCGAACATCGTCCGCTCGCAAACCGAGGAGCACGCCCCGTTCGGCGGCGTGGTGCCGGAGATCGCCGCGCGCGCCCATGTCGATGTGCTCGACGGCCTCGTCGCCGGCGCCATGAAGGAAGCAGGCGTCGGCTTTGCGCAGCTTTCGGCCGTCGCCGCCGCCGCAGGTCCCGGCCTGATTGGCGGCGTGATCGTGGGTCTCACCACAGCCAAGGCGATCGCGATGGTGCATGACACGCCGCTGATCGCGGTGAATCATCTCGAAGCCCACGCGTTGACGCCGCGGCTGAGCGGCACGCTGGCGTTTCCCTATTGCCTGTTTCTCGCCTCCGGCGGTCACACCCAGATCGTCGCCGTGGTCGGCGTCGGCAAATATGTGCGGCTCGGCACCACTGTCGATGACGCCATGGGCGAAGCGTTCGACAAGGTCGCCAAAATGCTTGGTCTGCCGTACCCGGGCGGACCGCAGGTCGAACGCGCCGCCGCGACCGGCGATCCGAAACGGTTTGCCTTTCCGCGGCCGATGCTCGGGCGCACCGACGCCAATTTCTCGCTGTCGGGATTGAAGACCGCCGTGCGCACCGAAGCCAGCCGGCTCGCGCCGCTGGAGCCTCGGGACATCGGCGATCTCTGCGCCAGCTTTCAGGCGGCGGTGCTGGAATCGACCGCCGACAGGCTCGGCGTCGGCCTCAGGCTGTTTCACGAACAGTTCGGCCCGCCGAGCGCGCTGGTCGCCGCCGGCGGCGTCGCCGCCAACCAGGCGATCCGCGGCGCATTGCAGGACGTCGCCGCGAAGGCGCAGACCGCGCTGATCGTGCCGCCGCCGGATTTGTGCACCGACAATGGCGCGATGATCGCCTGGGCCGGCGCCGAACGGCTGGCGCTGGACATGATCGATACCATGGACGCCGCACCTCGCGCGCGCTGGGGCCTCGACGAAAACGCGGTCGCCCCGGCAGGGTTCGCCAACACCCGCGCGGCATATTAGGGATTGTTGATGAACGAGGAAGCTTGTCACGCGCGTAGCCCGGCGGGCTCACTTCACCTCTCCCTTTGGGAGAGGTCGGATCGCGCCGCGATCCGGGTGAGGGGTTACAGCCTAACGATAGGCCGTAACCCCTCACCCCAACCCTCTCCCCACGGGAGAGGGAGCGCGCTGCCTTTGTATTTGCGGATCAACCCAAACCCATCACGCTCCAGGCCTTCGCGATGAAGGCGTTCAATTCTGTCGCGGTGATCGGCGCCGGCGCATGGGGAACGGCGCTGGCGGACGTTGCCGCGCGCGCCGGCCGCGATATCGTGCTCTATGCGCGCCAGCCCGGGCGCGCCGCGGAGATCGCCCTAACGCGCGCCAATCCGAAATTGTCCGGCGCGCGTCTGGATGCGAGCGTTGCGGTGACCGGCGATATCGCGCGTGCGGCGGCGGCGGACATCATCCTGATCGCCACGCCGGCGCAGAATTTGCGCGAGGCGGTCGCAGCCCTTGCGCCTCATTTGGCCCCGGCCACGCCGGTCGTCGCCTGCGCCAAGGGTATCGAGCGTGGCACACACAAATTCATGACCGAGGTGATCGCGCAAACCGCACCGGATGCGATGCCGGCGATCCTGTCGGGGCCGAGCTTTGCACAGGACGTGGCGCGCGGCCTCCCGACCGCGGTGACCTTGGCGGCAAAAGATAAAGCGCTGGCCAGCGCGCTGGTGCAGGCGCTGGGATCTGCGACCTTCCGGCCCTATCACACCACTGATGTGCGCGGCGTCGAGATCGGCGGCGCAGCCAAGAATGTGCTGGCGATCGCAGCCGGCATCGTGGTCGGCCGGCGATTCGGCGCCTCGGCGCAGGCAGCCTTGACCACGCGCGGCTTCAGCGAACTGGCGCGGTTCGGGCGCGCCTGCGGCGCCCGCAGCGAAACCATGGCGGGCCTTTCGGGCCTCGGCGATCTGATCCTGACCTGTTCAAGCCCGCAATCGCGCAATTTCGCGCTCGGCATGGCGCTGGGGCGCGGCGAACAGCCGGCACGGGACAAGCTCGCCGAAGGCGAATTTACCGCGCCCGTGCTGATCGAGCTCGCGGCCTCGAAACAGGTCGACATGCCGGTGTCACAGGCGGTCGCGGCGATCCTGAGCGGCGCCATCACCATCGACGAAGCGATCGAAAGCCTGCTGACACGCCCGTTCAAGGCGGAGGAATAGGCGGACATCTCGCAAAGATCTCGCCCCGACTTTCACGCGGTGACGAATTTGACGAGATCGCCGAGACCGGATCCGATGCCGTCCGGAACTACGTTCAACTCCTCAACCGGCGCGTTCAGGCGATTGACCCAAAAAGTCGGATATCCGAACCATCGGGCGCCGGCCGCATCCCAGCCTGCGAAGGCGGCAAAGGCGATTTCCTCTTTCTTCAGGTTGAAGGCGTCGAGGCCCATCTGATAGGCGCGCGGATCAGGCTTGAATGCCCTGACCTTGTCGGTGCTGAGATGGCCTTCAAGGAAACCCTCAAGCCCGGAATTCTTCACTGCCGCATCCAGCATCGTGTCGGTGAGGTTCGACAGGAAAGCCATGCGGATGCCGGCATCCCGCAGCTGTTTCAATGCCGGCAAGACGTCGGGCCAGGCCTTGAGCCCGAGATAGCTCTGCAGCAATTGATCGCGCTGGTCGGCGGACAGTTCGATCTTGAGCAGCTTCGCGGCAAACATCAGCGATTCCTCGGTGACCTGCCAGAAGTCGGCATATTGCCGCCCAGCGTCCGAAGCCAGGTGTATTCGAATTGCCGTGTGCGCCAGGCATTGCCCAGTTCCACTCCCTTGCCCGGAAAGATTTCTTCGGTTCTCGCGGCGACGGGACGCGGATCGATGATCGGAAAGCCATCGAAGGCGATCGCCTTGATTTTTGCGCAGCTCGCCGCCCGCGCCTGACGGGCCGGCGCCAGCGCGTTCGCAGCGGCCACGCCGCCGGCGGCCAGCGCGACAAGCTCCCGGCGATTGACGAACATGATGATTTACTCCCTTTACTTTTTTATTTGACGCGTTTTCTTCACGCGAACCGGCATCCACTTCGCTTGAAAACGCTAGGATACGGCGCAGCTTGGCCCTTGACGGCGCTTATATCTCCGTCTTGGTATTGAAGCGGTCACAAGCGAGAGATGGATCGACATGGGCTACTGGCTGGTGAAATCCGAACCGTCGAGCTGGTCGTGGGATCAGCAGGTCGCCAAAGGCGCCAAGGGTGAAGCCTGGACCGGCGTGCGCAATTTCACCGCGCGGCAGAATCTGGTGAAAATGAAGAAAGGCGACCACGCCTTCTTCTACCATTCCAACGAGGGCAAGGAGATCGTCGGCATCGCCGAGATCATCAAGGAAGCCTATCCCGACCCCAGCGACAAGACCGGCAAATTCGTCTGTGTCGATTTGAAAGCCGAGAAGCCGTTGAAGATTCCGGTGACGATGGCCGCGATCAAGGCCGACAAGCGATTGAGCGACATGGCGCTGGTGAAATATTCACGGCTGTCGGTGCAGCCGGTCACCGCGGAGGAGTGGAAGATCGTCTGCAAGATGGGCGGGATATAGATTCGCCATCGCCGCCATAGGTATTATATAAGCCTCTTATTCTGCTGCCCAGCCGTCATCTCAGGGAAAATTTATCAATTCAGGCTCTTATTTCCGACCGTCAGCCGGCAGAGCGACGGAAGGAGGAAGCAGTCTTGAAATCGGGTGCCAGCAGCCTGAACCCGACACCGCTCGACGATATGGCGAGCGTGTCCATGACGCCCGCTCTCGAAGCCGAGACGGAGCTGCTGCTGTCACAACGCACGCGCGACATCCGGTTTTCTCCCGAGATGGTGCGGGCCTATCGCAAAAAAGACTGGCCGCAGCGAAGCAAGATCGCGCGCGCATGGATGGTCTGGGTCGCGATGATCAGCATGGCCTTCGTGCCGATCAGCTTCCTTCTTGCTCCCAACTCGCTTTGGCTCACCTGCGCCATCAGCGGGCTGCTGGTCCCGGCGCTGCACGCCTGTGCTTACCTGGTCTGGCGCAAGCCTCGCGCGGCCGCCGTCGAAGGCCTGTCGCTGATCCTGCTGATGAGCAGCGTCATGATCGCCTACGGCTTCCTCGCCGTCGCGGCCGGCGGCAGCGACTACGAGCGCTTCCTCACCTGTATCATGTACGTGAACACGATCGCGATCGTGGTGTTCAATGTCGACTATGTCTGGTCACTGTGCCTGATGGCCAGCTCCACGGTGATCTTTTTTGGTTTCGAGATATTCAATCCCGCGATCGACCTCGAGGAAGCGGTCGGGACGACGGTCTTCTATGCGATGGGAATCTATGCGGCGACTATCGCGCGGAAAACCCAGTCGATTCTCGGTCAAAAAGCCTTCCTGCTGTCCTTGCGCAACCAGTATCGCAGCGACGCGCTGAAAGACGCGAATCATCAGTTGGAAATACTGGCGACACACGACCCCCTCACCGGGCTCGGCAATCGCCGTTCGGCCAACGACCTCGTCGAGAGGCTCTGGCGCGATGCGACGGTTCCGAAAGCCTCTATCGCGTTCATGATGGCCGATATCGACTTGTTCAAGCGGCTGAATGACACCGCCGGCCATGCCGCCGGTGACCAGTGCATTAAGCGATCGCGAAGACCATCGAGGAATCGGTGCGGCTCGGCGAAGATGCCGTCTTTCGCTATGGCGGCGAGGAATTTTTTATCGTGCTCACCCACGCCTCGCCCGACCTTGCCTGGACGATCGCGGAACGCATCCGCACCGCGGTGGAAGCGCTCACCATTGTCAACCCCGGAGTCCAACCGGTGGATGGTTCCACCGGCATGGTGACGATCAGCCTGGGCATCGCATTCGCGCAAGAAGATGTCGCGCCGGAGATTGTCGCGAAATGGGCTGATGACGCTCTCTATGACGCCAAGCGCGGCGGCCGGAACATCGTGTTCTTGTCGAACACCCACGCCACCGCCGATGACACGTGTCGCGCGCAGCCGTCGTACAATCCAGGTATTTCGGCAGCGCATTCCACAAGAATGATGACTTAGTCGACCCTCGTCTTCCGCACGGCCTTCGCATGGTCGATGCAGAATCCGGGACCCGCTTTGCCCGTCGTGCCAATCTGCCGCGGGGTGGCATGATTGATTTCGACCCCAAATCACCGGCTATATCCCGCCCATCCCGTCCCGCTTGAGGGGGCGTATCGCGATCGTCACGGACGTTGGGCATGGGATGCGATGGACGCGGCATGTCAAAGGACGAATGACGTTGCGCGCGGACGGCGAAGCCGTGTGGTCCTGACGCCCCGACGCTGGCGTCAAGTTTCGCGGAAGAGATTTCGCGGGCGATGGTGGCAAGAAAGCCCGGTCACCAAGGAGAGCGCGGAGGAAACCGTTAAAACCATTGCGCAGGGAAGGCCGGATTGCCTCCGCTGAACCTGTATGCTCGTGTGTGTTTTGCTTTGTGCATCTTGCACACGAGACCGCGGGTGCAGCGCGCACCCGGCTTTCCCTGCGCCCTCTGTTCTTCGGGGGCAGAAATTACTGCACCACCCGGGCACATCGCGTCGCGGGAAGGCGGAGACATGTCTTTTCTCCCTCGCCCCGTTCTTGCGGGGAGAGGGTTGGGGTGAGGGGCTCTTGCCGCGGGGACGGCGCGCGTTGAGAGGCCCCCTCACCCGAATTGCTCCGCAATTCGACCTCTCCCCGCAAGCGGGGCGAGGTGACTCCAAACGCTCGTTCCGCGCTGTTTGAAATTCGAATCGGAAACTGCGGCTACGCCGCCGCCGTCGCCACTACCTGTGCCAGCAATTGCTCGCGCTTCGATTGCGAACGATAGCCCTTCATGGTCGCGGCGAAGCGTTCGAGGATGCCGTCCTCGAACGCCGTGACGATGGTGTCGTGCACATAGCTCTTGCGGCAGATCGCCGGCGTGTTCGACAGCTCGTCGGCAGCGGCGCGGACGGCCTCCAACACCTGCTTGCGGCGGCCGCGGGCGCTGGCCGCGGGCGAAATCCGCGACAGCGATTCCAGCACCACGGCGGACGCCATCAGGGTGCGGAAATCCTTCAGCGAAATCTTGATGCCGGCGATCTCGCGCAGGAACGCATTCACTTGCGTCGTGGAGACGCCGCGGACATTGCCGGAATTGTCGCGATACTGGAACATCCGCTTGCCCGGCACGCCGCGCAGGATGCCGATGGCGCGCACCAGCTTGGCGGCGTCGCATTCCTTGCGCACGGCCTTGCCGCCCTTGGCCTTGAAGGTCAGCACCACGCAGTCGTCTTCCAGCACCACATTGGACTTCAGGAGCGTGGTGGCGCCGCGGGTGCCGTTGAGGCGGGCGTAGGATTCATTGCCCGGACGGATCGCGGTGCGCGCGATCAGTTCGATCACCGCGGACAGCGCAAATTCGCGGGTCGGCGCGTCGCCGGACAGATGGGCCGAGACGTTGCGGCGGATCTTCGGCAACGCCGCCACCAGCCGCGCCAGCCGGTGCGCCTTGCGCTGCTCGCGGACCTTTTCCCAATCCGAATGGTAGCGGTATTGCAGCCGGCCGGCGGCGTCGCGCCCCACCGCCTGCAAATGCGAGTTCGGATCGGGGGCGTAGCGGACTTCCTGATAGGCCGGCGGCACCGCCATCCGGTTCAGGCGCCTGATGGTGCCGACATGACGGACCGGCGTGCCATTGGCGCGAACGAATGAATAGTTTTTTCCGCGCTTGATGCGGCGGATGGTCAGCTCGTTCTGGTCGCCGAGCTTGAGGCCGAGTTCACCGGCCAAAGCCTCGACCGAGGTCTTTGCGATGAGGCCGGGCTTGGCTGGCGCGGATATCTTGGAGGGGGGCGCTTTGGGCAATTGACCCAGCGCCTGCGCCAGCGCAACGGCGGGATCGGCGGAAGCGGGCCGCGCAGCCTCAAAATTCTGCTGGTCCATCATGACTTTAGACGCCTTGCTCCAACTGTTCTTCCGGTAATGCCGGTTATTGTTGTTTGGTTCCGGCAGGGCCGTCGGGCCCCGGGGAGGCCATTTAGGGGGTAATTGCCGGGAGCGCTAGTCCATGGCCCAGCGATTGAGGTTTCTGGGTACCGTTAACTGGCCGGGCAGAGGTCCCATGCGGCAACTTGACCGTCCGAAAACGCGATCGTGATGGCGGAGCCGGGGGGCCGATACGCCGTCGCGCCGGCTTACGACCTGATCCAGCGCAAAGGACAAGCCCGTCGAAGGTCGTATTGGTTCCGCTTGTCGGGGCCATCGGGCCCGACGCATAATCGCGGCAACAATCAAGACGGCGCGCGGTGCACGGGTTCACTGGCCGCAAGGGTGGAGGGTGTAATGTCCGAGAAGATTTACGATGTGCCTGCCGAGTGGGCCAGCCGCGCCTGGGTCGATCAGGCCGGTTACCAGAAGATGTATGCGCGCTCGGTCAGCGATCCCAACGGATTCTGGTCCGAACAGGCCAAGCGCATCGGCTGGATCAAGCCGTTCACCAAGGTCGAGAACGTGTCGTTCGCTCCCGGCCACATTTCGATCAAATGGTTCGAGGACGGCGTCCTCAACGTCGCCTGGAATTGCATCGACCGTCATCTCGACAAGCGCGGCGACCAGACCGCGATCATCTGGGAGGGCGACAATCCCTCGGAGTCGAAGCACATCACCTATCGTCAGTTGCACGACGAGGTCTGCAAATTCGCCAACATCCTGCGCACCCGCAACGTCCAGAAGGGCGATCGCGTCACGATCTATCTTCCGATGATTCCGGAAGCCGCCTATGCGATGCTGGCCTGCGCGCGCATCGGCGCGATCCATTCGGTGGTGTTCGCCGGCTTCTCGCCCGACAGCCTGGCCCAGCGCATCACCGATTGCCAGTCCAGGGTGGTCATCACCGCCGACGAAGGCCTCCGTGGCGGCAAGAAGGTGCCGCTGAAGGCCAATGTCGATGCCGCGATCGCCAAGAGCGGCGGCGTCGACTGGGTGATCGTGGTCAAGCGCACCGGCGCTCCGGTCGACATGAACCCGTCGCGCGATTTCTGGTATCACGAAGCGGCCGAGATGGTGACGACGGAATGCCCGGTCGAGCACATGCACGCGGAAGATCCGCTGTTCATCCTCTACACCTCAGGCTCGACCGGCCAGCCCAAGGGCGTGCTGCACACCAGCGCCGGTTATCTGATTTTCGCGGCGATGACGCACCAATATGTGTTCGACTATCACGACGGCGATATCTACTGGTGCACCGCCGACGTCGGCTGGGTCACCGGCCACAGCTACATTCTCTACGGGCCGCTGGCGAACGGCGCGACCACGCTGATGTTCGAGGGGGTGCCGAATTATCCCGATAATTCGCGGTTCTGGAACATCGTCGACAAGCACAAGGTCAACATCTTCTATACCGCGCCGACGGCGATCCGCGCGCTGATGCAGGGCGGCGATGAGCCGGTCAAGAAGACCTCGCGCAAGAGCCTCCGCTTGCTCGGCAGCGTCGGCGAGCCGATCAATCCGGAAGCATGGGAATGGTATCATCGGGTGGTCGGCGACGAGCGCTGTCCGATTGTCGATACCTGGTGGCAGACCGAGACCGGCGGCATCTTGATCACGCCACTGCCCGGCGCCACCAAGCTCAAGCCCGGTTCGGCGACCCAGCCGTTCTTCGGCGTGGTGCCTGAAATCGTCGATGCCGACGGCAAGGTGCTTTCGGGCGAATGCCAGGGCAATCTCTGCATCGCCAAGTCCTGGCCGGGGCAGATGCGCACGGTCTATGGCGACCACGCCCGCTTCGAGCAGACCTACTTCTCGACCTACAAGGGCAAGTACTTCACCGGCGACGGCTGCCGGCGCGACGCCGATGGCTATTACTGGATTACCGGGCGCGTCGACGACGTCATCAACGTCTCCGGCCACCGCATGGGCACCGCGGAAGTCGAAAGCTCGCTGGTGGCGCATGCGAAGGTTTCGGAGGCCGCGGTAGTCGGCTATCCCCACGACATCAAGGGCCAGGGCATCTATGCCTATGTGACGCTGATGACCGGCACCGAGCCGAGCGAGGAATTGCGCAAGGAGCTGGTGGCATGGGTACGCAAGGACATCGGCCCGATCGCTTCACCCGACCAGATCCAGTTCGCGCCGGGATTGCCCAAGACCCGCTCCGGCAAGATCATGCGCCGCATCCTGCGCAAGATCGCGGAGGACGAGCCGGGAAGTCTCGGCGATACCTCGACGCTGGCGGATCCCGCCGTGGTCGATGATCTGGTCGCCCACCGCCAGAACAAGAAGAATGCATCGGCGTAAGGGACGGCCAAGCCTGGTGTGAAGCCGTTTCACGGGGTGCGCTGCCGATCGGGCGGTGCGTCTTGCGGGCGCGACCGTGTTGATTTTTGAGGTCCCGGCTCAGCGCAGGCCGCTGCGCCGCGTCAGGAAAACGGATAGCGCCGGCGCGCTCACCTCCTTGTCAGAGGCAAGCCGCCCCGGGGCGCACGTTTCCCGAAGAGTGTTGTTTTCAAGTCATTTACTTTGTTTCCAACATTTCCTTTGTTTCTCCCCGCGGAACAGCGCCGAGGCCCGGTGTGCAAACCGGTTGGTTAACGCACGCGGTTAAAAATGCATGGGCAGATTGGCGCCAAACCCGCCGTTTGCAGGGTTTTGATCGAATTTCAACGCCCCGAAGGGGCGCCGAGCGAATTGGAGAGAGCGATGTCGTTGAGGATTGCGGTGGCGCTGGTGGCCACCATCGGGGCGGGCTTGCTGACAGCGACCGAGGCCGAGGCGCGGCCGGACATGGTCGGTTTCCGGGGCGACTATTCGCCGGGCACGATCGTGATCAAGACCAATGAGCGCCGGCTCTATCTTGTTGTCGATCCGGGCCATGCCGTCCGTTATCCGGTCGGCGTCGGCCGATACGGCAAGCAATGGGCCGGTGTCACGCAGATCGACGGCAAATACCGCAATCCCGCATGGTCACCGCCGGCCGAGGTGAAGCACGACAAGCCGTCGATGCCCGACCTCATTCCCGGAGGCTCGCCGCGTAATCCAATGGGCGTCGCGGCGATGACGCTGGCGGGTGGAGAGTATGCGATCCACGGCACCAACATGCCGGGTTCGGTCGGCGGTTTCGTGTCCTACGGCTGCATCCGCATGCTGAACGCCGATATCAGCGACCTGTACAATCGCGTCTCCGTCGGCACCCCCGTGGTGGTGTCGCGCTGATCCGTTAGCGACCGAATACGGGTACAGCGGAATCAAGTGCAAAAGCCGCGCCGCTACGCGGCTTTTTATCTAACAAACGATCTGGCTGCGCCTGGAGCGCGCCGGTCCGCACCATCGTCGAGTGTGGATGAAAATCGCCGGATTCAAAAATCCGAGGCGATGCCCTTGTTTTCCCAATCGCCGTAGCGGGTCGGCTCCGGCCCTTTCGGGCCCTGGAATTCCTTGGCCGCCGGCCGAGCGTTCGCCTCGGCAGCCTGCCTCCGCGCTTCGGCCTCCGCGAGCGCACGCTTGGCCGCCGGCGTCAGCGGCTTGCGTTCCGGCACCGATGCGGCCACCGCAGGCGGTGAAGGATCGTCAGTCATCTCTGGGACTCCAATCGCCGGAACTTGGGCGTTCGCTGCAAACCTTCACATCCACATCACACCCGAACTGTGAAATCATGAAGGCGATTCTTATATTTGGCATATTCGCATGCCAGAGATGTTGTTCCTCCGGCGGCAACCACCGCACCGCCATCGCTTCTCCCGAGATGTTCCCGCTCCATGCCTCCTCAACGCTTCGCCCTGCCCTCCGAAGTGCCCGGTCTTGCGGCGCGGCGGATCGCAGCGGATATTCTTGACGGCGTGCTGCATAAGAGGCGGACGCTCGACGAGCAGCTCGATGGCGGCGCCGCGCATCCCGGGCTGAAGACGCTGTCCGATCGCGACCGCGCCCTGATGCGGCGCCTGGTCGCAACCATTTTACGGCGGCTCGGCACCTTGGGCCATGTGCTGTCGCGATTGCTCGATCGCGGCATTCCGACCGACGCGCCGCGCGCGCAAAGCGCGCTCCTGATCGGCGCCGCCCAGATCCTCTGGATGGATGTACCCGATCACGCCGCGGTCGATCTGTCGGTGCGGCTGGTGCAGTCGGATCGGCGGGCGGCGAAATATGCCGGGCTCGTCAATGCCGTGCTGCGCCGCTGCGCGCGCGAGGGACAGCCCCTGATCGACGAGGTCAAGTCGGAAACGCTCGATCTTCCGCCGTGGCTGCTGGCGCGCTGGATCGCCCATTACGGCGAGGCCGTCGCCCGCGAGATTGCCATCGCGATCGGCCACGAGCCGTCACTCGATATCACGGTGAAGTCGGATGCCGCGCAATGGGCGACACGCCTGCACGGCGAACCGTTGCCGACGGGATCGGTGCGCACCCTGCTGCAGGGCTCGGTGACAATGCTGCCGGGCTTCGCCGAAGGTCAATGGTGGGTGCAGGATGCCGCCGCTGCATTGCCGGCGCGCCTGTTTGGCGACATTGCCGGCAAAACCATTGCCGATCTCTGCGCCGCGCCCGGCGGTAAAACCGCACAGCTCGCACAAGCCGGCGCGCGCGTCATTGCGGTCGACCGTTCGCCGGGCCGCATGACGCGGCTGCGCGACAATCTGGCGCGACTGTCGCTGGCGGCCGAGCAGGTAGTGGCTGACGCCGCCGAGTGGCAGGGCGGAAACAACGGCGGGTTCGACGGCATACTGGTCGACGCTCCCTGCTCCTCGACCGGCACCATCCGGCGTCACCCCGATGTCGCCTGGCTACGGCAGGAGGCCGATATCGGCGCGTTGATGGCGTTGCAGAAACGTCTGCTGCAGAAGGCCGTCGCGTTGCTCCGGCCGGGCGGCACGCTGGTCTATTGCACCTGTTCGCTGGAGCCGGAAGAAGGCGAGCAGGCCATCGCAGCGCTTCTCGCCGCCGAATCAGCGGTGCGCCGCGCGCCGATCGACGCCGGCGAGGTCGCAGGCCTCGCCGAGATCGTGACGGCGGAAGGCGATCTGCGCACCCTGCCCTGCCATCTGCCGCACGACGACCCCCGACTGGGCGGCCTCGATGGTTTTTACGCCGCGCGTCTGGTTAAATCCTGATATTGCATCGCATTTCCACATTGCTCTGCTGATTTGCGCGGTTTCAAGATGGTGTCTTGGTGGCGTTTCCGGATTAATAAGGATTTCGAACGTGAATCCTCCCGATCAAGGTAAGGCGTGTCGGTCGCTCAACGCAGACGCATTTCGACGCTGATCCTCAACCGCTTCGCGCGGAATGTGATGGCGCGCGCAAGCGGCGCCTCGGTGGCGCTGTCGCGGCTGTGGCCGGGCCGCACCGATCGCCTGATCATCGCCCCGCACGACCTGCGCACCGCCGACGCCACCCGCGCAGCCGAGATCTATGCCGGCCGCTTCGTGTTCGCCGGCAAGATCGTGACCTGCCATGGACGCTCGATCTTCGATCTCGAGCCGCCATCGGAAGATTGGGAGGTGGCGCTGCTCGGCTTCGGATGGCTGCGGCATTTGCGCGCTGCCGATACCGCGCTGACCCGCGCCAATGCGCGTTCGCTGGTCGACGACTGGATCTCGAATCCGTTGCACAAGCGGCCGATCGGGCGCCGCCCCGACGTGCTGGCGCGCCGCGTGATCTCGCTGTTGTCGCAGGCACCATTGGTGCTCGGCGATACCGACGGCAAATTCTATCGGCGTTATCTGCGCGGACTGACGCGTGAAATCCGCTATCTGCGCTACACGATGCTGGACATCCCCGATGGCGTCGCGCGGCTGCAGGTATTGATCGCGCTGTGTTACGCCTCGCTCTGCCTCGCCAACCAGGCGCGGCACATCCGCACCGCCACGCGCAAGCTCTCCGACGAATTGCAGCGGCAAATACTTCCCGACGGCGGGCACATCTCGCGCAATCCCGGCGCGCTGATCGAACTGCTGATCGACCTGTTGCCGCTGCGGCAAACATTCGCCGCCCGCAATATCGCGCCGCCGCCGGCGTTGTTGAACGCGATCGACCGCATGATGCCGATGCTGCGCTTCTTTCGCCACGGCGACGGCAGCTTTGCGCTGTTCAACGGCATGAGCAGCGCGCCTTCCGATCTGCTGGCGACCCTGCTCGCCTACGACGATACCCACGGCGCGCCGATGGCGAACATGCCGCATACCGGCTTCCAGCGGCTCGATGCGGGCGCGATGACGGTGATCATGGACACCGGGCCGCCGCCGCCGCCGAATGTCAGTCACGACGCCCACGCCGGCTGCCTCTCGTTCGAGTTATCGTACGGACCAAACCGGATCGTCATCAATTGCGGCATGCCCTCCACCGGCCGCGACAATTGGCGCGCCTTTGCGCGCAGTACGCCGGCGCATTCGACCCTGACCTGTCACGATACCTCGTCCTGCCAGTTCGTGGAGCTCTCCGCCATGAAGCGGCTTTTGCAGGGCGCTCCGATTATCAGCGGGCCGGCCAACGTGGAAAGTTATCGCGAGGTGGTCGGCAATGGTGTGCTGCTGACCACCTCGCATGACGGCTACCTGCCGCGCTTCGGCGTGGTGCATCGCCGGGTGCTGATGGTCGCGCATGACGGATCGCGGCTCGACGGCGAGGACACCCTGTCGCCGGCGCCGGGGGCCCGGATCAGGGGGAGCGAAACCGACTACGCGCTACGATTTCACCTGCACCCCTCGGTGAAGGCGAGCCGGCTCAGCGACGCCCACGGCGTGATGCTGGTGCTCCCGAACCGCGACGTCTGGACCTTCGAGTCGCTGGACGACAAGGTCGACCTGGAAGACAGCGTGTTTCTGGCGGGAAACGACGGTCCACGCCGCACCACCCAGATCGTGATTCGGCAGGATTCGCGGCAGGCCCCCAGCATCCGCTGGAGCTTTGTCCGCTCGACGGCTTCCGCTTCGGCAACGACGGCGCGGCGCAATGCGCGCCGCGAACCGGAATTGCCGCTGTAGCGAATAGCGGCCTGCCCCCCAATTTCGCAGACGGAGATTTCCACATCCGGACTTCCCCGGTTTCATCGCTGACAAAACCGTGCTACCCGGCGGGCTTGCCGCCCAGGACACCCCCATGACCGACCAGCCGCGCCGCGTGACCCGTGCATTATTGTCCGTCTCCGATAAATCCGGGCTGATCGAATTCGCCCGCGCGCTCTCTGCCCAAGGGATTGATCTGGTCTCCACCGGCGGCACCGCCAAGGCGATTGCCGCGGCGGGGCTGAAGGTGACCGATGTTTCGGAGCTGACCGGATTTCCGGAAATGATGGATGGCCGGGTCAAGACCCTGCATCCGAAGGTGCATGGCGGATTGCTGGCGATCCGCGACAATGCCGAGCATGCGCAGGCGATGAAGGCGCACGGCATCGCGCCGATCGACCTCTTGGTCGTCAACCTCTATCCGTTCGAGGCTACCGTCGATAAGGGCGCTGGCTTCGAGGAATGTATCGAAAATATCGACATCGGTGGTCCCGCGATGATTCGCGCCGCGGCGAAGAACCATGACGACGTCGCCGTTGTCGTCGAATTGCAGGATTATCAAGCCGTGCTTGACGAACTCGCCGCCAACCAGGGCGCGACGACGCTGACGCTGCGCCGCCGTCTCGCCGCCAAGGCCTATGCCCGCACCGCCGCCTATGATGCGGCGATTTCGAACTGGTTCGCCGGCCAACTCAAGATCGATGCGCCGGATTTTCGCGCCTTTGGCGGACGGCTGATCCAGCCGCTGCGCTATGGCGAAAACCCGCACCAGACGGCCGCTTTCTATGCCACCCCGAACAAGCGGCCCGGCGTCGCCGCGATGCGGCAATTGCAGGGCAAGGAACTGTCCTACAACAACATCAACGATACCGACGCCGCATACGAATGCGTCGCCGAGTTCGATGCGAAACGCACTGCCGCCTGCGTCATCGTCAAACATGCCAATCCCTGCGGTGTCGCGGAAGGCGCCGACCTTGTCAGTGCCTACCGCAAGGCGCTGGCCTGCGACTCGACTTCCGCCTCGGGCGGCATTGTCGCGGTCAATCGCATACTCGACGCGGAAGCTGCGCGCGCCATCATCGAAATTTTTACCGAAGTGATCGTCGCGCCTGATGCGACTGAAGAGGCCATCGCCCTCATCGCCGCTCGGAAAAATTTGCGACTCCTGCTCGCTGGCGCGTTGCCGGATCCCCGTGCGGGCGGCTTGACGGTGAAAACCGTTGCCGGCGGCATGCTGGTACAAAGCCGGGATAACGCCGTGGTCGACGACATGACGTTGAAGACGGTAACCAAGCGCGCGCCGTCGGAAACTGAATTGCGCGATCTCAAATTTGCCTTCCGCATCGCCAAGCATGTCAAATCCAACACCATTGTGTACGCCAAGGATCTTGCGACCGTCGGTATCGGTGCCGGCCAGATGAGCCGCGTCGATTCCTCACGTATCGCCGCGCGCAAGGCGCTGGACGCGATGGCTGAACTGAAACTTGCGGAGCCGCTGACCAAAGGCTCCGTCGTCGCCTCGGACGCGTTCTTTCCATTTACCGACGGACTACTGGTCGCGGTCGAAGCCGGCGCCACCGCCGTGATCCAGCCAGGTGGATCGATCCGCGACGCCGAGAGTAATCAAGGCCGCCGACGACGCCGGCATCGCCATGGTGTTCACCGGCGTGCGCCATTTCCGGCATTGAGGCGATTTATCGAGGGGTTTCCGGTCCTCCCCAAGGAACGCCGGGATGACCCGTTACGGTGTGATTGGCGAACGCCAAGCGCTGCTCGGACCGACGGGCTCGCTGGCCTAAGTCCCCCAAATTCAACCTGGTTTTCAAATCTGTATACAAAATTGATGCATTTTCGGCGCTTTTCGGAAAATGATTGCGCTTTCCTGCGCCTAATGTATACAATATGGATGCATCTCGAAACCGGGAGCATTTCCGATGGCCCAAACTTTTCCGATGAATGCCTGGTACGCCGCGGCGTGGGACGTCGATATCAGGCGCGCGCTGTTTCCCCGCACGATCTGCGGCAAGCACGTTGTCATGTACCGGCAAGCCAACGGTCAGGTGACCGCGCTGGAAGACGCCTGCTGGCACCGCCTGGTGCCGCTTTCGAAGGGCCGGCTCGAAGGCGATAGCGTGGTGTGCGGCTACCACGGCCTCAAATACAATTCGTCGGGCCGTTGCACCTTCATGCCGTCGCAGGAAACCATCAACCCGTCGGCCTGTGTGCGCGCGTATCCGGTGGTCGAACGTCACCGCTTCATCTGGCTATGGATGGGCGATCCGGCGATGGCCGATCCTGCGCTGGTTCCGGACATGCATTGGAACGACGATCCGGCCTGGGCCGGAGACGGCAAGACCATTCATGTCAAATGCGATTACCGGCTGGTCGTCGACAATCTGATGGACCTGACGCATGAGACATTCGTCCATGGCGGCAGCATCGGCAATGAAGCCGTCGCGGAAGCCCCGTTCGATGTCACTCATGGCGACACCGATGTCACCGTGACCCGCTGGATGAGCGGCATCGAAGCGCCACCGTTCTGGGCCGGACAACTGCAGAAGCCGGGATTGGTCGATCGCTGGCAGATCATTCATTTCGAAGCGCCCGGTACCGTCAATATCGATGTCGGGGTCGCGCCCGCCGGCACCGGCGCACCGCAGGGCGATCGCTCGCAAGGCGTCAACGGCTACGTGCTCAATACCATGACGCCGGAAACCGCGACGACCTGTCATTACTTCTGGGCCTTCGTGCGCAATCATCGCCTGACCGAACAGCGGCTCACCACGGAAATCCGCGACGGGGTCGCGGGCATTTTCCACGAGGACGAAATCATTCTCGAGGCCCAGCAGCGCGCCATCGACGAGAACCCCGATCGGGTGTTCTACAACCTCAACATCGACGCCGGTGCGATGTGGGCACGGCGCATGATCGACCGGATGATTGATCGGGAAAGCCCACCTTCCGCGCGGCAGGCCGCGGAGTGAGCCGATGAGCGAACGCGACTCCGATCGCGCCGTATCTCAGACCGTGCGCGCCCAGCTCGCGCTGCGCGATTTGATTCTTTCGGGCCGGCTGCGACCCGGCGAGCGGATATCGGAGCTCCAGGCGGTCGAGACCACCGGCGTGTCGCGAACGCCCGTGCGCATGGCGCTGGTCCGGCTCGAGGAGGAAGGCCTTCTGGAAGCGATTCCTTCCGGCGGGTTCATGGTCAAGGCCTTTACCGAACGCGACATCCTCGACTCGATCGAGCTGCGCGGGGTGCTTGAGGGTCTTGCAGCCAGGTTCGCCGCCGAGCGCGGGGTATCGGCGCGCGATCTTGAGCCGCTGAAAGAAAGCCTGGCGGAACTGGACAAACTGGTCACCCAGGACGTGGTCACGGTGGAAGCGTTCTCGTCCTACGTCACCATGAACGCCCGCTTTCATGCACTGCTGACGGAATTGTCCCGCAGCGCGCCATTGATCCGGCAAATCGACCGCGCCTCGGCACTGCCGTTCGCTTCCCCAAGCGGCTTCGTGATGGCGCAATCCGTGCTGCCGGAAGCGCATCAGATCCTGATCATCGCACAGGATCATCACCGCATCGTGGTCGATGCGATTGAAAATCGGGAAGGGGCACGGGCGGAAGCGGTCATGCGTGAGCATGCGCGGCTTGCCGCCCGAAACCTGCGGCTGGCGTTGCGCAATCGAACCCATCTCGATCTGTTGCCGGCGCTGACGCTGATCCGCTCCCCCGCCAGCGAATAGGGCTCGAATCATGCGGTTTGCACAGAAATGGATGAAATGCACGGTTCACGCGACGCGCGACGTCACGTCAGCGATTCGCGAAATCGTGCTGCGGCCTGAAGGGGAAGCCGTCGAACACTACGCGATCGGCAGTCATGTCAATGTCGGCGTATTGATCGATGGACGGCCGGAGACACGCTGTTATTCGCTGGTCGGCGACTTCAGCCCCGCTGGCTACCGGATCGCGGTTCGGCTGGCGCCCGACAGCCGCGGTGGCTCACGCTATATGTGGACATTGAAGCGAGGCGCGCGCATCGAAATATCCAGTCCGGCTTCTCTGCTCGAGATCGACTGGTCTAAAAAATTCCATTGTCTGATCGCGGGCGGTATCGGCGTTACACCGATGGTCGGCATCGCCGGGGCGCTGATCCGCCGCAACGCGGATATGGCGTTCCACTATGCCGTCAAGTCGCGCGCCGATGCCGCGTTTCTTGACGAACTGTCCAACCTGCTCCACGACCGCCTGATCATCCATGCCGGCGATGAGGGCCAGCGGATCGATCTGGACCACACCTTTGCCCGTCTGCCGCCAAATGCGTCGACGATCGTGTGCGGCCCGATGCGCCTGCTCGAAGCGGCACGGCGAAGCTGGGCGGCGGCGGGGCGCCCGGCGGCCGACCTGCGATACGAGACATTTGGCTCGAGCGGTCTGTTGCCGACGGAATCATTTCGGGTCCGGATCGATCGTTCCGGCCGGGAAATCCTGGTTCCCGAAAACAAATCGATGCTGGATGCGCTCAACGAGGCGGGCTTTGAGATAATCTCGGATTGCCAGCGCGGCGAATGCGGCGTCTGCGCGATCGACGTCATTGCCGTGGACGGCCAGATCGATCATCGCGATGTGTTCTTTAGCGATCACCAGAAGCAGGCAAACGCCAAGGTCTGTCCCTGCGTTTCGCGCGCCATCGGCGCGATCACCGTGAATACGCTCTATCGGAGCACTGCTGGCTAAGCCGTTTTCCCGCACCAGGGTCTTTTGCCCACGCCGTCCGAAACCATATAGCATGGACGGATGCAACGACCCTCGCGGATGTACCGCCGCGGGATCGGGTTTAACCCGCGGCGGAGTTTTTGATGTCCTTACCCGTAGCCCGGTGGTGCCGGATCCTCGCGGCAACCGTGCTGGTTCTCGCATGCTACCTCCCTGCCAACGCACAGGAGCAGCGCCGCGGCTCTTACATACCCGCAGCTGCCGGCACTGTTCATGCCGTTGTCGCCGAACATGGCATGGTCGTCGCGCAGGAAAAAATCGCGGCGCGAATCGGCGCCGACGTGTTGAAGCGGGGCGGCAACGCAATCGATGCGGCGGTAGCGACCGGTTTCGCCATGGCCGTGACCTATCCGCGAGCCGGCAATATCGGCGGCGGCGGCTTCATGGTGATTCACTCGGCGGAACGCCATGAGGACGTCGCCATCGATTATCGCGAGACCGCGCCGGCCGCGACCACGCCGGGTCTCTTTCTAGGGCCCGACGGCAAACCGGATACCGCAAAGTCGCGGGATTCCGCGCTCGGCATCGGGGTTCCCGGCACACCAGCGGGATTGGCGCTGGCGCTGGAGAAATACGGCTCCGGCAAATTCACGCTGGCGGATTTGCTGCGGCCCGCGATCGACCTGGCGCGCGACGGGTTCGTCCTGGCTGATGATAGTGCCGACACGCTGCCGGACTGGTATCGACGGCTGGCGCGCTGGCCATCGTCGGCGACGATCTTTTCCCGCGCCGACGGTACTTCGTTGCGCGAGGGCGACCGGCTGGTCCAGACCGATCTGGCAGCCACGCTCTCGGCGATCTCCACGCAGGGGCCACGCGGGTTTTACGAGGGGCCGGTCGCCGAAAAGCTTGTCAAAGCGATCCGCGACGCCGGCGGCATCATGACATCGGATGATCTCAAATCGTATCAGGCAACCGTCCGCGCGCCGGTGCGCGGGAACTATCGCGGTTATGACATCGTCTCGATGCCTCAACCCTCGTCCGGCGGCGTCGTGCTGCTGGAGACGCTCAACATCCTGGAGGGTTTTCCGATGCATGACATGAAGCAGGGCACAGCACCCTCGCTGCATGTCATGATCGAAGCGATGAAGCGCGCCTATGCCGACCGTGCGCGCTATCTCGGCGATCCCGCCTTCGTCAAGGCGCCGGTCGCAACCCTGATTTCCAAGGACTACGCGGCCAAGCAGCGCGCCAGCATCGATCTGGACCGCGCGACGCCGTGGACCGACGCCCTCTCGGCGACGCCGCCGCACGAAGGCAGCAACACCACGCATTTTTCGGTGGTGGACCGTCTGGGCAATGCGGTCAGCAATACCTACACGCTGAATTTCAGTTACGGCGTCGGCCTGGTCGCGGACGGCACCGGCGTGCTGCTCAACAACG
The DNA here is from genome assembly GCA_963813165.1 of uncultured Pseudomonadota bacterium. Lineage (GTDB taxonomy): Bacteria > Pseudomonadota > Alphaproteobacteria > Rhizobiales > Xanthobacteraceae > Bradyrhizobium. Next base: position 63,089 of record CAWEYJ010000016.1, on the reverse strand, counting down.
AGCTTGATGACTTTACCGCGGCACCCGGTGCGTCGAACGCCTATGGCCTGGTGGGCTTCGAAGCCAACCTGCCCGGCCCCGGCAAACGGCCATTGTCGTCGATGTCGCCGACCATCGTCCTGAAAGGCGGCAAGCCGGTGCTGGTGACGGGTTCGCCCGGCGGCAGCCGGATCATCTCGACGGTGCTGCAGGTCATCGTCAACGTGCTCGACTACGATATGGATGTCGCCTCCGCGGTCGCGGCCCCGCGCCTGCACCACCAATGGCTGCCGGATGAAGTACGGATCGAGCACGGTTTTCCCGACGACGTGATCGCGGCCTTGAAGGCGAAGGGTCATACTATCGTCGAACCGCTCGGCCAGACCTCCGCCAATTCGATCGCCGTGACGGATCACGGATTGCTCGGCGCGCCCGATCCGCGTACGCGAGGTGCCGAAGCCGCCGGTCAATAGAGCGATCCGAACGGCGCATTGCGGATTTGGCTGATGACAGCACCGGGGATCAGCGTAGGATTTGCGCGCCCCGCGCAAGTCCGCTGTAGGGGCGGGCCAAGGGCCGCCAAGAACGCTCCGGGGAAACATTCATCATGAGCAAGGTCGGAACCAGGCAAGCGATGGAAGTCGCCCCAATCCAGGATTCCAGCCTTCTTGCTTTTTATCGCGACATGAACCTGCCGGAGCGCCGGACCTTCTGGGCCTGTGCCGCCGGCTGGGCCCTCGACGGCATGGATTTCATGATCTATCCGCTGGTGATCGGCACCATCATCGCGCTGTGGAAGGTCGATCCCGGCACGGCGGGTCTCGCCGGCACTGTGACGCTGCTGGCTTCGGCCGTCGGGGGCTGGCTCGGGGGTTATCTCGCCGATCGCATCGGCCGCGTCAAAACATTGCAGCTGACCATCCTCTGGTTCTCGGTGTTCTCGCTGCTATGTGCGTTTGTGCAGAATTTCGATCAATTGCTGATCGCCCGGGCCTTGCTCGGTCTTGGATTCGGCGGCGAATGGGCCGCCGGCGCGGTGCTGATGGGCGAGTCGATTCGCCCGCAATATCGCGGACGCGCGGTCGGATCGGTGCAGTCCGGCTGGGCGGTCGGCTGGGGCCTCGCGGTGTTGTCGCAGGCGATCCTGTTCTCATGGCTGCCGCCGGAGACCGCATGGCGCTGGATGTTCGCGATCGGCGCGCTGCCGGCGCTGCTGGTGTTTTTTCTGCGGCGATATGTCGAAGAGCCGGCGATTGCCGCCGCCACGCTGGCAAAGCAGAATGCGAGCGGTGAGCGACCGGGAATTGCGGAAATTTTCGCTGGCCCGATTCTCAAGACCACGGTTCTGGCGTCGCTGGCGGTGACCGGATGTCAGGGTGGCTACTACGCCATCACCTTCTGGGTGCCGCGCTTTCTTACCACCGAGCGCAAGCTTTCGATCGTCGGTTCGACCGGCTATCTCGCCGCCCTGATCATCGGCTCGTTCATCGGCTATCTGGTCGGCGCATGGCTGGCCGACAAGATCGGACGCCGCAAGCTGTTTCTGTATTTCTCGCTCGGCGCGATCGGCGTGATTCTTCTTTATACCCAATTGCCGTTGAACAACGAGGTGCTGTGGCTGCTCGGCTTTCCGCTCGGGTTTTTCGCTTCGGCGTATTTCTCCGGGATCGGCGCGTTCCTCACCGAGCTCTATCCGACCCGGCTTCGCGGATCGGGCCAGGGCTTTTGCTACAATTTCGGCCGTGGCATCGGCGCACTATTTCCGTTTCTGGTCGGCGCGCTCTCGGCGACGACATCGCTCGGCAATGCCATCGCGGTCTTCGCCGTGCTGGCTTATGGATTGTTCTTTGTCGCAGCTTTCGCCTTGCCCGAAACGCGTGGCAAGATTCTGCATGCGGACGCCTAGCGCCTGATCGCAAGGCGTGGAGCGTCAGCGCCCGACCGCGTATGGCCCGCCGCGTTCGAGCGCGCGCGCATAGGCGGGACGAGCGTGAATGCGATCGAGAAACGCCATGGCCCTCGGATGACCCTGATCGAGCCCGCCGCGCGCCGCGGCCGCTTCGAGCGGAAAGCTCATCTGAATATCGGCGGCGGTGAATTCGCTGCCGGCGAACCACTGGCTCTTGCCAAGCTCGCTCTCCCAGAACGCCATGTGCTGCTTGAGCTGCGGATTGACCAGCGTCGTCAGGGCCTGATTGGAAACCTTGCGCACCAGCGGGCGCAGCAGCGCCGGCGCACGCTTCGGCATCAATGTGAACAATAATTTCAGCAACAGCGGCGGCATCGCGGACCCCTCCGCATAGTGCAGCCAATAGCTATAACGCAGCCGCTCCGGCGTTTTGGGCGGCGGTATCAGCCGCCCCTCGCCATACGTATCGACAATGTATTCGATGATCGCGCCGGACTCCGCGACGGTATTGCCGTTGTCGGTGATAACGGGCGATTTTCCGAGCGGGTGAATCGCGCGCAGCTCTGCCGGGGCCCGCATGTCGGGCTGGCGCTGATAGCGGACGATCTCGTAGGGGACGCCAAGTTCCTCCAGCAGCCACAGCACGCGCTGGGAGCGGGAATTGTTGAGATGATGGACGGTGAGCATGGCTTTCCCCCGAGACGCTGGCGCATCTGCACGGCGCTTGGTGCCAGCCGCGGGCTCGAAAGTCGAGATGCGTCACCGCCGTATTACCCGGATATTATTGACAAGCTGAATTTACCCGGGTAATAACTTCTGAAGATAGGAAAGCTGCCCATGAATTCGGAGCCTCACAGCGCCTTTATTGCTTTCGAGGGTGACCGCCGCGTCGCATCCGGTGATCTCCGCGAGGTCGCTCGCGCCGCAAAACAGACGCTCGACCGGCGCCATGACGCGTCGATTGCGGTTTTCGGGGAGGCCAGCGGGGGTCCGATCGAGATTGATTTTCGCGGCACCGTCGAGGAAGTGCTGGCGCGGCTGCCTGACGTGACCGGCGCCCCCGTCGCATTGAACGATGCGCCGTCCGCACCGCGCGGTCCCGGCCGCCCGAAACTGGGCGTGGTCGCGCGCGAAATCACCTTGTTGCCGCGGCACTGGGACTGGCTGGCGCAGCAGCCCGGCGGCGCTTCGGTTGCGATCCGCAAACTGGTCGAGGAAGCGCGGCGAACCGGCGAAGACAAGGATCGCCTGCGTCAGGCGCGAGAGGCGACCTATCGTTTCATGTCGGTCATGGCCGGCAACAAGCCGCATTACGAAGACGCGATCCGCGCACTGTTTGCCGGCGACCCGGTCCGTTTCGAGGAATTGATCGCCGGATGGCCCGCCGATGTCCGCGATCATGCTTCAAGGCTTGCGGCAGGGGCATTTCGCCGCGACCCGACGGTGCGCGCCGGTTGATCCGGCGAATGCGAGGCGCTAGGCTGGTTTGAATGATAGTAATCATATAAGAAACCGTCGCATCCCGAGGGAGACCGCCGTGACCCGCCCTAATCCGCAATTCATGTTTGATTTCGGCAGTCCCAATGCCTTTCTCAGTCACGAGGCGATCCCGGCGATCGAAAAGCGGACCGGCGTGAAATTCGAATATGTGCCTATACTGCTGGGCGGCATCTTCAAGGCTACCAACAACAAGTCGCCCGCCGAGACCCTCGCCGGCATCAAGAACAAGCGCGAATTTCACGAGCTGGAGACCGAACGATTCGTGGCGCGCTTTCATGTCAAGCCATACACGTGGAATCCGTTCTTCCCGGTCAATACCCTCCATTTGATGCGCGTGGCTGTCGCCGCGCAGTTCGAGGGCGTGTTCGAGAAATATGTCGAAGCGGCATTTCATCACATGTGGGCCGAGCCGAAGAAGATGGACGATCCCGACGTGGCGTTGAAGGCGTTGACGGCATCCGGCCTCGACGCGGCAAAGCTGTTCGCGCGTGCCCAGGAAGGCGACGTCAAGGCGAAGTTGATCGAAAACACGCAATCGGCCGTGGAGCGCGGCGCCTTCGGCTCGCCGACTTTCTTTGTCGGCAAGGAGATGTTTTTCGGCAAGGAGCAGCTGCGCGAGGTCGAGGAACTGGTCTCGGGCAAGGTAGGTCCGTAACACCTCATGGTGAGGAGCCGCGCATTCGCGCGGCGTCTCGAACCATGGAGGCTGTTTTTGACTTCATCCTTCGAGACGCGGCGAAGACGCCGCTCCTCGGGATGAGGCAACCAACAAGAACAACAAGGAGTTTCCTCGATGCGCATTCTCGTAGTCGGTGCCGGCGCGATCGGCGGATATTTCGGTGGCAGAATGCTGCAGGCCGGCCGCGACGTAACATTTCTGGTCCGCCCGCGGCGCGCCGGCGAACTGGCTGATGCGGGCCTGGTGATCAAAAGTCCGAATGGCGACGTCACGCTGAAAAATCCGCCGACGGTTCAGGCCGACAAGCTGACGGAGAAATTCGACGCCATCCTGTTGAGCTGCAAGGCATTCGACCTCGACGATGCGATCAAGTCGTTCGCGTCAGCCGTTGGACCACAGACCGCGATTATCCCGATGCTCAATGGCATGCTGCACCTGGACGTGCTTGACGGGAAATTCGGACGCGAGCGCGTGCTCGGCGGCCTGTGCGCGATCGCCGTGACGCTCAACGACAAGCGCGAAGTCGTTCAGCTCGCTCCGATGCAGTCGCTGAATTTCGGGGAACGCGACGGCAAGCTCTCGGATCGCGTCCGCGCCATAGCCGATGTGATGGCGAGCGGAAATTTCGGTTCGGTCGCCAGCGAACATATTGTGCAGGAGATGTGGGAGAAATGGGTGTTCCTCGCCTCGCTCGCCGCATCGACCAGCCTGATGCGGGCCTCGGTCGGCGATATCCTGGCCTCGCCGGGCGGCAAGGATTTCATTCTCGGCATCGTCGAGGAATGCAGCGCCACCGCCTCGGCCGAGGGCCACCCGCCGCGTGCACCGTTTCTGGAGCGGACGCGCGGCATGTTGACGGCGGAAGGCTCGCCGCTGACCGCGTCGATGTTCCGCGACATCAAGGCGGGTGCGCCCGTTGAAGCCGATCACGTGATCGGCGATTTGATCGCGCGCGGCGACGCCGCAAAGGTGCCGGTGCCGAAGCTACGCATCGCCTACACGCATCTGAAAGCGTATGAGAAGCAGCGGGCGTGAGATTTCATGGCAGGTCGCGAACTGCTTTGAATCATCCGGCTGCCGCCAGAACAACGGGGGTTCACAGATGCGCGAGACAATACGCGAGCGCGGTGATTTCCTCGTCGCTCAAGGGGTAGGCGACATCCGCCATCGCCGCGCCGGCGCCGGCGTCGCCGGACCGCACGCCCGATTTATAGTCGTGTAACGCCTTGAGCAGATATTCCTCGCGCTGGCCGGCGATGCGGGCAACGGCCTTGGTTCCGGCAAACGTATTGGTGTGGCATGACGCACAGCGCCGTCCGACGCGAAGTTGTCACCCATGTCTTAGGTACGGGGTGTTACCTATGTGTCCGGACCGGACAATATAAATCTTGGAGCGGGCGAAGGGATTCGAACCCTCGACCCCGACCTTGGCAAGGTCGTGCTCTACCACTGAGCTACACCCGCATCCGAGCGATTGACGACGATGAGCCGCCAGCAACGGGCAGAGCTATGCCAAATGCCGCTCTCGAATGCAACAGCCCGCTCATGGCCCGAAATCGGTCAGATGGCCGTTTATCGGCGAGAATGGGCTGGAATTCCCCCGAAACGGCGCACCAAGGATTTCAATCCAACGCTGATGTGCTTCAGCGGCGCGAAGCCGGCATGCTGCGGACGGGCCGGAGGGCCCCGCGCCGGCCCGGAACCGTCTCCCGGCCGATTGCAAATCCGACTTTCAACCGCCAATTAGGGCTCAGGCCGTGCTAGAACAGGCCCAATCCGCAAGACACCAGACGAGGATCCCGTGACGATAGTAGAGCAGGGCAGCGGACCGGCGCCACAGGCAGCGTCCGATCTGATCAAGGAAACGACCACCCAGACGTTCGTGAAGGACGTTATCGAGGAGTCAAAGCGCCAGCCGGTGCTGATCGACTTCTGGGCGCCATGGTGCGGCCCCTGCCGCCAGCTCACGCCGATTATCGAGAAGGCCGTTCGTGCCGCAAAAGGCAAGGTCAAGCTGGTCAAGATGAACATCGACGAACATCCGGCGATTCCCGGCCAGATGGGGATTCAATCGATCCCGGCCGTGATCGCATTCGTCAACGGCCAGCCCGCCGACGGCTTCATGGGCGCGGTTCCGGAAAGCCAGGTCACCGCCTTCATCAACAAGCTGACCGCCGGCATGCCGGGTGCGGGCGAGCCCAATATCGCCGAAATCCTGCAGGAGGCCGAAGCCGTTCTGGCTGAGGGCGATCCGACCGCGGCGGCGTCGATCTATGCCGAGGTGCTGGCGGCGGACGCCACCAATATCGCAGCCCTGGCCGGGCTCGCGAAATGCTACGTGGCGACCGGCGCCATCGAGCAGGCCAAGCAGACCCTCGCCATGGTGCCCGAATCGAAACGCGGCGAGGCGGCGGTCAAGGCGGTGCAGGCGTCGATCGATCTCGCCGAGCAGGCCAAGGTGCTCGGCCCGGTGACCGAGCTGGAACAGAAAGTCGCCGCAAACCCGCTCGATCATCAGGCGCGATTCGATCTTGCGACCGCGCTCAACGCCAGCGGCAAGCGCAGTGAGGCCATCCACCAACTACTCGAAATCGTCAAGCGCGATCGCAAATGGAACGAGGACGGCGCACGAAAGCAGCTGGTGCAATTCTTCGAGGCGTGGGGACCGACCGATGAGGCCACCGTTGAGGGGCGAAAGCGGCTATCGACGATTCTTTTTTCATAGCACTTAAGAGCCATGCTTTAGCACCGGGACCGCAGATGCCGATCAATGCCGATTACCGCGGGCCCGGCGACCTTCCCTCGGTGATTCCCGTGTTTCCGCTACCCGGCGCGCTGCTGCTGCCGCGTGGCCAGATGCCGCTCAACATCTTCGAGCCACGCTATCTCGCCATGGTCGACGATGCGCTGCGCGACGGCCATCGTCTGATCGGGATGATCCAGCCGGATGCCGCACACTCGCAAAGCGAAGGGCGGCCGGCATTGTTTCGCGTCGGCTGCGTCGGGCGCATCACCCAGCTCGCCGAGGCCGGCGACGGCCGCTATATCCTCGAACTCACCGGCATCACCCGCTTCAAGGTGGTGGAAGAGATGTCGGCGCTGACCGCGTATCGGCAATGCAGGGTGGATTATTTCCCCTACATCGACGATTTCACCGCACGCAAGGGTGAAGAAGCGGTTGACCGCGAGGCGCTGCTCAAGGTGCTGACGGATTTTCTCAAAGCCAACAACCTCAAGGTCGACTGGGAGGGCGTCGAGAGCGCGCCCAACGAAGCGCTGGTCAATGCGCTGGCAATGATGTCGCCCTACGGCCCGCCGGAAAAGCAGGCGATGCTGGAAGCGCCCGATCTCAAGACCCGCGCCGAGATTCTGATTGCGGTCACTGAAATGGATCTCGCGAAGAAGCGCACCACCGGCGATCCGGGATTGCAGTAAGTTAATACCCCGCGACAGCCATCACGGCGACGGCACCCAGCACCATCCATCCGAAATGCCGGCCGCGCGTGCCGATGGCATTGCCGATCGCGCTGAAGGCGAACACACAGGCGAACGTCACGATGATCCAGTGCCGCGCGACCGGCGAGGCCATGCCGGGCGCCGCGATCAGGAGCACGCCGCCGGCGATCCAGGCGACGGTCGGGATTTGCCAGACGAATCGGAATAAGGTCCGCAGGCGTTGCGGCTCGATGGTCACGCGCGGGAACACCTTGGTCTCCGACAGCACGCCGTGGATCAGCGCCGCTACGATCGCGGCCACGCCGGAACATTGCAGCAAGAGATCGCGCATTCGGATTCTCCATACACTACTGTATGGTAGTAACAGGCGCGCTGGCGCCTGTCAATACAGTGGTGTATGGTGAATTGTCGCAAGGTACCTCATGGCCGATCAACTCTCCGCCGAAGACTGGCTCGATCAGGGCCTCAAGACTCTGGCCAAAAGCGGTTTCACGGCATTGAAGGCCGAGCCGCTGGCCAAGGCGATGGGGGTATCGCGCGGCAGCTTCTACTGGCATTTTGCCGACATCGGCGTGTACCACGCCGCCATCCTGAAGCATTGGCGTGACGTCGCCGCCGAGCAGGTCATCGCCGACCTCGAAATGGTCTCAAAGGACCGCGATGCGCTGGCGCTGCTGTTGCGCCGGGCGTTCTCCAGCACGCCAGCGCTGGAGAACGCGGTCCGCACCTGGGCCACGGTCGATCCAGAAGCGCGCGCCGCCGTGCAGGCGATCGACCAGCGACGCCTCGGCTACATCGAAACCCTGTTGAGGCAAGCCGGGCTTTCCGCCGATATGGCGCGCGCCCGCGCCCAGATTCTCTACTGGACGTTTCTCGGCTTTGCACTGTCGGATAAACCGCTGCCGCCGGCACGACGGGCGGCGGTGCTCGAGGAATTGCTTCGGATGGCCGCGCGATAGAACCGCGCCGTCGGCGCGAGGCGCTCACTTCGCTCTCTTTGTTCGCATGGTGAATTCTCGGTTCTTCGTCGCCGCTTCTCACGGAGAAGCGGCCGGTCGAACTCGCACACGGCGCGTAACCCTCCGTTCACCATGAGCACAAATCCCCGAATCCCCTTCCACAAACGGCGCCGCTTTCAAGTTCGCTTACACCTTTCCTGCTTAGTCATGCTGAAGGGGTGAGGCTGCGACAAAGAAGGAGTTCAGCCTCCTCGCGTGAATGTGGTTGGGCGTATGAGTATCGAACGAATTGTCTTCCTGGCCATCGAAGGCGGCACTGCCGCCTGTCCAGCTGACGGCTCCGACAACACGCCTCTCCCACCGACACATCAATGCAACTCGTGACGGCGTCTCAGGCCCGACTACGACACAGCAGTGACCAGAAGGACACTCGATATGAAATACAGGGCAGACCGGCTGTTGCCGCGCACGTTTCTAGGCCACGTCTTGTCGCTTTCGGCCGCCGCCGCGCTGACACTCACCGCCGTCCAGGCCCCAGCCTTGGCGAACGATGACCACCCCGCGACACCGATTTCGGCCGGCGCCCAAACCAAGACCCGTTTTCTTGCGCTCGGCATCGGCAAATCCATGATCGTCGATTTGCCGCGCGAGGCCAAGGATGTGCTGGTCGCCGACCCGAAAATAGCGACCGCCGTCATCCGCTCGCCGCAGCGCGCCTACATTATCGGCGCGACGGTTGGCCAGACCAATATTGTGTTCTTCGATTCCGAAGGCCAGCAAATCGTCGCCTATGACATCGCCATCAAACGGGATCTCAATGGTGTGCGCGCCGCGTTGAGGCAAATGCTCCCCGCGGCCGGAATCCAGATCGAAGGAATTGGCGACAGCGTCCTGCTGACGGGCTCGGTATCCAGCCCGATCGAGGCGCAGCAAGCCGGCGATGTCGCCTCACGCCTAGTGGGCGGTAGCGACAAGGTCGTCAACTCCATTGTGGTCCGGGGCCGCGACCAGGTGATGCTGAAGGTGACGGTCGCCGAAGTGCGGCGGAATATCGTCAAGCAACTGGGCCTCGATCTCAGTGCCAGCATGAACATGGGCACCTCGGTGGTCAATTTCAACAATTCCAACCCGTTCACCGCAAACAATGCGCCGCTCGTCCCCGGTAACTCCCTCGTCACGCAAGCCTTGAATAAAGCTGGTGTGCCTTCGGTCACTGCTACCCTGCGCGCAATGGAGAGCGCCGGTGTGGTGCGGACACTGGCAGAACCAAATCTGACGGCGATCTCCGGCGAGTCCGCCACCTTTATCTCGGGCGGCGAATTTCCGATACCGACCGGCGTGACCTGCCAAACGACAACGGCAGGCGCCATCGGACAATGCGTCCAGACGGTCAGTTTCAAGAAATTCGGCATCTCTCTCAATTTCACGCCGGTGGTGCTGACCGAGGGACGGATCAGCCTGCGGGTGATGACCGAGGTGTCGGAAGTCTCGACCGAAAATGCTTTGTCCGGCGGTCAAGGTGGATCAACTATTCCTTCGATCAAGACCCGGCGCGCGGAAACCACGCTGGAAATCCCGTCCGGCGGCTCGATGGCGATGGCCGGCCTCATTCAGGAGCAGACCAAGCAGGCCGTCAACGGATTGCCGGGTATCGATCAAGTGCCGCTTTTCGGCCAGCTCTTCAGGAGCCAGGACTTTATCAACAACCAGACCGAACTGATGGTCATCGTGACGCCTTATGTCGTTCGGGCGGTTTCGCAGAAAGAGTTGTCGCGTCCCGATGACGGGTTCGCGCCCGCGTCGGATGCTCAATCAGCCCTGTTCGCCCAAATCAACCGAATCTACGGCATTCCTGCTCACGCCGAACCGGTTGGAGGCCGCGAGGGCAATTTTGGTTTCATCATCGACTGAGGCGGCAGGACGAGGACGGAACGATGACAAACATAACTTCGGTCGATCGAATTAGAATCCTCTGCGCGCTGGGCGTGCTGCTTGGCCTTTCAAGCACGTTGGGTGCGTGCACAGATGCCAGCGACGAGTTCGCCGTGACGGCGCGCGTTCCCGAGGATTACCGCCTGCGGCATCCGATCGTGATCCAGGAGGCCGACCGATCCGTCGTGATCTTCGTCGGTCACGCGCGCGGGGATCTGTCTGCTTCACAACGCGCCGACGTCATCGGATTGGCTCGGATATGGGTTAGCGAGGGAACCGGCGCGATTGTAGCCGATGTACCGGTCGATACGCCGAACGCCCGGGCTGCCGCGAGTTCGTTCCGGGAAATTCGGGCGCTGCTTATCGCAAGCGGCGTGCCGTCCCGCGGCATCTTGTTGCACCGCTATCACCCGGACGACCCGCGAACGCTTCCGACGATAAGGCTGAGTTATCCAAAGATTGCAGCAGTGGCCGGGCCGTGCGGGCTGTGGCCTGAGGATCTCGGTCCCTCGATCAAGGACAGAGGCTATTTCGACAACAAGTCGTACTCCAATTTCGGCTGCGCCTATCAGCGGAATATGGCGGCGATGGTCGACAATCCGTCCGATCTCGTGCAGCCGCGGGCCGAAACCCCCGCCTATACAATGCGGCGCACCGAAGGCTTCGAGAAATATCGTAAAGGGACCACGACCGCCACCGAATATCCAGATGCCGAAAAGGCCAAACTCAGCGATGCAGGCAAATGACCCGCGAAGAACTTTCGGACGCACCCCCGCCATCCCGACATGATTACATCGCGCCGGCGCCACGCGTGTCGGTGCAGGCCTTCTGCGAGACGCCGGAAACCACCGCAGCCGTGGAATCGGCCGGCGTGGACCGGCGCCTTGGCAAGGCCCATCTGACGATCAAGAAAGGTGGAATGCCCGCCGCCATCGAAGCCTATCGTACGGTACCCACGCCGAACGTGATCATTGTCGAGACCGACGGCAGTATCGATATTCTGGCTGGCCTCGACCAGCTCGCGACCGTGTGCGACCCCGGAACGCGCGTTGTCGTGATTGGTAATGAAAATGATGACGTACCCTATCGCGAATTGGTGCGGCGCGGCGTCAGCGATTACATGGTTGGACCGGTCGATACCCTCGACGTGGTCCGCACGATCTGCGGCTTGTTCTCGGCATCGGAGGCAGTCACCGTTGGCCGTATCATCGCCATCGTCGGCGCAAAAGGCGGTGTCGGCGCGTCCACCGTCGCGCACAATGTCGCCTGGGCCATCGCGCGCGACGTCGCGCTGGATTCCGTCGTTATCGATCTCGACCTCGCTTTCGGGACTGCCGGGCTCGACTACAACAAAGACCCATTGCAGGGAGTGGCGAACGCGGTGTTCTCGGGCGAGCGGCCCGATACCGCGTTCATTGAGCGCTTGCTGGCAAAATGCACCGACCACCTCAGCCTGCTGGCCGCGCCAGCAACGCTCGAACGCGTCTATGATTTCGGCGATCAGGCCTTCGATGCGATTTTCGATACGCTGCGCATGACAACGCCCTGCATCGTGCTGGACATTCCCCATCAATGGTCGGGGTGGACCAGGCGCGCACTGACCGGTGCGGATGATATTCTGATCGTGGCCGAGCCGGACCTCGCCAATCTGCGCAATACCAAGAACATGTTGAATGTTCTGAAGGCATCGCGGCCCAATGACCGGACGCCGCTGTATTGTCTCAATCAAGTCGGCATGCCCAAGCGCCCGGAAATCAGCCCACGCGAATTCGCCAAGGCGATCGGGGACCAGCCGATAGCCTCTGTTCCGTTCGACCCGCGAATATTCGGCACTGCGGCCAATAACGGCCAGATGATCGCGGAGATCTCCGAACGTCATCGCGCCAGCAAGATGTTTGTACAGATCGCGCAGCACTTGACGGGCCACGGCGACGTCAAAAAATCGCGGGGCTCGCTGCTGTCGCCGATCATCGGAAAGTTGCGAGCAAACATGGCGTAGTCTGGCGTGCGGCGAGGTCTGCGTAAGCCGTAGCAACGGCTGACGTAGTGCCCTCAATCACGCCGCGCTGCGGCTGTCGGCGGGATGTTGTCCGCCTCCGCCCGCGCAGTCGCCTTAAGAGACAGCAAGCGCCTCAGATGGGCAATATCTGCTGCAGCTTCCCCGGCCGGCCGATCGGCCTTCAAAATGCTTTCGGCTTCGGCGACATGGCCCCGCAGGCCGACCACCAACGCAAGATTCTGGCGCACGCGCGGCTCCGCATTCGCATGGCCATACGCGCGGCGTAAGGTCTCTTCCGCCATGCGCAGATCTTTCGAAAGCATGTATGAAAGTCCGAGATTGGAAAGCACCGAAGGTTCGTCGGGCGCGATTTTCAGCGCGCTCGCATAATACTGCCGGGCTTCCTCCGCTCGGCCGAGCTGGTCGAGTACCGCACCCTGAGCCGAGAGAATTCGCCAGTCCGGGTTGTCGGGGGTATGGGAGCGGCTGAGGACGTCGAAGGCTTGCTGGAAATCGCCGTTGTCTGCCAGCGCTCGCCCGTAACCCGCAAGCAGGGCTTTGTCGCTGGGGTGGGCGATCGTGACCTGTTCGAGCACGGCGACCGCCTGGGCCTTTTGTCCCGCGGCCCGGAGCGCCTTTCCGTATTGTAACGCCGCGTCGGCGTCCTCGGGGTTGGCGCGAAAGCGATCCCGATAAAAGTCGACCCCGCGCCCGGGTTCGGCGAAGCTGGTTTTTTCGACTTTATCTCCCAGCGATCCCGTGATGTCAGACGAGCCGTCGGTCTGGCAGCCACAAAGCCCCAGGACCAATGAGACCGCAATCGCGGACATTGCTGTCGACGCGGGGGGTCTCGCGAAGCGGTGTTGCTGGGATGACTGCCGGAGCATTTACTTGACCTGTGGTCGGCGACCGACCAGGAAAAATGCTCACAGGTTAATCCTAATTTCGGGTTAAGCCGGGCACTCCTGGAGCCCTTCCGTTTCGATAGAATCGAAACGGGACTCTGGATTCTTGATCTGACGCGTTTTCTTGACGGCAGGCTTTCGCTTGAAACCGCTCTAATTTAATCGATGAATTGAGCGCCGAATTCATGCCCGATCCGCCATGCCAGCCGGCATTGGCGTGGGCGGCTTGTCGACAATATGATGGTGAACTCGCTGGGAATGTCGACATATTCGGCGATAACCTTCACCCCGCCCGCCGATATGTCCGTGATCGTGCAATCCCGCGGCAACGATCCGATACCGAACTGGATCTTTGCGAACCTCCTGCACGTGCGACGCTCGCTTTGACGTCGATTCACTAACATGCTGATCCTTCGCCGTTCCGATGGTGGTTCTTCCAACAGTGGAACCGGTTTACAGATGAATTGTTGGAATTTGCCTAGCGGGACCTCTCGCAATGTATCTGTTCTTTTTGCATTGCTTTTACCGAGTTCAACGGACCGGCCTGAAGGTGCCGTCATGGACGCAACCGTAAAAGTCCTGCTGCGGCGCGGAATCGTCTTGCGGTCGCGTCGTGCGGCTACACCTGTCGATCGAATATGCTACAGGGTCGAATTGCCAGGCCGGAGACCCAAGCATGACCTCTTCCGCATCCTCACCGGAACGCCTTGAAGGCACCGTCGATCCCAAGCTTCTGGAAATCCTGGTCTGTCCGCTGACCAAGGGTCCGCTTGAATTCGACGCGGCCCGGCAGGAGCTGATCTCGCGCTCGGCGAAGCTCGCTTATCCGATCCGCGACGGTATCCCGATCATGCTGCCGGAAGAAGCACGGAAGATCGATTGAGGCATGCGCGCCCGAGCCCTCATAGGCGCGCTCGCCATCCTCGGTCTTTTCTGTATGGCGGTAACCGCTTCGGCCGAAGAAAACAAAATTCGCGTCGGCTTGATCGACGCCGTGCTGACGGTCCCGCCGGATGTCGAGCGGCCGCCGGTGGTGCTCCTGATTGCGGGCTCCGGATCGACCGATCATGACGGTAACGGACCGCAGGCCAAGCCGGCGACGCTGAAGAAACTCTCCGAGCAATTGGTGGCGCGCAAAATAGCGACGCTGCGCTATGACAAGCGCGGCGCCGGTGGCTGGAAACCGGAATTTGGGCGGCCGGAGGATTTCCGCTTCATCCAGTTTGTCGACGATGCGACGGCGCTGGTGAATTATCTGCGTGGCAGCCGAAAATTCTCGCGCGTGGTTCTGGCCGGACATAGTGAGGGCGGCCTGGTCGCCATCCTGACGGCCCGGCGCGTCCCCGTTGATCGTCTCGTGTTGCTGGTCACCGCGGCCCGGCGGCAGGGCGACCTCGTCAAGGCTCAGCTTGAAAAGAAACTTCCGCCCGAGAAGCTGGAGCCGATCGTGAAAGCGATCGACGCCATCATGGCGGGACAGATCGTCGACCCGCCGCCGCAGGGGCTCGCCATCGCACCCTCGATGCAGCCCGGCATCGCCTCGGCTTTTGCGGAAGATCCGATACCGCCGCTGAAACTGATCGATCAGCCGACCATGATTGTCGGAGGCGGCCGCGACCTTCAGATGGCGCGGCTGGATTTCGCCGCGCTATCGGCTGCCTCGCCGGCGGCGAAAACGCTTTGGCTTCCGGACATGAACCATGTCCTGGTCGATGTGACCGATGACGCCGACAATCTGGCCGCCTACAATCAGCCCGAGCGACCGCTCGATAGTGTGCTGGTTGATTCCGTTGCGGCCTTTATCCTGGCCGACGACGCGCATTGATTGCTACAACGCCTCACCCTTCAGTAGCCGCGGCACCTCGCCGGCAAGTCCCGCGGCCTGCCGGATGAACATGCTTTTCAGCGGCGGGGCGCGATCGACCAGCCCGAGCCCGATATCGCGCACGGTGCGCAGCAGCGTCGATTTGTTCGAGAACAAAAGGTTCAGCGAATTGGTGGCGAGCCCCATCGCCATGGTATCGAACCGCCGCCAGCGCTGATAGCGATCGAGCACATCGGCCTGGCCAAGGTCGATGCCGAGCCGTGCGGCATCGACGATCACTTCGGCGAGTGCTGCGACATCCTTCAGGCCCATGTTGAGCCCCTGGCCCGCGATCGGGTGGATCACATGCGCGGCATCGCCGACCAGCGCCAACCGCTCGCCGATGAACGAGCGCGCGACAAAATATCCGAGTGGAAAGGCCCGCGGCTGATCCAGCGCCTTGATCTCGCCGAGATGCAGCCCGAAGCGCCGTTCCAGTTCGTCGTGAAATTCATCCCCGCCGAGCGCGACGATGCGCGCGGCCTCGGCGCGCTTCTCGGTCCATACCAGCGACGAACGCTGCCCGGTCAGCGGCAGGATGGCGAACGGCCCGGCGGGGAGGAAATGTTCTTCGGCCCGGCCGTGATGATCACGCTCGTGGCCCACCGTGACCACGATGCCGGACTGATCGTAATCCCAGCCGTGGGTGGCGATACCGGCGCGTTCGCGCAATTTCGAGCGCGCGCCGTCGGCCGCCACCAGCAGGCTCGCCTCGATCACGCTGCCGTCGGCCAGCGTCACGTCGATGCCCTGGCTGTGTGAATCGAACGTTGCCACCGCGGTGGCGCGAAGTTCGATTCCTTCCGCCTCGGCGCGCTTGACCAGCGCGTCGATCAAATGCCGGTTTTCGACCATGTGCGCAAAGGGCTCGCCCGGTTCGACATTTCCCGCGAAGGTCAGAAACACCGGACGGGTGGCGTCCTGCAGTTTGGAATCGGTGACCACCATGTCGAGGATGGGCTGCGCCTGTCCTGCGACCTGGTCCCACACCCCGATGGCTTCGAACAGCCGGCGGCAGGCGGCGACGATGGCGGTTGCGCGCGGATCGCGGCTTGGCCTTTGCCCCAGCGCCGGATCGGCCACGATCACCGGAATATCGGCGCCGAGGCCCTGATGCAGCGCCAGCGCCAGCGCCAGACCGGCAAATGCGCCACCGCCGATGACAATACTTCGCTGTGCCGACATCCCGAACCTGCCTACTCAACGCCCTTGCTACCGGACTATAGCTGGGCGAAACAGGTTCCCCAAGCATTCGTCATTCCGGGCATGCGCTCAGCCGAACTCGGGGTTTACCCGAGTTCAGCCATGTTATCGTCCAGGTAGGCAACAGCCGGCTTGGACGGCGTCAACCCGGAATCTCCAGGTTCCGGGCTCGAGGTGTCGCCTCGCCCCGGAGCGACACAAAAGGAAAGCAATGTCCAAAAGCCTGATTGACCTGATTTCGATTCTCGATCTTGAGCCGATCGAGGTGAACATGTTCCGGGGCAACAGTCCGAAGACGAGTTGGCAGCGGGTGTTCGGCGGCCAGGTGATCGGACAGGCGATGGTGGCGGCGTGCCGCACCGTCGAGGGCCGGCTGCCGCACTCGCTGCATTGCTATTTCATCCTGCCGGGCGACCCGCAGATTCCGATCATCTACGAGGTCGAACGGCTGCGCGACGGCAAGAGCTATTCGACCCGGCGGGTCACCGCGATCCAGCACGGCAACGCCATCTTCTCGATCATGGTGTCGTTTCATGTCGAGGAGCAAGGCACCTTCGATCATCAGGACCCGATGCCGGATGTGCCGCCGCCGGAGAAACTCACCGCCGAAGAGGTCGCCAAGCAGCCGATCTTCCGCGAGATGCCGGAGTTCATCCGTCGCTATTACGAATCCGACCGCCCGATCGAACTGCGCCCGGTTGAGCTCGGCCGCTATTTCGGCCAAAAGATCGATGATGGCCGTATCCATGTCTGGATCCGCACCGCGTCGAAATTGCCGGACGACCCCGCGCTGCATATGTGCGCGCTGGCCTACGCGTCGGACTTCTCGCTGCTCGATGCGGCGATGGCGCGCTACGGCCGCACCCTGTTCGACAGGCGCCTGATGCCGGCAAGCCTCGATCACGCGATGTGGTTTCACCGCCCCTTCCGCGCCGACGAATGGCTGCTTTATGTGCAGGATTCGCCGAGCGCGCAGGCCGGGCGCGCCCTCACGCGCGGCATGATCTTCAAGCAGGACGGCACGCTGGTGGCCTCGGTCGCGCAGGAAGGCTCGCTTCGACAACGCAAATGAAGACCTTGCGGTGCGTTACGCGGCTCTGCCCACGAGTTCGAACTGCGACACGTACCAGCCGGTGTACCAGCGCAGCACCCAGGGAATCGGAATCAGGAACATGCAGCCCACGGCAAACACCAGGGTCCGCCACAGCATCTCCAGGCCCGATGCGTTGAACACGATCTCGCGATGGGTGCCGCTGACATTGCGGCACATCCATCGCATCCAGGCGGTGGTGACCCACGCCCAGCCGATGATGGTCACGGCCGAGATGAACAACAGCACGTGCCAGCCGACATAAGTCAGTGCGCTGCCGTCAAAGGCGATCGGAAGCCGCTGTCCGTTCGAACTTAAATTCGCAGCGATCCAGCGTACCGTCATCCAGGACAGAAACGCCTGAACCGGAATGATGATGTATTGAAGGAAATGGATACCGATCAAGCCGACATAGGTTGACAGCGCCATCGCGACGAAGACGTACCAGATGTCGCCGACTTCGCCGGTGAAGGCGAGGTTGGGCCGCTGCGGCACGCGCAGGCGCGAAGTCATCCACTGGTAGAAGTTAACAGCCACCCAGGGCGCCGGGATCACCAACAGAAATCCAATCGCAAACACCAGGCTGCGGCCGAGGAATTCCCACAGGCCGAGGTCGATCGAGAGCGCCGCGCCGCCATAGCCGCCGGCGCCGGCCAGCGGACCGCCGGAGCGCGGAACGGCGGGTGGGCCGGAGGCGCGTGAGAACAGGCCCGGAATTTCCCCGGCCCGCTGCCAGCCCGCCATTCCCTCGCTCCAGACCAGCGTGTCCACGGTAACCGTGCCCCGGGCGATCAGTTCGCGTAGCTGGGCGTCGGGATAAGGGCCCTGTTGCTGGCCGTCGGATGCATAAAACCAGGATCGGTTTGGCATATCATTCCCTTTAGGTGCTGAAACGGGGGCGGGTGGGCAAACCAGACGGCGCAGAAAATGGATCGGCATTTTGACGGATAATCCCGGCCCCTGTACAGGGGCTACCGGGCGGCGGGTTCGCTGCAGCAATTGTTTTTGGACAAGTCTGCAAGTTTTTGTGCCATTCGCACTGAAAGATGCCAGACTTGCCCGGCGCGCCAATCAAGCCGTGACCGACCTTTCGGAGTCCAGGAAATGAAGGCCAAACCATGAAGCTCGTTGTTGCCATTATCAAACCCTTCAAGCTCGACGAGGTGCGCCAGGCGCTCACCGCGATCGGGGTCACCGGCATGACCGTAACCGAGGTCAAGGGCTATGGCCGCCAGAAGGGGCACACCGAGGTCTATCGCGGCGCCGAATATGTCGTGAACTTTCTGCCGAAGCTGCGGATCGAGATCGCCGTCGCCTCCAACCTCGCCGACAAGGCGGTCGAGGTCATTACTTCCAGCGCCCGCACCGGGCAGATCGGCGACGGCAAGATATTCGTGACGCCGATCGATCACGCGTTGCGGATCCGGACCGGCGAAACCGACAGCGACGCGCTCTGAATTCTCGCACGTCCATGTTCTAGCAAGTCCATCGCCTCGGGCAACGACGCCTGGAGTGCGATCAAAAAAAATCATAACAGGCCGGGGGAATACCATGGGGGCACCATCGCATCGTGCCGTGAGGCTGGCTGCGCTTGCCAGTGCGCGAACAGCAAGGGCGGAATCCGGGCTTACGTCCGATCGCGCCGCAACGCGACCGCAACAGCGCATCACCTTGGTGCGAGGCCGCTCGGGTTTTGGCGGATCATGCGCTCATCTTGCAACGATTCTTGCAGCGATCCTCGGTTCTGCGACACCGGCGTTTGCAAATAACTCGACCGTCAGCGCTGCCGACACCGCCTGGATGATCGTCGCCACCGCGCTGGTGCTGATGATGACCGTGCCGGGCCTGGCGCTGTTCTATTCCGGCATGGTCCGCAAGAAGAACGTGCTGGCAACGATGGCGCAAAGCCTCGCCGCGGTCGCCATTGTTTCGGTCCTCTGGGTGGCGTTTGGCTATTCGCTGGCATTCGTCGGCGACGGTCCCTGGCTCGGGACGTTCGATCGCTCGTTTCTTGCCGGCATGACCATGGACGGCGTCAATCCCGCCGCGAAGACGATTCCGGAAGCCTTGTTCATGCTCTACCAGATGACCTTCGCGATCATCACCGTGGCGCTGGTGGCAGGCTCCGTCGCCGACCGGATGCGGTTCTCGGCCTATCTGCTGTTCTCGATCGGCTGGTTCATGTTCGTCTATGTGCCGCTGGCACATTGGGTATGGGGCGGCGGCTTCCTCGGCAGCATGGGCGTGCTGGATTTTGCCGGCGGCCTGGTGGTTCATCTCAGCGCCGGGGTCGGCGGCCTGGTCGCGGCAGGCGTGATGGGCCGGCGTCATGGCTATGGCATCGAGAATCTGTCGCCGTTTGACCTGTCGCTCGCGGTGGTCGGCACCGGACTGCTGTGGGTCGGCTGGTTCGGCTTCAACGGCGGATCGGCGCTCGGGGCTAATCCGCGCGCGGTGATGGCGATCATCGCCACGCATCTGGCGGCCTGTACCGGCGCGCTCACCTGGGGCGCGCTTGAATGGAAGATCCGGCGCAAACCGTCGGTGCTCGGCATGATTTCAGGCGCAGTCGCCGGCCTTGGCACCATCACCCCGGCCTCCGGTTTCGTGGCCCCCTGGCACGGCATCGTCATCGGCGTGATCGCCGGTCTGGTGTGCTTCTGGGCCTGCACCTGGTTGAAGCACCGTTTCCGATACGACGATTCCCTCGATGTGTTCGGCGTCCATGGCGTTGGCGGACTGACCGGAACCCTGCTGGCCGGTGTGTTCGCAACCGCCTCAATCGGTGGAGTGTCAGGTTTGATCGAAGGCAACCCGCAGCAATTGCTGCTCCAACTCTACGGCGTCGTGGTTACCCTGGTGTGGTCCGGCGGGGTGACGTTCGTGCTGTTAAAGCTGGTGAGTGCCTTCGTGCCGCTGCGCGTATCCCGCGAACATGAGCTGGAAGGCCTCGACATTTCGCAACACGGCGAGGCTTTGCAATAAATTCCTGATCTAAATACCTTTTTTCTGCCCTCCGGTTGAGCAAGATTATGTCCGGAGTCTGTCTTGCTTATGTTTTAGGCTGACGTGACTAGATTTTGAGCGCGACCGAATGGCGCATGTTGGCCCGGATCCGGCAAAGGCCCAAAAAACCCGCGTTCATAAACCGTTAGGCAACGTGGCCGATCTGGCACGGCATTTGATTCTAAGGGGTCCGGCTGTGCCCGCGTAGTGAACTTCTCCGCGTGGTGAACCTCAGTCGAGAACGCCCGGTCGCGTCTGGACCAGGCCCAAGCGGGGACAAGACCCATGAAAATTGTTATGGCGATCATCAAGCCATTCAAGCTCGAAGAAGTCCGTGACGCCCTGACCGCCATTGGCGTTCACGGTCTCACGGTGACGGAAGTCAAGGGATATGGCCGGCAGAAGGGCCATACGGAAATCTATCGCGGTGCTGAATATGCGGTGAGCTTCCTGCCCAAGATCAAGATCGAGGTCGCTGTCGCCTCGGACCAGGTCGACAAGACCATCGACGCCATCACGTCAGCGGCAAAAACCGGACAGATCGGCGACGGCAAGATCTTCGTCATCAACCTCGACCATGCGGTTCGCATCCGCACGGGAGAGGCAGATGCCGCGGCCCTTTGATTTCGCGCTCACCCTTATCCAATCAGGAGTAAAACAAATGACGTTTGAACGTCCAACCCGCGCGGGATTGGCAATCGCTGCACTCGGCCTGCTCTGTGTCGCGGGTTTTGCCGGTGTAGCGTTTGCCGAGGACGCCGCCCCCGCCGCTGCGGCCGCTCCGGCGCTGGTTCCCAACAAGGGCGACACCGCCTGGATGCTGGTATCCAGCGCGCTCGTTCTGATGATGTCGATTCCCGGCCTTGCTCTGTTCTATGGCGGTCTGGTTCGCACCAAGAACATGGCTTCCGTCCTCACCCAGGTATTTGCGATCGTTTCCATGGTCGGCGTGCTCTGGGCGTTCTACGGCTACTCCGAGGCTTTTACTGATGGCGGCAGCCTCACGCCCTACATCGGCGGGCTCTCCAAGGCCTTCATGCACGGTGTCGACGCCAATGCGACGGCGGCAACCTTCTCCAACGGCGTCGTGATCCCCGAACTCGCCTACTTCGTCTTCCAGATGACGTTCGCGATGATCACTCCGGCCTTGATCGTCGGCGCTTTCGCCGAGCGAATTAAGTTCTCGGCCTGTATGCTGTTCATTCTATTGTGGGTCACCTGCGTCTATTTCCCGATCGCGCATTGGGTTTGGTACGTGGCTGCTCCCGATGACGTCGCGGCCGCTGCCAAGGCGCTTGCCGCTGCGGCTGACGGTGCGGCGAAGACCGCCGCACAGGCCAAGCTCGATGAAGTCACCGGCGCCGTCGGCTGGCTTGCGGGTGCGGGCGCCCTCGACTTCGCCGGCGGTACGGTCGTGCACATCAACGCCGGTATCGCCGGTCTGGTGGGTGCGCTCATCATCGGCAAGCGCGTCGGCTACGGCAAGGAGTTGATGCCTCCCCACTCGCTGACCATGACCATGATCGGCGCTTCGCTGCTCTGGGTCGGCTGGTTCGGATTCAACGCCGGATCGAACCTCGAAGCGAACGGCACCACGGCGCTGGCCTTCGTCAACACCATGTTGGCCACCGCGGCTGCGTCGATCTCCTGGTTGCTCTCCGAATGGATCGTCAAGGGCAAGCCTTCGCTCCTGGGCATCTGCTCCGGCGCGGTGGCAGGCCTCGTCGCGGTGACGCCGGCCTCCGGCTTTGCCGGCCCGATCGGCGCGCTGGTGCTGGGCCTTGTCGTCTCCCCGGTCTGCCTGTTCTTCGTCTCGACCGTGAAGAACGCACTCGGCTATGACGACGCGCTCGACGTCTTCGGTGTTCACTGCATCGGCGGAATCATCGGCGCGCTGGGCACCGGCATTCTCGTCAACCCGGCCCTGGGTGGCGTCGGCATCACCGACTACACCAACATCACCGGCAACAATGCCGGCACCTATGACTTCGCCACGCAGATGATCGCCCAGGGCAAGGCTGTGCTGGCGACGCTGGTGTGGTCCGGTGGGATTTCGGCGATCCTCTACAAGATCGTCGACGTGATCATCGGTCTTCGTCCGACCGTGGAAGCGGAACGCGAAGGCCTCGACATCACCGATCACGGCGAGCGCGCCTACAACATGTAAGTTCTCCCGGGGGCGCGGCCTTAGCGGTCGCGCCCAGAACTACGGT
This sequence comes from uncultured Pseudomonadota bacterium, assembly GCA_963813165.1. Lineage (GTDB taxonomy): Bacteria > Pseudomonadota > Alphaproteobacteria > Rhizobiales > Xanthobacteraceae > Bradyrhizobium. The sequence continues at coordinate 40,395 of CAWEYJ010000016.1, read as the reverse complement.
TTGGGCACATACCCGGCAATGCCCCGACCGTTGAGGGGCTCCAGCGCAAGTTGGAGCCCCTTTCTTTTTGCGGAATTGAGGGTCTGGATATCCGCCGCCGGCCGATGGTTAATCGTGTCTTAACCTCGCCGTATCTATGGTGATCTGATCCGTTTCCGGACCGGTTTCAACGTGCGATCGGCTGCCCCAACAGTGCTGGCGCTTCGAGTATGGCAATGACCGCTTCATCCCGCGCGCCGCAGGCCGCCGGCAGCCCGCAAGGCGAACGTTCGCCCTTCGCGCGGCTGGCCGAATTGCTGGCACCCTACGAACCGGGTAAGCCGTTGATTACGCTATCGTTGGGCGAACCACAGCATCCGCTGCCTGACTTCGTCGGGCCGGTACTGGCCAAGCACATCAGCGAATTCGGCCGTTATCCCATTGCCAAGGGCATCGAGCCGTTCCGGCGAGCCGCCGCGAACTGGCTTTCGAGCCGATTCGACCTGCCTCGGCCAATCGATCCCGAGAGTGAAATTCTGGTGCTCAACGGCAGCCGCGAAGGCTTGTTTTTTGCCGCGATCACGGCTGCGCGCTATGTCGGCGCGCGCCGGGGCGGACCTGCGATCCTGCTGCCCAATCCGTTCTATCCCGCCTATGGCGCCGGGGCGCGCGCCGCCGACTGCGAGGCGGTCTATCTGCCGACCACGCTCGCCAACGGTTTCCTGCCGGACCTCGATGCGCTCGATGAGCCGACACTCGCACGCACGGTCGCGATCTACATCGCCTCGCCGGCCAATCCGCAAGGCGCGGTGGCTTCAAGGGACTATTTCGGCCGCCTGAAAAAACTCGCCGACCGTTTCGGCTTCATGATTTTGAGCGACGAATGCTATTCGGAAATCTACACGCAGACGGCTCCCGGCAGCATGCTGGAATCGGCCGGTCCCGATTTTACGAATGTCGTGGCGTTTCAGTCGCTGTCGAAGCGCTCGAACCTGCCTGGCCTGCGGGTCGGCTTCGCCGCCGGCGACAAGAAATTTCTCGGCATGTTTCACGAGTTGCGCAATGTCGCCGCTCCCCAGGTGCCGGTGCCGCTGCAGCATGTCGCGATCTCGGCTTACAGCGATGAGGCGCATGTCGAGGAGAATCGCCGGCTCTACCGGCTCAAATTCGATCTTGCCGACCAGATTCTCGGCGATCGCTACGGCTATCGCCGGCCCGCCGGAGGCTTCTGTCTCTGGCTCGATGTGTCGGCCCATGGCGGCGATGAAGCGGCGACGGTGAAGCTCTACAGGGATGCCGGCGTGCGGGTGGTGCCGGGAAGTTATCTGGCGCGGCAGCAACCCGACGGCAGCAATCCCGGCGCCGGCTACATCCGCCTGGCGCTGGTGCAGGACCGCGAAACAACCGCCGAGGCGTTGCGCCGGCTGGTCGAAATTCTGGATTGACGACGATGATTTCGGAATCGCAGCGCATCTTGGCCTTCGCCTCTCGCAACGAGGAAGTAAGCGCAGCTTCCTTGCCGCTCGCGTTTCGACCTACCCCAGACTCCAGTCGCAGGGCCCCATGAGCATGCCAGCGATCGAACGTGTCATTCCCCTGGTTGGCCACTTGCCCGCGACGATGCGCGAGGCGTTGGCGCGGCGGTTGCGCGAACTTACCGGCCTCGGGTTGCTGTCTCTGTCCGGTGTCGCTGCGGCGGCGCTGATGACATGGTCGGTGCAGGATCCGAGCCTCAGTCACGCCACATCGCGCGCGATCCGCAACGTCATCGGCTATCCCGGCGCGATTGGCGCCGATCTCCTGATGCAGATTCTCGGCCTTGGCGCGATCATGCTGATCCTGCCGGTGGCGATATGGGGTTGGCGCATGTTGACCCATCGCAGCTTTGACCGCGAAGCGCTGCGGCTTGCGTGCTGGATTCTCTGCACGGTGATATCGGCGGGCTTTGCGAGCTGCTGGCCCCATGGCGGAGCATGGCCACTGCCAACCGGGCTCGGCGGCGTGGTCGGCGACGCGCTGGTACGCGCCCCCGCCATCGTGTTCGGGCCGCCCAATTTCGTTTACTGCCTCGTGCTCGGGATCATCCTCGGCGCAGGGATGGTCGCAACCTTGCTGATCGCCAGCGGTATGGGCTCACGCCCGCAAGAGGAATTGACCTCGATCGAGGACGACGACACGCCGTTCGTCGAGGAAGATGATGGCGCGTCGGTCTCGCTGGGATGGGCGTTTCATGCCGCGATGAGCGCCAAAGCTCGGCTGTGGCGGCTGCTTGCGCTGGCCTACCGCTCGCTGGTCGCCAGTACGCCGACGACGCGCGCAGCCTCTTTCGAACGCCAGGAGCCAAATCTGGGCGGCCGTGCCGGACCGCCGCTGGCGCCGCATTCCGATGGCGATCTCGACGAAGAGATCGACGACGAGGAAGAGGAAGAAGAAGTCCCGGCGGCGCGCGCCCCGCGCAAGAAAGCCTCACCGCGTGCGCCAACGCGCAAATCATCCGACAAGTTCGATTTACCGCCGATTTCGGTGCTTACCTCACCGAAGGCTTCGGATCGCCAGCCGCTCAGCAAATCCGAACTCGATACCAATTCGCGCGCGCTGGAAGGTGTGCTCGGCGATTTCGGCGTTCGCGGTGAAATCGTCAAGGCCCATCCCGGTCCAGTGGTGACACTGTACGAACTCGAGCCCGCGCCCGGAATCAAATCGTCGCGCGTCATCGGCCTGGCGGACGATATCGCGCGCTCGATGAGCGCGCTCTCGGCCCGCGTCGCTGTCGTTCCCGGCCGCAACGCCATCGGCATCGAATTGCCGAACCCGCATCGCGAGAAGGTCTATTTGCGCGAATTGCTGGCGGTCAAGGATGGCAACGAATCGGTCGCGAAACTTCCGCTTTGTCTCGGCAAGAATATCGGCGGCGAATCCATCATCGTCGATCTCGCGCGGATGCCGCATCTGTTGATCGCCGGCACCACCGGCTCCGGCAAATCGGTCGCCATCAACACCATGATCCTCAGCCTGGTTTACCGGCTGCGCCCGGATCAATGCCGCCTGATCATGGTCGATCCCAAGATGCTCGAACTTTCGGTCTATGACGGCATTCCGCATCTGCTGACCCCGGTCGTCACCGACCCGAAGAAGGCCGTTGTCGCGCTGAAATGGGCGGTGCGCGAGATGGAAGAGCGCTACAAGAAGATGTCCAAGCTCGGCGTGCGCAACATCGACGGCTACAACGCGCGGCTGACGGAAGCGAAATCCAAGGGCGAGGAACTGACCCGTACGGTGCATACCGGCTTCGACAAGGAGACCGGCAAGGCGGTCTATGAGGACGAGAAACTCGATCTGGAGCCGCTGCCCTATATCGTCATCATTGTCGACGAAATGGCGGACCTGATGATGGTCGCCGGCAAGGATATCGAAGGCGCGGTGCAACGTCTCGCGCAGATGGCGCGCGCCGCCGGTCTGCATGTGATTCTCGCGACCCAACGGCCATCGGTCGACGTCATTACCGGCACCATCAAGGCGAACTTCCCGACCCGCATCTCGTTTCAGGTCACCTCGAAGATCGACAGCCGCACCATCCTCGGCGAAATGGGCGCCGAACAACTGCTGGGCCAGGGCGACATGCTTTACATGGCCGGCGGCGGACGCATCAGCCGCGTCCACGGACCTTTCGTCTCCGACGAAGAGGTCGAGAAGGTGGTGCGCCATCTCAAATCGCAGGGTCAGCCCGAATACCTCGAAGCGGTCACGGCCGAAGAGCCGACCGACGAAGACGGCGCGGTGTTCGACTCGACCGGCATGGGCGGCGCGGGCGAGGGCGCCGACTTGTTTGCGCAGGCCGTGCAGATCGTCAAGCGCGACCGCAAGGCTTCCACCAGCTACATCCAGCGCCGGTTGCAGATCGGATATAACCGCGCCGCATCGTTGATGGAGCGGATGGAACTCGAGGGTATCGTCGGACAGGCCAATCACGCGGGCAAGCGCGAAATTCTGGTCGAAGAAGAAGAAAGTCGCTTTTGAGAAGCCTGATCGGGCCGAGGGACCATCATATTTTCACGGAAAAACGATATCTGCTTTTGCCAAAAGCACGATAAAAGGGCCGCAAGCCAGGCAGGACGACGCGTTGAACAGAGATCCGAAGTTTGGAATGGCAGAGCAAAGGGTGATCCGTGGCGTCCGTACCGGCGGGGCGGCATTGATCGCGGCATCGCTGATGTGCGTCATGACGCCGTCCTCTGCGCAGACCACACAGACCGTTCCGCCCCCAACTACGCAAAAGCTTCCGGTACCGAAGCCTGCGCCAAAGGCTCGCGACAAGCAGATCAGCGCGTCGGACCCGCAGAAAGATTGGGCGGCGGCCAAGTCGCAACCGCCCAACCCGGTGATTCCCGATCCGCGGCGGAACGTTCCGGCCAATATTTTTGCCACCTTCGATGCCAATCAAAAGGCGCAAGCCGCCAGGGTAAGTGCCTATCTGTCGTCGCTGCAGACGCTGGTAGGAAATTTCGTCCAGGTCGGACCTGACGGCAGCAAGGTCAAAGGCGATTTTTACATCCAGAAGCCGGGCAAGGTGCGTTTCGAATACGACGCGCCGTCTCCGCTCGCGATTATCTCCGACGGATCGTCGCTGGTGGTGCGCGACCGCAATCTTGCAACCCAGGACATCTATCCGTTGTCGCAGACGCCGATACGGTTTCTGCTGTCGGACCGCATTGATCTCATGAAGGACACCAACGTGGTGAACGTAACGGCTGACGACATGTACGTCAGCGTCACCATCGAGGAAAAGCAGTCGCTGATCGGCACCAGCCGCCTGATGCTGATGATCGGCGCCAAGGATGGCCAGCTCAAGCAGTGGACGGTAACCGACCCACAAGGCTATGACACTACCGTCGCGATTTACAACCTGGATACCACCAGGAAGGTCAATCCTGACCTGTTCAAGCTCGACGACTTCTCAAGGTTTACGCCCGGTTAAAAATCATCCTTGATCGCGGGGCGGGGACGTGCGTCATCAGGCGCACGCACTCTTGCCTTGCCCGGAATTCATGCGCTTCTCCCTGACGACATGGAACATCAATTCGGTGCGCCTGCGCATCGATCTCGTCGCCAAATTCCTCAAATCGGCGAGACCGGACGTGCTGTGCCTGCAGGAAACCAAATGCATCGATGACGCCTTTCCGTTGAAGCGTTTTCGGCGTCTCGGCTATGAGCACGTCGCACTGAACGGGCAGAAAGGCTATCACGGCGTCGCCGTGGTCTCGAAACTGCCGTTCGAAACAACGAATATCCGCACCTTCTGCGACAAGATCGATTCGCGCCACATCTCGGTGGCGTTCGGCGACAAGGCACAACTATCGAAGCCGCTGGTGCTGCATAATTTCTACGTTCCGGCCGGCGGCGATATTCCCGATCCGGTGCTCAATCCGAAATTCGAGCACAAGCTCAGATTCCTCGATGAGATGAAGGCTTGCGAGCCGCTGCATCCGCGCGGCGATGACCGGCACATCCTGGTCGGCGATCTCAATGTCGCGCCACATGAGAACGACGTGTGGTCGCACCGGCAATTGCTGAAGGTCGTGTCGCATACGCCGATCGAATGCGAGAAGCTGCTGGCAGCGCAGGCTCACGGCGAATGGGTCGACGTGGCGCGGATGCGGATTCCGCTGTCGGAAAAGGTCTATACGTGGTGGAGCTACCGCGCTGCCGACTGGACGCAGGCCGATCGCGGCCGCCGGCTCGATCACATCTGGGTGTCGCGCGCGCTGCAGGAGAGTGTCAGCGATTTCAGGATTACCAGGGACGCACGTGGCTGGGAGCGGCCGTCCGACCATGTTCCGGTGACAGTGACGCTGGATGTCTAAATACTAAGCTTCGCGCCTGCCATCAGGATTTCGCTGGCAATCTGGCTGGTGCGGTTTGCGAATTCGTCGCGGAGCCGGCGCGCCGCGGCGGGATCGCTCTCCAGCACCCGCTGGAACAGGCTGCGCGCAACCCGGATCACCGAGGAATGCTCCAGCGCTCTGGCGGTGGAGGGCCGCGGCATTGCCACTACCAGCGCAAGTTCGCCGATCAATGCGCCGGGACCCGCGATGATCTCGACGCCGCCGTCCTCGATCCGGAACGCCCCGCGTTGAACGATATATCCGGCGTCGGCATCTTCGCCTGCATTGAACAGCACATCGCCCCGGGCGAAATCGCGCTGCTCGGAGCCGATCGCCAGCATGCGCAGAGACGTCGTCCCCAACAGGCGCAGTGTCGGGACGCGCTCGAGCAGGGCAACATCATCCTCGATCGACATGAAAACCAGCTGCGCCAATACGAATCGCTACGCGAATCGTATCACGGCACCAGCTTGTAGCCACCAGCTTCCGTCACCAGTATCTCGGGATTGGCGGCATCTTTCTCGATCTTCTGCCGCAGCCGATAGATGTGGGTTTCCAGGGTATGGGTGGTCACCCCGGAATTATAGCCCCAGACTTCCTGCAGCAGCGTTTCCCGCGACACCGGCAGCTGGCCGGCCCGATAAAGAAATCGCAGGATGGCCGTCTCCTTTTCCGTCAGACGCACCTTCCGGGCGTTGGCGCCGGTCAGCATCTTGGAGCCGGGCCGAAAACTGTAGGGACCGACCGAAAACACCGCATCTTCGCTGGCTTCATGCTGCCGAAGCTGCGCCCGGATCCGCGCCAGCAGCACCGCGAAACGAAAAGGCTTTGCGACATAGTCATTGGCGCCGGATTCGAGCCCGAGAATGGTGTCCGAATCGGTGTCGTGTCCGGTCAGCATGATGATCGGCGCCTTGAAGCCGCCCTTGCGCAGGCTGCGTACGACCTCGCGACCGTCGGTGTCCGGCAAGCCCACATCCATCAGCACGAGATCGGGCGCATTGGCCTTGGCCGCACTGGCGCCCTTTGCCCCGGTGTCGACCGCGGAGGCTTCGAACTCGTCGTGCAACGACAACTGCTCAACCAGCGTATCGCGCAGATCGATGTCGTCATCCACGATTAGGATCTTGCGGGCGTTGGCCATGGCGTACAATCCTCTTGGGGCGCCGGTGCAAGCGCTAGCGCCTTTAGCCGGCTATTCGTTGGTAGCGTGTCGGATGGTAATGTCTTGGTCGATAACGTCTTGCTTGATCGGTCCTGGTTCGTCTTGAGGTAGGGGATTGTTACAGATTCACAAGCCGAAACGCAGTCTACTCCAGAATCAGCGACCATTTGGATGAATGTCCTGTAATGGCGCGAAATAGGACATTTTCAGTCAATCCGGCAACCAAGCGGATTGCGATTCGCATGAAAAAACAGGCTATTTCAGGTACTTATAAGACAACATCGCGTGATCGACCGCTTGCGGCGATCCGAATTCGCACCGCCGCCGGCAACCCCCGCCGCGGCTGGCTCACGGCCGGTGGGCGAACGGTGCCGGTGGCGCTCGGACGGGGCGGCGTCAAGGCCAACAAGCGCGAAGGCGATGGCGGAACCCCGAAAGGGACGTTCCGGCCACGGCGACTGTGGTGGCGAGCCGACCGCCATCCGAGGCCGCTTACATTCTTGCCGGTTCGCGCGATCCGGCCCGAGGACGCCTGGTGCGAAGATCCCTCAAGCCGGCATTACAACCAGCCGATGCGGCTGGCACGCGAGCACGGCGGCGACCGGCTCCGGCGCGACGACCATCTCTATGATTTCATCGTCGAGATCGATCACAACAGCTCTCCGCGCATCGCCCGCCGCGGCAGCGCGGTATTTCTGCATCTGGCGCGCGAGAATTTCTCGCCGACGGCCGGATGCGTCTCGATGACGAAGGCGGCGATGCTGCGCTTGCTGGCACGGCTCGGGCCGGAGACGAAGATCATGATCGAGTAAGCATCATGCCGAGGTATCAAAACCATGCTCGATAAGAACCAGATAGAAGCGGCGTCACGGACCCTGCACGATCACTGGCGCGCCGGCACCAAGCTCGCAGCTCTCGAAGCGTCGCAGCGCCCGCGCGACCGCAAGGAAGCCTACGCGATCCAGGCGGCGCTCGAAAATCACGCGGCCGGAAACCTGTTCGGCTGGAAAATCGCCGCCACCAGCGCGGCCGGGCAGAAGCACATCAATGTCGATGGCCCGATGGCGGGACGCATCCTGTCCGAGACGGTCATTCCGGATGGCGGGACCGCTTCCATGGCGGGAAATGAAATGCAGGTCGCCGAACCCGAATTCGCCTTTCGCATGGCGACGGATCTGCCGCCGCGATCGTCGCCCTATTCCGTGCAACAAACTCTCGATGCGGTCGCCACGTTGCACCCGGCGATCGAGATTCCGGATTCGCGGTTCGCGAATTTCGTCAGCGCGGGTGCTGCGCAGATCATCGCGGACAATGCCTGCGCGCATTTGTTCGTTCTTGGCGCGCCCTCCACCGCGAACTGGCGTTCGCTCGATCTGGTCGAGGAGAAACCGGTCATTACGCTGCGCGGCAGGCAATTCACCGGCTATGGCAAGAATGTGCTTGGCGACCCCCGAATTGCGCTGACGTGGCTCGCCAATGAGCTCAGTCAGCTCGGCGTGACCTTGCGCACCGGCCAGATCGTGACAACCGGCACCTGCCACCCGCCGCTGCCGATCCAGTCGGGCGACCTGTTCGAGGCCGATTTCGGCTTGATCGGCAGGGTGTCGGTGAGATTCGAATAAAAGCTCGTTCTTGACCTGCCCCCACGCAAGGGCGGGACGAGGCAGCGCGCCGAGCGCTTGGCCGGGACGACGGATTTTGTTGTTACCGATGCCCGAAGATCGCCGAGCCGATACGCACATGGGTGGCACCGAACTGGATCGCAATCGCGAAGTCCGCGCTCATGCCCATCGACAAGTTCTTCAATCCGTTGCGCGCGGCGATCTTTGCGGTCAGGGCGAAATGCGGCGCCGGCGCTTGATCGACCGGCGGGATGCACATCAGGCCGGAAATCGGCAAACCGTATTTTTCGCGGCAGCTGGCAATGAAGCCGTCCGCCTCTGCCGCAGCGATGCCCGCCTTCTGGGGTTCCTCGCCGGTATTGATCTGGACGAACAATTCAGGCCGCCGTTTTTGAGAATCGATTTCCTTGGCTAACGCTTCGCAAATGCTCGGTCGGTCGACCGAATGAATGGCGTCGAACAGCGCAACGGCTTCCTTTGCCTTGTTGGATTGCAGCGGCCCGATCATATGCAGTGTGACGCCGGGGTAAGCCGATATTAACCCGGGCCATTTTGCCTTGGCCTCCTGCACGCGATTCTCGCCGAATACGCGCTGTCCGGCCTCGATCACCGGCACGATCGCATCGGCGCCGAACGTTTTGGACACTGCGATCAGCGTTACCGACGCGCGATCCCGACGCGCTTCGTTGCAGGCGCGGAAGATATCGTATTCCACCGAAGCCAGCGCGTTTGGTAAAGGCGAGGTTATCGCCGAAGGTTTTTCAGGTGCCATGTCATCTATCGATCATAAATTTACGAGGTAGCTCGAATTTTACCGAGTTCGAGAAAGGCTTTTTGAGCCCTCCTCTCTAACCGTTGATGTGGGGTCGGGGGATCAAGATGTCACGCTTCACTTTCAGCCGTAAAAGATTGAAACTCAAGAAGCTTCTCGGAATCCGCGCGCGGCTGGCGTTGCTGGCGCTGATCCTGGTGGCACCGCTGATGCTGGACCGCGCCCGTTCGCTCGAGAACACCCGCGCCAAAGAGATCGCGCAGGCCACCCAGGAATTCCAGAATATCGCGCAGCGCAGCGTGCAAGCTCAGCGCGAGATCATCGCGTCGGTCGAGGCGATGATGAAATCAGCCGCTTATATCAGCGCTTCCGCCGGCGGCGTTGGCCGGAGCTGCGATATTCTGCGAACCAGCCTGAAGATCGAACTGCCCTGGATCAAGAGCATGTCGATCGTCGCCCGGGATGGCAGGGTTCAGTGTTCGACATTGCCGGGCCTGGTCGGCATGGATATCGGCGATCGCGGCTACTTCGAGAGGGCATTGGAAACCCGCGGGGTCGTGTTCAGCGATTATGTGTTTGCCAGGGTCTCGAAGATACCGATGATGATGGGGGCCTATCCGGTTTCTGCGATCGCACCTGGCGAGGAAGCCGTCATCGTGGCGGGCATCAATCTCGACTGGATGGCGAAGATCGTGGGCGATCTCGACGGCCGGTCCGGTATTTCAGCGGTTCTCATCGATAGCGAGGGGATGGTTCTGGCCGCTCCACCCGATCAGGCCGGCATGATCGGCCGTCTACTGAACAATGCGCCCTTGCTGGCGGCCATCAATGACAAGGCGATGGGTTCGCACGAGGCGACCCAAACCGCTGCGTTCACCGATGCGGACGGCTCAAGGCGCACGGTCAGTTCGACCCGTATTCCCGGTACCGGTTCGCGCCTAGTCGTCAGCGTCGACGAGGCCAAGGTTGCTGCGAGCACCAATCGCGAAATTCGCACCGCCTATCTGCAGTTGGGGCTGGTCTGCCTGTTGGTGCTGCTCGGCGCGCTGATCGCCGCGGAGAAGCTCATCATCCAGCCGATCGAGATGATGGCGGCGATGACGGTTCGGTTCGGCCAGGGCGACTGGTCGGCGCGCGCGGCGCGCAGCCGCTTGCCGGCCGAATTTATTCCGCTGGCCCGCGCCTTCGACACCATGGCGGCGCAGCTTGGCCAGCGCGAGCGCGAATTGATCGCCACCAATGACCGGCTGACCGTGATGGCCTCGATCGACATGCTGTCCGGGCTCGCCAACCGGCGCGGTTTCCAGAGCCGGCTCGATTTCGAATGGATGAAGGCCCAGCAACAAGGTGGCCGCGACCTGTCTCTGCTGATGATCGACGTCGATCACTTCAAGCTGTTCAACGACACCTATGGCCATCCGGAAGGCGACGCCTGCCTCTCGAGGCTCGGCGAAACGCTGGCCGGAATTGCCGCTGAAAGCATCGGCTTTGCCGGACGCTATGGCGGTGAGGAATTCTGCCTGTTGCTGCCGAATACCGACATCGGCCGCGCGCTGCAGGTCGGCGAAACGGTACGCCTGGCGGTCCAGGCGCTCGCGATGCCTCACTGCACCAGCAGCCATCAAACCGTCACCGTCAGCGTCGGGGCGGCCTGCACCCGACCCACTGCTGCGCAGCAACCGGGCGATCTGATCGAGGCGGCCGACGCCGCGCTCTACGCCGCCAAGCGTCGCGGCCGCAACGCGGTGGCCCAGCACGGCCTGGTGCGGCTGGCGGACGACGGCGACCCGATCGCGCTGGCGAGCTAGCGGTTTCGGCGTGGCTCCCTGCGCGGGATAAAAAGCCCGCGCGGCCGCTTCCTTCGACCGCCCAAGGCGTTGACCCATCGCGGTCTTTTGTGGCCTAGTCCGCCGTCGTTTTGACCGGCCTTGAGACCCACGAAAAACCTGCGATTCCATGACCTCCGAACGCTACAACGCACGCGAATCCGAGCCGCGCTGGCAACGCCGGTGGGACGAAAAGGCAATTTTCGCCTCCAAAAACGACGACCCGCGGCCGAAATATTACGTGCTCGAGATGTTCCCCTACCCGTCCGGGCGGATCCATATCGGGCACGTCCGCAATTACACGCTGGGCGACGTGCTGGCGCGCTTCATGCGGGCCAAGGGTTTCAACGTGCTGCACCCGATGGGCTGGGACGCGTTCGGCCTGCCGGCGGAGAATGCCGCGATCGAGCGCAAGGTCGCCCCCAAGGCGTGGACCTACGACAACATCGCCGCGATGAAAAAGCAGCTGCGGTCGATCGGGCTGTCGCTCGACTGGTCGAGGGAATTCGCGACCTGCGATCCCTCTTATTACAAGCACCAGCAAAAGCTGTTCAACGACTTCCTGCGCGCCGGGCTTGCCGAGCGCGAGCATCGCAAGATCAATTGGGACCCGGTCGACATGACCGTGCTCGCCAACGAGCAGGTGATCGACGGCCGCGGCTGGCGTTCGGGCGCGCTGGTGGAACAGCGCGAGATGAAGCAGTGGGTCTTCAAGATCACGAAATATTCGCAGGAGCTGCTCGACGCGCTCGATACGCTGGATCGCTGGCCCGACAAGGTACGGCTGATGCAGCGCAACTGGATCGGCCGCTCCGAAGGTTTGCTGGTGCGATTCGCGCTTGATACCGCGACCACGCCTGATGGCGAGAGCGAGCTGAAGATATTCACGACACGGCCTGACACGCTGTTCGGCGCCAGGTTCATGGCGATCGCGCCGGATCACCCGTTGGCGCAGGCCGCGGCGGCGAAAAATCCGAAACTCGCGGATTTCATCGCGGAGGCAAAGCGTCACGGCACCGCCCAGGAAATTATCGATACCGCCGAGAAGCTGGGTTTCGACACCGGCATCCGGGCGATTCATCCGTTCGACGAAAACTGGAAGCTGCCGGTCTACGTCGCCAATTTCGTGCTGATGGAATACGGCACCGGCGCGATCTTCGGCTGTCCCGCGCACGACCAGCGCGACCTCGACTTCGTCAACAAATATGGGCTCGGTAATACGCCGGTGGTGTGCCCGCCCGATGTCGATCCGAAGTCGTTCGTCATCACCGATGTCGCTTACGACGGCGACGGCCGCATGATCAATTCGCGCTTCCTCGACGGCATGACCATCGAGCAGGCGAAAGAGGATGTGGCCAAACGGCTTGAGGGTGAGGTGCGTGGCAATATGCCTGTCGGCGAGCGGCAGGTGAACTTCCGTCTGCGCGACTGGGGCATCTCGCGCCAGCGTTATTGGGGCTGTCCGATCCCGGTGATCCACTGCCCCAGCTGCGACGTGGTGCCGGTGCCCGACACGGATTTGCCGGTGGTGCTGCCGGAGGATGTCAGCTTCGACAGGCCCGGCAATGCGCTTGACCACCATCCGACCTGGAAGCACGTCACCTGCCCGCAATGCGGGGCGAAGGCGGTGCGCGAAACCGATACCATGGACACCTTCGTGGACTCGTCGTGGTATTTCGCGCGCTTCACCGATCCGTGGAATGAAACCGCGCCGACCACGCTACCGGTCGCGAACCGGATGATGCCGGTCGACCAATATATCGGCGGCGTCGAGCATGCGATTTTGCATCTGCTGTACAGCCGCTTCTTCACCCGCGCCATGAAGGCCACCGGGCATATCGGCATGGATGAGCCGTTCGCCGGCATGTTCACGCAGGGCATGGTGGTGCACGAGACCTACAGCAAGGCCGACGGGACCTATGTGACGCCGGCCGAGGTCCGGATCGAGACCGTCGCTGACGGCCGCCGCGCCAGCCTGATGGCATCCGGCGAGGAAGTCACGATCGGCCCGATTGAGAAGATGTCGAAGTCGAAGCGCAATACCGTCGATCCCGACGACATCATCGCGACCTATGGCGCCGACGTCGCGCGCTGGTTCATGCTGTCGGACTCGCCGCCCGACCGCGACGTGATCTGGAGCGACGAGCGGGTGCAGGGCGCATCGCGCTTCGTGCAGCGGCTGTGGCGGCTGGTCAACGAATCCGCCGACATGGCCAGCGCCGCGCCGGCGGCGCGGCCGGCGGTGTTCGGCGACGGCGCGCTGGCGCTTCGCAAGGCGGCCCATGGGGCGCTGGAGAAGGTCTCCACCGGTATCGAAAAGCTGCATTTCAACGTCTGCCTGGCCTATATCCGGGAATTCGCCAATGCGCTGGGCGAGGGGCTGGGGCGTCCCGGCGAGCCGGTGCCGGATCTGGCGTGGGCGGTTCGCGAGGCCGCCGTCATCCTGGTTCAACTGTTCGCGCCCATGATGCCGCATCTGGCGGAGGAATGCTGGCAGGTGCTGGGCCAGCCCGGTCTGGTTTCGGAGGCCAATTGGCCTAAAATCGAACGCGATTTGCTGGTTGAGGATACCGTGACGCTCGTGGTTCAGGTCAACGGCAAGAAACGGGGCGAGGTCACGGTGGCCAGCCATGCCCAGAATCCGGAAATTCAGGCTGCCGTTCTGGCTCTTGATGCGGTAAAACAAGCCCTGGGCGGTAACGCTGTCCGCAAGGTAATCATTGTTCCCAAGAGGATCGTGAATGTCGTTGGCTAGGATCCGCATCGCCGCACGGCTTCTGGCCGTGGCCGCACTGGCGGCGTTAACGGCCGGCTGCTTTCAGCCGATGTATGCCGAACATGCCGATGGAACCCCCGGCCTCCGCGACAAACTGCTGGCGGTGGAAGTTCCGCCCGTGAGCAAGCCGAACGCCTCGCACGAGGCGCGGATCCAGGTGGCCATCCGCAATGCGCTGGCATTCAAGCTCTACGGCAACGCCACCGGTGTGGCGCCGCTGTATCGTCTGGACCTGAAGTTCACGACCACCCGCTCGACGCTCATGATCGATCCCCTCACCGCCCTGCCGACCGACGAGGATTATGGCATCGATGCGCAATTCAACCTGGTCGAGATCGCCACCAACAAGACGGTGATGACCGGCACCACCTTCTCGCGGGTCTCCTACGATATTCCGGGCAGCTACCAGCGCTTTGCCCGCTACCGCGCCGTCCGCGACGCCGAGGATCGCGCCGCCGAGGAAATCGCCGAACATCTCCAGACCCGGCTGGCATCGTACTTCGCCACCGGGACCTAGCGACAAGCGCTCCACACACTTAACGTCGCCTGAGGAGCGCGCTCTTGCGCGCCTCGAACGATGGCCGCATCGTACTTATCTTCATCCTTCGAGTGGATAGAGCTAACGTGGTCGCGCTGCGTGGAAGAGAAATCGACGCCTTTCTGGCCCGGCCCGATCCGGGGCGTCCCATCATTCTGCTCTACGGTCCTGATGCCGGACTGGTGCGCGAACGCGCCGATGCGTTGCTGGCATCCGCCGTCGACGATCCCAACGATCCGTTTTCGCTGGTGAGGCTGGATGGCGACGAACTCTCGGCCGAGCCATCGCGGCTGGTCGATGAGGCGATGACGATCCCGCTGTTTGGCGGTCGCCGCGCGATTCGCATCCGCGCCGGCTCGCGCAGTTTTGCCAGCGGCATCGACACGCTGGTCGATTCGCCGCTGAAGGATTGCCGCATCGTCATCGAGGCCGGCGAATTGCGGCCGGAATCGCCGCTGCGCAAGGCCTGCGAGCGCGCCAAGACCGCGGTCGCGATCGGCTGCTATCCCGATGGCGAGCGCGACCTTGCAAAATTGATCGACGATGAATTGCGGGTTTCGAATTTGCGCATCGCACCCGATGCGCGCGCGTCGCTGATGGCGTTGCTCGGCGGCGACCGCCAGGCCTCGCGCAACGAATTGCGCAAGCTGACGCTCTACGCCCACGGCAAAGGCGAGGTCACGCTCGAAGACGTGATGGCGGTGGTCGCCGACGCTTCCGAGCTCAAGATCGATCCGATCGTGGACGGCGCATTTGCGGGAAAGCCGGAGCTGGTCGAAACCGAATTTGCCAAGGCGATGGTCGCGGGCACCTATCCCGGCATGATTATTTCCGCGGCCCAGCGCCAGGCGGCGTGGCTGCACAAATCGGCCCTCGCGGTTGCCGAGGGAACGCCGGTAGCGACATTGCTCGACAGCGGTTTTCCGCGGCTGCATTTTTCGCGCAAGCCAAATGTCGAAACCGCGCTGCGCAATTTCAGCGCGGCGCGCCTGCTGACGATCATCGAACAACTCGCCTCGGCCGCGCTGGAAATGCGCAAACAGGCGTCGCTGGCTGCGGTCATCGCACAGCGCACGCTGCTGTCGATCGCGGTGAATGCAAAACGACGGGGGTAAGGCGAAGTTAGGCGCCCTTGTCCAGTCGCCGCACGATCTCATCGAGCTGATCGAGGTCGCGGTAGCGGATGTGCACGGTGCCGCCGGGATCGCGGTGATCGACATTGACCGCAAGGCCGAGCGCGTCGCTGACCCGCTTTTCCAGCGCGATCGTGTCGGGGTCTTTCGTCTTGCCGCCACGCGCCTTTTGCGGTTTGCGAACCGGAACACCCTCGACGTGCGCCAGCGCCTCGGCCTGACGCACATTGAGGCCTTCATCGACGATGCGCTTGGCGGCCGCGGCCGGGTCGGGCACGCCGATCAGCGCCCGCGCGTGGCCGGCCGACAGCCTGCCCGATGCGATGTAGGCCTGCACCTCGGCCGGCAGTTTCGTCAGCCGCATCATGTTGGCGACGTGGCTGCGGCTTTTGCCGACGATCTTCGCAATCTCTTCCTGGCTGCGCTTGAATTCATCGGCGAGCGCGTGATAGCCCTGCGCCTCTTCCATCGCATTGAGATCTTCGCGCTGCACGTTTTCGATGATCGCGATCTCGAGCGCCTCGCTGTCGTTGACATCGACCGGCACGATCGGGACCTCGTGCAGGCTGGCGATCTGCGATGCGCGCCAGCGGCGTTCGCCGGCGATGATTTCGAATCGGTCTTGCGCGCCGCGCACCGGACGCACCACGATCGGCTGGATCACGCCGTGCTGCCGGATCGAATCGGCGAGCTCGGCAAGTTCAGCATCGGAAAAATCGCGGCGCGGATTACGCGGATTTGGTTTGAGAAATTCGATCGGCACCTTGCGCTGCGCACGCGGCCGATCCAGATGCGCGGCCTCCCCGCCGACATCCCCGATCAGACTTGCAAGACCGCGGCCCAGTCGCGAACGCGCTTCGTCGGCCATCGCCAGCTCCCTTGGATTCACTCACATCACTCCGGATTGGACGCTTATGTTCTCAATCATCCTTCGAGGCTCGGGGCGTCGCCCCTCGCACCTCTGGATGACGCTGCGGTTGCTGCCGTCGCCGCGAGGCGCCGTCGCTGACGTCCGTCGTCCTGAGATGCGAGCCGGCTTCGGCGCGCCTCGAAGGAGGGTGGACTTATTCTTAGTTTGAGCATGATCTTTTCGGAAAACCGGTGTCCACTTTTCCGGACCACGCTCTAATGCGTGCGCAGCTCGCGCTCACGCTGGATGACTTCCGTTGCAAGCTTGAGATACGCTTCACTTCCGACGCATTTGAGATCGTAAACCAGTACCGGCTTGCCGTAGGACGGCGCCTCGGAGACGCGCACATTCCTCGGGATCATGGTGTTGTAGACCTTGGCTCCCATGAACTGCCTGACATCGGCGACAACCTGGTTCGACAAATTGTTTCGCGAGTCGAACATGGTCAGCACGATGCCGTGGATCGAAAGATTGGGATTGAGCGTCGAGCGCACCTGCTCCACCGTCTGCAGCAGTTGCGACAGGCCCTCCAGCGCGAAGAACTCACACTGCAGCGGCACCAGAATCGCATCGGAGGCCGCCATCGCGTTGACGGTGAGCAGGTTGAGCGACGGCGGACAATCGATCAGCACATAGGTGTAATCGGACTCCGGTGTGACGTTGGTATTCAATGCGGCGATGGCGTCGCGGAGACGAAACGCGCGGTCGCGCGTCGATCCCAATTCAAGCTCGAGGCCCGAAAGATCCATGGTCGAGGCGGCGATATGCAGACGCGGCACCGCGGTCGGGACCACCGCGTCGCGCAGCGGCGCCTCGCCGATCAGCACGTCATAGGTCGAGCAGTTGCGGTTGCGGCGATCGATGCCGAGGCCGGTGGAGGCGTTGCCCTGCGGATCGAGATCGACAATCAGCACGCGTTCGCCGATGGCGGCCAGTGCGGTGCCGAGATTGATCGCGGTGGTGGTCTTGCCGACGCCGCCCTTTTGGTTGGCGAGCGCCAGGATGCGCGGATGGCCAGCCGGATTTGGGGACCTATCTTCTTGATAAATTTGATCAATTACAGTCATGCACGAATGCCATGGGTTGCAGCGGAGGGATTGCGCCGTTCGATCCGGTCGAGTTCGACGATCCAGCCGTGTCCACCGGTGCGGCTGGAATGCAGTTGCGGTTTGATATTCCAATATTTAGTGGCCTCGGTCAATTCAGCCTCTACATCTTGGCCTTTGAGAAACAAGGCTTTCGCACCTCGTCTCACCAGTGGCTCCGCGTAGCCGATAAGCTGGTGTAGCGGAGCCAGCGCCCGCGCAGTGACGCAATCGACCTTGCCGGTGATTCTATCCACACTATCCCCGATCTCAGCCAGATGAACCGTACCAGGTGAGCCCGTGACCCGCAGCGCTTCGCGCAGGAAGGCGGCTTTCTTGGCATTGCGCTCAACCAGGTGAATCATCGCGCCGGGCGTCTCAGCCAAACCGCAGGCCAGTACGATGCCGGGAAAGCCACCGCCGCTGCCCAGATCCGCCCATTGGACGGCCGACGGGGCAAGGCTTAAAAGCTGCAGCGAATCGGAGATATGCCGGGTCCAGAGATTTGGAAGCGTGGATGGCGCAACCAGATTGGTTTTGGCCTGCCATTCCTGCAGCAGATCGACATAGCGTTGCAGCCGGTCTGCTGTTTCACGTGAAACCGGCGTAAGTTTCAGGGCAGCCGCTTTGTCGCGGGCTGAGACTGAGGATATTTGCTCGATCGCTTTGGCCATGGGTTTGACTGTGTCGCCGTTAGGAGGCTCGTCATCCTGAGAGACTGATCGGAAATGCAGCCTCCTCGCAATGACGACCTTTCTCCATTTCGGCATTTTCAGTGGGCTCTAAACTTCCAAGAGCGTTTCACGTGAAACAGCGCTAGGCGGAAGCGACCGCGGGCTTCCGCCGCGCCTCTCGCCGGAGATAGGCAGCTAGAATTCCGAGCGCCGCCGGGGTCAGACCGTCAAGCCGGCCCGCCTGCCCCACCGTTCGCGGCCGCGCTGCCTCGAGCTTCGAGCGCGCCTCGTTGGAAAGCCCAGGCACCACGCTGTAATCGATATCACTCAGGATCAGCCCTTCGTCGCGGCGGAAGGCATCGACATCAGCGGTCTGGCGCTTGAGATAGACGTCATATTTGGCGTCGATCTCGAGATGAACCGCGATCGATGGATCGACGGCCGAAAGCTCCGGCCAGATACCCCGCAGTTCGTTCCAACCGATCTCCGGATACGCCAGCAATTCGAAAGCCGAGCGGCGATGGCCGTCGTGATTGAGCGCAAGACCATGCCTTGCGGCCTCATTCGGCGTGAGCGTGCGCGACTTTGCCAGCGACTTCGCGGTATCGAGTGCTGCCATCTTGGCGCTGTGGCGCTGCAATCGGGCCTGGCCCACGCAGCCCAGCGCAGCCCCCTTGTCGGTCAGCCGCTGGTCGGCATTGTCGGCCCGCAGCGTCAGCCGGTATTCGGCCCTGGAGGTAAACATGCGATAGGGCTCGGTAATGCCGCGCGTCACGAGATCATCGATCAAGACCCCGAGATAGCCGTCGGCGCGGTCGAATATGACGGGATCGGTGCCGCTGGCCGATAGTGCGGCATTGAGTCCTGCAACGAGACCCTGTGCCGCAGCCTCTTCATAGCCGGTGGTGCCGTTGATCTGGCCAGCCAGGAACAGCCCCGGCAGACGCTTGGTCTGCAAGGTCGGATCGAGTTCGCGGGGATCGACATGATCATATTCGATGGCATAGCCCGGCCGGACCATCCGCACCCGCTCCAGGCCTGGGATCGTCGCCAGAATAGCCAGCTGCACCTCTTCGGGCAGCGATGTGGAGATCCCGTTCGGATAGACCGTGGTGTCGTCGAGGCCTTCGGGCTCCAGGAAAATCTGATGGCCATCGCGGTCGCCGAAGCGGACGATCTTGTCCTCGATCGACGGACAATAGCGTGGGCCGCTGCTCTTGATTTGGCCGGAATACATCGGCGAGCGGTGGACGTTGGCCCGGATCACCTCATGGGTCGCTGGCGTGGTCCGGGTGATACCGCATTGGATCTGTGGAGTCGTGATGCGATCGGTCATCACCGAAAACGGCTCCGGCGGATCGTCACCCGGCTGCATTTCGACTGCCGACCAATCGATGGTGGTGCCATCCAGTCGCGGCGGTGTGCCGGTCTTCAGCCGCCCGAGGGTAAAGCCGGCGCGCTCGAAGGATGCTGACAGCCCGATGGCAGGAGCCTCATCGACCCGACCGGCCGGCCAGTTCCTTTCGCCGAGATGGATCAGCCCACGCAGAAAGGTCCCGGTGGTGATGACGACGGCGCTGGCCAGCAATTCGCGACCGTCAGCCAGGCGGATGCCGGTGACCCGGCCGCCTGAGACCATCAGCTCGTCGGCCTCGCCTTCGATTACACTAAGGTTTCCAGTTTCCGTGATAGCGGCCTGCATCGCCGCGGCGTAGAGTTTGCGATCGGCTTGGGCGCGCGGACCCCTGACCGCCGGGCCCTTGCGGCGGTTGAGCATGCGAAACTGAATTCCGGCCGCGTCGGCGACCCGGCCCATCAATCCGTCCAGTGCATCGACCTCACGAACCAAGTGGCCTTTGCCGAGCCCTCCGATGGCGGGATTGCAGGACATCGTCCCGATGGTCGCAAAACGATGGGTCACCAGCGCGCTCCGCGCGCCGACACGTGCGGACGCCGTCGCGGCTTCGCAGCCGGCGTGGCCGCCTCCGATCACGATCACGTCGAACGATTCTGGCTGGAAAGTCATGCCGCGACTTCTATCGTGAGATGGCGAAAGCTGAAAGTCGAACTTCGCGGGAGGTCCGACGTTTCACGTGAAACGCCAGTTCCCGATGCTGGAATGAGGTTGTTTTACGTGAAACAACGCATAAGAAATGAATAAAGAAATACTATTTAAGATATGAATGAAGAAATATTATTTACCAACACAAAAATCACGAAAGATCTTGTCCAGGATGTCCTCAACATCCACCCGACCGAGCAGCCGGCCGAGCCGGTTTGCGGCCGACCGCAGATCCTCGGCGATGAATTCCTCACCCTTGTCGACCGCGCTGATGCTGCATCGCAACAAATCCGCCGTTTCCCGCAGCAATTTCCGGTGCCGCTCCCGGCCGATCACGCCACCCTCCTCCGAGCCAAAATAATCCCGCGCAAACCCGACCAGCGCGGAGATCAATTCTTTCATCCCATCACCCCGGCTGGCCGAAATCCCGAAATCGAATCCGCCCCCATCAGGCAGACGCCCGTCGAGATCAATCTTGGTGCGTACCGTCCACACCGGCACTCCGCCGGCAACGGCAACAGCCGACAAATCGTCGTCGACCAGCCACAACACCAGATCCGCCTCCGCCGCCCGAGCCCTGGCGCGGCGCACGCCTTCCTGCTCCACCGGATCGTCGGTCTCGCGGATGCCGGCGGTATCAATCACCGTCACCGGATAACCATCAAGATCGAGTTGCACCTCGATGACATCCCGCGTGGTGCCGGCATGCGGTGAGACGATCGCGACTTCCCGCCGCGCCAGTTGATTCATCAATGTTGACTTGCCGACGTTCGGAGCGCCGGCGATCGCCACCACCAATCCCTCGCGCAGCCGTTCACTTTGGCCCTGCGCCGCAAGCACTTCTTCGATTTCTCCGAGCAGCACATTGATCTTTGCCAGCGCCGGCGCGACCAACTCGGCAGATACGTCGCCCTCGTCGGAGAAATCGATCCCGGCTTCAATCAGCGCCAAGGCGTCGATAATCTGCGCGCGCCAATTCCGCGCGCGCTCGCCGAGCATTCCCTTCAACTGACGCAGCGCCTGGCGGCGTTGCCGATCGGTGTCGGCATGAATCAGATCGTCGAGCGCTTCCGCCTCGGTGAGATCGAGCTTGCCGTTTTCGAACCCGCGCCGGGTAAACTCGCCAGGCTCCGCGGCGCGTACATTCTCAAATGCCGAGAGCGCGGAGAACAGCGCTGTCAGTACCGCCCGCCCGCCGTGGACGTGGAATTCCGCGACATCCTCTCCGGTTGCGCTCGCCGGTCCCGGAAACCACAGGATCACCGCATCGTCGATCGGTTGCCCGCTCCCGTCGCGCAGCAACGCCCGCGTCGCCATTCGAGGCGCCGGAACCTTGCCCGCCAACGCGGTCAGCGCTGTCCCGGCCTGTGGCCCGGACAGCCGCACCATTGAAATCGCGCTGGGCGGCCGGCCGGATGATAGCGCGAAGATGGTCTGGTCCCGCGGATGCATCGCCTATTTGCCCCTGAGCCCTTGAAAACGCAACGCAATTACCCTCCTCACGATCTGTCGAGGCACGAGGACAACACCCAAGCGCCGATCGATGCAGCAAATGCTGCAGCATGACTGCAGCATTTATGCTGCGGAAATCGCCGGGCTTTTGAGATCAAGCCATGGACGATTCCATATTTCCTAACTATACCAATAGCTTATGGGATTAACCGTCACAGCCCGCAAGCTTCTTCATGCTGCAGTTCTGCTGCAGCAAAGACCGCAGCATGGATTCCGGGACATGAAACGAAAAGGGCGCCCGTCTCGCGAGGGCGCCCCATTCACAATCGGCCGGTTGGCTCAGGTATTCATCAATTCGAAGAATTCCGAGTTGTTCTTGGTGTTGCGCAGCTTGTCGAGCAGGAAGTCGATCGCGTCCATGGTCCCCATTGGATTGAGGATCCGGCGCAGCACGTACATTTTCTTCAACAGCTGCGGATCGGTAATCAGCTCTTCCTTGCGGGTACCGGAACGCGAGATATCGATCGCGGGGAAAGTGCGCTTGTCGGAGACCTTGCGGTCGAGAATCAGCTCGGAATTGCCGGTGCCCTTGAACTCCTCGAAAATCACTTCGTCCATGCGGCTGCCGGTATCGACCAGCGCAGTCGCGATGATGGTAAGCGAGCCGCCTTCCTCGATGTTGCGCGCGGCGCCGAAAAAGCGCTTGGGCCGCTGCAGCGCGTTGGCGTCGACGCCGCCGGTCAGCACCTTGCCGGATGACGGCACGACGGTGTTGTAGGCGCGCCCCAGCCGCGTGATCGAGTCCAGCAGGATCACCACGTCGCGGCCGTGCTCGACCAGCCGCTTGGCCTTCTCAATGACCATCTCGGCGACCTGGACGTGCCGCACGGCGGGCTCGTCGAAAGTCGATGAAACGACTTCACCTTTCACCGAGCGTTGCATGTCGGTGACTTCTTCCGGCCGCTCGTCGATCAGAAGCACGATCAGGTAGCATTCCGGATGATTGGCTGTGATGGAATGGGCGATGTTCTGCATCAGCACGGTCTTGCCGGTGCGCGGCGGCGCCACGATCAATGCGCGCTGGCCCTTGCCGATCGGGGCGACGATGTCGATAACCCTTGCAGAAAGGTCCTTTCTGGTCGGGTCTTCCAGCTCGAGCCGGAACCGCTGATCGGGAAACAGCGGCGTCAGATTGTCGAAATTGACCTTGTGCTTGGATTTTTCCGGGTCTTCAAAATTCAGCGTGTTGACCTTGAGCAGCGCAAAATAGCGTTCACCTTCTTTCGGGCTGCGGATGTGGCCCTCGATGGTATCGCCGGTGCGAAGCCCGAAACGGCGAATCTGCGAGGGCGAGACATAGATATCGTCCGGTCCGGGCAGATAATTGGCATCCGGCGAGCGCAGAAATCCAAAACCGTCGGAGAGAACCTCGACGACGCCTTCGCCGATAATATCGGTTTCCTGGATCGCAAGTTGTTTGAGAATGGCGAACATCAGCTCCTGCTTGCGCATCGTGCTGGCGTTTTCGACCCCCTTCTCTTCCGCGAACGAGACGAGCTCGGCCGGCGTTTGAGCTTTGAGGTCTTGAAGTTTCATTTCCCGCATTGGGGTGGTCCTGTGGAATAATCGGGGAGAGGATTGCTAGGTGGCTTTAAGAAAATGCGGACGCAACATCAAAGGTCCGCAGAAGTCCTGAGCAAGGAAGGTGCCGGTGAGGCTTCAAACCTGACATGGCGGCCGGTTCAACGAGGAAGCCGGAACACAACCACATCCGCCTGCGTGGGGTGGGATTTCTCCAATATAGAAAATCAGTCGGCCTTCTGCAAGCAGGCGTAACGTCGGAGTTGTTGGCGGCGGTTTCCCCCTAGAACGGCTTCACCACCACCAGGATTACAATACCGATCATCAGAACAGTCGGTATCTCATTGATAATACGGTAAAATTTCTGGCTTCTCGTGTTGCGGTCGGCGGCGAAATCCCTGACGCAGCGAGAAAAAAAACCGTGGACACCCGACAATACCAGCACCAGTACAAACTTCCCGTGCAACCAGCCCGCCGAGAGCCAGTGCCCGGCCCAGGCGAGGTAGAGCCCTGCCAGCCACGTCACGATCATCGCCGGATTGATAATCGCCTTCAGCAACCGCCGTTCCATCACCTTGAACGTCTCGGACTGCTTCGATCCGGTTTCCGATTCGCAATGATAAACGAACAGCCTCGGCAGATAGAGCATGCCGGCCATCCAGGCGATTACCGCGATCACGTGCAGCGCCTTGATCCATTCGTACATCGTGGACATCTCACTCATTCGCGAAGTGCTGGTTCGTCACTGGCGCCGCTGGAACATTCCGGCCGGTATCAGAACTGCCAAGCATCCTGATATCGCGCTGAACGAAGACATATCCGCAAGCAGGTCTTTTCTAAAACAATAATTTTAGAATCTTAGGTTTGAGTCTAAGTAGCGGTGGATTGTGCCCGCGCAAAACTTTCCCGCAGTTCTCCGGGCTTATTCACATTCATCAACAATTTGCGTGGCAATTCGGGCCATCCGAATAACGCTACGCGCCGCAGTCACTTGCATGGCGCCATCGTCAGCTTATCAAGAGACAAGTCCACATAACCTCGCTATCATCGCCGCGGTCTAATGGACTTATCCTTCCGCGAGGCCTGTGAAGAAAAAGCCGGGTTATCCCTGAGCCATCGACGCGCATACGATTCTCGCGGGTAAGCTCCACAGCGATTCACAGGATACACAGGGGTCACGGTGCCCACGACCGGCAACTATTTTCACCTCCACCTCGTCTCCGATTCGACGGGTGAAACGCTGATCACGGTGGCGCGTGCGGTGGCTGCACAATATGCCAACGTGACGCCGGTCGAACATGTCTACCCGCTGGTGCGCAGCCAGAAGCAGCTCGATCGCGTGCTGGATGAAATCGAGGAAGCACCCGGCATCGTGCTTTTTACTTTGCTGGAGAAGGATCTGGTCGGCCGGCTGGAAGCCAAGTGCCAGCAAATCAACATCCCGAGCCTTTCGATTATCGGTCCGGTGATGCAACTGTTTCAGGCCTATCTCGGCGCGGCCACCACCGGGCGGGTCGGCGCCCAGCACACCCTGAATGCGGAATACTTCAAGCGGATCGATGCGCTGAATTATTCCATGATGCATGACGATGGTCAGCATGTGGAAGGCCTGGAAGAGGCCGATGTGGTGCTGGTCGGGGTGTCCCGCACGTCGAAGACGCCGACCTCGATCTATCTCGCCAACCGCGGCATCCGCACCGCGAATGTTCCGCTGGTGCCGGGGATCGCGATCCCGCATCAACTGGAAACGCTGAAGAAACCGCTGGTGGTCAGCCTGCATGCCACCCCGGAACGACTGATCCAGGTCCGGCAGAACCGGCTGTTGAGCATGGGCGCCGGTCCCGGCAACGATACCTATATCGACCGCCAGGCCGTTGCCGATGAGGTCGCCTATGCGCGGCGGTTGAGCGCCAAGTTCAACTGGGCGTTGCTCGACGTCACGCGGCGATCGATCGAGGAAACTGCCGCGGCGGTGCTGAAACTGTTCACCGACAGGCAGCGGCAACGGCTTTCGGAATGACGATCTGGCGCGGAAAATATCCGTTGGTACTCGCCTCGCAGAGCGCCGCGCGGCAGGCGCTGCTGGCCAATGCCGGTATCGACTTCGAAGCCGTTCCAGCCGATATCGACGAGCGCAAGGTTCAGCAAACCTCGGGACTTTCGGCGCCCGGCGATATCGCCGCACTGCTTGCGCGACGGAAAGCCCTTGCGGTATCGGCGGGCCAGCAGGAAAGATTTGTTGTCGGCGCGGATCAGACATTGGCGCGCGGCGCGAAGCTTTTCGCCAAGCCGGCCGGCCGTTTGCAAGCGGCAGAGCAGCTGCGCGCCCTTGCCGGCGGCAGCCATGAACTGCACTCCGCCGTTGCCGTTGTGCGCGATGGCAAGATATTGTTCGAGGAGTATCGGTCGCGCGAATGACGATGCGGCAACTCGGCGAGCCCGAAATTGGCGCTTATCTCGATGAAGCCGGCGAGGCCGTCACCACCAGCGTCGGCGCCTATCAGCTTGAGGGTCTTGGCGTGCATTTATTTGAACGTGTCGAAGGCGATCATTTCACCATCCTCGGCCTGCCGCTGCTGCCATTGCTGGCGTTTTTGCGCAGCGAGCGGCTGCTCGGTGTGTGATCGCAAATCCCTGCAAGCCGCGAATGGCGAAATTCAAATGGCAATCCTTTAAATGATGATCCTTTAGATGATGATTCTCGGGCTGACCGGCTCGATCGGGATGGGAAAATCAACCACCGCGAAGTTGTTCGCGGAGGCGGGTGTCCCGGTTTACGATGCCGATGCGACCGTTCACAGGATCTACCAAGGCGAGGCGGTGCCGGCCATCGAGGCGGCGTTTCCAGGCACGACTTCCGACGGCAAGGTCGATCGGGCCAAGCTGTCGGCGAAGGTGGTGCATGATCCAGCCGCGATGCAACGGCTGGAGCAGATCGTCCATCCGATGTTGCGGAGCTACCACCAAAAATTCCTTGATGACGCCGAGCAAGCCGGCGCGCCCGTCGCTGTCATGGATGTGCCGCTGCTGTTCGAGACCGGCGGCGAGAAGCGCGTCGATGCGGTGGTCGTGGTGACGACGGCGCCGGAAGTCCAGCGTGAGCGAATCCTGGCGCGCGGCAACATGACCGCCGAGACCCTCGAGGCCATCCTGGCGCGACAATTGCCGGACGCCGAAAAGCGCCGACGCGCGGATTTCGTGGTGGATACCTCGCACGGTCTTGATCCCGTGCGCGCACGAATCCGGGACATTCTGGCCGAGGTTGTTAAGATGCCGCAACGGCGATCCTGATTCGCTGCTTTTTGCGGTTTGTCGTCATGCGCGAAATTGTTCTCGATACCGAAACCACCGGCCTTGACCCGTTGCGCGGCGACCGGCTGGTCGAAATCGGTTGTGTCGAGATTTTCAATCGCATGCCGACCGGCCTGACCTTTCACCGGCATCTCAATCCCGAGCGCGACATGCCGGCCGAAGCCTTCGCCGTGCATGGTCTTTCCAGCGAATTCCTGGCTGACAAGCCGTTGTTCGATGAAGTGGTCGAGGAATTTCTGGAGTTCATCGCCGACGCCCCGCTGGTGATCCACAACGCGTCATTCGATATCGGTTTCATCAATGCCGAGCTCGACCGCGTCAATCGGCCGGCGATTCCGCGCGACCGGCTGGTCGACACGCTGCTGCTGGCGCGGCGCAAGCATCCGGGCGTGTCGAACCGTCTCGACGATCTCTGCTCGCGCTATGCGATCGATAATTCCCGCCGCACCAAGCACGGCGCCCTGCTCGACGCCGAGCTCCTGGCAGAAGTCTACATCGACCTGATCGGTGCCCGGCAGTCGCAATTGATCCTGGCGAGCGAAGCCCGCGATAGCCGCGCCGGCGGACATGGCGACCTGCCGCGGCGGCAACGTCTGCTGCCGCTTGCGCCGCGAATCACCGAGGCCGATCGCCTGGCGCATCGGGACTTTGTCGCCACCCTGGGCGACAAGGCGATCTGGAACGATTTCCTGAACGCCTGAGCAGTCTGGCTTGCGGCAACGCCGCATGCGTCCTCAGATCTGCCTGAGGAGAGATGACGTCTTAAGCGAACGCGAGGCGCTTAGCTTGGTTTGATCTGCGCGGCCTGTGCGGCGGCAGCCTGCCGTTCCATATTTTGGCGGTACAGACCGACAAAATCGACCGGATCGAGCATCAATGGCGGGAAACCGCCGTCACGAACCGAGGTCGCGATGATTTCGCGGGCGAACGGGAACAATAGCCGCGGGCATTCGATCATGACCAGCGGATGAAGGTTTTCCTTCGGTACGTTCAAGATGCGGAACACACCGGCATAGGCGAGATCGAAGCTGAACATCACCTTGCCGCTGTTTTCCGCCTTGCCTTCGACCAGAAGCGTCACTTCGAACTCGTTTTCGGCAATATTGTTCGCACTGACATTGATCTGGATATTGATCGATGGTTGCTGCGGTTGCGGCGCCAGCGAGCTCGGGGCGTTCGGATTTTCGAACGAAAGGTCCTTGGTATATTGCGCCAGCACGTTCAATTGGGGAGGAAGGGCCGCCTCGGGAGGCGCGCCGTTGCCGTTTGTCATGAAATCTCTCCTGGAACGCCGAGCGTGGACCGGTTTTGCGCCCGAATACGCTCGTGAGGTGCGAAAATGCCTGTGTCGGGGCGAGTGGCTATCATAGCCCCGCCTCATTCCACAAGGACGACAATCGTGCGCCGACGGCCGGGCGGCGGTTTCTGGCATCGGGGGGCCGATCGATCCGGAACGCACGCGCCAGGCTGCCATTGAGGGCGGACCCTAAATTGTTGAATATGCGCGATTTCCGGGCATTATCGGGTTTCCCCTCGCAGCCAAAACGCGCTACAATTCGCACGCCGCAAACAGGCGAGAGCCTTGGCTTGGCCTATTTCCACGGGCACGGCCTTTCATGCCAAAGCGCGCCATTGGTCAGGCAAAGTTTCGTGCCTACATGCAGCTGACCCATCCATGAGGTAATCTCCGCCGTTCCCGATGGGAACGTTCTACCGCCGGACTCATTGCCGGCGCAGACCAGAAAGCGAATACGACGTGGATATTTACACCATCATCTTCCTGGCGCTGGCGGTCTTCATCTTCCTGCGTCTGCGCAGTGTACTCGGTCAGCGCACCGGGAGCGAGCGGCCGCCTTACGATCGCCCGGCGCGCAACGTGGTGCAGGGAGCACAGGACAATAACGTGGTTCCAATGCCGGGCGCGGTGATCGATCAGGCGCCGCTGGCACCCACGGCAGATGCGGCTCCGCCGACCGATCGCTGGAAGGGACTTGCCGAGCCCGGCACGCCGCTGGCTCAGGGACTTGACGCCATCGCAGCGCTGGATTCGTCGTTTGATCCGCGCCATTTCCTCAGCGGCGCCCGCAGCGCCTATGAAATGATCGTGCTGGCCTTCGCCAACGGCGATCGCCGTGCGCTGAGAGATTTGCTGTCGTCCGAGGTCTATGAGAGCTTCGAGGCCGTGATCAAGGATCGCGAGAAGCACGAGCAAAAGACCGAGACGCGCTTCGTCTCGGTCGACAAGGCCGAACTGGTGGGTGCGGAAACGCGGGACCGGGCGGCGCAGCTGACCGTCCGGTTTGTATCGCAGATGGTCTCGGTCACCCGCGACAAGGCCGGCACCATCGTCGACGGGAATCCGGATAAGGTCAGCGATATCACCGATGTTTGGACATTTGCCCGCGACGTTACGTCACGCGATCCGAACTGGAAGTTGGTTGGCACGGGAAGCGCTCACTGACGCACGCGGCAAGCCCTACTTCGCTGCGGTTTGCGTGATCGCCGCCGTCTTGTCGCTGGCTCCGCTGGTGGCGTTTGCTGCGCATCACGCGCGTTCCAGGCCGCTATCTTCGTCTCGCATGATCCCGTATCCCCGGCTGCCCTTGCCGCTTGAGATCAGCGGCAGCCAGTATGCCCCGATCGCGTGGGCCGACATTGCAGGCTGGAACGAGGACGATCATCTGCAGGCGTACAAGGCGTTTCGCGCCAGCTGCCAGTCGATATCGGCCCAACTAACGCCGCCCGCCGATCCGAAGGCTTTGGGCAGCTCGTTGCGCGATCCCTGCCGCGCGGCCAAGGTTGCTGACATTTCCGACACCGCCAAGGCACGGGCTTTCTTCGAGGAAAATTTTCTCCCCTTGCGGATCTCGCGGCTCGGGGAGGGCGAGGGCTTCGTCACCGGCTATTACGAACCCATCCTCGACGGA
The DNA here is from genome assembly GCA_963813165.1 of uncultured Pseudomonadota bacterium. Taxonomy (GTDB): domain Bacteria; phylum Pseudomonadota; class Alphaproteobacteria; order Rhizobiales; family Xanthobacteraceae; genus Bradyrhizobium. The sequence goes on along the minus strand of CAWEYJ010000016.1, from coordinate 10,699 downwards.
TCCCGGACGCCGACCGACGTCTATACCGTGCCGGTCTATCGCCGTCCGTCGAATCTGTTCGTCCGCGGCAAGACGCAAAGCGACAGCGGCTTGCCCAACAAGGGCGAGGTGTTTCGCAAGATCGGTCGGCGCAAGCTCGTGCCCTATTATGATCGCGGCGAAATCGAAGACGGCGCGATCGCCGGCCGCGGCCTCGAAATCTGCTGGCTTAAAAGCCAGACCGATCTGCTGTTCGCGCAAATCCAGGGTTCGGCGCGGGTCCGCCTCGAGGATGGCTCGACCATCCGCATCAATTACGATGCGCATAATGGTTATCCCTATACGGCGGTCGGCCGCATCCTGATCGATCGCGGCATCATCCCGAAAGAGCAGATGTCGATGCAGCGGATCAGGGAATGGATGGATCAGAATCCCGATGGCGCCAAGGAATTGCGGCGGCAAAACCGGTCCTATGTATTCTTTCGCGAAGTGCAGCTCTCCGACAAGGATGAAGCGGTGGGCGCACAAGGCGTTCCGCTGACGCCGGGCCGGTCGATCGCGGTCGACAAGGCGCTGCATGCCTACGGCACGCCGTTTTTTATCGAGGGCGAACTGCCGATCGAGTCCGCGCAATCGAAGACGCCGTTTCGCCGCTTGATGGTGGCGCAGGACACCGGGTCGGCGATCGTCGGTCCGGCACGCGCCGATATCTATTTCGGCGCCGGCGCCGACGCCGGACGGGTATCGGGCCGTCTGCGGAACAATGCGCGCTTCATCATTCTGGTGCCGAAGAGCCTCGATCCGGTCGCTCGCGGCCGCAATATGCCGCTGCCGGATCCGCGGCCCTCTGAGAAAATCGCAAAGCTGTTTCCGCAAGTTGATGCAAAGAACGCTGGCGGCGCCGCGGAACCTGCGAAGAACGCAACGCCCGCCACAGCCGCAACCGCCGCGCAGGCTTCGACGACACCGGCGGCCGCCGTTCCAGCCGTACCGCTGCCGGAAGCCCGGCCGAACATCCAACCCAGCCGAAGCGGGCGCCGTTACCGTTATCACTATTATTATCATCATCGGTATCGCCGCAGCCGATGAAACGCCGGCCATCCCCCACGCTTTCCGAATTGCCGGCGTCATCGTCGCGGCGCAAGCGCGCGCTCAGCGAGGAAGAGCACGCCTTGTGGGAGAGTGTCGCGAAACAGATCAAACCGCTGCGCAAGAAGCCTCGCGCCGCCAGGGCGCAGGCAGCTTTGCCGGATGCGGAAACGGATGCGGTGAAACCTGTTGCACCGCCTAGACCGCTTTCGCCCGCCCAAATGACACGCGCCGCCAAGCCCGAGCCGGCGTCAGCCCCGCCGCCGCTGGCGCCGCTTGGACGCCGCGAGCGCGCGCAGCTCTCACGGGGGCGGAAGCAGATCGATGCGCGGCTCGACCTGCATGGCATGACGCAGACGCGCGCCCATCGCGCGCTGTTCGGATTTTTGCAACGCGCCCATGGCGAGGGCCTGACATTTGTACTCGTCATCACCGGTAAAGGCAAAATGGGAGTTGAATCCGAACGCGGGGTGTTGCGCCGCCAGGTGCCGCAATGGCTGGGCCTGCCGGAATTCCGCTCGCTGGTGGTCGGGTTCGAGGAAGCCCATATCGGTCATGGCGGCGAGGGTGCGCTGTATGTGCGCATCAGGCGGTCGCGAATCTGAGACGCGCGCCTGAACAAAAGATCAGAACGGCCTCACGATTCCGACGCGCGGGATGAGGGTGACGATCCAGCCGAGAACCGCGGTCTTTTTATCGGCCGCTGACACCGGCGACACAGCCTGCGTGGCGGGCAGGGCCTTGACCGCATGCAGGATCAGGAACATGCAGACCGCCCAGTTCGATATCCATCGCGAATAATCGAACACCATCCCAAAGATAACCAGATAGCCGGTGCTTACGGCGACGATGCCCGCGACGACGACGCGGCGGTGAAATGGATCGGAAAGCGATCGGATCAATTCCGCCAAATATCGCCAGAGCGGGACATGCAGCCAGATCAGCAGCGCGAACACCGGAATGCCGAGCAGGTTGGAGGGCATGCGCTGCCAGGTATCGTGGATCTCCTTCAGCAGCGGCTGATACCAGATGTAACTGAAACTCAAGAGTTCGGTCCGCGACGGATCGGCCATGCGGCTTTGCAGGTAGCGGACAAACTCCGCTTCCGGGACCGTCATCGTTCCGTAGAACTGCGCGGCCAGGAACAGAACGCCGATCCCGGCGATCGACGCGGTTCCGATCAGGACATTCTGCCGGCTGAAACCCTGCACCAGATAATAACGCAGCACCACGATGACCGCGATGGTCGGCACATACATCAATACATGAATGTGATGGATCAGAACGAGGATCGCCGAGGCCAAGGCGGCGAGCAACACGAAGGCAACGGATCGCGCCGGCACCAGCAGCAGGCAAAGCGCGACCGCGCAGCCGTAGATATCGAAATGCCCCAGCGTGTGCATGAAGTTCTTCAGGAAGAACGGCGAGCCGGCCATGAAGACAAACAGCGGCAGGTGCCGGTCGTCGAAACCGAAGGTCCGCCGAAACAGCTCGGCGAACAGAGCCAGCGTGACCAGCCAGACGCCGCCGGCGAGCGCGAACACCAGCCACACCGGGATCTTGGCAAAGAACAGCGATACCACCGCGCCGATCAGGGCGCGTTTGGTAAAGCCGAAATGGTAGTCCACCAATAGATGGATGTAGGGGACGTAGGGCTCGCGGGTGATCTTGTAGAGAAAAACCCCGATCAGGACGGCGGCATTGACGCCAAGCATCAGGCGCCAGGGGTTTTCCCGCATACGCAGATTCATTCAGCACCCGGAAATAGCGGCAAAGCCAGCTGCCGACTATCACATGGCGGTCGCGCGATGCGCAACGCGCAATTATTCTCGACGCGTCCAGAGCTACAGGATAAACCGGCTCAAATCCGCGTTCTTGGCGAGATCGCCGACGTGCTTCTGCACATAGGCGGCGTCGATCCGGATGGTCTCGCCATTGCGATCCGGGGCTACGAACGAAATCTCGTCGAGCACGCGCTCCATCACGGTTTGCAGCCGCCGTGCGCCGATATTCTCGACCGACGAATTGACGGCTACCGCGACGTCGGCGAGCGCGTCGATCGCCTCCGGGGTGATGTCGAGCGTCACGCCCTCGGTCTGCATCAACGCGATATATTGCTTGATCAGCGATGCTTCAGGTTCGGTCAGGATACGGCGCATGTCGTCACGCGTCAGTGCTTCCAGTTCGACGCGGATCGGCAACCGGCCCTGCAACTCCGGCAACAGGTCGGACGGCTTGGCAATGTGAAATGCGCCGGACGCGATGAACAGAATGTGGTCGGTTTTCACCGCGCCGTGCTTGGTCGATACGGTGGTGCCTTCGATCAGCGGCAAGAGGTCGCGCTGAACACCTTCGCGCGAGACGTCACCGCCGCTGCGGCCATCGCGCACGCAAATCTTGTCGATCTCGTCCAGAAACACGATGCCGTTGTTCTCGACCGCATGGATCGATTCCTGCACCAGCTTATCGCTATCCAGCAGCTTGTCGGATTCCTCGTTGACCAATAGCTCGTGGGAATCCTCGACCGTGAGGCGGCGGGTCTTGGTCCGGCCACCCATTTTGCCGAAGATATCGCCGATCGAGATGGCGCCCATCTGCGCCCCGGGCATGCCGGGAATTTCAAACATCGGCATCCCGCCCGACGATTGCGTCTCGATCTCGATCTCCTTGTCGTCTAGTTCTCCGGCGCGCAGCTTCTTGCGAAACGAATCGCGGGTCGCGGGACTGGAACCGGGGCCGACCAGGGCATCGAGCACGCGGTCCTCGGCGGCGAGCTGCGCGCGGGCCTGGACGTCCTTGCGCTTGCGTTCCCGGGTCTGCGCGATCGCGACCTCGACGAGATCGCGAATGATCTGTTCGACGTCGCGGCCGACATAGCCGACCTCGGTGAATTTCGTGGCTTCGACCTTGATGAAGGGCGCGCCGGCGAGTTTCGCCAGCCGCCGGGCGATTTCGGTCTTGCCGACGCCGGTCGGTCCGATCATCAGGATATTTTTCGGCAGCACTTCCTCGCGCAAACTGCCGGAGAGTTGCAGCCGCCGCCAGCGGTTACGCAGCGCGATGGAGACGGCGCGCTTGGCGTCGGCCTGGCCGACGATGAAGCGGTCGAGTTCGGATACGATTTCACGGGGGGAGAAGTCGGTCATGGGCTCTAGCTAGGTTGGAATGTTGCGAGAAACAAGCGTCTTAGATGATCGGGGGCCCCGCCTGCCATTGCCGAATCACCTCAAAGGGATGGATCAGCATGATAACGTTCAGGGTGAGATTGTCGCGAATGTGAAGCCCGACCAGAATCTCGAACGAAAGCGCGAGCATGACGGTAAGTGCGACCGGAAGCTTTCTCGCCAGCAGAAAGCCCGCAACCATGGACAGCGTATCGGAAACCGAGTTGACAATGCTGTCGCCGAAATAGTCCAGCGACATGGTCGCGGCACGATAGCGCTCAATGACCCAGTTGGAATTTTCAGCGACCTCCCACCCGCCTTCGATCAGCATCGCTATCATCAGCCGGCCGGGCCAAGTCAGGCGCGGCAATAGCAGCCAGGTCGCAGCATAAAACAGGAAGCCATGGATGATGTCGGAAAATGTGTACCAGTCGGTGAGGTGCTGTGAGTTCTCCGAACTCAGCACAACGCCGTGCCAGAACTTCACATGACCGCAGGCGCAGATCGGCAGCCGGCCCATCGCAAACAGGATCGATGCTTGAAGCGCGATCAGTCCGACAGCGATCGCCAGCCATTGCCACGTTGAAAGACCAGCCACGACCGGCGTATTGCGCTCCAGCGTCATGGGTTGCGGACCATCAAAAGCGCCGGACCGTCCGGCGTATCGACCAGGCGTTCGCTGCGAAAACCGGCGTTGGCACAGGCGCGCACCGCGCGACTATTCTCCGGGTCGGGATCGGTTACGACGCGCGGAATTCCCGATGCCAGCAAGGCATCGACGAATTGCCGGATGAAGCCCGAGCCATGGCCGCGCCCGATCATGTCTGGCTCGCCGATGAACTGGTCGATGCCGTGCGTCGCGGATGGTTGCGGACCAAAGCCCTGATTCCAGGTGCTGAGCGGGTAGCACTGGATGTATCCGAACGGATGGTCGCCTATGGTGACAATGAATTGATTCATGTCCGGATGGTCGAGATCGCCGCTCACCAGCGCATATTGTTCGTCGGGTCGTCCCCACCAGCGCACCACCTCCGGCGTTTCGAGCCAGCGTTGAACCAGGGAAAGATCGGCGGCAGACATCGGGCGGAAGGCGTAGTCCGGCGCCATCGATCAGCCGCCCTGCAACGTCTCGATGGTCACATTGCGATTGGTATAGACGCAGATGTCGGCGGCGATATCGAGCGCACGGCGCACGATGGTCTCGGCATCCTTGTCGGAATCGACCAGCGCGCGGGCGGCCGCCAATGCATAATTGCCGCCGGACCCGATCGCCATGACGCCGGCTTCCGGCTCCAGAACGTCCCCTGTGCCGGTCAGAACCAGCGACACGTCCTTGTCAGCGACGATCATCATCGCCTCGAGCCGGCGCAGATAGCGGTCGGTCCGCCAGTCCTTGGCGAGTTCGACCGCGGCACGGGTCAATTGCCCCGGATATTGCTCAAGCTTGCTTTCCAGCCGCTCAAACAGCGTGAAGGCATCGGCAGTGGCGCCGGCAAATCCGCCGATCACGTCGCCCTTGCCGAGTTTGCGGACCTTTTTGGCGTTGGATTTGATGACGGTCTGGCCGATCGACACCTGCCCGTCGCCGCCGATCACCACCTTGCCGCCCTTGCGGACCGTCAAAATGGTGGTGCCGTGCCAGGCCGGCGATTCCGTCTGTGATGCGTGCATGGAAAACCTCGGGTTCGGCCAGATTTAGGGATTGACGCGCGGGGTTGCAATCATGGCATCCAGCGCGCCTTTAAGCACAACGGCGGCTGGTCCGCGCAAGGAAGACCTCTCAAGCATAGGACCCATGCTGGATTCCGGTCACCATAGGTCGAAGTTCAGCGCTTGGCAGGCCATCCCGCAGTAGCGAAGGCGACATCAGCCTGTTAAAAGGGCGCGTTTTCGAGAAGGGACAAGCACGTTTCATGCGTCAGGCGAGCATCAAGCGCAAGACCAAGGAGACCGACATCGCGGTGGCCGTAAACCTCGATGGATCCGGCGTGTCCGAGGTTGCGACCGGCATCGGCTTTTTCGACCATATGCTTGATCTGCTTGCCCGGCATTCGCGTATCGATATCACGGTCCAGGCCGTTGGCGACCTCCACGTCGATCATCATCACACCATCGAGGACGTCGGAATTGCGCTCGGCCAGGCGGTAAAGCAGGCGCTCGGAACCATGACCGGCATTACCCGCTATGCCAGCGTTCACATGCCGATGGACGAGACACTATCGCGCGTGGTGATCGATATTTCGGGGCGGCCGGTCCTGGTATTCAAGGTGGAGTTTCCGCGCGACAAGGTCGGCACCTTCGATACCGAGCTGGTTCGCGAATGGTTCAACGCGTTCGCGATCAATGCCGGCGTGACTTTGCACGTTGAGACCCTATATGGCGAGAACAGCCATCATATCGCCGAATCCTGCTTCAAGGGTCTGGCAAGGGCGCTGCGGGCCGCGGTCGCGATCGATCCGCGCGCCGCGGGCGAAGTGCCATCCACCAAGGGTCAGCTCGGCGGCTGAGTTTTTGGTTCATCGGCGGAGAGGTGCGATGCCGGTTTACACAGTTCACGCTCCGGTGACGGGCAATGCGGGCTTTGCCGCGACCGACAGGTTTGCCTTCGTTCGCGACGGATTTCATGTCTGGGCGGCAGTTCTAGGCGTGGTGTGGCTGGCCTGGCATCGCCTGTGGCTGGCGCTGATCGGCTGGATCGTCTTGATGGCCGCCATCGATGTCGCAATGATGCGGCTCGGCGTTGATCCGACGGCGATCTTTCTCGTTGATGTGGTGCTCGCGCTTCTGTTGGGATTTGAAGCGGCGAGCCTGCAACGCTGGACCTTGTCACGGCGCAGCTGGCGCCAGCTCGACATCGTGGTGGCTGACGACGAGGAGCAGGCCGAGCGCCGCTTTTTCGATCGCTGGACCGCCAAACAACGAAATCCGAGCAACGATCAAACGGCGATCGATCGTGGCGGGCCGCCGCCGACGCGGGATGTTCCGGGGCAGCCATTTTCACGGCCGCCGCCGCCGTCGCAAAGCGAGATCATCGGCTTGTTTCCGGAACCGGGAGCATCGCGGTGAGCGTTGCCATCATCGATTACGGCTCCGGCAATCTGCACTCCGCCGCAAAAGCCTTCGAGCGCGCCGCGCGGAGCATGGAGCAGCCTGAAAAGATCGTCGTGACCCGCGATCCCGAAGCGGTGTTTCGCGCCGATCGAATCGTATTGCCCGGTGTCGGCGCCTTCGCCGACTGCCGCCGCGGTCTCGATGCGCTGGACGGCATGATCGAGGCGTTGACGGAAGCGGTGCGGAGCAAGGCGCGGCCGTTCTTCGGCATCTGCGTCGGCATGCAGTTGATGGCGACCCGCGGCAAGGAGCACGTTATCACGGAAGGCTTCAACTGGATCGCCGGCGACGTCGAAAAAATTTCGCCGCGCGAGGAGAATTTGAAGATTCCCCATATGGGCTGGAATACGCTCGATGTGCTCCGCGAGCATCCGGTGCTCGAGCGCTTGAGCCTGGGGCCGAAAGGCCGCCATGCCTATTTCGTGCACTCCTATCACCTCAACGCCGCCAACGAAGCGGACGTGCTGGCGCGCGCGGACTACGGCGGCCCGGTGACGGCCATCGTCGGCAGGGACACCGCGATCGGCACCCAGTTTCACCCGGAGAAGAGCCAGCGTTTCGGGCTGGCTCTGATTTCCAATTTCCTGAAGTGGAAGCCGTGATCCTGTTTCCCGCCATCGATCTGAAGAACGGCCAGTGCGTGCGTCTTGAACAGGGCGATATGGCGCGCGCCACGGTGTTCGACCTCGACCCCGCGGCGCAGGCGCGGAGTTTCGCTGCGCAGGGCTTCGAATATCTGCATGTGGTCGATCTCGACGGCGCCTTTGCCGGCAAGCCGGTCAATGCGCCGGCCGTCGAGGCGATGCTCAAGGCGGTCAGCATGCCGGTCCAGCTCGGCGGCGGCATTCGCGATCTGAACACGGTCGAGGCCTGGCTCGCCAGGGGCATTGCGCGCGTCATTATCAGCACCGCGGCGGTGCGCGATCCCCAGCTCGTGAAAGGCGCCGCCAGGAAATTCCCCGGCCGCGTTGCGGTCGGTCTCGACGCACGCGACGGCAAGGTCGCGGTCGAAGGCTGGGCCGAGACCTCGCAGGTCACCGCCCTCGAAATCGCGCAGCGGTTCGAGGACGCCGGGGTCGCCGCGATCATCTTCACCGACATCGCGCGCGATGGCTTGCTGAAGGGTCTCAATCTCGATGCGACGATTGAGCTCGCCGAGCGCATCTCGATTCCCGTCATCGCGTCGGGCGGCTTTGCCTCGCTCGACGATGTGAAGGCGTTGCTTGCGCCGCGCGCCAAGAAACTGGCCGGCGCGATCGCAGGCCGCGCGCTCTATGACGGCCGGCTCGATCCTTCGGCCGCATTGGCGCTGATCCGCAACGCGAGAGCCGCGGCCTAGGAGTTTTCTTAAATGTTCAAGGTGCGCGTGATTCCCTGTCTCGACGTCAAGGACGGCCGGGTGGTCAAGGGCGTCAATTTTGTCGATCTGCGCGATGCTGGCGATCCGGTGGAGGCGGCCATCGCCTATGACGCCGCCGGCGCCGACGAGCTGTGCTTCCTCGACATCACGGCGACCCACGAAAATCGCGGCATCATGCTCGACGTGGTCCGGCGTACGGCGGAGGCCTGCTTCATGCCGTTGACAGTGGGCGGCGGCGTGCGCACCGTCGACGATATCCGCACCCTGCTGCGATCCGGCGCCGACAAGGTTTCGATCAACAGTGCTGCCGTCAGCCGCCGCGAATTCGTCAAGGAAGCGGCGGAGAAATTCGGCGATCAATGCATCGTGGTGGCGATCGACGCCAAGCGCGTGAAGCGCGGCGGTGGCTCGGAACGCTGGGAAATCTTCACCCATGGCGGGCGCAATTCCACCGGCATCGATGCCGTCGAATACGCCCAGGAGGTGGTTTCGCTCGGCGCCGGGGAGATCCTGCTCACCTCGATGGACCGGGACGGAACCCGGCAGGGCTTTGACATTCCGCTGACCCAGGCGGTGGCGGATAGCGTGCCGGTGCCGGTAATCGCGTCCGGCGGGGTAGGCAACCTCGATCATCTGGTGAACGGCATCCGCGAGGGGCATGCCACCGCCGTGCTGGCGGCGTCGATCTTCCATTTCGGCGAATTTACCATACGTGAGGCCAAGGACCACATGGTGCGCGCCGGCCTGCCGATGCGGCTCGATCCCTGACGACTCTTTGTGACAGAAGTGCTAAATCCCGCCGATACGTAGCGCCCTCCCGCGGCGCTGCAGTTTGAGTTGAGTTGATGCCGCGTTTCACGATTCATGACCTGGCCGCCACCATCGATGCCCGCGCGGCGTCGGGAGGAGAGGCGTCCTACACCCGAAAATTGCTGGACAAGGGACCGGAGCACTGCGCCAAGAAGCTGGGTGAGGAGGCGGTGGAAACCGTGATCGCCGCGGTTGGCAACGATCGCGGCCATCTCGTCGCCGAAAGCGCCGATCTGCTGTTTCACCTGCTGGTGCTGTTGAAATCACGCGGCGTGAAGCTTGAAGAAGTCGAGGCCGCGCTGGCGCAGCGCACCACAATGTCGGGGCTGGAAGAAAAGGCCGCGCGCAAGCGCGACTAGGGCCTGATCGTAAGGTGGGAACCGGCTTTCCCGAACAAGCGGCGTCGTTTGTTCTAAGATCATGTTCGGACAACGGGACTGGCGTGAAGGGTAGGGTGGTTTGATGGATATTCGGGCGGCAGATCAACAATATAATCCCTACCGGGTGTTCTCGCGCGAGCAATGGGCGCGGTTGCGCGACGATACGCCGATGACGCTTGAGCCGGGCGAGTTCGAGCGGCTGCGTTCGTTGCATGACCGCCTCGATATGAGAGAGGTCGAGGACATCTATCTGCCGCTGTCGCGGCTGCTGTCGATCTATGTCGATGCGACCCACCGGCTCTATCAGGCACAACGTCAATTCCTCGGCATCCGGGATCGCAAGGTGCCCTATATCATCGGCGTTGCGGGTTCGGTGGCGGCGGGCAAATCGACCGCCGCACGCGTGCTGCAGGCGCTGCTGGCCCGCTGGTCGCCGCGGCCCAAGGTCGATCTGGTGACGACCGACGGTTTTCTGTTTTCGAAAGCGGTGTTGGAGCGGCAAGGCCTGATGCAGAAGAAGGGCTTTCCGGAAAGCTATGATCTGCCGACGCTGCTGGGCTTCCTCAGCGACATCAAGGCCGGCCGCCGTCACGTGCGGGCGCCGGTCTACCCGCATCTGACCTACGACATCGTGCCGAACGAGTGGGTCGAGATCGACCGGCCGGATATCCTGATCGTCGAGGGCGTCAACGTATTGCAGACCGGGCGGCTGCCGCGGGACGGCAAGGCGGTGCCGGTGGTGTCGGATTTCTTCGACTTCTCGGTCTATATCGATGCCGACGAGCCGGTGCTGCGCGATTGGTTCG
>CAWEYJ010000015.1:0-552177 GCA_963813165.1 uncultured Pseudomonadota bacterium | reverse complement strand
CAAGCAACAGTTGTCCAGCCCGGAGACATAGGTAACAGCCCGTACCTAAGACCTCGTGCCGAACGGGTTGTCGAGGGGTTGCAAGGTTTTCTGCTCCAGGTCGAAGTAACCGAGATCATAGTGCATGAAGCTGGCAAGCCGAGGGCCGAGATTTCCTGATGTATGCCCCTATCGGGATGATGCGAGCGCTTAACCGGACCGTCGAACGGGTGTTCAATCCAGATCGCAAAGGCATGCGTTGGGGGAAACGGAAATTGAAGCGAGACCAGTGACGGACCATCACCGATCACCGACCGCCAGTCTGGCCTAAAGCCGGCGCTACTACTGCCAAGCCTCGCCATGCGAGTGGATCAAGCAAATGTTCACCTGCCGGGTGCAGCGGTTCATGCACCTGTTGTCATTCGTCCCAGCACCGGGGTTGGCGCATCTGCCGACGCAATTTGAGAAATGATCCTCGCATCGCGCGGCTGGCACTGCTTCGGCCGGTGCGTTGAAGAGCATGCCAGCGCCTATCAGTGCAATCGCGAATAAAAGGCTTCGCACCATGTTCGAACCTCCTGGGAAAAGTCGGGCCACTCCGTCACCTCAAAAAACTCAGCCCCCGAGAATATCAATTCCCGAGGGCCGATCTCATACGGCGCGCGGTGTACTTCCGACCGTGCTGCCATCAAAACTCAAAAACTAGAAGTATTGGTCACTCCGGCTCATCCCGATCAAGGTATGAAGGTGTCCTTATAGTCCTTAAACTGCATGTATGTGTCGATTGCGCCACCTGATGCCTTTTCCAACTCTTGCTCGCTGAGTTCGTCTTTGGTCGGGGCAGCAGAGGTTTTCTTGGATTTGTCGATTTTGTCGATCTTCGTCGCTTTATTCTCGGACTGCTTGTTCATTGTCAGCACTCCCGTTTTTCAGTGGTGGACACCATTGTCCGCTATCTCTTTATGGAGAACGGGTTGAACGTGACCTTGCCCGCACCCGCTCCACTACTCTGCGATCCAATATTGAGAACTTGTTCGATATCGAAAGAACCGCCGCCAGACACCTTATTGAGGTCTTGCTCATTGAGTTCTTCCTTCGCGGGCTTCGTCGCGTTCTGCGTTAGTTTATTTCCGGACTGCTTGTCGTTCATTGTCAACGCTCCCATTCCGGCAGTGGACACCATTGTCCGCTATCCAATGAGCGTATGCTAACGCCCGTGGCGCTGCAATATTGTGACGTGGATCACGAAAGCCATAGTTCAAAACGAGGGTTTTAGCTCGTCCGCCGGGCATATCTAACCTGCCAATCGCTTGCTGATCCCAAAACCGATGAGGATCGAGCACTCCTTGCCGAGTATAAAAAAGGAATTGCTCATGGAGCTGGAGGCGACCACGGTCGGCGCTATCGTGGCCGCCACGACATACTCCGCGCCATACGCAACGTCTTCTTCGAATTTGTGATTCAGCATGCAGCGGCGATGAAGCAATACATGGCAATCGCGTTCCAAAATCCTCAGCTATGTCAAGTGATAGATGCTATCGAATACGTCCGCGCAAAACTGAACACTGATCAACCTTGACCAAGTCGATATGACTGTGCCTGCAATGGTGGACCGCCTCCAAAAATTCGCGACCGCGAACGCTGTTCGCGTGTCTGAACCACTTTGCGTATGCCTGAAGGAGGCTGTCATGCGGAAGGCTGTCAAAACCCGTGCGCAATGGGCTGCGGAAATTCGTAGCCTCCACAAGCAAGCCATCGATGGCGTTCTGAAGATTGGGCGCACGTTGATCGCAGCGGGCCGGTACCGGTATTTTGCACCAAGCGGTACAAAATAAAACCGGAAAGCAAGATGCGTTAGGACGGGAGGCCGTTCATTTGCCGTGCCGATTGCCGGGCTTGCCGAGGCATCCCGTTTCGTAGCCCCCGTCCTGGACGAGTGACCATCCAGGGGGGCTGCTCCGACCTATCAATGCTATTTGTACTCGCCTGCTGCTTTGGCTTCTGCCATCATCGTTATGAAATCATCCTGGAGGCTCGACAAAGTCAGGTGTTGCGGACGGGTATCACCGCCTGCCACTTTGTCGAGATCATCGATCGTCAGTTCGTGGATGCCGTCTTCGCAAGTCATCGTGTTCATCGTCAGTCTCCTTCGTTTGAGGAGAGGACTATCCTCTCCATGCCCGGTAGTGCTGCCACGAACGTGAGCGTTCATCGAAATCGTGTCGTGTAAGGTCCACGTCAGTAAGGACGTGACGCGGGTCACACGGCCCGTGATCGACCAGCCGAGGGACAACCATTTGCTTCGGGAGACCTCCATTGCGCCGCTTGTCATGCCTCGCATCCGCGTTTGCCCTCATTGCCACTTTTGGGCATCTATCCGTCTCCACCGCGACCGAGATCCCGCCCGCCATCTACGCCGACCCGGCGCCTGATCCCGCCCATCCTGCGCGCATGGACGTCTTGCACATCCCCAGCCACGGCGAGACTATCAACGGCATCGCCTATGTGGCGGCCGGCGCCGGCGAGCACCCCGTGGTGATCCTGCTGCACGGTCTGCCCGGCAATGAGAAGAATATCGATCTGGCCCAAGCCATCCGCCGGGCCGGCTGGACTGTCGTCCTCTTCAATTATCGGGGCTCGTGGGGCAGCCCAGGATCGTTTCGCTTCGGGCAGAATTTAGAGGACGCGGACGCCGTGCTGGCTTACCTGCGCGATCCCGCGAACGCCGGGGCCTTGGGTGTGGACACGCAGCGCATGGTGATCGGCGGCCACAGCTTGGGCGGCTGGGTCGCGATCAACACGGCGGCTCACGATAAGGGACTGATCGGCCTCTTCAGCATTTCGGCTGCCGACATGGGCAGGCTGGGCGTGGCGCCGCAACCGACCAGGGAAAAGGTGATGAGCCGGAATATGGAAGCCCTGGCCGGCGTCACGGCCGCGAGCATGGCGGCGGACGTGGCTATCGCCGGACCGGAGCATCCCCTGCCCAAGGCGGCTCCCGGACTGGTCGATAAGTCCTATCTCGCCATGACGGCGGATGACGGCATCGCGGGCGACACCGATGCTCTGGTCGCGGCGATCCGGGCCGAGGGCGGAACCAGGGTGACAACACTCCATCTGCCTACCGATCATGGCTGGAACGATCGGCGCATCGCACTTGCGGCGACCATTATCGTCTGGCTGGAGGACCTGATCCGGACACATTGATCTTCAACCGCGCCGACTGAGGCACGCCGCGCTGGGCTTGCGGTGGGCCTTGGCAGGGAACACCGCCTCAGTGCGCGGTCCCCGGACGGCATTCTCAAAAAGGAACCCGCCATCGGCGTGCCCGTGAGCAAAAAGGAGCGAGGCGGCCAGGGCGACAATGCTCAGTGCCGCCTCGCGGGAGGTTCGAAACAAAGCGGAGATGACGGGACGGCACCGCGCATCGGAGGTCACTCTGTGTGCGTCATGTCTGACCGCATTGCATTGTTGACGGAGTCCACTGGGAAGCCGCCCTTGCGAAGAGCATTTTCCCAACCACCCGCATCGCGGATCATTTGGGGGCGAGAGGAGCCGGCATCGGGATAGCTTGAATTGTGAATCACTAAAGCTCGCCGATTAGCTCTTCACGCCGTTTCGATCGGTCGTCTCGTTGTCATCGTTACCTGGGAATTTTGGAAGTTCACCGTAGCTATACCGGCTGCTGCGGAACTAGCGCCATCAATCCCGCCCCGACAATCAACGAGAACAGGATACCGAGCATAATGACCCCGTATCCATGACGTGGAATCTGGACGTTTTGCACCAGACTCCATTGGCGTAGTGCAGTTAACCCAGCCCATACCGATAGAAAGGTAAGGACGGCGACGACAATCCAGAAGTCGAGGCTCATCTTCTTCATCCCGCGATCTCCCGACGCCTTAACAAACCAGGATCGGACATTTTATTTCCCTGGGTTGTCCGGTATTCCGCACATCGTGCGTTTCCCGAACCCCCGCTCTGAGGTTGGATCGAAATTGCCGGTTTATCCGGATGCTGCCCGCGAGGGAGCCTTGCTGCTGTCCCTTTTTTTTTGTTGGGGTCGCTGCGGCCTCGAAACCAGCATTTCCAAGAAGTTTCGCAAGTTGTTTGCGCGCGTAGAACATTCGGCTTTTCACCGTGGCATGCGGAATGCCCACAATCTCACTCACTTCGGCCACCGACTTCTCGTGGTAGTAGGCCAGATCGATGATTTCGCGATGAGCGGGAGACAGTTTTTCGATGCATGCACGCAAAATGCCACTCGCTTCCTTGCGATCAAGCGCTGCTTCCGGCGTGTCTCCGGCATCGGCGATTCCAAGCGCATCATCCTGATCGATGTTGTCGTAGGTGCGCGCCCGCAGAGAACTGGTCGCCTTGAAACGAGCAATCGAGAGCAGCCATGTGGAAACTTTCGCGCGATTTTCGAACTTGTTCGCAGAACGCCAGACGTCCAGAAATACCTGACTGACGAGATCGTCCGCAATTGCTGGATTGCGGATCATGTGCTGGATGAAACGAAACACTCTCGTGCGATGACGAGCGAACAGGATGTGCATTGCGGCTTTGTCGCCGTCCGCAATATGCTTTAGAAGCATCTCGTCAGAGACATTCTCCACAAGGCGCCAATTTGTCTTCCGATTGTGTGAGGCACGGCTCGGAAGATGCGCCGACTGCGACTGCGTTGCATGATAGATGGCATAAACCAGTTTGCCGTTACCCAGCGCATCGGACTGCCTGGATAGCGACAAACCACTCAGGCTAACCCAATCAGGCTGTATCGCAGTTGCGACGGTCGGCGCGAGGCAGGGTGAAGGGATATCTTCCTGAGGCTGGCCCGAAAATAGAGTTGGCCTGGCCGCTTCTTGCCTTCTCTCCGTCATGGACATCGTCCTCTCCGCCTAGCGTTGACGAGACAGCGCAAGGATGAGTCGCATCGGGTCGTCCGCGCTACTGTGCGAGGGGCTCGTTTTCTAATCTCCTGGTCTAGGATGAAGCATCCGGAGAATAGGATCGATCACGCGGTACGACGTCAAATCCGAACACGATGGCGACTTGGAGCAGGATCGGACAAGGCCTGACCGCTTTAGGAAAGACGCCGGCCCCCTACAGTGCCTAGAACGCGTAGCGAACGTTCAAATGCAAGGTCCCGCCATTGCCTTGGTTCCCGACCGGCGCCGCCACACCCGCGTCCGATCGTCGACGCGCTGAAAGCGGTAGCCGGTGATCCGCCAAAAGTTCGCGCGAGCTTTGCCAAGGGCCGATGCGTTCATGGCACCTATGTCCCGTCGGATCGGGCGGAGGAGATTACGAAATCCCGGAGCTTCACAAGACCATCGCGCGTGCTGGCGCGCTTCTCGGTGGGCGGTGGCGATCCCAAGGTGGCGGATACCGACAACCTCGTGCTGCGCGGCTTCAGCTTCAGGCTCGGCGACGACGACCATCGCTCGGACATTCTCGCGGAAAGCGCTCCGGTGCATTTTGCGAGGACGCTGGACCAGATGCTCGCCTTCCTCGAGGCGCGCATTCCGGGACTGGACGGGATGCCGGATATGGAGAAAGTCAGGGCATTCTCCGCCGCCAATCCCGAGACGCTGCATCAGGCAAACTATATTGCCGCACGTCCGTTGCCCGGGAGTTTTTCCGGCACGACCTATTGGGGGGTGCACTCGTTTCCCGCAACAAATGCAAAAGGCGAGACGCGGTTCATCAAGTTCAAGATCGTTCCGGTCGGCGGAGACGTCACGCTGACCGAGGACGAAACCAAAGCGAAGTCGCCCGACTTCCTGCTCGACGATCTTGAAAGTCGGATTGCAGCGGGCAGTGTCCGGTTCAGCGTGGCGGCGCTGCTGGACTGTCCCGGCGATCCCACCATGGACGTGACCATCCGATGGCCGAATGAGGAAAGTCGCGAAGCGGTGCGGCTGGGAACCATCGTCATCACCGCTTTTGAAGCGAACGACGCCTGCGACGCGTCCATCTTCGATCCGGCCAATCTCGCCGAAGGCATCGGTTACCCGCCGGACGAGATCTTTGCAGCGCGGCGCGCAGCCTACGCCATCTCACTTGCGAAACGCCGTTGAACGGACGAGGCGCCAGGCATTGCCCTCGATCACGTCTCGGTTTCCGGAGCGCCGAGCACTTCACGGCGCCACACTCCAGGGCTGATGCCGACCACGTCCGAAAACACCCGCGTAAAGTGGCTTTGATTGGCGAACCCGGCCGATATCGCAATCTCAGACAGTGGCAGGTCGCGGACAGTCATCAACTGCTTGGCCGCCTTTACGCGCTGGCGGAGAAGCCATTGATGAGGCGGCAGGCCGGTGGAGATTCGAAATGCGCGTGAAAAATGACTGACCGAAAGGTCAAACTCAGCCGCGATTTGCGCCAATTGAAGCTTCCCGCCGAGGTCGGAGTTGAGCCTTTCGCAGGCGCGCTTCGCCTGCCACGGGGCAAGACCGCCGCGGGCCGGTTCAGCGATGCGCCGCAGTCCGCCATAGGTCTGGGCGACGTGCGCGGTGAACGCGAGCATCATGTGATCGATGAAGAGCTGGTTGGTCTCAGCCGGCCGACGCAGTCCTTGCAGGAGCGACGCGCCAATATGACGGATGATCTCGTCGTCATGGCCGATGCCGAGCTGACAGGCGAGCTCGCCAACGCGCGGCGTGCCGGATTGTTCAGTGAAGCCGTCGAGCGCAGATCGCGGAAGATAGAAATGCATGGAGTGGAACGGCTTATTGATCACATAGCGCGGATCGCGTTTGAGGTCGTACAGATAGGTTGCGCCCGCTCGGACATCCGCCTTGGCGACGCACTTGCCGCGCTCCCAGAGCTCGCAGTCCGGGTAATCGTGAAGTTTCAGGCTGACATTATAGGCATCTTCGAGGGGGTGCGAGCCGGTAAGACCCGGTTCGGGGTTATCATTGCGGGTTTCGGTGACCGCGACTTCGACGCTGCGCAGTGAACGCGTGATCAGCGAAGGCGGCGCGTCCTTCAGGTGCAGGAACTGCCCGAGCCTCCGACCGTAGAAACCCGTGTGTGCCATATGGGTCGGCCCATTTGGTGGAGTTGAACCGGGGTCGGTCATCGTTCGCCCCCGAGGCGCGCTCGCCCTTTTGACACCGAACCGGATCGATCGCGACAGAACGATTTTCAAATCAGCGTGATTTCGCTTGTCCGGCCAGGTTGCGAAAATGATTCCGCATGGTGTCGGGCTGACCGTACGGTTCCAACGTGCATTTGTGAAAGACCGACGATTCTTCCCCGCCTCCCGCCGAGAAGAAGACTGCATCGCCCAGCGAGCTTGGCCGAAGTTCTAGAGCGAGATGGCTTTTCGTCGAATTGCCATCTCGCTCTATCTTTTTGTTCGAGCATGATCTTTTTCGGAAAACCGGTACCCACTTTTCCGGATCATGCTCTAGCGGCGGAACTTGAAGCAAGGCCGGACAAAGCATGGTCACTTGACGAATGACGCTGTGCCAGATGCGGCCCGCGGCGCGTGGCCGTTGCACGCGTATTAGCCTTTAAGGTCCGTCAACAGACGGTTGGCAGCTTTCAGGTCTGCCGTCTCCAGGCCTTCGACGAATCGCCCAAATATTGGCTGTAGCAGCCTGTAAGCGTTGTCAGCTCGTCCTTGACCAACCAGCAATGCGGCTAGGTCGATTGCCGTACGCAACTCCCACGCTTGCGCGCCTTGGCGACGACTCAATTCGAGCGACCGCCTGAACCAGGTCTCAGCATCGTCAACTCTGGAGTTCTGCCTCAAGAGAGCAGCGCATCCCCTCACACGCAGCGTCTCCGGCATGAAGAAGAAGTCCCCGTTCGTCTCCACCTGACTGATCGTGTCGTCGACTAGTTTTATGGCCTTGTCGACCTGTCCGATCGTCAGGAGACCTTGCGCGAGAACAATCTTGAACTCGGTGTTGCGCATCTCGTAACGCAACACGTGGCAGTGCTTCAGGCAATCTTGAAGGGTCTCAACCCCGTCTTTTTCATAGCCGCGACGGATGGCCAGGGTGCCTTTGTAGCCGTGTCCGACGTGGAGATATGGGCCCAAGGAATGGGATTGGGCGTGTGCCACCAGTCGATCTGCGTGCTCTTCGGCGGTTGCGAGATCGCCGGTCCAGAAGAATATGTCCGGCGCCCAGGCCAGCGCGACCGCAAGCGATGCGGGATTCGTACTGCGTTCGGCGTCCTTGATCGTTTCGCGAGCACGGTCCTTGGCCTGAGACGGATGGCCCTGCACCCATAGTCCGCGGGCAAGGCCGAGGCCCACGAGGATACGGTCGTCGAGGCCAAGGTAGGCCCGCTGAGCGTGCGACCAATGCCGAAACGCAGCCTCAAGCGCCGAGCGGGCGCCGCTGTGATCACCCACGAAGTGAAGTGCTCTGCCCAGGGCCGATTGGGCCAGGGCCATCGCGTCTGGCTCCTCGGCAGCTCCAGCGACCGCGCGAGCGCGCTTTGCCTGGTCGAGCGCGACCTTGAATTGCCCGTCCCGCGTGCAGAACATGGACAGTGTACCAAGAATTCCAACATGGCTGAGGACATTGCCGCGAGCTTCGGCAATCGCCAGACTTCTGTTCAAGGCCGCGTGTGCCGCGTCGCTTGGCCCATACATGTGCATCGACGCAACTCCGAGGTTTGCCTGAAGCTGCATCTCCTCCGATTCGCCGCGGTTCGCATCGTCAAGTGCGACGATGGCGTGCTGCGACCACCGATAGCATTCGGGCAACAGTGACATTGCCAGAAAGACGGGTGCCGCCGCAGCCGCAAGCTTGATCCCGATTCTCTGATCGCCATCCTCACCGAAACACCATTCCAATGCGGCCCGAACATTGTTGAGGTCGACAAAGTGTGCTGCTCGTTCCACCCCACTCGACAACGTCGCCCATTCCTTTCCGCTTTGCTCCAACCACCGCCGGAAGTAAGTCGCATGCCGCGCGGCCAGGTTCGCGATCTCGGGATCGTCACTGCTGGTGCCGAGAAGGTAAGCGCGCGTTGTGTCCAGGAGCCGGTAACGCATCATGGCTCCGATGGGACGGGTCGCGAGCATCGACTTGGCAACGAGGCTATCGATCGCGCCTAACACAGCTCCCTGATCGACCTCGGCGCTTGTCGCCACCGCGAGCGCCGCGTCCAAGGTGAAATGCCCAACGAACACGGCCAGCCGTCGAAGCACCAGCCGTTCGAAGCCGGAAAGCAGCCCATAGCTCCAATCCAGCGTTGCCTGCAGGGTCTTGTGACGCGGAGGCGCCGTGCGCGGGCCCAGCCACAACAAGGTCAAGCGTTGGTCGAGCAGAGCCGCAGTCTGATGCAAACCATAGGCCTCGACGCGCCTTGCCGCCAACTCGATCGCCAATGCTACTCCGTCCAGTTTCCGGCAGATACCCACTACGGTTGCGGCTTCCGCATCGTTCAAATCCAGATGGGCGCCGCTCGCCGCCGCTCGTTCGACGAAGAGCTGTGTAGCTGGAAACGTCCGTGCAATTGCCGCCGTCAGCACCGCGTCGTCCGGTGGGCAGGCGAGCGGCTCCAACCGGTACATTTGCTCGCCGTCGACCTGGAGCGCTTCCCGGCTAGTCGCAAGGATGTGCACCTGTGGAGCCCCCCTGAGGATGCGCGACGCGAAAGCTGCTACCGATTTAATCAGATGTTCGCAGGTGTCGAGGATCAACAATATCCGCTTGTCGAGCAGATAAGTGATCAAGTTTGGCGTCGCGTCGTCAGATCGTACCGACAGTCCCAACATGGAAGCGACGGTAACCGTCACCAGTTCGGGATCACTCAACATGCTCAGGTCGACAAAGAGCACGGCACCAGCGAAAGTCTCGCTCAGATGGTGCCCAAGGGCGATTGCTAGCGTTGTTTTGCCGACGCCACCGATGCCGACGACCGTGACGAAGCGCGTAGCTTCCAGCCGTGCAGCCACTTTTTGCAGATCCTGCTCCCGGTCAACCAATCCGGTCAGGCGACTGGGCAGGTTGGTATGTTGAAAATCCGTAATGACGGCTGCAGCTTGGGACCAATCATGCGACCGCGAAACCGGCGCCACAAAACAGTAGCCGCGACCGGCCACGGTCGCGATGTATCGCGCGCCATCCTTTCCGTCTCCGAGCATCTTGCGCAGACTTGCCATATGAACGCGCAGGCTGCTCTCATCGACAGTAATGTCGGCCCAGACGTGTGACAGCAGGTCTTTCTTGCTGATGACTTCGCTAGGCGTGGAGACAAGAGCAATCAGGATGTCGAGGGCCCGAGTTCCCAACTCAACCGGGGCGCCCTCTCTGGTGAGCAGTCGTTCGCTCACAACCAAGCGAAAGGGCCCAAACGATAGAACGTCCTTGTCCGGCGCCGCCGCTGGAACCATTGCGTTCTTCCTGTCGTTCGCCCCCAGACTTATTCTAAGACAAAGGCGTGACATCCCCAAGAGGCCCAAAGGCTTGGCAGCATTTGGAACTCTTAACGAAATTTCCCAACGCTTAACGGGTCATTCGCGATGAATGCGCGTAGAGCCTGATGCCATCGGCGAATGAGTAAGGCCAAGTGGGTGGCAACATGGCAGCGAAGGCCCAAACCGGAAAAGTTACTTACACCGCCAGAACCCACACGACAGGCGGCCGCGACCACGGCGTGTCGCGCAGCTCTGATGGTCATCTGGACGTCAGGCTGGCAACGCCTGGCTCGGCCCGCATTGGAACCAACCCGGAACAGCTGTTCGCTGCAGGCTGGTCGGCTTGTTTCGGGAGCGCAATCTCGCTTGCCGCCCGCAAGAGCCAAGTTGCACTGGGCGAAGTCACGATCGACGCCGAAGTCGACTTGCACCTCGCTGATGGCACCGACTACTTCCTGAGCGCGCGCCTTACCATTAGCATTCCTGGCGTCGACCACACGGTCGCACAGAACCTCGTGCAACAGGCGGAGCACCTCTGCCCGTATTCCAAGGCAACGCGCGGCAATATCGGCGTCACGTTCAACGTGCTTTGAGCGTTGACCAGGGGCGCGCCCTGGGAAGAAGAGACGACGAAGGGGTCAGCTAGGAAACATTGGAACGGCAGGATGATGCGAACATGATTTTAGCCTGCACGGCCCAGTTGCGAAAAGCATTCGGGAAAGACCGACGGTTCCACCGGTCCTGCAACCGGGAACTTGACCCGACGGTTTGCGAATTTGACCGCATGCGGACGCGCTTGCCGCATCGTTCAAGCCAACGTGATCGGAACTTCGAGTCGGCCCAGTCACATTGTGTCCCAATGCCGAAGCTTGAAGCAGGATCGGACAAAGCATGGCCGCTTCAGGAAAGACGCGGGAGGTGTACAGCGCTTAGAACGCGCACCGAACGCCCCAGCCCAACTAAACAGTGGCCGGTGCTTCAGGAAGATGGACTCGGAACCCTCGGCAATAAAGCGGAGACAGACAAGAGAGCAGAAGCGATAAGAAGGAGGCCACGCAATGATTGGTAGAACCGCACTCGCAGGCTCACCTACTTCGACATACTTATCCCATCTTCCCATGAGCATAGCCGACGACAACACAGACCGCCCGCTTGTTTTGATCGTGGACGATGACGAGGAGGTCCGGTCTGCGCTTCAAGAACTTCTGCTGTCGACAGGAATTGACGCATGCTGCTTTGGATCGACGCAGGAACTATTGCACGCCGATCTTCCAGAGCGGCCAGGTTGCCTGATCCTCGATGTTCGCATGCCGGGAGCAAGCGGCCTGGATCTCCAGCAGCATCTCACCTCGAACGGCAGTGCCAGACCGATTATTTTCCTCACTGGACATGGCGACATCGCGATGACCGTCCAGGCGATGAAGGCCGGAGCCGTCGATTTCCTTACAAAACCAGTGAGAGACCAGACGCTCCTTGACGCGGTCGCAGCCGGGATCGAGAAGGATATCGCGCGAAGAGCCGCGGCCCGGCTTGTCAAACAACACGTCGACCGCTACGCAAAATTGACGCCGCGCGAGCGCGAAGTCCTGCGGGAGGTGGCAAAGGGCCGCCTCAACAAACAGATAGCCTTCGAACTGGGCATCAGCGAGATCACCGTCAAGCTGCACCGCGGCAACGTGACGAAGAAGATGCAGGCAACGTCCATTGGTCAACTTATTCGCATCTGGGAATTGTTGCCTGAGAAGATGCGGGAGGAGAACTCAGCCTAGACCAAAGGATGGTTATAATCCGGCCAGCAAATGGGCCAGATGACGAAGTGGCCATCCGGCCGTGCTAGCGAAAGTCATCCGTTTGTCCAAGGTGCCTATAGTCGCGATCGTAGATGACGACGAAGCTGTGCGAGAGGCCCTGTCTGAACTCCTCCAGGTGCTGGATCTACCGTGTCGCACTTTCGACCGAGCGGAGGCCTTCATGGCGGAATACGTCCCGGGCAGGTTCGATTGCCTTATCACCGATGTGAGCATGCCGGGCCATACCGGGCTCGACCTGCTGCAGCGGCTACGGAGGATCGGGTCGCCGATGCCGGTTATCGTTGTCACTGCCGACGCGGATCCGATGACACGATCATGTGCCATGAGAGGCGGCGCCCACGCCTATCTGACCAAGCCGGTGAGCGATGTGGCACTTCTTTGTTCTCTGCAGTCCGCTCTGGGGTGGCCCGGTCCTCCGCCCGACGATGATGGACAGGAGGTGTGTTCCGATGGCTAGCCCCGTCCAACAAGCCGTGACGGGGGGGCGCCAACACCCCTTCACCTCTCTGCCTGGAATGGAACTGTCTGATTTCGCATCTGAAAGCGTGATCGTGAGCGACGCGCACGGCGTCATTCAGTATTGGAATGCTGCATCAGAAGCCCTTTATGGCTGGCCAGCGATGGCCATGATCGGTCAGAATTATGAAGCGTTCTGCGCGCGCGATGCCGAACACACCCGTGCGCTTTTGCGGGAAGGCCGATGGGACGGTGTGGTCCGCCGGCGCAATCTGACCGGAACGGAAGTTGTAGCCGCCGTAAGACAAATCGTAAGGCGGGACGCTAACGGTAATCTTCTCGATATCGTTGAATTCGGACGGAGTGCAGGGGAAATCTCCGAAGCGGCGACCATCCGTATGGATGCCGAGTTGCAGGGCTACCTGGCCGCCGCCTGGGAGCTCGACACCTCGCCCGCCCTTCCCCTGTTCGATACCATCGACGAACTCAGAAGCCGTGGCATAATCGTCGATCTCGAAGATCACCCGGAATGGGTGGAAAAGCTCCTGACTGCAACCCGCATCTCCGCTGTCAACGACCGCACGGTACGGATGTTCGGAGCCCATGCCGGTTCCGAGCAAATGGTTGGTCAACCCGTTGGCGTGTTCTGGCCAGCCGAAAGTCGTTCAGTCCTCGCAACCCTGCTCGAAAGCGTAGCGACCGACCGATCGCGCGTCGAGATGCGCAAGATGGTCTCAAGCGGAACCGTGCGCGATCCGATCATCAGGGCGTGGCATGCTGCGGAACCAAAACCTTTCGGCACTGTATTTGTAACGATCAACGGTGCTGCAAATGACGACCGCATGTCCTGGGAATTGCAGGCGAGCGAGGAGAGATACCGCAAACTGATTCAATATCTGCCGACCGCTCTCTGGCAGGTCGATTCCCGGCGGGCGGGCGAGGCGTTTGACAGGTTGAGAGCAAGCGGCGTACGCAATATCGCTGATTACCTTGAACGGAATCCGGACCTTGTTGAACACGCCAAGGATGTTGTGCGCGTAACGGAAGTAAACCGGGATGCCGTGTCGCTGTTTCGTGCGAGCAACGCCGCCGACCTGATAAATCCCGTTCGATACATTTTTGCCGCCGCCCCCGGGCTCGCCGAACGGGTCATGGTGGCTCACTTCGAAGGCCGGCGAAATTTCTTCGAAGAAACCAAGATTCTCGCCTTCGATGGCACCATTATCGACGTCCTTTTCACGGTCACATATCCAGTGCCGCCCGAGCAACTGGACACAACCTTCATAACCATGCAGGACATCAGCGAACGTTTGAATGCCGAACAGCAACTTCAAAAATTGCAGGCTGATTTCTTGCATGCCGGGCGCATCGCAACTCTCGGCGAGCTGGCGACTTCGATAGCGCATGAGGTCAATCAGCCGCTTACGGCAATCGTTACCAACGGCGAGACGAGCCTGAGGTGGCTGGCGCGCGCCGATCAGAACATCGAAAAAGTCACACAGCTCACTTCCCGGATCGTATCTAACGCCCGTCGTGCGGGCGAAATCATTCACCGCATACGGGGCATGGCAGCGAAACATGAGCCCGAGAAACGTCTCGTCGACCTCAACGAGGTCGTCGAAGAGGCCCTCCTGTTCATTCGCCACGACATCGATTCAAAGTCGATCGCTCTATCGACGGCATTTGACTGCGAACTGCCCCGAGTGATGGGCGATCGAATTCAGTTGCAGCAGGTGATCATCAACCTGCTTGTCAACAGCGTCCAGGCGATTGCGCAGCCCGGCCAACCAACACGCCGGATCGATATCCAGACGTCGATCGATGAAGAAGGTTCTGTCTGCTTTTCCGTATTTGATAATGGGCCGGGCATCGCCACCGCGGACCTGGCGCATGTTTTCGACCGCTTCTTCAGCACCAAGGATGCGGGAATTGGCATCGGCCTAGCCATTTGCCAGTCAATCATTACCGCGCACGGCGGCAGCATTTCGGGCTCAAATCGTCCCAGCGGCGGCGCGCATTTTCGCTTCACGCTTCCAATGCCGACAGTTGCCGAGCCCGATACCAGCGTCGTCGACTTCATTCGCCACGCGCATCGGCCCGTTCAATGAACCTCTGCTTCGCTGCGCGATTGTCCACGCGATAGGCGCGTCTCGGCCCTACTATTCCAAAGTACAGGTCGGTCTATCCGCTTGAAACAGCCTGACTAAACTCACTGCACGATTCCGTCACGCGGCAATTGCCGTCAACATCGCGGGCACAGAGGCAGCGGCTCCGCGCCTCATCGGCCCAGGGACAGGCCTGCGTGGAGTGAGCGGTTCACCTCCTTAACGCGAGCAAAACCCTATGAATAGACCGATCTTGCACGATCCCCTGAGGGCACTGCTAGTCGCAGCCGAGGCCCGCCCGGACGACTTTCCGGTCGTCGACCGGCGTTCTGCCGATGCGGAGATGACGCGGGTCCTCAAGACCAAACCGCTTCGCATGGCATCAGATATGTCCGGCGGCGCCATCGCGCATTGGAAACACGGAGCTCTGCACGACGTCGTCGAGCCCATGGCTGATCACGTGGTCATGACCTACACCGGCTCGATGCAGCGACTGGAGCGGCGCTCAGGGCGATCAGTTGCCATCGGAACGGCGCGTTCGGGAGTTGTGACGATCATTCCGGCAGGCTCAAGCGCCCGATGGGATATTCCCGGGCTTGTCAATGTCGTGCAGCTCTATCTTCCGCACGCAACGCTCGAGCGCGTTGCAACAGAAGCCCAGACGAGCGCTGCGGACGACCTCTTCGAGCGAACAGGACATCCCGACCCCATTACATCCCGGCTGCTCATGAGTGCGGCGGATGTCCTGGACGGCCACAAGCCCCTGGACACCTTGTTTAGGCAGCAAGTGACAGAGCTCCTGGCAACTCGGCTCCTCTCTGCGCACACCGGCTCACAAACCACGTTCCAGCCGGCCGTGGGCGGACTGTCACCGACCGCGCTACGCCGCGCCATCGAACGTTTGCGCTCGGAGAGCGATGCGGACGTTTCCCTCGCCTCGCTCGCTTCGGATGCCGGGCTGTCGCGCTTCCACTTTTGCCGCGCCTTCAAGGAAAGCACAGGGCTTTCGCCTCATGGCTGGCTGCGGCAATACCGGCTCGAGCAGGCGATGAACATGCTCCGCGACACGGACGTATCGATCGTGTCGGTGGCGGCGGAGCTTGGCTACGCTTCTCAGACGGCGTTCGCGGCGGCGTTCAGGAAGTTGACCGGCGAAACGCCCAGCGTTTGGCGAAGGCGCGCGCACTAGCAGCAACCGCTCTGCAGGTACAGCAATCGCTCTGGCGCAGTTGCAGGTTCGATCCAGTAGATCATCACGGTACCCAAGACCCACAACGGATGGAGACAAACGATGATCAGGACGAATTGTGTCGCCCTCCCTGGAATCGTACCGCGTCGAAGGATCATAGCGAGCGCACTCGTTTACGGACTTTCATTGAGCGTCCGCTTCACATCGGCCACGGGCGAACAAGTGGAAGTTCCGTCGCTGGCCACGGCGTCCATCGTGGCCAGAGATGACACCCCAACATCCTACAACGGCTGGCCTCTGAGACCGAACGAGCCGATTTCCCTTCAGCTTGGCTGGCCGCCGGTTACCCGACGTTGCCACGCGACGTGTGAAAGCCGCACGCCGATGGCAATAGCACCGACCTGCGGCGCTCCGTAAGCCGACGGCCTCCGTTTTATGTCTTCGCGTGCATCGACGCGCGTACGTCCGAGAAGTTCAAAAACCACAGGAGAACATCACATGCGTCTTCTCATCATCGGCGCCGGCTTCGCCGGCTTGTATGCTGCACTTTCCGCCGCCCGCCTGCGCGACATCCAGGGCGCTTCGCCTGAAGAACTCGAGATCGCGCTGGTCGCGCCAGAGCCGACTCTGGTGGTCCGCCCGCGGCTCTATGAGCCGAAGCCGGAAACCCTGACGGCGCCGTTGCTGAATGTTCTCCAGGCCATCGACGTTGCCTACGTGCAAGGCAGCGTCGAGACGATCGACACCAAATCCCGCACATCGGAAGTTGTTACTGCCAAGGGCGTGCGGAAAACGCTCTCCTACGACCGGCTGGTCGTGGCGACTGGCAGCCGGCTGTTCCGCCCGAATGTCCCCGGCCTCGCCGAACACGGCTTCAGTGTCGACCAGCTCGACGATGCGATTGCCCTCGACCGGCATCTGCACAGCCTGGCCCAACGGCCGGCGAAGAACGGGCGCGATACGGTCGTCGTGGCCGGCGGCGGGTTCACCGGCATCGAGGCAGCAACCGAGATACCCGCGCGGCTCCGTGCGATCCTCGGCAAGGATGCCGAGCCGCGCGTCATCATCGTGGAACGAAACAGTGCAATCGCTCCGGCTATGGGCGCAGGTCCTCGCCCTGTCATTGAGGATGCACTGCGCAAGGTCGGTGTGGATACCCAACTCGGCGCCGGCGTCGTCTCGCTGGACAAATCCGGCGTCACGCTTTCCAGCGGCGAGCACATCGAAACCGAGACCGTGATCTGGGCGGCAGGGATTCGCGCAGCACCCTTGACCCAGCAGATCCCCGCCGAGCGCGACAATTTCGGCCGCCTGCTCGTCGACCGGGATTTGCGTGTGCCGTCGGTGCCCGGCGTGTTCGCTACCGGCGATGCCGCCCGTGCGGCCTGCGACGATGTCGGCAATTACGCGCTGATGTCGTGTCAGCACGCCACGAGGATGGGCGCCTTTGCCGGCAACAATGCCGCCGCCGAGCTGCTCGGCGTTCCGACCAAGCCGTATCACCAGGAGGGTTACGTCACCTGCCTCGACCTTGGAGAGGCCGGCGCGCTGTTCACGCGCGGCTGGGAGCGCGAGGTGGCGATGGTCGGCGACGTCGCCAAGAAGACCAAGCAGGAGATCAACACCGTCTGGATTTATCCGCCGCGCGCCGAGCGTGCCGCCGCGCTGGCGTCGGCCGATCCGGAGTGTGTGACCGATGTGACTGGCTTCTTCTAGACCCTTCACGCGAAACGGGCCGCGTTCCGCGCCGGCCGCGCGGCCCGCTCAACCGAGACCAGCCATGAGCCTTAACCATGAAACAGGAGACAAACATGCTAGACAACATCTCACGCTCCGGTCGGCCGGGGCCCAACGAGTTGGTTCCGTCGCGCTACGCGCTGCAGGTCGGCGAGATTGACGTGCTGGTGGTCAGCGATGGGGTGCTAACGCTGCCAGGCGCGATGTTGGCCCACAACGCCGAACCGGCTGTCCGCGCGGCCTGGCTGCACGACAATTTCCTGCCACCGGACGCTTTCGATTGGGCGCTGAACGTGGTCGTGGTGCGTAGCGGCGG
This sequence comes from uncultured Pseudomonadota bacterium, assembly GCA_963813165.1. GTDB lineage: Bacteria > Pseudomonadota > Alphaproteobacteria > Rhizobiales > Xanthobacteraceae > Bradyrhizobium. The sequence goes on along the minus strand of CAWEYJ010000015.1, from coordinate 534,194 downwards.
CCGGACCATACTCATCGACGCTGGGATGGGGGCGGAGTTCCCCTTGCCGCGGGCCGGGCAGCTGATCCATCGACTGGAGGCCGCCGGCATCGATCTCGCATCCGTGACCGACGTGGTGCTTACCCACATGCACATGGACCACGTTGGCGGGCTGCTCGTCGACGGGGTGAAGGACCAACTGCGTCCGGACCTGCGGATCCACGTGGCGGCCGCCGAGGTCAAGTTCTGGGAGTCGCCCGATTTCTCCCGCGTCTCCATGCCGCCGGGCTTCCCGGACGCGCTTCGGAAGACGGCCAAACGGTTCGTGAAAGAGTACCGCAGCCAGCTGCGGCTCTTCGAGGAGGAGTACGAGGTGGCGCCGGGGGTGGTCGTCCATCGCACCGGCGGCCACACCCCCGGGCACAGCGTGGTCCGCCTGGCGTCCGGCGGCGACCGGTTGACGTTCGCCGGCGACCTCGTGTTCGCGGTCGGGTTCGAACACCCCGACTGGTACAACGGCTTCGAGCACGACCCCGAGGAGGCGGCCCGCGTTCGTATCCGTCTTTTGCGGGAACTGGCGGCGACCGGCGGGCTGCTGGTGGCCACTCACATGCCGTTCCCGTCTGTCGGCCATGTCGCGGTCGCCGGCGACGCCTTTCGCTGGGTACCGGCCATCTGGGACTACTGACCGCTTGTTGGGGTAGGCCGAACCAGGGCGCGCAGTAAGCGCTTCATCCGATACGGGCCGCGTTTCCAGCACCGGCGCGCGGCCCGCTCACCCAAAACCTTTGGAGCTCGACCTCGATGAAACACGAGACCGTGCGCGCGACCGCGCTTGCCATGCCGCTGACGAATCCGGCTTTTCCTCCCGGCCCCTACCGCTTCATCAACCGCGAGTACTTCATCATCCAGGTACTGCGGATGCAGAAGATCCGTCTAGCCTTGCAGCGCACGATCGAAAAGTTGCCGGAAAGCGCAAAGCAGGATCCGGAAATCCGCGCCATCGCGGACATGGCCCGCCATCGCTCCTGCAACATCATTCACCTGATCTATCAGTCCAAGCTCTCTGAGGGCCAGTCAAAGGACTACGAGTTCGGGCTGAACGCGATGCGCGTCCATTGGCAGAGCGGGCTCGACGACATCCACCGCACGCTGGCCGACCCGCGTCGCCTGGACCGGCCGGCACCCGAGCTCGGCATCGTCACCCATGACGTCCATCGCCGCGATTGAGCTTTCGAGGAATCGCGGTTCGACCGCGATGCGCATTGAACGAACGGAAACGAAAATGCGAAAGAGATCCGACGAGTTGCGACGCAGCACCGCAGATCATTGCGAGAGCAGGCCTCCTCGCGTTCAAGAAACACCCCGCTCACGCATAGGGGTTGATCAGCTTCTGATGCGCGGCGCTGTGATGCGCCAGCATGTCGATGAAGGTTCTGACCTTGGCCGACAAATGATGCCGATGCGGGTAGATCGCGTTCATCGAAAGCTCAATTGGCCGATACTCGGGCAAGAGCCGCACCAGCCGGCCGGCTTCAAGATCGTCGTGCACCAGGAACCCTGGGGCCAAGCAGACGCCACCCCCCTCCAGCGCCGCACAGCGCAGAGTCTCGCCACTGTTGGTAATGAGATTTCCCGCCACACGTACGGACGCCGGCACGCCCTTGCGATCAACGAAGCGCCACTCGTCCCCAAAGGGGTAGTTGACGTGTCGAAAGCAATTGTGCTCACCGAGCGCGGCAAGCTCCTGCACGCGTCCGTGTCTCTCGATGTAAGTTTGCGAGCAGCAAAGCACGTGACGCCAGGTCGCCAGACCGCGGACGATCAAACTGGAGTCGGGCGGCGGTGTCAGCCGGAGTGCGATGTCGAATCCTTCATCGATCATGTCGATGCTGGCTTCGCCCATCATGAGTTCGACCTTGACTTCGGGATAAGTCGCAAGGAATTCGCTAACGACCGGCGCCACGAACGGTACGACGTGAGTCATGCAATAGACGCGCAACGTTCCCCGTGGCGTCGATTGCAGCGCCGCCGCAACATCATCCGCTTCTTCGAGATCAGCAAGGATCTGCGTGGCGCGGTCGCGATAGGTTTTGCCGATCTCGGTGAGGCTGACCTTGCGCGTCGTCCGGTTCAGAAGCCGGACACCGAGACGATCCTCGAGCGCCTGGACGTGATTGCTCACCATCGTCTTCGACATGTTGAGCCGGCGCGCTGCCGCCGAGAACGAGCCGCACTCGACCACGCGGACGAAGGCCGTGAGGCTGGTGAAGCGGTCCATCATACGGCTCCTATTGTCCCGTTGAGCTGGACAATCATTCCAGAACATAAACGATTATCACAAAAGGCCAAACACTGCACCTTTCAGCCCATGGCAGCAGCTGCCCTGAAATTCGGAAGAGGACACCATGTCGACTCTTGCTTATGCTACTGATCAGAAAGATAAAAATCGTCTCCGCCCATCGCGGCAGGCGATCCGGCGGGTGGCGCTTGCTCTTGTCGGAGCTCTCGCCGTCGCCGGCGCTGCCGATTTTGGCCGCTACTACATCACGACCGGCCGGTACCTTGAGACCACGGACGACGCCTACGTCAAAGCCGATTCGACAATCATCGCGCCGAAGGTCTCCGGCTATCTCTCAGAGGTGCTGGTTGCCGACAACGAGAAGGTGAAGGCCGGCCAGTTGTTGGCGCGGATAGATGACCGCGACTTCCAGACAGCGCTGAAGCAGGCACAAGCGGATGTCGCAGCTTCCGAGGCTGCGGTTAAAAACCTCAGCTCGCAGATCGAGTTGCAGGAGCCGCTGATCCAACAGCAGGCGGCTGAGGTCGACGCGACCGAAGCCAATCTGAAATTCGCCCGGGAAGAGCGCGCCCGTTACGACGAACTGATGAAGTCGGGTTCCGGCACCGTGCAGCGTGCCCAACAAACGGACGCTGCGTTGCGGGCGCAGACTGCACAGTTGCAGCAGGGCAAAGCCGGATTGATCGCAGCCAACAAGAAGATCGAAGTGCTCGCAACTGAACGCGCGAAAGCCGTCGCGCAGCTCGATCATGCCCGCGCAGTCGAACAGCAAGCGGCGCTGAACCTGTCCTACACGCAGATCACGTCAGCGATCGATGGCACCGTCGGCGCACGAACACTCCGTGTCGGCCAATATGTCCAGGCCGGAACGCAACTGATGGCCGTGGTGCCGCTTGATGCGGTTTACGTGATCGCCAATTTCAAGGAGACCCAACTCACCCACGTGCGCAGCGGCCAGCCTGTCGAGCTGCATATCGACAGCTTTCATTCCATCAGGCTGAAAGGTCATGTGGACAGCTTGGCGCCGGCCAGCGGCCTGGAATTCGCACTTCTGCCACCCGATAACGCGACCGGCAACTTCACCAAAATCGTCCAGCGCGTTCCCGTGAAGATCGCCCTCGACGACCAGAGCCTGAACGGCCTCTTGCGTCCTGGCATGTCGGCTGTGCCGACTGTCAATACCAAGTCTGCAGTGTTGGCCGCGCAAGGTGAAGACGATCAGCGCGTCGCCTCGCGTGACGCCAGACCCCGCAGCTGAATGCGAATGGACCTCCGTCGGAAATGACGAGGAGACAATCATGACAACTCTGCAAACCACTATGGACGCCATTCCGGAGCGCGGAAATCAGGAGATGATCGCGGCTCCGGCGGCCCCTGCCGTTACTGCAAAAACTTGGCTCGCGGTGGTCGGTGCCACGCTGGGCGCCTTCATGGCAGTGCTCAACATCCAAATCGTGAATGCTTCGCTTGCCGACATCCAGGGGGGGATCGGCGCCGGCATCGACGACGGCGGCTGGATCTCGACGTCCTACCTGATCGCCGAGATCGTGGTGATTCCGTTGAGCGGCTGGCTCGCGCAGGTGTTCTCGATCCGAACTTACCTATTGACCAATGCGTTCCTTTTCCTCGTGTTCTCGGCAGCGTGCGCGCTGGCGCAAGACCTGCCTCAGATGATCGCGCTGCGCGCCGTGCAGGGCTTCACCGGCGGCGTGCTTATCCCCATGGCATTCACACTGATCATCACGCTTCTGCCAAAGGCAAAACAGCCGATTGGGCTCGCCATGTTCGCGATCTCGGCGACTTTTGCACCAGCGATCGGTCCGACCATTGGCGGCTATCTCACCGAGAATTTCGGTTGGGAGTACATCTTCTACGTTAACGTCGTGCCGGGCGCGATCATGATCGGCATGCTCTACGTTTCGCTGGAAGCAAGTCCGATGAAGCTGTCGCTGCTGCCCGAAGGCGACTGGCCAGGCATCGTCACCATGGCAATCGGGCTTGCGGCGCTCCAGACCGTGCTGGAAGAAGGCAACAAGGACGACTGGTTCGGTTCGCCTTTCATCGTTCGGCTGGCAGTGATCGCTGCGGTTGCGCTGACGCTGTTCCTCGCGATCGAGCTGACTGCGCAGAAGCCATTGCTCAACCTGCGAATCCTGTTCCGCCGCAATTTCGGCTTTGGTGTGCTCGCGAACTTCCTGCTTGGCGTGTCCCTGTATGGCTCCGTGTATATCCTGCCGGTCTATCTGTCGCGCATCCAGGGTTACAACTCCGAACAGATCGGCATGGTGCTGGCGTGGACTGGCCTGCCGCAACTCGTGCTGATTCCGCTGGTACCTCGCCTGATGCAGCGATTCGATCCGCGTCTTGTGATCGGCATCGGCTTTGTGCTCTTCGGCGGCTCCAACTTCATGAACATCTACATGACCAACGATTATGCGTCCGATCAGCTCTTCTGGCCGAACGTCATCCGCGCGTTTGGTCAGGCCCTCGTCTTCGCACCGCTATCGAGCGTTGCGACTGCAGGAATAGAAGCGGAAAATGCGGGGTCGGCGTCAGCTTTGTTCAACATGATGCGCAACCTAGGCGGCGCGATTGGAATTGCCGCGCTACAGACGCTCCTGACCAAGCGCGAGCAATATCATTCCAATGTGCTCTCGCAATCGGTATCGATGTTCGAACAGGCGACGCGCGCCCGACTCGATCAGCTCACGCAATATTTCATGAGCCATGGCGTGATCGACCGCATCGATGCTCTCCATCACGCTTATGTCGCGATTGGCAAGGTCATCCAGAAGCAGGCCTTCATCCTGGGCTTCAGCGACACCTTCTATCTGCTCGGCATCTCACAGATCATCGCCCTGGCCGCGGCGCTGATGCTTACCAAGCCCGACCGTCTCGACGCGGGCGGCGCCCACTAACCATCAATCCCCTCTAACCGACGGAGAACGACCATGAAACCCCGCATGAATTTCCAGCAAGCTGCTCCCGACACCGTCAAAGCGCTCATTGCGCTCGAAACTCAAATTCAATCATCGGGTCTCGAGCAGTCCCTGATGGAACTGGTCAAGACCCGCGCATCCCAGATCAACGGCTGCGCCTTCTGCATCAACATGCACACCCAGGATGCGCGCAAGCACGGCGAAACTGAGCAGCGGCTTTATCTCCTGAATGCCTGGCGCGAGGCGCCACTCTATACCGATCGTGAACGTGCGGCGCTTGCCTGGACCGAGGCTGTGACATTGATTTCTGAGACACATGCGCCGGACGACGTCTATGCCGAGCTCCGCAAGCACTTCTCCGAATCCGAGGCCGTGAACCTGACCGTCCTGATCGGAACCATCAACGCCTGGAACAGGCTTGCGATCGCCTTTCGCGCGGTGCCCCCAGTCAGAGCAAAGGCAGCGACAGCCGCTTGATTCTGCGTGAGTTTCATTCCTCAAGCATGCTCGCCGTCAATTAAGGACTGAACCATGATCAGGCTACGTCCGACGGAATAAGGTTCCTAAGCGAAGTGCATAAGACACACTTCACCCGATATCCGAGCCATCTATGTGGGCCAATTCCTGACTTAGACATCATCACCGATCAGACGATGGAGGACCTGCTGTCCGTCGTCACCCCGACCGTCAATCCGCGCTAACGGCGATCGCCCGCAAAAACGATGATCCGAAGGGGAAGCTGGCGGCGCTCGCTTGTTGGTTCTGGCGTCGCCGCGATGCCATGGCCGGTGCTATCCGCATCCGCATCCCGTCTTGCCTTCGAGCTTGGCATCGGCATCGGTTGCACAACAGGCATCGGCCGCTGCTGGCACGGGGCCGCCACAGCACTCCGTTCCACCGGGTGCAGTGCCGCGGCTGCACACGCCGGTCTCGGGCAAGACGAGTTCGACACGCGCTGCGGCCACGTGATCGCCGGCGATCTCGGCGACAATGGACCGTACCTGCTCATAACCGGTGATCATGAGAAAGGTTGGCGCGCGTCCGTACGACTTCATACCGGCGAAATAAAAGCCGGGCTCGTCCTGGGCAAGTGCCGCCGCGCCATGGGGCCGCACCGTGCCGCAGCTATGCTCATTCGGGTCGATCAAGGACGCAAGCGCGACCGGGCATTCGATCGCGGGGTCAAGCTGGATACGCAGTTCACGCAAGAAACCGAGATCCGAGCGAAACCCGGTCGCGACGATCAGTTCATCGGCCGCCAGGCTTCGGCCACAGCACCCGCCGGTCGAAAGTCTAAGGCGCTCGCCGGCACGGTCGATGCCGTTAAGCGAAAAGCCGGTCTCTACTCTGATTTTCCCCGCATCCACCAGCGCGGCCAACGCCAGCCCCAATTCGCCGCGGGCTGCGAGCTTGTCGTTCGCGCCGCCACCAAAGGCCTTGGCAGGATTATCGCCGCGCAAGAGCCAAACGACCTCGGTGCCCGGTGCCTGCGATTTCAGGTGCGTGAGCTCGATCAGGGTGCCGGCCGCGGAATGCCCGGCGCCGAGCACGGCGGTCATCTTGCCGGCATAGCGGGCGCGATCCTTTCCCAGCACGTCCGGCATGCCGTAGGCGACATCGGCCGCGTTTTCCCTCTCGCCGAACGCAGGAAGACCATTGGCTCCGCCGGGATTCGGCGAGAACCAGGTGCCGGACGCATCGATCACCGCGTCGGCGCGAATACTCTTAGGACCTTGTCCGTTTTGGCAGCGAAGCTCGAACGGTGCGTCGGCGCGTCCTCTGGTCTTGAGCTTGTCGAAACCCACCCGGCTGATATCGGTGACGCGGCTTGAGGTATGGATGTGATCCTTCAGGGCGGTGCGGGCCAGCGGTTCAAGATATTGGGTCAGTAACTCGCCGCCGGTCGGGTAATGCGTGGGCTCCGGCGAATTCCATCCGGTCGGGGCCAGCAGGCGTTCGGCGGCCTTATCGACATTATATTCCCACGGTGAGAACAGCTGCACGTGGCTCCACTGCCGCATCGCATGGCCTATGGCGGGGCCCGCCTCCAGAACGATCGGCGTGAGACCGGATTCGAGCGCATGCGAGGCTGCCGCGAGTCCGACCGGGCCTCCGCCGATGATGGCGACGGTTTTCGCTTGTGCCATGTTGCTTCTCCTATCAAACTAGAAATATCGAATTTGGAAGCCTGAGAACCTCAGGCGGCGGCGCTGGCATCCTTGCATTCGGCCGCGTCGGCGCAACATTCGGCGACCAGGAAATCCACCAAACCTCGCATGACGTCATAGTTGGCATGGCATGTCAGCGTCGTCGCTTCCCGCACCTGGCTGATGAGACCCGCGGTTACCAAAGTCTTGATGTGGTGCGAAAGGGTTGACGGCGCGATCTTCAGCTTATCCTGCAGGCGGCCAACGGGCAGCCCCGCATCGCCGGCGCGAACGAGGGCACGGTAAATCTTGAGTTGGGTCGGATTGCCCAGGGCTTCAAGATGTGATGCGGCGTCATCCAGTTTCATGCGGCGATCATGGCACCTTGATAGATGCCAGTCAAACGGTAATTCTAGTAATATGGAAATATCGGCGCCTTGACAGAAATTCCCGACTCCATAAGTCTCGAGCTATGGAAGCGGAGCCGGCCCCAGCGCGATATCCGCGCTCATCTGATGGAAACCGTGACGCGGCGACTATCCGCTGGAACAAGAGGCCACTATGCCAGCTTTCGACCTTCGTCGGCGCGCTTTTGCAGAGATGCTTGGTACGGCACTTCTCGTCGCGACCGTGGTCGGTTCCGGCATCATGGCCGAGACGCTGACAAAAGATGTTGCGCTCGCTTTGCTCGGCAACACGCTTCCCACCGGTGCGATTCTCGTTGTGCTCATCACCATCCTTGGACCCATATCGGGAGCCCATTTCAATCCGGCCGTTTCGATTGTCTTTGCACTCAGGCGCGAGCTCAGTGGGCGCGAAGCGGCGCTGTATATCGTTGTTCAAATTGTCGGAGGCATTCTCGGCACCGTCATTGCGCACGGGATGTTTGCACTGCCGTTGTTGGACGCCTCGATGAAGGTCCGGACCGGCGGCGCGCAATGGTTCGCCGAAGCCGTTGCGGCTTTTGGCCTGGTGGTGACGATCCTGGCAGGCATTCGCTTCGAACGCAGCGCCGTGCCCTGGCTGGTCGGCCTTTACATCACGGCGGCCTACTGGTTCACGGCCTCGACGTCGTTCGCCAATCCGGCGGTCGCGATCGCGCGCTCGTTCACGAACACCTTTTCCGGCATTCGTCCGCTCGACCTTCCGGGGTTCATCATCGCCGAACTCGTCGGCGCCGTCATTGGCATGGTGGTGATGACGTGGCTGCTACACCCGGAACCTGACGCACCACCGCTTGATTCCGGAGCCCAATTATGAGCATCAGCATCTATCACAATCCGGACTGCGGCACGTCGCGCAATACGCTTGCCATGATCAGGCAAAGCGGGACGGAGCCGGACATTATCGAGTATCTCAAGAATCCGCCAAGCCGCGCCCGATTGATGGAACTGATCAAGGCGATGGAAATCCCGGTGCGCGCACTGTTGCGCGAAAAGGGCACGCCTTTTGCGGAGTTGGGGCTCGCCGACCCGAAATGGACGGACGACCAGTTGCTCGATTTCATGCTCGCGCACCCGATCCTGATCAACCGCCCGATCGTGGTGACGCCCAAGGGTGTGAGACTTTGCCGCCCATCGGAGACTGTCCTTACCATCCTGCCGAATCCGCATATCGGGCGGTTCGTCAAGGAAGACGGCGAAGTCGTTGAAGGGTTAAAGACCGAACTTTGACAAAGGTCGCAATGCGGCTTCGAAAACCCGAAAGATATGTCGACATATCGAATAATGGAAAGTTTTCTAGCGTGTCACCCAGGCGCCAGCTAAACGAACCAGAACTTTGCAATCACGGGATTGATGCAATGCGAAAAGCGATGCTGGCGGTCGCGAGTCATGCTGGCCCCATCTCGAACGGAAACCGGTTGAGCGATGAACATGCGATCTCCGCGCTTGCCGCCCTGGCGCAACTGACGCGACTTGCGATTTTCCGTCTCGATCAAGCACGAGCCGATCGGTATCACCGCCGGTGTGATCGCCGACACTGTCGGTACGCCTCACAATACCCTTTCGTCTCACCTGGCGATTCTGGTCCGGGCCGGCCTGCTGCGCAGCTCGCGCGAAGGCCGCACGATCATCTATCGCTCGGACGTGGACGGCATGCAGTCGTTGTTGTCCTTTCTGGTCAACGATTGCTGCGACGGGCATCCCGAATTGTGCAATCTCCTCGCCACGTCTGCGGGATGCTGCGCGCCTGCACCGGCCAAAACCGCCTCGCGTCGAAAGCCGATGTTCGTCCGGCCAAGCGCGGCCGCTAGGCGCGAACGCCCTCACCCGGCGTCCCGTTCGTATCGGAACCGTGACCGTCATACCAATGTCACCAAATCCATGATGCTGGCGTAAGCCAGCGCTTGGGGCAGTGGAAAAGGGCCTTTCCCAAGAACTGGCTCAGCCCACCCGGCTGGCGGTCCTTGAGGCGAAAGCGACGGGGACTTTCATGACACCGGCATTCAACGTTCTGTTGTTCTTCTCGCGACTGGGATCGATGTTGGCGACTTAGGCCCGGCGCCGCCTGGGCGTTTGGAAGACGTACCCCAGTTTGCGGACAGTACGAATGGGGGCTTCGCGTCGCCGGCCTCCAATGGCTCGGCGCAGGCGCACGATTTCCGCGTCAACGGTGGCTTCTTCGATCGTCGAGCCGGCCCCCCACACGCGCTCCTTCAAGGTTCTCCGCGGCAAGGGTTCTCCCGGATGCTCCATGAAAACCTCAAGGAGACGAAACTGCTTCATTGAAAGCTGAAGTGGCTTGCTACCCCGCCAAACCCGGATGGTCTCCCGATCGAGAAGGAATTCGCCCACGACGATCAGAGGCTGCGGCGCTGGCTCCGTCGAGCCGATGACCTTATCCATGTCGAAAACCGCTACTGGTCCACCTTCGCGAACCGGTCGTCCAGGGCATAGCCGGCGCCGCGCACGGTGCGGATCGGATCCTGCTCGCGGCCGGGGTTGAGCAATTTGCGCAACCGCCCGATATGCACGTCCACCGTGCGCTCATCGATGTAAATATCGCGGCCCCATACGCTGTCGAGCAGTTGCTCGCGGCTGAACACCCGTCCCGGATGCTCCAGGAAAAATTCCAGCAGCCGGTACTCGGTCGGGCCGAGATCGACCGGACGTCCCGACCGCGCCACGCGGCGCTTCTCGCGATCGAGTTCGATGTCGCCATAGGTGAGGATGGTGGCGAGACGTTCCGGACTGGCGCGGCGCAAAAGGCCCCGCACCCGCGCCAGCAGTTCCGGCACCGAGAACGGCTTGACGATGTAATCGTCGGCGCCGGTCGCAAGGCCCCTGACCCGTTCGCTTTCCTCGCCGCGCGCGGTCAGCATGATGATCGGAAGCTGCCTGGTTTCCGGCCGCGCCCGCAACCTGCGGCACAGCTCGATCCCCGACAGGCCGGGCAGCATCCAGTCCAGCACGATCAGGTCGGGAACGCGCTCCTTCAGCCTGGTGTCGGCGTCATCGCCGCGGGCGACCGTCTCGACGTCGTAACCTTCGGCGTCGAGGTTGTAGCGCAGCAACGTCGTCAATGCCTCCTCGTCTTCCACTACCAGAATGCGCGCGCTCATATGCGTAAGCCTTCTCTTTCAATTTGGACGCGTTTTCTTCACGCGACCGGTGTCCACTTCGCTCGAAAACGCTCTCTCAGTTTCCGGGTACGGTCGTTGCAAAGGTCGTCATGTCGCCCTTCGGTCGCTTGTCGAGTATTTGCTGGCCTTCGATTATGTAGAACACGGTTTCCGCGATATTGGTGGCGTGGTCGCCGATCCGCTCGATGTTCTTGGCGCAGAACATCAGGTGGATGCAGAAGCTGATGTTGCGCGGATCTTCCATCATGTAGGTCAGGAGTTCGCGGAACAGCGAGGTGCAGATCGCATCGACTTCCTCGTCCCCCTTCCACACCGTCATCGCCGCCGGCAAATCGTGCGCCGCATAGGCGTCGAGCACGGATTTCAACTGCGACTGCACGAGGTCGGTCATGTGCTCGAGGCCGCGGATCAGCTTCAGTGGATGAAAATCGCTGTCGAGCGCGGAGGCACGCTTGGCGATGTTTTTGGCAAGGTCGCCGACCCGCTCGAGGTCAATCGCGACCCGCATCGCGCCGACGATTTCGCGCAGGTCGACCGCCATCGGCTGGCGCCGCGCGATGGTCAGCACCGCGCGCTCCTCGATCACCCGCTGCAAATGATCAATATCGGAGTCCGTGGCAACAACGCGGGCGCTCAACTCAATATCTCTTCGAGTCAGCGCATCCACGGATTCGACGATCTGCCTTTCCGCCAGACCACCCATCTCGGCGACCAGCCGATTGAGTTCCTGAAGATCGCTGTCAAATGCCTTGGCGGTATGTTCGAAAACCATTCTTGCTCTCCTCGCGACGAAGGCGCGTCAGCCGAAGCGGCCGGTGATGTAGTCCTGCGTGCGTCGATCGTTCGGCGACGTAAAGATCTTGTTGGTATCGTCGAACTCGATCAGTTCACCGAGATACATGAACGCGGTCTTTTCCGATACGCGAGCCGCCTGCTGCATGTTATGGGTGACGATTACGATGGTGTAGTCGGCCTTCAACTCGTCGATCAGCTCTTCGATCTTGGCCGTTGAAATCGGGTCGAGCGCGGAGCATGGCTCGTCAAACAGGATCACTTCCGGGCGTACGGCAACGGTACGAGCGATGCACAGGCGTTGCTGCTGGCCACCCGAGAGGCTGAGACCATTTGCGCTGAGCTTATCCTTGACTTCGCTCCACAGGGCACCGCGCTGCAGGGCCTGTTCGACGCGGCCGTCCAGTTCAGACTTGGGCAGCTTCTCGTAAAGGCGGATTCCAAAGGCGATGTTCTCGTAGATCGACATCGGAAATGGGGTCGGCTTCTGGAACACCATTCCTATCCTGGCCCTCAGCAAGTTCAGATCGAGTCCGGGATCGAGAATGTCCGTGCCTTCGAACAGCACTTGACCTTCGGCACGCTGACCGGGATATAGATCATACATGCGGTTGAGAACGCGAAGCAGCGTTGATTTGCCGCAGCCGGAAGGGCCGATAAAGGCCGTCGCCTTGTTCGCATACAACGGAAGGCTGACGCCCTTGAGCGCCTTTGACTCCCCGTAATAGAAGTTCAGGTTTCGGATCGCGATCTTTTCCCTTTGCACTGGGACCTCCATCGGACGCGACGCAGCGACGGACGCGGGTTTAGCGGCAGCGACGTTCATGATGCTTTCCTCGTTCCTGCCAGCGAACGAGCGATAATGCTCATTGCCAGCACCGCGAGCGTAATTATCAACGCTCCAGTCCAGGCCAGATCCTGCCAGTCCTTGTATGGGCTTAGTGCGAATTGAAATATGACAGACGGCAAACTCGCCATCGGCGCATTCAGATTCGTGCTGTAGAATTGATTGTTGAGGGCGGTAAACAAGAGCGGCGCGGTTTCGCCGCTGATGCGGGCAATGGCGAGCAGCAGCCCGGTAATAATTCCGGATTTTGCCGCGCGGTAGGCGATCTGCCGAATCATGAGCGACCGCGGCAAGCCGATCGAAGCCGCCGCTTCCCGCAATGTATCCGGCACCAGCGTAAGCATGTCCTCGGTGGTTCGAACCATGACGGGGACCACGAGCACAGACAGGACAACGGCGCCGGCCAATCCCGAAAAATGTCCCATCGGACGAACCATCACGTAGTAGATGAACAGGCCGACCACGATCGACGGTGCACTGAGCAGGATGTCGTTGATGAAACGAACCAGGCTGGTGAGGTGAGTGTGACGGCCATATTCGGCCATATAGGTTCCGGCGAGGATGCCTATCGGAGCGCCGATCAGAAGAGCCAATGCCGTCATGATCAGGCTGCCGACGATGGCGTTGAGAAGTCCACCTGCCGCACCCGGCGGGGGCGTCATCTCGGTGAAGACGCGAAGCGAAAGTCCGCTGAACCCGTGCCAAAATAACACCCCGAGAATCAACGCCAGCCAGAGGAGACCAACGAACGTCGCAGCATACGATGCCGCAGCGGCGAGCACGTTGCGGCGACGACGCGACGCGTAAAGCGAGGTATCCATCAGGCGATCCTCCGATTGATCCGGAGCAGCAGGTATCGTGCGATTGCGAGAACAACGAATGTGATGAAGAAGAGAATGAGACCGAGTGCGATCAGGGATGACGTGTAGAGGTCGCCCACGGCTTCGGTGAATTCGTTGGCGATGGTCGCCGATATCGTCGTGCCGGGCGCAAGCAAGGACGCGGAAATCTTGTGGGCGTTTCCAATGACAAAAGTGACCGCCATGGTCTCGCCGAGCGCCCGGCCCAGCCCCAGCATCACGCCGCCAATGACCCCGACACGCGTGAATGGCAGCACCACATAGCGCCAGACCTCCCACTGGGTCCAACCCAGCCCGTATGCGGCTTCCTTCAGGACCGGCGGAACGGCATCGAATACGTCACGCGAGATCGACGTGACAAAGGGCAACACCATGATCGCCAGGATCAGGCTCGCCGTTAGAATTCCGATGCCGAAGGGCGGCCCGGCGAATAAAGTTGAAAGCACGGGCACATTCTCGAAGGCCGCTATCACCGGCGGCTGCACGTATTGCTGGATGAATGGTGCAAATACGAACAGACCCCAAATGCCGTAGATGATGCTGGGGATACCCGCCAGCAGTTCGATCGCGATGCCGATCGGACGCCGCAACCACATCGGACAAAGTTCGGTGAGAAACATGGCGATCATCAGTCCAAACGGCACCGCGATCAGCATTGCGATCAAAGATGTCACGACCGTGCCATAGATCGGCGCGAGCGCTCCGAACTTTTCGGTAACGGGGTTCCAGCTTTGTGCTGTGAGGAACCCAAATCCAAATTCTTGCAGAGCCGGTAGCGCGCCCAAGAAGAGCGACACGATCACGCCGCCAAGGACCACCAGCACGAATACGGCTGCGGTCTTCGTAATGCGATGGAAAACGATGTCGCCGATCCGGAGCCTGTTAAGTACCTTGGCCCGCTCAGCCACATCCTGCACGCCCACCCCGGCCTCCTGCCAAGTCACGTCGACCACGCTGCACCTCCCAATGCACCCGCTGAAGATTCAGAAAGTTGGCAGCCGAACCGAAGCCGCTTGCGAATGTGAGAGCGGGGACGCGAAGCGTCCCCGCTCCCGTTGACCTTAGTTAGATGCGGTGAAGAGCGGCTTCCCGCTGCCGTCCTTGATTTCGGCCGTCCACATCTTCTGGATAGCCGTTACCACCTTGTCCGGCATCGGAACGTAGTCCAGTTCTTCGGCCATCTTTGAACCCTTCTTGTAGGCCCAGGCGAAGAACTTCAGCGCTTCGGTGGCCGCGGCCGGGTCTTGCGGCTGGGTGTGGATAAGAATGAACGTAGCGCCTGCGATCGGCCAGGATGTGGCACCCGGCTGATCCGTCAGAATGACGTAGTAATGGTCCGCCTTTTCCCAATCCGCATTCGCCGCCGCGGCCTGGAATGCCGATGCGCTGGGCTCAACGGCCTTTCCATCCTTGTTGATCATGCTGACCGAGTCCATCTTGTTCTGCTTGGCGTAGGCATATTCCACATAGCCGATCGCGCCCTTGGTGTTGGCGACGTTGTTCGCCACACCTTCGTTGCCCTTGGCGCCAATGCCGGCCGGCCATTCAACCGAAGTGCTCGCGCCAACCTTCGACTTCCAGTCCGCGCTTACCTTCGAAAGATAATCGGTCCAGATGAACGTAGTTCCGGAGCCGTCCGAGCGATGCACGACGACGATCGCCTGCTTGGGAAGCTTGGCGGAGGGGTTCAGCTTGGCGATCGCCGCATCGTCCCAGGACTTGATATCACCGAGGAAGATTTTCGCCAGAGTCGTGCCGTCTAGCTTGAGATCGCCCGACTTCACGCCTTCCAGATTGACCACGGGGACGTCGCCACCAACAACCGTTGGAAATTGAACGAGCCCTGATTTGGTCAGGTCTTCGGGCTTGAGCGGCATGTCGGATGCGCCGAAGGTCACGGTCTTGGACTGGATTTGCTTGATCCCGCCGCCCGAACCGATCGACTGGTAGTTCATGCCGTTGCCGGTCTCCTTCTTATAGGCGTCAGCCCATTTGGCGTAGATCGGGTATGGGAAGGTCGCGCCCGCGCCGGAGATATCCAACGCGCGGACGGGTACTGTCGATGCGGCCATAAGGCTTGCAGCGACGAGCATTTTCATGAAATTCACTGGTTTTTCTCCGTGCTGAGAAGGATGTTCGATCGATGAGATCGGACGTCCGGGCGGCCTGTTTAGGAGCGCCAAGTAGCTCTAATATTGCGGTTACATGACAGTTATGTGACACGAGCTCGCGTCGAACTTTGACGGTTTGATGCTTCGGCGTTACCTCTCATCCGAAACGCCAGACCAATCAGGCACTTCGAAATCCTCTCTCAACGCGGTGTCATCCTGTCGTCGGCGGTCGATCCACGCGAGGGAGACAGTGTGTCGCATCGCGCGCGGCAAGAGCCGAGCGGGCCATCTGGACCCGGGGGTATAACTGAGGTCCAGGTCATTGAGGATTGGGACCGCCAGGGCGTCGAAACCGCGAGATTGCGCTTCGTGGTGAGCGGCCCGGTCCGCGCGATCGCGAGGTCGAAAACGTTCAGACTCTGCGTGCCGACAGCGCCCGCGGGACCGCCAATCGCGGAGAGGAGTCCCGTTCGTTGCCTCTGGTGGGTGGTCCTGGGGCATGGGAACGGACGCGGGTCCTCGCGCTCGGCGGCTATTTCCTGCAAACCATGGCACTCACTGTCGTGACAGCCAGCGGAAGCGTGACGGAGCCCTCATTGGCTGAGGTCTTTTTCGTCGAAACCTTGACGGCTGCGGTCGTCGGGAGCGTTGCCATGGCGATCGAGGGATTATTTATCTACGAGAGCTCCCCTGCAACGTAACCGCGCGTTGCGAGCGCTCACGATTCGCCCTGAGAACATGTTTGCCTTTGTTTGAGCGCGTGCTAGTGAGCGGAGCGATCTTGTTCTCCTCACTGGACTCGAATTCATGCGCCTTATTGCAGCTTTGGTTGTTGCGTCTGTTTCGTTTGGTGCCGTTTCTGTATTCGCGCAGACGCCTTCCCCAAAACCGAGATCGCCTGGAGAGATAGCTGCCGTCAGTCGGCTTCTTGCGCAGAGAAGGGAGAGTTGTCGCCTCGAAGCGAAACAGCAGAAATTGACATTTTTGAAACGTCGCAGGAATGTTCGCGAGTGCATGAAAAAGACGTCCTAGTGGTTCATCACAGTGATTTTGACTCTTTGGCGGTGACTGGATAGGCGCGGCCGAGTTTGGCGCGGGCTTTGTCGGTTGTGAACATCCATTTGATGCGAGCTCGGATTTTATTTCGCCGCCGCTGCCATGCGGCGATCTCGTTTCGGAGCCTTTTGGGGTGGTCGATGCGGCGGCCGAGACACTGGCGCTGAAGCACGCTGATCTCGCACTCGACCATGTTGAGCCAACTTGCGTGCTTCGGGGTGAAGTGGAATTCGAGGCGGCGCAGGATACGTCGGGCCTCGGCGGGCGCGAAGGCCTCATACAATGCCCCAGGCTTGTGGATCGACAAATTGTCCTGCACGACACGGATACAGGTGGCGCCGGGATAATGGACGTCGACGAGTTCACGCATGCAGTGGGCATAGTCCACGGCGGCGCGGCGGTCGGTGACCTTGACGTTGCGCCAACCTCGATATGGATCGAAGGTGACGAAGAGATTGGCGGTGCCGTTGCGGCGATACTCGTAATCATAGCGCTCGCGTCGTCCCGGTTGGGCCGGGACCGGCTGGCGCACCTCGCCGATCAGCTGGACGGGGGTCTCGTCGAAGCAGACCAGGGGCCGCTCAGGATCAGGCGCTTCAGCATAGAGATCGAGCACATCTTCCATGCGAGCGACATATTCGCCATCGACATGGGGAATGCACCACATGTTCCTGCGCCATGGCTTGAGGTCATTCTCGGCCAGCCGGCGACGCACGGTCTCGCCCGACAGGCTGTCGTGATCGGTGAGCTTGACCATCGTGTCGGCCAAAAGCGTCAGCGTCCAGCGTTTGCGGCCGGCCGGTGGCTTGGCGCATGCGGTTGCTACCAGCAGGGCCTCCTCCTTGCCGGTCAGCTTGCGCTCCGCGCCCGGACGCAGCTCCTCGCTCAAGGCCCGCTCCAGATTGCCTTCCACGAAGCGGCGCTTGGTCCGGCCGACGGTGGAAAGGCTGACCCGGACGGTTCGAACGATCTCCGCGTCGCAGCGGCCCCCATCGGCCGCCAGCAAAATCTGCGCCCGCTTCAGCTTGCGGGCGGCGTGCTTGCCGCCGCCGAGCATCGCCGTCAGTTCATCGTGCTCGGCTTGGCTCAATTCGACCCGATAACGTACATTCATGCTTTGCCTCCTTGTCAGAGGCCGGGACGAATCCAACGATAAGTCAAAAATCAGGCGCGCGCTTCACCGAGAAGCAGGGGCACTACCTCGCTTTCATCCATACCTATTCCTACATGTTCAGACAGCCGCCCGCCGAAGCCGACATCCAGCGCCATTTCCGCGTCAGCCCGCCTTCGGTCCACCAGATAATCGTCACCCTCGAACGAAACGGCTTCATCCGACGTCAACCAGGCGTCCCCAGAAGCATCGAAATCCTCGTGCCGCTCGAAAGCTTACCGATCCTCGAATGGCTCGGTATCAAAAACGTCAAAATCACTGTGACGAACCACTAGTGGTTCATCACAGTGATTTTGACTCTTTGGCGGTGACTGGATAGGCGCGGCCGAGTTTGGCGCGGGCTTTGTCGGTTGTGAACATCCATTTGATGCGAGCTCGGATTTTATTTCGCCGCCGCTGCCATGCGGCGATCTCGTTTCGGAGCCTTTTGGGGTGGTCGATGCGGCGGCCGAGACACTGGCGCTGAAGCACGCTGATCTCGCACTCGACCATGTTGAGCCAACTTGCGTGCTTCGGGGTGAAGTGGAATTCGAGGCGGCGCAGGATACGTCGGGCCTCGGCGGGCGCGAAGGCCTCATACAATGCCCCAGGCTTGTGGATCGACAAATTGTCCTGCACGACACGGATACAGGTGGCGCCGGGATAATGGACGTCGACGAGTTCACGCATGCAGTGGGCATAGTCCACGGCGGCGCGGCGGTCGGTGACCTTGACGTTGCGCCAACCTCGATATGGATCGAAGGTGACGAAGAGATTGGCGGTGCCGTTGCGGCGATACTCGTAATCATAGCGCTCGCGTCGTCCCGGTTGGGCCGGGACCGGCTGGCGCACCTCGCCGATCAGCTGGACGGGGGTCTCGTCGAAGCAGACCAGGGGCCGCTCAGGATCAGGCGCTTCAGCATAGAGATCGAGCACATCTTCCATGCGAGCGACATAGTCGCCCGTTAAGAAGCTGATCTGAGGGCTGATTGGACGCTGATGGCTGCGATGAGTGCGATCAGGATAAGGCGCCAAAAATCTCTCAGCCAGGCGAGGATGCGGCGGAAGTTGTGGCCGACGGCTGAGAGGACAACGTTGGCAGCATCGCCTGCGCGGCCTTTGAGGTAGCAGCGGCCGAGGTGTCCTTCGGCCTTCAGGTGTCCGATGATGGGCTCGATGGCGGAGCGGCGGTGCAGCTCGCGCTTGATGACACCGAAGACGCCGCGCTTCTGGCCGGAGATGAAGACACGACGGGGATTTTGCGCGTCGTGGCCGCGGTATCCCTTGTCGACATAGGCCCGCTCGATCGGACAGCCGGTGAGCGTTTCGGTGCGATCAATGACGTCCCGCAAGGTGTGACCGTCGTACGGGTTATCGGGCAGCGCCCTGGCGTGCAGCACGAACAGGCCTCCGGGAGCCCGGCGGTTGTTGGTGACGATGGAGGCCTTCACTCCGAACTCGTAAGGCGCGGCGGCCTTGCCTTTGCCGATGCACTCCACCTCCGGGGCATGGAAGGAATAAAGCTTCCAGCCGCGCTGGCGCTGCTGTTGCGAGCGGATCTGCATGGCCCGACCAAGCGGGAGGGCGAACGCCTCCTCCAGTGCAGGCTGGTCCACGATCTTGCGGCGGATGTCGCGGATGATCCGGCCCAGCCGACTGCGCAGGATACGCAACTGCCGCTGATGCCGCCCGAACTGTTTGGCATGGGCGTAGCGGCCTGCCATCATCGCGGCGGCCTTGGCCACGCGAGAATAGGATTGCCGCAACCTGACGCCGTGCCTGGTCGCCAGGCGGTTGAGCCCCTTGATGGCCGCATGCAGCAGCTTGGCATCGGTCGGAAAGGTGATGGCCTTCGGCTGCACCGTGGTGTCGACCGTGACCCGTTTGAGGTCTTGGCCGCGTAACGCGCCGGCCGCGTGCGCCACCCGCAGGCTCTCGGCCAGCAGCAACTCCAGTCTGTCGCCGAGCCGCTTGCGCCAATGGCTCAGGTCGCTTCGCTCGTGCGGGAAGGCGTGCTGGAAGAACTCTTCGCCGGTGAAGAACTGGAAATATGGGTCGTGGACCCAGCGCTCGCACACCCCCTCATCGGACAGCCCGTAAATGTGCTTGAGCAACAACAGCCCGATCATGAAGCGGGTCTCGATGCCCGGCCGGCCGTTCTCGCTGTAGAGCGGAGCGACCCCGCCGTCGATCCAGTCCCAATCGATCTTGCCAGCAAGCAGAACCAGCTCGTGCTTCAGATTGATGATCTGGTCCAGCCGCGCCCGGAACAGATCGTTCGATCCCGTCGTCTTGTGCTTCTTCGGCCGCATCGTTCCCTCCGATGCACCACAAAATCATGGTCCGCAGCGAAAGGGAATCCAAAAACGAAATTGCAACGTTCAGGGCTCTCAAGCCCCAAATCCCTGCAATCTCAAATGCCTCCGAATCCGGAAAACAAAATCCCGCTCAATCGCTTAGAGGCTTATTCACGGACGACGACATATTCGCCATCGACATGGGGAATGCACCACATGTTCCTGCGCCATGGCTTGAGGTCATTCTCGGCCAGCCGGCGACGCACGGTCTCGCCCGACAGGCTGTCGTGATCGGTGAGCTTGACCATCGTGTCGGCCAAAAGCGTCAGCGTCCAGCGTTTGCGGCCGGCCGGTGGCTTGGCGCATGCGGTTGCTACCAGCAGGGCCTCCTCCTTGCCGGTCAGCTTGCGCTCCGCGCCCGGACGCAGCTCCTCGCTCAAGGCCCGCTCCAGATTGCCTTCCACGAAGCGGCGCTTGGTCCGGCCGACGGTGGAAAGGCTGACCCGGACGGTTCGAACGATCTCCGCGTCGCAGCGGCCCCCATCGGCCGCCAGCAAAATCTGCGCCCGCTTCAGCTTGCGGGCGGCGTGCTTGCCGCCGCCGAGCATCGCCGTCAGTTCATCGTGCTCGGCTTGGCTCAATTCGACCCGATAACGTACATTCATGCTTTGCCTCCTTGTCAGAGGCCGGGACGAATCGAACGATGAGTCAAAAATCAGGCGCGCGCTTCACCGAGAAGCAGGGGCACTACCTCGCTTTCATCCATACCTATTCCTACATGTTCAGACAGCCGCCCGCCGAAGCCGACATCCAGCGCCATTTCCGCGTCAGCCCGCCTTCGGTCCACCAGATAATCGTCACCCTCGAACGAAACGGCTTCATCCGACGTCAACCAGGCGTCCCCAGAAGCATCGAAATCCTCGTGCCGCTCGAAAGCTTACCGATCCTCGAATGGCTCGGTATCAAAAACGTCAAAATCACTGTGACGAACCACTAGGGGCGTCGAAGTCGTACGCAAACCACGACTGAACCAACATTTTTCCCACCGAAGCCCTATCTCTAATTACTTTTAAGCAGCGGCCTGTTTGCGGACATATGCGAAGACCAGATTGGCCATTATCGGCCCATGCTCCTTCGCAATCTGGGCAAGCATCCTTTTGGCGACCCGTCCCGACTCCCGGAAGGCGGCGGGTGAGTCGTAAGCGCCAAGCAGAGGCCGTTCAGGCCTTGTAGTTCCACGGCATGAGTTTTTCGATCTGGGAGATGGGCCAACCGTTGGCGATGCGCTGGAGCGTCAGCGCGAGCCAGGTTAGCGGATCGACGTCGTTCATTTTGGCTGTCTGCAGTGGGGTGGCGATAGTTGCCCATGTCCGGCCGCCGCCGTCGCTGCCCGCGAAGAGCGCGTTCTTGCGCGTGATTGTTTGAGGCCGGATCGCCCGCTCGACGATATTGGAATCGATCTCAACACGGCCGTCGATGAGGAAGCATTCGAGAACTTTGCGCCTGGATGTGCCATAGCGGATGGCCTCGGCCAGCTTCGACTTCCCCGAGATACGCGGCAGCTCCATTTCCCAGAGATTGAACAGCTCGGCCACAATGGCGGCGGACCGTTGCTGACGGGCGGCGATTCGCGCTGCCGGGGCAAGGCCGCGGATGTCACCTTCAATTTTCCTGCCATTGAGATGCAGCTCATAGAACCGTCGACGCAAATGCGCCCAGCATCCCGCCAGCGTCACCGTTTCATTGCTTGCGCCGGTGCCGGTTTTGGCAAGCCTTGTATAGGCCGAGTAGCCATCGACCTGCAGGATCCCGGTGTAGCCCTCCAGATGACGCGCAACGCAGTCGCCACTGCGGCTGTCCTCGAAGCGGTAGGCCACCATCGGCGGACCGGCGCCGCTGAAGGGTCTGTCGTCACGGGCATAGGCCCATAACCAGGCCTTTTGGGTCTTGCCGGAACCGGGAGCCAACGTCGGCAACGTGGTCTCATCGGCAAATACCCGTTCGCCCTGCTTGATCCGTTCCAGAACGTAGTCGGCCAGAGGCTGCAGTTCGAAGCCAACCTTGCCCATCCACTGCGCCATCAACGAGCGGTCCAGCTCGACCTGGTCCCGCGCATAGATGGCTTCTTGCCGATACAGCGGCAAACCATCGGCATATTTGGAGACGGCGATCTGGGCCAGAAGCGCTTCGGTGGGGATGCCACTCTCGATGATATGGGGTGGCGCCGGCGCCTGGATCACGCCATCGCGATTCCGGTAGGCGTATTTCGGGCGGCGCGTGACGATCACCCGGAACTTCGCCGGCATCACGTCCAGACGCTCCGACACGTCCTCGCCAATCCGAACCTTCTCCAGCCCCTCACAGCCTGCGGGAATCTCAGGTTCGATGACAATTTCAACCCGCTCCAGATGTGATTTGTCGTGAGGAGATGGAGATAAGGTGACATGACATCCAGCGAGAAAGTAGCAGTTCGGCTTTCGATCGTAATTCCGGTATATCGAAGCATGGAGGTGTTGCCTGAATTAATCAATCAGGTGAAGGCCGCTCTCCTCGGCAGCGAATATGGCGCCGACTTCGAAATGGTGCTGGTGAACGACTGCAGCCCCGACGGGAGCTGGCCGGTGATCGAGCGCCTGGCCCGGGAGAACAGCTTCATCCGCGGAATCTCCCTGCGAAAGAACGTCGGGCAGCACAACGCCACGATGGCCGGCCTCAGCAACGCGAGGGGCGACATCATCGTGATCATGGATGATGATCTCCAACATCCGCCTGCCGCCATCTTGGCTCTTGCCCGCAGCATCGAGGACGGCAACGACGTCTGCTATACCCGATATCGCGGCCGCAAACACGCGGCCTGGAAGATCTGGGGCAGCTGGCTAAATGACCGCGTGGCAGAAGTGGTTCTCAAGAAGCCTCGCGGGCTCTACCTCTCGTCATTCAAGGCCATGAGCCGGGACATAGCCATGTCCGTCATCGGATATGACGGCCCCTATACCTACATCGACGGCCTGATATTGGGAACTACGAGCTCGATAACCTCAATAGAAATCGACCATCAGGAGCGGTGGGCCGGCGAAGGCAACTTCAACTTCACAAGGTCCCTCTCGCTGTGGCTCAAGATGGCGACGAGCTTGTCGATATATCCGCTGCGCATGGCCACAATTTCAGGCTTCGCGTTAGCCACATTGAGCTTATTCCTCCTTGGATACGTTGTTATTGAAAGGCTGATCCACCCCAAAATCGGCCCCGGATGGACGTCCACAATCGCGACGATTCTTCTGATCGGTGGTCTGCAAATGGTTTTTTTGGGAATTTTGGGGGAATACATCGGTCGGATTTACGTCCGAATCAACAAGGCACCCCAATTTAGCGTTGGGAAAACCACGTTCAAAATCACCGAAGGCAAACGGACTGCCGAGCAATCCGATCGGGTCCAGCCATTCTGATATTTGAAGCGGATCGGCTAAGC
This sequence comes from uncultured Pseudomonadota bacterium, assembly GCA_963813165.1. Taxonomy (GTDB): domain Bacteria; phylum Pseudomonadota; class Alphaproteobacteria; order Rhizobiales; family Xanthobacteraceae; genus Bradyrhizobium. The sequence goes on along the minus strand of CAWEYJ010000015.1, from coordinate 510,662 downwards.
CAGCGCGGCAGGCGGCGGGGACCAATTTGGTTCAGCATGATCCGCCGCGTGACGCGACTGTCAGGCGCCCGGCATTGAGCGCAGCCTCGCCGCCGACCGCTTCCGCATTGGAAGCGGCGTGCTCAGGAGGTCGTCACGTTGCCGTGCGGTATGTGTTTGCCGGTGCAGCACTGCGCAAACAGGTTGGGACTCGCGAGATCGATTGACTTCGTTCCGCCCGCTACATTGTCGAGTTGTTGCTGGCTCAGCTCGATCGGTCGGGATCGGCCGTCGGCCGCCGGCTGGATAATGCTGTTTTGCTTGCTCATGATTGCCTCCAATGTTGCGCCGGCTGCGGCGCGGTTGCCTGTCATCCTGGGGCCGAAGGTTAGTCACGCTTCGGGCCACCCGCCGTGATGCAGGTTACGCTCGCCCGCGGCCGAGCAGGTCAACGCCGTCGGGCCGTCGAGGGTCGGGGTTGGCAAAAAGACCGCCGTTTGTGAACCGCATCACATTGGCTAATTGCCCATCCCTCTATCATCGAAGGCAGGACGTGGTTGCGCAACCGGAGCGCCAACGCATGCAAATCACCGTCGTCGCCGTGATGTGCCATACGCTCGATGCCTTCATCACGCAGTCCGTCGGCACCTTGCCGGATCTCGTCTGTCGGGAAGTCATCGTCGTCCAGGACGAGATGTCGATGCAGTCCTGCATCCTTTCGCAGCCCGCGCTTGCCGACTGGAAAGAGCGTTCGATCTACCGCGGCGATCAATGGTGGGTCAGCCGGATCAAATGCGTGCCAGGCGATTACGTGCCGAAAGAGCGCGCCTAGGCGCGGCAGTGGCGCTTGGCGTCGGTCGTGCGTCACGTGGACAGAGAGACGTCGAGCATGCCGGCCCATCCAGGATGCGACGGATGCCGCAAGCTCCGCATCGCCAATACAGGGCCTTCCAGATGCCAATCTCGTCAGTCGAGAAGAAGGTACGCTCCAGCGCCGGGTAAACGTGTCCACCATTGCCGGCGCCCCGGTGTAGATCACGTGCAAACACCGAATGCGCTGCCCTTGCACAGCATCGCTGAATGAACTCCTCCAGATCCACCGATCGGGATCGTCAGAGCCTTGATCATTAGATCGAAAATCGCCTAGCGTAATTCGGCGATATGCGGAGAGAAAGCTTGCAAGGTACCTTGGCTTGGGCAGTACTTCCTATAGCCGCCGATCACAATTGGGCGGCACCCTCGTCGAGGTACTTCACACCGTGGCCTCGTGTTGAAAGCCAGTTGAGATATTCGCTTTCCATCCTGAACGGCCTATTGCATCCGCCGGAAAACCCTATGACCGGCAGCACTTTGAAGATTTATAGACGAACGCCCAAGCAACCCTCCAACGTACAAAATTAAGGTCAGGTCCGGAAAAGCCTCCTTCCCTGGGTATTGTGATGGGTCGACGGTTCTGAGTCTCTCCGTTTTCACCAAATAAGATCGGGCAATTCTGTAATTTTCGACTTTCCGCACTTGCACTGTGCCTGGAGATCGATTGCCGGCCTTGGCCGATAGGCGCGAACGTCGCCTTGTCGCCACCGGTCGGCTCGACGAAGCCATTTTGGCGAACCGACGAAACCATTTTGCCGGGTAGCGAAGGCATCCTGAAACCAAACCCGCCTATCAGAGGACCCGTCAACAACGGGGTTCGATCATGTGGTCACTCATCATCAACCTGGTTTACGAACAGTCCTGCGAGAAATATCTGGCCGATCTGGCGCGGCATCGGCACGGATGGATCTGAGCAGGGAGCCGACGGCGCGGGGCGAGAGGCCGGCCGCTTGCTTTCTCGAATCTGTTTCGGATCATTTTGCCGCCGCATGTGAGCTGGCTCATACGCCGCCACGCGCGGGGCTCGGCCAAACAAAGGCAAACCGGAGGCTGCAAATGACCGCCATCGCGAGAATCGTTTCCATTGCTTCCAGAACAGCCGTTGACGTCGGGACGTTCAGAACCGTCTTGATGTTTTGCGCTGCTGGTTTGACGGTGCCGCTGCTCGTCGCATCCTTCGGCTTGGACTTGAGCCCCGGCTTCTTCTAGGCCGAACGCAGGATGCACTCATGCCTGCGGAGAAATTCCTTCTTCCGCTGGAAATACTCAAAAGCCGCATCTATCCCGATGGAAGTCCTCGCGTCGTCAGCAACTCTCCGCATGTCCCGGTGAAGCTGTCCAACGCCGGGGGACGATCGGCGCGGCACCGAAGCCCCGGCACCAGGCGCGCCAGATAACCCTCCCCGACTCCAGAAAGGCCGCTGACGAGGACGGAAGCAATCGGCGGCGCCGATGCTGGCGGTTGGTTTCAGAGGCGCTCCCCGGTCAGGGCAATCAACGAACGCCTCCGTGCTGCACTGCGGTACGCGATTTAATGTTGTCCGTGGAACCGCTGCTCTCGACGGCGCATTGGTTCTTACTTCTCGCAGAGGAGGAGAGACCATGCGTCTTCACATCAAGGATGGATACGGCCAGAAGCACGTCGACTTGCTGGCGTTAATTTTGCTCGCGGCAATGGTGTCCGTGGTGGGGTCGGGAATCCTTTACCTCGGTGAAAGGATCCACGCGCCGGCCCAAACAAGGATGATCTTCACCGGACCGGTTCCGCCGCTATAGCGTCCCATGAATTCGGGCAGCGATGCCGCTGTACCAAGCAACCAGCTAGACAAACGAGAATTCGCGCCTACGAGAGCGAGTAGCCAGAAGCCCCCTCTCTTCAGTTCGGGTGTCCCCCGCGTAATTTAATCCGGTGTTGATCGGTCGCATACCAACAAAAATACCGACAAAATCCAAGTTTAGTGTGATCGGTTTAGCGCTCGGCAATGCGCGAAACACTGCGTGTTATTCGCCGTGGGGTCCGGACGCCGATCGGCTGGCTAAGCCGTTGATCCACCGAGCGGTGAAGGGGTCAGTCTTGGACGCTTATTCACAGCTGCGACGTTTATTCGGATCCGAGGCGCCTATGGGTGGCTAACGAAGACAATCTCATGACGCTTTGTCTGTGTTCACCGGTAGGCTGAACTGAAACATCGCACCGGAGGGAAAGTTTGCCGTGGCCCACAGCCGGCCACCGTGGGCTTCGATGATCGAACGGGAGATCGAGAGCCCCATACCCATGCCGCTGGATTTTGTGGTGAAGAATGGCGTGAACAGCCGGTCCATATTCTCGGCGGAAATCCCGGCGCCACAATCCGTCACACTTGTGAGCACATTTTCGATCTCGTCCAACTGGGATCGGATTACCAGTTCGCGTGGCCGATCTGTGATCAATTTCATGGCTTCAACGCCATTCATCATCAAGTTGATCATTACCTGCTGGAGTTGGACCCGATCGCCGAAGGTCACGGGTAAAGCAGGCGCCAGCTCCATTCGCAACGATACCTGTTGGCTGGTTACCTCACGCTGCACCAGCGCGACGACCTCCCTGACGACGTCGTTGATGTCGAGAGGCTCCTTCTCGATGTCAGTTTTGGTTGCGAGCGCCCGGACCCGTCGGATCACCTCGGTCGCCCGGTTTCCGTCGTTTATGACCCATTCCGCTGAGCGGCGCGCGGCGGCCAGATCAGGAGTCTCACGGTCGAGCCAGCGCAGACAGGCCTCGGCGTTGGCGATCGCGGCGGCGAGCGGCTGGTTCACTTCATGGGCGATGGAGGCCGCCAACTCGCCTAAGCTTGTTATGCGCGTCATATGCGCCAGGTTCGCTTGCGTGCCGAGAAGATGGTCGTCGCCTCCTGCGCGTAATTCGAGCATCCGATCGTCCAGCGCGCCAAGTGATCTCAAGACCCACGTCGGCATTCGTATGTCCCCTCGCGTCAGTTGATTGACGTTGGTAAGGCTGCTCTGGCCGGGTTGCCTGGTTCGTAGAGCAAATCGGTCCGGCAAGGCTTTGGTGACATTTGGGTCACCGACCAAACGTAACTGTTGGTCGCCGGCAGCGAACGCATCGGTCGCGCCTCCGGGACCATCCATCGATCTTTGAATCTTGCTCCGCATAGCCGCCTCCGATGCAAATCCATGCTTTTTTGTCCGACAATCCTGATTGCGTCAGCAGCTCAATCTCTTCGAGAGTAAGATCGTGGCCGCGCCATCAAGGTAACCCCTATTAGTGGTCGATAGGAGTTAAGCATTGTGAAGAGATGCGAAGGGAGCCTGGCAGGACGTCATACGTCCGCAAGCGAACGGTCCCTGGTGCCGTTGATAAAATCGGTTGCGGCGACCAAGTCGCGGGTCGAGGAGCCCTCGGTGAATTGGGCAACTGTTTGGGCAAGCAACTCTGGGCCGTCATCGCCTTTGCCCGCACGCGTATCATGAATTGCCAGGCTCATGGCCGCCCTCAGCTGCCACGCAAGCAGCCCTTGTTTCTGCGCGAGCGTGAAAGCGGTTAGCAGCCGGGCGCGTCGGTTGTCGCTACCGGGCGCCTCCTCGCGGAGTGCGGAAAGCCGCAGCAGCTCTGGCCGGCACCAACTTCTGTGTTCCGGTCGACCATGTCGTATGAGCCTTTCCACGGCCGCACTGCTTCCAACAGTTGCATATATATCGAGCTGAAACGTCCTTGCATCGTTTGGCAGGCTCCGCTGCGGCTCTAGAACAAACTCAAAGCCGCTCGCCCAGACGGCCCAATGCCGAAGTCCACGCTGTTGACTGCGCTGACAAAGCAAGCTCAACTGCTCTCGCGCCAGATCGAAGTCACCGCACCAGAGAGCGACGGGAATAGTGCCGAACGAAAGATTGGCGCAGATTATCAGGTCGTGGCCACTCGCGATGGCCGCTTCGGCTAATTCCCGTGCCAGGGAGAGTGCCCGATCTGGAAAACCGCGGAGCCATAATATCCGCATCTTGGCGGACAGCACCGACATCACATTGTCCCCTGGCAAAATGATGGTGTGACTGGAGATGTCGAGGTGGGTATTCGGGGTGTTGTGATCGCCGAGAAATTGCAGCGCTTTTTCCTGATTTCCAACAAGATGATGAGACAATACCAGCATACGCCGTGCGTTTTGCACGTCTTTGTCATGCGTCCCACTGCTCAGTGCAATGTTGTTATACCGCTCCGCAACGTTGACACTCTCGGTATAGGAACCGTCAGCGATCTCGTGCATCCAAAGGCCCCACATTGCCCTGAGCTGGAGCCGTCTGTTGTCTAGCTCCACGGCGATCTGAAGTGCGCGGGTGAAGGCAGCAGCTGACGCTGTCGTAGGCCAAACGGTCGCGTGGAGACTCGCGTGACCGTATACGCATAACAGCTCGGCCTCCTCAAGCGAACCGGCAAGCCCAGCTCCAGGCAAAGCGCGAAGTGCTTGCTCGGCCAATCTGAAAAACTCTTCGGTCAGCGAGAAGTGAAACCAAAGTGTAGCCGCGGAAACAACAAGCTCGACACCGAGCGCCGCGTCCCCGGCTTCTGAGAACGCCCAGTCAATGGCGGTACGCAGGTCGTCGATGTATCGGCGACGTTCCGAAAGGAATTCCAATGTTGCGTTAGCACGGTCCCGTGGCTCGGAAAAAAGCTCTCGACAGTAGGTGGCGTGGTGACGCCGTACGGCTTGTACCTCCTCGCACTGCTTGAGTTTCTCAAAAGCGTAATGCCTCATGGTATCGAGCAGCCTGTATCTCATGGCGGCACCGATTGTCTCGGTTGAAACGAGTGACTTGGCGCAAAGCTTCGTCACCATTTCGAGGGCAGCGAACTGGACGTTGGACCGATGGGACGCCAGCGCTACGGCTCCTGCAAGGTCGAAGCTTGATCTAAATACCGCCAGCATTCTGAGGAAGGCCTGTTCCATTGGTGTGAGCAGTTCGTAGCTCCAGTCGAGCGCAGCTCGCATCGTCTGGTGCCGAGTAAGCGCCGTCCGGCGCCCGACGGTCAGGAGCGCGAAGCGATCGTCGAGCCCAAGTGCCAGAGATGATGTATCCATTGCATCTGTGCGTGCCGCGGTGAGCTCTATCGCCAGCGGAATTCCATCGAGACGGCGGCAAATGTCGCAGACGTCGCCGAGATTGCCCGGGGTTAGTGCAAAGTCGCTGCGCGCCGCCATGGCTCGCTCAACAAACAGGCTGACGGATGCGAAATCGAGAGCATCAGCGGGCGCGAGGGCTTTCGAAGCAGGCGGCGTTGGGAGAGAGGAAATTCGGTGCACCCACTCGCCTTCGGCTCTAAGCGGTTCTTGACTCGTCACGAGTAGATGCAGCTGCGGTGCCCCTCTCAACAGACGCTCGGCCAATACTGCGATCGGTTCCAACAGATGCTCGCAATTGTCAAACACCAGAACAAAATCGCCGTTTACCAGAGTCGCCAGAATATCCGGTACGGGGTCGTCGCGGCCGACCGCTACCCCGGCAGCGACCGCCATTGTGCTCAGGACCAGCTGGGGGGCCGTAACCGATGCGAAGTCAACAAAGCAGATGCCCAGACCGTCGGCTTGGAAACGAGCGGCAACGGCGACAGCTACCGTCGTTTTTCCAATGCCTGCTGGTCCGGCTATCGTGACAAAACGGCGATCAAGTAACTCGGTTCTCAGTTCGTCAATGATTTTCGACCTGCCGTGAATCGATCCGACACGCGCGGGGAGGCTCGTCCGTTGAAAAGGAAAAGCGTCCGGTGCTTTCGTCACATCGACCGCAAGAGCGAAGCGGTAGCCGCGGCCAGCCTCATTTACGAGGTAATCAGTTTCGGGGTCTTCTGAAGCCAAAGCGCGCCGAAGCTTTGAAAGATGTACACGCAGCGCGCTTTCCTCCACGGCCGTATCCGGCCACACGGCTTTCTGCAGCGTTTGGTGACTCACAAGCTCGCCCTGTGCTGCAAGCAAAGTGGCCAAAATCGCGGTAGCGCGCCCCCCAAGCGGAATGCGTTTTCCCCGAGCCTCGAGTACGCGTTCGGGTAATCGGAAGATAAATGGGCCGAACCGTACCGAGTTTCCAGCAGCTCTCGTAGCCACCGTACCTGCAAACAAGGCCTGATCGTAATTTGCCATGGGGCCTTTCTCGACCCTGCCGTCATTGAACTGGAGACATCAGCCTATCAAGCCGATCAGCATCAATGGCGACACAGGGCCACGAGGTATTCGTTTAGGCTCCAAACCGGTACCGTATGTGGGAAACTTTAACGCAAAATGGCGTCCGGCCGCAACTGGCGGCGGAACCGCCGCTATTCATGCAGCTACGAGGTATCTTTCTTTGGCACGAATCCAAAGCGGCGGCAGCGATGATGTTGACGAGGAAGAACAGGATGCGGCCGAGATCACGCAGCCGGAGTGGTTCGAAGCAAACAGCGTAGCTCTGTCCCAAGCGAGGGGCCGGTCCGGCGAACCCCTCCATACGCTCGTAGCGGCCGGGACAAATCGCTGACTTCATTGCGCGACCAAATTGTAATCAGTCGTCTAGCGACGTTAAGAGTCCAGCGTGCCTGCCGTCAGGAGAGCGGATTGCATGGCAGCCGGCCCGTTCGAGGCCATTAGATCGTTCGAATGAAATCAACTCGCGAACGCTCGCACACAGTGCTGTTTAACTAATAATTTATTGGCGGAACGACAACAGTCCTCTGATGTATCCCTACACCAAAAAGGAGACCCGGATGAAAGTGACGTTGCTCCTGTCGAATTCGGAGCCGCTCCGTTGGGTGGTGGTGCGGAGCACCTCGCAGCCAATCGTGGTCAGTCTTCCAGACTGTACATGTTCGTCTGGCGGACTTTCCGGCGCCACGACAATGCCAATCACGATGGCCGCTGACGTAACCGACAAGAGCCAGAGGACGACAACGACGCCACCGGACCGCTGCCGACCCTTGGCGCCGGTAAACCAGAACGGAGAGAACCCATGTCCGAAGCACGACCGCCGTTTCCGCCTTTCATCCGCGAGACCGCTATCCAAAAGGTTCGCGGCGCCGAGGACGGCTGGAACAGCCGCGATCCAGCTCGCGTCTCTCTCGCTTACTCCTTGGACAGCTTTTGGAGAAATCGCACCGAATTCGTTCGCGGGCGGCAGGCGATCGTTGCATTCCTGACGCGCAAGTGGACCAGGGAGCTCGACTACCGGCTGATCAAGGAGCTCTGGGCATTCACCGACAATCGGATCGCCGTCCGTTTCGCCTACGAGTGGCATGACGATGCCGGGACCTGGTTCCGTTCCTATGGCAACGAAAACTGGGAATTCGATAAGGACGGACTGATGCGGCGACGACTGGCCTGCATCAACGATTTGCCGATCGAGGAGGCCGATCGGAAGTTCTTCTGGCCACTAGGCGCGCGCCCAGCCGAGCATCCTGGGCTTTGCGACCTGGAACTTTGACGATCGCCGATTACGAGGCCCATTACATGAAGACACCGATGTATGCCGTGACGGGAATTACCGGAAAGGTCGGCGGCTCTGTTGCCCGGGCCCTATTGGAAGCGGGCCTGCCGGTGCGTGCCGTGGTTCGCGACATGCGCAAGGCCGAGTCCTGGGCCGAAAAGGGCTGCGAGGTCGCCATCGCATCGATCGATGACGTTGATGGGATGACGAAGGCATTTTCGGGAGTTGATGGCGTCTTTCTCATGATGCCGCCCGACTATGATCCGGAGCCGGGCTTTCCTCTCATCCGCGTCAATATCTCAGCCATTCGGGCGGCAGTTGCTGCCGCGCGGCCCGGCAAGCTTGTCTTCCTCTCAACAGTTGGCGCTCATGTGGAAAGGTTCTCGCTTCTGAACAATTCCCAGATGATCGAAGAGGCTCTGCGCAAGCTATCTATTCCAGTCGCCTTCGTCCGTGCCGCCTGGTTTATGGAGAACGCAGCATGGGATGTTGAAGCAGCAAAGGCTGGCGTCGTGCCTTGTTTCCTGCAGCCACTGGATCACCCGATACCAATGGTTGCAGCGACCGATATTGGGCGAACGGCAGCGGAAATTCTACGTGATATCTGGACCGGGATACGTGTCGTCGAACTCGAGGGACCACGTCGCTATTCGGCGAATGACATTGCCGCCGGCTTCTCTGCTGTCCTCGGTCATCCGGTACGTATGCACCCGGTTCCACGCAACGCTTGGGAAGATCTATTTCGTTCGCAGGGGATGAAGCATCCGCTTCCGCGCATCCGCATGATCGACGGTTTCAACGAGGGGTGGATCGACTTCGAGGGAGGCGATGCCGAGCATCGCAAGGGACGAATTCTGCTCGAGGCTGCCCTGAGGGACGTTGCCGCGCGCGGGTGATGTGTTCGGGGAGGAGTGATCGAGCACGCGTCAACACTCGCGATGATTGCGCTCCAGCTCGAGCCTTTGGTGTGAGCAAGGTGCCGCGGTTTGAAAGGTTAGACAGCTTGCCGCCGAACTCAGCGTAATTCTGGCGCGCTTATTTACGGCGTCTCGCGCCTGATCTATGCGGAGGTCCCCCCGCGAGTGGAATATGTGCTCATGCCTGCGGCCTTGGCCATGCGCCCGTGATGGGCGGGAGTGGCGGAGCCAGCGGAGCAAGAATTCCTCTGCTAGCTGAAGGCCTAAAGATCACTTCCGGGTAGACTTCGAAATAGCTGATAACCGCGCGAATAGGCAACGGATGTCGAAGCCCCGTGTTCTGGGCCTCAAGCCTCGCGGCCTGTTTGATCCACCTTACAGTAAAGGCCTGTTCATTTGGGCCCATGGCAGCCACGGCTACGGTAACAGCCGTGCGGGCCGGCCACGCCGGCCGATACACCGATGCACCAAGGCGCTGAAAAGAAAGCGAGAACGGCAAAAAGTCTACGCATCGAGGTTCCTCCATCGGGGCCCCGGATCGATTACGGCCAGGTCGGCGATCGGTTTCGCAGCCAACCATCCGTCCGACACACTTCGCTCACTCGGCTGGGAATCTACCGGCTTTCCAACCTGGCCACGTTTGCTCGCGTTACAGGCGCACCGAACACGGAAATGGAAACCGGGCGCTGGCACAGGTAAAGCTAGCAGCAGACCGGGCCGCCAAGGCAGCCGCAAATATCATCACTGCCGACCGGCTTGCGGTGACCCAGGCCACCAAGGCAGCTGAAATTGCCACGCAGAACACCGGGCTCGTCAACATAACGGTCTGAGCCGCCCGCCAGTGTCCGCGAGCGCGAGATGCTTCAACGCCTCACTTCCGGCGGGAAGAAATATCGCATCGCTAGATACGTCGCTGTGTAGGCAACGATCAGCATCGGGGCCGCGATCTCGATGAACCTCACCATGTCACGTCCCCGAATCGGCAAGCAGGCGAACGACGCGCGCAATGTCGGTGAGGACGGCGAATTTTGCAAATTACGATTGAGCAACTTCCGTGATCGATTCCGCCAAGAAGGCGGTGATTTTTCAATGATGTTACAATCGGAAACATCTTGAAATACTGGACGACGCCGAATTTGCCGCGATCGCGAGCGTGAGCCGGTGCTAGCGCGTTACGCGACCGACGGTCGACGGCTCGGGAACCGGCGCGGTCTGCGGCATCACCAGATGAGTCGGCGGTTCGGATGGAGTCACAATGACGCCGGCCCGTGACACAACCGCAGAGGTAATCATGCCATCCCCGCGCCCCAGCGAATCATCCCTGAGATCCGACCACAGGCAGAATACGCCGATCACCGCGACAATGCCGGCAATTATCACAGGGATCAGCTCTCGACGCTCGTCTTCAGCGGGCATTGTCTCGTTCTTCATTTCGATTCACGGGGACGTCTTTACCGGAATTGGTTTTCAAATAGTTAATGACAATCGACTCAATCTTGCTTCTTCCGGTTTTCGCAATCTCTGCCGCGACGTCGCGCTCGCGACTTCGCAGGACTTAACGGCATTTACCGGCGCAATGGCTTGGCCCCGAAAACCCACAACTCACTTAGCCATTGGATCAGCGCTGTCAATCGGTCGACCGCAACTTACGACGCTGATCATTTATTTGTGTGGCGGCTCGCACGCGGCACACAGAGCAGCCTGAATCAATTCGCATAGGCGAATGGCACAGTCGCGCTTCACAATGTTGTAATCGCAGAAGCATCCCGCCCCTGCTGCCATCCATTCAGCTTTGTCCATCCTCGAGGCCGTATTCGCGATAAATGGTCAGTGGATCGATGTCCGGAAATAACCTGCACTTTGCCTGGGCTATATGCAGGGTCAGCGTCCCAGGCTGGCAACCGGCCGCCAGGAGCTTCTTGATATCGTCCATATGCGCTCGCGGCTGGTGTTTCGGTGGAAGCTGCTCCAGCGCGACAAGGGCCGTCGCCAATGCTTCCGTTACCACCCATTCGTCGTGGCCTGTGATTCCCTTTTTCGGCATCTGGACCATCTCCGATTTTCACCAGGCATGATCCGGAAAAGTGGAAATCGGTTCCGAAAGATCATGCTCAAACAGTAGCCACTTCGTCGCGCCGGGCCCGAGCCGGATTTTCGGCCCGCGATCGACCTTCGACATAATGGCCGGGCGACCGACAATATCCAAATCCGGAATCCGTTCGAACATATCCCAATGCATCATGCTCGCGCACGTCATCAGCTACCGGATGCGGTATCAGAAATTTCATTCGCCGGCTTTGGCGGGTTTCGCACCTTAAGGGATCTGCCAACTGGCGATTTGAGCTGAAAAGCGTTGTAGCTGCCGCCGACGCCATCGTGCTCGTCCCGGGCCGCGTCCTGTTGATAACCAGCTGCCGCCGATGCGGGCGGCGTGACAGGCGGCCGCGACGTGTTATCGACGGCAGATCAGGCCTCGCTCACGACGGATCAAACATCATGCGGATCACCCTCGTCGGCTCTCGCCACTTCGGCGTGACGACTTTTGACATGCTGCGGCAACACGGCGTCGAGATCGCCAAGGTGGTCGTGGCCGACGCCGACGACCGGCTCGCGGCGGCGGCACGTGCCGCCGGTGTCGAGGTCACCGTGCAGGCGAATCCCAAACTGGTCGGACCACAGGAGATCGCCGACGGCACCGACCTGATCGTGACGGCGCACAGCCACGCCCGCATCAGCAGGGAGGCCCTCGCCGCGGCCCGGCTCGGCGGTATCGGCTATCACCCCTCACTGCTGCCACGGCACCGTGGCATCGCCGCGGTTGAATGGACGATCCGGGAGCGCGATCCGATCGCCGGCGGCACCGTGTACCATCTTGCCGATCGGATGGATGCAGGCGCGATCGCCGCGCAGGAGTGGTGTTTCGTCAAGAAGGGCGAAACCGCACGGGAATTGTGGGAACGCGCGCTCGCGCCGCTCGGCCAGAAGCTTCTGGGCGAAGTGATCGACTACGCCAGGATCCACAAATCCCTGCCGTCCAGGCCGCAGGACGAGCAGTTTGCGACCGATGCGCCGAGGCTTTCGCATTGATCGTCAGGCGGCCGGTATTCTAAAACCGCTCCACCTTCCCTGCGTCAGGATTTTCGTTCCCGACCGGGAACCAATTTTTTCCCCACCCGTTTGAATTCGCAGGGAACCATCTGGGATACTGCGGCGCAGCAAATTTTGAACACATTTCCCCTGAATATGCCGCATCATCACACAAATCGGGGATCAGATTCTTATGCGCCACAATCGCATTCGTGCTGTTTTGCTTCGTTCCATTTTCGCTGCCGCCGCGACCGTTGCCGCGGCTCCCGCGATGGCGCAGACGCCGTATGACGGGCTCTGGAACGTGACGATTGTCACTAAAACCGGCACGTGTGAACCATCAGCCAGTTCAACCCTGACTGTTACCGATGGGAAGATTTCGGCACCCGGTGCGGACGTTTCCGGCACCATCGGTCGGGAAGGCCTTGTGCGGGTCTCGATCCGAGGTGCATATGCCAATGGCCAACTCAATGGTAACGCCGGATCGGGGAAATGGAATGGGGCATCTGCGGGAATACCGTGCAGCGGTCGCTGGGAAGCATCGCGGCAGTAATGCAAGCCGAATGGCCGACAGCCTGATGAACACACGACGCCTGATATTCGCGCTCGCGACCGTGTTCGCGGCCAGCGTGTCGGGCTCGGCGAGTTATGCGCAATCCGCGCCATTCGCGGGTCTTGCGGGCTACTGGTCGGGCGCTGGCACCGTCACCCTCGACGACGGGTCGACCGAGCGAATCCGGTGCCGCGCCTCCTATGCCGTCAGCGGCAATGGATCTGGCCTCAATCAGACCCTCGTCTGTGCCAGCGACAGCTACAAATTCGATTTCAAGACCAATGTCATCGCCGAGCGGGGATCGCTCTCCGGGAACTGGAGCGAAAGCAGCCGCGGCATCAACGGCAACCTTTCCGGACGTGCCAGCAACGGCAATTTCCAGGTCGTCGCCACCGCTGCCGGTTTCACGGCCAACATTTCGCTGACGACGCACGGCAACAAGCAGTCCGTCGTGATCAGGCCCGAGAGCCAGTTCAGGGGCGCCTCGATTACCTTGACGCGCTCGTAAAGCCGCTTCCGTTCCGGCTGAATCGGAACGGCGGCCTCATCCCTTTCTTGACCCGATTTCTTCCCGCGAAGCCGGTGCTGCGCCAAAATCGATGCGCGGCACCGCTTGCCTGGCCGGCCTACGCCGCCGGCACGAACGCGGTGACCTCGATCTCGACCTTCGCGCGGATATCGACCAGACCGCCGATGTAAAGCAGCGTCGAGGGCGGGAAATTTCGTCCCAGCGTCTCGCGCCAGGCCGCGCCGATGCCGGCGCCCGCGGCTTCGTATTCGCTGCGGCTCGTCAGGTACCAGGTCAGCCGGACGATGTGCTCGGGCCCGGCCCCGGCCTCGGCGAGCAGTTTGATGATCCGTCGCAGGGCCACCCCGACCTGACCGGCCATGTCCGGTTGATATTCGCCCTTCTCGTCGCCTCCGGTCTGGCCGGCAAGGACGATCCATCGGCCCGGACCATCGACCTCGACGCCGTGCGAAAAGCCGCGCGGCTTTGACCATTCGGCCGGTTGCAGAGTGCGCATCAGCAGGTTCTCCAAAGACGAGAACCGACCCTTTAGCACCGATCGGGCCGCCGCTCCCACATCGAAATTCGATGCGGTGCATCACTGCATCGGCATATTTGCCCGTTGCAAATCCGAAAGGGGTCGCCGATACCGGCCGCTTTCCCCGACCTTTCCCCGCGCCCGCGCGGCATGCCCCGGCTATTCCCTGCGATGGACCGAACACCTTCCAAACCTAGGGCCGCACTATGGATGGCCGGCTGGCTCGCCCTGTTGCTGATCCTGGTGGTGGCGGGTCGCGAGACGACGCGCGAACTGAATGTGTTCCAGATCATGGAGCTGCGCTCGGTCATCGCCTTCTTCATGCTGTACCCGTTGATCCGCATCAACGGCGGTTTCGCGGTCATGAAGACGTCGCGGCCGCTGCAACATGTCGGACGCAATCTCATTCACTATGGCGCACAGCTCGGCTGGTTCTTCGCGCTCACCCTGATTCCGCTCGGGCAGGTGGTGGCGATCGAATTCACCATGCCGATCTGGACCGCCATTCTTGCCGCGAGCTTTCTCGGCGAGCGCATGACGGTGTGGAAAATTTCGGCGATCGTGCTCGGAGTGGCCGGCGTCATCATCATTGTCCGGCCGGCGACCGGCGAGATCAATCCGGGCCAGCTGATTGCGCTCGCCGCGGCCGTCGGATTCGGCATTTCCGTCACCATGATGAAGTCCCTGACCCGCACCGAAAATACCCTTGCCATTGTTTTCTGGATGCTGGTGATCCAGTCCGCGGCCGGATTTTTCCCGACGCTCTATGTCTGGATCCGGCCCTCCGCCTATGCCTGGGGCTGGATCGTCGTGATCGCATTCTGCGGCACATTTTCGCATTACTGCATGGCGCGCGCGATGCTGTACGCCGACGCAACGGTGGTGGTGCCGATGGATTTCCTGCGGGTTCCGTTGACCGCCACCGTCGGCTGGCTGGTCTATTCGGAGCGGCTGGACCTGTTCACGGTGCTGGGCGCAACCTTGATCCTCACCGGCAATCTTCTGAACCTGAAGGCAGCCGATCCGGTGCCGGCGCGCGCGGGAACCTGAGTGAGTCACCAGATCCAGCGGCGGGCGTTATTGCATCAGGTTCACTTCCCCGCCGCTTTTCGGAGCGCGTCATTGATCCGTTCCTGCCAGCCCGGGCCGCCCTCCTGGAAGTGTTCAAGAACGTCCTGGTCGATCCGCAGTGAAACCAGCTCCTTGACGTTCGGAAGCGCGGTTTTCCTCGGCGGCAAGTCCGGAACTTTGGTGGTGGTCTTCTTGAACGCGGCCTCGGCTTCGGTGCGGGCGTCGTTCAGGGTTCTCGGTCGTCTCGGTTGGTCTGGCATGCTCAAATTCCCTCGAACAGCGCCGTCGACAGATAGCGCTCGGCGAATGACGGCACGATCGCAAGGATGGTCTTGCCGGCGCTTTCCGGGCGTTTGCCGATCGCAAGCGCCGCGGCGATCGCGGCTCCGGAAGAAATGCCGCCGGGAATACCCTCATGACGCGCCAGCGCGCGCGCGGTTTCGATCGCGGTTGAGCTATTGACCTTCACGATCTCGTCGATCACCGAACGGTCGAGGATGTCCGGAACGAAGCCTGCGCCAAGTCCCTGAATCTTGTGCGGGGAATGCTGGCCGCCGGACAGCACCGGGCTCTCTTCGGGCTCGACCGCCACGACCCGCAACGAAGGCTTGCGCGGCTTCAGCACCTGGCCCACGCCGGTGATGGTACCGCCGGTACCGACTCCGGCCACGAAGAAATCGATATGGCCGCCGGTGTCGTTCCAGATTTCCTCGGCGGTGGTGCGGCGGTGGATTTCGGGATTGGCGAGGTTCTTGAACTGCTGCGGCATCACCGCGTTCGGCGTGGTGCGCACCAGCTCTTCGGCGGCGGCGATCGAGCCCTTCATGCCCTGGGCGGCCGGCGTCAGAACGATTTCGGCGCCAAGGAACGCCAGCATCTTGCGCCGCTCGATCGACATCGATTCCGGCATCACCAGCTTCAGCCGATAGCCGCGCGAGGCGGCGACAAAGGCCAGCGCGATCCCGGTATTTCCCGACGTCGGCTCGATCAGCACGGTATCGGCATGGATCACGCCCGCCTTTTCCATGGCAATGATCATCGCCGCACCAATGCGGTCCTTCACGCTTGCCGCGGGATTGAAGTATTCCAATTTAGCGAGAATTGTCGCATGCGCTCCGTGCTGTTTCGGCAGCGTTCGCAAGCGGACGATCGGCGTATCGCCGATCGCCTCGACGATGCTGTCGAAAACACGGCCCCGGCCCGGACGGTGCACTGCACTCGTCGCTGACGATGCGTCCATGAAAGACTCCTGTGGCAGCAATGTGTGAGAAGTTAGAACCCCTGCTTCATTAGGGGCAGCTCAGGCCCGCATGCAAGCCGGAATTCATCAAGGCGCGCGCGTTCGCTGCGATGCAAAATTCGACGGCGGCCAAATAACTTCAAACCAACGCATTTGTGTTGCGACATCGTCAAAGAAGCTGGTGTATGGTGAAGTCAGGTTCAGATCGCAAGGAGGTCACGATGCCAGCAATTGCTGAAATCCTGTCGACCGTCGCGCGTCATCCCGACCCGCGTGGATGCGACCTACCGACCTGCCCGGTTTGTGCGGATTCCATGGTGGCTGCGGAAGCGTCCGCTTATATTTCCGAAAATGTCATCAGCTATCTCTGGACCTGCGACACTTGCGGCTATGGCTTCGTGACCAAGCACGCGCTGCGGCGATTGGCCTGCAACTAGGCTTTCTGGCCATTAAGCTTGCTGGTTTTTGGGGCGCGGCATTTCAGCGCGGTGCAATGTCTCAGCGCGGCGCGATGTCGCCCCTTGCCCAATCGGCGCGCGTGCGATCGCGAAACTCCTCGAACGTACCTTTTGAGATCGCGTCCCTGACGTCGTGCATCAGCCACTGATAATACGCGACGTTGATTTCCGACAACAGCATCGCGCCCAGCGTCTCGCCTGATTTCACGAGGTGGTGCAGATAGGCGCGCGCATAGCCGGATGTCGATGGCCACGGGCTTTCCTCGTCGAGCGGCCTCGGATCGTCGGCGTGCCGGGCGTTGCGCAGGTTGATCTGGCCGAACCGCGTGAACGCCATCCCGTGACGGCCGTTGCGGGTCGGCATCACGCAATCGAACATATCGACGCCGCGGGCGACCGCCTCCAGCATGTCTTCGGGCGTGCCGACGCCCATCAAATACCTCGGACGATCCTGCGGCAGGACCGGGACCACCTCCTCGATCATCCCGAGCATCACCGCTTGCGGTTCGCCGACCGCAAGGCCCCCGATGGCGTAGCCGTGAAAGCCGATGTCGGTCAGGCCCCGCGCGCTGGCGCGGCGCAGGTCGGGCAGGTCGCCGCCCTGCGCGATCCCGAACAGCATATATCCGTCCGGCGCGGTCTCGAAGGCCCGCTTGCTGCGCTCCGCCCAGCGCAACGACAATTGCATCGCCCGCTCGATGTCGCCGCGCTCCGCCGGCAGCCGCACGCATTCATCCATCTGCATGGCAATGTCGGAACCGAGCAGCCGCTGCACTTCGATCGAACGCTCCGGCGACAATTCGACCTTGGCGCCGTCGATGTGCGAGCGAAAGGTCACGGCGCTTTCGCTCACCTTGCGCAGCTCTGCCAGAGACATCACCTGGAAGCCCCCGGAGTTGGTCAGCATCGGGCCACGCCAGCCGGTAAAGTGCTGCAGACCGCCGAGGGCGGCGACGCGCTCGGCACCCGGCCGCAGCATCAAATGGTAGGTGTTGCCGAGCACGATATCGGAGCCGGCCTCGCGCACCTCCCGCCAATGCATGCCCTTCATCGCGCCCGCGGTGCCGACCGGCATGAAGGCGGGCGTTCGCACCACGCCATGCGGCGTCGTCAGCCGCCCGGTGCGCGCCTCGCCGTCACGCCCGAGCAGTTTGAAATGATTGGCTGCGATCATCGGTTGGACTTATCACGAAACAGCAGGCAGGCGTCGCCATAGGAATAGAACCGGTAGCCGCTGGCGATTGCATGGGCGTAGGCGTGCTTCATGGTGTCGAGACCGCTGAAGGCCGATACCAGCATGAACAGCGTCGACCGCGGCAGATGAAAATTGGTCAGGAGAATATCGACCGCCCGAAAACGATAACCGGGCGTGATGAAAATCGCGGTCTCGCCCGCGAACGGCTCGATGGTGCCGTCGTCCGCGGTGGCGCTTTCCAGTAGCCGCAGCGAGGTGGTGCCGACGGCGACGACGCGGCCGCCCTCGGCCCTGGCCTGGTTCAGCGCGTCGGCGCAGTCGCGGGAGATCACGCCCCATTCGGCGTGCATCTTATGCCCGGCGGTGTCATCGGTCTTGACCGGCAGGAAGGTCCCTGCCCCGACATGCAGCGTGACCCGGTGAATCCCGATCCCGCGCCCGCGCAACGCGGCTTCCAGCTTGGGCGTAAAATGCAATCCCGCGGTCGGGGCGGCGACCGCGCCCTCGTTGGCCGCAAACATGGTCTGGTAGTCGGCGGCATCGCGCTCGTCGGCGGCACGCCTGGAGGCAATGTAGGGCGGCAGCGGCGGCGCGCCGAGATCGGCGATGGCCTGATCGAGCGCCGGCCCATGAAATGAGAACGAAAGCGTGATCTCGCCGTCGTCGCCCTTGTGTTCGACCTGCGCATCGAGATGGCCAAGGAGACAGACCCTGCCCTCGTTACCGAAGCGCACCGTATCGCCCTGCGACAGCTTCTTTGCCGGGCGAACCAGCGCCTGCCAGCGCGAACCGTCGAGGCGCTTGATCAGCGTCGCCTCGATCCTCGGTTCGGTATCCCGGCCGATGCGGCGGCCTTTGAGCTGCGCGGCGATGACCTTGGTGTCGTTCACCACCAACTGATCGCCGGGCTCCAGCCACAGCGGCAACTCGGAAACCGTGCGGTCGCGCAGGACAGCGTCGGGCTGCACGACCAGCAGCCGCGCGGAATCGCGCGGGCTCGCCGGTCGCAACGCGATGCTGGCGGCCGGAAGTTCGAAGTCGAAGAGATCGGTGCGCATCTGGCGTTTCGGGGCCCATGAGCCGCCTGTGGGACGTTGCCGCTTACCTCTCCTGTGGGGAGAGGTCGGAGACTGAGCACAGCGAGGGCTCCGGGTGAGGGCGTACGGATCACGTGAGAACAGACGCCCCTCACCCGCTCGCTACGCTCGCGACCTCTCCCCGACGGGGAGAGGTGAAGAAATTCAACGGTCGAGGCTCAGGCCGTGTCGGCCGCCATGTGCGCCTTGACGATCTTGTCCGGATTCTTCACCGGCTCGCCGCGCTTGATCTTGTCGACGTTCTCCATCCCGGAGGTCACCTTGCCCCAGACCGTGTACTGGTTGTCGAGGAACGATGCATCGTCGAAGCAGATGAAAAACTGGCTGTCGCCGGAATCCGGGCTTGCCGCGCGCGCCATCGACGCGGTGCCGCGGACATGCGGTTCCTTGTTGAATTCGGCCTTGAGCTTCTTGCCGGAACCGCCGGTGCCGGTGCCGTGCGGACATCCGGTTTGCGCCATGAAGCCCTCGATCACGCGGTGGAACACGATGCCGTCGTAAAAGCCTTCGCGCACCAGTTCCTTGATCCGCGCGACATGGCCGGGCGCAAGGTCGGGGCGCATTTCGATCGTGACCGGTCCCTGGGTGGTTTCGAGGATCAAAGTATTTTCCAAAGTGTTTTCTTGGTCAGCCATGCTCTCTTCTCTGCAGGTTGTGGTGGAATTTTCCGGTTGCGAAATTGGACAGCGAAAGGGCGACCGGCAACCGCGCCGGCCATTCCTTCGGTAAATGGCATCGGCGTGCAGCGTTGCAACGCCTCCATGACGGCGATGCGATAGTTCAGCCGGTCATTATCGGTGGCCTGTTCCGATTCATAGGTAATCCTTGGGTGCCCAAGAATACCGCCGTCCCGATTGAAACTCACAATCACCGTGATGTCGATCCCGGGACTGGCGCGCGAGGCCGGCGGCGGCTTCCAGCAGGTGCGCAGTCTTGCGACAACGTCCTTGATGGTGTCGACCCGCGCCGGCTCGGCCTGCGCCGACGCGATCCATGCCGGCAACAGCAGCGAAGCGGCGAAACAGACGAGCCTGTTGCGCAGCGCTGCCATAGCTCAGCTTTCATGGCTCACTTGATGTCGGATGCGACCTGAACCTTCACCATCTTGTCGGGATCGGTCACCTCGCCGCCGCGCGATCCGGGGGGCGCCTTCTTCAGTTTATCGATGACGTCCATGCCCGATACCACTTCGCCGACCACGGTGTATTGGCCATTCAGGCTGGGCGCATCGCCGAACATGAAGAAGAACTGGGAGTTGGCGGAATCGACGCTGTCGCCGCGCCGCGCCATGCCGACGATGCCGCGCTTGAACGGCACGCTGGAAAACTCCTGCTTCAGGTTGGGGTATTTCGAACCGCCGGTGCCGTTGAAGTTCTGACCATCGCCGGTCTGCGCCATGAATCCGTCCATCACGCGGTGGAACGGCACGTTGTTGTAAAAACCTTCGCGCGCCAGCTGCTTGATCCGCTCGGCGTGCTTCGGCGCAAGGTCGGTTCGCAGCTTGACGACGATGCGGCCCTGGGTGGTGTCGATGACAATCGCGTTCTGCTTGTCGAGATTGGCCGGCAGGGGCTGGGCGATCGCAGGGGCCGCACAGATCAGGGCTGCGACGAGAGCTAGGATTCTAATCATGAAAACTCCGGATCAGAGATGAGGAAGATCATCGAGAGCAGCACCTGTTCCTGTCGCAAAACCGGTTCCCATTTTTGCGGAATAGGCGCTAGCCGGCGAATTTGGCTTTGAGGCTGGCCGCGACCGACGGCGGCACGAACGCCGAGACGTCGCCGCCCATGGACGCGATTTGGCGGACCAGTGTGGCGGTGATCGGGCGGACGGCCACCGAGGCTGGAACGAAAACCGTATGCACGTCCGGCGCCATGGTTTCGTTCATGCCGGCGATCTGCATCTCGAAATCAAGGTCGGTGCCGTCGCGCAGGCCGCGAATCATGATCGTTGCGCCATGTTTTTGCGCTGCGGTAACGGTGAGTTTGTCGTAGGTCGTGCAGTCGAAGACGCAATTGGCTGCTGCGGCCACCGGCGCAAACAGCGCCCGAACCATCTCCAGGCGCTCCTCGGTCGAAAACAGCGGCGTTTTGCTGGAGTTGACTCCGATGGCGACAATCAGCCGATCACAGAGCCGGACGGCCTGCCTGACCACGTCCAGATGGCCGTTGGTGACGGGGTCGAAGGAGCCGGGATAAAGCGCGACACGGGACATGACCCCCTCTAGCGCGCCGCGGGCAGCCCCGCAAGCCGGGCCGGTTCCCTGCCCCGGCGGGTTCTTTTATTTCCAAAATGCCTGAACCATCGGAGGGGTCCCCGCGTCTCCTCTACGAGCCGACAATGTTTCGTGCTCCGACCGGGACGACACAAATCTCCGGCGGGACGAAACCGTTTTCCACCGTTGGCGAAGACATCCGGAAACGGGCGCTGGGTACCAATCGACCCACCAAATGAGGGGCCGCAAAGGCCCAATGACAGGGGACCGTCATGATCAAAGCTCTTTCAGCCATCGCCATTGCTGCGTTTGTTGCTGCCGCGCTCACCATTCTTCCCGGATTTGCCCCGCAGGTCGAAGCCAGCGTGCCGGCGCCGCTGGCCAAGGGTGACCGGCTCGATATTCACCAGGTCGGCCGCAACTGCTCGCAGCAGGCATGGCCCAATTTCGAAGCCTCCTGCCTGCGCGCCGCCGGTTCCAAGATGCTGATCCGGGAAGCCCGGCTGGTCACGGCTGACCGCACGCCATAGCGCATACGGCTTCCGCAGGCGGGCCGCAGCTGTCGTAATTTGCGGGCTAACGTCGCAGACTGGCGCCTGATTGCGAACTGGCTGGCTTCCAGCCGAGCGGCCGCAAGCTAGCCTGCGAGCAGGGCAAGCTACCGGGTATCGACCTGACCGATATCACTTATTACGTCGGCCGCGAGACCTCACTGGGACGTGAACCCCCAAATTCAGAACGATCGAAGGATGTCCGGTTCGGTCCGCATTCCGGACTCAAATCGGACATCGCGCCATGTCCGAAAAGTGCCGCCAGGAACGGACCAACAACGACCGCCCAGTTCGGCGCGACTGACTCGTTCCGTTGATCCGAACTCGACATTCCGGGCTCATAAGAGCAG
Source organism: uncultured Pseudomonadota bacterium (assembly GCA_963813165.1). Taxonomy (GTDB): domain Bacteria; phylum Pseudomonadota; class Alphaproteobacteria; order Rhizobiales; family Xanthobacteraceae; genus Bradyrhizobium. The sequence continues at coordinate 488,584 of CAWEYJ010000015.1, read as the reverse complement.
CGTCATACCCATCTACGCGACTTCGATAACCGCTTCAATTTCGACGCTGATATTGAAGGGCAACGAAGCCATTCCGACGGCACAGCGCGCGTGCCGTCCACGGTCGCCGAAAACCTGGACAAAAAGGTCCGAACAGCCGTTGATGACCTTCGGGTGATCGGTAAAGCTCGGTGCGGCATTGACCATCCCGAACACGCGCCCGACGCGAACGACCTTGTCGAGGCTCCCGAGTTCTTGCCGCATCACCGCGAGGAGACCCACGCCGGCGAGCCTAGCGTGCTGGTAGGCTTCTTCAAGGGTGACGTCAATTCCGACCTTCCCGGTTGCGAACTTGCCATCCGGCTTGATCGGCGGTGCTCCTGCCAGAAAGATCACATCCCCCAATCGCGCCGCTGGCACGTAGTTTGCGACGGGTGCCATGGCCTTCGGTAGCTCGATCTCCAATTCACGCAGTCTCGCTTCCGCAGAGCCTCCGGAAGCCTGCTGCGCTGAAGCACTGGTGCTCGATATAAGCGACGCCGCCGCAAGGCCAGCGGCGAACATGGTCCGACGATCGATCGTTTCCATGGCTTCTTGCTCCTTTTTGAAGTGTTGCAGCACTATCCAATCCAATTTGTCGCGGACAATCTCTTGCCGAGCCCATAACCGCTTCATCCAGAGCGTCGCACAAGGCAAGTGTGAGGTGCACCGGTGAAGTCGGGCCGTGTGAGAGACTGGGGAAGATCATGATGTCAATGTTGAACGTTGTCATGCGATCGCTCGCGGTGGCTTGAACCGGGCACGGAATTCTGTGGGCGTTGCAGAAATCGTTCTTAAGAACGCGCGATCCATACGGCGAAGAGATCCAAATCCGCACCGGATCGCGACACTTTCGATCTGTGCCTCTGTCTCGAGCAGGGCGCGTCTGGCTTGATCGATGCGGACGCGTTCCACGAACTCGGATGGGCTGGCATTAAGCTCCCTGCGAAAGAGGCGGCTGAGAGAGCGCAGCGAGACGCCGGCCTTAGCCGCCAGTGTGTCAGTGCGCCAGTTCTCCTGCGGTTCTTCGGCGATCCTTTCGGCCAATTTGGAAAGGCGCCGGTCACGAACACCTTGTGCGGCGAGTTCAGGTGAAAACTGCCCTTGCCCGCCCGGTCGAATACGGAAAACAACGTGGCGGCGTGCAACCGCTAAAGCGATCGAACGACCAAAATCTGCCTCGATCAGCGCGAGCGCTAGATCGATGCCGGCCGTGACGCCTGCCGATGTCCAGACATTGCCGTCACGAAGGTATATTGCTTCAGGATCAACACCGACCTGCGGTCGAAATCGACGAAGACTCTCGACATACCGCCAATGAGTTGCCGCTCGGCGCCCATCAAGCAAACCCGCCGCTGCGAGGAAGAATGCACCCGTACAAACGGACACGATACGGCACCCTCGCCGGTTCGCCGCCTTGATCAGGGCAACAATCTCGTCGCTTTCGAGCGCGCGGCCAAGACCAGGGTCGCCGCCAACTGCGATCAACGTGTCCGAGGTTCTGCACTTTGCTGTGCTGAGGTCAGCAATCGCCAAATTCGCCACAAGGCTAACGCCGGAGGATGTCTTGAAGGGACCACGCTTCGGAGCTGCGATCACGAGTTCGTAGGCCGGCCGGCCTAGTTCATCATTGACGCCGGCAAACATCTGCAAGGGCCCAGTGACGTCCAACATCTGGCAGTCTGGGAATGCAAGCATGAGGATGCGCTGGGGCTTGGACATGTGACAGTCTAACCCCATCGACCAGTGTCCCAAAGGTCAATGTTCGGTCATTTTCGGCCAAACGCCTAAGCCAAATGCTGCAACGCTTAGATCCGGTTCGGGTCGATCGCGTCACATCAACTTTCCGCCGGTCACTTCCGGTTTACATCCAACTCCAGATATGTCGCCGCACCGCCATAACTAACGCTATGCGCCAGGAGGAGACATGGGGCTCTCCTGTTTCCACTCGACTGCTCACGGTTTTTTTGACTACCGTAGCGGACCAATTTTAGTTCGATTGGGGCGCGATGCCCGCCATGATCGGGGGTTTTCATGACCGAAACGCTCTATGTCGGCGGCGCAACCGGCTACGATCAAATGTTCGCTCGCATAACCGAGGCTTTCATTCCGGCATTGCTCCACGCTGCCCAGATTGCGGAAGGCCAACGCATTCTTGATGTCGCGACAGGAACAGGTGCCGCTGCCAGAGCGGCGAAGGACTCAGTCGGTCATACCGGCGAGGTAGTAGCCGGTGATATCTCTTCGACAATGCTTGATGCCGCGAGGCGAAACGAGAACAACGTTGGTATCACATTCGAGCAGTTCGACGGACACAAACTGCCCTATCCCGACGCTCGTTTCGATCGCCTGATTTGTCAACTCGGCCTCGCGTTCTTCGATGATCCACCTCGTGGCCTTACGGAGTTCCGGCGCGTGTTGAAGCGCGAGGGACGCGCGGCGGTCATCGTAAACTCGCTCCCCGAACGCTCGCTCTTCACGCGCATATGTACCGTCATCGCCAGATATGTACCCGAGCGCGCTGAACAGCTTAACCGCTACGCCTCAATCCGGACCCCCGAGCGGCTAAGCAAATTGTTCATTGACGCAGGGTTTCAGGGCGTCTCGGTTCGCACCGAGACGAAATCCTTTACGTTTGCATCTTTCGACGACTATTTCGCTGGCACCGAAGCTGGGGCGGGATTGTCGGGCCAAGAGTATGGTAAGCTGCCGCTCGAGACCCGAAGGGCCGTACGAGAGACAATGCGGCTTTCGTTCCCCGATGGCGGCAGCCACAAGCCATTCGTCGTCGAAATGGAGGTTCTGGTTGGCTCAGGGGACCGATAGGGTGGCCAGACTGTACCAGGAAAGAGAGAAATCCCATGACCGATACAGCGCGCTCTCCAATTCCAATGTTCGAGCAGAGACGCATTGAGGCGACGATCCTCAAGCACGTCTACGACACGCTCAAAAAGAGCCATGGCATGGAAGTCGCGCAGAAGACAATTGCGGAAGCCGTACGCGCATCATCGATTGAGCAAGCCAGGGAATTCGCTGCCAAAGTCGGCGGCAAGACATCGATTCAAACCTTCGTCGATCGTCAGGCACTTTGGAAGCTCGGGGGTGCGATGGAAATGGAGGTCAAGAAACAGACCGAGACGAGCTATGTTTTCAACGTCACTCGCTGCCGCTATGCCGAGATGTACCGTGATATGGGGCTCGCCGAGATTGGGCACCTGCTCTCGTGTCAACGCGACGCCACATTCTGCGAAGGCTACGACCAGCGTATGCGCCTGAAGCGAACGCAAACGATCATGCAGGGGGCCAGCCACTGCGATTTCCATTACACGCTGGTCGAAGATCCGAAGTCCTCCCAATCGAAATAAATCGACCGGCACGTAACCAGGGGGATGGGTAGTTGCTCCCTGATCCCTTCCGTTGAGGCAAGGTCTGCTTGCGGTCATAAGCGCCACTTTGACCGCGCCCCTTACTCCCGGTTTTCCCTTGTGAACAGGCATCGGCGGCACCCGTCGGAGTGTCTCAAGGTGCCAAAGGGCGAAATCACCTGAACTCGGGGCTGTCGAGGCCATGTGGCAGCGTAATCAAGATTAAACTCTGCCCCTCCACGGGATGTCGTGAAATGTGCCCCTTTCCATGCGTGTCCTCCACCACCACTGAGCTTCCGGCGGAAGCACGGCGCACATCTCCGTCGCTCGTCTCAAATTCCACGATGCCGTCAAGCCATACTGCAAGCACTCGCCCCGGTGGTGTATGCCAACCCGCTTCGCGAACACCGGCCGGGACATGCACGAAACGGATACGTGACGCAGGATAATGGCCCGAGAGCAAGAATGGGGCTTCATTGGGGAAAAGCGGCATCGTCGTCGTGGGAATATCGGCATCGCCGAAATGAGACTCCCCATCTGGTGTGGCGTAAATTCGCAGACACCTCATCGCGACCTCCGAAGAACAGAAGCGTGGATCAGCCTAGCCGGTCGGCCGGGCAATGCCAGCTTGCCCCACGCATTACAAGACGTGTCAAAAGCAGGCAGTCGGCGCGGAGCCGTAGCGGCCCGCTATGCGAAGAACGGATGAGGAGCGCCAGCGCGCGCCTCGTTGTTCCATATGAGCGATAGCCGTTTCCAATTCGAGTTCGGAGAGACGGAGACCGAAATCTGTTGTCAGCACATCGCGAAACGCGTCGATGCCCTTTATTGTGCGACGATCCACCTCACCTGATGGATATCGAACGTTAAATCGCGAATTGAATAGGGTCAGTCGAGTTCTGTTTGGACCGGGACGTGCCGCAATCAAGTTGTTGAGGTATGGGCTCTGTGGATGACTGGCAGTAAACCAGTTGCAAATCTCGTACTCGATATCGACACGTGGCAGGAACACCACCCTGTAGATATGCTCCCATCTATTCCCGAGCTTGGACTGCAGCACCAACTCATCCCCCATTCTTACAAACCGCATGATCTCATGGGGGGTCTCCCGTTCTTCATCCACGAACAGCCTTAGCGCGGTGGTAGGTGCCAGATTTCCAAACCCCACATCCGCGAGGAACGGCCCCTCAGGCAGGTCCACCCGCAAAACCATGTGCAGCATGGGTCGAGGTGCGTCGACCGCCAACCCGCGCACCACGCGAGCCTGCAGGCTCGTCACCTTGTATCCGAGTGAACGCACGCCGGCGCGAAACAGCATATTCTGTTCGAAGCAGTAACCACCTCGTCCACCAGCAATCATCTTTGATTGCAGGGAAACGGGATCGAGGGAGGGCGGCCTATCAAGAAGAACGTCGATACTCTCGTGAGCGATAGCCATCGCGTGCGCAGTCACCACCGCCCCCAGATTTTCCAGCGTCGGCTTGCGCGAGCCAACGTATCCTATGCGAGAAAGCCAAGCATCAGTATCGAACTGCTCGTCTGCCATTAGGGCTGCCCCTAGCAAATCGCACCTGAGGATGCCAATGCGATGGGGGGTGTTCAAGCCAAAATGTCCGCTCGAAGTCAATCGAGTTGATTTTGGCATATTCGCGTCGGGTCTGGTTAGTGGGCAATCTCGGACGCGCTTATGAGTCCACGCCCCATATCGAGTAAGGGCTGGACCATTATCCCAGCCTTTTGTTTTGACCCTTTTTGCGAAAGCGCCTCAACTCAACGGCACGCTCTGGGCGTGCTTGAATATGTTTTTCGGATCAACCTCGGCCTTGATCTTCATCAGTCTCGGAAGGTTGTCGCCCCAGTAGGCTTTGGCATAACCGGCGCCGAGATCGAGATCGCAATAATTCACATAGCATCCGCCCGAAACAAACGGCCGCATCGACGTATACAAGGTCCGCATCATCGCGATGTTTGCATCGGAGGCGCCCGCACTGTCCCACTGCATGTAATATTGCATCGAATATCTTGTATTTCCGCGGTGCACGAAGGCGGTCGCGTCGGCAGCAACCTTGTTGATCGCTCCGCCATAGGTGTCGCACAGCACGGCAATCTCTCCCGATGCTTTCACCAGGCCGTCAAGCAGCGTCAAAATCCCCTGCTCGGTCATGGGTTCGGTGACATAATCGGACTTTGCCTTCATCAAGACAGAATCCGGGTTCGGCTCGCCGCCGTCGAAGATCGTGGCCGCCTGGTGAAATGTCATGGTTTTTGTGCTGAGTACGCTTGCCGCACCGGCCAGGCTTTGCAGACGCTTCAGTTCGACTTTCAAACTGCTCTCGGACTGCACCGACAGCCCGGCCATATGCACCTGGATCAATCCCGGCTTCGCTTTCGTCAAATGAAGCGTGCCGGTGATCGACGACGGCAGATTTTCGAGCCATTGCTGCCATGCCTGCACGATCTTGACCGCTTGCGTGACCGGCTTGGTCCACGTGATCGCAAATTTGGCAACCATGTTGACCGAGCTCGTTCGAAAATTGAAATTGGTGACGACGCCGAAATTTCCGTTGCCACCGCCGCGCAGCGCCCAAAACAGGTCCGGATTTTCCTGTTCGCTCGCGGTCAGGATCTTTCCCGACGCATCGACCAGCTCCATCGACAGGATGCCGTCGCATGCGAGCCCAAAGGGGCGCCCGAGCAATCCGAAGCCGCCGCCTAGCGAGTGACCCGCGACCCCTACGGGGAAACAGCTGCCGGCTGGAATCGCCAGATGGCTTGATGCCAGCGCGTCATAAACCGATCCCAGAGATGAACCGGAGCCGATCGCCACCGACTTCTTGTCGCCCGAGAGCTTGATCCCCTTCATTCCGCGAACATCGATGACAAGATCGGGACTTTGCGAAAACCCCTCATAGGAGTGACCGCCCGAGCGGATGGCAAAACCAACTCCGTTGTTGACGGCCCAAAGGATCGTGCTGCTGACCGCCGCAGCACTTGCCGCCACGACCCGCGCCCGCGGCGTGAGCTGGGTTCGCTTGCTGAAGGAAATGTCATATTGACGGGAGGTTTTGGTAACCGGAATCAAGACCATATCTTTTTTGGGATCGAGCGCCGCCTTCAACGCGGCGATCGGCAAACCGGTATCGGCTTCGGCCTGTCGAACAGAAAGCAGCGAACCCCCGACAATGATTTGCGCCGACAAACCGCCCGAGGCTTTCAAAAAATCACGCCTCTTCATATCGTCCCCCTCCGAACTACCCACATTGAAGCAACGGTTGAAAAAACTGTGGCTGATGAAAGTCGGGCTTTTTGGCCTTGGGGAGAAATGAACTCCAATAGCTGCGAGGAGCTCGTTCCAAAATCGAATAGAAATTCCCCCGGATTTTCCTGACATCGCCATCCCAACCCAGAGGTTTCAAGGGAATCTGCAATTTTGCGATCCAACCGTGCGGCAAAATCGTTGCTGAAGACACCAGGCCCAAATCGACACCCTCCTGGTGCCGGGTGCGACTGATGATCTTCACCTGGAAGGTCTGGTTGAACGGCGATACTTCAAATTCAAAATACGGAAATCCGGTTTCCGAAAACGTCACGAACAATTCCACGACGTCGAACATGTAGGGGTGCTGTTTGCGGCCGAGAACCTTTGCGGCGTTCAGCGGCGCCGTCACCGCATAGCCTACGGTCAGCGTATCGTCCGCAAGCGAGGCTTTCGCCTGAACGGGCTCTTTGAGAACCGACCTCGCCGGCGCCACCAACGACAGGTCGCAGGCCAGCGCCCCCGGAGAGGCCCATAGCATCGCAATAACAAGGAGGAACTTCATGATGCATGAAGCCGGGAGGAAGCGATGACGGCGCCGTGGAACTTGCTATCGCTCAAGAACGGTCGGCGGGGGCCCGTTTCGGAAACGAGCCCCAGTCTAGCCTATCGACGGCCCGACGTCCGGCAGATCGACGCGGCGGCTGAACGAATTTCGAAACTCCGTTCGCTACTCGCCATTGCCGCCATTGCCCGTTCTCGGCGTCCTCGCCGATGTGCTCGACGGACACCACATGCTCGTCTTCGGCGGTGTCGAACACGATCACGCCCTGGGTCGAGCGGCCGGCGATCCGGATGCCCTCGACCGGGCAGCGGATCAACTGACCCTTGTCGGTCACCAGCATGATCTGGTCGGAATCCTCGACCGGGAATGACGCCACCAGCTTGCCGTTGCGGTCGTTCACCGACATCGCGACGATGCCCTTGCCGCCGCGGCCGGTGGTCCGGTACTCGAACGACGACGAACGCTTGCCGTAGCCGTTTTCGCTGATGGTCAGCACGAACTGCTCGCTGGCGGACATCGCGACATAGCGCTCCTCGCCAAGCTCGATGGCGCCGGAGGCGTCCTCATTGTCCGTGCCGGTCTCCTCCTCAACGCCGCCGCGCCGCACCGCATTGGCACGGCGCAGATAGGCGGCGCGCTCTTCGGCATCCGCGTCCATGTGGCGCAGGATGGTCAGCGAGATCAGCTTGTCGTTTTCGGCCAGCGCGATGCCGCGCACGCCCATCGAGGTGCGCCCCGTAAACACCCGCACATCGGCGACGGGGAACCGGATGCACTGGCCGCCGGCGGCGGTCAGCAGCACGTCGTCGCGCTCGGTGCAGATCTGCACGTCGACAATCGCTTCGTCGGCGTCAAGCTTCATCGCGATAATGCCGGAACGCCGGACATCCACGAAGTCAGACAGCTTGTTGCGGCGGACATTGCCGCCGGTGGTGGCAAACATCACGTCGAGATTGCCCCATGAGGATTCGTCCTCCGGCAGCGGCATGATGGTGGTGATGCGCTCGCCCTGCTCCAGCGGCAGGATGTTGATCAAGGCCTTGCCGCGGCCGTTCGGCGGCGCCACCGGCAGCCGCCAGACCTTTTCCTTGTAGACCTGGCCGCGCGACGAGAAGAACAGCACCGGCGTGTGCGTCGAGGCCACGAACAGGCGGCTGACGAAATCCTCGTCGCGGGTCTGCATGCCCGAGCGGCCCTTGCCGCCGCGGCGCTGCGCCCGATAGGTCGACAGCGGCACGCGCTTGACGTAGCCGGCATGCGAGACCGTCACCACCATGTCCTCGCGCTGGATCAGGTCCTCGTCTTCGACTTCATCTTCATGCTCGACGATGACCGTCCTTCGTGGCGTCGCGAATTCCGACTTCACGGCAAGGAGCTCTTCCTTGATGATCGTCTGCACGCGGGCGCGCGAACGCAGGATATCGAGGTAATCGGCGATCTCGAGCGCCAGTTTGTCGAGTTCTTCGGAAATTTCTTCACGGCCCAGCGCGGTCAGCCGCGCCAGCCGCAATTCGAGGATGGCCTTGGCCTGCTCGAGCGACAGCCGCGCGGTGCCGTCCTCCGCGAGCCGGTGGCGTGGATCGTCGATCAGCGTGATCATGGCGGCGACATCCCTGGCCGGCCAATCGCGCGACATCAGGGTTTCGCGCGCGGTATTGGGATCGGGCGAGGTCCGGATCACGCGGATGATCTCGTCGATATTCGCCACCGCGATCGCAAGACCGACCAGGATATGGGCGCGGTCGCGGGCCTTGTTGAGCAGGAATTTGGTGCGGCGGGTGATCACCTGTTCGCGGAACGCGATGAACAGCGTGAGCAGATCCTTCAGGTTCATCACCTGGGGCCGGCCGGAATCCAGCGCCAGCATATTGGCAGGAAAATTCGATTGCAGCGGCGTGAAGCGATAGAGTTGGTTCAACACCACTTCCGGCATCGCATCGCGCTTCAATTCGATCACGACGCGATAGCCGTCGCGGTCGGATTCATCGCGCAGTTCGGCAATGCCCTCGATCTTCTTGTCGCGGTGCAATTCGTTGATCCGCTCGACCATGGTGGCCTTGTTCACCTGGTAGGGAATTTCCGAGATGATGATGGCTTCGCGGTCCTTGCCGTAAGCCTTGATCGCGATCTTGCCGCGCATCACGATCGAGCCGCGGCCGAGATGATAGGCGGAGCGGATCCCCTGGCGGCCGAGGATGATGCCGCCGGTCGGAAAATCCGGTCCCGGAACGATGTTGATGAGTTCGTCGATGGTCAGCGCGGGATCGTCGATCAGCGCGACGCAGGCGTCGATGACCTCGCCGAGATTGTGCGGCGGAATATTGGTCGCCATGCCGACCGCGATGCCGCCGGCGCCGTTGACCAACAGGTTCGGGAACTTGGCCGGCAGAACCGTCGGCTCGGTCTCGGAACCGTCGTAGTTCGGCTGGAAATCGACCGTGTCTTGGTCGATATCGCCGAGCACCGCGAGCGCCGATTTGGTCAGCCGTGCTTCGGTATATCGATAGGCCGCCGGTGGATCGCCGTCGACCGAGCCGAAATTGCCCTGCCCGTCGATCAGCGGCACGCGCATGGAGAAATCCTGCGCCATCCGGACCATCGCATCGTAAATCGACTGGTCGCCGTGCGGATGATATTTACCGATCACGTCACCGACGACGCGCGCGGATTTGACGTACTTCTTGTCCGGCGTATGGCCCTGCTCGTACATCGAGTACAGGATGCGCCGGTGCACCGGTTTCAGGCCGTCGCGCGCATCGGGCAACGCGCGCGCCACGATCACGCTCATGGCGTAATCGAGGTAGGAGCGTTTCATCTCGTCGAGGATGGATACGGGACGAATATCGGAAGGCCCCCGCGGCTCTCCGGGCTTCGTATCTTCAGGTTCAGACAAAGGGGAAATCCGGTCAGTTTTAGCTTAGAATCATATAGCGTATCGGGGCCCTTCAAACCACCCCTAAACGATTACTGCCAGCGCTTTTTCCCTTCGTTTTTCCAGAGACTTACGCGGCCGACGGCGACGTTCGCCAAGGCCCCAAAACCCGCCATCGGAACCGGCCATCGGAAGCTCGCCGGAAGGCCTTGCTTCGCCGGCTAGGACAGGCCCGCGGACGGCGTTCTCAACGGGGGTATCATTGACCAAACACGACCGCATGCATGATCCGTCCCGGCAGCAGCGTGAACAGCCCGGCGATGACCAGCGCACCGGTGAACAGCAGGATCATGATGCGGCGGTGGTCGGCGATGTCGTGCCGGTGCGCCTTCCACACGGCCAGCGGGAGCGTCACCAGCGTGAAGATCGACAGCAGATGGATCGGGCTCCAGGGTCCGACCAGCCGGATCTGGTGGATCCAGAACGAACTCACCGCCACGGTCGCCATCAGGGCCACCCAGATCCATCCCAGGGTGCGATGGGGCAATGTGCCCTTCGGGCTTGCGAACTGGACAATGCCGAGCACGAACGCAGCCATCGCCGCGAAGGCATGAATGGGGATTTGGGGAACGGCATTGAGCAACGGCGCCAGGCTCACGGCGAGCTCCTTGAGGTCGATCGGCAATCGGAAGCTGAAGTTCAGCTGCCCGCGGTCTCTCGATCGTCTGATTTGAAATGCAAATTAATACAGCAACACAACGTATTATGTGACATTTCGAGAGTTAAGCTTCAGCCTTGGCTCGGGCAGCCAAGTCATCTGCGTGAAAATCACGCGGCCGCGAGAATGCCAGCTGAGCGGATGACGCGGCACGGGCTCGCCGCGTCATCCGCCGTCGACTTACGCCGTCGACTTGCGCCGTTGCTTTCCGGCTCTCCTGCCGATGCTCAGAATGGGATATCGTCGTCCATGTCGCTGTTGCGGGCCCCGGCCGCCACCGCGCGGCGCGGCGCGGCGCTGGACGGACCGCTGGAGCCGAAATCGCCGCCCGCTTCATCGGATCCGAAATTGCCGCCGCCGCCACCGCTGCGGCCGTCGAGCATGGTCAGCGCCGAGTTGAAGTTCTGCAGCACCACTTCGGTCGAGTATTTTTCGACGCCGCTCTGGTCGGTCCATTTCCGCGTCTGCAACTGACCTTCGATGTAAACCTTGGCGCCCTTCTTCAGATACTGCTCGGCGATCTTGCACAGGCCTTCGCTGAAGATCACCACCCGATGCCATTCGGTCTTTTCCTTGCGCTCGCCGGTCGCCTTGTCGCGCCAGGTATCGGAGGTTGCGATCCGCAGATTGACGATCGGCCGCCCATCCTGAGTGCGCTTGATTTCCGGATCAGCCCCGAGATTGCCAATCAGAATGACCTTGTTCACGCTTCCCGCCATCGCTGCTCTCCACTCTCGAAATTCACTGCCAATTACTGGCAAATTACTCGACTGACTTGCTTCGCGCCCAAGCCCTTGCGTTCGCGCCTGCCGGCGCGCGCCTATGCCATGGGACCACCTTGAACCGACCCTATACGCTCACCGGTCCGGGGAGCCCGGCGATCCCCGGTTATCCACATATAGCATTCTCACTTGCGATGTTCCAGTTTTGTTCCGCCAAATCCGTGCCCCAGCCTTATTTGGGATGGGCCCGTCGGCTCGAAGCTAGAGCGGCGGTTGAAAAATCGGTCGCAAAAGTTCCACGGACTCTCGGAAACCGCCTTACAAATCATTAACTTCCGGATCCCTCCGCCGAATGCATTCGACGCGCATGTGTTGCATTTGAGAGACGGCATTTCCATCTGAACCCGGTATATTGGTGACAGGAATTTGATCGCCATGGCGGTCAGGCCTCGATGAGAAGCGCTTGGGGACTTGTCGCTTCGGGACAAAACGAAAAAGGCAGCTGAAGAACAGCTGAGAGAAATGCGATGAAGAGGATTTCGCTGGGTCGGTTGGGTCTCCTTGCGGTGGCGATGAGCGCAATGGGCGTGGGCGCTCCTGCGTTCGCCGGCGACTTTCCCGCCCCGGCCTATTCCAGGGCGCCGATGTACATGGCGCCGGTGTATGATTGGAGCGGCGCCTATATCGGTATTAACGGCGGCTGGGGATCGAGCCACAACTGCTGGGACTTCACCACACCGGGCGGCGCCTTTGTGGCTTCGGAAGGTTGCCATGATGCGAACGGCGGCACCGCCGGTGGACAGCTCGGTTATCGCTGGCAGAGCAACGCGATCGTGTTCGGCGTGGAAGCCCAGGGCAACTGGGCTGATCTCAAGGGATCGAACGCCAGCAACTTCTTCGCGGGTTCCACCAACCAAAGCAGTATCAACGCATTCGGACTGTTCACCGGTCAGATCGGCTATGCCTGGGACAACGTCCTGCTCTACGCCAAGGGCGGCGCGGCGATGACCAACGACAGCTACAAAGTCTTCAACACCGTGGGTGGTGGTCTAGCCGGTTCGTCGGGCGATCAAGCCCGCTGGGGCGGCACGATCGGCGCCGGTCTTGAATATGGTTTCTCGCCGAACTGGACAGCGGGCGTCGAGTACGATCACTTGTTCATGGGAACGAAGTCGGCGATATTTACGGATCCGACCGGGGCGTTCTTCGGAACCGACAACATTCGCCAGGATGCCGATCTCGTCTCCGTTCGCGTCAATTACCGCTGGGGTGGTCCGGCGATCTCGAAGTACTGATGTCAGCCTGAGCTGAGCATCTCGCAATTCCAGATTTGAGGATTTGAAAAAGGCCGGCCTCGCGCTGGCCTTTTTATTTGCGTCCTGTCGTTTGCGTGCTTGCATTGCTGTTGCCGGCTGCTGCCATCGCAACAATCCGTTGATGGTTTGAACGGAACACTGGAAATGTCAGCGCGTTCTTCCTATGTTCCGAACTCAGCCCTTGGCGTCGTTTCTTCCGCTGTTTGTGGAAGAGGCGCGCCCCAACGTGGCGCGATCAACGTGCTGGGAATGCCGACATGGATGAAGTGATCAGGGCCAAGCGCCAACAGACCGCCGGCTCCGGAACGCGCGCGATCACCATTCGCGGCGCGCGCGAGCACAATCTCAAGAACATCGATCTGGAAATTCCGCGCGACCGGCTGGTGGTGTTTACGGGGCTGTCGGGCTCGGGAAAATCATCGCTCGCCTTTGATACCATCTACGCCGAGGGACAGCGCCGCTACGTCGAATCGCTGTCGGCCTATGCGCGCCAGTTCCTGGAGATGATGCAGAAGCCGGACGTCGACCAGATCGACGGGCTGTCGCCGGCGATTTCCATCGAGCAGAAGACCACCTCGCGGAATCCGCGCTCGACCGTCGGCACCGTGACTGAAATCTACGACTACATGCGGCTGTTGTGGGCGCGGGTCGGCGTGCCCTATTCGCCGGCCACGGGTCTTCCGATCGAGAGCCAGATCGTCTCGCAGATGGTGGATCGCGTGCTGGCGCTGCCGGAAGGCACGCGGCTCTATCTGCTGGCGCCGGTGGTGCGCGGACGCAAGGGCGAGTACCGCAAGGAACTCGCCGAATATCTCAAGAAGGGATTTCAGCGGGTCAAGATCGACGGCACGTTTTACGAGCTGGCGGAAGCCCCCACGCTCGACAAGAAATTCCCGCACGACATCGATGTGGTGGTGGACCGCATCGTGGTTCGATCCGACATCGGCCAGCGGCTGGCGGAAAGTTTCGAGACCGCGCTGAAGCTCGCCGAGGGGCTGGCCGTGATCGAATATGCCGACGCGCCGGCGGCCACCACCGACGACAAGAAGTCCGACAAGAAAACCGCAAAAATCCACGACAAGAGCGGGCCGGAACGGATTCTGTTCTCGGAGAAATTCGCCTGCCCGGTCTCCGGCTTCACCATTCCGGAAATCGAGCCCCGGCTGTTTTCCTTCAACAATCCCTACGGCGCCTGCCCGGCCTGCGGCGGCCTCGGCGTCGAGCAGCACATCGACGAGGACCTCGTCATCCCCGACAAGGAAATGACCTTGCGCAAGGGCGCGATCGCGCCATGGGCGAAATCGTCCTCGCCCTATTACATCCAGACGCTGACCGCGCTCGGCAAGTTCTACAAGTTCACCCTCGACACCAAATGGAAGGACCTGCCGAAGAAGACGCAAGCCGCCATCCTGCACGGCTCCGGCGAGGACGAGATCAAGTTCTCCTACGAGGACGGCGTGCGCTCCTACGATACCAAAAAGCCGTTCGAAGGCGTCATCACCAATCTCAACCGCCGCTATCGCGAGACCGACAGCGAATGGGCGCGCGAGGAACTCGGCAAATATTTCTCCGACGTGCCCTGCGAAGCCTGCCACGGCTATCGCCTCAAGCCGGAGGCGCTGTGCGTCAAGATCGGCGGCAAGCATATCGGCGAGATTTCGGAACTGTCGGTGCGCCGCGCCGGCGAATGGTTCGAGACCGTGCCGAAGGGGCTCAACGCCCAGCAGAACGAGATCGCCGCGCGGGTGCTGAAGGAGATCCGTGAGCGGCTGTCGTTCCTGCTCGATGTCGGCCTGAACTATCTGACCCTGGCGCGCGCATCGGGCACCCTCTCCGGCGGCGAAAGCCAGCGCATCCGCCTCGCCTCGCAGATCGGTTCTGGCCTGACCGGCGTGCTCTATGTGCTGGACGAGCCGTCGATCGGCCTGCACCAGCGCGACAATGCGCGGCTATTGGAAACCCTGAAGCGGCTGCGCGACCTCGGCAACACCGTGATCGTGGTCGAGCATGACGAGGACGCCATTCGCCTCGCCGACCATGTCCTCGACATCGGCCCCGGCGCCGGCATGCATGGCGGCCATATCGTCGCGCAAGGCACGCCGGCCGACATCATGAACAATCCGAATTCGCTGACCGGCAAATATCTCACCGGCGAATTGTCGGTCGATATTCCCGAGCGCAAGCCGCCGAACCATCGCCGCACCATCAAGGTGATCAACGCCCGCGGCAACAATCTGAAAAACGTCTCGGCGGAAATTCCGCTGGGGCTGTTCACCTGCGTCACCGGCGTCTCCGGCGGCGGCAAGTCGACGCTGCTGATCGACACGCTCTACAAGGCGATCGCGCGCAAGCTCAACAACGCCAGCGAGGGTGCCGCGCCGCACGACCGCATCGAGGGCCTCGAGCATATCGACAAGATCATCGACATCGACCAGTCGCCGATCGGCCGCACCCCGCGCTCGAACCCGGCGACCTATACCGGTGCGTTTACGCCGATCCGCGAATGGTTCGCCGGCCTGCCGGAAGCCAAGGCGCGCGGCTACGAGCCGGGGCGGTTTTCCTTCAACGTCAAGGGCGGCCGCTGCGAGGCCTGCCAGGGCGACGGCGTCATCAAGATCGAGATGCACTTTCTGCCCGATGTCTACGTCACCTGCGACGTCTGCAAGGGCAAGCGCTACAACCGCGAAACCCTGGAAGTGCTCTTTAAAGGCAAGTCGATCGCCGACGTGCTGGACATGACGGTCGAGGAAGCCGCCGAGTTCTTCAAGGCGGTGCCGCGGGTGCGCGAGACCTTCAAGACGCTGCATCGCGTCGGCCTGGACTACATTCACGTCGGCCAGCAGGCTACGACCCTGTCCGGCGGCGAGGCCCAGCGCGTCAAGCTCGCCAAGGAACTGAGCAAGCGCGCCACCGGCCGCACCCTCTACATCCTGGACGAGCCCACGACGGGGCTGCATTTCCACGACGTCAAGAAGCTGCTGGAGGTGCTGCACGAGCTGGTGTCGCAGGGCAATACCGTGGTGGTGATCGAGCATAATCTGGAGGTCATCAAGACCGCGGACTGGGTGATCGACCTCGGCCCCGAAGGCGGCGACGGCGGCGGCGAAATCGTCGCCTGGGGCCCGCCGGAGGATATCGTAAAAGCGCCGCGCAGCTATACGGGCAAGTTTCTGGCGCCGGTGCTGACGAAGGCGGCAAAGCCGAGGAAGAGCGGCGCGAGCGAAGCGGCGGAGTAAGAGACCCCAAAAGGCTAGCCTGCAAATTGGGAACGCAATGCCGCTCGACCACCACGTCTCTCAAGCGCATAGGGCGGAATAGCGAAGCGTATTTCGCCTCTTCCCTCGCCCGCGAGTGCGCGATACGCATCGCACCGCCCTACCCCGCGCGCCGTCAGATGCGCGATGGCCGGTGGCTTGGTATTGTCTATGAAGACGGCGTGGCGCGCGACGGCCGCCGGCCGCCTCGGGGCGAGCCGAAGCTTCATCGGCCCGGCCCCGTCGACGTCGGACAACAATCGGTGAGAATGACGTCCGACCGCGCGCGGACGCCTGGCCGCGACCCCTCTCAGCCGTGTTTCACCATCGGGCACGCGCTCTCGCTCAGGGGGCGCGCCGCTTCCTCGGCCGGCACCGTGGCGAGCAGTTTGTAATAATCGAAGGGATATCTGGATTCCGAGGGCTTCTTCACCTGCAGCAGATAATAGGGCCGCATCACACGCCCGTCCTCGCGCACCGTGCCCTTGGTATAGAAGTCATCGATCGGCAGTTCCTTCATCTTGGCAACGACCTTGGTGGCGTCGGTCGTGCCGGCTGCCGCCACCGCCTTGAGGTAATGCAACGTCGCGCCGTAGGTCCCGGCATGGATCATGCTTGGCGGCTTGCCGTTGTTGCGGGCGAGGAATCGTTTGGTCCAGGCGCGGGTCGCGTCGTCGAGGTCCCAGAAGAAAGTCTCGGTCGCGGTCAGGCCCTGCGCCGCTTCGAGGCCAAGCGCGTGGGTGTCGGGAAACTGCAGCAGGAGCGCCGCCAGGCGCTGGTCGCCGCTGCGGCCCAGGCCGAATTCCGCGGCCTGTTTGATCGCGTTGATGGTGTCGCCGCCGGCGTTCGAGAGAGCAACGATCTTCGCCTTCGAGGCTTGCGCCTGCAGCAGAAAGGACGAGAAGTCGGCGGTATTGAGCGGATGGCGTACGGCCCCCACCACCTTGCCGCCGCCGGCCTCGACGAAGGCCGTGGTGTCGCGTTCGAGGGCATGCCCGAATGCGTAGTCGGCGGTAATGAAAAACCAGGTATCCCCACCCTGCTTCACCAACGCCCGGCCGGTCGTCGCCGCAAGGCCGTAGGTGTCGAAGCTCCAGTGCACGCCGTGCGGCGAACAGGCTTTTCCGGAGAGATCCGAGGTGGCAGCGCCGGTGTTGATGTCGACGGCGTCGTGCGTGCGCGTCACCTCGCGCACGGCGAGCCCCACGGCCGAATTGGGAATGTCGAGGACGACGTTGACGCCCTCGTTCTCGATCCATTGCCGCGCGATGTTGGCGCCGATGTCGGGCTTGTTCTGGTGGTCGGCGAAGATGACTTCGATCGGCCGGCCCAGCACCTTGCCGCCGTAATCCTCGACTGCCATCCGCGCGGCGTGGACCGAGCCCATGCCGGTCAGATCCGCGTACAGTCCCGTCTGGTCGTTGAGGACACCGAGCTTCACCGGTTGCTGCGCGACCGCGGCGGCGGTGAGCCCCGCTTCCAACAGCATGAGTGCGAGCGCGGCGATAATGTTGCGACGCATGAAAATCCTCCCCTTGCCCTTGCGACCGCTGAATGCCGGTCGTGTTGGCGCGATCGTACAGCGGAAGGGCATCACTGCAAAGCGGGGCCGCCGGCTTTTGCTGCCGCGCCGTGCATCAGCGCGGCATGGAAGGAGGAGAACAGAGAACCCGCGTGCCGAAGCCAAACTCACACGCTGTTTTACATCGCGAACGGGCCAGCAGGTGACATTCGAAAGAGGTCCACACGGGAAGCCGCTATGGTTTCTTTCCTAACGACTACCGAATGTCGGTTGAGGGTCAATCGCGCCGTTTTGGCTGTCAGGCGGTCACTTCCGACTTACACCCAACTCCGGAGATATCGCAGTGCCACAATAACCGACGCTTGGTGCCAGAAGGCGACATTGCATACTTGGTTTGGAATGAAGGAGGCGGCCAGTATGAGGCGGCCTCGCGAAATCCAAACCGTCTTTTGTCTGCCAACTCGTCTTGCGAATTAATTTTTTACCCTATTCCAACCACCTGTTGAGCTAGTGCCGCCAGTCACCCCGTCAAGCTCTTGCTCGTTGAGTTCATCCTTCGTGGGCTTCGGCTTCTTCTGATCGTTCTTAACCGACGCTGCTTTATTTTCGGACTGCCTGTTCATTGTCTGCACTCCCATAAAAGGCAATCGATACCCACCCGCCCGGCCGGTTGCCAGGCACGGCCGCATGGGTTCAACGTGACCTTCCCAGCGCCGGGCGCCACTACTTCGAGCCGATGTTCAGAACCTGCTCGATATCGAAAGAATAGTCCTCGATTTCCTTGGAACTGGTGGTCGGTGCCTTGCCAGTGCCGCCAGACACCTGATTGAGTTCTTGCTCGTTGAGTTCGTCCACCGAAGGATTGAGCCTGTTCGGCTCTTCCTGAAGTGACGTTGCTTTATTTTCGGACTGCTTGTTCATTGTCGGCACTCCCATTCCGGCAGTGGACACCATTGTCCGCTAGCCAATAAGCGTAGACTAACGCCGGTGGCGCGGCAATTACTGTAATATGGATCACAGGGAAGTTTGGGTCAGCACATCAGACAAGAGTTGAAAGGCCCGAGGCGGAGCGACGGTCTTCGACAGTACCTTGCTTCAACGATCCACACCGTTGATGACGAAATAGGCCAAACGACAGGAGGTCGCTTTAGCCGCAGGAGCGCCATTGCGGGCACAAGGCGCGCCGAGGGAAAAATGAATTTGCTTCCCAATATGGGGAAGGGCAACATGTCTGCGTCGGGTCCAATCGCGACATTCGGACCGATCGTCGATCACTTCCTGTATTCGCCAATAGGCAGACATTATCCCAGCCAGTCGTCACTTCGCTTTTTGTTCCGTAAACGACCGCCATTTGCGACCAGCTAGAGCGAGATGGCTCTTCGTTAAATCGCCATCTCGCTCTATCTTTTTGTTTAAGCATGATCTTTTCGGAAAACCGGTGTCCACTTTTCCGGATCATGCTTTAAAGGAAAAGACTCGGTCTGCCGAGTCCCTGTGACCATACCAAAACGTGAAGGACTAACACCTCTGCATACCTGGCGAGAGGCTTCTCCGATGTTATTTCTCGATGGCGGACGCCTGACGCGAGGCGCGTTGCCTCGCCGGAGCGTCCGTTCACGGAGGCCAGGATGCGAAAAGCAGCTTTCACTTTTCTCGGCGCGCTGTTGATTGCCGGGTCGGCGGCGCAGATGGCCACAGCGTCAGAGCATCACATGCGCACCGGTCGGGACCATCACCGCTGGGATCGAACATACAATCAGTTGAGGGACCCCTCCTCCGCAGCCCCGCAAATGCGCGAAGACAGTTACGGCAAGCCTCCGGTCGATGAGTCCAGATCGTGCGATATAAAATGGTGCTACGCGGACTGATAGCAGCGCGGGGACTGATACAGCATCCCGCGCGAACTCACTCCTCGATCATCGCTTCCACGAACCCCGCCGGATCGTCGTAAAACTCACGCATGACCTTGTAGTGATCGGTGTCCTGCACGGTCACCGGCTCCAGCCCGTATTTCGACAGCCGCAGCAGCCGGGCGTCGGGATAGGCCATCAGCAGAGGCGAATGCGTAGCCATGATGACCTGGCAATGGCCGGATCGGTCCATCATCCTGAGCAGCTTCAGGAATTCGATCTGGCGCGCCGGCGACAGCGCCGACTCCGGTTCGTCGAAGATATAGATGCCTTGTCGCTGGCAACGCTCCTCGAAAAACCGCATAAAACCTTCGCCGTGCGAATGGGAGAGGAAGTCTGGTCCAGGAGGTCCGCTGAACGCGTCGCGGGCAGCCTCGTCCAGATATCTGGCGACCGAAAAAAAGCTCTCCGCGCGGAAGAACCAGCCATTGGTGACCTTCGGCAGCCAGCTGGCGCGCAAAGCTTCCGAAAGCTCTCCGCCCATCGTCTCCAGCGCATCGGAATGATCGACCGGACGGTAGCCCTTGCCGCCGCCCGCTTCGTCATAGCCGGCGAGCACCGCGATCCCCTCCAGCAACGTGGATTTGCCGGTCCCGTTTTCGCCGGCGATGATGGTGATCGACTTGTCGAAGCTCAGCTCGAAATCGTCCAGCAGGAAAGGCAGGCAGAACGGATAGGCCTTTCGATCCTCAATGCGCGAGGGGTCGAGCCAGACCCGCCTCAGATAAGGCGCTGGCAGGTTGATGGTGCGCTTTCGCCTCGAACTCATGCCCCTGCCCCGCGCTGACCGGTTGCGACTTGCCTTGGGTTCCGCCCATGGAACGTAACAGGAACATTATTCAAAGGAAAGTGGTGTCATGGTGGCGCAGTTGCATCCCTCTCTAACGCCCACAGGATGGCCAACGCTGGTGATTTGCCTGGGCTGTCCAGCCCCCTAGCGAAAAATTTGCCGCTTTACCGTTTGGTAGACACACCATTAGAACCCTCGCCGTCCAATCCCTCGGAGGGGCGTTTCGCGATCGTCACGAACGCGGGGTGGGACGCGATGGACGCAGGCCGCGCTGCTGACGAGAACGTGGTGCTGCGGACGGCGAAGCCGTGTGGTCCTGGCACCCCGACGCTGGTGTCAAGTTGGTGAAAGGCGATGTCGGCCCTAACGGGCGCGACATGCCGATTTCGCCGGCGATGGTGGCAAGAAAGCCCGGTCACCAAGGAGAGCGCGAAATAAGCCGTAAAACCGTCGCGCAGGAAACGCCGGGCTGTCCGGTGAACCTGTGGTGACTAACTCGTGTGCTTATCTCTTTGCGCACGAGGCTGCGGGTGCAACGGGCACCCGGCGTTTCCTGCGCCCTCTGTTGGGCGGATCGTTCTTGCACAACTCGGACGCTTTGCGTCGCGAGAAGGCGAAGTTATTTCCTGTCGTCATTGCGAGGAGCGAATGCGACGAAGCAATCCATTCTTTCTGTGCGCGGCAAAATGGATTGCTTCGCGGAGCCTGTCATCGGGCGCGCATTCGCGCGACCCGTTGGCTCGCAATGACGCCCCTAACACCGAATGCTTGGCTGTTTGAAAACTGAAATCCGCTCGTCGTTCCGGCCTTCGCCGGGACGACGTTGAGAATGGCGTCAATGCCGTCGCGCCCTACGGCGACCCCTCGTCCAGCACCTGCAGCACCAGCTCCATGGTCATCAGTACGGGATTGTCGCCGCGCACCAGCCGTCCCTCGGCGAGGCCGCCGAGATAATCGACCAGCGCGACATCGAGCGCGGCTTCCGGCCTGCCGCCGGCGCCCGATGCGATGGAGCCTGAGCTGACAGCCAGTTCGGTGGCGAACGGCACCACGGTTCGGCCATCGGTGAAGCGCGCGCCGATGGTGCTGCCGACGCCGCCATGAAGCCGGGCGCGAAAAATTCCGTGCGCGCGGCAGAACGCTTCCAGGGCGCCCGCGAAATCCTGGTTCGGACGCAGGCGGAGCGCGAACGCGCGGCTGGTTGTCGTAGCGCCTGCGGATCGCGAGGCGACCGGCCCGAACAATTTGAAATTGGTCTCGGGGTCCGGCTCCGCCGTGAAGAAAGCGCCATCGAGGCCGAAGGCTTCCACGGCGAAGGGCTCGGCGATGATGGTTTCCTCGGGCAGGATATGGCCGCCATTGCTGCGCCCGCCGGCTTCGGTCCATAACGCGTGGCAATGAAAGAACGGCGCGCCGTCGCGCTGGCCGAGCGTCATGGCGCCGAGCTTCAGCCGCGTGACGCCGTCGGGCCGGAAGGTGTCGCTATAGAACGCCGCGTTCTCGCCGGTCCTGGAAAGCGCCGGCATCACATAGGCGAACGGGCCGAGCGCCCCGCCCCTGAAGTTGAGTGCGCCGCCGGCAAAGCCTTCCGCCGCGAATCCTCTTCGCGCGGCTTCCAACAGCGGCAGCCCCGCCGCAAGCGTGGCGGAGAACGCCCGGCCGCGAGCCTCGACCCACTGGATGCGTTCGGGTATCGGCGAGCCGGGCTGGACGATGTTGCGCATCATCAGCCGGACTGTCTGGAAATGGTGTCGAGCAAGCCGCGCGCTTCCAGTTCGTCGCGGACCAGGCGTTTCGGCACCTTGCCGTAGCCGGACTTCGGCAGCGCTTCCCAGAAGAAGAAGCGCTTCGGCATTTTGTAGCGCGGCACTTTGGCGGCCAGAAACGTTGCCAGTTCGAGCTCGCTCACTTCGCCGGCGCCCTCGCGCGGCACGCAGACGGCGACGCCGACTTCGCCCCAGACCGGATCGGGCACGCCGAGCACCGCGACCTCGCCGATGCCGGGATGGGTGAGGATTTTCTCCTCGACCTCGCGCGGATAGATGTTGGATCCGCCCGATATGTACATGTCGGAGGCGCGGCCGGTGATGTAGACAAAGCCTTCCGCATCCATGTGGCCGAGATCGCCGGTGCGAAACCAGCCGTCGCGAAACGCCTTGGCGTTGGCTTCGGGGTTGTTGTAGTAGCCGGCGAACACGCCGGGGCCGATGACGCAGATCTCGCCGGTCTCGAGCGGCTTCAACTCGCGTCCGTCATCGCCCTGGATCGAAACCTGCATGCCGGTGCGCTCATAGCCGCAGGTGCCGATCCGCGCATGCGGGCCGTCCTCGGGGTCGTGCAGGTCAGGCGGCAGGACCGTGATATTGCCGGTCACCTCGCCGAGCCCGAAATATTGCACCAGCACCGGGCCGAATTTCTTGAGTGCGGCCTTCTGGTCCTCGCGGTACATCGGCGCGCCGGCATAGATGATGTAGCGCAGCGACGAGTGATCGAACCGGTCGATGGCGGGATGCTCGACCATCATCTTGAGGATGGTCGGCACCGTGAAGAGATTGCTGACGCGGTGGGTCTCGATCAGGCGGAAGGCCTCGGCGATATCGAAGCGCTCCGATGGCAGCAGGATGGTCGGCACGCCGCGCGCGGTCTGCACCAGTTGATGCACGCCGGCGCCGTGCGACAGCGGCGCCACCACCAGCGACGCGTCGTTCTCGGTGGTTCCGGGCATCAGGTCGGCGAGGTGATTGGTCACGACAAAGGCCATCTGGCCGTGGGTCAGCACCGCCGCCTTGGAACGCCCCGTGGTGCCGGAGGTGAAGAAGAACCAGCAGGGGGTGTCGTATTCGACCGGCGCGTTGTCGATTGCCACGCCGGCATGTGCCGCGATCGCTTCGCGCAGCGACGTCTCGCCGAGCGTGCCCTCCCCGATCCGCCAAGTGAAAGCGATCGCCGGGCTCGCCGCTTTCACGGCGGCGGCATGGTCGGGAAAATCGCCGTGGCACAGGAATGCCCTGGCACCGGAGGCCGTGGCGAGATACGCCACCTCGTCCGGCATCAGTCTGAAATTGGTCGGCACCCAGACCGCTCCGATACGAAATGCCGCGAACATCGACCAGAACATCTCGTCGCAATTCTTGGAGTGCACGAGGATGCGGTCGCCCTTGGCGATGCCTCGCGCGGTGAGCGCTGCCGCCAAAGCCGAGACGCGAGTGTCGATCTCGCGCCAGGTCCACGAGCGGTCGCCCCAGATGAAGCCCAGGCGCTCGCCATGCCGGCGGGCGTTCTGGGTCAGGAAATGCGCGAGATTCATGACGCGGCGCGACATGCGGGTCACGCTGCCGGATGGTGCGGCGGGGCTGGCGGGTTCCGTCACCTTGTGCTCACCTCCGCCCCATCACCAGGCCGGCGACCAGCAGCACCACGCCGGCCACGCCGGCGACGATGCCGTGCTTGATGTGCGCGTGGGTCACGCCGGCCACATGTCCGGGGAAGAAGCCCGGCAATTGATCCGCCGGCACCACGAAATAGACGGCGGCGATGATGAGCAGGACGACGCCGAGCAAGGTAAGAATGAGCTTCATGGATTGATCCTCTGAAATGAACCGTCAACGGCCAAGCTATCGGTCGTATGCGAGACTTGAACCAGATTTACGGCAGATTGTTAATGGCCTCCGCTTCCGCCTTTTCCTGATATTGGGCCTTGTTGGCTATGACAGTCTCCCGGCGGTGATTTTCGCACACTCCCACGAAGGCCGCATTCTCGACTATAAGCAAGGTTCATTCGATGTGAGGATCACCATGATCACCCGACGCTCGCTGCTTCTGACCGGCACGGCCGGCCTGCTCGCCGGCGCCATCGCGCACCGCGCCGGCGCCGCGCAGTCCTCCCAAAGCGATCCCGTAGCGATCATCAATGCGATCTATACGCGTGCGGCAAAGGGCAAGGGCGACGGCGGTGGCGGGTTCATCATCGAAAACAATGCCGCCAAGGCAAAGTACCTGTCCAAATCGCTGGTCGCATTGTGGGCGCGGGCCGATGCCCATACGCCAAAAGGCGACGTCGGTCCGGTCGATTTCGATCCCGTCACCAATTCGCAGGATCCTGATGTCAAATCATTCAAGGTGGCGGCCGAGAAGCTCGAGGCCGACAAGGCCATCATCGCCGTCACCATCACCGGCCGGACCGCGCGGGCCAAGCCCTCCGACGAGATCGTCCGCTACAATTTCGTGCGCGATGGCGGAAAATGGAAGATCGACGATATCAGCGGCACCCTCGACGGCGAAGCCTGGTCGATCCGCGGCATTCTGTCCGAATCCCTGAAAGAATTGGCCTGAGGATGTCACAAGCAGATAAAACGAGCGAAGTCGTCAACAACCCATCGCAGCGCCGCTACCAACTCACGGTCGACGGCCATATCGCCGCGACCTATTACGAGATCGCCGGCGGCGTCATCACCTTTGTCCATACCGAGGTGCCGCCGGAACTCGGCGGCAAGGGTATCGGCTCGAAGCTTATCACAGGCGCGCTGGATCAGGTGCGGGCCGACGACCTGAAGGTGGTCGCGCAATGCGAGTTCGTGAAGGCCTTTGTCGGCAAGAACGCGGCCTATCAGGATTTGCTCGCATGAATTCGAACCAGGTTCGCGACAGCAAAGCCAAAAGCCGTTTCGAACTCGACGTCCAGGGCAAGGTGGCATTCGCCAATTACCGCCTGACGCCGGGTGCCGTCATCATCACCCACACCGAAACGCCGCGTGACCTGCGCGGCCGCGGCATCGCCTCGGAGTTGGTGAACGGCGCACTGCAACTGATCCGCGCCGATGGCTTGAAGGTGGTCGCCGGCTGCGGTTTCGTCGTGGACTATCTGAACCAGCATCCGGAGTTTTCGGACCTGGTGGGGTGACCAAACCCATCCGGACTGCGGGCTTTATCCCGGACACGAAAAAAGGCCCGCGACAGCGCGGGCCTCGATTCTCGCTTAAGCCAGAATGTACTCGCTGTCAGAATATCAGTGCTTGATCTCCGGCGGCAGCTTGCCGCCATTGGCCGCGAGCTTGGCCATCACCTGCTTGTGCAGCCAGACATTCATGCTCGCCGAATCACTGGTGTCGCCGGTGTAGCCGAGCTCCTTCGCGAGTTCCTTGCGAGCCGTGAGGCTGGAGTTGATCTTGAGCGCCTTCATCAGGTCGACGATGGAGGTGCGCCATTCCAGCTTTTCACCGGAGGCAGCGGCGGCCTTGTCCACAATGGAGGCGACATCAACGGTTTGTTTCGGCGCAGCCGTAGCGGCAGACGATGCACTCGCCGAGGACGATCCGGCAACCGATCCAGTGCTTGCGGCGGTGCTGCCGCCAGCGGATGGCGCGCTGGCCGGTGTGGCGCTGGCACTGCTGCCGAGGATCGCGCTCATGATTTTTCCGAAAATACTCATCGTCTGCTCCCTGTGAACCAAAGATCGTGGAGGGCGTGAATGGCACTTTTCCCAACTACCGGCAGCACCGAACCGATCAATGGAAGCTTAGCCACCCCAGGCAGTCTTGCCAATGCAGGATTGCGCCGCAGCAATTAGCTTAGCTGAGGCGAAATGACGCCGGGATGACGCCGCGCAGTCTGCGCTGTGACAATACAGGCATTCACCGAAGCGTGAGCGGCAGCGACCATGATTGGGAGTACGCTGACGTTTCAGTTCGCGACATGGCCCGCTTCGGTTTCTGTCCTCGCGTCTGGCCTGATCGTGATCAATTTACGCAAACGGCCCGCTTGTGCCCTGCATCGGCGCGGCCGCCGCCATCAGGGAGACAACGACCATGGCCACAACAACATCAGGCAATGTCACGCCACTGGCTCAGCCCGCGCAAGACAGCGCGGCTGCTCCGATCATCCGAACCATCGGCCTGTCCGATTTGCACGAAGCGCTGCGGCTCGGCTGGGAAGATTTCAAGGCGGTGCCGAGCCACGCCATCATTCTTTGCGTAATCTATCCGGTGCTCGGCCTGGTGCTGGCGCGCACTGTACTCGGCTATTCGGTTCTGCCGTTGCTGTTTCCGCTGGCGGCGGGCTTTGCGCTGATCGGTCCGTTCGCAGCCCTCGGCCTGTATGAGCTCAGCCGCCGCCGCGAGCGCGGCGAAGAGGCTTCGGCATGGGATGCAATGGAGGTTCTGCGCTCGCCGTCTTTCGGCGCCATGCTTGGGCTCGGCACGTTGCTGCTGGCGCTTTTCGTGACCTGGGTGGCGACGGCGCAGGCGGTCTATGTCGCCGTGTTCGGTTATGAGGCAGCGGCGGAAATTCCCGACTTCGCCAGGCGCGTGCTGACGACACCGCAGGGATGGTGGCTGATCGTCGTCGGCTGCGGCGTCGGCTTCCTGTTCGCGGTGGTGGCGCTGTGCATCAGCGTGGTGTCGTTCCCGCTGATGCTCGACCGCCATGCCAGCGCCGGCGAGGCCATGGTGACGTCGCTACGCGCCGTCGCGCAAAATCCGGTGCCGATGGCAGCATGGGGACTGATCGTCGCGGTGCTGCTGGTGCTGGGATCGCTGCCGTTCTTCCTCGGGCTAGCGATCGTAATCCCCCTGCTCGGCCACGCCACCTGGCATCTCTATCGCAAGGTCATCGCGCCGGATCCCAACCCGCGGCCGATCCCGCCCCGCCCGGCACGCCAGCGGCGTCCCGCGGCGGATTTCCCGGCCGCATTGTTTCCGTGGCGGCGCAAGGACGACGCATGAGCGCGAGAATGACCTACTAGTCGCCGGTCAATCGCTGACCGGCGGCAGGGACGGCAACGCTTTCGCGGGCCTTGCTGCGATTTTGATATTTTCATCGCACCACCTCTTCGCGCGGCGCCATCAGCTCTCAACGAGAGCCTTGTTTTGGCCGCTGTTATTGCCGATATTGTCGTCCTGCCCGGTTATTTCTCAACATGGCGAATCGTGCGAGCGGCTCCAATCACCCTTCCTTTCATTTTTAGATCGTTCGCGGTGTGCGCCGTCCTGATGGTACCGGGAACGCCGGCGCTGGCGACGGTAGCCTGTGGCACCGGTACCTTCGAGGCGTGGCTCGCCGATTTCAAGAATGATGCGGTCGCCAAGGGCGTTTCCCAATCCGCGGTCAACGCCAGCCTGAACGGCGTGACGCCGGATAAGGCGGTACTTTCCCGGGATCATTCGCAAGCCGTCTTCAATCAGAGTTTTGAGGAATTTTCCGGCCGAATGGTGCCGCCGCGTCTGACCCGCGGCAGCAACATGATGAAGCAATACGGGTCTGTGCTCGGCCGCATCGAGGAAACCTACGGGGTGCCGGGTGAGGTGCTGGTGGCGATCTGGGGGCTGGAAACGGACTTCGGCGTCAACATCGGAAAATTTCCGACCATCCGTTCGCTGGCGACGCTGGCTTACGATTGCCGCCGGTCCGACCTGTTCCGGGCCGAGCTGTTGGACGCGCTGCGCATCGTCGATCGCGGCGATCTGACGGCCGCCGAAATGCACGGCGCCTGGGCTGGCGAAATCGGCCAGACTCAGTTCATGCCATCGAACTACATCAAATACGCCGTCGATTTCGACGGTAACGGCCGCCGCGACCTGTTGCGCAGCGCGCCCGATGTGTTGGCGTCGACCGCGAACTACCTCGCCAGCCACGGCTGGCAGCGCGGTAAGGGCTGGGAGCCCGGCAGTCCGAATTTCGCGGTGATCCAGCAATGGAACAAGAGCGAGGTCTACGCCAAGACGATCGCGTATTTCGCCACCCAGCTGTCCCGCGCCCCCTGAGATTCCCGACGTCTGCCGCCGGCTATCGGCACCCGTCCGAGCCGCCACGGGTCGGTTGCCCTCACTCTATGGTCTTGATTTCAAAAGACTGATTCATAATTCATTTGTCGCAACGCATGCGAATCACGCATGAGCAATGGACCATTTGGAGCGCGACTTTCGATAATCGATCGGGAACTCAATCCCGGAGATTGCCACCCCGGCTAGCCTGAGATCGCGTGTCCGCATTGCGAAAAAAGCGCGATTTTAAGAGGCTATTTGCTGCAGCCTGGCGCTGGAGTGCCGTTTCTCGCCGCACGTTTAGCCAGCCATGCCGAAAGGTTAATCGCTCCTTACCGCTGCTATGCAATATAGACCTAGCTGCACCGCAACATTGGAACTTCTGCAGTGCGGTATGCCGCTCTATATTCATTTCAACGATGAGGCTTTCGCTCAAGAGCTGAATCGTAAGACAAGGAGACTAATTATGTTGCTCTCGCTCATCCGCATGATCCAGGCGTTCCGGGACTATCAGCGCAATGTCAGCGAACTGTCCCAGCTTAGCGATCGCGAACTGGCCGATATTGGCCTTGATCGCTCGGACATTCCGCGCGTTGCAGCCGGTAACTATCAGGGCTGACTCACCTCGGCCTATTGACGAACGGATAACGCCCGCTTCGCTGCGGGCGTTGTCGTATCCACAGGGCTCCCGCATTCCACTGCGCCGGAAAACGCGCTACCTCTGTGGCCATGACAGCTATCAAATCCTCCTCTGGAACCGTGCACGTCGTCGGCGCGGGCCTTGCCGGCTCGGAAGCGGCCTGGCAGGTCGCCCAGTCAGGCATTCCGGTCATTCTGCACGAAATGCGTCCCGGCCGGATGACCGAAGCCCATCGCACCGACGGCCTCGCCGAACTCGTTTGCTCCAATTCGTTTCGATCCGACGATGCCGCCAATAATGCAGTCGGGCTGTTGCACGCCGAAATGCGCCGGCTGGGTTCGCTGATCATGCGCTCAGCCGACGCCAATCAGGTTCCTGCCGGCGGCGCATTGGCGGTCGATCGCGACGGATTTTCCGCCGCCGTTACCAGGGCGCTGCACGACCATCCTCTGATCGACATTCATCGGGCCGAAATCGACAGCTTGCCGCCGGCGGATTGGCGCAATGTCATCGTCGCAACCGGGCCATTGACTTCGGCGCCGCTCGCCGACGCCATCCGCGAACTCACCGACGAGAACGCACTGGCGTTCTTCGATGCGATCGCGCCGATCGTGCATCGGGATTCCATCGACATGTCGGCGGCGTGGTTTCAGTCCCGCTACGACAAGGTCGGCCCCGGCGGTACCGGCGCCGATTATATCAATTGTCCGATGACCAGGGACCAATACGACGCCTTCGTCGATGCGCTGATTGCCGGCGAGAAGACCGATTTCAAGGAGTGGGAAACCAGCACGCCCTATTTCGATGGCTGTCTGCCGATCGAGGTGATGGCCGAGCGCGGCCGCGAAACGCTGCGTCACGGACCGATGAAGCCGGTTGGGCTTACCAATCCGCACGATCCGACCGTGAAGGCCTATGCCATCGTGCAGCTCCGCCAGGACAACAAGCTTGGCACGCTTTACAACATGGTCGGCTTCCAGACCAAGCTGAAGCATGGCGCGCAACAACGCGTCTTCCGCACTATTCCCGGGCTCGAGCAGGCCGAATTTGCCCGGCTCGGGGGCTTGCATCGCAACACCTTCCTGAATTCCCCAAAACTGCTGGACATCCAGTTGCGGCTACGGGCGCAGCCGCGGCTGCGCTTTGCCGGGCAGATGACGGGCTGCGAGGGCTATGTGGAATCTGCCGGCATCGGGTTGATGGCGGGCCTCTATGCCGCGGCCGATGCCCGCTCGCGGTCGCTGGCACCGCCGCCGGCGACGACCGCGCTCGGATCGCTGCTCGGCCATATTACCGGCGGCCACATCGAAACCATCGACGCCGGCCCGCGTTCATTCCAGCCGATGAATATCAATTTCGGGCTGTTTCCGCCGCTCGCCAGCCCACCCACCAAAAATCCCGACGGCACGCGTCTGCGCGGCAACGAAAAAACCGTTGCGAAAAGACAGGCGATCAGCGTCCGCGCGCTGGCCGATCTCGATCGATGGATTGCCGACAGCCTGCATATTGCTGCGGCGGCGTGAGTCCTTCATGAGCTTGCCCAAAGACGACGCCGCCATTTTGTCGGCGCAATGGACCGAAGGCGTATTGCTGAAGCGCGACGTGTTTTCCACCGTCGAGCGCGGCCGCTTTCGCGGGCGCGACGGCGAGGTCGATGCGGTGTTGCGCCGGCTCGATCAGGTGCCGTGGTGGTCCTACATCGTCGCGCGCCATCTGTTTGCGCGCGAGCGCCGGGCGCTGGCGCTGGCAAGCGATCTCGATGTCGGGCCGAAATTGTTGTGGGCCGGCCGGCAGGCGCTGGTGCGCGGCTTCATCGACGGCGTGGCGCTGCATCTGGCCAAACCCTATCGCGATATCGGCTATTTCCGCTCCGCCAAGGCGGCGCTGCGCAAGCTGCATCGCGTCGGCGTTTGCCACAACGATCTTGCCAAGGAGCAGAACTGGCTGCGCGGCAGCGATGGTCGCGCCTATGTCACGGATTTTCAGCTCGCGGTGTGCTTTCGGACGCGCAGCCGGCTGTTCCGGATCGCGGCTTATGAGGATCTCCGGCATCTGCTCAAGCACAAGCGCAGCTATGCACCCGACGCGCTGACGCCGAAGGAACGCCAGATTCTTAGCCGCAAGTCGCTGGTTGCCAGCATCTGGCTCGCGACCGGCAAGAAGGTCTACCGCGCCATTACCCGCGGCCTGTTCAATTTTACCGATCGCGAAGGCGGCGGACGGCGGCTCGTCAACGACGCCCCCATACTGAGCAAGTTGATCCGGAAAAATTCCGCCGTCCGCGATGCGGCCATTGTCGCCTTTGCCGACCGGCGCACCGGTGTCGGGCTTTATGCCTTTGTCGAGGCCGACCAGACCGCGCTCGAGACCGAACTGCGCGACGAACTTGCCGCGGCCAAAGGGCCAAAGCCGCCGGAGCACATCCAGGTGGTGCAGGCGCTGCCGCGCGACAGCGCCGGAAAGCCGCGCACCGAGATCCTGCAGCTTGTTGCAATGAACCAGCTCGATCTGATCGAGCCCTTGATGACCAGCGAGGCTGACCGCGCATTCCTGAAGAGCATTCTGGAATCGCGCAAGAATTTGCGAGATCGATTCAATTTCGAGGCGGCCGACCTGAACTCGCCATGACCTCATGCGCATCATTGCGAGGAGCGCAGCGACGAAGCAATCCATTCTTCCTTTGAGACTATGGATTGCTTCGCTTCGCTCGCAATGACGAATGGCCGCTGCTGCAGTGCCTGCGTTAGCCTCCGAATTCCCGCGACCGCGACGCCCGCCACAGCGTCCATAATGTCCGAAACCTCGATGTAACCTCGGGCACAAAGGGATCGTTGTCCGCGCGTGACATATGCTGGAGGTTGCGGCTAACCAGCGCCAGCGGCAGAAACACCCGCCTCGCCTGTGGCGGCGCCGTCGCCAGCAGCGCGAGTGCCGTCTTCAAATGGGCTTGCGCCTCGCCGATCAACTGATCCAGCGCCGCGCGCAACTTTGGTGTCTGCTTCCCTGCGAACACTTCCTCCAGGTCGCTGCCGTTACGCTCCAGCAATTGCAGTGGCACGAACAGCTGGCGCCGCGAGGCGTCGAGCGGCAATGCCAGCAGCACTTGCGTGATGCCTTGCGCCAGTCCGGCATGGCGCGCCAAATGCTCGATCTCGTCGGACTGCCATCCGGCAATCCGTGCGCCGAGCGAAAACAGCACCGACGAAGTGTCGTTGATGTAGCCTTCCAGCGCCGCCATGGTCGGCATCGGATCGTTGTAGAGATCGAATTCGTGCTCATCGATCAGGCGCGACAGCCGCTCGACCGGTAGACGCCAGTTCCGGATCGCCAGCAGCAGTTCAGCCGCGACCGGATTGCCTTCGACCCCGCCATGGCCGGTGCCCGCCAGCACGTCCGTCCACCATTGCAAGCGAATTTCGCCGGGCAGCGGCTGGCTCACCTGCACGTGCACCCGGGAGATCTCGACGTTGAAGGCATAAAGCGCCCACAGCGCGCGACGCTGGGCCGCCGGCATGAATAGCGTGGATGCGTAGCGGGCAAAATCATGGGCGCGCACCAGTTCGGCGCAGAAATCGGCGGATTGCCGGCTTTCCACCGCACCGCTCATGGCACCGCGATCAGCGCCGCTGCGATACGCCGCCGCTCGCCGATCATGATGTTGTAGGTGCGAACGGCCGGACCGGTCTGCATCGTATCCAGCACCACCCTCACCGCGCGCAACGCCTCCCGAAGCCCCGGCGGCGGCAGCCAGACATCGGTGCCGGTGCCAATGATCAGCGTATCGATGCCGGCGGCCGCGGCGAACACGCGCGCCAGCGCGGCCTTGTCGATATCTTCAGCTTTGCTGACCGGCCAGGCCCAGATCGCATCCGGCAGGCACAGCAACGAGCCCCGATGCGACATGTCCGCGAAGGCGAAGCCGCCATTGCCGTAGGCCTCGATCGGCGCCGATCTTGGAAGATGCGGAGCGTCAGCGCGGCCCGCCATCGTCACTTCTTCGACGGTTTGTCCGGCGCATCGACCCGGTTGGTGCCGACGCCAAGATAGATCAGGATCGGCGCCGCGATGAAGATCGAGGTGTAGGTGCCGACCAGGACCACGCCGAACATCATGACCGCGGTGAAGCTGTGAATGGCCGGACCGCCGAACAACAATAGCGCCAGCAATGCCAGCGTCACCGTGACGTGGGTGATGATTGAGCGCGACAGAGTCGAGTTGATCAATTCGTTGAGCAATTCCGGCATCGGCATTTTCTTGTAGCGCCGCAGCATTTCGCGAATCCGGTCATAGATCACGACGGTGTCGTTCAGCGAATAGCCGAGAATTGTCAGCAGCGCTGCGATACTGGTCAGGTCGAAATCGACCTGCGTGATCGACATGAAGCCGATAGTCAGCACGATATCATGAACGTTGGCGATCATGGCGCCCAGCGCGAACTGCCATTCGAACCGGAACCAGAGATAGATCAGGATCGAAAGGATCGCGAGCATCAGGCCGAGCATGCCGTAAGCCAGCAATTCTCCGGAAACGCGCGGGCCGACCACTTCGACACGCCGGTAGTCGACGGCATCGCCGAGCGCGCCGCGGACCTTCTGTACCGCGGCCTGCTGCGCGGCGTCGCCGCCGGGCTGCTCGGCGACCCGGATCAGCACCTCCGCGGGGCCGCCGAACTGCTGCATCTGAATGTCGCCGAGACCAAGACCGCCCAGGGTCGCCCGCATCGACGGGATGTCGGCAGTGCCGGACTTGGCCTGCACTTCCAACAGCGTTCCGCCCTTGAAATCGATGCCGAAGTTCAGCCCATGGGTGAAGAACAGCGTGATCGCGGCAATCGAAAGCAGCGCCGAAATCGGGAAACTGATGCGACGGAAGCGCGTGAAGTCGAAATGCGTGTTGTCCGGGACGATCCGCAGCGACGGCAACCAGCCGAAACAGCTCACGACCGTCAGCACGACGATCAGAGCGCCCAGCCCCAGAAGAACGAGATGTGTCACGAACGGCTCCGCATTCCCTGGAACATGATCCAGCCAGGCTCGATCATATTCGTCGCTTTATCTTGCTGTGAGGCATGATCTCGTTCCGAAAACCGGTATCCATTTTTCGGGATCATGGCCTAGATCGGCACGCTTTGCGGCCGCTTCCATCGCACCCAGCCCGCGACGATCAGGCGGGTGAGCGTAAAGGCGGTAAAAACGGTGGTGATAATGCCGATGCCGAGCGTCACGGCGAAGCCGCGCACCGGCCCGGTGCCGATGTAAAACAGCACCGCGGCGGCGATGAAGGTGGTGATATTGGAATCGAGAATGGTCGACAGCGCGCGCTTGAAACCCGCATCGATGGCGGAAATCGCAGTGCGCCCGCCGCGCAATTCCTCGCGGATACGCTCGTAGATCAGCACGTTGGAGTTGACGGCGATGCCGACCGTCAGCACGATGCCGGCAATGCCGGGCAGCGTGAGCGTCGCATTCAACAGCGACAGCACGCCGAAGATCATCGCGACATTGATGGCGACCGCGATGTTGGCGAACACGCCGAACAGCCGGTAGGTCAAGAGCATGAACACAATCACCATGATCGAGCCGACATAGGCGGCAAGTTCGCCTTTTTCGATCGAATCCTGCCCGAGCCCCGGCCCGACGGTGCGTTCCTCGATGATCGTCAGCGGCGCAGGCAGCGCGCCGGCGCGCAGCAGGATCGCCAGATCGTTGGCCTGCTGTACGGTGAAATTACCTGAAATCTGGCCGGAGCCGGCGGTGATCGGTTCCTGAATCACCGGCGCCGAGATCACCTTGTTATCCAGCACGATCGCGAACGGCTCTTTGACATGTTCGGAGGTCGCCTTGGCGAATTTCGCCGAACCGCGCGCGTTGAACTTGAAGGACACGATCGGCTGACCGTTGCGCTGGTCGAAGCCGGGCTGAGCGTCGATCAGGTCTCCGCCGGAGACCAACACCTCTTTCTTGATGACATAAGGCCGCGGGTTCTCTGGATCGGCGCTGGGGAGCAATTCCGAATCCGGCGGCACGCCTCCCTGTTGGGCCTGATCCGGCGGCACCGTGAGATCGACCATCCGGAATTCCATCTTGGCGGTCTTGCCGAGCAGCTCTTTCAAGCGGGTCGGGTCCTGCAGGCCCGGCACCTGCACCAGGATGCGATCGTTGCCCTGACGCTGGATCAAGGGCTCGACAGTGCCGAGCTCGTTGACGCGACGCTCGACGATCTGGATCGACTGCTCGACCGATTGCCGGATGCGGTCGGTGATCGCGGCCTGCGGAACCGTCAACCGGATCAACCCGCCGCCGGCATCGGCAACCTCGAGGGTGCGCTGGCCGTTGGAGCCGAGCAAACCACCCAGCGGCTGCGACAGCTCGCGCAGTTTTGTGAGGGCGGTCTGCAGCTCGGTGTCTTTGGTGATGCGTACCTCGACGGTATCACTGCGCACATTGAGGCCGGTATAGCCGATCTTGGCCTCGCGCAGCACACGGCGCGTATCGTCGCGCACTTGATCGAGCTTCTCCTTCTTGACGTAGTTGGAGTTGACCTCGAGCAGAAGGTAGGAGCCGCCCTGCAGGTCGAGGCCGAGCACCAGATGCCGCTGTGCCCATGCCGGCCAGGTCTTTACTTTGGATTCGGGGAAAAAGTTCGGAACGGCGCAAAGGCACACCACCAGCGCGGTCAGGATGATCGCCAGCGCCTTCCACCGCGTGAAATACAACATCGAGTTGACCTGTCAGATTCTGGAATGTGCGCCGGTTGAAAAGCGCGCTAGCTCGCGGAGCCGTTATCCTTGGCGATTTCAGCCTTTTCCTTGGCCGGCTCGCCCTTGGCGCGCACGCCGGAAATCATCTGCCGCATCTGCCGTACCCGGACCCCGTCGGAGATTTCGAATTCGATCTGATCGTCATCGACCACCTTGGTCACCTTGCCGACGAGCCCACCTGTCGTCACCACGGTGTCGCCGCGACGGATGTTCTTCACGAGTTCGGCATGGTCCTTCACCTTCTTCTGCTGCGGCCGCAGAATCAGGAAATACATGATCACGAAGATCAGCGCGAATGGCAGTAGCGACATCAACATGCTGTTGGTATCGCCGCCGGCCCCGGCCTGGGCAAACGCAGGAGTAATCAGCATTCGGACAATCCTCGTGGAACGGGAATGAACCGGCAACGCATTGGCGTCAGGCCGGCTCGGGCAAATTCGCGCGGACTATAGCGGTCGCGGTCCCAATTGCAACGCTGCCAGACCCCACAATTGCCCTTCATTTGAGTGGCTTGCAGCCTCCCTTGCGGCCCGATAAGGGTGCGCGGTCAGGAGCCCCAGAGATGTCGAAAAAGCCTCGCAAAACCAGCCCCCGCGCCGCCGCCAGGGCGGCTTTGCGAAAACGCCGGCCAGCCGAGACAAAACGGCCGGCGGCCGAGCAAGACACTGCGGAACGGATCGTGCGCGCGCTCGAAGCCATCGCGACCCATCTGTCGGCCGCATCGCCCGCAACCGCCAGTGCCGCCGATTTATTCGACAGCGCCGACGCGTTCGTCTGGCACCCCGAAGGACGGCTGGCGCCGGTGCCTCGCGTCAGCCGCGTCGATCTCGGTCTGCTCAAGGGAATCGAGCGGATGCGCGACATCCTGATCGAGAATACCGAGCGCTTTGCCGATGGCCTGCCCGCCAACAATGCGTTGCTGTGGGGCGCGCGCGGCATGGGAAAATCGTCGCTGGTAAAGGCGGCCCATGCCAGCATCAACGCCAGCCGCAAGCCGGCCGACCGCCTGAAACTGATCGAGATTCACCGCGAGGATATCGAGAGCCTGCCGGCATTGATGGATTTGCTTCGCAGTTCGGATTTCCATTTCATCGTGTTCTGCGACGACCTGTCGTTCGACGGCAATGATGCCTCGTACAAATCGCTGAAAGCGGTGCTGGAAGGCGGGAATCGAGGGACGTCCCGACAATGTGATCCTGTATGCGACCTCAAACCGCCGTCACCTGCTGGCGCGCGAGATGATCGAGAACGAGCGCTCGACCGCGATCAATCCCGGCGAAGCGGTCGAGGAAAAAGTCTCGCTGTCGGACCGCTTCGGATTATGGCTCGGCTTTCACCGCTGCAGCCAGGATGAATACCTTGCCATGGTGAAGGGTTATTGCAGCCATTTCGGCATCAGGCTCGACGAAGCCGAACTTGAGCGCGACGCGCTGGAATGGTCGACCACGCGCGGTTCGCGCTCCGGCCGCGTTGCCTGGCAGTTCACGCAGGAATTGGCGGGCCGGCTGGGCGTGCGGATCAAGCAGAAATAGGCGTCGTTGAGATAAGGCAGGAGAGCGCACTGCGCTCCTTTAACGTCATCTGTCATATCCGCGAAAGCGGGTATCCAGTACGCCGCAGCCCCGCTGATTCAATCACCGGTACTCTGGAATACTGGATCGCCCGCTTTCGCGGGCGATGATGGATAGGGCACTGAATGACGTCCCGCTGGACAATCAGGAAATAACCGAAGCTTACGCCCCATTGAGGAATTGAAGCGGGTCGACCGGCGACGAGCCCTTGCGGATCTCGAAGTGCAGCTGCGGCGATCCGACCTCGCCCGACTGACCGGATTTGGCAATGACCTGGCCGCGCTTGATGGTGTCGCCACGCTTCACCAGCAATTCGCTCGCATGGGCGTAGGCGGTGACGTAACCGTTGGCGTGCCGAACCAGAACCAGGTTGCCATAGCCCTTGAGCTCATTGCCCGAATAGGCAACGACGCCGTCCTCGGCAGCCTTGACCGGCGTGCCCTCGGGCACTGCCAGGTTGATGCCGTCGTTGGCCTTGCCGTTGGCCTTGGCGCCATAGGCGGTAATCACCTTGCCGCGTACCGGCCAACGGAAGGTCGGCAGCGCGCCGGTTGCTTCGCTGGCCTTGACCGGTGTTTCGGCAGCAGGCGCGTCTTCGAGCTTGGTGGTGGCCTGGGCCAGATGCGCCGTCTGCGGCGGTCCTGCCGTCGCGGCAGCTATTTTGGTCGTGGGCGGCGCCGGGGCAACCGCGGGCTGGGCCGCCGCAACCGCCCCGGGCTGTACAGCCGGAGCAACAGCTGCGGCCTTCGCACCCGGCACGGTGAGTTTCATGCCAAGCTTGAGCTTGGTCGACGGCTCAAGGTTGTTGGCCCTCGCCAGTTCGGCGACCGAGACATGGTTGCGGCGCGCGATGCTGAGCAATGTGTCGCCGTGATTGACGACATGAACGGACGGCGCCGCGCTCGCCACGGCCACCGGCTTGCTCACCGGCGCGGCAAGCGCGGGAGCTGCCGCAACCGACGCGGTCGGATGCGGAATGATCAATTGCTGACCGGGCGACAAGGCGCGCGGCCCTTTGTAGCCATTGGCCTGCATGATGGCGGCGGCCGAAACGTTATAGCGGCGCGACAATATTTCGAGGGTGTCGCTGGTGCCGACGATGATCGTGGTGCCGCCCTGACCGGGCCCGCGTGCGGCCACCGAGCGCGGCGCGACACTGCCGGTGGACTCAATCGGATGGGCTGGCGGAGAATAGGAGGCCAGGCCGCGCCCTCCTCCGGACACACCGCCGGTTGGATAAGACTGCGGAGCCGCAATCGGCGGCGGCAGCGCCGATGATTGATACTGTGACTGGTACTGCGGACGGGAATATTGCGGAAGCTCGCGGCGTTCGACCGTGGGCGTCGGGACCGAACCCGTCGCTTCCTGCCGGGATGCAAAGGGATTGGAAAATGAATTTTGCGAGAGGCGCGTCGACATATCGGCACTGCAGCCGGCAAAACCAATCGACATCAGCGCCAGCACCGCGGCCTGCGGCACGCGGTGCGAG
This sequence comes from uncultured Pseudomonadota bacterium, assembly GCA_963813165.1. GTDB lineage: Bacteria > Pseudomonadota > Alphaproteobacteria > Rhizobiales > Xanthobacteraceae > Bradyrhizobium. The sequence continues at coordinate 450,059 of CAWEYJ010000015.1, read as the reverse complement.
CAAAGCAACTCGACGACACGGGACATGGTTACTCACTCGCACGCAACAAAACACTGTTTTGAGTAAACACCTCCCCAGTAAACAACCGCTTAACCCTGCGAATAAGATGTTGGCGAGACAGCCGATCCGGACTTCACAATTCGCGGGCGATGCCGGGCAGCGCCGGTACGAAGCGGACATCGACCAGATCCTTGCGCACAACGCCGGCGTCCGTCCTGGTCAAGCGGACCAGCGTCTGGGCCCCCTGGTGCGGCCCGACCGGTGCGATCAGGATACCGCCCGGCTCGAGCCGCTCCGTCAGCGCCTCGGGAATCCGCTCCATGGCCGCGGTGACCATGATGCGGTCGAAAGTGCCGGCGCCGGCCGGGATATCGAAGCCATCCCCCAGCATCACCTCGACATTGTCGCAGCCGAGCTTTTCGAGCCGCGACCGGGCACTGTCGGCAAGGGTCCGGTAACGCTCGATCGTCAGGACTTCCCGGCATAGCCGCGACAGGATGGCGGCCTGGTATCCGGAGCCGGTGCCGATCTCCAGAACGCGGTGCTGCTTCTGCGGCTGCAGCTGCTCGGTCATGTAAGCCACCACGAACGGTTGGCTGATGGTTTGCCCGCAGGCGATGCCGAGCGCGCTGTCACGATAGGCATCGGCGCGGTCGGCGGCCACCACGAAAATATCGCGCGGAATCTCTTCCATGGCCCGCAGCACGGTCTGATCGCTGATCCCGCGCCGCCGCAGGTTGAGCTGAAACCTCATCTTTTCCGGCGGATTCTGGCTGGTGGGCATGGCCATCTCTTCAAATCCTGATCGGGCCAGTCTAGCGCGCCCCGGTTGAACCGATGGATGCAATATGGGCTGTCCGGTTAAGGAATAACTTGTTCTCCAACCGGCGTTCCCGCTATGGCACCCGAGCAACACCCGGCTTGACAACCGCTCCCGCCCGATGGCCAGGCGGCGCAACCGGTCGATCGCGGGAAACTGGAATTCGCGCTCACGTTGACATTGCGCCGGTTGACGTTATTTGCGAACCTCGATTGGGGACGGCAAGGACAGCATCATCATGACTGCAACGCGACCGCCGGGCGGTTCGGTGTTCCTCGTCGAGGACGAGGTCATGATCAGGATGATGGTCGCCGACATGCTGGAAGAACTGGGCTACCGCGTCGCGGCAGAAGCCGGTGAAATCAACGAGGCGATCAAGCTTGCGCAATCCGCCGAGTTCGACATCGCCATTCTCGACGTCAACGTCAACGGCAAGGTGATTTCGCCGGTTGCCGAATTGATCAAGGCGCGCAACCGCCCGTTCATCTTCGCAACCGGCTATGGCTCGTCGGGTCTTCCCGAGCAATACCGCGACCGCCCCGCGCTGCAAAAGCCCTTCCAGCTCGAAACCCTGGCGCGCATGATAGACGTCGCGTTGAAGAGCCCGACGGTGTAGATTCTAGATCGAATTAACAGATGACCAATCGACGTCATCCTGAGGATGAAGGTCGGTTGCGCCCTCGAAAGTCCCCTATTTCAGCGTCGCCGTCAGCGCCTGCGAAAACTCATCGTCGGTGCGATCGAGCCGCAGCGGCGTCACCGAAACGTAGCGCCCGGCCAGCGCGGCCAGATCGGTGCCTGCCGCGGGCACCTCGGTTTGCGCGAGGCGTTCGAACCCGATCCAGAAATACGGGTTGCCGCGACCGTCGCGGCGCTCGTCGATTTTCAGAAAGCCGAGATTGCGCTTGCCCTGCCGCGTCACGCAGATGCCCGCGACGTCCTCCGGCCCGCAGGAGGGAAAATTGACATTGATCACGGTGTTCTTGGGCACGCCGGCGGCGATCACCTTGCGCAGGATCTCGGGGCCGAACTTCAGCGCGGTCTCCCACAACGGCGCGTGGCGGGTCTCCATGCTGAATTCCTGCGACAGCGCAAAGGAGGGGATCCCCAGAATGGTGCCTTCCAGGGCGCCAGCGATGGTGCCGGAATACACCACGTCTTCGGCGACGTTACGGCCCTTGTTGACGCCGGACAGCACGAGGTCCGGCATGGTTTCGCCGAGGATGTGGCGCGCGCCCATGATGACGCAATCGGTCGGCGTGCCCCGCACCGCGAAATGACGGGGGCCGACTTCGCGCAACCGCAACGGGTCGTTCAGCGACAGCGAATGCGAGACGCCGGATTGATCGAGTTCCGGCGCCACCACCCAGACATCGTCGGACAGCGCGCGGGCGATGTTCTCGACGATCTTCAGGCCCGGCGCATGGATGCCGTCGTCGTTGGTGCAGAGAATTCGCATTGATTAAGCGCCCATTCCGGTCAATTCCGTCGCGTGCCGTCTTATCGGGCTATCGCCGTTGAAGCAAACCCGGCCAATTCAACGCCGCTATCGCCGAAGGCGAATACGCCACAACGGCAGGAATTTGGCGGACCCGCCCTCGATTTGCAGGTCAAACTGTTGCGGCGCCGGTCTTGGCGGCTCAACCGGAGGGCTCTCAGGCGGCCGCGAAACGCTCTCGACGAGCGCGGCTGCTTTTCGGGGCGGCTCCGGATAGTGCTTGCGGGCGGCAGCGATCGCCTTTTCGAAGTCCTCGCGATTGAGCCACTGCTCGGCGCGGAGGCTTTCCAGCACGCCGTCCTCCCATAGCCGGGAGGCCTCGATATCGAATTTGCCCTTCTGCTTCTGGTCGCAGGCCTGGATGCCGTAGCCGGTGACGGCCCATTGCCTGCCGACCCAATAGATGTCGCGATGCAGGGCCATTTTGATCTTCGCTTCCCGGGACGCAATTGCCGCAGGCGGAAACCAAGATAGCGGGCCGCCCCGCCTTCGCAACATCGAACGCGGGCCGGGTTGAATAAATTGCGGTCAGGATCGGTCTTTCTCGATCACCTTCAGGCCGCCCATATAAGGCTGCAAAACAGTGGGCACGGCAATCGAGCCGTCTTCCTGCTGGTAGGTTTCCATGACCGCGATCAGCGCGCGGCCGACGGCGGTGCCGGAGCCGTTCAGGGTGTGCACAAAGCGCGGCTTGCCGTCGGGGCCGCGATAGCGCGCGTCCATGCGGCGGGCCTGGAAATCGCCGCATACCGAACAGCTGGAGATTTCGCGATAGGCGCCGCCCTCGCCCTGGCCGGGCATCCAGACCTCGATGTCGTAGGTTTTCCGCGCGGCAAAGCCCATGTCGCCCGTGCACAGCGTCATCACCCGGTAATGCAGGTCGAGCCGCCGCAGCACTTCCTCAGCACAGGAAAGCATGCGCTCGTGCTCGTCCTTGCTGTTCTCGGGCGTCGTGATCGAGACCAGTTCAACCTTGGTGAATTGATGCTGGCGGATCATGCCGCGGGTATCGCGCCCGGCCGCCCCCGCCTCGGCGCGAAAGCACGGCGTCAGCGCGGTCAAGCGCATCGGTAATTCTTTTTCGTCGAGGATGGATTCGCGGACGAGGTTTGTGAGAGGTACTTCGGCAGTGGGAATGAGCCAGAGGCGGTCGGGATTCTGGGCGAAATATCAAATTCGCCAACCCGCACTTTCTCTCTGCGGGCGGCGCCAATTCCGTTAGTTTCTCGGCATAATCTAGAACCGCCGATTGGTCTTGCTATAGTTAATGTAAGCGTGCTTTCGCTGCACTTCTTCCGTCTCGACGCGGAATTGATCGTCACGAAATTTCGGTAGCTGCGCCGTTCCGAACATCGCGGATCGCGCACCAGCAATGGCGGATTGACCTCAGCATAACCATGCTCATTCGTGTGCAGATCAAGCATGAACTGCCCGATCGCACGCTCCAGACGCGCCAACCCCTTCTTCAGCACCACAAATCGCGCGCCGCTTAATTTCGCTGCGGCCTCGAAATCCATGTAGCCCATGGCCTCGCCGAGATCGAAATGCGGTTTCGGCGCGAACGCGTAGTTGCGCACCGCGCCGAACACATGGCGTTGCACATTGCCATGCTCGTCGGCGCCCTCGGGAACTTCGTCGAGTGGAAGATTTGGAATTGCAGCCAATTCCCTGGCGAGTTCTTCGTCCGCCGCTTTGGCTGCGGCTTCGAGCTGCGGCATCGTGGTCTTGAGTTCGGCGACCTCGGCCATCAGCGCGGCGGCGCGCGCGTCGTCCCTGGCCTTCTTGGCCTCGCCGATTTCCTTCGATGCCGAATTGCGCCGCGCCTGTGCCTGCTCCGACGCCAGGATCGCGGCCCGGCGCTTCTCGTCGATCGCCAGCAACGACGCCGACAACGGCTCCAGCCCCCGCCGCTTCAGCGCGGCGTCGAAGGCGTCAGGGTTGTCGCGGATCGATTTGATGTCGTGCATTGTCGTTGAGTCCCGAGTTGTGCCGGCGAAGGCGGCATCCAGTAACCCGAATAAGAGCGATTTGGAACCTGAAATGGACGAAGCTCGTGTCCCGGACGCGGTGCAGCGTTCCTCACGCTGCTCCGCAGAGCCGGGACCGATCGCGACATGTTGTGAAATGTGGACCCCGGCTTCAGCAGCGCACCACGCCACCAGTGCGGCGCGCTGCGCTACGTCCGGGGAACGAGCGCCCCTACTCCGCCGGATTGGCGGCCGGAGGCGGCGGGGCGGCGGATGGCGGTGTCGCCGCGGTCTTGGCGGCGGCGGCCCGCTTCTCCACCATGCGCACGGAGATGATCGAGCCTTCATACAGCAATAGCAGAGGCACCGCGAGCGAGGACTGGCTGAGCACATCCGGCGGCGTCAGCACGGCGGCGATAATGAAGGCGACCACGATGAAATAGCGGCGCTTCTCACGCAACTGCTTCGAGGTAATGAGGCCGATCCGCCCGAGCAGCGTCAGGATCACCGGAAGCTGGAACGCGATCCCGAAGGCGAAGATCAGCGACATCATCAGCGACAGATATTCGCCGACCTTCGGCAGCAACTGGATTTGCGCGGTCTCGGCGCTGCCCATCTGCTGCATGCCGAGCGAGAACCGCACCAGCATCGGCAGCACCACGAAATAGACCAGCAACGATCCCATCACGAAGAAGAACGGTGTCGCGATCAGGTACGGCAGGAAGGCGCCGCGCTCGTGCTTGTAGAGGCCGGGCGCGACGAATTTGTAGATCTGCGCGGCCACGATCGGGAAGGAGATGAAACCGGCGCCGAACAGCGCCAGCTTCAACTGGGTCAGGAAATATTCCAAAAGCGCGGTGTAGATGAACTTCGAGTTTTCAGCGCCCGCGACCCAGACGAACGGCCATACCAGCACATTGTAGATCTGCTTGGCGAAGAAGAAGCAGAAGATGAAGGCGACGCCGAACGCCAGCAGCGCCTTGATCAGCCGCGAGCGCAGCTCGATCAGGTGATCCATCAGCGGCGCTTTGCTGGCCTCGATATCTTCGGCGCTCATGACGCTTTGGCGTCCTTGGCGACGGGCTCCGTCGCGGCCGCATGGGCGTCAGCATCGGCGAATGTTGCCGGGGTGGGCGCCTCGGGTGTTGTCGGAATAGCCGGCAGGTCGATCGCGGGCGTGGCCGTTGCCGCTACCGCCGGCGTATCGGTCGATATCGCCGGCGTATCCGTTGATATCGCCGGCTTGTCCAAATCATCGATCCGAAGCGAGTCGCTGACGTCCTTTTGCAGGGAGGACATGATGTTGCCGCCGGTGAAGCCGGATGCGGCCTCCCTGACCTCGTCGAAGCTCTTTTTGAGGTCGGCCATTTCGGCCTCCCGCATCGCTTCCTGGAACTGGCCCTGGAATTCGGCGGCCATCTTGCGCGCCTTGCCCATCCACTGCCCGACCATGCGCAGCACGCCCGGCAATTCCTTCGGGCCGATGGCGATCAGCGCGACAACCGCGATGACGACGAATTCACTCCACCCGATGTCGAACATGAAAAATTCCGCTCGCGCGAGGCGATTTTACCCAACCATCAAACACGATTTGGGCCGCCCGCGTCTCCTTCCGGCCTGGTCGCAAGCCTGCTGCCGCAAGTCCCTTTGCTCAGACAGCCCTTGGCTTAGACAGCCTTGCTGCCGACATCCGACCGCGCCGCCGCAGAGGGCGTTGCGTCATGGTCGATCGACTTCACGGGCTCGGGTTTTTCTGCAGTCTTGTCATCGTCCTGCATGCCCTTCTTAAAGGCCTTGATGCCCTGTGCGACATCGCCCATCAGGTCTGAAATCTTGCCACGGCCGAACAACAGCAGGACGACTGCGATCACGACGATCCAGTGCCAAATGCTAAGCGAACCCATCCCGCAACCCTCCAAACACGCAAGGCCGGCGACCCGGCCTGATCCTTCCCGGAAAGTAGGCTCAGGAGGTGTCAAAAACAAGGACTTAAGCCGCGTCAAATCGCGGTTAGCTGCCTAGCGTTAATCGGCGTCCCCTTGGGTCGCCAACGATGCCGATGCAGGTTCGAAACTAGCCTGCTTCCCCGGTTTCCGGGTCCGCGACTGGCGCCAGCGCAAGTTCCAGATCGCCGATCTCCAGCGGGTCCTCGTCATCGCGCAAGGCCGGATCGTCCGACGGCGCCGGAACGCTGAACCCGGAGGGCAACCGCGAATCCAGCAAGCCCGTGCCTTTCAGTTCCTCCAGGCCCGGCAAATCGCCGAGCGCTTCCAGGCTGAACTGCGACAGAAAGGCTTCCGTGGTTCCGAAGGTCAGCGGACGGCCCGGTGTCTTGCGACGGCCGCGCGGGCGAATCCACCCGGTCTCCAGCAACACATCCAGCGTGCCTTTGGAGGTGACCACGCCGCGAATTTCCTCGATCTCGGCACGGGTGACCGGCTGATGGTAGGCGATGATCGCGAGCATCTCGATGGCCGCGCGCGACAGCCGCCGGGTCTCGGTGCTCTCCCGCGTCATCAGCCACGACAGATCGCCTGCGGTGCGGAAGGTCCATTTATTGGCGACGCGCACCAGATTGACGCCGCGCGAGGCGTAATCCGCCTGCAGTTGCGCCAGCGCGACCTTGATATCGACGCCATCGGGCATGCGCTTTGCCAGCGTGGCCTGATCGAGAGGCTCGGTCGAGGCAAACAACAGCGCTTCCAGCAGCCGCAATTCCTCGGGCCGCGCTTCCGGATCTACCGAACGCTCCTCGACATCCACTATGCGCTTTTCCGCCAGGCTTGCCATGGCAAGGTCTCCTTCTTCCACTTACTCGGCCGGCAGATCCGGCGCGGTCATCGCGTCAGGTACTGATTGCGGCGAACGCTTTCGAAAATACAGCGGCGCGAACGCCTCTTTCTGGTGCAACTCCACCTCGCCTTCCCTGACCATTTCCAGCGCCGCAGCAAAGCTGGACGCGAAAACGGTGGCTTTTTGCGAGGGGTCGACGACGTAGTTGATCAGGTACTGGTCGAGGCGGCTCCAGTCCTCGGCCATTCCGACCAGGCGTTCGAGCGAGGCTCTTGCCTCGGACAACGACCACACCGTGCGTTTCGCCAGATGCACCGTCGCCAGCACCCGCTGCTGGCGCTGCGCGGCATAGGCGGTCAGGAGGTCGAACAGCGTTGCGGTGAACTTGGGATGCTTGATCTCGGCGATGGCTTCCGGATTGCCACGCGGAAAAATGTCGCGCTGCAATTGCGGGCGGTTCATCAACCGGTTCGAGGCTTCGCGAATGGCCTCAAGCCGGCGCAGCCGGTTGGCCAGCGCTGTCGCCATTTCCTCGGCGCTGGGGCCGTCCGCCGTGGCGGGCTCGGGGAGCAGCAACCGTGATTTCAGGAACGCGAGCCATGCCGCCATCACCAGATAATCGGCGGCAAGCTCGAGGCGAATCTTGCGGGCGGCCTCGATGAAGACGAGGTACTGATCGGCCAGCGCCAGAATGGAAATCTTGGCCAAATCGACCTTCTGCTGCCGCGCCAGCGCCAGCAAGAGGTCGAGCGGGCCCTCATAGCCCTCGACATCGACGACCAGCGACGGTTCGCCGTCCGCGATTTCGGCGGGACGTCCGGTCTCAAACGATAGAATTTCCGCGCTCATGCGCCTGCCAATCCTGCCCGATCAATCAAAACATCCAACTCGGCCCGCGCCGCCAGCCGATCGAACGGCTGCGGAGGCTTGCGCGACGCCAGCGCCATCCTGGCGCGCTGCAGCGCCTTGCCTGACAATTCCGGCGTCTCGGCCGCGACTTCGCGCATTTCGTCGAGCTTGCCGTTGCAATGCAGAACCATGTCACAGCCGGCGGCGATGATGGCTCGGGTCCGCTCGGCAATCGATCCCGCCAGCGCGTTCATGGACACGTCATCACTCATCAACAAACCCTGGAACCCGATCACGCCGCGAATCACCTGTTCGATGATTGTCGCAGAAGTCGTCGCCGGATGGGCGGGGTCCAGTGCGCTAAACACAACATGTGCGGTCATCGCCATCGGCAGGTCCGCCAGCGCTCGAAACGCGGCGAAATCGACCCTTTCAAGCTCCTCGCGAGGCGTATCGACCACCGGAAGCCTAAAATGGGTATCCGCGGTGGCCCGGCCATGCCCCGGAATGTGCTTAAGAACCGGTAAAATGCCGCCCTGTTCCAGTCCTTCCGTCACTGCGCGCGCGATCGCCGCAACCTTTTGCGGCTCGGTTCCGTAAGCGCGGTTGCCGATTACCCCGTCGGCGCCGGGAACCGGCACGTCCGCCAACGGCAAGCAGTCTACTGTAACGCCGAGTCTCGATGAGATCGGCGGCGATCAGCCGCGCGCTTAACCGGGCTGCGGACAGGCCGAGTGCCCGATCGATGTCGTAAAGCGCACCAAAGACGGCCCCCGGCGGATAGATCGGCCAGTGCGGCGGGCCGAAACGCTGCACCCGGCCGCCCTCCTGATCGATCAGAACCGGCGCCTCCGGATCATCGATCGATTCCCGCAATTCACGAACAAGCAAAGATACTTGCGTCGGCGTTTCAATATTCCGCTTGAAAAGAATAAATCCCCACGGCCGCTCCGAACGAATGAATTCACGCTCGGCAGCGTTCAATTCCGGTCCGGATACGCCTGTGATGAATGCCCGCGTGTTCATCCTGGGCGATTAGCCCGTTGACGGCATTAGGGTCAAGGAAACGGCCGTTAATTCCTTTGGACGACGCACTTTCCGCCGGCAGTTTCGAGGCTGCCGCAGAGCTGCAAGGCTTCTTCGCGCGAGCCGAACGGGCCGACCATGGCGCGGTAGTAAACTCCCTTGTCGCCAAGATCGGCGCGCTTGATCACGGGGCTGCGCGACCCCAGCACCGCCGGATACTTGCCCTGCAGGACCCGATAAGAGGCCTGCGCATCGGCCTCATTCTTCTGCGAAGAGACCTGGACCAGATAGCCGCCGCTGGGGCCGATTTGCGCCGGAGTGTTAGTGGCGACCCGGGTACGCGCGTCGGCGGCGGACGCCGGTTGGCCGGCCTGCGGCGACAGCGACATCGGCGCGTTGGCAGTCGAGGCATTCGCATTGGCAGCCGCCGCCGGCACCGGCGGATTTCGTGGGGCAGCCGCTCGCGCAGCCGCTGCCGGCTTTGCCGCCGAAGGCTGCGGCGTCGTCGCCGGAACTGCGGCGCCGTCAGGCTGGTCGCCTCGAACGGAAAGGGTCCGGATCCTTCGCGGCTCGTTGTTCGGCATCGTGCCATTTCCCGCGTTGACCGGCGGCGGGCCGCTCGGAGTCACACTCGCCACGGTCGGCGGATTGGCATTCTGGTTTAGCGGCGGAAACACCATGCGCGGCGCGGGCTGGGCGTTGACATCGACCGGCGCCTCCTCGCGTGGGACGATCTTCTCGGTGCCATCGCCCGCCGCCAAGCGGTCGGGCACTTTGGTGCTGGCATCCGCGGGCGCGGGCACAATCTTGGTCGGGCCGGTATCCGCCCTGATGATCGGCGGCTCGCCGCTGCGGGGCGATCCGACATAGGTCCGATAGGCAAACGCTGCCCCCGTTCCTAGTACCGCCAGTGCAAGAACGACCACGACCGTGACCATGCCGCCGCGACGCTTCTGGACCGGCTCTTCGGCGGCCTCGGCATAATCGTCCTGGTAGGCGTAGGGATCATCCGAATAGGCCTGAGCGTGATGGATTTCCTGCGCCTCTGAATCTAACTGGCCGTACAGCGCATCATCATAACGCGACGGATCGGATTCTTGATCGGCTTCATCGGCGAAGGGCGGCGCCTGATGGTAGTCCGGCTCAGGCGCAGGATGCGCGGCTGCGTAACGCTGCAGCGGATGCACGGCGCTCGGGTAATCCTGCGGCGGGGCTTCCTGCCGCGCCACGCGCTGCATCCAGGGCGGCGGACCGGCGGAAACGCCATCATCATCCGCCAACGCATCATCCGGCACTGCCGGGGGTTCATACTGATCGCGCACGCGTGGCTGCACCGGCTGATTGGCGCGGCCCATGGTGGCGAACGGATCGGTCTGCCCGATCAGGCGCGCAAGCTCCGCCAGCGGGTCGCTCTCGCCCTTTGCGGACGCATCAAAATCATCGCCGCGATGATAGCCGTCGTCCGCGGGAAAAGGTCTGTCCTGATATCGATCAACCATCGTGATGATGCGTCCCCTTCGGGAAAGCTGCCAACCCGCCCCTACAAACGAGCCAGCCCCTGCCAGATGCCCTCACAGATCCCCATGTGAGCGGCCTTAGCCCCCTGTCTACCGCATCTCGTCCGGAGCGTGAACGCCGAGAACGGCGAGCCCAGATGCCAGAACCGAGACGACGCCCTGGACCATGGCCAGCCGCGCCTTCGTGATCTCTGCATCATTAGTTATAATGAAGCGTAAATAGGGCAAGTCGCGCCCCCTGGTCCACAGCGCATGAAATTCGCTGGCGAGATCATACAGGTAAAAGGCGATTCGGTGTGGCTCATGTGCGGCCGCCGCGGCTTCCATCATACGGGGGTAGAGCGCCAGACGCCGCAGCAGGTCCAGTTCCGCCGGGTCGGTCAGCCGCCCCACCGCCGCGTCGCCGAGGAACACCGCCCGGGCGCCCTCCTCCTCCGGCAGGTCCGGGATCACCTCGCGCGCATTGCGGAACACGGAATGGCCGCGGGCATGGCCGTACTGCACGTAGAAGACCGGATTGTCCTTGGACTGCTCGATCACCTTGGCAAGGTCGAAATCCAGCACCGCGTCATTCTTGCGGAACAGCATCATGAACCGGACGGCATCCCTGCCGACCTCGTCGACCACCTCGCGCAGCGTGATGAATTCGCCGGCGCGCTTCGACATCTTCACGGGTTCGCCGTTGCGCAGCAGCCTGACCAGCTGAACCACCTTCACGTCGAGCGTTGCCCTGCCGGCGGAGATGGCCTTCACGGCAGCCTGCATGCGCTTGATGTAGCCGCCGTGATCGGCGCCGAACACGTCGATCAGGTTCGTGAAGCCACGCTCGAACTTGTCCCGATGATACGCGATATCGGACGCAAAATAAGTATAGGAACCATCCGACTTGATCAGCGGCCGGTCGACGTCATCGCCAAAGGCGGTGGCGCGAAACAGTGTCTGCTCGCGATCTTCATAGTCCTCGACCGGACCGCCCTTGGGCGGCGGCAGACGGCCCTCATAAATGTCGCCCTTGGAGCGCAGATAATCGATGGTCTCGGTGACGCGGTTATTTCCGCTCTCGATCAGCGACCGTTCGGAGAAGAATACATCGTGCCTGATGTTGAGCGCGGCAAGGTCGCCCTTGATCTCCGCCATCATCATCGCAATGGCCTTGGCCCGCACCGCCGGCAGCCATTCGGCTTCCGGCACCGCCAGCAGCCGGTCCCCGTATTCGGCGGCGAGCGCCTGCCCGACCGGCGTCAGGTAGTCGCCGGGATAGAGCCCCTCCGGTATCTCGCCGATGTTTTCGCCTAACGCCTCGCGGTAGCGCAGGAATGCCGAGCGCGCGAGCACATCGACCTGGGCCCCGGCATCGTTGATGTAATATTCTCTGACGACATCATAGCCAGCGAAAGCCAGCAGACTTGCCAGCGCATCGCCGAATACCGCCCCGCGGCAATGGCCGACATGCATCGGCCCGGTCGGATTGGCCGAGACATATTCGACGTTGACCTTCTCGGCCGCGCCGATCGCGCTGCGTCCATAGGAAGCGCCCTCACGCAATACGGTACGCAACGCGTCCGACCAGGCCGACGCCTTCAGGGTGAGATTGATGAAGCCGGGACCGGCGACATCGACGGAGGCAATCAAATCGTCCGTACGCAGCCTGGCCGCGATCTGTTCGGCGAGATCGCGTGGTTTTGCCCTGGCCTCCTTGGCCAGCACCATCGCGGCGTTGGTTGCCATGTCGCCATGCGCGGCATCGCGGGGCGGCTCGACCACGACACGTGACAGGTCGATGCCCGCAGGCCATCCGCCTTCGGCCGCGAGCGTCCCGCAAACCGCATGGACGCGGGCGAGCACATTGGCGAAAAGATGCGGCGGAGAGGCTTTATCGACCATGGCCGCCGCCTAACGTAATTCGGGGGTCGAGTCAAAAAGCCTTTGATGCTCGGTCATGGCAAAACGATCGGTCATGCCGGCGATGAAGTTGCCGATCCGCCGGGCGCGCACCGTTTCGGTCTCCGAGTGGTTCCCTGCCGGCGGCAGCCATTCAGCCGGCAGATCGCCCGGTGTCCTCTGATAGCGCTCGAACAGGTCAAACAGGATCTGTTCGGCATCGCCCATCACCCGCATCACGCGCGAATGGCGGTACATCCGCTGCTTGAGGAAGGCCTTGATACCGGCTTCCGCCTGCGCCGCCTCCGGCGAAAACGCGATCAGCGCGTTTGCCTGATGGCGGACACCGTCGACGGATTTGGGTTGAGCGACTTCCAGCCGTCGGCGCGATTCCGAGACCACCGCGCCGATCAGGTACGAGATCAATTCGCGCACCAGCTCGGCGCCGCGCCGGATATCATCGAGAGCGGGATAATGCTTGGCGATATCGGCGATCATGTCGGCTGCGAGCGGCATGACCTTGAGATCGTCCACCCTGAACAGGCCGGCCCGCAAACCATCGTCGATGTCGTGGGCGTCATAGGCGATGTCGTCGGCGATCGCGGCGACCTGGGCCTCCAGCGAGGCGAAGCTCCACAGCTCCAGATCATAAAGCCGAATGTAATCGGAAATGCCGACGGGAATGCCACGGTCGCGGTAGCGATCCAGTGCTGCTCCGCTGCGGTCGGTCAGCGGGCCGTTGTGCTTGACGATGCCTTCCAGCGATTCCCAGGTCAGGTTGAGCCCATCGAATTTGGGATAGCGATGCTCCAGCGATGTAACGACCCGCAAGGTCTGGGCGTTGTGATCGAAGCCACCATGGGCCTTCAGGCAGGCATCCAATGCCCGCTCGCCGGCGTGGCCGAACGGCGGATGGCCGAGGTCATGCGCCAGCGCCAGCGTTTCGGTGAGATCCTCGTCGAGACCGAGTTGCCGGGCCAGTGCGCGGGCGATCTGCGCGACTTCGAGCGTGTGTGTCAGCCGGGTGCGGTAATGATCGCCTTCATGGAACACGAATACCTGGGTTTTGTGCTTCAAGCGGCGAAACGCGGTGGAATGAATCACCCGGTCGCAATCGCGCCGAAACGGGCTGCGGGTCCTGCTCGGAGGCTCGGCGAACAGCCGCCCGCGGCTGCGGTCGGGGTCGCAGGCATAGGCCGAGCGAGGAGCAGCCATTCCGACCGACACGGTGTATTATCCCCTTAAGGTTTGATTCCGACGCTCGGCGCACTTAACTATGCTGGACACCGGATACCAGATAATTTGGTAGGGAGCCGGTCATCGGAGATGCGTCATGACTACAGCCGTCACCATCAGCGAGCGGGCCGCCCGCCGCATTGGGGAGATCCTCAAGACCGAAGGCGATGGCGCCATGCTCCGTATCAGCGTCGAGGGCGGCGGCTGCTCGGGCTTCCAATACAAGTTCGACGTGGAACGCGCGCAGGCCGAGGACGACCTGGTGATCGCGCGCGACAGCGCGGTGGTACTGGTCGACCCCGCCTCGGTGCCGTTCCTGGCCGGATCCGAGGTGGATTTCGTCGACGACCTGATCGGCGCGTCGTTCCGCGTGGTTAACCCGAACGCGACCGCGTCTTGCGGCTGCGGCACCAGCTTTTCGATCTGAGAGACTTTTATCCCTGATGCGCATTGCGACGTGGAACGTCAATTCCATCCGGCAGCGGGTCGATCATCTGCTGACCTGGTTGAAGGACTGTTCGCCCGACATCGTCTGCCTGCAGGAAATCAAATGCGTCGATGAGGCTTTTCCGCGGGAGGCTATCGAGGCTCTCGGCTACGATGTGGTCACCCACGGCCAGAAGACCTTCAATGGCGTCGCGCTGCTGTCAAAACTGCCGTTCGACGAAACCCGGCCGCGGCTTGGCGGCGACGACGACGATATCCATGCCCGGTTTCTGGAGGGCGTAGTCACGCTGAAGCACGGCGTACTGCGAGTCGCCTGCCTCTATCTACCTAACGGAAACCCACCCGAAACTGAAAAGTATCCCTACAAACTCAAATGGATGTCGCGGCTTCTTGAGTATTCAAAGGAGCGACTTAAGACCGAAGAACCGCTGGTGCTGGCAGGAGATTTCAACGTCATTCCCGCGACGAAGGACGTCTACAATCCGGCAGCCTGGGTCAACGATGCCCTGTTCCGGCCCACCACCCGCGAAAGCTTTCAAACGCTGCTCGGCCTCGGACTGACCGATGCGCTGCGCGCCGTCACCGACGCGCCCGGCCAATACACTTTCTGGGATTATCAGGCCGGCGCCTGGCAGAAAAACCACGGCCTGCGCATCGATCATCTGCTGTTGTCGCCGCAGGCCAGCGACCGGCTCATCGACGTCGGAATCGACAGTTACGTGCGGGCCTGGGAAAAGCCGTCGGACCACGTGCCGGTCTGGATCGATCTGGATCTGCCGGCGGCATGATACTTGTGCTCATCCGGGGTGACGGATAGGCGCTTGCGCCTTAATATCGCGTCATTGAGTCGAGAGCTTGTGCCGCAAAGGCTGACGCTGGGGTAAAAAACATGCGACGTTACTGGTCCATGGGTTGGCTTTTGTCCGCGCTGGTCGTGATGGCGCTGCCGATTGTTTCCCGCGCTCAAGACCTGGTCATTACGGTCGCTCCGCCGGAGTTGCCGGTTTATGAGCAGCCCGCCATTCCGGAGCCCGGCTACATCTGGACGCCGGGCTACTGGGCCTACGGCCCGGACGGATATTATTGGGTTCCTGGCACCTGGGTAGAACCGCCTTCCGTCGGCCTGCTTTGGACGCCGGGTTATTGGGGTTGGCAAGACGGCAACTACGGTTGGAATGAGGGTTATTGGGGACCGCAAGTCGGTTTCTACGGCGGCGTCGATTATGGCTATGGCTACGGTGGCGACGGCTACGAGGGCGGATACTGGAACAACGGCGTGTTCGCCTACAATCGAACCGTCAATAATTTCGGCGGCGTCACGATTACCAATGTCTACAGCAAGACCGTCATCACCCATAACACCGCAACGCGGGCGAGCTTCAACGGAGGCGCTGGCGGAACCACCGCGAGGCCGACGCCGCAGCAGCAAGCCGTGGCGCACGAAAAACACGTGCCGGCCACGCCGCTGCAAACCCAGCACCAGCATGCGGCGAGCACCAACAGGGCGCTTCTCGCCTCCGTGAACCACGGCAGCCCGGCGATCGCGGCGACTTCCAAGCCCGGCGAATTCGAAGGCAAGGGTGTCGTGCCCGCAAAGGCAGGCAACACTGTTGTACCCGCAACGCAAGCAAGGCCGAACGCCGCCGCCCCGGCGGGCGCGGCTCCGGCCGGTGCTGCGGCGCTGGAAAAAAGGCAGCCGATTGGAACCACCCGTCCTGCGACAGCGACCGGAATTCCACCCAAACCGGCCCGTACGCCGCCGAAGCCGCTCGCGGCCGTGTCCCCACCTAAAACCACAGCTCTGAAGCCCCCAACGCCCGCCACAAACGCGGCGATAAAACCGGCACCTCATCCCACTGCCGCGCCGCCGCATCCTGTCGCCGCACGACCTGCCCCGCCGCCGCATCCTGTCGCTGCACGGCCTCCGGCGCCGCGGCCTGCAGCGGCGAAACCCCCGCCGCCCAAGAAGCCTCCGCCGCACTGACGGCAATTGCCACATTCGTGGATTCCCCGGAATCACGCGCAAGGCATGAGCGGTCCTCAGACGCATCGACCAGGTTTCTCGTTTTTACCCGGGATCAGTCCCTGCGGCCCTGCACCCAGTGCTCGAGCATCTGCAGCGCCATCGCACGGTCATCCTCGGATGCCTTGCTGATGGCCTTGTTGTAGCTGTCCTTGATCCAGGTTTCGTCCGGCGAGGCGCTGTCCCGCGCCAGCGTCAGCCACATCAGCCCGCGGGCCGCCTGACGCGGCAGTTGGTCGCCGTTGAACAGCATCTGGCCGAGCAAGGCCTGCGCCTCGTGCTGGCCCTTCTGGGCGGCAAGCCCGAGCCAGCGCGCGCCATAGCGGAAGTCGTCCCGCGACGTGCCGACGCCCTTGAGGTAGAGCCGGGCGAGATCATATTGCGCGTCGGCATTGCCGAAATACGAGGCCGCGTAGGAGAACATCTCCCTCGCCCGCTCCGGATCCGACTTGATCTTCGAGTTCGGAATGCCGTTGAGGTAATATCGCCCCAGCGCGACAAAGGCATTGGCGACGATTGCCGACTGCGGGGCGGACGGGCTGTCTTCGGCATGGGCGTTGGCGATCCGGCTGAAATATTCGAAGGCGCGCAGATCGTCCTGGGTGACGCCGTCGCCATTGGCGTACATTCGCCCCAATTTCCATTGCGCGATGGGATGACCGCCTTCGGCGGCATATTGCAGCGAGGTCAACGAGGTATCCGGCGTCGACGTCGGCACCGCCTTCTTGATGGCTGCTGCTGCGGCGGCGCCGGGCTGCGCCGCAACCATCGGAATCGTCGCATCCTGGTTGGCTGGCGCCCCGTCAAAAGCCGATGCCGGGACCGCCACCGACGTGGTCCCTAAAATCAACGCAAAAATGATACGCTCAGATATCCGCATAACACTGTTTCTCGTGCGCCCCGCCCGGATGAGTCACGGCGCCATCCACCGCCGGCCCAACCTGCTGGGCATATTTCCACAGCGCACCTGATGTATGATTGGTCGCGCGTACCTTCCATTTGGTCTTACGTTCGGCCAGCTCCGCGTCGGTCAACTTTACGTTAAGTGTGCCGGCCTCGGCGTCGATTTCGATGATGTCGCCGTCCCGCAGCAGCGCGATCGGGCCGCCCACGGCCGCTTCCGGGCCGACATGGCCGATACAGAAGCCGCGGGTCGCACCTGAGAACCGGCCGTCGGTGATGAGGGCGATCTTGCCGCCCATGCCCTGGCCGGTCAGGGCTGCCGTTGTCGAGAGCATCTCGCGCATCCCGGGACCGCCGCGCGGTCCCTCATAGCGGATCACGATGACCTCGCCTTCCTTGTAGGTCTTTTGCTGGACGGCCTCGAAGGCATCCTCTTCGCGATCGAAGCAGCGGGCAGGTCCGGTAAATTTCAGCTTCGACATTCCCGCGACCTTCACGATCGCGCCCTCGGGCGCAAGATTCCCCTTCAACCCGACCACACCGCCGGTGACGGTGATCGGCTTGTCGGCGGACCGCACCACATCCTGGTGCGGATTCCATTTTACGCTTTTGAGGTTTTCGGCGATCGTCCGGCCGGTGACCGTCAAGCAGTCGCCGTGCAAATGGCCGTTGTCGAGCAGCGTCTTCATCAGAAGCGGTATGCCGCCAACCTCGAACATGTCTTTGGCGACATAACGGCCACCGGGTTTCAAATCCGCGACATACGGAGTCTTTTTGAAGATTTCAGCAACATCGAACAAATCGAACTTGATGCCGCATTCATGCGCGATCGCCGGCAGGTGCAGTGCAGCATTCGTGGAGCCGCCGGAGGCGGCGACGACAGCCGCCGCGTTTTCCAGCGACCGGCGCGTGACGATGTCGCGCGGCCGGATATTGGCCGCGATCAACTCCATGATCTTCTCGCCCGCGGTCATGCAGAACGCGTCGCGGATCTCGTAAGGCGCGGGCGCGCCGGCCGAATACGGCAGCGCAAGACCAATGGCCTCGGATACCGTCGCCATCGTGTTGGCGGTAAATTGTGCGCCGCACGCGCCGGCGGACGGACACGCCACCCGCTCGATTTCGTCGAGGTCGGCGTCGGACATCTCGCCGACCGAATGCTTGCCGACGGCCTCGAACATATCCTGCACCGTGACCTGCTGGCCGCGGAAATTGCCGGGAAGGATCGAACCGCCATAGATGAAGATCGACGGCACGTTGAGCCGGACCATCGCCATCATCATCCCCGGCAGCGACTTGTCGCAACCGGCAAGACCCACCAGCGCATCATAGGCGTGGCCGCGGATGGTCAATTCGACGGAATCGGCGATGCATTCGCGCGACGGCAGCGACGAGCGCATGCCGTCATGGCCCATGGCGATGCCGTCAGTCACGGTGATGGTGCAGAATTCGCGGGGGGTTCCGCCGGCGGAGGCGACGCCCTTCTTGACCGCCTGAGCCTGGCGCATCAGCGAGATATTGCAGGGCGCGGCCTCGTTCCAGCACGACGCCACGCCGACGAACGGCTGGTGAATCTGCTGGGTGGTCAGGCCCATGGCGTAAAGATAGGAGCGATGCGGTGCCCGTTCCGGGCCCTCGGTCACGTGACGGCTCGGCAGCCTCTTTTTGATGTTGGTCTTGACGTCCATCGCGAACCTGTTTCCCCAGCCGTCTCTTGTGGCCTTGGAAAACCTGGATCTTTGAGACCCGATTTTCCTTCGCTTGTGCGGGCGCCGTGGCCATCAGCCTACGAAGGAATGATTTCATGGAGGGGTGTGGCTAAAAAGCGGCGCACGCAAGGGTCTGCTGGGATAACGGTTAAATGTTCACTTAGTGTTGCATTCACGCAACGATCGTTGCGCGACGGCAACCATCTATTTATGGACGTGAGTTGGCATTCTCGCGACACACACGTCCGAGTTGTGCGTGAAAATGCCCTCAAAAAAGGAGGGAACAGGAAGCGCCGGGTGCCCACTGCACCCACGGTTTCGTGTGCAAAGAGATCAGCACACGAGTAGAATAATGCGTGCATTCGATCACTATCCCTGCGACGCTCGCTGACGCACGGCAACGGTTGCTCACGCGCCATAACGTGACGGTTGGCCAGCCGATGCCTTGATAAAATCGACGAACGCCCGTAGCGGCGCGGGCACGAGGCGTCGTCCGGGGTAGTAGAGAAAAGGCCCCGAGAAGCGCGGCCACCATGGTTTGAGGACGGGTTCGAGGGCGCCGCTGTCGAGATGCGGGCGCAGCCAGTCTTCGAACAAATAGATGATACCGGTACCGGCGATCGCTGCGTCGATGGCGAGATCGGTTCCCCCGCCCGCCCGCACCACCAGCGGCCCGGTTGGATCGACCCGCACCACCTCGCCGTCGCGCTCAAACTCCCAGGGGGTCGTCATCGTGCCGCTCGAAAAACGCCCGCGCAGACAGGCATGGCCGAGCAGATCGCGCGGGTGTTCCGGCCTGCCATGGCGGTCAAGATAGACCGGGGCGGCAGCGGCTGCGAAGCGCTGCACCCGCGGCCCGATCGGCACCGCGATCATGTCCTGTTCGAGCCGTTCTTCATAGCGGATGCCGGCGTCGCAACCGGACGCCAGTACGTCGACAAAGCTTTCCTCGGTAATCACCTCGAGCTGGACGTCGGGATAGGTGGCGAGGAATCGCGGAACGATGCCGGGCAGCACCAGCCGCGCGGCGCTGACCGGCACGTTGAGGCGCAACAATCCCGCCGGCCTGTCGCGAAAACCGTTCACCACGTCGATGGCGGCCTCGACCTCGGTCAGGGCCGGGCCCAGCCGCTGCAGCAGCTGCGTGCCTGCCTCGGTGGGTACCACGCTGCGCGTCGTACGGTTGAGCAGCCTGACGCCGAGCTGCGCCTCCAGGCGACGCACCGCCTCGCTGAGGCCGGACGCGCTGCTGCCGCTGGCGCGCGCGCCATCGCGAAAACCCCTCGCCCGCGCCACCGCCACAAAGGCGTTCAGATCACCCAGATCGATTTTCACTGTTCGTTATCCCGCACAGCCCGTGCGGATTGTACCTGATTATCGCCGGTAAAGGCGACCGCTATCTGTGCGTCGTCTCGAAAGGAGATCGATCATGTCCAGCATCGGCAAATCCGGAACTTTCACCCTCGGCGACCGCACCGTGAAGCGGCTCGGCTACGGCGCCATGCAACTGGCGGGGCCTGGTGTGTTCGGCCCGCCCAAACATGGTGACGCGGCATTGGCCGTGCTGCGCGAGGCCGTCGCCTCCGGCGTCAATCATATCGACACCAGCGATTTCTACGGTCCGCACGTCACCAACCAGATCATCCGCGAAGCCCTGCATCCCTACCCCGATGGCCTCGTTATTGTCACCAAGGTCGGCGCCCGGCGCGGCGCGGACAAATCATGGATTCCGGCCTTCTCGCGCGAGGAACTGACTGACGCGGTGCACGACAACCTGCGCAATCTGGGCCTGGATGCACTCGACGTGGTCAACCTGCGCTGCATGTTCGATCCGCATCACCCCGCCGAGGGATCGATCGAGGCGCCGCTCACCGTGCTGGCCGATCTTCAACACCAGGGCCTCGTGCGCCACATCGGGCTCAGCCACGTCACTCCCACGCAGGTCTCGGAAGGGCGTCGGATTTGCAAGATCGCGTGCGTGCAAAACTATTACAATGTGGCGCATCGTGATGACGACGCCCTGATCGACGACCTTGCCCGCGACGGCATCGCCTATGTGCCGTACTTCCCGCTCGGCGGGTTCAACCCGCTGCAGTCGTCGACCTTGTTCGCCGTCGCTGCTCGCCTTGGTGTCACGCCCATGCAAGTCGCACTCGCCTGGCTGCTTCGTCGCTCGCCCAACATCCTGCTGATCCCCGGCACCTCATCTGTCCTGCACTTGCGGGAGAATCTCGCCGCGGCGGCGTGCGCGCTGCCGGACGATGCGATCAACGAGCTCGACGATGTGGCGAGTATCGTCGCTGCATGATTTTTGGCTCCGACCTCATCCTGAGGAGCGGCGCAGCCGCGTCTCGAAGGATGGATACAAGACACAGGCTCGCGGCCATCCTTCGAGACGCGGCCAAGTGGCCGCTCCTCAGGATGAGGTCCTGACAACTAGATATTCAGCACCCGGCCATAGGCATCCAGCACCGCTTCCTTCATCATCTCCGACAGCGTCGGATGCGGGAACACGGTGTGCATCAGTTCTTCTTCTGTCGTTTCGAGGTTCATCGCGACCACGTAACCCTGGATCAGTTCGGTGACCTCGGCGCCGATCATGTGCGCGCCGAGTAGTTGGCCGGTCTTCTTGTCGAAGATCACCTTGACCAGTCCCTGATCCTCGCCGAGCGCGATCGCCTTGCCGTTGCCGACGAACGGGAAGCGCCCGACGCGAATCTCGCGGCCGCCTTCTTTTGCTTTGGCCTCGGTGAGGCCGACCGAGGCGACTTGCGGATTGCAATAGGTGCAGCCGGGAATGAGATTCTTGTCCATGGCATGCGGATGCAGGCCCTTGATGGCTTCGACGCAGACCACACCCTCATGCTCGGCCTTGTGGGCGAGCATCGGCGGTCCCGCGACGTCGCCGATGGCGTAGATGCCGGGCACGCTGGTCTTGCCGTAACCGTCGATCACGACGCAGCCGCGGTCGGTTTTGACGCCGAGTTTCTCCAATCCCAAATTCTCGATATTGCCGACCACGCCGACCGCCGAAATCACCCGGTCGAATTCGACCGCTTGCTGCTTCTTGCCGTCGTCGATGGTGGCGACCACGCTGTCGCTCTTCTTCTCGAGCTTCGTCACCTTGGTGCTGGTGAGAATCTTGATGCCCTGTTTCTCGAACCGTTTGCGCGCGAGGCCCGCGATCTCGGCGTCCTCGACGGGAAGGATTTGCGGCAACACCTCGACGACCGTGACATCGGCGCCCATGGTGTGGAAGAACGACGCAAATTCGATGCCGATCGCGCCGGAGCCTACCACCAGTAACGATTTCGGCATTTTTTCCGGCACCATCGCCTCGAAATAGGTCCAGATCAGTTTCTTGTCGGGCTCAAGCCCCGGCAGCACGCGCGGCCGTGCGCCGGTCGCCAGAATGATATGCTTGGCCTGATAGGCGCCCTCGCCCAGCGCGCCCTTCGGCGCCTCGACAGCGGATTTCTTCACGGTGATCTTGCCGGGGGCGTCGATCGCAGCCTCGCCCCAGATGATCGTCACCTTGTTCTTCTTCATCAGAAAGCCGACGCCGTCATTCAGGCGTTTCGACACCCCGCGCGAGCGCTGCACCACGGCTTTCGCGTCGAACGAGACGTTCTCGGCCGACAGCCCGTAATCCTTTGCGTGCTGCATATAATGAAAGATTTCCGCCGAACGCAGCAGCGCCTTGGTCGGGATACAGCCCCAGTTCAGGCAGATGCCGCCGAGATAGGATTTCTCGACAATGGCGGTCTTGTATCCGAGCTGCGCGGCACGAATGGCGGTGACGTAGCCGCCGGGTCCGGAGCCGATGATGATGATGTCGAAGGATGTATCGGCCATACCAGGCTCCCGTTAGCTCAAAACAGTGGTAGTGCCGCGCGCGCGACGTTTCAATGGTTTGTGGAGGGTGCTTCCGCAGCCGCGGTCTGCCGAGACAGATAGCTATGCAGGATCAGCCATTGCACCAGCGCAACCGCCCACAGCGGCACGAACATCTGCACCGCGCCAACGGCTTCCCGCAGCCAGTGGATGCCGTAAATGCCATTGTTGACGACGCCGAGGAAGACAACCAGCAGCGGCGCCAGCAACAGAATGGAAAGCGCGCGCTTCAGATGGTGTTCTCGATCTTTGCGCCAGAGCGCCAACCCGTAGAGCAAAATGCTCAGGATCAGATAGACCGCGATCAATAGCGCGCGGAAGGCCTCGCCGAGACCATGGCCGGCGGCGTCATCCCAATCCGGCAGCAGCGATACTGCCGCATAGGCCAGCACGCCGGCGATGGCCGAGGCGACAAAAGCCAGGATCAAAAACCCCGCAAGCCGCATGATCGCCCTTGCTACCGATGAACGACGCTGGGCCTATGCATATTGCAACGAAACCCGTACCAGCGGCATTTCACACCACCATCATGACCGGATTTTCGATCAGCATCTTGAAGGCCCCGATCAGTTCGGCGCCGAGCGCGCCGTCGACCGCGCGGTGATCGCAGGACAGCGTCACGCTCATGATCTGCGCGATCTCGATCTTGCCGTTTCTTACAATGGCGCGTTCCTCGCCGGTGCCGACCGCAAGGATGGTGGCATGCGGCGGGTTGATCACGGCGGTGAAATCCTTGATGCCGTACATGCCGAGGTTGGAAACCGCGGTGGTGCCGCCCTGATATTCCTCGGGCTTGAGTTTGCGCGCCCGTGCCCTTGCCGCGAAATCCTTCATCTCGGCCGAAATCGCCGAGATCGGCTTGGTTTCGGCCTTGCGGATGATCGGCGTGATCAGGCCGCCGGGCATCGCA
The DNA here is from genome assembly GCA_963813165.1 of uncultured Pseudomonadota bacterium. Classification (GTDB taxonomy): domain Bacteria; phylum Pseudomonadota; class Alphaproteobacteria; order Rhizobiales; family Xanthobacteraceae; genus Bradyrhizobium. Next base: position 426,586 of record CAWEYJ010000015.1, on the reverse strand, counting down.
ACGGCGACGCCGACGTCGGAATGCTTGTGCTTCAGCATGCCGCCGTCGGTCCAGCTGACATTGGCGTTGGGAATCCGCTGCAGCGCGATCGCCAGCGCCTTGATCACGAAATCATTGACCGAAAGCTTGTAGGCCGGCTTGCCGTCCTTGTCCTTGGGTGCCGCGGCGTTGATCTCCTCGCGGGCCTCGACCAGCTTGCCGATGTTGCAGTCCATCGTCAGATAGAAATGCGGAACGGTCTGCACCGATGCGGTCAGTCTCTGGGCAATCGTGCGGCGCATGCCGTCGTGCGGGATCACCTCGTAGCTGCCGTCTTCGAACAGCGCGCGGATCTGCTTGTCCGACATTGAGGGCGCAACCGCACCCCCGGGCGCGATCGATGGCGCGCCGGCGGGCGCGGCCGCGGGTGCCTTGAGCCCCTTGCCGGATTTGGCTTCCTCGACATCGCGCGCGATCACGCGGCCATGCGGTCCGGAACCGGTGATGCGCGCAAGCTCGATGCCGGCTTCCCTGGCGAGGCGGCGGGCCAGCGGCGAGGAGAAGATGCGGGCATGGCCGTTGGGCCCCTCACCCGCCGCCTTCGGCGGCGACCTCTCCCCACCGGGGAGAGGTGAAGGAGGCGAAGTCGATGGCGCGGCGGTCTTTTCGTTTTGTGCAGCGGCGAGCTCGGTAGCGGCAGTGCGCGCTCCCTCTCCCCGCTGGGGAGAGGGTTGGGGTGAGGGGGAAGCGGCAGCAGTGACTTTTTCTGCACTCGCAGCGGCGAGTTTCGGCGGCGCGCTTGCAACCCCTGCGCCTGCCGCCTTCACGTCTTCGCCATCACCGGCCAGAACCGCGATCACATCGTTGACCGGCACGTCCTGCGTGCCTTCGGCCACCACGATCTTTGCCAGTGTGCCTTCATCGACCGCCTCGACCTCCATGGTCGCCTTGTCGGTCTCGATTTCCGCGATCACATCGCCGGACTTGACCTTGTCGCCCTCTTTCTTGAGCCATTTCGCAAGATTGCCCTTCTCCATCGTCGGCGACAGCGCGGGCATCAGAATGTTGATCGGCATGATGACCTCACAGGATATTCTTGCTGGTTATCTTCCATCCGCAGGGAAGCCAACCAAAGACCGTTTGGGTGTCATCGCCACCCGATGAAAAGTCGAGGATCCGCCTCAATTGCCGATGTCGCCTTGCCAAAGGCGTTCGTTAGCAGGAATTGATCGCCATGATTTCATCATGTTGATCGATCTTTCGTCCTCGAGATCGATGTAGGGAACGCCCAATTGGGTCAGGATGTCCTTGCTTCCCGGGAAAGTCACGGACTCGCCGATAACAAGGAGCGAAAGCTTGAAAAGACCGACCGCGCCCGCACACATCGAACAGGGCGACAACGTGGTATACATGACGGTGTCATGAAACGGGATCAGCCCGGCGTTGCGCATGCATGACATCTCGCCGTGCAGAATGACGTTCTGCTCTTGCACCCGGCGATTGTAGCCCCGCGCGATGATCTTCCTGTCGCGCGTCAGCACCGCCCCGATCGGAAGTCCACCCTCGGAGATGCTGATCTGCGCCTCGCGGATGGCTTCGGCCATGAATTCGAAATGATAGGGTTCAACGGGCACAGGTCACGCCTCGGTTCCAGGCTAGCGATAACAGACGGCTTTGGCGGCCGCGACCACTTCGGCCACCGACGGCAATGCGAGCTTTTCGAGGTTGGCCGCATAGGGCATCGGCACATCCTTGCCCGAAACCCGCGCCACCGGTGCATCGAGATAATCGAAGGCGTGCTCCATGATCCGTGCGGCGATTTCGGCGCCGACGCCGTTTTGCTGCCAGCCCTCCTCCACGGTGACGGCCCGGCCCGTCTTCCTCACCGAGGCGACGATGGTATCGGTGTCCATCGGGCGCAGCGTGCGCAGGTCGATGATTTCGGCCTCGATGCCTTCCCTGGCCAGCTCGTCGGCGGCCCTCAGCGCATAGGACATCCCGTTCGACCACGACACGATGGTGACATGACCGCCTGATCGCACGATCCGCGCCTTGCCGATCGGAATCACATAATCGTCGAGCTTCGGCACCTCGCCGGAATGGCCGTACAGCATTTCGTTTTCGAGGAAGATCACCGGATTGGGATCGCGGATCGCGGCTTTCAGCAGGCCCTTGTAGTCGGCGGCCGAAAACGGCGCGATCACCTTGAGGCCGGGGACTTGCGAATACCAGGCCGAGTAATCCTGGCTGTGCTGGGCGGCGACGCGGGCGGCGGCGCCGTTCGGTCCACGGAATACGATCGAACACCCCATCTGGCCGCCGGACATGTACAGCGTCTTGGCCGCGGAGTTGATGATCTGGTCCATCGCCTGCATGGCGAAATTGAAGGTCATGAATTCCACGATCGGCTTCAACCCGGCCATCGCCGCGCCGACGCCAATCCCGGTAAAGCCATGCTCGGTGATCGGCGTGTCGATGACACGCGTGGCGCCGAATTCCTGCAGCAGGCCCTGACTGACCTTGTAGGCGCCCTGATATTCCGCGACTTCCTCACCCATGATGAAAACATCGGGGTCGCGCCGCATCTCTTCGGCCATGGCGTCGCGCAACGCTTCACGGATGGTCATGGTCACCATCTCGGTGCCTTCGGGCACTTCGGGATCGGGCTCGGTGGCTGCTTTCGGCGCCGCTGGCGCCTGCGGCGCACTGATCGCCGGCTTGCCTTCGCCGACCGGCGCGCGCGACTCGGCAACTTCCTCCGCGACATCGGGCGCGGGCGTGGTCGCCTTCGGAGCCGGCGGCTTGGCTGGTTCCTTGCCGAGATCGGCCGCGCTCTCGCCGTCGGCCAGAATGGTCGCGATCGGGGTGTTGACCGCAACGTCGGCGGTGCCTTCGGGGATCAGTATCTTGCCAAGGGTGCCCTCATCGGTGGCCTCGACTTCCATCGTCGCCTTGTCGGTCTCGATCTCGGCGATGACATCGCCGGACTTGATCGCCTCGCCCTCCTTCTTCAGCCATTTTGCAAGGTTGCCCTTCTCCATGGTCGGCGACAGCGCAGGCATCAGCACTTGAATGGGCATAGTGGCTCCGGAGATTTACGCTTTGGTCTCTTCAGGCGTGCGCGCTCAGCGATAGACATCGGTGTAGAGTTCAGCCGGTTCGGGCTCGGGGTCGTGCTGCGCGAAGTCGGCGGCCGCATTGACGATCTCGCGCACTTCGGCGTCGATGGCCTTCAAATCCTGCTCGCTCATCTTTGCCGCCAGCAACCGGTTGCGGACCTGCTCGATCGGGTCCTGATCGTGCCGTACCTTGTCGACCTCCTCGCGGGTGCGATATTTCGCCGGGTCCGACATCGAATGGCCGCGGTAGCGGTAGGTCTGCATTTCCAGGATGAAAGGCCCCTTGCCGGCGCGGCACCATGCGACCGCCTTGTCGCCCGCGGCCTTGACCGCGCGGACGTCCATGCCGTCGACCTGCTCGCCCGGAATGTTGAAGGAGATGCCGCGCTTGGAAAAATCGGTCTGGGCGGACGAACGCGTCACCGACGTGCCCATCGCGTAACGATTGTTCTCGATGACGTAGATCACCGGGAGCTTCCACAACTCGGCCATGTTGAAGCTCTCGTAAACCTGGCCCTGGTTCGAGGCCCCGTCGCCGAAATAGGCCACGCTGACAAAATCGTTGCCCCGATAGCGATTAGCGAAGGCCAGTCCGGTGCCGAGCGAAACCTGGGCGCCGACGATGCCATGGCCGCCGAAGAAATTCTTCTCCTTGCTGAACATGTGCATGGAGCCGCCCTTGCCCTTGGAATAGCCGCCATGGCGGCCGGTCAGTTCGGCCATCACGCCTCTGGCGTCCATTCCGCAGGCCAGCATGTGGCCGTGGTCGCGGTATCCGGTTATGACCTGATCGCCTGGTTTCAAGGCCATCTGCATCCCGACAACGATGGCTTCCTGGCCGATATAGAGATGGCAGAAGCCGCCGATCGCGCCCATGCCGTAGAGCTGGCCGGCCTTTTCCTCAAAGCGCCGGATCAAGAGCATGTCGCGCAGCGCGCTCAACTCCTGATCTCTGGTGAATTCCAAGGGCTTGCTGGCACTGTTTCCTGTTTTTTCTCCGCTTTTTTCCTGAGCGACGCTTTTTTTCGGTGCGGCCATGGCAATTCCGGATGAGAGAGAGTGGCTAGCCCTCTCTATCCCAACTCAAACCGCCGTGAAAGGATTGCGTGACCCTTAAGAAATTTCGCTATGCCGCAGTGCAACGCGACGTGAAATTTTCGAATCCAATTCCGGCGTGTTTTGAAATTAGCGGGATGGGATCAGCTTAAGTCGGAGGCAACCTCAGTCCGGATTGGTGAGCCGAACCAGATCGTGCGGATTGGCGTAATCCAGCTGATAGCGCGCCCGCTCGTCGAGCATATCCGGATCGACCCGATCGGATCGCAGCAGCGAGACACGCTGCTCACCCTTGGCACGCTCCTGCTTCAGCCGCGCCAGCTCGGATGTCAGCGCGATGATCTCCTGATCGAGCTCCTGGCGCGCATTCAGCCCATACTTGCCGGTATAGGCGTTGACGCCGAAATAGCCGACCATCCCCGCTGCCATCGTATAGAGGGCAAGCCCGGTGAGCAGGGATTTGAGGCGGCTGCGAGAGACCATAACTCACAAGATGCGACGGTCCGGTTAATGGAATCCTAAGACACAGCCCGCCCCCTTCACACCCGCCATTTGTTCGGGCTATCTGTGGTGTCTCTCGACGAAGACGGCAAAGGCGTCGATGTATTGCTTCAGCACCTGCTGCAGCGATTCCTTGATGAGACTGCCCTTATCACCAAACGCGTCGCCGACATTGTTCAGATACATCTCCGGCTGCTGCATGATCGGTCCCGAGATGCCCGGCAGGACATTCTGCAGGGTCTTGGCGGCGCTCACGCCGCCGAGTGGACCCGGCGAATTGCTGATAATGCCGGTCGGCTTGCCATTGAAAGAGCTTTTGCCGTACGGTCGGGATCCGACGTCGATCGCGTTCTTCAATACGCCTGAAATCGCACGATTGTATTCGGGCGTGACGAACAGCACCGCGTCAGATGCCTGCAGCATCTCGCGAAACTTCACCCAATCCGCCGGGGGTGCGGCTTCCAGATCCTGATTGAAGAACGAAATGCCGTGCAGGGTGACGACATTGAGCTTCAGCGTATCGGGCGCAAGCTTCGCCAGCGCGTTGGCGATCTTGAGGGAGAAGCTCTCTTTGCGAAGGCTGCCGACGATGACGGCAACGCTGTACGGGGTGGGCATGGAGATATCCTCTGCTGAATTCGGTTAGCGGCGCGGCTTTCGCGCGCAACTTCCTAGTCTTACTGCGTCATAAAGTTTGGTACTTCGGCAGGTTCCTGATCGGAGCGGCGCAGCACGGACATCGCGGCAAGTTTTTGACGAGGGCGAGAACGAGCCGTCGGCGCATGGTCGCAATCGAGTTTGGAATGTGCCGCTCGGGCCGCAGCGGTGGAGCCTCTGGGTCTGTAACCTTCGGGAATGGCAGGCGCCTGGAACATCGCGGTGGGACGAGATGCTGAGGGGGAAATCGTCTCCCTTTCGGAGATCAGGAACCCGTAGGCCGCGATGCAGAGTGTGGCGTGATGGTGGAAGCCGCGCCATCCTCGCCCTTCGAAATGCCCGAGCCCGACCTCCTGCTTCAGCTCCTGATAATCGCGCTCAATGCGCCAGCGTAGCTTGGTGAGATCTACCAGGTTGCCGAAGGTGATATTTTGCGGAAGCGTCGAGAACCAATATTTTGTCGGCTCGGCCTCACCTTTCGGCCACTCGATCAACAGCCATTCTTCCGGGCGGCTCTTGGTAAGATTGTAATCGCGATGGGCGACACGGATACGCAACCGGGCAAAGCGCGAGGACAACTGTTCGGCCGAGCCTTCACGCCACACGATCTTGCGCCAGGCTTTTGCCGGCAAGCCCAAAGCAAGCTGCTTGACTGAGGTCGGCCGATGATTGCGATCACGCCGTATCAACTTCGGCGGACGTCCGTGGCCCGACCAGGTTTTGGGATGCAACGGCGCCATGCCCGGCGCCCATACCGTGGTGTTCGGCAAGATGCCAGCCACATAGGTCAACCCCAGTGCGCTGATGCTGCTGCGCAGTTCCGTGTTGCAGCCATATCCGGCGTCCATCAGCACCACACCGAGCGGCAGGCCGGCTGCACTGGCCGCACGGATCTGCTCGAGCGCTATCTCGGGCTTGGTCCTGAAGCGGATATCCCCGGGCACGCCTGTCTTGCGCCGGCGTTCATCGTCCGCCGCCCACTGTTCCGGCAAATACAGGCGATACGCCACCGGCAGGCTGGCGTGGCGATTGGCAATCGATAGCGACACCGCGACCTGACAATTGTCCTGCTTGCCGAGTTGACCACAATACTGCCGTGCCACCCCTACCGAATGCCGGCCCTGTTTGGGGAAACCCGTGTCGTCGATAATCCAGGCCTCGATCTGCCCATGGCGCACGATCTCCGGCAGGACCATCTCGCGCACCTTGGCCAAGACCTTCTCGTCCGACCAGCGCCCTTCGCCGACAAAATGCAGGAGTGATTGATGCTGCGCTGCCGTCCGCTCAGGTGCGGTCACCGCCGCCATAGCCTCTACGCTCTTGCGCTCGCATGGCATCATCAGGCCAACGCAGTAATCCCGCAGCGGCCCGGCACGGTCCGCATGGCCGATCACGCTCACAAGTCCCTCGACATATGCTTCAAATCGCGATGCACTGTCAGCCGCTATTGGGTGATCCATCTCAGCTCCTCATGCCGAAAAACGAATCTCCCAAAATTATCAAGGATCCCAAGCTCCCAAAATGCGACTTTCTGACTCAGTAAGACTAGGCAGCTTTCGAAAAAGATGGAAGTGCATGCATTGGCGCTTGGTGGATCCGGCGAGGATTTGCTCGTTTGTCCGGGGGTAGTGGCCACGCCCACGCCCACTACAGCCCGAGGACAGACAAAAACCGAGCCATCACGGCGCGCCGGCAGCTTGGGCTCGGGTGAATGGCGGCATACGGCCTCGATATTATGGCCATCTGGATCAAGCACAAAGGCACCGTAATAAGCGGGATCATAATGCGGCCGCAGGCCTGGCGCGCCATTGTCCCGGCCGCCGGCGGCAAGGGCCGCCGCATGGAAGGCATCGACGGTCGCACGGTCAGGCGCGATAAAGGCCACATGCGCGCCGGTCATCACCGCATCGCGAGCGCCGATCCAGAAGAACGCCTTGTTGCCCAAGCCATATCCCGAAGCCGTCTGGCCATCTGCGAAAAGCCGCTCGATGCCGAGCGGCTTCAAGGCGCGATCGTAAAACTCCCTGGCGCGGGCGAGATCGCTGGTTCCGATCGTCACATGATCGAGCATGGTTGGCTCCGGCAAGGTTCGCGCCGCACGCGTAGGCGTTCGCAATTATCTGATGACTTCCCAGAATATCCCGACAATCGCCACGTAGCCGAGCGTGAAGATCAGCGTCCTCACATAGGGAATGCCGAGCAGATAAACCACGGCGTGGGCAAGCCGCAGCCAGAAAAAGCTGGTGGCCCAGAACGCCGTCGCATCAGCTTTGCCGGCCAGATGAGCCACGATCACCAGCGCCGCAAACGGCGCGAAGGTCTCGACCGCATTGATATAGGTCCGGTCGGCACGTTTGCCCCATAACGGCAGCGCCCGCGGAGTTGGATCGGAATAGTTCTGAGGCGTCAGAGGTCCGTTGATCCGCACCTGCGCGATCACATAGGGTATCCACAGCGAGGCAGTGAGAATGGCGGTGAGAGCAAGATACTTTAAATCTGTCGACATTGAATTTTGTCCCTGCTTAAAAATACTTCAACAACTCCCGTAAATCGATAATCGATCGGCCAAGAATAAGCCTGCGCCGGTCATTCGACCGCGCGCGGGCCTCCGAACATTACCCCGCCTTGTTCGGATTGATCAGATATTTTTCGCCGGTGGCGCGTTTGGCGTAGACGGCGACATTTGACAGCTGCAGCGCTTCCCGCAGCGACACCACCTGCGTGTAGTGGCTGGCAAACGTCGTCTTGAGTTCGGCGGCGACCCGCTGGCGCAGCCTCTCGCCGTCGGCGGCGCCGATTTTTTGCAGGAACGGAAACAGCAGCCAGCCGCCGACCCCCCAGGCCATGCCAAACGCCCGGTTCAACTCGATCGGCCGAGGATCGAGAGCGCCGTAGATATAGACCTGCTTGTACACGCTCGAGCCATAGCGGCTGTAGACCTTGGCGGTCTTGTTGGCTGATATCTCCATGCAGGTGAGAATTTGGCCAGCGAGCCTGCCGCCGCCGATAGCGTCGAACGCCAGCGTCGCGCCGGTTTCCACCAGCGCATTGGTCAGATCATCCATGAAGGTGGGCGTGGTGGAATCGCAGATATGTTTGGCGCCGATCTTGCGCAGGATCTCCGCCTGCTGCGGGCTGCGGACGATATTGACGAGGCTGATGCCGTCCTTGAGACAGATCCTGTTGAGCATCTGGCCCAGATTGGATGCGGCCGCGGTATGCACCAGGGCCTTGTGGCCCTCGCGCCGCATGGTTTCGACCATACCGAGCGCGGTCAACGGATTGACGAAGCATGAGGCGCCTTCCGCAGGCGTGGTTCCCGCCGGCAGCACCAGACAATCCCGGGCGCGAATCGTGCGGTACTGCGCGTACATCGCGCCGCCGATCATCGCGACCGTCTTGCCCATCAGTGCCTTGGCCGCGTCGGACGACCCGGTTCCGACCACCACGCCGGCGCCCTCATTGCCGACCGGCATCGACTCGTCGAGCCGTCCCGCCATGCCCTTCATCGCCGCTTCCGGCACATGCGCGGTAATCGCCGGCGCATCCTTCGAGCCGGTGGCCTTGGCGGTCGCCATGTCGGCCGCGCCGATCAGAAGCCCGAGGTCAGACGGATTGATCGGCGAGGCCTCGACCCGCACCACGACTTCATCGGCGGACGGCTCAGGCGTCGGGACGCTGACCAGCGATATCTCGAGCTCGCCGCTTTTCTTGATCAAAGAACGGAGTTGAAGTCCGGTTTTGTGGTCTGAACTCACGACATGCCTCCCTGTTTCGGCGCTACCGAATTTGGCCGGCAGTGTTCGCAGATTACGGCGAGAAGGCAAGCTCATCGTGCTCGATACGGCGCTTCGCGAGCCCGCGAATCCCGGCGAAGCCGATTTCGGTCCGGTCCTCGCGGATCACACGATCAGCACGTCATGTGCGGTCAGCGGCGTGATCACGCCGGCCAACGTGACGGACGCGTCGTGGCCAAGGTCGATGACTGTATCGTGACCGACGACATGGATCGAGAGATGGGCGAAGTCGACGGCGACCGCCGAAGCGATCTCAATGACGTCGTGGCCCGCGGAATCTCCTGGCCTGAAGTTATTGATGATGTCTTGCCCGGATGCCTGCTTGAAGACGAAGGTATCGCCACCCGCGCTGTTCATGACGTCGTTCGTGGCGGTCGAGGTCAATGTAACACCCGACGCATAGGCCGCCATGGTGTGCGACCCATCATTGTTGTCAAAGGTGGTCGAGACCCTGTGTCCCGATGCGTTCATCACGTCATGTCGCGCCGAATAGGCCTGCCCGGTGACATCATAGGTATCGACATTCCGGGTGCCGTCGGCGTGACGGGCAGTGTCGGCGATGAGGGAGCCGTCCGGAGCGTAACTGGACTGAAGGAAAGAGCCGTCCTTCTGCGTCACCGTTTCCTGGACGACATGACCGAGGCTGTCGTACTGATCAAGCGTCTTGACGCCGCCGGCGTCGACGGTCTGCTTCAGGGTCAGCGAACCGTCCGCCCGATAGTCTTCGATCAGCACGCTGTGTCCCGACGCATCGTTGACAGTATGCTGGGAGGTGTAGTCCTTGCCGACGACGTCGTAACGATAGATGTCGCGCGAGCCGTCGGCATGCCGGATGGTCTCGCCTGTTTCAGCTCCCGACGTATTGAAATTGAGTTGATCGAACGAACCATCGACATACTTCGTTGCGAACGCCGTAAGATGACCGGCGGCATCATAGTCGGCGCTGGAGACTGAGTTGTCGTTATTGACCGCCTGCCTGAAGGCTAGATCGCCATCGGCAAGGAAGCGTTCGATCAGCGTGGTAACGCCGCTGGCATTGATGACATCATGCTCGGATGCGTAATCCTTGCCGGCAATCCCGAACAAGTAGACGTCGGAGGAGCCGTCGGCGTGACGAACCGTCTCGCTTGTAATGTTTCCGGCGCTATCGGCCGACAGCTGAAGCGAGTCGCCAGCCGAGGCAGATTGACTGGTCGCAAGGCTGCTCGTGCTGATCGTGGTATCGGCGAACTTCAGGTACTCCATGTTCGTGAGAGTATCGGTGCCGCCACGATTGGCCACCTTGTCGCTCACCACGAAGTGGTTGCCACTAGAGCTGATATTGTAGTCGCTGATGTTGCCTTGGAATACCGCGGTATTGACCCCACCGCCGCCATCGACCGTGTCGTTGCCGACGCCGAGGTAAATCACGTCATTCCCGGCGCCGCAGTCAATGATGTCGTTGTCCGTCGATGCACCGACAAACCAGTCCTGATGATTGGTGGTATCGAAGTGGATGGTACGGACGTAGAGGTCGAATGTTCCGGGCGAACTCGCATTGGTGGCATCGCTCGGGCTGAGGGCGACGCCGTTGATCGAGAAATCCTTGACGTGGAGCGCCCGTCCCGGTGTGGCATTCAGCAGCGCGATATCGACGCTGTCGATCGGGCCGGCAGTCGTATTATCGAAGCTCACCGTGTAAGTCTGGTAGCCGGACGGATCGGCCGCCGGCTTGAATTCGAATACCCCGGACAACGCCCTGCCGTTGACCAGGATTTGCGCTTGTGCGCCCACGCCGCTTATCTCCGAACCCCAGCCCGTCAGGGTTATGGTCGTGGTCGTGAGCTTCGTCGTCGTTGGGGTGATGATGGTATTGTTTCCGTTTCCGACGCGAATGACGTCGTTACCCATCCCGGTGTAGATGACGTTGTTGCCCGAACCGACATCGATGACGTGAGCGACAGCTGATCCATGGATCGTGAGACCTGGTACAGCCCCATCGCCATGGAAATATTGCGAGACCACGGCCTCGGCGGGCTTGCCCATCACGGAATAGCCCGTATCGGAATACTGATTGTTGAGATCCCATTGCCAGAATTCGACGCCCTTCAGCCAACTGCCGCCCTGCGCGGTCCAGACCTGAAAAAACGCCTTGTAGGCGACCGCCTGCGCGACCGGATCAGAGGTGCCGCTGGTGTTCCATGCCCCCGGGTTAATCGCGGTGCCGTCGATGCTGCGATAGCCAACCTCGGTCATCAGCACCGGCTTGCCGTATTGCTCCGACAGCGAGTGGAGAAAATCGACCGGCGATTTGTACTCGAAGGCGGCCGCGTAATAAGGGTTGATTGGCACCTCGGTCCAGGCGTGGACCAGATCCTGCACCGTCGGAGTCTCGCTCGATGTCAGCGGCGGATAGGTATTCACCCCGATCGTATCGAGTTCATCCCAGAAGCTGACCTTGGAGGCCTCGTCGGTCGCGGCGGCATAAGTCAGTTCGCCATGATAGACTTGGCGAACCGCCGAGATCAGGTCGGTCCAATAGCCGCGATATTGCGCGCCGGTCAGGCTACTCATCTCGTTGCCGATGGCGAAGGTCTGCACGCCGCCAGCCTGCGCGACGGTGGCGAGATGGACGATTTCGGCCTTGTAGGAAGCAAAAAAGGCGGCGACGTCCGTCGGCGCCATGCTGGATGTCGCAGTTCCATCAAGCGGAGAAATCGCGGCTTTGAAGACCACCGAAAGACCCGCGGCGTGCGCGGCCTGAAAGCCCGCCAGCAGACTGGCGTCACTCTCCGTCTTGGCGGGGTCGGCGAAAACGGTGTCGGTGGTTCCGGTCTGGGTCCAGATACGCGCCGTCAGTTCGACCGAGTTGGATCCGAGCGACGCGATTGTCCGAAATGCCTGGCTTGCGGAGGCGCTGGAGAATTGTCCGTTCCATTCGGACAAGGCGCCGAAGCCTTGTACATCGAAGATATTTGACACTTGAACTCCGCCTTTGTCTGACGGATATCGAATTCCGTCTTTGCCTGACGGTCGTCGCGATGCCTTACATTCCTCTTAAAACATTCCTCTCAATACTTTTTGTTTTGGGAAAATTTAAAAGCCGTCTCGGTTTAGCAACTCGCGTGAGTTCCGATCTCCCCGAAGTTCCATATTCGGAACTTCGCATGATCATCTCCAAAGGGCTTTGTTGCGTCGTCGCGTTTTGACTCCTCGGCGACGGTGTGGACGGCAACGATCGAACGTCGTCTCCGACTCACACCAGTGCCTTCAGCGCCGCCCTGCCCGCATATTTCGCCTGCGTGCCCAGTTCCTGCTCGATCCGCAGCAACTGATTGTACTTGGCGATACGATCGGAGCGCGCCAGCGAGCCGGTTTTGATCTGACCGCAATTGGTGGCGACCGCGAGGTCGGCGATGGTGGAATCCTCGGTCTCGCCGGAGCGGTGCGACATCACCGCGGTATAGCCGGCCTTGTAGGCCATCTCGACCGCGCTCAGCGTCTCCGTCAGCGTGCCGATCTGGTTGACCTTGACCAGGATGGAGTTGGCGCGGCCGTGCTTGATGCCGTCGGCTAGCCGGGTCACGTTGGTCACGAACACATCGTCGCCGACCAATTGGCACTTGCTTCCGATGAGATCGGTCAATTCCTTCCAGCCGTCCATGTCGTCTTCGGACATGCCGTCCTCGATCGATACGATCGGATAACGCGCGGCGAGATCGGCCAGATATTTCGCCTGCTCGGAACGCGAGCGGGTCTTGTTCTCGCCGCCATAGACGTAAGCGCCGTCCTTGAAGAATTCGGTGGCCGCGCAATCCAGCGCCAGCATGACGTCGCCGCCGGCCTTGTAGCCGGCCTTGCCGATCGCAGCCATGACAAATTCAAGGGCTGCGTCCGCCGATGGCAGGTTCGGCGCGAAACCGCCCTCGTCGCCGACGTTGGTATTGTGGCCCGCCTTTTTCAATTCGGCGCGCAAGGTGTGGAAGATCTCCGAGCCGCAGCGCAACGCCTCGGCAAAAGTCCTGGCGCCGACCGGCATGATCATGAATTCCTGGAAGTCGATCGGGTTGTCGGCGTGGACGCCGCCATTGACGATGTTCATCATCGGCACCGGCAGGGTTCGCGCCGAAGTGCCCCCAACATAGCGATACAACGGCATGTCGCGGGACTCGGCGGCAGCCTTGGCCACCGCGAGCGACACGCCGAGAATGGCATTGGCGCCAAGACGCTTCTTGTTCGGGGTGCCGTCAAGCCCGATCATGGTCTCGTCGATCTGGACCTGCTGCTCGGCGTCCATGCCGCCGAGCGCCTCGAGTAACTCGCCGTTCACCGCCTCCACGGCCTTTCGCACTCCCTTGCCGAGGTAGCGCGTCTTGTCGCCGTCACGCAGTTCGACGGCCTCATGCGCGCCGGTGGAGGCCCCCGAGGGCACCGCCGCGCGGCCGAGCGAGCCGTCTTCGAGCACGACATCGACCTCAACTGTCGGATTCCCGCGGCTATCGAGAATTTCGCGGCCGATGATGTCGACGATGGCGGTCATGGGTGCCTCTTCGGGGAATGGTGGGAGTGGGTGGCTGGCGCTGCTTCTACAGCAAGGCTTGGAGGCGGAAAAGGCACGTCATCGGGTGACGTTGGCGTCACAATTGTCTAATAACGCCGCAACGGAGACCACGATGCCCAGAAAACCACGCAAATCATCGGCGTCCGCGTCGAAATCACGGGGCCTCCAGCTCGGCCGCGCCGTGGCGTGGCCCACGGCACCGGGCGAAGCAACGCTCGACCGCGTGCCCAACCCCCAGAAGGATACCGACTACCTGGTGCGGTTCACCGCGCCGGAATTCACCTCGCTCTGCCCGGTCACCGGCCAGCCGGATTTCGCCCATCTCGTGATCGACTATGTGCCGGGCCAGTGGCTGCTGGAGTCGAAATCGCTGAAGCTCTATGTCGCCAGTTTCCGCAATCACGGCGCCTTCCATGAGGACTGCACGGTGGCGATCGGCAAGCGGATATCAGCCGAGATCAAGCCGAAATGGCTGCGCATCGGCGGCTACTGGTATCCGCGCGGCGGCATTCCCATCGACGTGTTCTGGCAGACCGGCAAACTGCCGAAAGGGATGTGGATTCCCGATCAGGGCGTCGCGCCCTATCGCGGCCGGGGCTGATCCTGCTGCCGCCAGCTGCGAACGATCGCCCATGATGACCTGGATGCATAATTTGGATGAGCCGCGCGAAGGCCCTCCATGCTGCTCTGCAATATCAATCCGCCAAGAGGTGGGTCGCCAAACCCAAAGAAAATACAGGCGGCGCTTTGATCTTGTTAAATCGTTCCAATCGGCTCAGATTGCATTGGTCCCACGATAATCAGGACGACGAGCATTCAAGGCGTACCCTTGGACGCCAAACATAACATTTAGGGGGTAAGCACATGGGTAAACATACCTTTGCAGGCGCTGCTTTGCTTGGGGTTGTCGGTCTTCTGACAGCGCCCGTCAGCGCGCAAGAAGTTAAGCAGGATGCCAAGTCGGCGGCTGGCCACGCGACGATTTCCGCCGTCACTCAGGATCAGCTCGACAAGGCAGACAAGAGCGCCAGCAATTTTCTGCTGACCAACGGCAACTATGCCCAGACGCGCTTTTATCCTGCCAAACAGATCGACCGCGACAACGTGAAGAACCTGCACGTCGCATGGATCTTCCAGACCGACGTCAAGGAATCGCTGGAGACGTCGCCGATTATCGTCGATGGCGTCATGTATGTGACGACATCGTTCAGCCACGTCTATGCGCTCGACGCCAAAACCGGCGTGCAGCTCTGGCACTATAATCACAAGATGGGACCGATCACGACTTACTGCTGCGGTCCCAACAATCGCGGGGTCCAGGTTCTCGGCGACCTCGTCTATCTGGCGACGCTTGATTCCAAGCTTGTGGCCCTGAAGGCGAAGACCGGCGAAATAGCCTGGCAGGCCGACATCGCGGATCCGGAAGCTGGATACAGCGAGACGATGGCGCCGACCGTCATCAAGGACAAGGTGCTGATTGGCACAAATGGCGGCGAATACGGCATCCGTGGCTTCCTGAAGGCCTATGATGCGAAGACCGGCAAGCTGCTTTGGACGTTCAACACGATTCCGGAGAACTCAGTCGGGGTCTGGGCGACGAAAGACGCCACCGGCCGCGATATGCACCGCAATATCCAGGCCGAAAAGGACCAGCTTGCCAAAACCGGCGACCCCTTCGCAAAACTTGGCGGCGGCGTGTGGCAGAATCCTTCCATCGATCTGGCAACCAACCGAATCTACTTTGTGGTCGGCAATCCCTCCCCCGATCTCGACGGTTCGGTCCGCCCCGGCGACAACCTTTACACCGACTCGCTGGTTTCCCTCGATCTCGACACCGGCAAATATGTCTGCCACTTCCAGTACATCGCCCACGACGTGTGGGACCTCGATGCTGTAAGCCCGACGGTGCTGGTGAACGTGAAGGGCAAGGATGGCAAGACCATTCCCGGCGTGATCCATGCCGGCAAGACCGGTCATATCTATGTTCATGACCGCAAGGATTGCAGCCTGATCCGCTTCTCCGAGGCCATGGTGCCGCAGGAGAACATGTGGGTGCTTCCCACCAAGGATGGCGCGCGCATGCTGCCGGGCGCCAACGGCGGTGTCGAATGGTCGCCGATTGCCACCGATCCCGGGCAGTCGCTCGCCTACGCCATCAACCTGCATCAGCCCATGACTTACCATGTCGAGAACTCGCCGTATCCGAACGGCAAGTTGTGGCTTGGCGGTGCCTTCAAGGTGATCCCGACCGAGGCGCAGGCGGGCAACATTACCGCCGTCAACTACGATACCGGCAAGATCAAGTGGCAGGTGAAGACGCCGGAGCCGATGATCGGAGGCATTCTCGCCACGGCGGGCGGCCTCGTGTTCACGGGTGAAGGCAACGGCAAGTTTGCGGCCTACAACTCGTCCAACGGCAAGGAGTTGTGGAGCTTCCGCGCCGGTGCCGGCGTCAACGCTCCGCCCTCCAGCTACATGGTGGGCGGCAAGCAATACATCGTGGTCGGCGCGGGCGGCAACACCCAGGTCGATTTTCACCGCGGCAACAACATTATCGCCTTCTCGCTCAACTGAGCGCACAGGCAATCGAATAATAAAGCGGGGCCGGTCACGGCCCCGCTTCTGTTAAAGCCCCCTGATCGGAATGAATGGATGCGCGGCAGGTTAGATCGGCTGTTTTTTGGCGCCGTGATGTTCGGAGCAGTTTGGAGCCTCTCCATCTCGCAGGCGAACGCGCAAAGCATAGAAGAAAAGGCGCAGGTCTGCGCCAGCTGTCACGGCACGGACGGCAAACCGATCGACAAGATGTTTCCCGTCATTTGGGGGCAGAAAGAGGGCTACCTTTACATCCAGCTGCGCGATTTCAAGCGCGGCGACCGCAAGAGCGACATCATGCAGCTGATCGTTGCGTCGATGGAGCGGGAGGAGATGCTTGCGCTTGCGGCATATTTCTCGAACAAGCCGTGGCCCGATCTCGGCCAGCCACGGGCGCCGAAAGATGTGTCAGAGCGCGCCCAGAGCGCGAACCGGTCCGTCGGCTGCACGGGCTGTCATCTCGATCAGTTTCAGGGCGACGGCACCGTGCCTCGTCTGGCGGGCCAGAGCAGAGACTATCTGACCAAAACCATCGCTGATTTCCGCACCCGCGCGCGGGGCAACAATCCCGGCATGACCGACCTGATGCTGGCGACGGCCCCCGATGATCTGGCCGCGCTAGAAGAATACCTCTCCGGTCTCTGAGCCGTCTCAGAGCATCATGATCTACCGCGGCGTCAGCCGTTCGCGCAGCGCCGAAAGCACGGTGAGGTCCGCGGCGCGCTTTCCGGCCTTGTCCGCGAGAGACGGATCGGCCCCGCGTGCCAACAACAAATCGGCGATCTCGCCATGGCCGCCTTCGGCCGCAATCATCAGAGCGGTACGGCCCCGCGCATCCCGATCATCGATATGTGCACCTGCATCCAGCAGAAACGAAACGACCTTCACCGCCTGCGCCTCCGGCGCCTGCTCATCCGGGCCCGACGCCCACATCAGCACCGTCAGATCATTGGGATAGCGGGCGTTGACATCGATATTTCGCGCCAGCAACCGCTTGACGATATCGAGCCGGGCGCCGGCCGCCGCATAGATAATCGGCGGCTTGCCGGTCTCGTCGGGTGTTCGCTCATCGGCTCCACGCGCCAGCAACGCTGCAACGATCTCGTCGTTGCCGGCATAGGCGGCGGCGGCAACCGGAGAAATCCCGCTGCGCCCTGCCAGCTTGACGTCGGCGCCGCGTTCGATCAGCCGCTGCGCGATCGAGGCATGGCCAGCCTCGGCGGCAAAGTACAGCGCGGTGGCGCCGGCGAGATTGCGCGCGTCGATCGGCGCGCCCCGCGCCAGCAGCAAATCGACCATCTCAAGATGGCCGGACCGCGCAGCATGGCTCAGCGGCTTCGCACCCAGCCGGTCCCGCGCGTCGACTGACGCTCCGTGGTCGAGCAGTTCGGTCGCCAAAGCGATGCAATTGCCGTCAACCGCCGAAAACAGCGTCAACGATACTTCGGTCGCGGTGATCTGGGGTTCGGCAATCTCGTACCGGCGAGCCAACTCCTGGCACCGCTCGGATTCCGGGTGAGCAGCCGGTGCTGCGCCCAGCATGGCGATCGCGATCGAGCCTAGAAAAGCAACTTGGCGGTACACTGCGATCTCTCCCCCGGGCCGGCTTTTCCGCTGCACAATGCCTCGCCGCCAAAATGGCACGGCGGTCAGCCCATGCCAAGAAAGCTGACGGCTTTGAGAATACATATACATATATCGGGTATCGCAGGTTGATCGAATCCATCGTGGTAGGCCGGCGCCTTTACGGACGCCCTGTGTCCGATGCGGTGCCTTGGGACCGTCGCCGGCCGACCTCCGTTACGGCTCTTGGCTAGAGCATGATCCGGAAAAGTGGGTACCGGTTTTCCGAAAAAGATCATGCTCGAACAAAAAGATAGAGCGAGATGGCGATTCGACGAAAAGCCATCTCGCTCTAGGTCACGTCCACATCCGCCGGCCTGCTTTGCCGCAATAGCCGAGCACAGGCAAAGCCAAGTGCGACGATAATGACCGCGCTGGTCATTAGGGCCGGTATCTTGCCGGCGTTCAGGATGCCAAACCCATAGGCGACAGGGCCGACGGTCTGGCCCATGAAAAAGAAAAACGAGTGCAACGACAGCGCGGTGGCTCGGGCTTCCACCGAGAGCTCGCTGGCGAAAACCTGTAGCGAGCCGTGCAGCATGTAGAAGCCCCACCCCATCAGGATGAAGTTGACGGCCTGCAGCTGCCAGCGTGGGCCGAAGGCTACGATAGCGAGTTGCAGGCCCATCAGCACGGCGCCGGAAATCATCATGGCGTTGACGCCGAGCCGCAGCAGCAAACGCGACACGCTCAAGGTGTAGAACAGTCCGCCGACCGCGAAGCCGGCGATGACGAGGCCACCGATCGAAAGACTAGTGACGCCTTGTTCAAACAGAAACGACGCGACATACGGAAACAGGCCGAGCACGCAACAGCCTTCGATAAATACCGCCGTGTAACAGACCCGCGCATTCGGATTGGCAAAGATGGTGCGATAGCCGTGCCTGAGCACGGAAAGGTCGACCTTTGCGGGAGCCCGCTTCAGCGCGCCGCCGCGAAAGCCGATGGCAACGGCGACTGATGCCACTACGGCCAGCAAGCCAAGCACGGCGAGCACACCGCGCCAGCCAAGGAAATCGCCGATCAGGCCCGACACAGATGCCCCAAGCAGATTGCCGGTCATTGACCCCGCCAGCGTGCGGCCGATCGCAACCTGCCGCTTGTTCGGCGCCACCAGATCGCTGGTCAACCCGAGCGCGATCGGGAACACGCCGCCGGCGCCGATCCCCGCCAGAATTCGGCTGGCGAACAACAGCGCAAACGACGACGACAACGCGCCGAGAATGTTGGCGAGGCCGAGCAGCACCAGGCAAACGATCACGAGGCGGGCCTTGCCGAACAGATCCGCGGCCGCGCCCAGCACCGGCTGCACGATGGCAAACGTGAAGGCAAACACCGAGGCAAAGCCCGCCGCTGTAGCGATGCTGACGCTGAAATCGCTGGCGACATGCGGGAGGACCGGATCGAGCGCCCGCGTCGTGAGGCTCGCCGCGAAAGTCGCCAGCGCAATGATGTTCAGGACCGGCGGCAGGTTCGTTGCAGCCGCGGGCGACGTCGGCGCCATCAATACCCGTTGCTTTTGGCGAGCGCGTCGAAAGCCATCAGCGTCCGCACCAACCCCTCGAACTCGCGCAGCGGCACCATGTTGGGTCCGTCGGACGGAGCGTTGTCGGGGTCGGGGTGGGTTTCGATGAACACGCCGGCGACACCAACTGCTACCGCTGCGCGCGCCAAGACCGGCACGAACTCGCGCTCCCCGCCGGATGAGGTGCCCTTGCCGCCGGGCTGCTGCACCGAATGCGTCGCGTCGAAGATCACCGGCGCGCCGGTGGTGCGTGCCAGGATCGGCAGCGCGCGCATATCCGACACCAGCGTGTTGTAGCCGAACGAAGCGCCGCGCTCGGTAACCAGGACCTGGCGATTGCCGGCGCCGGTGATCTTGGCGACGACATTCGCCATGTCCCACGGCGCCAAAAACTGTCCCTTCTTGACGTTGACGACCTTGCCGGTTGCGGCCGCCGCCAGCAGCAGGTCGGTCTGCCGGCACAGGAATGCCGGGATCTGAAGCACGTCGACGGCCTGCGCCACCTCGGCGCATTGCGAGACCTCGTGGACGTCGGTGAGAACCGGCATTCCCAGCGACGAGCGAATCTCGGCAAAGATCGGCAGCGCCTGCTTCAGCCCGATGCCGCGCGCGGCGGATACGCTGGTGCGGTTGGCCTTGTCGAACGAGGTCTTGTAGACAACACCGATCTTCAGGCGCGCCGCGATCTCCTTCAGCGCGCCGGCAACTTCGAGCGCGTGCGCGCGGCTCTCGAGCTGGCATGGGCCGGCGATGATCGAAATCGGCAAATCATTGCCGAATTTGACGGATCCGGCGGCAACAACCGGCGCGGCTGGCAGGTTCGCGTTCAAGCTCTTTTCCTTGTTTCGGACCGGACCATGCCGGGCAGCGGCGGCCGGATTAACCCGCGCGCGCGTATTCCGCAAAAGTGGTACCCGGTTTTGCGATCAGAATACGCGCAAATAATCATGCTGCTTCGAATATCAGGGTTGCACCATGGGCGACATGCGGCGGCACCACCAGCCGTCCGACATGCGGTTGCGAGGCAATCCCGTTCTGCCGATGCACGGCCTCGGCCTGGGCAATATCCGACACCTCGAAGCGCATCGCGTTGAGCGTCATCCCCTCGCCTCTGACGTCGGGCGAAACGCCGAACTGATCACGAAACGCGACCGGCTCCATGATTTCGATATCGCCATTCTCGGTGCGAGCCTTGATGCCGATCGAGCTCGAATGCAGATCGCTCACGCCGGTGAACGCCTTCAGGAAGATGTGGTGGTCGGTCGGATTGTCGGCGACCATCGCCGCCGCGCGCACGGTTCGCGCGCCATTGGCGTGGGCCTGGAACGCCGGATCCCAGAAATTCTCCGGAAAATGATGCTGGCACACCGCAAATCGCACATTCGGCGACGCCGGATCGCGGGCGAACGCGAGCGAGAACGCGAGCTTGACCGGCGTGCCGTCGGGTTTTGCTCCCTCTCGCGCGAAATCGAATACGTTCGGGTCGCCGATGCCCGCCGCCTCGAACGATCGCGCATCGTCGGCCGCGTTGCTGCTGTTGAGGATCAGCATCGAGAAACCCTCCCGCAAAGCCAGAAAGTCGCGATTGAACGCACCGAATGAAAACGAGTTCGCGCCGTGCGGCGCGATCTTTTCGGGCTCGGCCACTTCAAGGATTTCGATGTAGCAATTCCTCAATTGCACAATTCGGTTATGTGTACCCCAGGGATGGCGATTGCGCGCCCCGACGGTGAAGCCGGCACTCGAATAGAATTCCGCCGCCGCGTCGAGATCGCGGACGGCGTGCACGATATGGTCGAGACCGTGGGGCATCCGGCGAGGCCTGGCCTTAAGCGCCGGTCATTTCACCGAAGAGAAAGCGGTCGGCACCAGCAACTGATTGACGATGTTGCCGACGATCTGGCCGTCTGCCTCGGTTTTGGCGCGCGCGGCAATCCAGTCCGGATCGGTCTGGAATGCGGTCCATTTCTTCTCGCGCTCGGCGAGCGATTCCCAGGCCAGCAGGTAGGTCAGTTCCTGATTGGATTCGCCGACCAGCGTGGTGAAGAACCCGGCCTGCCTGATGCCGTGCTTCTCGAACAATTTCAGCGTGATGGTTTCGAAGCGTTTCAGCAGCGCCGGCAGCCGGCCCGGCAGACAGCGATAGACGCGGGTCTCGTAAATCATAGCTTCCTCTCCGGTTTTCTTGCGCTGCGGTTATAGCGGCTGGCCAGGAGGCTGTCTCGATCGGATCATGCGGGAGGCGATCCGTAAATTGCATGGCGGAATGGCGTCCCATCGCGATTTCCGGATCGACGCCACCCTACAAGCTGATAGCCGCGGCTCACACCAAGCGGCTTTGCACCATGGCGGCCTGAACGAAGGACGCGAACAACGGATGGGGCTCGAACGGCCGCGACTTCAGTTCGGGATGGAATTGCACCCCGATAAACCAGGGATGGTCCTCATATTCGACGATTTCCGGCAGCACGCCATCCGGCGAAAGACCGGAAAATCGCAGGCCATGCTGCTCGAGACGGTCCTTGTAGGCGGTATTGACCTCGTAGCGGTGGCGGTGGCGCTCGGAAATCTCGGTGACGCCGCCATAGATTTCCGACACCCGGCTGCCCCGTTTCAGCACTGCTGGATAGGCCCCAAGGCGCATGGTGCCGCCGAGATCGCCGGCCTTCGACCGCTTCTCCAGCTCGTTGCCGCGCAGCCATTCCGTCATCAGGCCGACCAGCGGTTCGGGCGTCGGGCCGAATTCCGTGGAATTCGCCTCCTCGATGCCAACGAGATTGCGCGCGGCCTCGATCACCGCCATCTGCATTCCAAAGCAGATCCCGAAATAGGGTACGTTGCGTTCGCGCGCAAACTGCGCCGCGCGGATTTTGCCCTCCGCGCCGCGCTGGCCGAAGCCGCCGGGCACCAGAATGCCGTTGACGTGTTCGAGAAACGGCGCCGGATCCTCGTTCTCGAACACTTCGCTCTCGATCCAGTCGAGATTGACCTTCACCTTGTTGGCGATGCCGCCATGCGACAGCGCCTCGATCAGCGATTTGTAGGCATCCTTCATGCCGGTATATTTGCCGACAATGGCGATGGTGACGGCGCCCTCCGGGTTACGCACCCGCTCGTTGATGACGTGCCAGCTCTGCAGCGCCGGCGGAATTCTCGGCTCGATGCCGAACGCTGCCAGTACCTCGTCGTCGAGGCCGGCAGCGTGATACGCCTCCGGAACGGCGTAGATGTTATCGACGTCGCGCGCTTCGATAACCGCACTTTCACGCACATTGCAGAACAGGCCGAGCTTGCGCCGCTCTTCCCTGGGGATCGGGCGGTCGGTGCGGCACAATAGGATGTCCGGCTGGATCCCGATCGAGCGCAATTCCTTGACCGAATGCTGGGTCGGTTTTGTCTTCAATTCGCCTGCGCTCGGAATAAACGGCAGCAGGGTGAGATGGATGTAG
Organism: uncultured Pseudomonadota bacterium; assembly: GCA_963813165.1. Classification (GTDB taxonomy): domain Bacteria; phylum Pseudomonadota; class Alphaproteobacteria; order Rhizobiales; family Xanthobacteraceae; genus Bradyrhizobium. Next base: position 403,745 of record CAWEYJ010000015.1, on the reverse strand, counting down.
ATGGCGTGGTCGCGCGGAAGATCGTTCTTGATCTGGCGAATCGCCTCGAAGAACGGCAACCCCTCGATATCGCCGACGGTGCCGCCGATCTCGCACAGCACGAAGTCAAAAGCGTCATTGCTGTCGAGAATGAAGTCCTTGATGGCGTTGGTGACGTGCGGGATCACCTGGATGGTGGCGCCGAGATAGTCGCCGCGCCGTTCCTTGGTCAGAATGTCCTGGTAGATGCGCCCCGTGGTTATGTTGTCGGCCTTGGTGGCCGGACGTCCGGTGAAGCGCTCGTAGTGGCCGAGGTCGAGATCGGTCTCGGCGCCATCGTCGGTCACGAACACCTCGCCGTGCTGGTACGGCGACATCGTTCCGGGATCGACATTGAGATAGGGATCGAGCTTGCGAAGCCGGACCTTGTAGCCTCGGGCCTGCAGCAGCGCGCCAAGTGCTGCTGAAGCGAGACCCTTTCCGAGCGAGGAAACCACGCCGCCGGTGATGAAGATATACCGCGCCATGGGACCTAACCTTTAAGGCTACGGAGGCGATTCGCAAAACGAATTGCTGGCCGCAGCGAACATTCTGCCGGGCTGTGGGTGACGTGAAATTTAAAGTATCGTCAGTGCCTTGATGGGTATCTCTCATGCGGAACGCTAGACGCCGTCCTGCATGGCCACCCTGCTTTATTGCGAACGCGGCGCCTGCGGACCGGTTGGAGCCGGCGGGCTCTGCTGCTGCTCATCAGATTTCTTCAGCGAATCCAGGATTCCACCACCTGCCGGTGGAGATATCGGCGTCGCAGCATCCCCCGGTTGCGACTGGGAGGCCGGAAGGCCGTTGATGATCGAACTCGGCTTGCGGTCGTAGCTGGCGATCCAGGACAGCAACAGGCTGGTCACGAAGAAGCCGACCGCGAGGACCGCTGTCGTGCGGGTCAGCAGATTGGCGGTGCCGCGGCTTGACATGAAGCCGGCTCCCCCGCCCATACCGAGGCCGCCGCCTTCGGACTTCTGCAGCAACACGGTTGCGACCATTGTCAAAATGATCATCAAATGGACTACGATAATGACAGTCTGCATCTCGACCTTCCGTCACAAGCCCGAAACGCCGGCATCCGGCTGCCTGATTGAGCTTGCGGGGTTTGAATTCGCGCGGTGTTACACGATCCGACGGGGCATTGTCACCCCCGCACCGCTTTTGCTTAATTAGGGACAACTGCCGGCAATCGCAAGAAAGTCGCTCGCTTTCAGGCTGGCTCCGCCGATCAGCGCACCGTTGACATTCGCCACCGCCATCAATTCCGCTGCATTCGAGGGTTTTACCGAGCCGCCATACAGGATGCGGATCCGCTTTCCCTCATCGCTAAATCGGACAGTCAGGACACCGCGGATAAAGCTATGAATTTGCTCGACATCTCCGACGGTCGGGGTCAGGCCGGTGCCGATGGCCCAGACCGGCTCATAGGCGACCACCAGATTGGCCGCCCTCGCCGCGTCCGGCAACGAGCCGCTGAGCTGCCCACGGCAAATCTCGAGGGTTTGCCCGGCATCACGCTGCTGTTGGGTTTCGCCGATACAGACGATGGCGGTCAGGCCGGCGCGCCAGGCTGCTTCGGCCTTCTGCCGAACGAGCGCGTCACTCTCGCCGTGATCGGCGCGCCGCTCCGAGTGACCGACAATAACGGCACTGGCGCCAGCATCCGCCAGCATTTCGGCTGAAAGGTCCCCGGTATGGGCTCCGGAGGCCTTGGGATGGCAATCCTGCGCGCCTATCGCCACGATCTTTGAATTTGAGCCCCGTGCCTTTTCGGCGAAGGCCGCAATCAGCGTCGCCGGGGGACAAACCAGCAGGTCGGCCTTGCCGGCGACCCGGGACGCACCGGCGAGCATGGCCTCGAATTCGGCCATCGAGGCCTTGAGACCATTCATTTTCCAGTTGCCGGCAATCAGCGGCCGGATGGCATCGGTCATATCGGTATCCCTGCGAATAGTGGTGGTGCATGCGCTAGCAGAGGCCGGGCATCAGTTCCAGACGCCGGCATTACGCCCCCGAGCCGCAACCACTTCCGCCGGACCCCTGCGCTACGCGGCGAGGCGTTTTGTCTATCACGGGCTCAACCAGAGCCTTTTCATGGGTCCGTTTCCGCCAGCCCGATCGCGCGGAGAGCTTTGTCTCATCGCCAAGGCGGCGCGGCGTTCATAACGGTCGATTCGGTTTAGCCGGAGCAGCGCAATATCGGTTATGTTGCGTTTCTGATCCATCTTCGAGCTACCCGCTGAAAGCCATTTTTCGAAATTGACGCTCAACTGTTGAATGCTTGCCGCCCGTACTTTCCGAATGTCAGCTACCGATGCAACTGGCCGGGCGTTCACGCAGTGCCTGATACTCCATTAATAAGTCTCTCCAGAATTTTTCCCTTTTTCGTAGAGCCCCTGACCTTAAGACAACTTTTGCGATGCGGGCTCCCTTCGAGCTGACCGAATAGTTGTCATATCCAGATAGTGCGCGATGCAGGCTTCTGCGGCTTTGCGCACCACCATTCGCGTCTGCAAGCTGAAACGCTTGCCGCTCTCATCATCTGGTCTAATCTGCTGAGCCTAATCCCCGCCAGTCAACCGGGACCCCTTGAGTTGCGCCAACGGATTGCCGGCGGGCGTTCGCTTGAATTCCTTAAGGGCGACGAGCCGCGCCAAGGCTTTATTGATCCGCGCGTCGATCAAGGCCTCGAGCCGGGCGTTTTTTTCAAGCGCATCCGGCAAATAATTTTTGTCGAAAGCCCCTCCGGCATCGGGCAATTGCCTCACCTGCTCGAGCAACGGCAGCAAGCTGTTGCTAGCCAGCTCGATACTTGCGCAAAGCAGCGGCGTGAATTTTTCGACCTCTTCCCAAGGCATATCCTTTGCCAATTTTTTCCCAAGCCGCTGCACTTCGGCGATCGCGTTCGCGACGGAGTTTTCCATCTTCCGGACGAGTCTGCCCTCCTCCCGCGCGTGCTCGCGTAGAGCGCGGCGAATCCCTGACCAAGACTTTTTCTCCGTCGCCACTATTTCATCGGTGAAACGGTCGCGGAGCACGGCCGCGGTCCGCATGCGCCAGACCGTTCGCTTTTGCCAATAAAGCTGCGCAAGGTCCAATACGCACTCCTCTTCGCTCTGCCCGCTTGGAAAAAATTCCTGCTTCAGCGCACTGTGCAAAGCGGCAAATTCCTCACGATCGTCCCATGGGAGGAGCACGTCCTTTGAGTACAAACCATGAACAAATGAGCCGTCCTTTTTGGGCGTCGCTGCCGCTTTCTCGCTGGACATTGAGAAATCCCTTGCTTCAAATTACTTGATATTATGCTCTTTCAGCACATTGGGAGCGAAAATTGTCAATAATTTGTCAGGAAATGTGCTTTTTTCGCAGGAAGGATCGGTAAGGTAATGACTACCCCCGAAGATTTTTCGTTGATCAAGTTGCGTAAAGCACTTGGGATTCGGCAGTCGGAAATGGCCGAGCGCATGGGGTTGAGTTTACGGCCATACCAGGAACTGGAATCGAAAGTCCGAAGTGTTCGGTCTCGCCATATCCTTCTGGCAGAATTTGTGGCCCTCGACATAGCGATCGAGAAGCAAAACTTGGAGTTGGTACCAGCCAACGTTCGCAAAAAGGTGGTCAAATTGGCATTGATGCTCGTACAGCAAAACTTGAAGGAAAGACCGCTTAGCATTGCAGAAAGCATTCTCAGGATTGAGAAAAAAAAGCACGACCTTGCCAATGATTAAAACCGAGATCTTCCAGCGTCATGATGACAGGCTTTGGTTCACCGGCGTCAGTTCATCGACGGGGAATGGGGGGCCCAAAGTTGGCCAGAAAACCCGGGGAAGTGTGGCCGCGGCTTCTATGGGTGACGGACCACGTGTAGAAGTCTCGACTTAATCTGACAATTTGGCTTTGAAATGGCGGGGCAATGGGCCTGCGGGGCGAGCGGGAGCGCTCACCCAAATGGCGCGCCCGCGCTGCCCCGCAGGTTCGGCACAGGAGCCTAGACTTTGCTGCGAATTACGATCAATTCCGGCAGATGCCGAGATCGGCAAGGGATGTTAGCACCCTCACACGTTAACCCGTGTGCGTGTTCATTTCCCGGATTTTCCGCTGACGGGCCTTCGAAGCCGCACCCCGGGGCCACCGCCGTTCTCGTCGATGAATCGGATGCCGCCTTTCTCAAGGGCCGATCGAATGCTTTGTATGGTCGCCTCGCGTCCTCCCAGCTGGCCGTCGACAGATTCCAGACGAGCTATTGTGGGCTCCGAAACACCAGATTCCCACGCTAAGTCCGATTGAGACCAGCCCAACAGCGCCCGCCCTGCCTTTATCTGCCTTACAGATACCACGCCGCCGCTGCCCTTTGATAGAAATTCTATTGACACGCATCGAGAGACGAATTAATAGTATTTCTATCAATTCGAGCTCCGACTCATGTGCACTTTGGCGAGGATAGATTGAACACGTTCGCAAGCAAGTCGGCACTGGACCGTCGCTCTTTCATCGGCGGTTCGGACGTCCGAATCATCATGGGCGACGACGAGGCCGCCCTGCTTCGGCTCTGGCGCGAAAAACGGGGTGAGGCCGAGCCCGAAGACCTGTCCGGCAATCTGATCGTCCAGCTGGGCAGCGCGACCGAGGAGCTCAACCGGCTCTGGTATGAACGAAACACCGGCCAAGTGGTGAAGGACGTCCAGCGGCGGGTTTTCCACCCCGTCAAGCGATGGATGGCGGCGACGCTGGACGGCATGGTCGAGGCCACCGGCGCGGTCTTTGAGGCCAAATTCATGCTGCCCTGGACGTTCTCTGAGGAGGCCGCCGCGGAGAAGCACATGGCGCAGCTGCAGCATAATATGTGGGTCACGGCGTCCAGGACCGCGGTGCTGTCGATCATTACCGGCGGCGGCAAATGGGTCGAGATCACCATCTCTGCCGATCCGCTCTACCAGCACCTGCTGCTAACGGCCGAGAAGAAGTTCTGGCGCTGCGTGGAGACTGGCGAGACCCCTCACCTTTTCGGGGTCGAGCCGCCGCGGCCGCGGCTGGAGGCCGTTCGTATCGTCGATATGAGCGCCTCCAACAGCTGGGCCGAATTTGCCGCGACCTTCCGCCGGACGCGGCCGGCCTATCAGGAACACGAAGCCGCCAAAGCCGATCTGAAGAAACTAGTGCCTGAAGACGCCAGGGAAGCCGTCGGCCATGGCCTGCGCGCCAAACGTTCCAAATCGGGCGCCATCAGTTTTGACCTGCTTGACCTGGAGGCGGATCATGCAGCGCTGCAGTGAAACCATTGGCGCCATCGCTGGCGCCCTGGCGAAGGCTCAAGTCGAGATCACCAATCCTGAAAAGTCTCTAACCGCGACAATCCGGTCTCCGTTTCCGCGCGAGGGCGACCGCAGCTTTCGCTATGCTTCCCTCGCGAATGGGCTGGATTTGGTCCGCAAGAGCCTTGGGCGGCACGAGATTGCTACCGTGCAGACCACTTCGATCGATACGGCGGCCGGGCTGATAAGCCTGACCACGACGTTGGCGCATTCGTCTGGCGAATGGGTGTCATCGGATTGGTCGGTCTGTCCTGTCAGTGAAACTGCCGCTCCGCACCGGATGGGAGCCGCCCTTACCTATGCCCGACGCTATGCGCTGTTCACGCTGGTCGGGATTGCCGGTGAGGACGATCTGGATGCGCCGGATCTGGAAGCCATCACCGCCTCAAAGGCCGATCCGCCGAACGGATCGGCTGGGCAAGCCTCAAACGGGCATGCTCATGCTACCGAGGCATCAGGCAGTTCCCGCCGCCGGGCCATCGTTACCCGCGCGGTGCCTCCCATTCTGGCCGCCGACCTCTCCATGCAGCTGCGGGATCGTCTGCGCGGCGAACTAGGCGGTCTGCAATCGAGCGACGAGGCAGCCGCCTGGGCCAGTCGAAGCCTGCCGGCCAAGAACACTCTGATCGTCGCAGACGCCCAACTCGTCGAAGACGGCTTCCGCTTGAAGATAGCCGCTTTGGGAGAGGCGCGGCCCGCAGAACCCGAGGCTGCCCAAAACCCGAATCCATTAACCGCAAAAAGTCCGGAATCTCTTCCGGCAGGGCCCGGGGCCACCCGGGGCCGGATAGCGGCCAAGACCATCCGTCTGCGCGACAAGGACCACCGCAAGTTCGTCGCCTCCCAACCCTGTCTGGTGTGCGGCCGTTCCCCCGCAGACCCTCACCATCTGCGCTTTGCCCAGCCTCGCGCCCTCGGGCGCAAGGTCAGCGACGAGTTCACCGTCCCGGTGTGCCGTGTCCACCACCGAGAGCTGCACCGGCATGGTGACGAGGCGGCTTGGTGGCAAAAGACCATGATCAATCCGCTACCGATCGCGCGTAGGCTCTGGGAGCGCGCACGGCCCGACGCCATGGCGTCAGCCGTTGATGGAGATGCCGAGCCCACGTCTGCAATCGCGCCAAACCTTTCGACGCAGCATCCGGTTGCGACGATCCCGGATCGCAGCGGCGTTTCGCAGAATGTAGCTTCCATCCTTACCGATCGACCCACCAATCCATGACCTCGTTCCGACAAATCGAAGCCAATCGGCGCAACGCGCTCCGAAGTACCGGCCCGAGCACCGAAGACGGCAAACGCCGGTCGCGGCAAAATGCCGTCCGACACGGATTGTCGGCCGAAACCGTCGTAGAGATCGTCGAGGATATTGATGATTACCGAGATTTCGAGGCGGCCATCATCGCGGATTATGACGCTCGGACCGCAGTCGAGCGAGAGCTGGTGCTCCGCCTGGCATCGCTGTTATGGCGACTACGCCGCGCCACCATGATTGAGACCGAACCGCTCCGGATCCAGGCGGAGGCGCGAGATCATCCATCCAGCCATTTAGCCGGGTCCCGAAGTGCGGCATCGCAAATTCCAGGGAACGCTGCCGCGGCTCGAGATGTGCAGGGGGACCAGGCCGACAGCGACCCGTGGCCGGCCCTTCATCCCACTTCGCATTCGGCACAACGACCAGTTAACTCCGCGCGAGACCTCGCGCATTGTTTCCTACGACTTGCCAATCTCGACGATGGAGTATTCGAACGGCTCGGCCGATGTGAGCTAGCACTCTCGCGTCAAGTTACGCGAACTCTATTTCTGCTAAAATCAGCGAGGGTGTTGTAAACATCGCTTTTGCCGTCCCGAAGCGAGGTTTGGCAGACTGGCCCGGTTTAAGGCGTCTACAGGTCATCAACATGAGTTGCGCGACAATGAGGACCTCAGGGAGTTTTACCTTGGCGGCGCCGGCGATCAGCGTAAGAGCTTCAAGAATCTGAAAAGTTTCAAACGGCGGAAGCGCTGGCTCTGAGCGCGGAATTTCCGGTCACGCGAGCCGCGTTCTCGACAATACCATGAGAGAGAACCACGGCCATACGAAGCGTCGAGGGAATGGCAAGTTCCACTGGTCTCACGTCATCACTGGCGGTTCGTTCAATATTTTATCCATTGTGAGTTTGCGCCAGCGAGACCGTCTGAGCAGCAGAGACGTGTGGATCGACAATGGATGTGCCATTGTGACCGTCGTTGGAGAGGGTAAAGGTGGACGCCATGTAGTTGCCGAGCAGCGCGATGGCGGCGGTGTGGGTGCCGTCGGTGACCGTTAGCGTGCCGCCGGCGTGGCTATTGTTCTCGGAGAAGGCCAGCGTCGTTGTGGCGCCAAAAGCGATGCCCTGCAGTTCGATGCTGTCCGGCATTGCGAAGCCCGCCAAAGTGCCGGTGAAGGTCGCGGGCTGGTCGAGTTGCAGCGTGCCGCCGCTGCCGCCAAAGGTCACCTTACCCGAATCGGGCGTGTTGATTGCGAGCACAGTGCCCCCGGCGATCACCGCCGCGGCATTGCCGGGCTGCTGCTCGGTGACCGACGGATCCGTGATATCTACGGTGCCGTTGATGCCCGCGCTACTGAGCCGGAAGTCCGACGTCACGTAGGCGCCGACCAAAGTGATATCCGCTAACACCTGACCACCGCTAGAGACCGTCAGCACGCCGCCAGTGTTGGAGCTATTGGCGCTGTAGGTGGCGGTCTCGCCCGCGGAGTAACTGACAGAGGTAAGATCGATATATTGGGTGTGGTCGGCATGGCTTATCCCGCCTGATACGCCGAAACCGGACACCTTGCCGGTATAGGCAGCCGGATCGGCGCCATCGTCCGCGAGTTGGGAGCCCGCCGCTGCCGCCAGCCTGGAAGGTGACCTTCTCGCTGCTCGCCCCCTGGATATCGACAATGCCGTTGCCAACCTCGGCGACCCCGCCATTGACCACGGCGCCACTTGTGATTTCGATCTCGCTGTTGATGCCGTTCGCAAACAGCGTGCCGCCGGAATTGACAACCGTGCCGCTCACAATCGCCGTGCCGCCGCTGGTCGTTTCGACGATGGCGCCCGAGCCGATCGTTCCGCCACTGAGCGTCAGCGTCGCGCCGTTGGTGGCTTCGACCAGCGATTTCGACGCAATCGCGGCGCCGATGATCGCGTCGGTCGTGCCGTTGACCGTCACGATCGCGGCGCTGGTGCCGCAGGTCCGCACAATACCGCCGCTGATCGTCGAGTTGTCGAGGATGACCTCGGCCTTAGCGCCGGACGCAACAACGCGACCGCTCGCCGTATTGTCGACAGTCGTGCTCAACAGATAGAGTCCCCCAGAATTCGTCGCCTCCAGCGTACTGTCTCCGAAGCTGGCCCCTCACGATGATGCGCTACGCCAGCGGATCGCGGAGGAACCAGACGCCACGCTCGAGGAGATACGGGCGTGGCTGCTGACCACGCACGGCGTGAAGGTCAGTGTCGGCTGCTTGTGGAAGCGCCTGCGCCATCTCGGTTTGCCGCTCAAAAAAAGTCGCTGAGAGCTGCGGAGCAAGATCGGGCCGACGTCGCCAAGGCGCGCGTGGAATGGCGCGCCGGTCAGGGGGACATGGAACCGGAGCGCCTGGTCTTCAACGACGAGAGCGGCGCGTCCACGAAGATGACGCGGCTTTACGGTCGTTGCGCGCGCGGCAAAAGGCTGGTGTGCGCGGTCCCGCACGGACACTGGAAAACAACCACTTTCATCGGAGCTCTGCGCCATGACGGCGTGACCGCGCCCTGCGTCATCGACGGCCCAGTCAACGGCGAGACATTCCTCGCATGGGTTGAGCAACTCCTCGTTCCGACCCTGCGGCGGGGCGACATTGTTGTGATGGACAATCTATCGAGCCACAAGGTCAAGGGCATCCGCCAAGCCATCGAGGCCGTGGGCGCGACCTTGCGTTACCTGCCGCCATATTGTCCCGATCTGAATCCGATCGAACAGTTCTTCGCCAAACTGAAGTCCCTGCTGCGCAAGGCAGCCGCACGAACTCTCGAGACCCTCATCGACGCGATAGCCGAGGCACTTGGCCGCTTCTCTTCAAAAGAATGCGAAAATTTTCTCGCAAATTCCGGATATCGTCACCGACCGTGAAAGTGCTCTAATCTCGCAAAGATGCCTGACGATCAAAATTGATTGCGTTACTTCCCGGCAAAAACGGAAAATACCAAAGCAGAAGTTCCGGAAAGTGATGGAAGTTAGGCGTATCGAGTTCGGTGGGGTAAATCGTCTTTGAGGGCGCCCGCGTTACAAGATTGCTTTTGATGTATGTAAGTTCCAATGCCTCGGGTACCGGAAAGCAACCGGCCAGCACCCGAACGGTACAAAAATTGTTCGCATGCACGTGGCACAGCGTGAAATCCTTCGCAAGGATTTCAAAAACCTTGCGCGCAATGGCGTTGAAGGCGGGATCTTCGATACGTTCCAGTCCATGCAATTCGAACGTGATTTGATCAAAGCGAGCGAGCAAATCGGGGGACGCGTTCCCAAGCACCGACCACTCATCTCCCTCGATGTCCATTTTGAGAATTGGTGGTTCGCAGCCTGCCGGCAACTTGTTCATATGCTCAGCCAGAGTAAACAGCCTCAGCGGTGCGTTGGACGCGCTGGCGACGCCTTCACAGAACCAAACAGCGCGGGGGTGCGCAGCGGGCGGTGCCGAAATCGTATGGTCGAACATAAAAACATCATGGCCGCGTTCGGCCATTCCGATCTCGAAATTTATCGAAGGACCAACTCCAAAGCTCATCACTGGCTGGGACTTATGAAGACGATCGACGATCACATAGCTGCCGTCGCCGGGCTCACCGATCCTGACCTTACGCTCACTAGGCAGGTCGTACGGCGTCAAAAGGGATAACGCCTCAAATACCATGCGCTGTCGCTGAACGCCAACCTCGGCTGGCTCGGTAACTCTGCGAATCGCCATGACGCTCTCTCAGATCGTGCGGCCGGTAGCGTGGCTATAGACACCGGATGATTAGATTCCAAGGCGCGATCGCCACCGAAGTCGTGCGAATACAGCGGCACAGGTCGGCGGCATGCTGGAGGGCCGCACGCACACGGTTCAGAACAGCTGGCAATACCGCACCCGGCGCCATTGGCGCCGGACGGCCTGTGCCGCAGCGTCATGTCATCGCTGGCCGTTCCCTTAATTTTTATGCCTTGTGGGTCTGCGTCAGGAAGGCGATCTGCGAAGCCGATGTGGCTGGTGGATCGACGATGGATGTTCCGCCGAAACCGTCGTTGGAGGCGGTGAAAGTCGAGCCGATGTAATTGCCGAGCAGCAAGATGTGAGCGATCTCGGCACCGTCGGTGACGGTGAGCGTGGCGCTCGTGTTGGTGGTAACCGAAGAAGTGACGTGCACCGTTCCGAACGCGAAGTCGCGCAGGTCAAGCGTGTCCTGTGCCGTCATTCCCGCCACGGTTCCGCTGAAGGTGGTGACATCCAGCAGCAGCTTTCCAGTGCTGGTTGCGAATGTCACATCGCCGCCGACCAAACCGCCGCTGGTGATCTCCAGCGTACCACCGGAAATCGTCGTGCCGCTGGCAGTGCCGCCGGACGACACCATCTCGGTACCGCCCTTGAGGACCGTGGTGTCGCTCGTGATGCCGCTCGCAAACACGGTCTCGGTGCCGCCGCTGCTGATGATGGCGCCCGTGTCGATGCCGCCGGACAGAACTTTCACCTTGTTGCCGGCGCCAACGCCGATGCCAGATGCGGTACCGCCGTTGCCGAGCTCGAGTATGATGCCGCTGGCCAACACGCCACTGATGGAGGCACCTGACACCAGTTCCAGGGCTCCGCCCGCCTTAATGCTGTCCTCGGTGACAACCGCGCTGCCCCACACTTCGAGGGTGCCGCCGCTCGACACGACGGTGCCGCCGGCCGAGCCGCTCGATTCAACGATCTGGGTACCGCCGCTGAGAACGACCGCGCCGCTGGCCACGCTGCCCGATTCAACGATCTGGGTGCCGCCGCTGAAAACAACCGCGCCGGTGACGGTGCCGCCATCAAGGACAGTTTCTGATCCGCCGTGGAGGATCTTCGTGCCCGCGAAAACCGCACCGCCGGAACTCACGGTTTCGATGCCGCCGCTCAAGACCGTGACATTGCTGGTGGTGGTGCCGGCCACATCCAGGTTGCCGCCGCTGGAAACAATGATATTGGCGGCGCTGCCGCCGCTGCCGACGCTCAGCACGCCGCCGGCTAACACCGTCGCGAAGCCCAGTTTGCCACCGGCGAGCACGTCCACTTCGCCGCCGAAGATGACGGTGTTGAAATTGCTCGTGCCGGTGACGACGCCACCGGACGACACCGTCTCGACGCCGCCGCTGAAAACCGCGACATCGCTGGTGATGGTGCCGGCCACGTTCAGGTGACCGCCGCTGGAGATGAAGATATCGTGGGCGGTACCACCAGCCGACACATTCAGCGTTCCACCGTTGGATAGCAGGCTAAATCCGTACTTGCCGCCCGACAGCACGTTCACCGTGCCGAGATCCAGGGTGCCGGCACCAGAATCATTGCCGCTGACCAACCCGCCCGACGACACCGTCTCGACGCCACCGGACTCCACAATGACATCGCTGGTAATGGTGCCCGCCACTTTCAACGCGCCGCCCGATGACACCATGATGCTATGCGCCTTGGCACCTTTCTCCACATTCAGGGTGCCGCCACCAAAGATGTCCGAAAACGCGTACGCGCCGCCCGACAGCACGTTCGCCGAGCCGAAAACCCCGACATCGCTGGTAATGGTGCCCGCCACGTTCAGCGTCCCGCCTGAGGACACCGTCAAGTCACGTGCAGTGCCGCCTTTCGACACATTCAGGGTGCCGCCGTTATCGACATCGGCAAACGAGAACAAACCGCCCGACAGCACGTCCACCGTGCCACCCGGCAAGATGCCGGTGCCGGAACCGCTCGCACCGGAGACCACGCCGCCCGACAACACCGTCTCGACGCCGCCCGCCGACACAATGACATCGCTGGTGATGGTGCCCGCCACGTTCAGCGCGCCGCCGGAGGACACCGCGATAAAGCTGGCGGTGCCGCCTTTCTCCACATTGAGTTTGCCGCCGCTAGACGCTACTGCGTGTTCCAGCGTGCCGTGGGCCAGTACGTTCACAGTGCCGCCGGAAAGTACGGTGTCGGCACCGGTCGCACCGCTGACCAGGCCACCCGACAACACCGTCTCGACGCCGCCGGCAAATACCGAAACATCGCTGGTGACGGTGCCCGCGACATTGAACGCGCCGCCAGAGGAAACGGCGATGTGGTCGACCGAACCACCTTTCGACACATTCAGTTTGCCACCGCTGTCGACCGTCGCATATTCGAGCTCACCGCCTCCCAGCACATTCACGGTGCCGAAAATCGCGGTGCCGGCACCGTTCGCGCCGGAGACGAGACCGCCCGACGACACCGTTTCGACGCCGCCCGCCGCCACACCGACATTGCTGGTGATGGTGCCCGCCACACTCAGCGCGCCACCGCTGGCAACGGTGATATGGTCGGCGGTACCGCCAGACAATACCTTCATCTTGCCGCCGGAAACGATGGTGATATGGTCCGCCGAGCCGCCGACGCCGGCGAACACATGGCCGCCGCTGCTGAGGCCCGCACCCACCGCCAGCGTGACGCCGGTGCTAACGGTGAAGACACTCTCCACGTAGCCCGAACCGATTTCCAGAGTGCCGCCCGGCTTGATCGTTGGCGGGCTGCCCAGTTGCGCGCCGCTCAAAAGCTCGAGCGTGCCGCCACTATCGACCGTCACACCGTTCGCCGTGCCGCCGAACACGACCTCAAGGCCACCGCTGCCGACGGTCGTATTGCTTACCGTGCCGCCGGAACGAACGACCAGGACATCATCGTTAACAGCCACGCCGCTGAGGGTGAAGCCGGACTCGACGATGACGAAGGCGCCGGCATCGAGCGTCACCGTGCCGCCCAACTGCCCGCCGGCGTTGAGATCAAGCTGACCGCCGCTCGAGACCGTCGTGTTGACAGCAATGCCGCCGAAGGAGACTTGGAACTCGCCGCCGTTATCGACCGTGGTTCGGCTCGCCGTCCCGAGAACGTGCTCTTTGCCACCGGAGACGATGATACTGCCGATAGCGATGCCACCCGATGAGATGGTCTCATCGCCGCCACTGTGAACGATGGAACTGAGAACTTTGCCTCCCGAGGACACCGCCACAAATCCGCCGCTGCTGACGGTGATCGGACCGGAAACCGTTCCACCGCTGACAATATCAAGCGTTCCGGAGCCCTCTACAATGTAGGCCGTGGTGGACGGAATCGTCGATGAAACAACGGTTGTGCCGCTGGAGACTATGATCGTCGTCATGTTGGTGCACCCAAATGATTTCAAGCTTCAGTATCGGCACGACCCGCCCGAGACCGCTCAAAATTATCAAGCAATCTCATATTCAGTTTCGACAACGTATGAAGTCACGCCCGAGGAGACAAATTGGAAAGTCATCGTGCAGTCCTTTCAGCCATCGGCGCTGGAATGCCTGGCCGCCTGAACAGCGAAGTCCGGAATCCTCTGGATCGTCTGCTTGACCTGATCGACCGTGATCAACCGCGTGCACTCGAACTGGCGCGGTGTGCCCTTGTGGCGCGGGCACCAGAAGAAATCCTTGTGGTCGAACCGAAGATGGGGATCGTTCCAGCAACTGTTGCAGGTATGATAATTGATCACCCGGTAAGGCGTCTCGAATTCATTGGTCGGATGCGTGAAACCGGAAATCATCACGACCGGCGTGCCGCTGGCCCAGGCCAGCCAGGAAAGCCCGCTGGAAAGGCCCACAAAAAACGCAGCATGCTTGAGCAAGCGGAAACGCTCCGCCAGCGATTTGTCGCCGGTGTCGTCCTCCGCGCCGTTTGGAATGTGATTCCAGACCAGTTCGTGGCCGTGGGTCGGCTTCTGGTCGATGCAGATGACCCGGTAACCGGCATCCTTCAGAAACTTGACAATTTCCCGCCATCCCGTCGGGTTGTTCCAGTATTTGCTTTGGGTGGTGCTTTGAACCGCAATGCAGACATAAGGCTCGGCGATGGGCCGCGTGTCATCCGCGATCGCAACGCGCGGCGCGCACTCGGTCGGATCGACGCCTAGAATATATCCCGCGGTGCGGTGAAGTCCGACATGGCGGAAATCAGACGGTTGAAACACGAAATCCTTGTCATCGAAAAACAGACCGATGCTGTAGGTCGCATAATAGTTCTCGGTCTTGATCTCTTCGTGGGTGAGGAAGTTGATGTCGGGATATGCATCGCGAAAAAGAGCTATCAACCTCTCTCCCATGGCGCAGGTCAGCTTGCAGCCATGAAGTTCCTTGAACTTGACCGCATAGGGAAACCAGCCCATGGGATCGCCGAGCGTGCCGACCGGGAATTGAATCAGGATATCACGATCCCTGGCGGAATATTCGTGGCTCAACACCGTTTCGCCCTGCTGCGTCACTTCGATGCCAAACCGCACGAAGTAGCGCTTGGAGCTATTGACCCTGCCGCCGGCGAATTCGGTTTCAAACAGGACATTGCCAGTATCCAGATCCCGCAAGCGGATGCGCCAGGGATGTTGCTCGCCGTCCGGACAAAAAACGCGGGCGCCGTCGTTGAAATCGAACCTTAGACCTTTGGGGCCTTGTTGCGTTGGCACCCCCGCAGGCGCGGGATACGCAGGTTTGGGCTTGGCATCCGCGGACCCGCCCAACGGGGCCGGCGCGATCTTGGCAGCCGGCGCGGGAGAAACCGGTTCCGGTCCGGCGGCACTTTCTGCGAAATATTGCAGCTCGACCGGCAAATCAACGCCGATCTCAGTGAACTCACTCCCCGGTGAGATCGCTTTATTCATGGCACCAGCCCAATGCCGGAAAAATCGATTTGAAATAAATTACAGCCCAGTCTGACAGTAATCGTAGACAATTCCCCAAGTCAATCGAGTCTACCCTGGAAAAATCCAGAAATGTCGAGGCTGCGGTACAATGCATCCCCTTCCTATCAGCGTTTCGCAGTCACACGCTCCCTGCTACGGAAGCCGATCTGGCCTGGCATACCCCCTGCCGGCAAGTGCTTGTGCAGTCCGATTTTCGGTTGCTGATCTTCCGCAATGAGGCAGATCAGGCGGCAACGCGACAAAATTATAAAGGCCGCTCCGTTTTCTTGAAAGCTGCCCAGAAGGTCGATCCAGATAGAGTGCTCGGGACATCCGGGCTAACGAGAGTTTGCTCGCTCTGAAGAGAAAATATCCTGGCAAGCGTACCCTTGATGTCGATGCCATCGCTGGCCCAACCCGCCTCTTTCGTAGGCACAGCCCGATGGATGTTATTGACGACAAACAAGCCGCCACCGGGCTTGAGCGCGTCGCGCAGGTAGCCAATATCAATCCCGGGACTGAGACAATGTTGGAGCACCCAAATCGAAATTGCGAGATCGACTTGAAGACCTCCGTCGATCAAGACCTTCAGCATCGCAGGCGGACAGGCAAAGAAACTGTCGGAGTTGACGTACTCGACCGAGAGGGCTCGCATGCTCGGGCTGATATCCACGCCAATTACTCGACAGCCGTGCCTTGCGATGAGTTCCTTGGCCATTCGGCCGATTCCGCAGCCATAGTCGATCACGACCGTGTCTGGCCCGATCTTGTTATGGGCGGCGATCAAAGCCGCCAGCATCGGGGTTTCGGTTTTCCATCGCTCCTCCGTCGTGGAACTCTCGGCGGTAAGAATGATGTTTTTTGCCTGCAACACATTTGGGACGGAGAAAATCTCGGGATTGTAAGTCAGCGCCATTCCATGACTCTCCAGTTGCATTCGTTACGGTCGACCCGCGCCGACGTACTTGCGTTCCGCCGGTCGTCTGCGCCGATTGCCAGCAAAGCGCCAGAACATGAGCGTCACCTTTCTCTCAGACTCTCGTGCCTGTACTTCATCAGCGGGGACAATAGATAGCCCAGGACCGTGCGTGAGCCGGTCTTGATCTCGACGGTGACGGCCATTCCGGGCGTCAGGTTGATGAACTCGTCATCTACCTGCATTTGCGAACGATCAAGCGAAACGCGTGCAGCGAAGTTAAGCTCCTGGCCTTTCGGCTCGCTGGATTCGCTGCTGGAGCCCAGGTTCTTTTCATTCGAGGGCTCCGCGCGCTTGTCGCGAACGATGGCGTCCCGTGAAACGCTCAATACCCGACCGTGAAGCAATCCATATTTTGTGAAATTGAACGTATCGACCTTGATCTCTGCCTGCTGACCGGGATGCACGAAACCCACATCGCGGTTCGGCACCATCGCCTCGATTTCGAGGCGACTTTCCAGAGGCACGATAGCAAGCAGTACCTGAGCAGGCGTCACCACTCCGCCGACCGTGTGGATCGCAAGTTGCTGAATGGTCCCCGCAATCGGTGCCGTCATGAACTGCGCGTTGATCTTCTGCTGGGATTTCGCCACGTCGTAAGATAGTCCATCCGCCTTGCGCTCGGCCTCGACGAGCTGGCCAAACAAAGTCCGCTGAAATTCCGCGATCGATTGCAATCGCTCGTCGGTCAGCGCAGCTATGCTGGCGTCTGCTTCCTGAAGGCGACTTCGCTGGACATTCAGATCTTGCTGCTGTTCCACCAGCACCTGCAACGCCTCGAAATACTGGTATTTCGAGGTATATTCGCGATCCGACGAGATTTTTCGAATGTCGACACGCTCCTGCACGATGGGAATGACCGTCGACAGCTTGCCGATCGTTGCATTAATGGTGGCGCGTTCGGCCTGCTTCTGCTCCCGCTGCCGTTCAAGCGCCTTGATCTTGGCCCGGAATTCAGCCGTCTGCTTGACGAGATAGTCCCGCTGAACATCAATCAGGGCCTGAGGCGCGTTCGAGGGTGGTACGAACGCCGTCAGCGGATCCTCGACATCGGCAAGACCGGCTTTTAGCCGGGCTATCTCGAGTTGCGCGGCCGTCAAATCCGCCTGCAGATGATTGCGTTCGGATTCGTTGATCCTGGGATCAAGTTCGATCAGCACGTCACCGGCATTGACCCGCTGGCCGTCACTGACATGGATCGCGCGGACTATACCGGTCTCGAACGGCTGGATCACTTTAATCCCGCCGCTTGGAATGATTTTGCCCGGCGCGGAAGCCACGATGTCGATGTGGCCGAACGAAGCCCACAAGAGTGCAAAGCAGAAAACCGCGATGATGGTCGCGGCAACCGCGCGGCCGGCCGGCGATGCCGGCGTTTCCACGACTTCGAGCGCCGCCGGAAGGAAAGCGATTTCGGTCGCAGAAATGCGCATGTTCCTGTTCGGGAACGACAGAATCTTCCTATCCGACTTCATGAATGCCCGCCTGCAGCCGATAAAGCATCGCGTAACGGCCCCCGGAACGGACCAATTCATCGTGGGTACCGTCCTCGACGAGGCGGCCCTGCTCAATCGTGATAATTCGGTTCGCCCGGCGCACGGTTGATAGACGGTGCGCGATGATGAATGCGGTACGGCCTTCAACGATACGTCGCATGTTGCTTTGTATGATCTGCTCGCTTTCATAGTCGAGCGCGCTGGTGGCTTCGTCGAAAATCAGGATTTGCGGATTGGTGACCAGCGCGCGGGCAATTGCAACACGTTGCCTCTGTCCACCCGACAAACTGCTGCCACGCTCCCCGACGACGGTGTCATATCCTTCCGGCAGCTCGAGGATAAAATCGTGCGCGCCGGCGAGGGTCGCTGCCTCAATCACCCTGTCCATCGACATCGCCGGATCGGCCAATGCGATATTCTCGCGCACGGAAGTATTGAACAATATGTTGTCTTGGAGAACAACGCCGATTTGACGACGCAGCCACGCCGGATCGACCACGGCCAGATCGACGCCATCGATCTGAACACGACCACTTTCAGGAACAAACATTCGTTGAATGAGCTTGGCGACCGTGCTCTTGCCTGATCCCGAAGGCCCGACAATGCCAACGATCTGACCTGCAGGCACCTCGAAATCGATATCGCTAATGACTTCGGGGCCGTCTATCCGGTAGCGAAAAGTTACGTGATCGAATTTGACCGAACCGTCGATCAAAGGAATGCTTGAACGTGAGGCGCTGTAGGTTGATTCTGCCGGAGTGTTCAAAATGTCGCCGAGCCGAGCCACAGACAACCGCGCTTGCTGGAAATCCTGCCATATCTGAGCCAGGCGAAGCACGGGTTGGCTCACCCGGCCCGCCAACATGTTGAAGGCGACGAGTTCACCTACGCTCAGATCACCGTCAATGACCAGCCGCGCGCCGAGGTAGAGCGTTGCCCCAGTGGTCAGCTTGCTAATTAGCTGAATTCCCTGGCTTGCAATGTTGCCCAAATTTGTAACGCGGAAACTCGCCGTCACGTAGCCCGCAAGTTGCTCTTCCCACCGGCGTTGCATTTGCGGTTCGACCGCCATTGATTTGAGCGTTTCAATGCCTGTCACGCTTTCCACGAGAAAGGCTTGATTCTCGGCGCCGCGCGCGAATTTTTCGTCCAGTCGGCGACGAAACACCGGCGTCGCAACCGCCGACACGGCGATGTAGAAAGGAAATGACGCGATGACGGCCCAGGTCAGGAAGCTGGAATAGACGAACATGACGGCAAGGAAGACGAATGTGAAAACCAGGTCGATTGTCAGTGTCAGCGCCGATCCGGTCAGAAAATTGCGGATATTTTCCAATTCGCGGACACGCGCCACGGAGTCTCCCACCCGCCGCGCCTGGAAGTAGGCGATCGGCAGCGCGAGCAGATGGCGAAAAAGCCGGGCACCCAATTCGACATCGATGCGGTTCGTGGTGTGAGAAAAAACATAGGTCCGCAGCGCACCCAGAAGGGTTTCGAAGATGGAGATGGCCAAAAATGCAGTTACCAGAACATCCAGGGTGCTCATGCTCCGGTGCACAAGCACCTTATCGATGATAACCTGGAAGATCAGCGGAGTAGCGAGCGCGAACAGTTGCAGAAAGAATGACGCGACCAGCACCTCGCTCAGCAGATTTCGGTATTTGACGATTGCCCCGAGAAACCAGCTGATATCGAACCGTCGCGTGAGCGAGATAAGATTTGCGCGGCGGGCGATCAGAACGACCCGGCCATCCCAAACCTCCTCCAGTTCGGCCTGGCTCATCAATTGCGGACCAGCCTGCCGCGGCGATTGAACCAGAACCTTTCCGTCGCCTACCTTGCCGAGAAGAAGAAATCCGCCATCGCGCAACACGGCTATGCCCGGCAGTGGCGTCCGGGCAAGTCGCTGATAGGTCGTTGCATAGCATCGGGCCTTCAGCCCCGTCCGCTTGGCATAGCGGAGCATGTCCGAAATGCCGATCGGGACCGCGCCAACATTATGGCGAACCTGTGCGGCGTCGACGCCGAGCCCCAGAAAGTGCAGCAGTTGGACGAGAACCGTCAGCCCCTCATCGGGCGGACTGGAATTGTCACTATCTGACACGTCGGCTCATTTCTTCGGCGCACAAGCCAAAATAACAAAATGCATGACTAAAAAAAATCAGATCCGGACACTATCTAGAGCCGACCTGCTCGGTCGAGAACTTGTCGACGTCACATTTGCCCTTCGCGGCCAGCCAGCGCTTGGTCTCATCCCCCGCAATTGCACAACGAGTTTTGCCCCACTCTTGTCCGCCACGCAACTTGGATAGTCCGGTTTGGTGAAGACGGCGCCAGGCGCGGTGGACCAAAGGCGCGCTGGGGACCAAATTCGTGGCGGCGGCGAAGAGCTGCGGGGGTGGTCGGGAAATCGGCCCACGGCATGCGCAAGACGGCAGCGAAGCGGGCAGCCGATAACGGGGCGACCGAGCAGGAGTTGGAGGCAATCCTTCCGCTGGTCAGGGGCCGGCGGATGGCTACCCTCTACACCAAAAGCCCGAACCAGGGCAGACTTGCCGCAGGGGCCATCGGCGAGCTAGACCGTGCGGAGACTGAAAATAGAACATCTATTCCCGCACCTATGGCTGAGGTGCGGGCAGGAAGCCGAAAAACCAAATAAAATCAGCCTCTTAATTCTTAGATAGAAGACGGACCCATGCTTCGAGGAATGCGGAAAGCCTCATCAAACTGGCTCGGCAAAACCATAATGGCCGTCGTGATGGGCGTTTTGATCATCAGTTTCGGCATCTGGGGCATCGCCGACATCTTCAGGGGGTTCGGACAGTCGACGCTCGCCAAGATCGGTCACGTCGAGATTTCGACCGAGCAATTCCGCCAGCTCTACACTGACAAGTTGCAGCAGATCGGCCGCCAGTTCGGCCGCCCGTTGACGATGGAGCAGGCCCGCGCCTTCGGCATCGACCGCCAGGTGCTGCAGCAGACCATTGCCGAGGCGACGCTGGATGAAGAGGCGCGGCGGCTGGGGCTCGGACAATCCGATGCCGAGACCATGCGCACGATCTTCGGCGATCCCAACTTCAAGGGAGCCTCCGGCAAATTCGATCCGGCCCGCTTCCAGGCCATGATCCGGCAATTCGGGTTTAGCGAACAGCGCTATATTGCCGACCAGCGGCGGGTGTCGCTTCGGCATCAGATCGCCGGCACGATCTCGGCCGGCATCGAACCGCCGAAGGTCATGATCGAAGCCCTCAGCCATTATCAGAACGAAAAGCGTTCGATCGAATACGTTAAACTGGAAGCCGCCCAGGCCGGCACGATCGACCCGCCGTCGCCGGAGACGCTGGCTGGCTATTTCGACGATCACAAGACCCAGTTCCGCGCTCCCGAATATCGCAAAATAGCCTTTGTCGCGATTACCCCGGAAGACATCGGCAAGTGGTCGGAAGTCTCGGACGAGGACGCCAGGAAGCTGTTCGAGGCCCGCCGTGACAAGCTTGGAACGCCGGAAAAGCGCGAGGTGTCGCAGATCGTGTTCCCGAACGTGGAAGAAGCCACGGCGGCACGCAACCGCCTCGCCTCCGGATTGTCATTCGAGGATCTGGCCAAGGAGCGCGGCCTCAGTCCGACCGACGTCGACCTCGGTCAGATCACCAAATCCGAGA
Source organism: uncultured Pseudomonadota bacterium (assembly GCA_963813165.1). Taxonomy (GTDB): domain Bacteria; phylum Pseudomonadota; class Alphaproteobacteria; order Rhizobiales; family Xanthobacteraceae; genus Bradyrhizobium. The sequence continues at coordinate 382,343 of CAWEYJ010000015.1, read as the reverse complement.
TTATCGATCAGGCGATCGCCGACGCGGCCTTTTCGCTGCCCTCCGGCGAGGTCAGCCAGCCGGTGCAGGGCAGCTTCGGCGTTGCCCTGGTCAAGATCGGCAAGATCGAGCCCGGGGTCGCGCCGTCCTACGAAAGCGTAGCGGCAGGCCTGAAGAAGGAAATTGCGATCGAGCGCGCGCGCAAGACCGTGAGCGATCTGCGCGACAAAATGGAAGACGAGCGCGGCGGCGGCGCCAGCGTCACCGAGGCGGCGCAGAAGCTGGGACTCACCGCCGTTACCATCGACGCGGTCGATCGTTCCGGCCGCCAGCTCAACGGCCAGATGGCGACCAACATTCCCCGCGGTCTCGATGTCGTTTCGCAGGCCTTTGCCAGCGATGTCGGCGTCGACAACGATCCGATCTCGTTCAACGGCGGGTATGTCTGGTACGACGTTCTCGGGATCATCCCGTCACGCGAACGCGGCCTGGACGAGGTCAAGGATCAGGTCGAAGCCCGATGGCGCGACGACCAGATCATCAGCCGGCTCCGCACCAAGGCGGGCGAAATGGTTCAAAAGCTCGATCAGGGCGGCAACCTCGCGGACGAGGCGGCAAGTGCCGGATTGAAGGTCGAAACCGCAGCCGGTTTCAAGCGCGATGCTTCCCCGCCCGGTCTGCCCGCCGCTGCCGTCGCGGCGGCGTTTCGCACCGCCAAGGACGGCGCCGGACAAACCGCCGGCGCCGGCGCCAACGAGTGGATCGTGTTTCGCGTAACCGACATCAGTGTGCCGCCGGTCGACCTTGCCTCGAACGACGTCAAGAAGTTGAAGGAGACCCTTCAGCGCGGGCTGAGCGATGAGCAGATCGGTCAATACGTCGTCAAGCTTGAATTGGAGATCGGCACCACCATCAACGAGACCGCCTTCGCGCAGGTGACGGGTGCCAATAATAATTGAGCATGATTGAAAACGAAGGTCAGTCACCAATTGCCCTCATCCTGAGGAGTGGCCTCTTGGCCGCGTCTCGAAGGATGGCGCATTCATGGTTCGAGACGGCGCAAACAGCGCCTGCTCGCCATGGGGTTCCTTTTTTCTGAAAGCACGCGATGGACGACCTCAAATCTATCATCGGAAAAGTCGCCACCGGCGCGACGCTATCGCGCGAAGAGGCGGCATCGGCGTTCGACAGCATGATGTCCGGCGAGGCTACCCCCTCGCAGATGGGCGGATTGCTGATGGCGCTTCGCGTACGCGGCGAAACCGTCGATGAAATCACCGGTGCCGTGTCTGCGATGCGCGCCAAGATGCTGCGCGTCGAGGCGCCCGCCGACGCCGTTGACGTGGTTGGCACCGGCGGCGACGGCTCCGGCTCGGTCAACGTATCAACCTGCGCCTCGTTCATCGTCTCCGGCGCCGGCGTCCCCGTCGCCAAGCACGGCAATCGCGCGCTGTCGTCGCGCTCGGGCGCGGCCGACGTGCTGTCGTCGCTCGGGGTCAAGATCGACATTACGCCGGCGCAGGTCGGCCGCTGCATCGCCGAGGCTGGCATCGGCTTCATGTTCGCGCCGTCCCATCATCCGGCGACAAAGAACGTCGGCCCAACCCGCACCGAGCTTGCAACCCGCACCATCTTCAATCTGCTGGGACCGTTGTCCAATCCGGCCGGCGTGAAGCGGCAGATGGTTGGGGTATTTTCCCGGCAATGGGTGCAGCCGCTGGCGCAGGTGCTGAAGAACCTCGGCGCCGAAGCGGCCTGGGTCGTGCACGGCTCCGACGGCCTCGACGAAATCACCCTCACCGGCCCGACCTTCGTCGCCGCGCTCGACAACGGCATGATCCGTACCTTTGAGGTTACTCCGGAGCAAGCCGGTCTGCCGCGCGCCGGGGGCGACGCGTTGAAGGGCGGCGATGCGGCTGCCAACGCGATCGCGCTGCGGAGCGTCCTCGACGGGAGGCCTGGTCCATTTCGGGATGTCGCCCTGCTGAACGCCGCGGCGGCGCTGATCGTGGCGGGACGCGCGGGGGATTTGAAGGAAGGCGTGGCGCTCGGGACTCAATCGCTCGACAGTGGTGCGGCGGCGGCGCGGCTGAAGCAGTTGATCGTGGTCTCGAACGGCTGAGCGCAGGAACCGACGATGTCCGATATCCTGACCAGGATCGAGGCTTACAAGCGCGAGGAGATCGCCGCCGCCAAGCGCGCGCATCCCCTCGCCAGCCTTGAAGCCCTGGCGAAGGCCGCGTCCGCACCGCGCGGCTTCGTCGGGGCGATCCGCGAAAGGCTTGCCAGCGGCGAATACGCCTTGATCGCCGAGGTGAAGAAGGCATCGCCCTCCAAGGGCCTGATCCGCGCTGACTTCGATCCACCCGACCTGGCGCGCGCCTACCAGGCCGGAGGTGCTGCCTGTCTCTCGGTGCTGACGGACACGCCGTCGTTTCAGGGCCATCTCGATTTCATGGTGGCGGCCCGCGCCGCCACTGCTCTGCCGGTGCTGCGCAAGGATTTCATCTACGACACCTACCAGGTGGTCGAGGCCCGCGCCCACGGCGCCGACTGTATTTTGATCATCATGGCAGCGCTCGACGATGCCGCGGCCCGGGACATCGAGGACGCGGCCCTGGCGCACGGCATGGACGTCCTGATCGAAATCCACGAACGCGCCGAGCTCGATCGTGCATTGAAACTTCGCTCGCCGATGATCGGGGTCAACAACCGCAATCTTCGAACCTTCGAGACCACGCTTGCGACCAGCGAGGCTCTGGCGCCGCTGATCCCCGCCGATCGGCTGATGGTCGGCGAAAGCGGCATCTTCGCACCCGGCGATCTCGCCCGGCTCGCGCGTGTCGGCATGTCGACATTCCTGGTCGGCGAAAGCCTGATGCGGCAAGCCGATGTGACGGCAGCGACCCGCGCACTGCTTGCGCGTGGCGATGCCCCGCGCGCGACGGGAACGCGCTAGCGTATGGCACACAAATCCGCCAAACCCAGTTCCGCCCTCACCCATATCGGCGCCAAGGGTGAAGCGCGCATGGTGGACGTGTCAGCCAAACCTGCGAGCGAACGTCTGGCCGTCGCGGAAGGCCGCGTCGTCATGAGCAAGGCGACCCTTGCGCTGATCATTTCGGGCAATGCGAAAAAGGGCGACGTACTCGGCACCGCGCGCGTCGCCGGCATCATGGCGGCGAAACGAACGTCGGAGCTGATCCCGTTGTGTCATCCGCTGGCGTTGTCGAAAGTCACGCTGGACATCGCGCCCGATAAAAGCCTCCCCGGCTGCGTCGTGCGCGCCGAGGTGAAAGTCACCGGTCCGACCGGCGTTGAAATGGAGGCGCTGACGGCCGTCTCGGTTGCGTGTCTGACGATCTACGACATGATCAAGGCGGTAGAGCGCGGCGTCCGCATCGAGGGCGTTCACCTGATTGAAAAAAAGGGCGGCAAATCCGGGCACTATCGCGCCAACGAATGAGCCGACTTTTTCCTGATCACTGGGACGCGGTTATTTCAGCGAAGTATTGATCGCAGAGAACTTCGTGTTGAGCTTGGCGCCGATCCCGTTGACGACGGCGATGATCGCCAGCGAAATACCGGCTGCGATCAGGCCATACTCGATCGCGGTTGCGGCGGTTTCATCGGCAAGAAAATCTTTGAACACTTGTACCATCGTAGTCGCTTCCCTGGTTTTCTGACTGCGCGATGCCTTTAGAACTCGCAAGTAGCATGCCAGATCGACAGCGAGCGTCCTCAAAGTGTTAGATAGTTAAGGTTTGCTTGATCGCTGGACGTGGGAACTTTGTTCCGACCCGATTGGCGGCGCGCCGGCAAATAATGCCGCCTCGACAGTCAGCCGACCACACGATGGCGCTCGCGATAGGTTCGAGTCTTAGTCCGGTTCCCGCACAGCGTAGACATGCACCACCGCCGCGTCGCCGGCTTCGACCTATCGAAGAATACCCGGCGGCATTCTTCGGCCGCGCACATCTTCAGCCGATCCAAAGTTCCCTTGATGGAACCGTCGTACAACTCGGCGACGACAACGGAGAGTCCGGTCAGCGCATCGCCGCGCGCGGGGCCGAGCGCCATGCTGCGATCGTCCCGCACCTCCGCCAGCAGCGGAAAAAGCTTCATCGTCTTGTTCAGCGACCGAACGGCTTCGTTGTCCTTACGCCGTTCCGCCGGATCGCATTGAAGATAGGCGCGAATGCTGGCTCGAAGCTGCAGCGCGCTGTCGAACATCTCGGCCGTTATTTTACTGTCCCTGGTCGAAAGCCCGCGCTGCGACATCCACGCCGCGAGTTCCCGCGGCCCGGTCAGTTCATCGCCTTGCACATGCTGCACGCCGTGGTGCGTGAAATGCCTGACGTCGAGCGAATTGGCGAAATCATAAAGATGAGCCAGCTCGTCAGGAACCTGGAACTGTTTCGATTGGCGCGACATCGACACCACTAAATCACGATTAATGGTTGACAGCAAGAGACACCAGTATATCGTGTATACAGGGTGTCTCTACGAGAATCCGAATGACGCGACACTTAGGCAAGTGGCGATGATGGAGAACGGATACCGTGATCGACGATCTGCACTATCTTGAACTCACCGAACTCGCGGCATGCATCAAGACGGGCGAAATTTCACCGCCGGAGGTGACGCGTGCGCAACTCGCCCGGATCGCGGCGCTGGACGGCGAACTTGGCAGCTACGTCCACGTCATGGCGGAGTTGGCGATGGCGCAAGCCGAGGCCGCGCAAGCCGAAATCGCAGCAGGCCGATATCGCGGGCCGCTGCACGGTGTTCCGATTGCACTCAAGGATCTGTTCTGGACGAAAGGTTATCCGACGGCCGCCGGTACCGTCGTCCATAGGAATTACCGGCCGGACCACGACGCAAGCGTGGTGCGCCGGCTAAATGAAGCCGGCGCGGTCGTGTTGGGCAAACTGCAGCTCACCGAAGGTGCCTATTCCGATCACCACCCGTCCGTGACGCCGCCGAAGAACCCTTGGCATGCCGATTATTGGCCGGGCATTTCGTCTAGTGGGCCGGCGGTCGCAACGGCGGCGGGGCTGTGCTATGGCGCGCTCGCCTCCGATACCGGCGGTTCGATCCGCTGGCCGTGCGCCGCCAACGGCCTGACCGGCCTGAAGCCAAGCTGGGGACGGGTCAGCCGCTACGGCATGTTCGAACTGGCAGCGACACTGGATCATGTCGGGCCGATCGCCCGCAGTGCAGCGGATGCCGGCGCAATGCTTGGCGTCATCGCCGGAAGCGATCCCAAAGACCCAACGGCATTACTCGACCCTTTGCCCGACTATCTTGCCGGGGCCGAACAGGACATCCAAGGCCTGCGGATCGGTCTCGATGCGACCTGGAACGGCGACGGTGTAGACGGTGCAGTACAGCAGGTATTGGCGAACGCGATGGATGCACTACGCGCACTTGGCGCTGATATCGTCGAGGTGCGGTTTCCCGACGTCAAGCAGGCCGTCACCGATTGGGTTCTGAACTGCGCCGTGGAGGCTGCGGTGGCGCACGAAACGACCTATCCCGCCCGCAAGAATGAATATGGTCCCGTTCTCGCCTCCGTCCTCGATACAGGTCGCGCGTTATCCGGTGTGGACTACCAAAGAATCCTGCTGCGGCGACTGGAGTTGCGCGGCCAGGTCGCATCCCTGTTTGAGACAATCGATCTGCTGCTGACGCCGGTACACCCTTTCGCGCCTTTGACGCTCGCCACGATACGGACGCTCGGCGAGCAGCCCGAACTGATTGCCAGATTGCAGCAATACACCTGCCCGTTCGACATGACCGGTCATCCGACCATCACGCTGCCGGGCGGCTTTTCAGCGGCCGGATTGCCAATAGCGTTCCAGCTTGTGGCTGCCAATCTCGACGAAGCCACGCTTGTGCGCGCCGCCGCCGCATTCCAGCGGACCACACCTTGGCATCGCCACCATCCTTTTCTCGCGTCATGGAGGTAACATTGAGTCTCGAATCGACATTGCCCCATCCCCGTATCTTCTATGGCTGGTTTGTCGTGTTGGCGGCATTCGCCGTGACCTTTGTCGGTTTTGGCTGCGCCTACACGTTCAGCGCCTTTGTCGAGGCGCTGCAGCGGGATTTTGCCGCCTCGCGCGGCTCGGTGTCGCTGGTATTCTCGCTCGCCGGATTTCTCTATTTCGGCCTCGGCATCCTCAGCGGCCCCCTCGCCGATCGTGTCGGTTCGCGCGGTCTCGCCGTCGCCGGCATGATCCTGACCGGCCTTGGCCTCGCTGCCGCAAGCGCGGCGCGCAGTCTTCCGGAAGTCTACGCCGCCTATGGACTAGGTGTCGGGCTTGGCGTCGGCTGCGCCTATGTTCCCGCCATCGGCGCGGTGCAGCGATGGTTCGTCCGACGCCGCGGTTTTGCCTCCGGTCTTGCCGTGAGCGGCATCGGCGTCGGTACGCTGGTGATGCCGCCATTGGCCTCGCTCCTGATCGAGAGTCTGGGATGGCGTGGGGCCTATCTCGCGCTCGGCATTCTCGCTGCCGTCGTCGGTGGAGGGCTCGCGCTCCTGATCGAGAACGATCCGCGCGACCGTGGTCTCGGTCCCGACGGCGATCCACCGCCATCGGGCGCACAGCCCGCACGACCCGAAGGCAATTCGGTGCGCGACGCGATCCGGTCACGGCGTTTCATGAGCTTGTACGCTGCGTGCCTGATCTGCTCATTCGGCGTGTTTGTCCCGTTCGTCCACCTCGTGCCCTACGCCCAGGATCACGGCGTTGCACCCGCCTCCGCCGTGTTGCTGCTCGGCGTGATCGGCGTCGGCAGCACCGCCGGACGCTTCTTCCTCGGCGGCCTTGCGGACCGGATGGGCCGCCAGCTTTCCCTGCTGCTGATGTTCGCAGGCATGGCGCTCGCCCTGACCGTGTGGGTGATGGCGACGAACATCTGGTCTTTGGCCGCCTTTGCATTCGTCTACGGGGTGTTCTATGGCGGATGGGTCGCGGTCCTTCCGGCGGTGGTGATGGACTATTTCGGCGGCCGCAATGTCAGCGGCATCATTGGTATTCTCTACACCAGCGTGGCGTTCGGCACCCTGATCGGCCCCAGCGCCGCCGGTTTCGCCTTCGATGTCGGCCACAGTTACACGCTGCCAATCCTGGCCAGCGCCGGCGCCAACATCATCGCCGCGATCATCGTCGCATCGACGTCGAGGATGGCCGCACCGGCGTGATCGACATCCGGATGCGGGTTAATTCTTCATTAACCCAGATTCCTAACTCCACTTCCATATCGGCGCGCTAGCTATCTGTGAGCCAGGATGCGGTAATTTGCTTCTGGCGTTCAGCTGGCGACGATCAAGACTCATGCAGGCAACCGCGATCATCTCCTTCGTCAAGCGTTTCGTTAGCGGCAACCCGATCCGCTGGCTCATCCTTGGCGGCGCGCTCCTGATCGCCGCAATCACGATCGGCACGACGATCATGGCCGGCAATTTTCGCGAGCGCGCACTCAGCAGCGCCGAGCGCGAACTGGAAAACACCGTATTGCTGCTGGCGCGCCATTTCGATCGGCAACTCTCGGATTTCATCGTCGTTCAAGAAGACATTGCCGCGCAAATCCGGTCGGCCGGCATTACCTCGCCGGTCGATTTCAAGGCTCAAATGTCTACGTTCGAAACGCACGAGGCATTGAAAGCCAAAGTCGGCGGGCATTCCGATGTCGCCGGCGCCAACGTGTTTGATTCCGACGGAATGCTGATCAATTCGTCCGAGAGCTGGCCGCCTCCCGATATCAAAATCGCCGATCGAGCCTACTTTAGGGCCTTCAAATCGGGACCCTCGGCAACCCCGGTTTCGATTGAACTGGTGCGAGGCCGTTTCTCCAAGGACTGGGCAACCGTCATCGCGTACAAGATCACGGGGCCAAATGGCGAGTTTCTGGGACTCGTCACGCGAGCGATCACGCCTGCCAGCTTTGAAAAATTCTTCGCATCACTGGCGCTGGGAGACGGTGCCTCGATTGCAATGCTCCATCGCGACGGAACGTTGCTGGGGCGCTATCCGCATGTTCAGGCGATGATCGGACTGAATTTCAAGAATGCTCCAGTCAACCAACGGATCTTGTCAAAGTCAGACCATGGGACGACGCGCATAACTGGCGCGATCGACGGGCTAAGCCGACTGGCCTCGGCTCGCGCATTGACCGGCTTCCCGATCGTCATCATTGCGACCACGACGGTATCGGCTGCACTGGCCAATTGGCGCGAACAAATCAGCTATCTGATCGCCGCCGCCGGCCTCTCGGTGCTCGTGATCGCAGCCATGCTGTTTTTCGTCGTCCGCAGGTTGTCGCAGCAACATCAAATGGAAAAACAGCGTCTCGACGTCGCCGTCAACAATATTCCGCAAGGCCTTATTGTTTATGACAAAGCTGCACGGATCACGGTTTGCAACAAACGCTACATTGAGATGTTCAGGTTGTCGCCGGAGGTAGCTAAGCCGGGCCACTTCATGCAGGATCTGATCGCGCATCGGAAGGAGACCGGCTCTTTCGACGGCGACGTCGATGAATTCTGCAACGCAATCATACGTAATGTGGCGCTCGGGAAAGTCACTCGCCAAGTCACAGAGGCCCCAGACGGCAGAGCGATCCAGATCATCAACCAACCGCTGGAATCCGGCGGATGGGTGGCAACGATCGAAGATATCACCGAGCGCAAACGCTCGGAAGAGCAAATCGCCCATCTGGCGCATTACGACGCGCTTACCGACTTGCCCAATCGGGTATTGTTTCGACAGCAACTCGAACATGCTCTGAAGCAGGTTCAATTTGGCGAACAATTGGCGGTTCTGTACATCGACATCGACGAATTCAAGAGCGTCAATGACGCTCTGGGACACTCGATCGGCGATGAACTTCTGAAAGCGGTGGCCGGCCGCCTGCGCGGTTGCCTCCGGGAGACCGATCTGGCGGCCCGTTTAGGTGGTGACGAATTTGCAGTCATTCAGACCGCGGTAAGGAACCCATCAGAGACGACGCATCTGGTGGAACGAATTTATCGGGCGATCCGGCAGCCCTATGAGTGCGCCAGTCATCTCATCACCACGGATGCGAGCATCGGCGTCGCTCTGGCTTCGGGGCCCAGCACGGATCTGGATCAGTTGCTGAAGAACGCGGATCTGGCAATGTATGCCGCCAAATCCGCCGGACGCCGGACCTATTGCTTCTTCAAGCCGGACATGGAAGCGCAGGTTAAGGCCCGCCACGTGCTGGAAGTGGATCTGCGCCAGGCGATAGCGGACGGCGCGCTGGAAGTTTACTACCAGCCTTGTGTCAGTTTGCGAGACAACAGGATCACCGGCTGCGAAGCCCTGCTGCGCTGGCGCCATTCAGAGCGCGGCATGATTTCGCCCGCCGAGTTCATTCCGATCGCAGAAGAGACCGGTCTGATCAATCAGCTTGGCGAATGGGTGCTGATGACGGCCTGTGCGGAGGCCACGACATGGCCGGATGACATCAGGCTTGCGGTCAACGTCTCGCCGGTTCAGTTCAAGAGCGGCACCCTGGCGCTGAAGATCCTGGCAGCGCTTGCGGCGTCGGGTCTTCCTGCAAGCCGGCTGGAACTGGAGATCACCGAAGCGGTCCTGATCCGCGATGATGAAGCCGCACTCGCCGTCCTGCACCAGCTTCGCGCAATCGGCGTGCGCATCGCACTGGACGATTTCGGCACCGGATATTCCTCGCTGAGCTACCTGCAGCGGTTCCCGTTTGACAAGATCAAGATCGACCGCTGCTTCGTCGACGACATCGCTGAACCGGACGGGTCCTCCTGCATCGTGCAGGCGGTGGTGAATATCGCCGCGGCGCGCCACATGACGGCGACGGCTGAAGGCGTTGAGACAAAACAGCAGATGGAATTGCTTCGAGCGCTGGGCTGTACCGAAATGCAGGGCTACCTGTTCAGCCAGGCAAAACCGGCGGCGGAGATCAGGCAACTGTTCTTCTCGCACCGGCATAAACCAGCGGCCGTGGCCTGAGTCCTGAACACATCGGGGCGGCTTGCTGGCCGCCCCGATTGAACCTGTCGCTTGTCGTAATGCAGATCTAGTTCGGAATCGCCGCCTTCGGAGACGATGGGACACCCGCATTGACGGTGACGCCGCGCAGCAGGTTGAAAGCCGCGGCAAGCGCCTTGTCGTCCTTTTCCACCGGCGGAACGTATGCTTGCGAGCCGGTCTGCTCGGCACCTTCGGCCGATAGATGGCCGCGCATGGACGCCTCGCCCTTGGTATCCGCGCGGGCCTTCAATTCGTCAGGCACGTCCTGCAACACCTCGATGTCGGGCGTGATGCCCTTGGCCTGGATCGAATGGCCGGACGGCGTAAAATAGCGCGCGGTGGTGAGCGCCAGTGCGCCATTGCCGGTGCCGAGCGGAATAATCGTCTGCACCGAGCCCTTGCCGAACGAGCGGGTTCCGATGAGGGTCGCGCGCTTGTGATCATGCAAGGCGCCGGCCACGATCTCCGAAGCGGATGCCGACCCGCCATTGATCAATACGACCAGCGGCTTGCCCTTGGTGAGATCGCCGCCATGCGCGGTGAAACGCTGGGTTTCCTCCGGGGTGCGGCCCCGCGTCGAGACCACTTCACCGCGTGCCAGGAAAGCGCTGGACACGGAGACGGCCTCATCCAGCAATCCACCCGGATTGTTGCGCAGGTCGAGGACATAGCCGGCCAATTTCTCCGGCGGTATCTGTTTCGATATGTCGCCGAGGGCCTTTTTCAGTCCTTCGGTGGTCTGTTCGTTGAACGAACTGATCCGGATATAGCCGATGTCACCGCCGTCGGTGTGGTAGGTGACCGGACGGACCCGGATGACTTCGCGCACCAGCGAAACGTCGATCGGTTGGTCCGCACCCTTGCGGATGATTTTTAGCCGGGTTTTCGTGTTGATCGGGCCCTTCATCCTGTTCACGGCCTGCTCCAATGTGAGCCCCTGGACCGCTTCGTCATCGATATAGGCGATCAGGTCGCCTGACAGGATGCCGGCCTTGGCTGCCGGCGTATCGTCAATGGGCGAGACCACCTTGATCAGGCCATCCTCCATCGTCACCTCGATACCAAGCCCGCCGAACTCGCCGTGGGTGGTCTCCTGCATTTCACGCCAGGCCTGCTCGTTCATGTAGCGCGAATGGGGATCGAGTGCCGCGACCATGCCGCTGATGGCACCCTCGACAAGCTTGGCGTCATCCGGCTTTTCGACGTAATCGGTTCTGATCCGTTCGAATACCTCGCCAAACAGGTTGAGCTGCGAAAAGGTATTATCGGCGCTGGCAGCGGCCCTGGCGGCGGCGATCCAGAACTGATCCCGAGGCCCGGTGACGAGAAGGGTCAGGCAGGTACCTGCTACCGCGCCGAGGAAAAAGAGGGAATTCTTGCGCATTGTTCGCGAACCTTCTCGCTGTCAGTTGCTGCCCACCATGGGCCGGTTAATCAGGCGTCTTGCCGCGTGGAACTCGACGACAACTTCACAACACCTTTCTGGTGTCATTGAGGCCGTTCTGCCATGTTGAGGGCTGGGTACCGAAACCGCGCTTGGCGCGGGTGCCTAACCAATAGCCAAACTGCGGCGGGACGTTCCGGAACGGACCCTCAACGCCGAGTTTCAGCGCGGCATCCATCGGCCAGTTCGGATTGTTGAGGATTTCGCGCCCAACCGCGATCAGATCGGCCTGGCCGTCGCGCAAAATTCGCTCGGCCTGATCGCCATGAATGATCAGTCCGACTGCCATCGTCATGATGTCGGCATGGCGGCGGACGTGCTCGGACAACGGCACCTGATAGCTGTACCTGATTTCCCGTCCCAGGATCGGCGCCAGTTCCGTGATGCCGCCGGACGAACAGTCGATGACATCGACGCCTTTGCCTTTGAGAATTTTCGCCAGCCGCGCGCTTTGTTCCGGCCCCCACCCGGCGCTGTCCTCCACCGACAGCCGAACGAATAATGGCTTGTGGTCCGGCCAATGCGCGCGCACGGCTTCGGTGATTTCGGTGATGAAGCGCGTCCGGTTGGCTTCCGAGCCGCCATATTCGTCGGTGCGCTGATTGGACCGTTCGGACAGGAACTGATGCACGAGATAGCCATGCGCGCCATGAAGCTCGAGCACATCGAAGCCAGCTTCATCGGCACGCCGCGCGGCATGACCCCAGGCCTGCACCAGGTCCTTTACCTCGTGCCGCTCCAGCGCTTTCGGCACCGGCCATTTCTCGCTATGCGCGATCGCGCTCGGCGCCACCGGCTGCCAGGCGTCCCAATCGTCGATCTCGGGCGTTCGTTGCAGCGGCCCGTCGCCTTCCCACGGACGGGCGGCTCGCGCCTTGCGGCCGGAATGACCGAGCTGGATTCCGGCAACGGAGTTCTGCTGCTTGATGAACTTGACCAGGCGCTTCAACGGCTCAACGAAGGCGTCATCCCAGATTCCGAGGTCGCCCACGGTGCCGCAACCGCGCCGCTCGACCTTGGTGGATTCGACAACCACGAGGCCGGCACCGCCCGCCGCGAACTTCCCGGCATTCATCAGATGCCAGTCGGTCGGAAAGCCTTTCACCGCGGAATACTGGTGCATCGGCGGCACCACGATGCGGTTGCGCAGCTCGATGCCCCGAATTGTCAGCGGTGAAAACAGCAGCATCCCGGACATCATTCATCGCCTGTTCGGCACGAAATACCGTCTCCCGGCATGGCGCCGGCGGTGTTCTGCCGAACGCCAACGATATACGCGCTCCGCGACCTCGGCAAAGCGGGAATCCGCTTCCTGTCCAATTTGTAACTCGCCCGCCGTGCGACTCGAAGCTGCACGACAGCCGCCGACCGGCGATCGGTCGAACGGCGACTGGTCGCGGGCGGCGAAGTTCAGCGGCCGTAGAGGCCGGTCAACGTCGCCTTCGCCAGCGTGTGGAAGTGCAGATCGAAGCCGACCAGCGCGGCGGAAGCCGCATCGCTCGTTGCGTCCGGCAGCTTGTCGACGTCCACCGCAAAAACCGTGATCTGGTAGTGATGCGGCTTGTCGCCCGCCGGCGGGCAAGGCCCGCCATATCCACCGGTGCCAAAATCGGTTCGGCTCTGGATCGCGCCCGCGGGCATCAGCTTCTTCGCCGCATCGCCAGCGCCCTTGGGCAACGACGTCGTGCCGGCCGGAATATTGAACACAACCCAGTGCCACCAGCCGCTGCCGGTCGGCGCATCCGGATCATAGATGCTGACCGCGAAGCTCTTGGTCGCGGCCGGCGCGCCGCTCCAGCTCAGTGCCGGCGAGAGGTTGCCGCCGGTGCAGCCGAAACCCTTGAACACCTGCTCATTGGCAATGCTGCCGCCTTCCTTGATGTCGGCGCTGGTCAAGGTCAAGCCCGCCGCATTCGCCGCACTTGCGCCCAATGCGCCTATGCCAAGCGCTGCAATCCAAATCCCGATTCTTTTCACGATATTCCTCCCCTTCGGTGAACGGGGATTTCTGACCTCGTCCCGCTGATACCTGCCATAGCAATTTTCGGGATGGCGTGGAAGCTCCGGAAGCGATAGGCGAAAGACCAAGCAAAGCCGCCACGCATTCCCGGGAGGACATCATGAACGACGCGACACCGATCCGGCCTGCGGCCAGCGTTGAACTCGGCGCGAGCGCCGAAGAGTTCCAGAACCTTCACGAACTCGTGCGCAAGGCGCGGATCAACCTCAACCAGAATGCCTGGGACTACATTGTCGGGGCCGCCGAGACCGAGACCACCCTGCGCCGCAACCGGATGGCACTTGACGAGATTGCATTCCGGCCGCGCGTGCTGCGCGACGTCAGCAGGGTCGACGCGTCGGTCGAGACGTTCGGTCGCAAATTGCGTTTGCCGGTGGTGCTGGCGCCGGTCGGCGCGCTGGAGACGTTCGATCCTGGCAGCGCCGCAAGCGTCGTGCGCGGAGCGGGCCGCTTCGGCGCCGCTCACATGGTGAGCTCTGTGTCCGAGCCCGGGCTGGAGAAAGTCGCCGAGGCCGCGCCGGACGCGATGCGCATGTACCAGCTCTATGTCCGCGGCGACGACGCCTTCGTCGAGGATCAGGTCAGCCGGGCGATCGCATGCGGATATACCGCGTTCTGCCTGACCGTCGACACTGCGCATTACAGCCGGCGTGAACGGGATATCGCCAAGCGTTATGTGCGCGCCAGCCGTCTGCGCGTCAGCGGCGGCGAATTCCAGATGGGACTCGAGTGGCGAACCGTCAAACTGATCAAGGACAAGTACAGGATTCCGCTGGTCATCAAGGGAATCGCCACCGCTGAAGATGCCGTCATTGCGCTCGATCATGGGGTCGAGTGGATCTATGTTTCCAATCACGGCGGACGCCAGCTCGACCACGGCCGCGGCGCCATGCAGATAATGCCCGAGATCGTCGCCGCCGTCGCCGGCCGCGCCGGGATCATGGTCGACGGCTCGTTCTGCCGCGGCACCGATATCGTCAAGGCGATCGCGGCGGGCGCCGATCTCGTCGGCATCGGCCGCCTGCAATGCTGGGCGCTCGCCGCAGCAGGTGAGGAGGGAATCGTGCGGATGCTCGAATTGCTGGAAGACGAGGTGATCCGGTGCCTCGGCCTGCTCGGCGTGCAGAATTTCGCCGGACTCGACAAATCCTACCTGTATGCGGCCACACCGACCAACCTGCCCCATGTTTTCAGCGCCTTCCCGCTGCTCGACATCGAGCCGTATCGGTATTGAGGGCGGCACCTGCGCATTGACCACGCCCCTGCTCTCGCCCGGCACTGCCGACGCGCTGCTGTTCGATCTCGGTCGCGTGGTGATCGATATTGATTTCAACAGGACGCTTCACTGCTGGGCCGGTCACGCCGGCTGCGAGCCGTCCGACATCGTCGAGCGCTTCGTGCGCGACGAGGTCTACCGGCATCACGAGATCGGCAAGATCTCCAACGAAGCCTATTTTGACAGTTTGCGCGCCTCGCTTGGCATCGGCATCTCCGATGCCCAGTTCCTGGAAGGCTGGAACGCGATCTTCGCGGGCGAAATGCCCGGCATTGCCAAGCTCCTGGCGCGTGCTGCGCAACGCCTGCCACTTTACGCCTTCTCGAATACCAACAGCGCCCACGTCGAATATTTCTCGGGAAAGTTTGCCGACGTGCTCGGTCATTTCCGCGAACTCTATCTGTCCTCGGCGATCGGGCTTCGGAAACCCGACGCCGCCGCCTATGATCATGTTGTCAACGCGATCGGCGTACCGGCGGAACGCATCGTGTTCTTCGACGATCTGGCCGAGAACATAGAAGGTGCGATGGCACGGGGACTTTTAGCCGTTCACGTCAAATCTTCCGCCGACGTCGCCGCCGCGTTGGCCGCGCTCGGGATTTAGCTGGCGGCGCGTTTTTTGGAATCGAATTTCAAAAAGCCAGGGAGCGCGACGCTTCCAACGTCGTCATTGCGAGCGTCAGCGAAGCAATCCATGCAGCAACCTGGACAGCAAGAGTGGATTTCTTCGTCGCTTTCGCTCCTCGCAAATGACGTCACGGCACACCTCCGCATTCCCGCGGCGCGGATCGCGCCCGAGGTTGCGTCAACGTTGCCCTCGAAAAACAGAGGGCGCAGGGAAGGCCGGGCGTTTCCGGCGTACCTGTGGTGACTAACGCGTGTGCTTTCTACACACCACACGCGGCCGCGGGGTGCAACGGGCACCCGGCTTTCCCTGCGCAATGGAGTTTTTGCGTGTAAAATACCCTGTAAAATCAATAGGTTTGGGTGCTTGTATCCACCGTTGTGTCCCGATCCGTCGTTCGCCGTATGACCTCGAAAAAAGCCGTGCATGCGCGATTCGAGACGCCCGGGACGCATAAAACGAAGCAGCCGGCCGACTAGGCCGCACCTATCTGACGATATCGGTGCCGACCTTTGCGACAGCCAAAAGGCCCTTGGTGCCCTCCGGCGAATCCGCAGAATAATCGAGCTTCACCCCGTATTGCCGCAGCGCTTCAACAAGCAGCGCGACATTTTCGCTCGCCCGGGACGACAGCACTATATCGCCCGCGTGCTTTACGGTCAGGCTGTTGACGAAGCGGGCCTGCACCAGCGTCGCGGCTTCAGGCCTGACTTCGCCACATGGGCGCGTCGTGAGGTCGGCCAGTTGGAGATCGTTGGGCACGGCCAGCTCAAAGTCCATCAGCGTCGTCACACAAAGGTCCGGGGCAAGCGGCAGCATTCGTGCCGGGGGTGAGCCAATGTTATCTTGCCCAAACGCGGCAGATGGATTGTCGCTTGTCAGGAATGGCTCGTCCGTAGCATTTGTGAGTAGTGTCCACGGCTGCACATAGACACGCCAAGCAACTCGAGGCAGAATTTGCGTGAAGAGCGCCTGTGCGAATTTGGGGTCCACAGTGATGCTGAGGTCTTCAAGCCGGATGCTCGGGGGTGGAGGGCGCGCAATGATCGGAATTAGGCTGCGAAGCTCCTTCTCAAGGACTTCTGCGCCGATGTCGGAGCTTGTCGGCGTCGTCGCCAACAGGCTGGCCCAACCGAGCGCAAGCGCAAACTTGTTGTCGCCCGTAAACTCGCCTCGGCGAAGCCTTCGACGGCTGCATTCCAGAACGGCTCCCACAGCGTCCGATACTGGCCGAGGGCATCTCTCTTGGTCAGATACGGGTTGAGGTCGTCATTCTTCTTGGCGCACACCGCCTCGGGCCAGCAAGCAAATTGCTTGCCGGTCGATTTGCGGTAGGCTTGCAGCTTCCGACCGGTTTTACGGTCGCACCACTGGCCGAGATAGGTCTGCGCGACATAGTGATCGAGCGCCATCTTCGCCGTATAGCACAAATGGCCCTCTCCCCGTGCTATATGGTAGCCTTTGAAGCGATTCCGCCATGACCGACGCTAACGAACAACACATCGTCATTCTACGCGAGAAGTCCTGCGCTGAGCGGGCGCGCATTGCCGAGCTGAATGGCAAGCTCGGCGACCTGAAGGAAATGCTAAAGCCGGCGCTCTCGCAACTCGACTTCCTCGACCTTCTATTCCTCGATCCGAAAATGTTGAGCGAGGATCGAACGCCGCTACAGCTCGCGCGGTGGCTCGCCGCCGCCGAAGGCGCGTTGGTAACACGATCGACACACGCGCGAACGTCGAAAGGCTTGCCGCAAAATTCGGTGCGGACGCGCGGCTGATCCATGCACGTTGACAAGCTCGCGTTCGCCGTCAGCCTGCTAGACGGTGAGGCCCGCATTGCCTCGACCGCTACAAACGGATGCAATCGGCGAGATCGGAATCCCATTCTTTTTGCTGCTCGGCTTCAGCGTCGAGAATGGCAAGGCCTATCTCGAAAAGCAGGGCGTGGAAGGCAACTGGAAGCACTCGCACGATTTGGCCAACCTATACCAGAAGGCGGCATCGGGCGGCTTCGCGCCGCCCAGCGGCGTCGATACCTTCATCACCAGCTTGTCGCAGTACCACAAGGAATTTTGGTTTCGCTATCCCGAGAAGGCCGGCATCGCTGACGTTTTCAAAGCCGCGTCGTCCATCGATGCAGTGCAGACCCTCTTGGAGGAAGTCGCCGACCACATCGGCGCGCAGGACATCTTCAGCGACGCTGCCACGCGCGGCGTCAAGCCATAGGCCTAGGACGGCCGACCGTTGCCGGCGATCACAAACAAAATTTACAATCTCTCTGTCATCGGCCGTGTCGAGCGAAAGCGAATAGTGCTTTATGCGTGGGCCATCGAGTTGCGGCACATCGTTAGCGAGCCTGTAGCCGAATTGTCGATGGATACGGCAGCGCGGTGGTTGCGGCGCCATCGAGATATGGAGAGCGGCGGCACAGCGCATCGGCGAACAGGTATTGCCATGTTCCACCGGCACGGCGCGCCGCCGGACGGTTTTGCCTCCGCCCGTGCTCTCCGCTAGAAAGACGTTTGATCCGGTCGCAAAAAGGGGCGGACCGGTCGAGGAGTATATATCGTGGCATTGATGCCGGTTGCTGATGCGCTGTCAGCGGTTCTCGCAGGTGCCGAGCCGCTCTCGGAAGAAATGATCGCGCTCGACGCGGCATACCATCGCGTGCTGGCGCGCGACGTCGCGGCGTTGCGCACCCAGCCGCCGCTGGCGATGTCGGCAATGGACGGCTATGCCGTACGATCGGCCGACGCCCGGCACGCGGCAGCGCGGCTCAAGGTGATCGGCGAGGTCGCGGCGGGCCGTCCGTTCGAAAGGCCAGTTGGTGTGGGCGAGGCGGTGCGGATTTTCACCGGCGGCGTGATCCCGGATGCCGCCGACGCCGTCATCATCCAGGAAGACACCGTGGTTGAAGGCGGCGACATCACCATCACGGAGGCCGCGATCCCGGGACGTCACATCCGCCCCGCCGGCGTCGACTTTCGCAAAGGCGATATCCTGCTGAAGCGCGGAACCCGGCTCACCGACCGTGATCTCTCCCTCGCCGCCAGCATGAACTATCCCGAACTCGAGGTGCGGCGGCGGCCGAAGGTCGCACTGCTCGCCACCGGCGACGAGCTGGTGATGCCGGGCTCAACCCCGGGCCCGGGTCAGATCGTCTATTCCAACGGCTACGGGCTACGGGCGCTCGCGCGCGGCGAAGGCGCCGAAACCATCGACCTCGGCATTGCCGCCGACACCGTCGAGGCCACCACGCGCGGCATCCGCACCGCCCGCGACTCTGGCGCTGACATCCTCATCACCACTGGCGGCGCCTCGGTCGGCGACCATGATCTGGTCAAGCAGTCGCTGGAAGCCGAAGGCGTCGCCATGGCGTTCTGGCGGATCGCGATGCGTCCGGGCAAGCCGATGATGCATGGACGGCTCGGCGGCATGCGGGTGATCGGCCTGCCCGGCAATCCAGTGTCGGCCTATGTCTGCGGGTTCCTGTTTCTGGTGCCGTTGATTCGCGCCTTGTCCGGCCGCGCCGACATCCATCACGTCAGCGAGACGGCGCTGCTCGGGCGTCCGGTCGCCGCCAATGACATGCGTGAAGATTATCTGCGCGCCCGTCTCGAGGTGCGCAGCGACGGCGTCCTCGTGGCCACAATGGTCAACCATCAGGACAGCTCGCTGTTGGGGAATCTCGCCGCGGCACAGGCGCTTGTGATCCGTGCACCGTTTGCGCCCGCCGCGGCCGCTGGGTCGCCCTGCAGCTTCCTGCGGCTGCCAGGCTGATCTCTGAAGCCGCCGTTTCGGCAAAGCCTCACTTTGTTGACGAGAAATTAAGTGGTTGCGGAACACATATGGAACATATAGTGTTCGTTCATGATTTGTTTCGAGTATTGACGCCTGCAAATGGCGATCTTTGGCTCCGGCGTCTCGGAATCGAACGGCACCATCGGCTTCGGGATGGAAAAATTGGGGATTGGTTGAGATGCTCACGCGCAAACAATATGAGCTGCTGCGATTCATCAGCGAACGCCTGAAGGAATCCGGCGTTCCGCCGTCCTTTGACGAGATGAAGGACGCGCTGGATCTACGATCGAAGTCCGGTATCCACCGGCTTATCACCGCCCTGGAAGAGCGCGGTTTCATTCGCCGCCTTCCCAACCGCGCCCGCGCTATCGAAGTCATCAAGCTTCCTGAGCTCTCGGCCAGCGGCAACGGCAATGGCCGTCGCGGCTTCACGCCCAGTGTCATCGAAGGCACCCTCGGCAAGGTCCGAAGCGGCAGCGGTGGCAGCTCAGAGGACGATGGCAACCGCCCGGTCGCGGTGCCGGTCATGGGCCGCATCGCCGCCGGTACCCCGATCGAGGCTTTGCAGACCCGCAGCCACACCATCAGCGTACCGCCGGACATGCTTGGTTCCGGCGAACATTACGCGCTTGAGGTGCGCGGCGACTCCATGGTCGATGCCGGCATCCTCGACGGCGACATGGCGCTGATCCAGCGCAACGAAACCGCGGAGACCGGCGATATCGTGGTGGCGCTGATCGACGAAGAGGAAGCGACGTTGAAGCGCTTCCGCCGCCGCGGCGCCTCGATCGCACTTGAGCCGGCCAACACGTCTTACGAAGTGCGCATCCTGCCGCCGAACCGGGTCAAGATTCAGGGCAAGCTGATCGGGCTTTACCGAAAGTACTGATTCGTTGGCCGCCGCGCTGCTCACCTCGGCCGTCATGCCCCGCGAAAGCGGGGCATCCAGTATTCTCCGGCGTTCGTAAGAAATCGGAACTTCGGCATGTACTGAACCAACCGCTGGAGCCTGACATTGGGCTCGCCGGAGGCAAGACCTCAAGACCTGGTGGCGGGTGGTGACCGCAAGTTCACTCGTCCGCCTGCTGGTCCGCTTCAGGTGGCGTCGCATCGACGGCTCGCGGTGGCACGGGACGTGGCGCAAGCGTTGTTTCGTTCTCGGTGCCACCCTCGACCGCCGGCGACCAGGGCCGATCGACGCCTTTCGGCTTGACGGCGGCGACCGTAAATCCGTTGCGGGTTCGCTGCAGGGCCATCGCGCCCTGCCTTCGCAACCGATCGAGGTCGATCACCGGCGGTGGACAGGCTGGCGGTGGCTGCCGTGCCGTCACCACCAGCGCGGCGCGCTCGCAATCGTCCGCCAGCGCCTCAGGCCGCAGCGCCAGTGCAACCAGCGTATCATCCGCCAATTGCGCCACGCAGCCCGCTTCGTCGCGCGAGACGCCTTCCGAGAGCGAAGGATCGAGGCAAAGAAGTGGCGAAGTTGGGCTGATTTCACTGCGCCAGATAGGCCCGCGCCGCCGCTCGGTGGGGGCGGCCGTGCGTTGTTTCTGTAGCGGCCAACGGGAGAACGCACCACGCGGGCGCCGTTCCCGAATTAACCCGTGGCGGCTTATTTAGCTTAACGAGCCGCTGTCTTTGAAACGTTGCAAAAACAAAAGCATATTCGGCACAAAATATTGTCGTCCAAAACCAAAATGGTATTTTCATGAAGGAAATTCGGAGCAACCGGTGGACCCCGAGGGAGGACAACCTCTTCCGAAAAATGGTAGAGGCCAACATTGATCCCGAAATCATCGCCGCAAAATTAAATCGGCCGACTCAGACTCTCGGGACACGCGCTTACACGATCGGGCTTCCATTGAAATGGTTTAAGCTGAAGGCGAGGCCCGGCGCCGCCGGCAACCACCGGTGAAATCCGCGGTCAGCGATCCCTCATTGGTCATCGCTGCGGTTTTTCTCCTTGCGCTCGCCATCCTGACCCTTGCGCTGCTGGTCATCAAACACATAGTACGGAACAAGGACATCATGCGCGGCGGGTACGTCGAGAATGACAACGAGGACAGATAGGCCCCCGCCGCCGCGCGGAGGCCATCCCGGTGCGTTATTCCGGGTCGGGGCTACCCAAGCCCTGCGCTGCCCGAGCGCACCAGCGCGGCCTGCTTGATCAGGGTTTGCGCTCCAAGAAGATTGGTCCGATGATCAAGATCAGCTGCTCGCGAGGCTTATGGCCTTGCGGCTCCGAGTTGGCATGATCGTTCTCTTGATCTTTGAAAACAGCTGCAATCCGAAGCCGACCCAGACCGGTGGGGTCTTGCGGCAGAAAGCTAGCTTCCGAACGCTGCGCTCGACATGCCACCGGGCGTGGGCACCGTTCCTGAAGAGGATAGTGTCGCCCGGGCCGTAGCGCGTCGGAGGCATCGTGTCGCTTTCAAGCACGATCGAACCCTCGAGGATTACTAGCGACTCATCAATGTCGTAGTGCCAATTGAACTTTCCTTCACTGCACTGCCAGACCACGGTCCATGACAATCCGTCCGCGCTCTTTGACAGAAGGGCCGATTGGGCAACCGGGTTGCCGTCGATGATCCACGACGGTTCAATTGGGCTCGGCGCTAAATTCGAGGCGGTGCTGGCTGTTTCGATGAGGTTAAGGGACAACTTTGGCATTCTCTCGCTTCCATGCAATGACTCGCTGCTAGTTAGCCTAGTATCTTCGAAATTGGCATCGCGTCTGATGCAACAAGATGTTTGCCACTTTTCCATTGTTAAGGCAGCCTTACGTAAATGATTAAGATCTTAATCTTTGCGCACGAGAATGAGCTTATGGCGATTGGCGTTGATCAGAGTTATGCCGCGATCGACAGCGCCGGCTGCCCTGTGCCCCGAACAACTGCCGCTCGTAAGCTGCCCGTTTGGTCAGCGGAATTGCCGCGGCATGTTCATGCCCGATCCTGAGCATCTTCATTAGGTCAGGCTTGCCGTCGGTGATCGTCGCGCCGAGCGCGCAGTTATACACTCTGCCGTTCACGGTCATCGCGGTGACCTTGCCGGAGCCGTGAGGCAACAACCTGATATTGGGCATGTGTCACCCTTCGAAGATGGCGAGCGGATCCGATTTCAATTTCGCGGCGAATGTCATCCATGGTGCGGCGTGATTTAGGTCGTCAGGCGCGGCGCGACCGGAGACTGTCCGAAGCTTCTCGCTGAGCTTTTCCATAACCACGAACGCCGGCCTTGCGGCGGTGGGTTCCCGCGCCCGTGGTGGACAGGAGTATGCAGTGGCGGCACTTCTGTTCGTGATCTAGGTCACGGTACCTGCGAACGCTCAGGCGCACTCTGGCGACCATCCATCGAGGGGATCGGCCCCTTGGTTTTGGATGGGAGACACGCAAATGGACACGAACAGCACAACGGAAATTTTGGGCGACACCCCGGCTGAGAAGCTCTTCGCAATCTCTGACCTCGATCTCGATGCAGTATCGGGCGGCATCACGAAGACGGTCGACGCAGCGAGCCCGAATCTGTTTTTGGCGTGCTGCACCGGGAAACACTTTGCGACCGCCACTGTGACCGTTCGCTAGGCCGCTACAGCCCTTGCGGGGCCCGCTGATCCGGTAGCGATTTTACGGGATGGGCGTGGCGCGCTAGGGCGCGGCAGGTCAGACGAAACCCCTCGGGGCATCGGGCGAAACCATTTTTGGCGCGCAACGAAGTCAGCACGAAACGAATGCCGGGCAGGATCGCCCCATTGGTCAAACGGGAGGGTTCGATCATGTGGGCAATCATCAGTTCGATCTACCGAGCATATTGCTATGAGCGCTTGCTGGAAATGCGAAGCAATCATCGCCAAGCGTAGCCGCCCGTGATGGGGTTTTTCGGCAATTTTCGGAGAAATTCGATGTGGAAATCAGGTGCATTGGTAGCAAGTATCGCGTTTTCGATTACGCTTAGTTCGCCGGCACGTGCGGCCGATTGCAGCATCAATGTCAATGCCTGCATCAGTGGCAATCAAGGCAAACCGAACGCTGTCGCGAAATGCCAGGCTGCAGGGCAACGCTGTGCGAAAACGGGTGTTTATGTTGGCCCCTTCAATGGTCAGACTTACCAGGGCGGCAAATGCGGGCGCTGGGGCTGCGGGACCTGAGCGACGAGTACTAGCTGACGCGCTCATGCTAACGAGCAGCAGCGCGTTCGGGCCGGCGCCTACTTGCCCTACCCCCAAGCCGAAATAACGCATGGCAGCGGCCACCGGAGCGGCGGGCGGGCTATTTGAACAGCAGCTCTGCGACACGATCCCCCGGCAGCACAAGGCGGGCATATTTCGCCTCAGTCTGTGGTGGCTCGCGCTCCGCCATCGCGTGTATCGCGGCTCGGATGATCCTGGAATGCTCGCCCGCGGCCTCGTTGAGCCACACGATCATTCGACCGTTGTTGAGGTGTTTACACTACGCTGACTATCTGTAAACTTCGGTTCAGCTCCGGGAGTGGGCATAGCTTCGCCTGTTAGGGCGAAGCTTGCATCCGTAAGCTTTCGGACGAGTCCTCTCGAGACATTAGACGGATCGACGCAACCTCAGTTGAGGAAGGCCGGGGTCATGCGGTCGGCCTTTATGCGCGCTTGATGGCGCGGAAACACTGCGCCAACCGATCCGTCGGCGGGGCAGCTATCTGCAGGTCGGCGCGAACCGGAGCCTGCTCCTGCGGGACGCCATTCGGCGACGTCACGCTTGGTGCCGCACAGTATCCCGCAGCAGCCCTGGCTAGGCTCGCGGACCGCGCCCGATCGACGGGATGGGCATATGCCTCCCGCGATCGTCGATTCGAAACGGCTGCCTTGGTGCCCTTGGGCAAGCGGCCAGCGTCCGTACCGACGATCGCGAGAGATCGTCAGCGCCGGGCGCTGTAAAGCTTCTTCCTCTGCTTGGGGCTGAGGGTGACCACCCACTTTTCAAATGCACGCTTGCTCCCCCGCACGGCTGCGCGAGTAATGGAACGCTGCCGCCGGTGGGTCTTTGCCACCAAACGGCCGGTCATCGCGAACATAGGTCCAGATCCGGCCGGTGACAGTCTTGAGTTTCGCCAGTACGGGCACCGTCGTGTCGTCAGCGTGGATGCGTTCCGCACTCATGACATGGGTCCGGATCGCCTCAAGAATTGGGGCGAGTGCCACCACGCAGGCGCCGACCCGATCCGCCAGTGTCGAGACATCGATCTCGATCCCTTCCCGGGCATAGGTCTTGCTCTGGCGGTTCAACGGCTGATGCAGCAGGAACTTGTTGACCAGCACCATCGCCAGCAGGCTCGGCCCGGCGAAGCCACGCGGGATCGGATGGGAGGGTGCCGGCGCCTCGGTAATCGCCTCGCAGTCCCGGCAAGAGAACTTCTCGCGGACGTGCTCGATGATCTTCCAGCGCCGCGGCTCGCATTCAAGGGTCTTCGAGATCACCTCGCCAAGCTTGTGCAGCCGCTCACTACCGCATTTACCGCAGGCGCAAGGCGCGGGTTCGACGATACGTTCGACCGGCAGGCTATCTGGCAGGGGGCGTCGAGGCGGCCGCGGATTTTGTGCGCGCTTCTGCTTGGCGGCTTCCGGTGCCGCGATCTCGGCCTTGGTTTCCTGCTCGCCCTGGGTCTCTTCAAGATCCTCGATGGCCAGCTCGAGCTGCTCGACCAGCAGCCTGCCGCGTTCAGAAGATTGCCCGAACTGCTCGCGCCGTGCCTTGGCCAGCATCAGCTTCAGCCGTTCGATTTCCAGGCGGCCGACGGTCACTTCGCTCTTCGCCAGCGTCAGCAATTCGCGCTGCGCAAGGATCATCGCGGGCGCAGCGGCAAGGTCGGCGGGAAGCGGATCGGAGGGCGTCGTCACACCGGAAAATCAATCATATTCGCCGCAAAAAATCCCGCCGGATTGACTCATCTGACCTGCACCACCAACGTCATCTCACTCACATAAAACAACTTACTCTCACTCATTTCATAGGACCCAGATCCTTTGTAGTTTGCGGCTTACGCCGACGCGGGGAACGAACAGTCGCTCCCGAGGAATCGCCCCCAATTGTGATCTAGGATCGATCACACAGTCTAGAAAAAAGCCCCAGATAGCCAACTCAAACCTGCCAAAAACCATACGTTGACTGAATTGAGTTCAGGGCTTTCCACGCAAAATACCCGCCGGGATGAACCGGCGGGCTTGTATTGATCCGGCGCTGGGCTTCCCGGTCACGCCGCCAACCGGACCATCTCTTTCAGATTGACCGCTAGGATCCCGGGGCCATCATCACGGTGCCCCTTCTCGTCCTGCTGTCTCGCGACATCGTCAACATAACGGATCAGCGCCATCATCCCCTCGACCGTGCTGGGCTTGGCGGTGAGCAAGGCGTCGTACAGCCGGCGCTCGATCCTGCAGGCGGTCAGCATTGCGCCCCGTAGGGTATCGTCACGGTCCGCGGCATCGTTGAGGTCAGCCTCGGCCTTGGCGAGCAAGGCGTAGGCCGCGCGATGGGTTTCGATGTCGTCATTGATATCGTTCATGTCGAACTCCTGGTCGGGAGCGGGATCACCCCCTGAAGAGTCCTTACGGAATGGACCTGAAAGAATCAATATTTTCAATATGTTATCGTCACTTTACAACTTGTCAAGTGAAGCTAACCAACCTGTCCAGTCGCGCTTGACAGCTTCCCACGATCCAGAACTTGCCCGCGCGCTGTCGACGCGGTTCAATATCTCATGCCCGCCCTCACCCGCCGCAGATATCCTGAGCGCCCCGACTGCCGGCACGTCTACTATGGTGACGTCCACGTCGGCACGATCGCGATCCGCACGGGCTGTCCGGCCGACGTCGACCAGTGGGAATGGTCGTGCGGGTTCTATCCTGGCAGCCATCCGGGCGAGCACCAGTACGCTACGGCAGAGACCTTCGACCAAGCCCGCACCGAATTTGAAACCGCATGGGCGGTCTTCCTATCGAACCGGACGGAGGCCGATTTCCAGGCATGGCGGCATCAGCGTGATTGGACCGAGCGCAAATATGCCATGTGGGAGCGCGGCGAGCTGTTACCGTCCCAGCGGGCCAGCTTCATGATGCGCTGTCCGTGCGGGACCACCTTCGACAGCCATGACCCGGCTGACAACTATGTCCATCGTGGGCACATCTATGCAAAGCATGGGTAGGAATATCAAACCGGGCATGTGGTCGATGAAAACCGACCGCGAACTGATTGCGTTGTCGAAAACGAAACCCCTCGAAGCCCTCGCGGATCACTTCAAGCGTTCGCCCACAGCAATTCTCACAAAGGCGAAGAGACTGGGACTGTCGATCAGGCGGAATAGGAAGTGATGAAATTCGCCACGGTCCGCACCTGCGCTGATCCGGACGCCGCCGCCCGCAAGCTGGTCGAGATGGCCAATTCGGTCGAGGCAATACAGGACGGCCGCATCTACATCGAACTGGTGCACGAGCACAAGGACGCGCCGGCCGAATACAAGGCCGGGCTGATCTGGCGGTCGTGCGCGGCTGGCTGGTGCTGCACGAATCCGGGACCTATGTGAAGTTCACGCCGGTTGGCGCGGAGCTGTTCGCCTAAGCAAGGATTTTCATGCCTAAAGACGTTGCGGATGTCGTGCTCGAAAAGGTGAAGCAGTTCACCATCGGCTTCGGCAGAGCCGGCGACAATCCAGCCGCGAAGGGCAGCGGTGTCCTGATTAGATGGGGCGGACTTACAGGCATCTTGACCTGCGCTCATGTCGATACCCGCCTCCGCACATTGGCCCAGCCTATCGGCCTCGTTAGGCTCAATCGCGGATTAGCGGAGCAGTTCGGCACCCTCGACCTGGCGGCAGTTAACACGTACGCGGCAGGCCAAAAGCCTTGGCCCCTCGGAGGCGAAGATATCGCCTTCATTCACCTACCGCCGCACCTAGTGGTTCATTACAGTGATTTCGTTTTTTCGCGGTGACTGGATAGGCGTGACGAGTTTGGCGTGGGCTTTGTCGGTTGTGAACATCCATTTGATGACGAGCTCGATTTTATTTCGCCGCCGCTGCCATGCGGCGACTCGTTCGGGAGCCTTTTCCGGTGGTCGATGCGGCGGCGGAGACACTGGCGCTGAAGCACGCTGATCTCGCACTCCACGATGTCGAGCCAGCTTGCGTGCTTCGGGGTGAAGTGGAATTCGAGGCGGCGCAGGATACGTCGGGCCTCGGCCGGCGCGAAGGCCTGATACAATGCCCCAGGCTTGTGGATCGACAAATATCCTGCACGACACGGATACAGGTGGCGCCGGGATAATGGACGTCGACGAGTTCACGTATGCAGTTGGCATAGTCGATGGCGGCGCGGCGGTCGGTGACCTTGACGTCATCGGCGCCGTACCTCTCGCCAACACCAAATATTGAAGGTGACGAAAGAATATCGGCGGTGCTGTTCCGCGGCCATACTCTGCAACCACAGCGCTCGCGTCGTCCCGGTCCTGGCCCCCACTGGCTTGGCGCACATCCTCGCCGATCAGCTCCATGGTGTTCTCGTCGAACAGACTCAAGGGCCGTCTGCAGGCAATTCAGGCCGTTCCTCACACAGTTTCGGGAGCAACACACTTTCATGTGAGCGCATACATCCTCGTCATCCACATGGGGAACGCACCACATGTCCCGCGCCCTCACGGGCCCGAGGTCAATTCCTCGGCCAGCCGGCGACGCACCTCGGGCTCCGGCCCGACAGGCTGCTCCTCGCGCACGGTCAGCTCTTCCCACCGATCGTGTCGGCGAACCGCCGCCCAGCGTCCAGCGTTCGCGGCGGCCGTGGCTCGGCGCACCCTGGCCGCGACCAGCAGGGCCTCCTCCTCGCCGGACCAGCTCGTGCTCTGCGCCCGCACGCTGCTCCTCGCTCAAGGCCCGCTCCAGCATCCGGCCCTCCCACTGAAGCGGCGCTCTGCTCCGGCCCGACCGGTGGGAAAGGCCGACCCGGACGGTCCGAACGATCTCCGCGCTCCAGCTGGCCTCATCTCGGCTGCCCGCGACAAACCGCGCCTGGCTCCAGCTCGCGGGCGGTGTGCTTGCTGCTGCCGAGCATCGCTCTCAGTCCACGGCGCCCGGCTCGCTCAACTCCACCGAGAACCACATTCACGCCTCTCCGGCTCCTCGTCGGAGGCCGGGACGAATCCAACGACGAGTCTAAATCAGGCGCGCGCTCCACCGAGAAGCAAGGGCACGCACCCCTCGCTCCTCGATCTAGTACCTACTGCAAGCACGTCCAGACAGCAGCGGCCCGCTGAAGCCGACATCCAGCGCCATTCCCGCGCGCTAAGCCCGCCTTCGGTCCACCAGACGACCGAGCCACCTGCTGAACGAAATGGTTCATCCGACGTCAACCAAGGGCGGTCCCAGAAGACATCGAAAACCTCGGTGCTGTCTCGCAGTCCCACCCACTCTCGAACGGCTTGTAATCAAAAACGTCAAGTCACTGTGATGAACCACTAGTCGGAAACATCGAAAAGGACTGCGTTTTCCTCGACCTCCCAATATTGGCAAGGACGCGTGCTACTACCGGATATCGAGAGGCGTCGACAACCGCGGGTTCGCCCAAACCGGACTCCTGGACAAGTCGGACGCGATATCCGTCGCCGCAAGGCATCGATATTATTCCAAATTTTCCAAACAATGGCGCAGGGCGTCCGCGACCATAAAACTACAAAAACTGCAAACGGGGCCATCCCGACGATGGCGATACATTGCAGACTCAGAACTTTTTGTTCGTCGAGGGGGGCGTCCTGCTCCCCCGACGCGCTTTGTTCGCGCCGTGTCAGGGCGCGCTCTTAGGTCGAACGTGCCGCTTATATCCCCGCAACACTACAATTGATCGCTCGCCACAGCCCGACAGAACGCTAAAGTGGCACTCCTGTAAGGCGCCACGGGGCTGAATATGCCTGCCGACAAAATCGCTAACCCCTTCGATGTCGAAGGGCTGGAAAAGTCGCTGAGCGACTCGGCGACGCGCGTCTCCACAATCTGGATCAGTTACCTTCTGTTCGGCTTGTACCTGCTTGTCACCGCCGGCACCGCCACGAACAAGCAGCTCCTGCTGGCCGATCCGGTCAAGCTTCCGGCGCTCGGCACGGAAGTGCCCCTCGTTTCGTTCTTCGTGCTGTCGCCAATCTTTTTTGTGCTGTTGCATTTCTACGTGCTGCTACAGACCCTGCTCCTCGGGCGCACAGCGCGCGCCTACGATGACGCACTGAACCGCACTCTGACGAAGCCCGAGCAAAACGCGATTTTCCGTGAGCGCCTTGCAAACACGATTTTCGCGCAGATCTTTGCTGGTGCGCCGCGCGAGCGCGAGGGATGGGTCGGCCGGGTATTGCGCGGCATCTCCTGGTTTACACTTGTCGGATCACCAATTCTGGTTCTCCTCACCTTCCAGTTGGCCTTTTTGCCTTATCACAGTCACGAAGCGACTTGGGTCCATCGCGCGCTGATCTTTATCGAGATCGTGATCGCGTTCACGGTGTGGCCAGCCGTCATCAACCCCGCGAAAGAATTCGCCTGGTATCGATTCGATATGCGGTTCTGGCGAGCGTCCCTATGGCCGTGGCAAATGAGCGAAGCGAGGGAGAAATACGAACTGAAGGAAGCGTGGGGACAGTTTGTGGTCGCACTCAAGGCTTCCCGAGCAAAAGAGCAATCACCGCCGTCAACCGGAAAAAAGAGAGATGCCAAGGCACTCGCCTACGCGATCACGGATCGCTCGAAACGATTTGCGGAAGGCTGGCGGCCGCGCTGCGAGTTGCCTTATCCATGGAGCATTCGCGGTTCTTCAGCCAACTCGCAGCGGTTGGCGTGTTAACATTTTCCCTGATCGCGCTGTCGATGCCGGGCGAGTGGTACATCAGTCTGGTATCGTTCCGCAGTCTTGGAAGCCAAACTTGCACCCGCTGGATACCCGGTTGGTTCAATCTCGACAAGAGAATTGTGGTCGACCGGCTCGTTCTCAAGGATGTCGGGATTATTGATCCCGACACATTCAAGAAATTGCAGGATGACGCCCCAAAGAACGTGGAGATGTACAATGGCGCCCGCAGCAAGGACTTGAGCGGCCGTGATTTCAAATGCGGAGAATTCGAGGGGCTGGATTTCCGGCGGGCGGCGCTCGAGAACTCGCACTTTGACGGCAGTCTAATTAGCCGATCGAGGTTCGATGGCGCCAGGATGACTGGCGCCTTCTTGAACGGAGCTTTCCTGAACGGCGCTAATCTCAATATCGTCAAACTCGATCAGGCACACCTCAGAACCGCCAAACTTTACGACGCGACATTGAATGACGTCGACCTTACCGATGCGGACCTTGCCGGCGTCGATTTGTCGGAAGCCACGTTCTGACTGGTGTCACCTTCAAAAGCGGCGCGAAGCTTTCGGGAGCCAACCTCAGTGGCCTAAAGACAAATGACAGCGTCATCGATCTTTCCTCAGCGCACCTCGAGGGTGCCAGCTTCCAATACGCCAATCTGACCAAGGTCTCGTTAGCAGGTGCGATACTAGATGCCGCCGATTTTTATCACGCGCAAATGCCTGTAACATGCCAACCTTACCGAAGTCGGTGTTACTGACCAGGCTACCGGATTGGCACGACCAAAAGGCCGAGCAAAGCAAGCTAGCGAATAACGTGGCCGACGTTGTGTGCGGGCCAGACCTTTCGGATGAGCAAAAAGCCATTCTTCAAGATTACCGCTCCGAGATCGTCACGGGCATCATCACGAACGCGCTCTACCCGAGAAAAGAAGATCCCGCATGCAAGCCGACGCAAGGTACGTCGACGATGGCCTCCAAGCTGCCGACATGTCCGCCCGAACAGCCAAACACTTATCGCGCAACCCTCGCTGATCGGCTTAGCAAGTGCCCTGTGAAGGTTCTAAGCCGGGACGAGGCAGGTTATCTTCGCAGCGGCGATTTCAACGGTCACTTCTCGAAAAGACCGTAGTCGATCACGGGGAGCCTGTTTCCGGCACAACACTTCATAACGTGTATAGCCGCACTTGTTTCCGCCGTAAGACCCTAGCTGAGTGATCGTATAACTTGTGCAGACATTTTTGGCCGAACTCGCCGGATCCACATAGCAATACAAATAACTCTCGTGCGGAAAGTTGCAGTTTCGTTCATACTCGCCGGAGCACACCGTATACGAGACAACAATTTCTTTAGGGGGCGTGGATGTGACGAGGCGGGCCGGGCTCAAAAAGAACACAACGACAAAAACGCCTAACCCACCCGCGGCTGCTACCCATTTGCTCGCTGCAACGTTCAGAAAGCCCGGTAGGATTGAAGCAAAGCTGGCGGCTAGTAGCGCGAATAAGAGGCGGAGAACCATAAACTGAAAGGGGTCGGGCTGCGGATAGGCAACGCTCACGTAGCCGATGAATACGCCGGTAGCCGTATCGACCAGGCCAAAAATGCCAATGGGCTGAGCCAATGAGCCTTTTGATAGACCTTCATATGGCTAGATTTATCGCAGTTACCCTATACCGTGAAGTAGCAGTTTTTGCGAGGTATCCGATTTTGGCGCCGGATGGCTCGGTTTAGATTTCAAAGGGCGAGCCATGGCCTTTGCCATTATTACGCCCAGTCCAGGATTCCCTTTGGAAACGCTACGGCCAATGGCCACTGGGCAACCTTATAATGGCAAGCAAACCACCGGCGCGAATCCCTCATTGAGATTTCGGCTTGTGATCAGCCACCGTCAATCGCCAATTTATTTTCGGAGCAGAACCCGGATCAGCTTGCTTGGATCAAAACCGATCGCGGTCGCAACGTCGATGAACTCGATGATATCCAGGCGGCAATCGCCACCGTCGCATTTCGCTACGTAGAAAGGCGGCTTTCTCCGGCGCCCAACCCAGCACCCGACCCGCCTCGACGACGGTGCCCTTTGATGATTGTTTTTCAACATATGGGCTTGGAATGGCACTGGTGATCGTCTTGTATCGAAGTCCTTTGGCCGCCGCGCTCAGCCCTTCTACTGGCTTCCGACGGCCTTACCAAAAATTGTAAAAATAGTAAACAAACTAGGACAAAACAGCGCTCCCAGTCTTTGACCTTGATTGAACCTGTCCGTCAAATTGAGAAAAAGTAGATCAACAAGAGCGGTTGCGGAAAAACTACTAAGTTAACATAGACGGGTTCGGCGAGGACGTAACCGTGGAGCCGAAAAAAGAGAACTCGGCGCCGCGCCCGCGCGCCGTCGTGTGCGATTTCTGCGGGCATCCGTACATCCGGCCGTGCACCGCGCGGAGACAGAGGCCGCTTGTCCGAACATGATCGCGAAACGCGAGGCCGCCGACGGGCTCAGCAATCGATCCGTCATCACTACATTCCTGTGTTCTATTCGAAGCGCTGGTCCGGGCATGACGACAGGATCTGCGAGTTCAGCCGTCCCCACAAGAAGATCCATAGCCATCGCGTCTACCCCAAGCAGACAGGGTTTCTGGATCGGCTGTATGAAAAAAAAGGCGTTCCCAAGCGGATCGCGCAGAAGGTCGAGGACGTCTTCATGAAGTCCGTCGACAACTTCACGGCGAATGCCTTGAGCCTGATCGAGACCGATGTCGAGAAAGTCAAGAACGATGCCGAACAAGGGTCGGCGTGGTCACTTTTCCTGATCACGCTCATGACCCGGATGCCCATCTTGAAAACATGCGAGTAGATACGCGCGCAGGAGCGTGAGTGCCGGATGCTGCAGCGGGCCGGCGACGTCCTGGTTTTCGAACATGGAGGCGGCGCGTTCCTCGGTCTTTTTATGCGGAACAAACCCATCGCCCTCTCGGCAATCGTCCCCAGCAGGTCAAGCAGATCGGGAGTGAACGCCCCCAGTCGAGCCGGTGGAAGACTACCTGTATCTCGACGTTACTCTTATGGGAAGCTGTGAACACGGACGCTGAACTCCCGGTAACCATGGCTATGATCTTCAAGAATTGGTGGCGATGGTAGGCCCTGTGGCACACCCGGCTGTTGATCTGGTGGAGTTGGCGAATTTATCAAGTCGTTAATTCCACTATTGATGTTTTTGTTCGCCCACGAC
Organism: uncultured Pseudomonadota bacterium; assembly: GCA_963813165.1. GTDB lineage: Bacteria > Pseudomonadota > Alphaproteobacteria > Rhizobiales > Xanthobacteraceae > Bradyrhizobium. Next base: position 349,097 of record CAWEYJ010000015.1, on the reverse strand, counting down.
GCGGAAGAAGAACCCAATTGCGATTGTGTCGCAAAATCCACGCCGCGGCCGATCCCACTGATGCCTTGACCGATGCCTTGACCGATATCTGTATTGCCGAAGTTATACGGTGAACTTTGTGGCAAGGGCGATAACGTCGGAACTCCGTTGGCTGGCGATACGTCAATAGCCGATGGATCGGCAGCGTTTAGCGAGCAAACGCTCTCACAGAGTGAGGGGTATTCTATCACCGGAACCGCGGAAGAACCAAGCGATGGCATCGTTAGAGACGATGACCCAGATTTATGCAGGTAATCATTGAATGCGTACGAAAACGCTCCGGTGACTGCTCCATTAATAAACTTCCCGCCGGTCAATTGAGCAGTTGTACCACCCACGACTGCGGCACTTGCGTCTCTCGATGCGAAATCATTGTATTGAGGACCATAAATATCTACCGCTTTGGTCGCAGCAGCAGCAATAAATCCTTGCAAAAAGTTGCCCCCTTCCAAGGAGGATCTAGCACCACCAACCACTCCGTGCGCGGCCATCGCTTCCACTTGAGAGCTGGTGCTAGACTGCGCAGTCGCTCCAAAAAGCGTTCCTACCTCGAAGGAGGCGGCACCCGAGATTGCGCCAATTACCGCGCCCTTAAGAGCAGCTTGAATTATATCGTCAGGACTCCCGCCGTAAAGTGCTGCGCCGACGGCTCCCCCAGCAGCACCTGCGGCGGCTCCGGCCAATATGGCGTCACCGAGCGTGACAGCGGCTCCAGTGCCTGCGCCGAGGGTGAAGTAAGTGACTACGATCACCACGACGATAACGACGATAGTCCGCCAATTTTCCGACCACCATTTTCCGACTTCGCCGGCGAAGTGTGAGATTCCATTCCAGAACGCGCTTGCGGCAGCGCCGATGAAGTTCCCTATTCCAGAAATCGCGTTCCCGATGTCGCTCAATATATCGAAGCCGCTCGGGTCGATATAGCGAAGCGGATTACCGCGCGCGTACGAATATCCGTTCCCGCTCTGCGTGTCTGCGATCGTCTGATTGACTGGATCCGCGGAAAGGAACACGCCGAGCAAGTCACTATAAACGCGTCCATTCATGTGAATCAGTCTGAATGCGTCGAGCTGTTCGTGACCGCTGAAGCCACGCCTCCATGATCCCCCAATACGTTCAGCTTCACCAGGTCCGGGTTGGTTATACGCCTCGATCGACCGCGCGCCCCATGGATCGTACCAGAAACGCTCACGAATGCGTCCGTCTTGATCAGTTACGCGGAGAATTGAACCGAGCTGATCAACATGCAGATACCACGCCTCGGTTGTCGAACGTTTTGCGCGGGGACCAAGCTGAACCTTCGAGCTCGCGTACGTTTCGTCCGTTTCGACGACCGCGAAAACGCCGGAACCGTTGACGATGTAATTCCTACTCCGAACGAGGCGCTCAAATCTATTTATCTTGGCGGGATGAAGAAAATCCGAGCGATCCAACGAATAATCGTAATAAGTTACCTTTTCGTAGAGCCCAACATAAAGCGTCTCAGCGGCTTCTTTACCAATTAGCGAGAAGTGTCTAAAACGCGCGCCACTTGGCCCGTAGTCAAAGCTCAACCACTTAGCGTCAGCCGAATAAATTCTTGCGACGCGATTATCCGACGTATAGTCGAAATGCCCTTCCGGCGAGGACACCATGTTGCCGTTGAGATCGTATTCGTACTCCTTGACGGCCCCGTTGCGCTTTGTGCTGAGCACGGCGTGGAACGGCTTGGCGTATTGAGCATCGATTTTGCCCGGATGAGCAGCGTATTGGTAGTCGCCGACACCAGTCTTGAACGTAAATCGTCCAGCCGCATCGTATCTAAATTCAGACCGCCCAACTTCTGAGCTGACACGAGCTGCCAGTCGGTTAAGCTCATCGTACTCGAACGATTTGCCCTTGTGCTGCACTTCCTCGCGTCTACCTTTCAAATTTCCGATCAGGTCGTAATCTAGCGTCAACTCCATTACGCGCTCGTGCGGTCCCATCGCCTCAATACTATGTATCCGCTCATCGGAAGAGTTGTATTTCTTTACGGTCTTCACACCGTTGCCGAACGCTTCCTCCGTCACCCGGCCGAGCACATCTACACCCTTCACTGACCAGTATGTCTTGTCGATGTTTGCGCCGTCCGAGACGCGAATGAAAAAGCCCTTCGCGTCATAGGAATTCTGAACTCCGATTGCGTTCGGGTAGGTAACTCGAGCCACGCGCCCATAGGCATCGAGCTCGCTTACGGTGAGAAATTGTTCTTGATCGATTCGGGCCGCGCTGCCGGTCGCGCGACCAAAAGCATCGTAGAAGTAATCCTCTCGATAGCCATTCGAATTAACAACCGAAGCGACTTTTCCGACTCCGTGCGCGGCAGTATCATATTCCCAAATCGTCGACACACCTCCCGCTACCCGGCGCGTGGGACGCGAGGCGACGTCATATTCTTGTAAAGCGATCTGCCCCTTGGCGTCGACCTGTCTTACCAGCCGCCCGAATGCATCGTAATCGTATCTCCATAGGCCCAAATCCGGACTCGAGACGGCGATCTTGTTTCCGAACTCATCATACGTGTTGGCCGTGGTTGCACCCGTAGGCCCGATCATTTTTTGCAGACGTCCACCAACATCGTATTCAAAGCGAACTTTGCCGACTGCATCCGCGGTTTCGATCGTCTCCTTGCGCATATTAACTGTCGACGAGGTCCGCTGGTTCAAGCCGTCGCGACGATACAGTTTGGCAGGAAACGAGTGGCCACAAGACATCAATGGTTGACCGCCGCCGACCGGCGGCGATCCGGTCAACTGCTGCTTCGGGTCCAGCATGACGGTCACGACTCCGCCTCCTTCGGCACGACCGCTAAACACAGTTTCTGTTCTGAGGCCGTTTATCGCCGTCGAGGCGCAGACGCGGCCGAGCGCGTCGTACTCGTTGACCGCCCAGCGAAAATCTCGCTCCGCAGCCTCGTGGGGGACCGACGTTCGCAAAATCCGCCCCAAAGAGTTGTACACCGTGTCTTTGAAAATGAATTTACTCTTCGAATTGTCCGCGGTGTAGCCGTCGGTGACGCTACGAATTTGCCTTCCCTTCGCGTCGAATAGCGTCCACACCGGCCTTAAAGAGCCGACCTGAGATCGAACGGCGTATTTGATCGGAGCGGTGAGTCCCCAGCCAATATTATTACTGCCGTCAATCTTCGGAAGATCGGTTGGGTTGAGCAAATTCGTGACGGTGGCAACACCCGTCGGACTGGTTTCTTGGCGCAAGCGACCGAAGCCATCGTATTTGAAAGAGACTGTGAAGCCATTGACGTCAGTAGCCGATACGAGTTGACCCGTCGTCGGGGCTCGCCGCGCGGAGGCTCGGTGGCCGAGTACATCAACGGTGGCCACATCAAAACGCCCCCAATTATCATATTCGGACCGACTTGTTTGAACCGGTTGGGCGCGGGTGGAAACTGATTTTATCGTCACGTTGCCGAAGGCGTCACGCGCCATCCGCATGGTGACCGCCTTATCTTTTTCGCAATTTATCTCTTGCGCGGAGAGCAAACCAGTCTGGTTATCGTATTCGAATTGCGAGCAGCGCTGCTCGGTCTTTCTATTCCCCTGCCCTACCACAGGCTCGCCTATTTTTGTGACGTAGGTTTTGGTCAACCGACCGAGAAACCAATTTGGTTCGTCATCCGTATATTCATTTTGCGTCACGACCGACGAGCCGTCAGCGAGCACGCTTACGGTGGAAAGCACATTTCCGTGCCGACTTAGCACGCTTCCATTAGCGTCGTAACCATAGGTTTCCGTACTTTTCGAGAGAATACGGCCGTCGATTTCAAAAGCGGTCGACACAGACTTCGAAATCGCGCTTTGACGAATGGTAGGAATTGCCACGGCCGCGGCAGCGCCCGGCTTAGTGCACAATGCCGTCGCCGGCAATTGGACATCGTTTACGTTGCCTTGCGCATCGCCTTCGACAATCGTCCAGCAAGTATCATTTTCCGAAACTTTGTAACCCCAAGGGAGCGAAATTTGATCACCTTGTTTGCAAAGATTGGTTGGGAAGGATTCCTTTGAAGCCTGCGCAACCATTCCATTGAGAACGACGGTGTCGGTAACGCACGTCGTCTCGATTGCGACTCCGGGCCGCGCTCGGACGTCTTGCACCATTTCGCTGCGCGTCAGAATTTTGCTAAACTCGTTCAGACTTTCCCGCCAGGCGAATCCCAAGGGGCGCGAGGCATAAGCGTCAACCTGATACTTTCCATAGCGATAGTCGATGGGAACTGGCGGCTGACCGTCGCCCTCGTCAACGACGGCTTGTCGCACAACGTAAGTGGTAGGGATGGGAGATACCTTGGGAAACGCGTTGGGTGTTTCTCGCTCGTAAGCTCGCCACCCAAGGGGATTTCGTCGCACGCCGGATGCCGACGCCTGACAATCGTCGCCGGTGCTCGAGTTGGAGCAGTCGTATTCAAGTAGCGTCTCGTAGGAAACCGTTGTCGTAATGCCATAGCCGTCCGTCACGGAACTCAAGACGTCGGCACGCCGCCCTCGATTGAGATCAACTTCTTGGAGGTGGCCCTCGAACGATGCCACAATGTCGGTGAGCCCCTTTCCGGTGACACTAATCAAACGAACGCCCTGGTCCACTCCATCAGAATCGGCAAACACGAGGGTCTTGGGAACGACGTCATCCGCGCGTGTACTCCATCCATGCCCGTCGTTGAGTGAGAGACCCCTGTCGGGCTTCCCGTTCTTGTCTGGCCTCATCCAGAGGACGTCGAGGTAACCGTCGCCCTTCGTATCTACGATCCGAAATCCCGGCTCCCCGTCCTTGTCGGAGATCGCATCGGCAGGAACCTGCCAGCTCGGGCTTTCCGTCCACCCTGCGCCGGTGCCGAGCCACGTCTTCGAATTGCTCGGGACGTCGCCCTTGGTCATGACGATGTCCGGCAATCCGTCGCCATTCACGTCGAGAATTTGTACGAGCGTTTTCGATTCCCAATAGACGGCATCGAGGGCGTATGGGACTTGGGTTCCGTTAGCAACCCAACTATTGCCGTTGTTGGTCCAGACAGAATTCGTGCGGCTGCCATTCTGGCTCACCGGATCCTGGTAGTTGGCCACTATCGATGGCAGCCCACTTCCGCTCGTGTCTATGATCTGGACGAAAAGGTCTATCGCCGGGCCGGTGCTGGAATTGTATTGGGTAACGAAAGGCACTGGCGGAACGTAAGCTGGTCCGGCATCGACCCAATTGCTTTCATCGAATACGTACGCTCCCTGGTGGAGGGGACCGGGCGTTGGAAAACATTGAAATACACAGAGTTGCGCGCCCTCCCTGAAACTCCGCAGCACACCAATTCTATGTGTATCAAACTTTACGAAGCGAACCCCCATGTCGCCGATGCCGGAAGTGGCAAATGGAAAGATCACCTGCGCGATACCAGATGATGGAAAGAACTTTCCGAATTTGTTCGGATCAGCCGTCGCATCGAACCATGTCCGTCCACCTTGCCCGTCGCCTTCGTTGAAATAGAACTTGGTTACTACATGTCCGCCCTTGTCCTTGTAACTGTATATCATGTCGACGAAGCCATCGCCGTCCAGGTCGACGAACTGAGTTGGATCGCCCGTCACGTCCGAACCGGCGAACGGCACCGGAGGGCATAGACCTGTCTTCATCGGAGGATTTGGATTTGCTGTATCGAAGCTCTTGCTTGGATCGCTACAGAGACCGGGTTCGGGCAGCCAGCCGTGGCCAGTGTTGCGATATGCGCCACTCACGAGATACGTGATGCCATTCTGGGAGACGAGGCGGCTGAAGATTGCGTCGGGAAGACCGGTTCCGTGAAGATCGATGAAGCGCACGCCTGGATCTTTCTTGTCCAACGTTGCGAAGGGGATAGGAGGAGCAAATGCCGTTTGCTCGCTAAATCCCGTTCCATCATTGGTGTAGAACTTCCCGAATTGACGGTTTCGTCCGGTTTCGCTCGGGGCCGTCACCCGCTGATCGTTCAAGATAGCGATGTCGTCACCTCCCTGTCCTACGACCGGACCGATGAACGCATAAACCGGTCTGCTTGGATCATCGCTGCCTATGGCGTCATTGGGAACAAAAGCCACGCTCGAGTTGTGCCATCCACCCGAATCCAGGGTGAATGCGAACGCGATCGTCGATCCGTCGGGACGTAGCGTGTTTGCGACGATACCATCGTAACCATCACCCTTGAGATCTGCCACCATAGCCTTGGAAGCTTGGCCCGCTGCGTCCACCAAATTGAATTTTGGAGTTCTTACATCGTCAGGGTCGAGCAGTTGCCAGCCGTTAGAGGTCGGTACCATTGCCGCGTGCAATCCCGCGCCTTCGGCGGTTGCGACAATTAAACCCACGCAAGAAGATGGCCCGTTGAGATGGATTTCTCGTACCGCCTCCGGATTCGTCGAAGGTGGGAACTTTGGTCGCCATTTAGGATCGGCGACCGGGTCCGGGTCCCATTTTGTCGACGTGAACTGATAAACATCCCACTTAGGCGTCCCGTCCGACGCCATTCCGACGCCGATAAGAGCAGGTCTGCCACCCGAACAATCCAGATCAACGAGATGTGCCCTGGCGTCTAACGGAATTGGCGGAGCGTAGCCATCAGGCATTGGCTGCCAACCATTTGACGAGCCAGGACCGGCATTCTTCAGAAGACCTTTCTTGTCGCCAGACTCGAACAGCAGATCTGGCCCGACGCCGCCTGTCCAGTTGCCGAAGCGATAATGCGCGACGACTTTTCCGTCCTTGCTCACGACGAAAGGTAGTTCATACTCAGGGTGAACTTCGAACCCCTTCGAACCCGCAAGAAACGAGGACCTGCTGAACTGGCCTGCGACTACGTTGCTTTGGAGGATAGCATCTTTGCCCGTGCCATCGACATCGGCGACTACGACCCCTAGGTCGCTGCCATCCTCGCCGACGAACGGCACGGGAGGCTCGAAGTCGTACGGCGCCGCCGGATCGACGTTTGTGCTCGCGGCGCTCCAAGGCTGCCCTCCGGCGGACCACGATCCGGGCCCGCTATTCTTGAATGCGTAGGCCACCTTTTTTCCGCCGATCTGAGCGGCGAAGAGAAGGTCAAGGCCACCAGCGGGTCCGGCACGAAGTGAGCGAAGCGGTATCCTTTGGCGACCTTGTCGGTGTTAGCGAGCACCAACCCATCAGGAAACGTGATCTGCGCCTTGTTCCAGCCAGGATTTGCCTCGCTGTATGTGAAACGCGTCGGCTGGAGCTCTATAGCGTCGTCCTCGCCGAACATGTGAATTGCATTGACGACGAACCGGCTCGCAGTTTGTGTTTCAGAGTAGTCCAGTTTGTAATGCGCGGTCTGGTGGACGCTACCGCCCGCCGCCGCTGCCGTTGATTTGCAATTGAACGGGAAGATTAAAGTTACGTCCGAGACACACGAATAGATGTCTGTCAGCCGCTGATCCTTCTTGAGAAGGTGTCCCCCGACGTACAGTTCCATCGGCCGCGATGCCTTTTCGTACGCAAACGTCAAACTCGCAAAGGGATCACGATCCGCCGCTATAACGGCTCTGTCGTTGATGCGGCCATGCCCCGTGTAATCAATCTCCGATACGTTGTAGTCGCCGAATCCATTTGACTGGTAGTGAAATGCGATGAAATTTCCCGCCGTGTCGATGGCAGCGCTTTCGGCGAATAGCAAAATCGGTCCCGCGCCGTTATCAAGCCGAATGGTAGCATCAAGTTGCGACGGATTTCCCGTAGGCGAAGCTAGGATTGCCGGATTGCCAAAGACAAGCGTAACTCCGCCTTTCGTCCGCGCACGAAAATAGGAATGGCCGAGGTTCGGTCCGAACTGTACGATTTCGGTGAAATCATCGTTCGCTTTACGATATTCGACCTGTCGGTCGGGACCTGAACCTTTTGGACCGCGGACGGGGATCAGGCGCTGCCCGTCGAGATATAGCGCGTCCTGATCAGTCAAAACCGTCGAGCCGCCGTCGTTGAATTTGATGGCGTCGGGAATGCCATCAACAAATTTGTCCTTCGGGCCGCGGGTTATCGCTGACATACCGCCTAGCGACCAACCTGCCCCGAGTGGGCCTCCGATTGTTTGACTGTCGTAGTTGAGTTGCACCTGCGGCTGAGTACCGGCGGTCCCCGGAGCAATTTTAATTAGGACTGAATAGCTGCTGCTTCCTGAAAGCGAAACGTCGAAGCTGCCTGGAATGGATCCTACTTCGGCAATCGCCTGGGCCCTCGCAGCCGCGACCACGAGTATTGCGCAAAGGATGAGACCAGCCCGCCAGCGCATAGCTTCCTCCTAAGGTTGAGTAAAGCGGAACTACTTTTGGTTGTCAATGCGTGAGGTTTAGAGTGCGCAAAGGCCGGAACGGCGGCGGCAAGACGGTCGAGCACGGTGCCGCTGGCAGGCCCGCGCTGAGTTCAATTGCGAGCGGCAATCGCAGTTTCTGCGCAGGGCGCTTGCTAAGGCATCGGCCGCGGACTCGGTCTAAATCGTCAACGCCTACCTACTCGCCACCGTCGTATCGCTTCTTTCAGATGTCCGCGGTGGGCGAATTGTACAGCTTCCGGGGGTCTTCCAGCTTGGCATCGTCGTGTTCACGCTCGGCTCGCTTGGGTGGCCGACAAACTTTCTGCGGCCGTCCTCGGTGCAGCAGTGCTGCTGGTCCTGCGCACGGGCTTCGCCCTCTTGAAGGCCCTGACAGCAAACCCACTTCGGCTGGGCCTTGGCGGAGGTCCGTCCCCGTAGCGGTCTCGAGGCGTAGCGAACTCGAGCGCCTTTCCGATCGCCCTGTTGCAGAAAGAGATGCCGGTCCCGAGACCGGTGCGTCTCCTGGGGGTCTCGCTCTCCTCCCTGCGAGGCGAAGAACGGCAGGACGAACAGCAACGCGGACTGCCGATCTGACCGTCATGGAGACAACACACATCCTCACGGCCGAGATGGAACGGTGACGGCTTCGCCTGGCTCGACGAACGAACCGACGGCTGGGCGGTTTTGTACGCAGACCAAGTCACCTCCGGCAAAACGTATCATTGGGATCTTGGCGGCCGTGCAAGAGGCGTGTTTGGGTACGGCCGAGCGGCGGTGCGTGGCGGATGGTCGCCTGCGCTCTAAAAAATATAATCAGGAAGCTGCGTCTATCCGGCGGAGAGCGCCCGACCGAAGGCCGGCGCTGACCTAAATCTTGCATTATTTAATCAGTGCCGTGCTTGCCTGTTGGTGGGTCCGTTGTGGCGGGCATAGGACGACCAGCCCCGGCGATATAGCCAGGTTGGTTCCCTACGCCCGCCGCGATCTTGCCTGCCGGAGCCTGCCGCCGCTTAGGGCGACGACCTCGCGACGCGGCGGATCACCTCGATGCCAACTTTACGGTGCTCGCGTCGCACCGGCGATCAGCCCTCGCGTCTTTCGGACCGGGCCTTGTTTCTGATCGCGCCCCACAGCAGACATTCCATCGCTGATGATGGTGGCGCCGCCGCCGTGACTCGCTCCGACCAGCGCCGTCTTGCGGGCTCGACCCCTGAGGGTCGGGCCCGTTTTCTCTTAGTTGCGCCCTTCCGAGATGGAGAGGGTCTCGTTGATATGGATAGTCTCCCGATTGGGGAGTTCAATCCATTCCGGTAGCGCAGCCAGAATGGCTGCGGCAGCCGGGTCGATGGAGCCAGCGTATTCCCGCGTACTCGAATAAGCGCCTCAGAGGACCGGCAGTAGCTGCGGCCTCGCCAATCGTTTCTACGTGACATTTTCGGCGAACCGCGGCGCTGAAGGATCCACTGGATCCGATCGCGGCACTCGACAACTCCCCAGTTTGCGTTCAGCCGCGCGACGAATCCGCAATAGTCGTCCGCCATCTCAACCCGGCTCATTGGCCGGTTTTTAGGGAAGCGAAACTATTTCGTGACCCGGCGAAAGAAACTTTGCCGGCCTTTGTTATGGCGCCAGCTATCCGAACCAAGCACCCGGTCGGCGCTTGTCGCGGTGAGCCACCTCCGGCAAAAGCCATTTCCGTACAATCGAAGCCTTTACGCTGGTAAGTCAGGATAAAGCCTTCAAGATAGCCGGTATGCCTGTTCTGCTGGGATCGCCACTGCTTTGTTCTTCTCCTTTTCGGTCAGCCTGCCATCAATCTGAAAGGCACCCGCCCCGCACCTCCCCAGCATCTCTCGATTTTCTATTCCATCGCGCCGAACGCTGCTCTTTTGCTGGCTGACGTCAACGAAGCGCCGAGGTTTCCGGCGGAGGGCCTCTCTCGCGATCAGGCCATGACCCTCAACCATGTGCTCTACAAGGCCTTTCACAAACAGGTCTTCGGGCGCTCGAAGGAAGGCCTGAAGGTCGTCGTGACCACTACGGAAGACGGGGACCTGCGTTGATGGGCTCTCAGGCCTAAGCTGTCTTCCGCTGCGGCTTGGCCGCCGGCTTCTTCGCCGCCGCGTCCTTCTCCTGCTTCTTGCCGCTGATAGGCATCAGCATTTCCTTTTGGCCGCTCGATGCCTTGCGCGACTTCTTGGCCGGCTTCTTCGGGGCCTTCGTCTCAGCCGCAGCGCCGCCGACACTCCGCCGCAGCGCGTCCATCAGGTCCACCACGTTTTCGCCACGCGGTCGTTCTTTCGCGGTGATGGGTTTGCCGGCGCGCTTCTGGTTGATGAGATCGATGAGGGCGGTTTCGTACTGGTCTTCGAACTTGTTCGGCTCGAAGTGGCCTGCCTTGTGATTAACGATGTGTCTGGCGAGATCGAGCATATCCTTGGTGACCTTTACATCCTGGATATCGTCGAAATACTCGTCCGCGGAGCGCACTTCGTATGGATAGCGCAGCAGGGTTCCCATCAAGCCCTTGTCCATGGGTTCGAGAGCGATAATGTGCTCTCGGTTGGTCAGCACGACGCGTCCGATGGCGACCTTGTTCATGTCGCGGATGGTTTCACGGATGACAGCGAAAGCGTCATGGCCGACCTTGCCATCAGGAGTGAGGTAGTATGGACGGATCAGGTAGCGAGGATCGATTTCGCTGCGGTCCACGAACTCGTCGATCTCGATGGTTCGTGTCAACTCCAGCGCGACGTTCTCGAGCTCCTCCTTCGTCACCTCGATGAAGGTGTCGGTGTCGACCTTGTAGCCCTTGACGATATCCTCGTTCGCGACCTCCTCGCCAGTGTCGGCGTCCACCTTGGCGTACTTGATGCGGTGGCCGGTCTTCCGGTTCAACTGGTTGAAGGAGACCTTTTCGGATTCAGACGTGGCCGGATAGAGCGCGACCGGACAGGTGACGAGAGAAAGGCGCAGGAAGCCTTTCCAGTTAGCGCGGGGGGCCATGATACGCAGAACTCCGTTGGGGGCTCGGACTCAAGACGAACGGCGGCCTCTGGTTCCGACGGGATCGACGTCCCCACACGAACTTTTTTTGCGGATTTCAACCAGGCCGGACTCGACTTTCGTTCTCTTTATGTTCTTATTGGGAATGACCGACCGACCCGCAAGCTGGCGCATGCCGACCCCCAAGCAGATGGAACAGCTGACCGCCGAGGTTGTCCGGAGACCGGCGGCGCCCGCTGCGGCTCCAGACGCGCCCTTCCCCGACGCGTATTGGAATTCGGTGCGCAAAGACCCTCGCGCCCAAGCCGATGGAACTCAAATCAGGAAGCGCTGGCTTGTGGAAATCCAGCGCCACCTGCTGCGTATCTCCTGCCGCCGCTGCGAGCGGACTGTGGAAATCCAGACCCTCGACGCGATCCGGCTCTATGGCGGCAACGCAGTCTGGAAGGACGTCGCGCAGCGGCTGCTCGACAATACCTGCCAGCAGCGCACCGGCAGGCATGAAGAAGACGGGTGCTGGCCGGCGTTCGAGACGCCGAAGCCCGCTCCCGATTGCCGATCCGATCTCTTGCGCCTGGGTGTCTGGATGGCCCCGAAGTACCACCCTACGCCCCTGTCGGGCGGCGACCGCAGGGCTCTGACGAAAGAACTTGGCAAGGCACGCGCGATGGCCAACATCCTCGCCTCGCAGTCGGCGGAAATGCGAGCCAAGGGCGAGGCGATGATCCAGCAGGCCGACATTCAGCTTAATGAGCGAGTTTCGTTGCGGCGTGCAAATGAAATTCTATCGTGGCCGCAGTGGTGCTGGATTGGTCGCCGCGACCCCGACGACCATGCCTTCCTCGCGATCAGGGGTCGCCGTATCGTCCAGTGCGGCGGCCCCGCCCAATGCGAACGGGATCAGGATCGGAAGGCGTTAGCTATGAGAAAGCCGATGCCCGATATAACTACCGTTGCTGCGATGGCTCCAGCCATAAAAGACCTCCTGCGCGATCGTCCTCAGTAACTTAGTCTTACTGCGTCATAAAGTTTGGTACTTCGGCAGGTTCCTGATCGGAGCGGCGCAGCACGGACATCGCGGCAAGTTTTTGACGAGGGCGAGAACGAGCCGTCGGCGCATGGTCGCAATCGAGTTTGGAATGTGCCGCTCGGGCCGCAGCGGTGGAGCCTCTGGGTCTGTAACCTTCGGGAATGGCAGGCGCCTGGAACATCGCGGTGGGACGAGATGCTGAGGGGGAAATCGTCTCCCTTTCGGAGATCAGGAACCCGTAGGCCGCGATGCAGAGTGTGGCGTGATGGTGGAAGCCGCGCCATCCTCGCCCTTCGAAATGCCCGAGCCCGACCTCCTGCTTCAGCTCCTGATAATCGCGCTCAATGCGCCAGCGTAGCTTGGTGAGATCTACCAGGTTGCCGAAGGTGATATTTTGCGGAAGCGTCGAGAACCAATATTTTGTCGGCTCGGCCTCACCTTTCGGCCACTCGATCAACAGCCATTCTTCCGGGCGGCTCTTGGTAAGATTGTAATCGCGATGGGCGACACGGATACGCAACCGGGCAAAGCGCGAGGACAACTGTTCGGCCGAGCCTTCACGCCACACGATCTTGCGCCAGGCTTTTGCCGGCAAGCCCAAAGCAAGCTGCTTGACTGAGGTCGGCCGATGATTGCGATCACGCCGTATCAACTTCGGCGGACGTCCGTGGCCCGACCAGGTTTTGGGATGCAACGGCGCCATGCCCGGCGCCCATACCGTGGTGTTCGGCAAGATGCCAGCCACATAGGTCAACCCCAGTGCGCTGATGCTGCTGCGCAGTTCCGTGTTGCAGCCATATCCGGCGTCCATCAGCACCACACCGAGCGGCAGGCCGGCTGCACTGGCCGCACGGATCTGCTCGAGCGCTATCTCGGGCTTGGTCCTGAAGCGGATATCCCCGGGCACGCCTGTCTTGCGCCGGCGTTCATCGTCCGCCGCCCACTGTTCCGGCAAATACAGGCGATACGCCACCGGCAGGCTGGCGTGGCGATTGGCAATCGATAGCGACACCGCGACCTGACAATTGTCCTGCTTGCCGAGTTGACCACAATACTGCCGTGCCACCCCTACCGAATGCCGGCCCTGTTTGGGGAAACCCGTGTCGTCGATAATCCAGGCCTCGATCTGCCCATGGCGCACGATCTCCGGCAGGACCATCTCGCGCACCTTGGCCAAGACCTTCTCGTCCGACCAGCGCCCTTCGCCGACAAAATGCAGGAGTGATTGATGCTGCGCTGCCGTCCGCTCAGGTGCGGTCACCGCCGCCATAGGCTCTACGCTCTTGCGCTCGCATGGCATCATCAGGCCAACGCAGTAATCCCGCAGCGGCCCGGCACGGTCCGCATGGCCGATCACGCTCACAAGTCCCTCGACATATGCTTCAAATCGCGATGCACTGTCAGCCGCTATTGGGTGATCCATCTCAGCTCCTCATGCCGAAAAACGAATCTCCCAAAATTATCAAGGATCCCAAGCTCCCAAAATGCGACTTTCTGACTCAGTAAGATTAGGACCCGTCCGCACAGTCAAAGAAATTCATTGAACTATCGCAGTTGGACTCGCGACTGAGGATTTTCGGCAACGCTAATGTTGCTCCACCGCAACTAAACTTTTGTTCCTGATTGGGAACAACGCATTTCGATTTACGGCCGACGCGAAGTGGCCTTAACTCCGTTCACCGGGGCTGGGTAGGATTTCATAGCAACACATTTTCGAACCCGGCTAGCCGCAGCGCGAAAATGCCTGCGGCTTTTTGTTTCTAGTCCGGAACTCGCTTGAGGCATTGCTCCCCGATATACGGGCAACCGTATCGAAGGTTCGAATCCTTTCCTCCTCCGCCGCCGACCCTGAGAAGGCCGCCCGCAAGCTAAGACGCAACACAAACACTTATTCAGTAGAATTTTAGTCAATCTTTAACTTTCGCAGCCTGTCATGAGACCGGGGATTTTCGGACCGAGGTGCGAGATGGACGGAATTTCTTGGGATGATCTGGATGTCAGCGAACAGCGCGCAATCGCGATGCTGGCGGATGGCGTGTCGACTGACCTTTGCGATCGGGTAGCCATCCTCACGCTGAACAGGATCGGGCTCGTCAGGGGCTCGCGGTTGACGGCAATCGGCGAGCAATTGCTCTCGGCAGTCGTCCGGCGCGCGTTCGCTGCGTGATCAGCGATGTCGAAATGAATTTGCACAGCTTCGTGATTCACCATGTTCGTTGACGAATCTTTCAGGAACTCTCGGTCGGATTGCTGAGGCCGGTTGAACCTTGGAATTTCGCCATGGTCAGAGAACACGTCACTGCACAGCAGCTCGCTGAGATGATCGCCGGGAAGATCGCTGTCGCGGGCTTGGAAATTATTGTGCGCAAGGATCACGCCTTCGGTTTTCAGCCTATGGTTCTTTCGGCGCCGGGCGATTTGATCGGGTATCAAAGACGCGCAGAGGAAATCGCCCATCGACTTCGCGCTCAGTTCGATTTGGGCGACTGATCTGTTGAAGGCATCGCCATGGTGGTGTGCGCAGACAGGGCTCATGGCAGCGCGTTGGTGGTGGAGGACTGGCACTGGCGCCCTTTCGTTAACCTCTCGTTAGCATTTATGGACTGAACCTCGATCTGCGGAGAGAATCAGAGCGAAACGCAGATGCCCGAGACACCGCTTTGGGATGAATTGACCAGGTCAGAACAGCGCCTGCTAATTAGACTGTTTGGCGGCGGCTCATTGCGAAACCAGAACCCGGAGGATGTCGAGAGCCTTTGCCGACGGGGTTTAGTTGACGCTTTCACGAATATCCCCACTTTAAAAAGCCACCCGGCGTGACCAGCGCCCCTTGGGAACGGCTCCCGGGCTGACGAGTTGGGACTGCGCCGGGGCGGCGCCCCGGCATTCCTCCCAGACTTGGCGGTCCCGGTCCTTAATCTGGGGCCGTTTCTTTTGCGGTGGACCGGGCCTGGCAAGCTTCTTGCGATTCCTCTTCCAAACAGTCCCGAGCCCGCGCCAACTCAGCGGAATCGGCTCATTTTGGAGCATCGCAATGAGGTACCAGCGTCATTTTGATACGGGCGAAGTCACGCAACGCGAGGCGGTTCGGATATGGAAGATGATCGTCGATCTAGATCGCACCGTTCAGCTGCTCAATTGCGACATTACCACCGAGGAAGAGCGCACAGGGATATCTGATCGATCGGACGTCGCCTACCCGATTTTGGCGAGAATGTTGGCAACTCGCCGCGACAACCTTAAGGATACCATCGCTGCGCTCGAACAGCGACTTTCAACGTTGGACCAAGCTGAGCCGGTCGCCGAACTGGCATAACAGCAAAAGAGCTGTCCCTGGGTGGACTTAAATGAATGACTACGGTGAACCAAAATCCTTTACGCTGGACTATGCGCAGATGAACATGCTGTTTGAATTGCTTGAGCAAGCATTCAAAACTGACAAAGACGATCGGTTAGGACCTCTTCGTGCGCTTCGAAATGATCTGTGTCGGCATCTCAGTTAAGTGAAACCCGCCGGCGGACCGGCGGGCTCACCTCTCGTCGTCCGGATGCACCCAAAGATCCGGGAGCTGTGTGTCCTTGCCGCAACAGCTTTTTTGTTCCTTTGACGGAACAGCAGTTTTGATTCGCCCCCTTTGCTTGCCGGTGCAATTCTGCGAAAACCGGGGCGAACGGGGCTTTTCTAAAGTAAGCTATTTTGAGCCCGGCGGCCGTCGGATATTGCCCGGCGGCCTTTTCAATTTTCGCCAACCGGGGTGCAAAGTGCCGGATAAAGAAAAAGCCGCCGAATTGCCCCGGCGGCTTCGTTGTTTGTCGGCGGCGCGACCGTTTCACCCTTGGGGCGATCGATCAGGCTCGCTCTCCCGATACTCCCGGCCTTCCTTGGCCCACTTCTCTATTTCGTGAAGCCAGCAGTGCAAGTCACTCGAGTAAAGGTCTAGAATTGCCTCGACTGACTTGAATTCCGCTCCGAGCTGCGCCCGAATTCCGCACATTGCCGATCTCAGGTGACGATCTATTTGGTCTCGATAGGAGCTGACGACTTTTTGATTCTCGTCGTCCAGCTGCCCGATCATTGAATCCAGTTCGTCGCACGCCATTGCTATCGTTAGCATCCGGTGAGGACCGCGACGGGATGGCTCGCGGGATGTACCGGTCAAGCCGCCTGATGGTCTCTGACGTTGAGCTGGCGCCAACTCCAAGGCAGAAGCTCGTCTAATTTTTGGACGGGATGCTCGGCGATGCGAGCGAGAACATCGGCGAGCCAGGCCTGCGGATCAATATCGTTCATTTTGGCGGTAGCCGCCACGTCGAGCACGTGTTCAATCCCGATTGCAAGGAGACGCATTGGGGAAAGCGGAAGTTGAAGCGGGATGAATAGCCCGATGGTGCGGTTCCGGAATTAACCCGCAGAGCTGGCATTCAGGTTAACGATCGACTTTCGTTGCCGCGTCACCCGACAGCGATAGCGTGGTTGGTACCGGAAATTGGCAGGCGAAATAATATTACATGGTCAGAATACGAAGCACCCGGTGGACGCCGCGAGAGGATGACCTCTTTCGAAAAATGGCGGAAGCAAACGCCCGCCCGGAACTGATCGCGGCCAAACTGAATTGATCGATCCACGATATCAAGACACGCGCCTATACGATCGGCCTCCCATTGAAATGGTTTAAGCTGAAGGTGAAGGGAGATGACACGGAAGCGCACCAGCAATGATGCAGGCAATTTAGAATGAGCCCGCCGCTGCGCGGGGCGCAGACTGCGTATTGAGCTAGGCCAATGATGCTATCGGACACGGCGAGGAGCCTGACATGATTGATCGAGACGTCAAGGAGCTTTTTATCGGCTTTGCTGCAATCGCGATATTGGCAATCGCGATCGTCTATTTTCGCCAATGACGTCGAAACAGTTTGTAAGACGCCAGCATGTTTCAGAAGGTCGTGATCATTTGCGCTTGGGCATCTATCTTGGCTCTTGCCTTTGCCACCTTAACCCACGTTGGATTTGTGTATTCGATATATTATAAGTTGGCGCCTCTTTTGATGCGACCAGGGATGAGGTGCTACGCTCATTTTGAGCACGTCATCATATTCGCAGTCTTTGGCGCTCTTTTTTCCTTTGCGTACCCCAAACGCTTACTTTTTGTCTGTAGCATCGTTTTTATCAGTGCTGTCGCACTCGAGTATTTTCAGACTTTCACGCCCGATCGTCACGGCACGTTGATTGATGCATTCGAAAAGGTAGTCGGAGGAGCCCTCGGGATCTTGGCTGCTCACGCGATCCTTTGGTTTACGCAAAGCCGTCGGCGGTTCCAGAATTAACCCGCAGTGCCGGTATTCAGCTTGACAAGGGAGTTTCGTTGCGACGGAGCGCCAGTGCAGTAAGCGTATCTGCACCGGATATTGCCGCCCCCATCCGGACCCAGCATGGCAAAGCCGTCGGGCGACCATATTCCGCTCGGCGGCTTTGTTTTCCTCGTGACATAGGCGTGTAGCATGCCGATGCTTCAGGAAATATTCCAACCCCTACGCGATGTCGAGCGCCGCGCCGTCGGCCGCACAACGATCAATCGCGACGTATTGATGTTCTTCATGGGCCAGGATCGCGTCCACCCATGTTGCGTCCGCGACGCCACCAATCTCGGTGCGTGCATTCGGCTAGAGGCTTATTCACGGACGACGATCTATCGGGGTATCCATCCTTTGTTGAGCAGGCTCTCGATCGTTCTTAGAAAGGGTGGCAAAGCGGTTGCTTTTACCCATCCTGCTCCTCGCAGTTGCTGCATCAATTGACGCTCGCGGTGGTTCGGGACGTTCACTTCTTCGCCGTGAGCCCGCGCTCGATTATCCGGAAGGGAAGGCAATCAGGGGCTCCTAGACTGATGGGCTTCAACCCGCTCGATCGGTCCGAGAAAAATTTCGGTCAAATAGATGGCGCCAATCGAGAGCACAATCGCCAGCGCTACAGCTAGCACCGTCGGGACGACAATTTCCACGCTGCTCACTTTGCGGATCATCGCGCACTCGCTCTGATCTGCCCCGAGACAGAAGACCACGTTCCCCCGAGTTGGGGAATTGAAAACTGGACTCGCGAAAGCGCCCCGAAAAGGGAATGGATTTTTAACCGCCCGGAGGCGGCCTTACTTTTTGTAGAGCAGGATACCGAGAAGTTTGGCCTGCCGTCGTACAGAGCCAACTCGACGCCCAAGCAGCTGGGCTGCGCGCGCGGCGCTTGCCCTTCTTTTCGCTAGTTGCAAAAGCCGCTCGGCCTCGGCGGGCGTCCAGTCTTGGAGTAGCTTGCTCGAAATCACCTTCGGCATTGCTCATTTCCCCTTCGCCCTCAAGCCGATCTCGACCATTCTGGCTTCCCTTGTGCCTTCTCTGTAGAGCCGTTGCAGTCGCGCATAAATTGCCGGGCGCGTCCGGTTAATCGCCACGGCTATCTCGGCGGCCTCTTTGCCGGCGTCCAGGAGTTGATCAAGCTCGGCTTTCTCGTCGGAAGTCCATCGGCGCGATGCGGGTTTCATTTCTCTGCCTTCAGCCTAAGCAGAGTCGTTCTAACGACGGACTGGACACAATAGCAGCCAACCTCTCGAGTTGGCGCTGATAGGTACGGAACAGGCGATCCTTGTTTTCGGGCAAAAAGCCCGCGCCATCGAGAGACGATAGTTTTTCAAGGAGCTCTTGTATTTCGAGGGTTTTCTTCGCGCGGAATTCGATCGGGGTCATATCGTAGCCCTTCGGCGAATCATCAATTGGATGCAAGTGGGCGCTCCGAACGTCGCAACTTTGGGGCATTCGGTTGTTTTTTGGATTGCGGCGGACGCGACTTTCCACAGGATGGGGGTTCGGCGGTCGGGCCGCCCTTCGTTAGGAAGCCCTCTCGACAAGCGACGCGTCGCGCGGCAGGTTTGTACAATGGGCTTTTCGAGTTAAGGCGAAATCTGGCGAACGATCATAGTTTCCCTGCTCGCCGAAACGGGGGAGAGCTTGCTTATTTTGCCGGCCCATCGAGCCTCTCGTAGCTTGGATCGTGATCCACCTCACAGAATACGGGCCACTGCTCCGGCATCCTGTCCACATAAGGGGAATGGGCCCCACCACGCAGGAAAGGATGACTTGCATGACCAACAGCAAAACGAACATGAATATCGCTAGCTTGAGCGAAGCCGAGTTGAGTGCCGTTTCGGGAGGCCAGCAGGTTTACGTCCACGAGTACGGAATTGGCTCCGTGAACATGTTGACCGGCCTGCGGCCTTTTGAACCCAAGTTACCTGCCAGTCCCGATCCTGAAGCCGGACTCGGTGCCTATGGATCGACCAACAACAACTTGCCGGGCTGATCCGGGCCGTCGTCGGCAGAACCACGCGAAGCTCGAGGCTGGACATCGCTGAGGACCCGCCAACAAGCCAGGGGCCTAACTCACTACCTCGGATCGGAAATATGACCGGCGCCGCCACCGCGGCGCCGCGGGCTATCTTAGATCGCCACCACCGCGGTTTGCCGTTGCTCATTCCCACTCTGCCTGAGACGGTCGCCGGTGCACCCGGCCAACGTGAGAATAAGCCCGAGGATCGCTACCACGCGCATCAATGCCTCGCGAACAAAGAGTCTGGTCACTCGTCGATCTCCCTACAAGTTTATTGCCGTGTTGGCTCGGGCTTGCGCGGCGGCTCCGACGGGCGGGATGGCGGTGGTGACGGCGGCCTGGGGATGCCGGTGGCCGTGATGGTTCAGGTTCGCGTTGGGGCATGAAATTGCCTGCTAAAGGGAAAGCAACGCCGTCGAACGATCATAGTTTCCCCTTCGCCTTCAGCCCAGCCTCACGCGCTAGCCGGTCTGCTTTAAGGCGTTTGTGGTTCTCCTGGAATTCTGGCTCGGCTTGACTGTCCGATATCGTCTGCCTCGACGCCAGCGGATTGAGAGCCTTTCGATCGGCCTCGTCCGCGACCTGTTGCTCGGCGGATCGCTTCGGTTTGATCATTTGGCTTTCACCTTCAGCCCTCGTGAGGGCTTTGGCACGTCGCCCAAATCAGATGGGCGCCTGTAGCGCCGCCAGCCCGGCCGGGGTGAGTTTAATCTCGGATCGCGGGCCGCCGCCTACGCCAGACAACGCCATCATGCTCACAATATTTTTGAAACACGACGAGACACGTCCACTGGCTGAACTCAACGCCCAACTCGAGAAACAGGGCTTCTACACGGCGTTTCCCCCGCCCGGGGTAGAAGTGGTGAGCTGGAATATCGCGATGGGAATTGGTCAAGTCGTCACACTGCGCCTTCCAGCCTCCCGGTTGCGCGAGGTCAACCGTATCTTCGAGACTACAGCCTGGGGCGCCTATCACACCGAATTCTATCCGACCTATGACTACAAGGCCATCGGGATCGGACAGCATGACAAGGCGCAGTAACAGAAGCGAGGCACGGGTCGGCCTATTTTTTTTGTTAGGCCCTCAGCGACACGACATTGCCCTTCTTCGCCGCCGGAGGGCTTTCGCAGAACGCGGCCCAGTCCGCCATCAGCCGGCACCGCTTTTCGAATAGATCTCCGCGCCGGTAGGCAGCCTCAACCTTGGATTCGATAGCGTGAGCGAGGGCCATTTCGACGACCTCGTTTGGATATGAAGTTTGTTCGGCCGCCCAATCGCGGAACGTTGACCGGAAGCCGTGAACGGTCACCCCGGATCGAATAGCTCTGAGGACCTTCAGCATTGCTTCGTGGGGCAGCTTCTTGCCGGCTTGGGACGGAAACACGAACTTCCCGCCGATGGGCACCTTCGCCAGAATTTCGAGCATTCTGTCGCTCAGTGGAACGCGGTGATCGGCATCGGCCTTCATCCGTGCCGCCGAAATCGTCCAGACCCCTTTCTCTGCGTCGATTTCAGCAGGGTTGGCACCGAAGGTTTCGTCGCTCCTCGCCGCGGCCAGGATGGTCCATTCGAGCGCTCGAGCCGCTGCGGCACCATTCTCGCGCAACCTAGCCATGAAGCCCGGCAGTTCATCGTAGGGCATGGCGGCAAGGTGGGTGACCTTCGCGATCTTGGACGGCTTCGGTAGGGCGTTATCCAGATGCCCCCTCCACCTGGCCGGATTCTCGCCGTGCCGGTAGCCGTGGATCCTCGCCCAGCTTAAAATCAGCTCGATCCTGGAACGGACGTCCACTGCGGTCTTGGTCTTGGTTTCCCAGATCGGGCGCAGTACTTTCAGCACAAGCCCGGTATCAATGCTCGCGACGGGCAAGTCGCCGATCAGAGGCTCCACGAACCGCGCAAGCGATCCCTTCCACAGCTTTACGTGCTTCTGGCCCTTCCAGCCGGCCTGATGGCCCTTGATGTACTGAGCGGCGCATTGGGAGAAGGTTATCCCCTTGGCCTTGTTGACCTTCTCGGCGGTCTTTCCGGCCCGTTTGAGCTCCAGCGGGTCAAAGCCGGCCTCCAGCGTCTCCCGGGCTCGGGCGCGCTTCTGACGGGCTTGGGCGAGCGTCGTGTAGCCATCGCCCTTCCGCATGCTCGTGGCGCCTAACCCCATCTCTCGGGACGTGGTGCCTCCTCGCATGTAGCGGAAGAGCCATGACTTCGTGACAACGCCTTCCGTTCGGCTTGGACTCACTTGCAGGTACAGGCCACCACCGTCAGAGTACCGACCCGGCTCTTCGACGGTCTCAACGAACCTCGGACTGAGTAAATTGAGCTGTCGCGACACGCCGCGCCCTCACCGCCCACAGGCCAACCCACAAATCGAAGCCGGATTTAGGCGAACGGCGGCGAACATGTCCAGACGCCGTTCTGGGTTATGCCCAAAAAATGAGGACTTTTCGGACCGCCGCGGACGGCGACGGACACGTCACCACGGCGGCTGCAACCGCGCCTTCAATTCGACAAAGCTGCCGACGTCGGGGGCCGTACCTTTGCGAACCGACAGGCGCACGCGCTCCAGCTGGATCGTCGCGCGCGGGGCTTCCATGTGCGCGACGCGCAGCACGAACCGGTCGGTGCGCTCGCGGATATCGCGCGCCTCAACGAAACCGGAAAGCGACACCGAATACATCGGTCGCGCCAGGACACCGTGCGCGATCCGCGCGGTCTTCCACGTCGCCGTTGCAAAACCCGCCGCGATGGCAGCTATCATCACGGCGAGCGGGAACAGCTTTTGCCGCCGCAACAAAAAGGCCGCCACGCAAATGCCGGCGGCCGTAAGAGCGGCGACCGACAGGACCGGTTCATGATCAGCGGCGAAATAGCCGGCAATGCCGGCGCCGAACCCGACCGGCACCCAAGGCAGCAAGCGGCCGGCACCTGCCTCGGCGCCCGCCCATTCGCGTAATTTATCGACGAATGCCGGCCAGGCGTTGGCTCCTGGCGGGGCGATGCCGGCCGCCCGCACGGCTTCGCGCGGGGGCCAAGTCCCCGCATAGCCCCGCGTCCGCGCCCCGCCCGACTCCGGCATCCGGCCGCCCCGTACTCCCTGCGCACCGCGAGGCTACCGTGGCGTGTCCTGTGGTGAAAAGCGGAACGGAAGCAGAATGTTGGAAAAGCCCAAACTCGCGGGCGAGGCTCCGTTCGTCGCCGATTTGCGAGCGACGTTGGGGCAGCTGGTCTAGATTGAGGCGGCGGGACCCCTTCTCCCTCGCCCCGCTTGCGGGGAGAGGGTCGGGGTGAGGGGACCTCTCCGCAGTTTCGGACTCGCGGATAAGCCCCCTCACCCGGCGCTACGCGCCGACCTCTCCCCGCAAGCGGGGCGAGGTGAAATCAATTCAACTCAAAGCCATCATGCTTTAGGCGGGAACTTCGACGACCGCGCCCAGCCTGGATATCGGCCCAGAGATCGTGTTACGGCGCCGTCGAGCGATCATATCACTCGGCGGTTTGTTTTATTTCGTCCTGAGGCAACCTGCCCGCGATCGCAGACACTCACGATATCGATCAGTTGGGTTATTACTTGTGCCCCATCGGATTATAGCCACTGGAGCCCATCGGTTGGTAGCCCGAGCCGGTTCCCCGATAGGTCACCGCAGCGGTCGGATCGGTGGTCGTCGCTGTCGCCGATCATGAGTCTGACAGGTCTGACGAGGGTCTGTCGGATCGGCTTCCGTTCGACGGATGCGTGCTGGTGGACGTGGGCGTTGACGTCTGCGCCAGCGCGGGGACCATTCCCGCAACCGTGCCCAACAATAGAGCCATAAGTAATTTCATGACGCACTCCAAATTATCTGGCCTTATCTACAGATGAGATCGATCCATTATTGCGTGGGCAAGTTAGTCGAAGGTGAGCCGACATTCTGAATGCAGGCTTTTCAAATTTGTTAAAGTTTTCGCAAGTTTTTGATTAGGGAAACGGATACAGAATCGCAGATAAGTTCGCTGCCCGCACCCCCGCCCAGGATTAGCCCCCAGGACCAGACTCCGTGACCGGCCCCGAACTAAAGCAACTTCGCAAGGACCTCGGCGATGCGATCGGCAGACAATTGTCCGCTGCCGACATGGCCAAGCTTTGCGGCCTTGCATCGGGCGGCGCCGATACCATTCGCCGATGGGAAGTCAGCGGCCCCAGCGGGCCGGCCGCCGAATTGCTGCGTATCCTTGCGATGGCGAGCGATCGTCACCCGATTATCGAAAATTTTAACGTCTTTGATCGATTCAATATCCCGGAGAAGGAAAGACCGGCGCGCCGGGAAGAGTTCCGCCAGAAGATGCGCGATGAGGTGCGCAGCCGCCTCGATTAGATGCGAGGTGCTGGCGTAATGCTCTCCCCGTTTTCCACCGCCCTGGATGCAGCGCAGCGCAGTTCGATGGCGCCAATGCCTTGCGCGCCGGCGCCAGTTGCGGAACACTCGGTCGCGGATGGGGTGAATGCCGAGGCGGGCTCATGAGTAAGCCGGACGCAGGATTTGATTACGACCGCTATCGCAAATTGCTGGCCGAAGCGACCGACGAGCCGAAGCGGCTCGCCTTCATCGATCTGCTGGTCGAAGAAAAAGCCAAAGACAGCCTTGCCAGGCAAGCGCTTCGGGTCAGGCTTGCTGAACTCGGCCTGCACGCGAAATCAAGGACTGATTTGCCGAAATAGCCGAGCGCATTACGGGCGCGGAAAGCGGTCACCGCCACCGATCACACCGCTTTGTTCCTCTACCCCGAAGCGGCCGCGGCGATGCGCCGGGCCGCCGCCGAAGCGAAGCGATAGCGCCGCGGCGCGTCAGCTCTTGCCGCCGACTTCCTTTGCAAACGTATCGCGCAAGCCGATCGTCCGGTTGAACACCGGGCGGTCCGGCGTTGAATCCCGATCGCGCGTGAAATAGCCCTGTCGCTCGAACTGCACCGGATCGGACGAACTGGTTTCCACGATCGCAGGCTCAATCCGGGCGTCGGAAAGCACTTCCAGCGATTGCGGGTTGAGATCGGCGGCAAAATTGGCGGCGTCCGGATTGGGCTTGAGGAACAGCGGATTGTAGACGCGAATTTCCGCCGGCATCGACTTCGCCGCCGACAGCCAATGCATGGTCGCCTTGACCTTGCGGCCGTCGGGCGCATTGCCGCCCTTGGTCGCGGGATCGTAGGTGCAGCGCAATTCGGTGATCTCACCGGCGGCGTTCTTCACCACCTCGCGGCACTTGATGAAATAGGCATAGCGCAGCCGCACTTCGGTACCCGGGGAGAGCCGGAAAAACTTCTTGGGCGGATTCTCCATGAAGTCGTCTTGCTCGATGTAGAGCTCGCGGCCGAACGCGATTTTGCGCGTGCCGGCGGCCGGATCGTCCGGATGGTTCGCGGCTTCGAGCTCCTCGATCTGGCCTTCCGGGTAATTCTCGATCACGACCTTGAGCGGCCGCAGCACCGCCATGCGCCGCAGCGCCGTCTTGTTGAGAAGCTCGCGGATGCAGAATTCCAGCATGCCGACATCGACGACGCTGTTGGCTTTGGCGACCCCGATGCGCTTGACGAATTCGCGGATCGCCGCCGGCGGCACCCCGCGCCGTTTCAGGCCGGCGATGGTGGGCATGCGCGGATCGTCCCAGCCGCCGACATGGCCGCCGCGCACGAGTTCGGTCAGAACCCGTTTCGACAACAGCGTATAAGTCAGATTGAGCCGCGCGAATTCGTATTGATGCGGTTTCGACGGCACCGGGAGCTTGTCGAGCAGCCATTCATAGAGCGGCCGGTGGTCCTCGAATTCCAGGGTGCAGATCGAATGCGTGATTCCCTCGATCGCATCGGACTGCCCGTGGGCGTAGTCGTAGCTCGGATAGATCGACCATTTGTCGCCGGTGCGCGGATGCGTAGCGTGCAGGATGCGATAGAGCACGGGATCGCGCAGGTTGATGTTGCCGGACGACATATCGATCTTGGCGCGCAGAACACGGGCGCCGTTGGGAAATTCACCCGCCTTCATGCGCCGGAGCAAATCGAGGTTTTCATCCACCGGGCGCTCGCGAAACGGGCTGTTCCGGCCGGGCTCGGTCAGCGTGCCGCGCGTGATCCGGATTTCCTCCTGCGACTGGTCGTCGACATAGGCGTGGCCGGCGCGAATCAGGATTTCGGCCCACTCGTAGAGACGGTCGAAATAATCCGAGGCATAGAATACATGATCGCCCCAGTCGTAGCCGAGCCAGCGCACATCCGCTTGAATCGAATCGATGTATTCCTGCTCTTCCCGGGTGGGATTGGTATCGTCGAACCGCAGGTTACAGCGACCGGAAAATTCCTGCGCGATGCCGAAATTCAGTGCGATCGACTTGGCATGGCCGATATGCAGGTAGCCGTTCGGCTCCGGCGGAAACCGCGTTACGATCCGGCTGTATTTCTTCGCGTCAAGATCGGCCTGGACGATGTCGCGAATGAAATCACGCCCCGCCTCTGCCGTTACCGGTTCTGTGGTCATTCCAGTTCCTGTTCGGGAAACAAGCGGACCTTGTGCCAAATTCGCTCGATCCAGCCAAGGGGCGATCCCCGGATTCGGGGCGCCGGGCAAGCTTTAGTTATGCACCGTTCCTGATATACACCCACCGCGCCGCCTGCATGCCCTCTTTGTCCGGGATCCGCTCCCCTCATGACTGATGCCATCGTCACCCGCTTTGCTCCCTCGCCGACAGGTTTTCTCCACATCGGAGGAGCCCGCACGGCGCTGTTCAACTGGCTTTACGCGCGCGGGCGCGGCGGCAAGATGTTGCTGCGCATCGAGGACACCGACCGGCAGCGATCGACCAGGGAAGCCATCGACGCCATTCTGGACGGGCTGAAATGGCTCGGGCTCGATTGGGATGGCGAGGTCGTCTACCAGTTCGACCGGGCCGCACGCCACCGCGAGGTGGCCGAGCAATTGCTTGCCAGCGGCAAGGCCTATCGCTGCTATGCGACGCCGGAGGAACTTGCGGCGATGCGCGAGAAAGCGCGCGCCGAGGGCCGCACGCGCCTCTATGACGGCTTGTGGCGCGATCGCGATGCCGCGGAAGCGCCGGTCGGCATGAAGCCCACGATCAGGCTGAAGGCGCCTCAAACCGGCGAAACCGTGATTGAGGACCAGGTCCAGGGCCGCGTAGTCTGGCAGAACGAGAATCTCGACGACCTCGTGCTGCTGCGTGGCGACGGCAATCCGACCTATATGCTCGCCGTCGTGGTCGACGATCACGACATGGGCGTCACCCACATCATTCGCGGCGACGACCATCTGATCAACGCCGCGCGTCAAAAGCAGATCTACGATGCGCTCGACTGGGACATTCCAAGCATGTCCCACATTCCCCTGATCCATGGGCCGGACGGCTCGAAACTGTCAAAACGCCATGGGGCTCTGGGCGTGGATGCCTATCGCGCCATGGGATATTTGCCGGCGGCGTTGCGCAATTACCTGGTCAGGCTGGGATGGAGCCACGGCGACCAGGAGATATTTTCGACCGAGGAGATGCTCGCCGATTTCGATCTGCCGGCGATCGGCCGCTCGGCCGCGCGTTTCGATTTCGCCAAGCTGGAAAACCTCAACGGCCACTATATCCGTCACGCCGACGATCAATCTCTCGTGACCATGTTCGCAGATGTCCTGAGCTATGTCCCCGGCGGTTCCGACCTCAAGGCCAAGCTCAACGACACCACGCGCGCGCAATTGCTGCAGGCGATGCCGAGCCTCAAGGAGCGCGCCAAGACGCTGATCGAACTGATCGACGGTTCGTATTTTATCTTTGCCGACAGGCCGCTCGAAATCGAGCCGAAGGCGGCGCTGCTGTTGACGCCGGAAAACCGCGAACTGATCGGCCGGCTTCGCCTGGCGCTGGAGACTGTCACGCCGTGGACCTCGGAAACCACCGAGGCGGCCATGCGCGCCTTCGCCGAGCAGAATAACCTCAAGCTTGGCGCCGTTGCCCAACCGCTCCGGGTGGCGCTCACCGGACGTACCACGTCGCCGGGGATTTTTGACGTCCTCGCGGTCCTGGGACGGCAGGAATGCCTGGCCAGGCTTGGCGATCAGACCCCCTCATAGCAAGGGATCGCAGCCGCAGCATCGGCCATCTTGCAGTGCAAACAGCAATACGATACCCATTTGATCCGCGCATCCAAGCGGCGCTTCTGGAATACCCGGCTTCCCTCGCTATCTGTCTTTCATGGCGCCCACGGCCGCCGGCCTTCGCAACGATCTCATCGGGGACTTCACGATGGACGCAACATCCAAATCCAAAACCGCAACACTGACCGTAGGCAACCAG
The DNA here is from genome assembly GCA_963813165.1 of uncultured Pseudomonadota bacterium. Lineage (GTDB taxonomy): Bacteria > Pseudomonadota > Alphaproteobacteria > Rhizobiales > Xanthobacteraceae > Bradyrhizobium. The sequence continues at coordinate 321,012 of CAWEYJ010000015.1, read as the reverse complement.
AGCTACGATTTCCCGATTTTGAGCGGCACCGTCGGGCCGGATGTCGTCGACATCGCCAAGCTCTACGCCCATTCCGGGATGTTCACGTACGACCCCGGCTTTACTTCTACCGGGAGTTGCCAGTCCAAGATCACCTATATCGACGGTGATGCCGGTATTCTGGAATACCGCGGGTATCCGATCGAGCAGCTCGCGGAAAAAGGCGACTTCCTCGAAACCTGCTATCTGCTGCTCTACGGCGAGTTGCCGACCAAGGCCCAGAAGGAGGACTTCGACAGCCGCGTGATCCATCACACCATGATCCACGAGCAGATGGCGCGGTTCTTCCAGGGCTTCCGCCGCGACGCCCATCCGATGGCGATCATGGTGGCGGCCGTCGGTGCGCTGGCCGCGTTCTATCACGACTCCACCGACATCAACGATCCGCGGCAGCGGATGATCGCGTCGATGCGAATGATCGCGAAAGTCCCGACACTGGCGGCGATGGCCTACAAATACACCATCGGCCAGCCTTTCATTTATCCGAAGAATTCGCTGAGCTTTGCCGAAAATTTCCTGAATATGTGCTTCGCGGTGCCCTGCGAGGAATACAAGATCAATCCGGTTCTTGCCGACGCGCTCGACAAGATCTTCATTCTCCATGCCGACCACGAGCAGAACGCCTCGACCTCAACGGTGCGGATCGCCGGTTCGTCCGGCGCCAATCCATTCGCCTGCATCGCCGCCGGCATCGCCTGCCTGTGGGGACCCGCTCATGGCGGCGCCAATGAAGCGGCGCTGGCGATGCTGGCCGGCATCGGCACCGTCGATAAAATTCCTGACTTCATCAAGAGGGTGAAAGACAAGAACAGCGAAGTTCGCCTGATGGGGTTTGGGCATCGCGTCTACAAGAACTACGATCCCCGCGCCAAGATCATGCAGAAGATGTGTCACGCCGTGTTGGCGGAGACCGGCCATGGCGACGATCCGATGCTGAAAGTCGCGCTGGAACTGGAAAAGATCGCGCTGCACGACGACTATTTCATCGAACGCAAGCTCTATCCGAATGTGGATTTCTATTCGGGCATCACGCTGAAGGCGATGGGCTTCCCTACCTCGATGTTCACCGTGCTGTTTGCAGTCGCTCGCACCGTCGGCTGGATCAGTCAGTGGAGCGAGATGATCGAAGATCCGCAGCAGAAGATCGGCCGGCCGCGGCAACTCTATACCGGCGCCACCCATCGCGATTATGTCGATATCGCCAAGCGCAAATGATTGCGCAGATCATTCGCAACCTTCGAGGATGGATGCGGCCGGCCCGCATCCATCGGCCGCCAGCGCAAGAGCCGCCGTTCCGAACCGGAACGGCGGCTCTATTTTTTCATTTTGACGCGTTTTCTTTACGCGAACCGGCATCCACTCTTCGCTCGAAAACGCTTTAATTCGATCCCCGCGCCTTTCGTAACGTCGCCAACACGATGTCGGCAGCGCGGGCGCTGGGCGGCTGGCCCGCGGTCGACATGATGGCGTCGATTTTCGCAAAGGCTTCGGCCTGTCGCCGGCGCAAGGGCGAGTCACTCAGGATTTCGCGCAAGGCCGGCGCCAGTTTCGCCGGTGTGCAGTCCTGCTGGAGGAATTCCGGAACCACGTTCTCGCCAATCACGAGATTTGCCAAAATCGCCGAACTTGCCTGGATCGCGCGTCGCAGAATCCAGGCCTCCACGGCCCCCACCTTGTAGGCGGCGACCATCGGCACTCCTGCGAGCGCGAGTTCGAGCGTTGCGGTGCCCGATTTGACGAAAGCGGCGTGCGCAACGCGGAAAGCCGCTTTCTTTTCCTGTTCGCCGACGATGATTCGCGGCTGGACCGGCCAGCCTTTCACGCCCTCCCGAACCACATCCTGCAAATGCGGCAAGGTGGGAAGGACAGGCTCGAACGGCACGTCCAGCAGGCCCAGCGTTTCGCCGAATACCGCCATGTGATGGTTGATCTCGCCGCGGCGGCTTCCCGGCAGCACCAGAAGAACCGGCGGTTGGTCGTCCCGGCGCCGTTGTTCGTCGGCATCGGGACGCAGCACGTCGATCTGTTCGACCAGGGGATGACCGACATAACTGCACGGCGGACCGTCAAGCCTGCGATACGCCTCCGGCTCGAAAGGCAACAGGGCGAGGACGTGATCGACGTAGCCCAGCATCGCCCGCGCCCGACCCGGCCGCCACGCCCAGACTGAGGGGGATACATAATCGATGATCGGCAGGGAGGGATCGCTGGCCCGAACCCGTCTTGCCACCCGATGGGTGAAGTCGGGGCTGTCGATGATGACGAGGGTGTCGGGCGAGGCCTGCATCACCGCATCGGCGGTTTGCCGGATGAGCCGCAAGATCATCGGCAACCGCTTGACGACCGCCGAAAATCCCATGATCGACAGGTCTTCGATCGGAAACAGAGAGGCCAGTCCCTCGCGCGCCATCGACGGCCCGCCGACGCCTTCGAACCGGACGGCGCCGCCGAGCCGCTGGCGCAACACCTTCATCAGGTTGGCGCCAAGCCGATCTCCCGATTCCTCCGTTGCGATCAGAAATACCTTTGGCGCGACGTTCGCGGTTGCTCGCGCCGGCATCACGCTGGAACACCGGTCACGAAGAGCCGTGCGGCATCGGCGGCCTCGATCACGGCCTGGGGTTCGACCACGATGGTGTTGCCGGCGACGATCGCAATCCCGGCAAGCTGGGCCGCCGCCGCGCCCTCGACGGTTCGCGGCCCCATCGTCGGGAGATCGAAGCGCAAATCCTGCCCACTCTTGGGCGCCTTCACCAATGCGCCGCGCGCGGTCCTGGCTCGAATACGTCCTTCCGCGCGCAGCCGGGCGACACGCGCCAGCAAGCCGTCTGTGCCTTCGATATCTTCCACTCCGACCACGTGACCATCGATTACGATGGCGGCCTGACCGATGTCGAAGGGACTGAGCGCATGCAGCACCTCGCGGCCCCTGGCGATATCGGCAGCGGCATTTTCGTCAGGCGACGCCCGGGTCAGACATCCCTCGGGCATCAGCAGTTCAGGGGCGACATCCTTGATTCCGACCATCCGGAACCCGTCCCGTTCGAGAATGCCGCCGATTCCAGACAGCAAGTGATCGTCGCCGCCCCGGAAAGCCGCCAGCACGCGAGGAATAACGCGAAGCGTCCCCCAGTCGAGGCGAATTTCGGATAGTGCCGGCCGCACTAGCGTGCCGATGAACACAAGATCGCGACAGTTCTCCGACCGCAACAATCTTGTCAGCCGGCTGATTTGTCCGATCGATATCCAATGGTAGCGAAAACGCGCTACCTTCACCGGATCGCAGGAACCTCGCAGCGCGAAAAGAACCGGACTGATGCCGCGCGCGATGAGGGAATCGGCGACCGCGAACGGCATGACGCCGCCTGCAGCTATCAAGCCGACGGGCGATGAAATTTCCAAAGCCTTGCTGGTCATGGCTCCGGCAACCCCGTCGTCAATGTCTGTTGCGGTCGCCAGCCGGGAGGCACAAGGCGCGAAGCTTGCCGTCGCCGATGAAGGCCAGAATTTCCTTGATTGCCGGGTCTTCAGCCGCCAGAGGCTGCACCTCGTTCAGCCTTTCGGCAAAAATACCGGGGCCGTGAAACAGCTTTTTGTAGAACGACCGGAGCGTGGCAAGCCGGTCGCGGGTGAACTTGCGGCGCTTCATGCCGATGATGTTGAACCCTTCAAGGGTGGCATACTGGCCGTTGACGAGCCCGAACGGAATCACGTCACCGCGAACGCCGCAGATGCCGCCTACCATCACCTGGGGGCCGATCCGCGTGAACTGGTGCACCGCCGACAGGCCGCCGATATAGACGAAGTCTCCGATCTCGCAATGGCCGCCCAGAGTTGCCGATGTCGCGAAGATGACATCGTTGCCGACCAGGCAATCATGTCCGACGTGGCTGTTGTTCATGAAATACCCGCGAGATCCGACTCGCGTGAGACCGCCGCCCTTCTTGGTTCCGACGTTCATCGTCACGCCTTCGCGGAGGCAGCATCCCTCCCCGATTTCCAGCCGCGTCGGCTCACCGCGATAGCTCAAGTCCTGCGGAGGTCCGCCGAGGGCAGCAAAGGGATGGATGACGCAACCGGTACCGATCGTGGTGTGCCCGGTCACGCTGACATGCGCCATCAGCTTGCAGTCCGCACCGATCACGACATGCGGGCCAATGACGCAATAAGGGCCGATCGACGTGCCCGCGCCGATCACTGCGCCATCCTCGATCCGCGCGGTGGGGTCGATCGTGCTCATCGAATGGTCCGGTATCAGCCAGTATCGTTTGGCGTGAATGTGTCAGGTTTTCAGCTGGTTAGCGCGACGTAGCGGTACTGTCCAGTGACGTCTGATTACCCTCTGTTTCAGCGTCTCAGAGCCAGATTGGGGGACGAAACGGGCGCCGGCTGGAGACCCACGGGATGTGCCTCCGAGCCCGCAGCTCGGCTCGTCCGGCCAGGCGATGTCGTCATCAATCTCTGGAGACAGGCAGCCGCAGCTAGCAACCGCGGCAGATGCTCTTGATCATTAGAACATTGGTCGGGGTGAAGGCGCCCCCGCAAGAAGAAACCTGCCCGTCGAGACCTCGCGCACCCCGATCGCGCGCATCGGTCCTTTCAGTCGGTGAGCATCGCGCCAACGTCGGCTTCCGCGACGGTCGCCCCGTTGACCTTGGCGTCGCCGTGAAACCACCACATGGCCTTGCGCCTGCCGATGGTGCGCATGTGGTACTCGATGGTGTCGCCCGGCATTACCGGCTTGCGGAACTTGCATTTGTCGATGGTAAGAAAGTAAACCGCGCGCGGCTTCTGGGTGCCCTCGATCGAGAGGATGCCGATCACCCCGGCGGTCTGGGCCATGGCTTCGATCATCATCACGCCCGGATACACCGGGCGCTCGGGAAAATGCCCCTGGAACGACGGCTCGTTGATGGTGACGTTCTTGATACCGATGCCGCTGTAATCGCTCCGGATATTGATAACCCGATCAATCAGCAGCATGGGATAGCGATGTGGAAGTGTCTTGAGGATGGCATTGATATCCACAGCCTCAATGATGATCGATGCATCCATCAAATGCGCCTCTCTCCCTTCGGATCGGCTGCGCCGTAGCGCGCCAAAGGCGCCTCCATCAACGCGGGGATATCAGCCAGCATCGACGGAGGTTGTTGCTCGAAAAATGTCGCCTGCTCCATTCCACCCGTCGCGGTCCGGCTTGCGGTCAAACTCAGAACTGAGTCCCGCCGCCGAACATGAATTGCTGAACCACGTCATACTTGCCCTGCGTGATCGGGACCGAGTAATCGAAGCGCAGCGGCCCGAACGGAGACGCCCAGATCAGGCCCACGCCGACAGACGACCGGATGACGTTGGTATCGTTGAAGACCATTCCGCAATTACAGAAATGTCCGTTGACCAATCCGTTGATTTCACCGGTCGCGACAGACTGGCTCGGTCCCTGATAGTCCCACAATGACCCGGCGTCGGCGTGAATGGCCCCCTTGAGACCGATATCCTTCGGCAGGAACCAGAACGGCACCTGCACCTCGGCCGAAGCGCCCCAATATTTGGTGCCGCCCAGCGCATCGCCGTATCCGGTATAGGGGTAGAAGGTCAAATCGCGCGGACCGATGCCCATGGGAGCAAAGCCACGAACCAGATTCGGGCCCATCTGGAAATTATCAAGCACTTGGAGCTGGTAACCGCCGACGCTGTTGAGCATACCCGTCTGACCGCGCAACAGCAGGACTGCGTCGCCGATCAGCGGCGCGTAGTACTTCACGTCCACCGTGGACTTCAGGTAGCTCGCGTCGCCACCGACACCGGCGAAGTCCTGCTTGAAGTTAACGAGCAGGCCGTCCGTCGGGTTCTTGTTGTTATCCAGCGTGTTGTAGTCCAGCGAATAGCCCACCATCGAGATGGTTTCCGGACCCTTCGCCAATTGCTCTCGAACCGGCAGCGAAGATTGGCCTGCACCCAAACAGCCCGGGGCAAGACCGGCCTGGGCGTTGCCGGTGGGATCAACGCCACCCAGAACCTGAATGATATAATTCGGCGTCGGGTAAAATGGCATCCCAAGCGAGTTGGCGGGAGAAATATTGTTACAATTGTCGAGCGTGGTGGGCAGCGAGATTGACTGCTGGTAGATCGAATATCGAAGCTGCAGGCTCAAATCCTCGCGGAGCTGGAATCCCAGTCTCGGCGAGAACCCGATGGTCGAGGTGCCGTACGAAATATAGAGGTTGGCAAGCTGCTCGCGATAGAACACGTCAAGCCCGAGCGCGACGCGGTAATCCAGCAAATAGGGCTCGACGAACGATAGCGAAACCCCGCGCGCATATTCGCCGTAGGTGACCGAGGCTTTGGCATACAGGCCGCGGCCCAGGAAATTGCGTTCGGAGATACTGACCTCGGCGAGCGGACCGTCGACCGTTGAGTAACCGCCAGAAACCGAGAAGTCGCCGGTGGATTTCTCTTCGAGGTCGACGTTGAGAATCACGCGATCGCTGGAGGAGCCGGGTTCGGTGGTGATTTTCACGGTTTTGAAGAAATCAAGATTCTTCAAGCGGCGCTCGGCACGATCGACCAGCGCCTTGTTATACGCGTCGCCTTCCGAAATATCGAATTCGCGGCGAATAACGTAGTCCCGGGTGCGGGTATTGCCGCGCACATTGATGCGCTCGATGTAGGTCCGCGGGCCCTCGTCGATCGTGAAGACGATGGAAACGGTATGCGATTCGAAATTACGATCGCCGCGCGGCCGCACGACCGCAAATGCGTAACCCCGTCGCGAGCACTCGATCTGCATCTCTTCGACGGACTTCTCGAGCGCTTCGGCATTGTAGACTGACCCGACACTTACCCGCGAGAAGCTGCTGAGCGTGTTTCCGTCAAACGTGGGAATGCTGGACTGGTAAGTGACCGACGCAACCCGATACGGCTGGCCCTCTTCGATCTTGAAGGTCACCAGGAAGCCCTTGCGTGCCGGATCGTATTCCGTCAGCGCGGCCACTACCTGCACGTCGGCATAACCGTGCTTCAAATAGAAGCGGCGAATCAGATCGCGATCGGCTTCGACCCGATCCGGATCGTAGGTATCACCGCCGCTGATGAAGCTCAGCAGATTCGATTCGTGCGTCTTGATGACATCCTTGAGCCGATATGACGAATAAGCGGAATTGCCGATGAATTCGACCGACTTGACGGCGGTTTTCGCGCCCTCGGTAATCGTAAAAATGAGATCGACGCGATTGTTCGGCTGTTCGATGATTTCCGGCGTCACGGTGATATCGTAACGGCCGGAGTGACGATAGATTTCGGCGATTCGCTGAGCGTCGGACTGGACCATGGGACGCGACAGCGTGCCGCGGGGCTTGGACTGTATCTCCGAGGAGAGCTGCTCGTCCTTGATCTTCTTGTTGCCCTCAAAAGCAACACGACTGATGACCGGGTTTTCGACTACGACCACCACCAGCCGGTTGCCCACGTGGTTGATCTTGACGTCCTGGAACAGGCCGGTCTCGATCAACGCCTTGAGGCCGTCATCGATCTGCCCCTGGTCGAGATGACCACCGGGGCCCCCCTTGAAATACGAGCGGATGGTCTCGATTTCCACGCGCCGGTTGCCCTGGACCTCGATCGAAGACACGGTTTGGGCAGCGGCAGGCGACGAAACGAGCGCGACGCCCAGCGTCGCGGCGGCCGGCATGGCGAACATCATCAGCGCGGCCAGTACCCCGCCCCGCACTCGCATTCCAACATTCATGCGCAACGCGCCCTTATCATTACAATGCCGGATCGCACCCCTACGAACCGGCAGAATCCCATGTGTTGCCTCGCTTGTAGCCAATTTTACCCAGGCGGCAAACAACCTATTGCGGTGCAATTTCATTTTCATTCCAAGACGTTGCCTATCGGCCACGCCGTTCGAACAAGGGCATCAGGAGGCAGCCAGATGCAGGATGTCGTTATAGGTGGCAAACACCATCAACATCAGCACCAGCCCTAGTCCGATCCGGAACCCCATCTCCTGCGCCCTGTCCGACAAGGGACGGCCGCGCACGGCCTCTACCGCATAGAACAAAAGATGACCGCCATCGAGCAACGGTACCGGAAACAGGTTCAGCAACCCGATCGATATCGACAGAACCGCGGCAAGATGAACGAGCGCAGCAAGACCGATGGTCGCGACCTGTCCCGAGATCTGGGCGATCCGCAGCGGACCGCCGACCTGGTCGGCCGCCTCGCGTCCCGTGAAGACCCCGCCGATATAGGCCAGCGTGCGGTCTACCACGAACCAGGTTTCCTTGACGCCAAGCCAGAGCGCGGTCGCTGGATCAACGCGCTCGGTCGTGACATCGCCGGGCGAAGTCGAGCGGGTGATTCCGAGCACGCCCAGTCGATGGGCATTGCCGAACGGGTCTTTCACTTCCTTCAGCTCTGGCGTGCCGTGCAATTGCACAGTGGAATCGCCACGCTTGATCGTGAAGGCCAGCTGTTCGCCGGCGTGAATGCCGACGATGCGCTGCATGTCGGAGAAGCTTCCGATCGCGGTGCCGTCGATTGCCGTTACGACGTCGCCGACCTCAAAGCCGGCCGCCGCCGCGGCACTCCCTGCCTCCACCTTATCGACGCGCGCCGACGTGCTCGGCTTGCCAAAAAACGTGAACAGACCAGTAAAGATCACAATCGCCAAAAGGAAATTGGCGATCGGACCGGCGGCCACGATGGCAGCGCGCGGTCCAACTCTTTTGTGGTGGAAGCTGCCCGCGCGTTCTTCTTCGGTCATGTTGGCGAGCGTTTCGGACGACGGGGTCGAGGCCTCGCTGTCGTCGCCGAAGAATTTGACGTAGCCACCGAGCGGGACCGCCGAAATCTTCCAACGCGTACCGTGACGGTCGTTGAAACCGGCGAGTTCAGGACCAAAACCGAGCGAGAAAGTCAAAACCTTCACGCCGGCCCAGCGGGCAACCATGAAGTGACCGAGTTCATGGAAGAAAACGACGATGGTCAGCACGAACAGAAAAGGAATGATGTAACCAATAAAGCCATGGCTCAACGTATTGAAACTATGTAGCAAAAACTCGGCCATCGGATTTCCCTTCACCAGAGCCGAAGGCCCCTCTCCCCAGCTCTAGGATGCCTTTGCGGCAATTTGAGGCAAGAGGGTGGCAGCCTTATTTCGCGCGTTATGGTCAACAGCGATGGCGTCATCCGCGGACGTCAACGGCGCCAGATTGCCGGAACGCACCCAGGCGTCCATGGTAGCTTCGACGAGCCGCGCTATCGCGCCAAACTTGATCTTGCCGCCGATGAATGCGGCCACTGCGACCTCGTTGGCGGCGTTGTAGACGGTGGTCGCGCCACGGCCGGTCCGCAGCGCATCGTAAGCCAGCCGCAGTGCGGGAAAACGATCGAAATCCGGCGCCTCAAAGGTCAGCTGTCCAATCTTGGCGAGATCAAGCTTGGCTGCCGGCCCGACAATTCGATCGGGCCACCCGAGGCAATGCGCGATCGGCGTACGCATATCGGGCGCCCCTAACTGCGCAACGACCGAACGATCCGAAAATTCGACCATGCCATGGATGATCGATTGCGGGTGCACCAAAACATCGATCTCATCCGGTGTCAGCGCAAACAGATACGAGGCTTCGATAACCTCGAGTCCCTTGTTCATCATCGACGCCGAATCGATGGTGATCTTCTGTCCCATGCTCCAGTTCGGATGCTTCAGCGCCTGCGCCAATGTGGCCCGCTCGATATCGGCGCTGGCCCAGGTCCGGAAAGGTCCGCCGGATGCCGTAATAATGACGCGAACCAGTTCATCCCGGTTGCCGGAACCGAGCGCCTGAAACAACGCGTTATGTTCGGAGTCGGCAGGCAGGATGCAGGCTCCGGCCTTTGCTGCGCGCTGCATGAAGAAATCGCCCGCGCACACCAGGCATTCCTTGTTCGCAAGCGCAACAGTCGCGCCCCGATCGACCGCCGCGAGCGCGGGTTTCAATCCGGCCGCGCCGCTGACAGCGGCCATGATCCAGTCCGCCGGACGCGCCGCAGCTTCGATGATGGCGCTTTCGCCCGCACCGCACTCGATGCGGGTGCCGGACAAGGCTTCCTTCAATTCGGCGAGCCGACCGGGATCGGCGATGGCCGCAAATCGCGCGCCGAATTCCTTCGCCAGCCTGGCCAGACCGTCGACATTGGTATTGGCGGTCAAAGCCTCGACACGGTAGCGGTCGCGCGAGGCGCGCAGCAAATCCATCGTGCTGTCGCCGATCGAGCCGGTAGCCCCCAGGACGCTTACGGCACGAACGGCCGATGCCGGGGCCTTGCTGTTACGCAACGGAACTGCGCTCATATTTTCACCAAACCATAAGACCGCGGCCGACGCCATCCGCGCCGCCCCGTAAAAGCCCGAAAATCGCTGCCAGGACCACCGCCGCGACGAAGCCGTCGAGACGATCGAGCAACCCGCCATGCCCGGGAATGATATGGCTGGAATCCTTGACGCCGAAACGGCGTTTCACAGCAGATTCAAAGAGATCGCCGAACTGGGAAACAATCGAAAGCGCCGCGCCCAGCAGCAGCAACGGGCCGGTTCTGCCCAGACCGAACACCGCAAATCCTGCTGCGACGACAAGGCTCGCAGCAAAGCCGCCGACGGCGCCAGCCCATGTCTTTTTGGGACTGACCCGCGGCCAGAGCTTCGGCCCGCCGATGCCACGGCCAGCGAAATAACCGCCAATGTCGGTCACCCAGACCACCAGCAGGATCAAGATCAACGCGACAAATCCCCAGAACTGATCGAGGCGGACCAGCACCGATGCCATCTGTGCCGCGGCCGCGTAGCCAAAGCCCGTCGAGGTCCAGCCGCGCCGCTCCGGCGAAAACAGCGCTACGCCGGCGAAGCCCAGCGTCAACGGCACAAGCGACGCATCGATCCGTCCGAACGCCAGGCAACATCCTGCGATTGCAAGCCCAACAACGCCCGGCGCGACCACGCGCATCTGACGCGCCGCACCCACGATCGCGAGCCACTCCAGATAGAGGCCGATCGCCGCCAATGTCACCAGAATGGTCCAGAGCCAGCCGCCGGCATAAGCGATTGCAATGGCGACAGGCGCCAGCACCAGCGCGGCAATAACGCGCACCAGGAGATTGCGTGAACCCGGCTCGGCAACGGCCGCCGGGGCGGCTTTGCCTTCGGTCACGATCCGGTTTTCGCGGCCAGACCGCCGAAACGGCGCTCCCGTCTGGCATATTCGGCGATCGCCCCCTCGAGTGCGGCTTTGTCGAAATCAGGCCAGTGGATCGGCACAAACACCAGTTCGCTGTAAGCCGCCTGCCACATCAGGAAATTCGACAGCCGCTGCTCTCCGCTGGTGCGAATGATCAGATCGGGATCCGGAATGTCGGGCGCGTCCAGATATTGACCTAGCGTATCGGCGTCGATCGACGAAGGTTCGCGCCTGCCCTCGGCAACCTCGCGCGCCAGCCGCTGCGCCGCGGTGGCGATCTCCTGCCGCGATCCGTAGTTGAACGCGACGACAAGATGAAGCTTCGTATTGTTCTTGGTCAGTTCCTCGGCCTCGTTCAAGAGCACGCAGATATCGGGATCGAGCCCGTCGCGTTCGCCGATCACGCGCACCCGGACGCCGTCGCGATGCAGTGTTGCAAGGTCGTTGCGGATGAAGCGCCGGAGCAGGCCGAACAGGTCGCCGATCTCGGTCGCCGGACGCGACCAGTTTTCCGCGCTGAAGGAGAAAATCGTCAGGTACAGGATACCGAGTTCGCTGGCAGCGCGAACGACGCGGCGCAATGCTTCGACGCCGCGCCGATGGCCTTCCGCGCGCGGCAACCCGCGCGCGGCGGCCCAGCGGCCGTTCCCATCCATGATGATCGCCACATGCAAGGGACCGTCGGTTCGATCCGGTCCTTCAGTTGCGGGGGCGGCTGCGTTCGACATCGGTCAATCCTTCAGAGCATGATCCGGAAAAGTGGGAACCGGTTATCCCGAAACAAACGGCTTCGTTTGTTCTAAGATCGTGCTCAAACCAAAAGATACGTTAAACGGTGAGGATTTCCTTCTCCTTGGCCGCAAGCAACTGATCAATCTCCGAAATCGTCCCGTCGGTTGCCTTCTGCACATCAGCGGCCAGACGCTCCTGATCGTCCTCGGAAATCTCGTGGTTCTTTTCGAGCTTCTTGACGGTATCAAGACCATCGCGGCGGACATGCCGCACTGCGACCTTCGCCGCCTCGGCATATTTATGCGCCACCTTCACCAGTTCCTTGCGGCGCTCCTCGTTGAGCTCGGGAATTCGCAGCCGAAGCACCTGTCCTTCGGTGGCAGGGCTCAAGCCGAGATTGGAATCGACGATCGCCTTTTCCACCGCCTTGACCATCGACTTGTCCCAGACCTGCACCGACAGAAGCCGCGGCTCCGGCACGCTGATGGTCGCGAGCTGGTTGAGCGGCATGTGTGTGCCGTAGGCGTCGACCTGAACCGGCTCCAGCATCGACGCCGCAGCCCGGCCGGTTCGCAACCCGCCCAACTCATGCTTGAGAGATTGGGTGGCACCCTGCATGCGGCGCTTCAGTTCGTTGATGTCGAAATTACCCGTGGGCATAACGCTCTCCCCTCCTCAAAAACCTGTCATCGAGGCCGTCGACCGCATGCGCCGGATGCTCCGCAAGCCCGTCAGCCGGCAACGATCGTGCCATGGCCCTTACCGTGCAGAATCGCACCGATCGAACCCGGCTCGGCGATCGAGAACACGATGATAGGCAGCGACGTCTCGCGGGCAAGGGCGAATGCGGTTGCATCCATGACCTTGTAGCCGCCTTCGATCGCCTGCGAGTGGGTCAGACGATCAAACCGCTTGGCGGAAGGGTCCTTTTTGGGATCGGCGCTGTAGACGCCATCGACATTGGTCGCCTTCAGCACGGCCTGAGCGCCGATCTCAGCCGCCCGCAGCACCGCAGTGGTGTCGGTGGTGAAGAACGGGTTGCCGGTTCCACCCCCCAGCAGCACAATTCGGCCCTCGGCGAGATATTTGTGCGTCGCACCGCGGGTGAACAGCTCGCAGATCTGCGGCATGACGAACGCCGACAGCGTTCGCGCCGGCGCGCCTCGCCGCTCGATCGCAGCCTCGAGTGCCAGGCAATTCATCACGGTGGCGAGCATGCCCATGGTATCGCCGGTGGGACGGGAGACGCCGCGGGCCGATACCTCGACGCCGCGGACGATGTTGCCGCCGCCGACCACGACCGCGATCTCGGCGCCAAGCTGGCGGGCCGCGATCAGATCACCGGCGATCCGGTCGACGGTCGGCTGATCGATGCCAAAGGATTGCGCACCGGCAAGATATTCGCCCGAGAGCTTGATCACGACGCGACGATAGATCGGCTCAGCCATGATGCGATCGCTCTCCTTGCCCGCGCGGGCGGCTGCCGGCCCCAATAACCGGGCCGAAAGCACTGTTCCGGCGGTTACTTCTGGCCGCTGGCCGCCGCGACTTCGGCTGCGAAATCGGATTCCTGCTTGTCGATTCCCTCGCCCAGAGCATAGCGCACAAATCCGGTCACCTTGACCGGTGCGCCGACCTTGCCCTCAGCTTCTTTTACCGCCTGGGCGACCGACTTGCCATTATGCTCGGCGTGGATCGAGGCCTGCTCCAGCAGACAGACTTCCTTGTAGAAGGTCTTCAAGCCCAACTCGACGATCTTCTCGATGACATTCTCGGGCTTGCCCTGCTGGCGGTACTTGTCCGCGAGCACATCCTTCTCGCGTTTGACGACGGCGGGATCGAGACCGGCGACATCCAGCGCCTGCGGATTGGTGGCTGCAACATGCATCGCGAGCTGCTTGCCAAGCACGGCCAGTTCGTCGGCCTTGCCCGCCGATTCCAGCGCCACGATCACGCCCATCTTGCCCGCGCCTTCGACCGCGGCGTTATGCACGTAGCTCGACACCACGCCCTTGCTGACTTCGAGCGATGTCGCGCGGCGCAGCGTCATGTTTTCGCCGATGGTCGCAATCGCATCCGCAATCGCGGTCTCGACCGTCACACCGCCGACCTTCGCGGCCTTGATCTTGGCCACGTCGGCGCCGGCTTCGAGCGCGACCTGCGCGATCATCTTGACCAGTCCCTGGAACTGTTCGTTGCGCGCGACGAAGTCGGTCTCGGAATTGACCTCGACGACAACGCCCTTGGGACCCGCCGTCAGCGCGCCAATCAGACCCTCCGCGGCGACGCGTCCGGCCTTTTTCGCGGCCTTCGACAGACCCTTTTTGCGCAACCAGTCGATCGCCGCCTGCATGTCGCCCGCGTTCTCGGCGAGCGCCTGCTTGCAGTCCATCATGCCGACGCCGGTGGTCTCGCGCAGGTCCTTGACCATCGCCGCTGTGATTGTTGCCATTGTTGCAAATCCTCTGCCTGTCAGGGCGGCCGCGGCGCGGCCTTAGCCCTCGCCGCCGTCCACCACCAGGAGTTAGCTAGACCGGAAATTGGTGGCCGGAATGGTCCCCGGCCAACGCGTTCGCTATTCGGCTTCGGCGGTCATCGCCTTGGCCTGGGCTACCCAGCCATCGGCTCGGCTCGGAAGTCCGACCTCTTCGCCGATCTTGTGCGCGGTATCGTGATCGAGTTCGGCGAGCTGCCAGTAATGGAAGATGCCGAGGTCGTTGAACTTCTTCTCGATCGTGCCGGACACGCCGGTGAGCTTCTTGAGATCGTCGGCGGCACCTCGCGGCCCGGCGAGACCCTGGAAACCCGCAGGCTGCGGCGCCGCCGCAATTTCCTCGCGGACGGGATGAGCCGATGCGCCGACGTCGATGCCCGAATCGCCCTGCGCGCGTGAAATGCCGTCGATGACGGCCCGGGCGATCAGATCGCAATACAGCGTGATGGCGCGACCGGCGTCGTCATTACCCGGCACGACATAGGTGATGCCCTTGGGATCCGAATTGGTGTCGACGATCGCAGCGACCGGAATGTTCAGCCGCTGGGCTTCCTGAATTGCGATGTCTTCCTTGTTGGTGTCGATCACGAAAATCAGGTCGGGCAGACCACCCATATCCTTGATGCCGCCGAGCGACCGATCGAGCTTGTCGCGCTCGCGCTGCAGGGTCAGCCGCTCTTTCTTGGTATAGGCGTTGGCATCACCCGAATTGAGCACTTCATCGAGGTGGCGCAGACGCTTGATCGAACCGGAAATCGTCTTCCAGTTGGTCAGCGTGCCGCCAAGCCAGCGCGAATTGACGAAATACTGCGCCGATCGCTTGGCCGCTTCGGCGACGCCGTCCTGTGCCTGCCGCTTGGTGCCGACGAACAGGATACGGCCGCCCTTGGCGACGGTATCGCTGACCGCCTGCAGCGCGCGATGCAACAGCGGCACGGTCTGGGCGAGATCGATGATGTGGATGTTGTTGCGGGCACCGAAAATGTAATCCGCCATTTTCGGATTCCAGCGGTGCGATTGGTGGCCAAAGTGCACGCCAGCTTCAAGCAGCTGACGCATAGAAAAATCGGGTAGCGCCATAGTTCAATTCTCCGGTTGGTTCCTCCGGAAACGTGTGAGCAAACGAGCCTTATGGCCCGGTTGCCACCGGACGGCCTTTTGAGCCATGTTTCCGTGTGAGATGGCGCGGTATATAGCGGGATTTCTGGCAGAAGCAAGGAAATCCGGCCCTCGTCGGTGGTCCTTCTCCCGATCAGATCCTGGATTGAGGTCTGACTGGTCCCGTTTCAGCATCTCGGAACATTCGGCGGGCATTTCTTGGCCGCCGCGGGTGCCGCGGGTCGCGGAGCCGGACGCGGCGGCGGCGGAGCCGGACGCGGGGGCGGCGGACGCACGACTTGAGGTGCCGGGCGCGGCGGCGGGGCCGGACGCGGTGGCGGAGGCGCCGGGCGCCGCGGCGGAGGCGGTGCGGCCGCTCGAGGGGGCGGCGGCGCCGGTCTTGCTATCGGCCGCGCCGGACGTGGCGGTGGTGGTGGTGAAGCCTGGCGTTGGGGTGCAAGGTGTGGGACCGGCGGCGTAGGCTTTGCAGGCGCCGCGGCGGGTTTCACTGGCGGAGAAACGTCCGTTGGTTTTCGCACCGTTTCAAGGGTTTTCGGACTGCCCGCGGCACCAGACGCCGGCGCCTCCGGCGACCTGGCCGGGGTGGTCGTCATGGATTTGTTTTCAGGGGTAAGCTTGGCACCGGGGGTCACGCCCGGACGGGGCCCCGTCGTCTCCGGCACGCCGCCCTTGCTCGCCGCGTTGCCCTTGCCCGTTTGAGCAGGAAGCGCAGCTCCGCTCGGACTCCCCGGAAGAGCATTACCTGGCTTCAGGTTCGCCGCTCCCGGTGCCTGTGTCCCCTGCAGGGTTCCTTTCCCCGGCTGCGTGCCCGTTCCTTGTTGCGTCCCGGTTCTCTGCTGCTGGGTCCCGCTTTGCAGTTTGGTCGCGGTCCCCGGCGGCGGTGGCGTCGTCGTCGTGGACGTGGAGGTCGCGTTGACCGGGAAGACCTGCTTGGTCGAGGTTTTTGCGTTTGTATTGACGAGCGTATTCGGGGGAATTGCCGCCTTGCCCGAGCTGATCGCCGCGGCCTTTGTCTTCAGCGACGTTGAGAGCTGAGGCCCCGCTCCGGTCTGACCGGTGGCGGCAGCGGCAGCAATATTGTTCTGCGGCGGCGGCGCCACGTTGATGGTGTTGTTGATGACGGTCGTGTTGTGGATGTTGTTGAAGATGATGTTGTTCGGCGGCGGCGCGACATAGTCCGGCGCCGCGACGTAGGCCGGCACCGGTACGAACATCGGCTGCGGCAGGATGAACAACCCGACCGGCGCGAACGGCGGCGCCAACACGACGAAATCCGGCGGCGGCGGCGGCAGGAAGAACACCGGCGGCGGCGGTGGCGGCGCGAAGTCGAAATCGGGATCGCCGAAATAAAATACCGGGCGGTCGACGAAGACCATTTCATCCGGCGGCGGCGGCGGCAGATCGTAATCGATCATCGCGAATGTCGGCGGCGGCTCCAGTGCAGCCGACAGGTAAGCAAGGCGCCGACGCGCATCCCATGCATGCGGCCCGCTCGGATAGCGCCGCAAATAGGACCAATAGGCGTCCGGCGTATCGGCGAGATAGCTGCGGCGCCACGTGATTGCCTCACGCCGCGCGGCGACGATCGCCCGCACTCGCCGTGCGAGCGGATCGCCGGGATAGGCCGCGAGGAAATCCTCATAGCCCGGCAGGGTGTCGCGCGTCAGCGCTGCGGTGAAGGCTTCCTGCGCGCCGAGATCGCGCATCGGACGCTCGCGGATCGCGGCGACCTGATCGGGGGTACCTTGTACCGGCGGTGCATCGGGCGCGCGATCGAAGAAGGTGAACTGCACCTGGATCTTCTGGGCATCCCACGGGATCTGTCCGCCCTTGGTATTTTCACTGACGCGCAAGCGCACGCGATCGAAAACGTCGGGCAGCGGCAGGCCGCCGGTGCGGATCATTTCCGCCAGCGCCTGCGCGTAAGCGCCGTAGGGCCCTGACTCGCTGGGCGCGATCGTGCCCGGAGCAGCATTGAACGCGATCAGCGAGTTCGGCGCGGGATCGACCAGCGCCAGCCCGCTTGCAATCTGGTTTCCACCTTCGATAAATGGCTGCTGGCGTGCGGCATCGAGCACGAAGATGCTGACTTTCAACGGAACGGAGGCGAGCTCGCGGGTGTAGTCGCTGATCCGCAGCCCCTCGATCGGAATATCTGTGTCGCGATCGATCGTTGCATCGACCGGAATGAAATAGTTCTCGCCGGCAAGCTGCACGCCGTAGCCGGACAGGTAGACCATTGCGACCGTGTTCGCCGGATCGCTTTCAACCTTCTGCATGAAATCGTGGAAGGTCTTGCGCAGCGAATCGGCGTCAAGATCGCGTGCGCCGATCACGTCGAAGCCGGCGGCCTGCAGGTTCTGGGCAACCAACCCGGCATCATTGGCTGTGGTCGCAAGCGGCCCCTTGGCATAGGCGCCGTTTCCGATCACGAGCGCCACGCGCTTCTCCTGCTGCTGCGCAGCAGCAGAACTCAGGGTCCCCGGCGCTGCGAAAATGAGGATCAGGCAAAGCGAAAAAATCGAAAATACTTTGGTCGCACGCATGACCCGCTCACGATTCAATTGGAATGTCCGCGCATTGAACACATCGCTAGCTGAAGATTGCTTGAATGAAAAGTGTCGCTTGTAAGGCCTCGGGTGACGGGCTGACACCTCGCAACCGAATATCGATGCCAGCGCAAGCCACTCCGAACCGAAGGATCGACTTTCGGCGCTGCATCGCGCCCACGGATAGCTCAGCTACAGCGTCTGGACGTCCACCACGCCCGTGACCGCCTTGATCGCGCCCGCGATTTGCGGCGAGACCTTGAATTGGCCCGGAAGCTTCATTTCCACCTCGGTTTCGAGGTCGAGCATCAGCACCAGCGAGACGTCGCCGTCGGCGCCGCCCGTTGCGGGAACCTGTTTGACCGGACCGCGGACCGAAGCGCCCTGCGCCCCCGCCTCGGGCATCTGCAGCCGCTTGGCGATGGATTCGAGCGACCGGGTGTCGCGGACAAATATCCGCAGACCCTTCTGGGTCTTTGCCGCGGCGGCGTCCAGCGGCTCGGCGTGAAGCACCCGCGCACGGACATCCTCGCCCTGCAACTCGGCCCCGAGCTGCAACAGCACGGCGGCGCCCGGCTCCAGCACCTCGCGATACTGGGCCAGCCCTTCGGAAAACAGCACCGCCTCGAAATGGCCGGTCGGGTCCGACAGCCCCATGATGCCCATTTTGTTGCCGGTCTTGGTCCGCCGTTCCATCCGCGACACCACGGTGGCGGCGACCTTGCCGGCGGTCGCGCCGGTTTTGACTGCGCGGGAGAATTCGGCCCAGGACTGTACCCGCAACCGTTTCAGGGCGGTGGCATAGTCATCGAGCGGATGGCCGGACAGGAAAAACCCGATGGCGTCGTATTCGCGCCGCAACCGCTCGGCGGGCAGCCATGGCTCGATCTGCGGCAACATGATGGTCGGCGCGTCCGCCGCCCCGCCGAACATGTCGTTCTGCCCGATGGTCGCGGCCTCGTGGCTGCGCTGGCACGCCGCGAGGATCGCTTCGGCGCCTGCGAATACCCTCGCACGATTGGAATCCAGCGCGTCGAACGCGCCGGCCGCCGCCAGGCTCTCGATGACGCGCTTGTTGATGGCGCGCGGATTCACCCGCGCGGCGAAATCGGCCAGCGATGTGAACAAGCCATCCTTGCGAGCTTCCACGATCAGTTCCACCGCCTGCTGGCCGACGCCCTTCAGGCCTGCCAGCGCATAATAGATCACGCCGTCGTGGACTTCGAACGTGGCGCCGGAGCGATTGACCGACGGCGCCTCGAGCTTGATCCCCAGCCGTTGCACTTCGGCACGAAACTCCGACAGCTTGTCGGTGTTGTTGATATCGAGCGTCATCGACGCTGCGAGGAATTCGACCGGATAATGCGTCTTCATGTACGCGGTCTGGTACGACACCATCGCGTAGGCTGCGGCGTGACTCTTGTTGAAACCGTAATCGGCGAACTTCGCGAGCAGCTCGAAAATGGTGTCCGCCTGCCCGCGCGAGATTCCGCGCGCGGTCGCGCCGGACACAAAGCGCTCGCGCTGCTGCTCCATCTCCTTGCGGATCTTCTTGCCCATCGCGCGGCGCAACAGATCGGCTTCGCCGAGCGAATAGCCGGCCATCACCTGTGCGATCTGCATCACCTGTTCCTGATAGATGATGACGCCGAAGGTCTCCTTGAGGATCGGCTCGAGCATCGGATGCAGATATTCCGGCTCTTCGTCGCCATGCTTGCGGGCGCAATAGGTCGGAATGTTCGCCATCGGACCCGGCCGATAGAGCGCGACCAGCGCGATGATGTCCTCAAAGCGATCGGGACGCATGTCGACCAGCGCCCGCCGCATGCCCTGGCTTTCAACCTGGAACACGCCGACCACATCGCCCCTGGCCAGCATCTGATAGCTTGGAGCATCGTCGAGCGGCAGCGTTGCCAGATCGATATCGATGTTGCGCTGCTTGAGTAGCTTCATCGCGACGTCCAGCACCGTCAGCGTCTTGAGGCCGAGAAAGTCGAATTTCACCAGCCCCGCAGGCTCGACCCATTTCATGTTGAACTGGGTCACCGGCATGTCGGATTTCGGATCGCGATAGAGCGGCACGAGTTCGCTCAGCGGACGATCGCCGATCACGATGCCGGCGGCATGGGTCGAGGCGTGCCGGGTCAGACCCTCCAGGCGCTGGGCGATGTCGAAGGCGCGTGCCACCACCGCATCCTCGTCGCGAAATGCCTGCAGCTTGGGTTCGCTCGCAATCGCGGCCGCGAGCGTCACCGGCGCCGCCGGATTTTGCGGCACCAGTTTTGTCAGCTTGTCGACCTGCCCATAGGGCATCTGCAGCACGCGCCCGACGTCGCGCAGCACGCCGCGCGCCTGCAGCGTGCCGAAGGTGATGATCTGGGCAACCTGATCGCGACCGTAGCGTTGCTGGACATAGTCGATCACCTCGCCGCGCCGGTCCTGGCAGAAATCGATGTCGAAGTCGGGCATCGATACGCGTTCGGGATTGAGGAAACGCTCGAACAGCAGACCGAAGCGAATTGGATCGAGATCGGTGATGGTAAGGGCATAGGCGACCAGCGAGCCCGCGCCGGAACCGCGGCCCGGTCCGACCGGAATGCCTTCGGCCTTCGCCCACTTGATAAAATCCGCGACGATCAGGAAGTAGCCCGCATAATTCATGCGGGTAATGACGTCGATCTCGAACGCAAGCCGTGCGCGATAGTCTTCCTCGCTGGTTCCGATCGAAAGCCCGTGGACCCTGAGCCGATTGCTCAGGCCTTCCTCGGCCTGACGGCGCAATTCCACCGCCTCGCCGCTTTCCGCATCCGCAGCATTGCTGCCGGCGCCCACCGTGAACCGCGGCAGGATCGGCTTGCGCGTCATGGGGCGGAACGCGCAGCGCTCGGCGATCTCGACGGTGGACGCCAAGGCCTCCGGCACGTCGGCGAACAGCACCGCCATTTCGGCGCGGGTCTTGAAGCGATGATCCGGGGTCAGCTGATCGCGGTCGGTCTCGGCGACGAGACGGCCGCCGGCGATGCACAGCAGCGCGTCATGGGCTTCGTAATCGTCAGCGGTCGCAAAATACGGCTCGTTGGTCGCGACCAGCGGCAATCCCTTGGTATAGGCGAGATCGATCAGGCCGGCTTCGGCGCGGCGCTCCTTCTCGATGCCGTGGCGCTGCAGCTCGATATAGAGCCGGTCGCCGAACAGGCTCGCCAGCCGGTCGCAGCGCAAGGCCGCAAGTGCTGCATGATCGGCATTGATCGCCAGCGAGATCGGCCCCTCCGGTCCTCCGGTCAGGGCGATCAGGTCCTCGGCGTCCCCTAGCAGCCATTCGAACTTGATATGCGGGACCTGATGAACGGGGGTTTCGAGGAACGCCCGCGAGTTCAGCCGCATCAGGCTGCGGTAGCCGCGCTCGCGCGCCGCCAGCAGCACGATCCGGGACGGCCCCGCGGCGAGCGCATTGCGCGCGCTCGGATCCTGGTCGCCGAAATCGACCGCCAGTTCGCAGCCGATGATGGGCTGGATGCCGTAGCCGGCGATCTTGTCGGAGAATTCCAGCGCCCCGAACATGTTGTCGGTATCGGTCAGCGCCAGCGCCGGCTGGCGGTCGGCCTTGGCGAGTTCGGCCAGCTTCTGGATCTTGATCGACCCCTTCAGCAGCGAATAGGCCGAATGGACGTGGAGATGGACAAATCCGGCATGGGACATGGTCGCCGAAGGCTTCTGCATGGGCTTGAGCGGTCATCAGGCTTGAGGAAGCGAAAGCCGGCTTGTAGCCCGACTCGCCCCTCAATGGTGAGACCTCGGGCGGAAGCTGTCCACGCCGAACCCTTCAACGCCGCCCGGCATCCCCGTTTTCCTGCCCGGTCGCACCCCTGCCGGTCACGACTTCAGAGCTGGGGAATCAGTTGCGCCCAGACCGCAATCATCCCGACGAAAAGCGTGATCGACGCCAGCGCCGCCGCTTCTTCCACGAATATCTTCAACATACCCGCCTCCCCTGATTGGAACATAAGAAGAACATTGTTCCTCCTTTGTTCTTTTAGTCAAGAGGCAAGAGCGCATCAGTATGAAAAATGACGCCGAAATAAATCGCTTGGTTAATTTCACGGGATCGCGCGGTCCGACCTCTCGGGGTCGCTCAGGCGCCTGTTTCGTCCCGAAGCCCTAATCGAGCTCGACGACCTGGCCGTGCTCCAGCGACACCCGGCGGTCCATGCGGCCGGCCAGTTCCATGTTGTGGGTCGCGATCAGCATCGCCACCCGCGTCGCCTTCACCAGTTGCATCAGCGCGTTGAACACATGGTCGGCGGTATTCGGATCGAGATTTCCGGTCGGCTCGTCGGCCAGCAGCACCCGCGGCGCGTTGGCGACCGCGCGCGCGATCGCTACCCGCTGCTGCTCGCCTCCAGACAGTTCCGCCGGCCGGTGCTTGATGCGATCGCCAAGCCCGAGATAGGCCAGGATCTCGGTGGCGCGCTTGACGGTCTCGGAGCGCTTGAGGCCGCGGATCATCTGCGGCAGCATGACGTTCTCCAGCGCGGAGAATTCCGGCAGCAGCCGGTGCGATTGATAGACAAAGCCGATATCGGTGCGGCGAATCTGGGTGCGCTCGACATCCGACAAGGCCGAGGTCGCCGTCCCCCCGACATAGACTTCGCCCTCATCGGGGCTTTCAAGCAGGCCGGCGATATGCAGCAGCGTCGATTTGCCGGCGCCCGACGGCGCCACCAGCGCCACCGACTGCCCCGCCCACAGCGCCAGCTTGGCGCCATCGAGAATGGTCAGCGTCGATTCCCCCTGGGTGTACTGGCGCTTTATCTCGTGAAGATAGACGACCGGTACATCTTCCGCCCCCTGCTCCATCTGTGCCTCACTCGTACCGGAGCGCTTCGACCGGGTCGAGGCGCGCGGCACGCCACGATGGATAGAGCGTGGCCAAAAAGGACAGCGTCAGCGCCATGATCACGACAGCGCCGGTCTCGCCGAAATCGATCTCGGCCGGCAGTTTGGAGAGGAAATAAAGTTCGGGCGAGAACAGTTCGGTGTTGAGCAGCCAGGAGAGGAATTGCCGGATCGATTCGATGTTCAGGCAAACCAGCAGG
Source organism: uncultured Pseudomonadota bacterium (assembly GCA_963813165.1). Classification (GTDB taxonomy): domain Bacteria; phylum Pseudomonadota; class Alphaproteobacteria; order Rhizobiales; family Xanthobacteraceae; genus Bradyrhizobium. Next base: position 297,764 of record CAWEYJ010000015.1, on the reverse strand, counting down.
CCGACCAGAAACCCGGTCAGCGTGCCGACCACGCCGATCGCGGCCCCCGTGATCAGGAAGATCCGCATGATCGAGCCCTGCGAGGCCCCCATGGTCCGCAGGATCGCGATATCGCTGCCCTTGTCCTTGACCAGCATGATCAGGCCCGAGACGATATTCAGCGCGGCGACGAGGACGATCATGGTGAGGATCAGGAACATCACATTGCGTTCGACCTGAAGCGCATTGAAGAAGGTCGAATTGCGCTGTCGCCAGTCGACCAGAAACACCGGACGCCCGGCGGCTTCGGTCACGCTTTTGCGGAAGCCATCGATCTTGTCGGGATCGTTGGTGAATACCTCGATCGCGGACACGTCATTGTTGCGATTGAAATAGGCCTGCGCCTCCGGCAGCGGCATGAACACGAAGGTCGAGTCATATTCCGACATGCCGATCTCGAATACCGCGGCAATCTTGTACGGCTTGATCCGCGGCGTGGTGCCCATCGGGGTGATCGCCCCCTTGGGCGAGATCAGCGTGATGCTGTCTCCGGCATGCAGCGACAATTGATCGGCCAGCCTGCGGCCGATGGCAACGCCCTGCCCGTCATCGAAACCCTCAAGCGTGCCTTGTTTGATGTTCTTGGCGATCGAGGTCAGATTGTCGAGATCGTCGGCGCGAATGCCGCGAACGAGGACGCCCGACGCGTTGAATGGCGAGGAGGCCAGCGCCTGGCCGTCGACCACCGGGGCTGCGAGGCGGATGCCCGCGACCTGGCTGATGCGGTCGGCGACGTCCTTCCAGTCGGTCAGCGGCGATTCCAGCGGCTGCACCAGCAGATGCCCGTTGAGGCCGAGAATCTTGTCCAGCAATTCCTTGCGGAAGCCGTTCATGACGGCCATCACGATGATCAGCGTGGCGACGCCGAGCATGATGCCGAGGAACGAGAAGCCGGCAATGACGGAAATGAAGCCTTCCTTGCGACGCGCCCGCAAATAGCGTCCCGACAGCAGCCACTCGAATGGCGCGAAAGGTGGGGTCCGAACTGGCTCGCTCATGGCTTCATCCATAGTTCGATTTTCACACGATTCGGGCTAATTGTGGCCTTGAAGGCCGATAAGCCGGCGCCGGCAGTGGATAATTCGTCACGAGGTCAGCCGCGTCACGACATCCGCCGGGCTGAGATTTTCGCGCGACCCGTCGCTGCGTCGCTTGATCTCCAGCCTGCCCTCGGCAAGGCCCTTCGGGCCGACCAGAATCTGCCAGGGAATACCGATCAGGTCGGCGGCGGCAAACTTGGCGCCGGCGCGCTGATCGGTGTCGTCGTACAGGACTTCGACACCCTTGGCGGTGAGCGTGCGATAGAGCTGTTCGCACGCCGCGTCGGTGTCTGCCGCACCCTGCTTCAGATTCAGGATCGCCGCCCGGAACGGTGCCACCGCTTCCGGCCATTTGATGCCGGCGTCGTCATGGCAGGCCTCGATGATCGCGCCGACCAGGCGCGACACTCCGACGCCATAGGAGCCGCCATGGATCGCGACCTCCGCGCCATCGGCGCCCGCGACCAGCGCCTTCATCGAATCGGAATATTTGGTGCCGAAGTAGAAGATCTGACCGACCTCGATCCCCCTGGTGTGCATTTTCTGGTCGGCTGGCACCTCGCGGTCGAAACGAGCAGCGTCGTGGACGTCTTCGGTCGCGGCATAGACCGAGGTCCATTGCTTGATGATCGGGCTGAGATCGCCGTCATAGTCGATCTCCTCGCCCGGCACCGGCAGATTGAGCACGTCGCGGTCGCAATAAACAGCGGACTCGCCGGTCTCCGCCAGCACAATGAACTCGTGGCTGAGATCGCCGCCGATCGGGCCGGTTTCCGCGCGCATCGGGATCGCCTTCAAACCCATCCGCGCGAAGGTCCGCAGATAGGCGACGAACATCCTGTTGTAGGAGCGCCGCGCCGCGGCCTCGTCGATGTCGAACGAATAGGCATCCTTCATCAGGAATTCGCGCCCGCGCATGACGCCGAAGCGGGGGCGTTGCTCGTCGCGGAACTTCCACTGGATATGGTAGAGATTGAGCGGCAGGCTTTTGTAGGATTTCACGTAGGCGCGGAAGATCTCGGTGATCATTTCCTCGTTGGTCGGGCCGTACAGCAGCTCGCGCTTGTGCCGGTCGATGATACGCAGCATTTCCGGGCCGTACGCATCGTAGCGGCCGCTCTCGCGCCACAGGTCCGCCAATTGCAGCGTCGGCATCAACAGTTCGATGGCGCCGGCGCGGTTTTGCTCTTCGCGCACGATCTGCTCGATCTTTTTCAGCACCCGCAAACCCAGCGGCAACCAGGCATAAATGCCGGCCGCTTCCTGCCGGATCATGCCCGCACGCAGCATCAGGCGATGCGACACGATCTCGGCCTCCTTGGGGTTCTCTTTCAGGATAGGCAGAAAGAATCGCGACAATCGCATGGGCAAACCTGATGGAATCGGTGAAACACGGGAGGCCAGCAGTGAAAGCGGATCGGCTGCAAAAACACAAGGGCGGGGGCTGAGAAAGCCGCTTGGGCTGCAGATTTCCGGTCGTTTCGCCGGCGATATTGACCGCGCGATTAAGGCACGAGCGCGTCACGATCCGCGCACGTGCAAACCGGGGGCCTCGCTTCTTCAAGTCGGCTGGTCGAGCAGTCTATCGCATGTCCATCTGGCCGCCCGAATGACCCATTCCCGCCGGCCCGGCCGCGCCCACCCCCTGGACATCGAACAGGAGCTTCACCTTGCCCGCTTTCTCGAACTCAAGGGTGACCGGCACCTTGTCGCCCTGCTTCAGCGGGTCTTCAGGTCGAACATCATCAGGTGATATCCGCCCGGCGCAAGCCTGACGGTCTGGCCCGGCTCGATGACGAGACCCTTGTCGAGCGCGCGCATCGTCATCACGCCTTGGCTCATGCTCATTTCATGGACCTCGATCCTGTCTGTGACATCCCCCGAGCCGCCGACCAGCCGGTCCGCCGCGGAGCCTTTGTTTTCGATGGTCAGGTATCCGCCGGCGATTTTGGCGCCGCCCGGCGTGGCGCGGCTCCAGGCCTGCGTGATCACAAGGTCGCCGGCCTTGACCTCTTCGGCGCGGGCCGGCGCGGCCAACAGGCATCCCAGGATAGCGGCGCAAACGAAGATACGCGCGGTCGTCAGCTTTTCGAATAGCATTCTGTGGTCCTTACCCTCTCAAGTTCCGAAAGCGTGGATTGCCGGATGCATCGTGCCCAGCATCCCGACGATTGCAAAAATCATCAATGCGAAAGCGATCTCAATCACGCTGTTGCGCGTCAACCGACGAAGCGCCTCGAGTTGCGTCGCGTTTCCCAGCGGTAATGCGAGCTGCGGCGTCCACCAGACCCGATTGACAGCCGCAAACGCCACCATCGCCGCAAACAGTGCAATCTTGAGCATCAGGAGGCGCCCATATTGCGTAGCGATCAGCCCGTTGACGGAGCCGACCAGAATCCATGCATTGACGATGCCGCTGCCGAGCACGGTGGCTACACAGGCGATACCCAGCGTCGAGAAGCGCTGTGTCGCATCCCGCGCAAGCCGTGCCCACGCCCCGTCACGGTCGCGTTGGGCTATCCCCAGCAGCAAAGCAAACGGCACAAGACCTCCGATCCAGGCCGCCGAGGCAATGAGGTGCAGCGCGTCGGCTGTCAGATGCAAAAGTCCCATTTCGCCGGCCGTTGACCCGGCATGTCCAGTCCAGGCGATGGCTGCAACAAGGCCGAGAGCCGATGCCAACGCGAGCCAACGCGCCAGCGGAAACCGGTCATACGCCAAACAAGCTGCCAGAATAATGGCCAGCACAAAGCGAATTTCAAAGACCAGCCCGAATTGCGTCTCGTTCACCACGGTCGACAGCACATCGCCCGTGAGGGCTTCGCTGAACGGAAGACCGCTCATGGACGCCGCTTCCAGCAATACCCAGATCGCTCCGGATACCGTGGTGATGGCGAGAGCGAGCCATGCGACACGGCGGGCTTGCGTCCGCATGAAGGCGGCCATGGTTTCGGCCGAATGCAAAACAGGCTCCGCCACCAATGCCTGGAACACCAGGGTTCCGGTTGTGATCGCAGTGGCAGCGAAATGTATCGCGCGAGTTATGATCAGCGGGTCGTTCAGAGCGTCACCGGCCATGTTATCCGATCACCACGGTGTTACCGACCGACCTGAAAGGTGAAGCTGCCCTCGGTCGTATGGGTATCGACCGACAGAACGTGCCAACGGACCCTGTAGGTTCCCGGCGATAATTGCTTCAATCCGATACGCATGACGCTCGAGCTGATGGAGGGCTTGCCCAGATCGACACGCGTGCCGTTGGCATCGGTCACTTCAACCGAGCTGAACGCCGGCTCCAGCTTCTGAGTGAAGGAAAGCGAAAGCTCGCGGGGCGCTGTGGGTACGGTGCTTCCGACGCGTGGCTCCGCATGGTCGAGAAAGGCATGAGCCTCGGCGCCGGTGCCCAGCATGACGGTGAGCAGGGTCGATATCGCAAAAGTCAGGATTCGCATGTGCTGCCTCTCAGAAGGTTACTTTGCGGGGAGCCGCCGAGGTGCCGCCGAATAGCGGTTGTCCCACCGTCGTCGGGAACATGTCGTCGAGATATAGATGCAACTGCCCGAGGACCCCGACCCCGCTGCCGCTTTCGCGGTTGATGGGTATCATGGCCTCTAGGCCGACCTGGAAATATCCTCCGACCCAGATCACACCGGGGCTGATCGTTCCGGTCGTGGTGTAGGGATTGCCAAAATTGTTCGCGACCGGCGTCGAGAAACTTGCTTCGACGATCGGGATCAGATGATTGAAAAAATCCGGAAGCTGAAGATCAATGACTTCGGATTTCAGGTACGGCAGGCTGTATTGCAACGACGCGCCGTAAACCGCTTGTTGCGGAATGAAGGCACTCTGCGTGAAATCGAACGAACTCGTTGGAATTTGATAGCCGACCTGTCCAGTCACCGCGAACGGCCGCGCCCATGACAACGTGTCCGGCAATTCGCCGAAACCTTTGCCGAAATATAACGTGGGCGTGACCAGACTGTATGCCGTGCCCAGCCCGGAATTTGTCGCGCCGGTGTTGCCCCAATCGACGATAACCCCGGCCAACAGAGCAAACTCATGTGAGCTATCCTTCAGCAATTGGTACTGGAACGTCGTCTCCAGATTCTGAAACCCCGCCGTGACCGAACCGTCCGGCTGGCGAATTTGCGTCCAGGTTTCACCGATCGAGACGCCGAAATTTTCGGTGATCCGCTTTGAAAGCTCGCCTGAGATATCCCACTCGGCAGCCGGCGGCATGTCCGCGGTCTTGGACCACGATACGGTAGGCATCGACATTTCGTCGGCGACGCAGGGATCGTCGATCGCCAGCGTGGCTGGGAAAAATCGAGCGCCGACAAAGCAGTGGGCGAACGCATTGGAAGACGACGCTAACGCGATAAGACTCGCGAGCGCAAACGAAAGCGGCATATATCGAGACATCAGATTCTCCAGTCATCAAACGTGAAAGCCTCAGGGGGACAGCCCTAAAGGCTGCTTTGCATCACGCGTTATGCGGAGGACCTATGGTGAGTTCTGTCGGGCCCGCACACGAATACGGATCGACATGAACTTCCACCGCATATGCTGCGTGAACGCATCGGAACGGCCCATGGGAGCCGCGCAGTTCACGTCAACGGCGGTGGAGCACGCGCCTGGGCGTTCGAGCCGACACGAAACACCGGCATCGCCTCGGCAGCTTCAAGCCAGGATATCTGCTGGTACTGGCGTTGCAGGCTTACAAAGATCAGCGGCGGCGGATCGACGGCCACCGCGCCGCCATGGCTGCCTACGCAAAAGGCACAGCAGTCACCGTGCTGATGCTGTGTCTTGGCGGGATCGGTCTGGGTGTCCGAAGCGGATGTCATGCCGGAACAGATAGATGCCAGATAGAGCGGATCGGTCGTGGCATAGGCGACAACGCGAAATGCCGCGATCGGCGCAATCAACTGCACCAGAACCGCCAACACTACGATTGGAATAAATACTTCCAGCCGCCGCCGCATCTCTGCTCCCATCCAGGAAACTTCGTAACACCTGCGGACGAATATGTATCGGCAAATTTGTGGTGTACCAGCGGGTTTTGCTGCGACCCTACCGATTTACCTGACAGTCCGATTTTCTCCGCCTTAAATGCAACCCGTGGTGGCGAATTCCCAATCATTTCGCAGATTGCTCGAATTTTGAACAATCGTTGCCGAAAATGATGACAAGATCAAAAAGATAGTCTACCAGTGATGGCTCAGGCTGGTCGCAAGGCTGAAGTCTGGTGGTCCAAGTCTCGGGAGGAGCCCTGGCGCGCACAAGCAGCGTCGCCCCGTCAATCAAAAACCAAATCCAAATTTTCGGGGAAATAGGGTCGACACAATTGTTAGAGCAAGGCTGGTGCCTTGCTCTTTTTTTTCGAGATGCCTGTTGTTCGAGAAGCTTGTTTTTTCGGGATGCTCGGCAGGAAGCCAACACGGATTAGACTATCGTAGCAGGCATGACGGCACGGACCCATCTGATCCAGCGCAGTTTCGAGTTGGCCGCCGAGCGCTGCGAGGATTTGACGCCACTGGTCTATCGCCGCCTGTTCCGCGAACACCCTGAAGCGGAGCCAATGTTCCGGCGCGAGGCAAACGACCTCGTCAAGGGTTCGATGCTCGCGCTCACCATCGACGCCATCATGGATTTTGCCGGCGACCGCAACGGCAGCTTTCGCATGATCCAGTGCGAAGTGCAGTCGCACGACGCCTATGGCACGCCGCGTGAGTTGTTCGGCAAATTTTTCGGCGTGATCGCAGAAACCATGCGCGAGATTCTGGGGGCCGACTGGTCGCCCGAGATCGGCGAAGCGTGGCAGCAATTGCTGACGGAGATCGATCAGTTCGTTGCTCAAATCCAATAAAGCACCCGTGCGGCCTCTCTGGCCCCCTATCCGCCGGCATGGATCGCGCCGGCATTCTTTCGGACCCACCTGACGAAGGCGTCGCGGCGAAATCGGATTCTTTCGCAGGCGCGAACTGCGTATGGCCTGCTGCCGTCGGAAGAAATTCGGAGCCGACATCGGCCGGGTGGCGCGAGCGTCCCGAGTGTGACAGACTTCCCTCTTCCGCGGTGCGTGCAATGACGCCGTCGGTGAAAACATTGAAACATGGGAGCGAGCGATGTCCGGGACAGATAAATTCTCAACGACAAGGCGCGATCTTCTTCAGGCGGCGGCGACCGCCAGCGCCGCATCCGCCTTGTTCGGCGGATTGGGCGTGAGCCCTGCGCTGGCGGCAGAGATGGGACGTTCGGAGAAGCCGCTGAAGGCCGCGTTCTCCAACGCCGGCCTGCAGGCCACCTGGTGTGCCCAGGGCAAGCAGGCGGCCGAATGGTGGGGCAAGCTGTTCAACGTCGAGGTCACCTGGTTCGACGGTCAGCTCGATGCGGTCAAGCAGCGCGCTGCGATCGACAACATGGCCTCGCAGAAGTGGGACTTCGTCGCCATCCAGGCGTTCGGTATCGGCACGCTGACCCAGCCGGTGCAGAAAATGATCGATGCCGGTATCCCCGTCATTGACATGGACACGCTGATCGCGCCGCTTGACCAGCTCAACGTTCACTCATTTCTGGCGCCCGACAATGAGTTCATGGGCGCCTCGGTGACCCAGGCGCTCGTCAACGCCATCGGTGGCAAGGGCAAAGTCATCATGACCCAGGGCGCGCTCGGCCATACCGGTGCGCAAGGCCGCGCCAAGGGTTTCAACACGGTCGTCAAGCAGTTTCCAAACATCGAGGTGCTTGATACCCAGCCGGCGGATTGGGACGTGTCGAAGACGGCGCGGCTATGGGAGACCTATCTCACCAAATACCCACAGATCGACGCGGCCTTCTTCCACAATGACGACATGGCGCTTGCGGCCTACAACATCATGAAGGCGCATAATCGCACCAGCATCCTGATCGGCGGGGTCGACGCCATGCCGCCGGCGATCCAGGCGGTCAGCGAAGGCCGTATGTTCGCAACAGTCCGCAATCCTTCCTGCCGCATCCATGGCGGAGCCATCGTCGCCGGCGTCGCCGCCGTGACCGCGGGTGAAAAGAGCGGACAGGGCATCCCGAAGAACGTCGTGACGGACGGTCCGGTTGTGACCAAAGCCAATGCGCCGGGCATGCAGTGGATGGAGGATCATTTTCTGATCTGAGCCGCTATGCCGCAAGGCCGCTCACCCCTCCTCGAACTGGACCAGATTACGAAGGCCTTCGGCGGCGTCGAGGCGCTGCGTGGGGTCAACTTCGCGCTCTCCGCCGGCGAGATCCATGGTCTCGTCGGCGAGAACGGAGCTGGCAAGAGCACGCTGATGAAGATCATCGCCGGCGTGCATGCGGAATTCTCGGGCCGTTTCGTGCTGGACGGCCGCGAGACCCGCTTTCGATCGGTGCGCGACGCGCATGCGGCGGGCATCGCCATGGTCCATCAGGAACTCAGCGTCGCGCCCGATCTGTCGGTGGCCGAGAACGTGTTTCTTGGCACCCAGCCGACCAATCGCCTGGGTCTGGTGCAATGGCGGCGGATGGCGCGCGAAGCCGGTGAGCAACTCGCCAAATTCGGCATCAACGTCGATCCGCTTGCGCGGCTCGGCGACCTGCCGATCGGCCTGCAGCAATTGATCGAGATTGCCCGCGTCCTGTTCTCCGGCGCGCGCATTATCATCCTCGACGAGCCGACCTCGGCTCTCTCGCCGCCGGAGGTGGAGCGTCTGTTTTCGACCTTGCGACGGCTGCGTGATGAGGGCACCAGCATCGTTTTCATTTCCCATTTCATCGAGGACATCCTGCGCGTCTCCGACACGGTGACGGTGTTCCGCAACGGCAGGAAGGTCGCCGAGGCGCGGGCGGCCGAGACCAGCAAGGCAGCCCTGATCGAGGCGATGATCGGCAAAGGCCGTGAGGCGCTCGAAGAGACCTACACGGATGAGATCGCGCTGCCGCCATCGAGCGATCGGCCGGTGGTGTTGAAGGCAGACCGGCTGTCGTTCGGCCGCAGCCTGCGAGACGTTTCGCTCGAGGCGCGCTCCGGCGAAGTTCTCGGCATCTACGGCTTCATGGGGTGCGGACAGCTGGAGCTGGCCAGGATTCTCTTCGGCAAGCTCAGGCCCGACGGTGGCACGCTTGCGGTCGCCGGCGATCAGATGGCCTTTGCCAGCACCGCCGCTGCCCGGCGGGCCGGCATCGCCTTCGTTCCCGAAAGCCGCCGCGCCATGCTGTTCCATCAGGAGCCGGTCTACAAGAATATCTCGATCAGCATCCTCGATCGCATTTCGCACCTGTTCCTCAAGCCGTCGCGTGAACGGTCGATCGCCACCAGGCAGGTCGAGCAATTGCATATTCGACCAGCGGCCGTCGAGCTCGATCTAGGCATGCTGTCCGGGGGCAATCAACAGAAAGTCGCCCTCGCGAAGTGGCTGAGCTATCCGCCACGTCTGCTGGTGCTGTGCGAGCCGACGCGCGGCATGGACGTGGGTGCGAAGAACGATGTCATCCACATCATCCGGGATCTGCGCGCGCGAGGGATGGCCATCATCGTGCTCTCGACCGAACCTGAAACGGTTCTGTCGCTGGCCGATCGCATTATCGTTCTCAAGCGCGGCGCGGTGGTGCGCGAATTCGCCGACGAGGCGATCAGCAAAGATCGCCTGCTGGAAGCGGCGTGAGGAGACTTAGATGGTGACTGGTGAAAGCATGACAGTCCCCGCGGCGGACCGCAAGCGATCGAAAATCGGCGCGGCGCTGCGTTCCCAGATGCGCAATATCGCGCCGTTCCTGACGCTGATCTGCCTGACTGGCTTCTTCGCCGCCGCAAGCCCTTCTTTTGCGACGCTCGACAATGTCGGCAACATTCTGACCCAGGTCTCGGTCACCGGCATCATTGCCGTCGGCCTCACCTTTGTGATCCTCTGCGCCGAAATCGACCTGTCCATCGCTGGCATCGCCAACGTCACCGGCATCGCGGTCGCCTATTTCACCCAGCAGGAATCCTACGTGAACATCGCCAACCTCCCGATGGCCGGGTGGGCTGCGATCCTGCTGGCACTGGTGCTCTGTGCGCTGCTCGGTCTCGTCAATGCGTTCGGGCTCACCATCATCGGTATCCCCTCCTTCATCATGACGCTTGCGATGATGCAGATCGCTGCAGGCATATCGGCGCTCCTGGTGCGCGGGCAGATCGCCTACAAGGTGCCCAACCTCGTCACAACGCTCGGATCGTCGTCGATCGGCGGTGTGCCCTGGATCGTGATCGTTGCCGCGTTGATGCTGCTCGCTGGCCATCTGGTGCTGACCTACACGCGCTTCGGCCGCTACGTTTACATGGTCGGCGGCAATCGCGAGGCCGCGGAATATTCCGGGCTCAACGTCAACCTGATCCTCGGCAGCGTCATGGTCATCTCGGCGGTCTGCTCGGGTATCGGCGGCATGCTGGGTGTCGCTCATTTCGGCAGCGCCCAGCAGAACGAATTCGATACCTACTTGCTCGATTCGATCGCCGCCGTGGTGGTCGGCGGCACCAGCCTGTTCGGCGGACGCGGCGGTATCGGCAATACCATTGTCGGTCTGTTCGTGCTCGGTGTTCTCAATAATGGGCTCGATCACGTCAACATCGACAGCTTCCTGAAGATACTGATCCGCGGTCTCATTCTGCTCGCAGCATTGGTCATCAACGTCTATGCGCAGAGGCTGCGAGCGAAGGCGGTGGACTAAGCATGGTGGAGGAGAAGTATTTTCGACGCAAAGACTTCTAACTGACCGGCTTCTGTTTGCTCGGAACCGAGGCTTCTGAGGCCGTCACAAGCCGAAATCCGGCTGCCAATCGCGCAGCTCGCGTGCCGCCTTCGTCACTGCGCCGATCGTGCGGAAGGATGCCGTGTCCACCATCATCGCGCGAGCAAGACGCAGGCTTCGCGCCTCGCACACGGCCCGGAGCCGTGGATCCTCGATCCACTCGAAATCAATATTGTGCGCAAGGCCGAGGATGCGGCGGATGATCTTCGCGGCGGAGAATCCAACTGTGTCCTGGAACAGCCGGCCCATATAGACCTGCCGTTCGGCCTCGAGGCGCGCCGCGCCGGCATGACCGGAGAAAAGCGTTGCAGGATAGGCATCGCCGTGGGCCTCGCCGCGCCAAAGCTCCACGAATTTGCTGGAAAACCTTGTCCAGACGTTTTCGATCGTCTCCAGCAACCAGGCCTCGAACGCGTGCCGCTCGCCTGGCGAAGATTCGTGGCCGGCCGAGGCCAGATAACCCATGATGAGATTGCCGATGACCGCGCCGACATCGAATCCCATCGGTCCGTAGAACGCAAATTCAGGATCGATCACCCGTGTCTCGCTTTCCGTCACCATGATCGAGCCGGTGTGAAGATCGCCATGGACCAGGGCCTCGGGGCTGCTCAAGAACTTCAGCTTGAGCCGGGAGATCGCGACATGTGCGTCGAGGTCTTCGCGGAAGCGCATGGCGGTGGCGTCCAGCCACGGCGAGGTCCAGCGGTTCTGCTCGGCTTCACGGTAGGGATCGGTGAAGATCAGATCCTCGGTGATCTTGCACAGCGCATGGTTACCGGCGAACGCGGCGATCCCCTCCTTCTTCTCGGCGGCTGGAAGCGCGAGGTCCGACGTGAAGAACAGCGTCTGCGCCATGAAGGTCGTGATGTCGTCGACGAAGCGCGGATAAGTCGTCCCGGCAATCAGCCCCTTGCGCATGATGATATGCGGTTCCAGCAGCTCCATCGCGACCAGTGCGAGCGTCTCATCGTGGTGCAGCACGGCCGGCACCAGACCGGGCGCAAGGCGCGCCTGATGCGTGAGCGCGAGATATTCGTAGTGCGAGCGGGACAGCGGCAACGGCCAGCTCTCGCCGACCAGACGCACATAGGGCAGCGCCTGCTTGGCGGCGACGCCGCCTTTTGTCCCCTTCACGATAAAGACGAGGTTGAGGTTGCCGTCGCCGATTTCGCTGATCGACCAGGCGGCCGGCGCTCCGCCGAGCCGCGCGGCGACCGCGGGACACCCAGCAAGGTAGTCCCGCAGATCGGCCTCCCGCAGGATTCGATATTGATCTGGCCGGACGTCACTCAACGCATCTACTCTCGCTCGAGGAAATTCGAGCCGATATCGGCCTTCCTTTTGATCGGATCGTAGTCGCAATAGACGCCGTCGGCGACCAGAGTGTAGCTCGAAATGATCGTGTACTTGTCGAGCTTGACCGAATTCAAGCCGACGACCGACCGGTTGGTCCCGGTATTCCATTTGAACGGGGTTGAACTCTGCGCCCGCTCGCAGGCCGCAACGGCCTCCGCAAAAACATAGCCTTCGACGAACGCCTTCATCGTCCGCAACTGGGTTGCCATTTTCCAGTTTATGTAGAAGGCGCCCGCCAGGCCGGCAATCACCAGGATCAAGAGCCCGACAATGATTCTCTGAAATGTCATTTCGTCTTACCCCCGCCCATAAAATCCTCTGGCTAGAGTGGCATCCCCAATAGCCTCGACAGCCGCTCGACGTTCAGGTAGCCCGCATCATAGGCCAGCATCGAAGCGGCAAAAAGCACCGCCGATATCAACGTGGTCCAGATCAGCTTGCGGCCCATCCGCGGCGCGACGGGCGCGCCGGGATCGGTACCCGGAGCCCCCTCGCCGTCTTCATGCTGGCTGCGGACGCCGAACGGCAATGTCAGAAACAGCACGATCCACCAAAATACGAAGTAGATCGCCAAGCCGGTTGAGATCGTGTAGAGCATCGCGGCTCATTCCTGCTCGATTTCAACGAGCGCGCCTGAAAAATCCTTCGGGTGCAGAAACAGCACGGGCTTGCCGTGCGCGCCGATCTTCGGCACGCCGTCACCGAGCACCCGCGCTCCCTCCTTGATCAAGGTGTCGCGCGCCGCGATGATGTCGGGCACATCGTAGCAAACGTGATGGATGCCGCCGTCGGCATTGCGCTCAAGAAATTTGGCGATCGGCGAGGTTTCCCCGAGCGGCTGGATGAATTCGATCTTGGTGTTGGGCAACGTCGCAAACACCGTAATAACGCCATGTTCCGGCAGCGGCACCGCCGCGGAAATATCGGCACCGAACGCGGCGCCATAAATCCTGGCGGCCTTCTCGGCATCCTTGACCGCAATTGCTACATGATTAAGTCGGCCCAGCATGGCACTCCCCGTTTTCCGTTAAATTTCACACCGCCAGAACGTGAACGTAGCACAGCGGCTTCTTGCCCCACTGCTCGTTGATCGTGGCGCGCACCGCCCGGCGCACCGATTCCGCCGTCGCGTCGGGATCGCGCCGCCGCGCGCGCGGCAGGCCCTCCACGGTCGACACCACGACATCGAAAACGATCTCGTCGATGATCTCTCCGGCCGTATTCTTCTCGGGTATGCCGATCAGATCAACCTCCGGATCGTCGGCCAGCTCGCCTTTTTCGGTCATGGCGATCGCCACAAAGGCGCAGCCGGCAAAGGCCAATCGGCGCCGTTCGATGACCGCGCGCGATTTCGAGTCCTCAAGAATCGAGCCGTCCTTGTAGAGCCGCCCGGACGGCAATTCCTCGATGACCGAGGGATCGCCGGGCCCGAGCCTGACCAGATCGCCGTTGCGACAGATCAGGACCTTCGGAACGCCCATGGCCCGCGCCAATTTTGCGTGCTCGAACAGGTGCAGCGCTTCGCCGTGAACCGGGATCAACAGCTGCGGCCGCACCCAGCCGATCATGTCGCGGAGTTCGTCGCGGCGCGGATGGCCGGACACGTGGACGAGGTGGGTGCGGTCGGTAATGACCTCGACGCCCTGTGTGATCAGGCCGTTGATGATGGCGCCGACCGCCTTCTCATTGCCCGGGATGGTGCGCGAGGAAAAAATCACGCTGTCGCCCTTGTTGAGCGTCACCTGCGGATGATCGTCATTGGCGATGCGCGACAGCGCCGCGCGCGGCTCGCCCTGGCTTCCGGTGCACAGCGCCAGCACCTTGTCCGGTGGAAAATGCCCGTAGAGATCGGCGCCGCGGAAATTCTGCACGCCGTCGAGATGGCCGGTTTCGCGCGCCACCTGCACCACGCGCTCCATGGCGCGGCCGACCACCACGACCTCGCGGCCGGCGGCGCGTGCGGCGTCCGCGACGGCACGCAACCGTGCAACGTTGGAGGCAAACGTGGTCACGGCGACCCGGCCTTTCGCCACTCGCACCAGTTCGGCAATGGTCTTTGCAACCTCGGCCTCCGATGGCGAGCGCCCTTCCCGCACCGCGTTGGTGGAATCGCCGATCAAGGCCAGCACGCCCGCATCGCCAAGCTCGCGCAACCGCCGCTCGTCGGTCGGCACGCCGATGATCGGCGTCGGATCGATCTTCCAGTCGCCGGTGTGCAACACCGTACCGGCTGAGGTGTGGATCGCCAGCGCGTGGGACTCCGGAATCGAATGCGCGACCGGGATGAATTCGACATTGAACGGGCCAAGGTCGATGCGTCCGCCGGACGGCACCACCGTGACCGGAATTTTCGGCGGATTGCGCTCGGAAGCGCATTTGGCCTCAAACAAAGCGGCACTGAATTTGGTTGCAAAAATCGGGCATTTCAGCTTCGGCCAGAGGTCGATAATGGCGCCGAAATGGTCTTCATGGGCATGGGTCAGCACGAGGCCGACCAGGTTCTTCCGCTCTTTTTCGAGGAAACGGATATCGGGCATGATGAGATCGATGCCGGGCAGATGTTCCTCGTCGCCAAAGGACACGCCAAGATCGACCGCCAGCCAGGAGCGCTGATGGCGGTTGCCGAGCCCATAGATCGACAGGTTCATGCCGATCTCGCCGACGCCGCCGAGCGGCGCAAAGGTCAGTTCATCCGGTCGCGCCATCAGACCGCCCCTGCCGATGCTGCCGAACCGAAATAGACATCTCCGGCCGATATCGGCACCAGCCCGCCATCGGACGTCCTGACCACCATGCAGCCTGCTTCATCCAGGGTATCGAACGTTCCCTCCACGATGGAACCGCCGTTCTGGACCGTAACCTTTTGCCCAAGCCCGGCCGCACGTTCGAGCCAGAGCCGCCGGATCTCGCCAAAGCCGCGGCCGTTGTCCCAGACGCCGCGAAATTCGGCCCACGCATCCGACAGGGTCGCGAACAACTCCTCTGCGCTGATATTGACGCCCAGCGCTGTCAGCGAGGTTGCCGGGGTCGGCGTTCCCTCAGGTGCGGCAACGACGTTGGTGCCGATGCCGACCACCACGGCCAGGCGATCATTGGTCACCGCCTCTGCCTCCAGCAGAATGCCGGCAAGCTTCTGTCCCCCCGCCAGAACATCATTGGGCCATTTCAGCGAAAACTTCATGTGGTCCGATCCCGCCGACCTCAGCGACGCTTCCACGCTTACTTTTTGCAGTGCGACCTCCAGCGCCAGCCCCGCGGCAAATCCCAGCGTCGCTGCGATCGCCGGCGACACCTCGATGATCTCCAGCACGCTGCAGGCGAGGTTACCACGTGGTGCGATCCAGGGGCGATGGCGTCGCCCGCGTCCCGCGGTCTGCTGCGATGTGACGAACCAGATCGGTCCGCGTTCGCCGTCGCGCGCGCGCGACAGGGCTTCCGCATTGGTTGAACCGATGCTTTCAAAGGCTGCGAGCCGGTAACCCGCCGATATGGCTCGAGGACCGAGCGAAAATGTCATCTAGAACAATGACTTCGCGGCGGCCGTGGCCACAACCACCAGTGGTCCCGGATAGACAAAGAAAAAGATGTTGAAGAGACCCGCGACCGCCAACACCGTGCGCAATTCCATGCGCATCGGATCGAGCTTCGCCAGCGGCTCATCAAAATACATCACCTTGATGATGGTGAGATAATAAAAAGCGCCGACCACGCTGGCGAGCACGCCGACTACGGCCAGCGTGAACAGCCCGGCCCTGATCGCCGCGACGAACACGTACCATTTTGCGAAAAAGCCCGCCAATGGCGGAATACCCGCCAGCGAAAACAGCAGCATTGCAAAGAAGAATGCCAGCAACGGATTGGTGCGCGACAACCCCGCGAAGTCGCTGATGTTCTCGACGTGCTGACCATTGCGCTTCATGGTCAGAATGACAGCAAAACTGCCCAGCGTCATTGCCACATAGATCGAGATATAGACCAGCACGCCCTGCGCGCCCTCTGCCGTGCCAGCGGCGAGCCCGACAAGGGCAAAGCCCATATGGCCAATCGAGGAATAGGCCATCAGCCGCTTGATGTTCTTTTGCCCGATGGCGGCAAACGATCCCAGCACCATCGAGGCGATCGCCACGAACACCACGATCTGCTGCCATTGCGAGACGATACCCGGGAATGCGGTGAGCGCGACGCGGGTGAATACCGCAAGGGCAGCGACCTTCGGCGCGGAAGCAAAGAACGCAGTGACCGGCGTCGGTGCGCCCTCATACACGTCAGGCGTCCACATATGGAACGGCACCGCCGATACCTTGAAGCACAGCCCGGCCAACAAAAACACCAGGCCGAACACGATGCCGATGCTGCCGGTCTTTGCGGCTGACGCGATCCCGACGAAGCTGACGGTGCCGGTGAAGCCGTAGATCAGCGAGGCGCCGTACAGCAACATGCCTGACGACAGCGCGCCCAACACGAAATACTTCAACCCGGCTTCGGTCGATTTGGCGTTGTCGCGATTGCTCGCCGCGACGACGTAAAGGGCGAGCGACATCAGTTCGAGCCCGAGATAAAGCATGATCAAGTCGCCGGCCGAAATCAGCACCATCATGCCGAGCGTCGAGAGCAGTACCAGGATCGCGTATTCGAAGATGCGCCGGGACGGATCGGCCAGAAATTCCGCCGAAAGGACCAGCGTTGCCGCCGAGCCGATCAACGTCAGGATTTTCAGGAACCGGGCGAAGTCATCGACAATGAAGCTGCCGCCGAATGTCGTGAGTTTTCCGGCCGGCAGCCAAAGCTCCAGCGCGCCGGTAAGCACCAGCAGACAAACGGCAAGACCGGTGACGAGGCCGGTCGTCTGCGTCCCGCGATAGGCGCCGATCATCAGCAGCACCATGGCGCCGGCGGCCAGCACAAGCTCCGGCAGCACGGGCAGCAACTGATATCCTGCACTCTCAAAGCTCATGGTGCGTCGTCCTGACCTAGCCTTGGTTCCGAATAAACCGGAACCGAAGCACTACCCCTTTTTGATGCGTTTTCTTCACGCGAACCGGTTTTCAATTCGCTCGAAGACGCCCTAATCCATTCACGGCAGCAACGCCGCTGCCTTCACGGCAGTTACCGCGGTGCTGTAATTGTTGACGAGCTGTTGCACCGACGCCGCCGACATATCGAGCACCGGCTTCGGATAAAATCCGAACAGGATGGTGAGTGCCACCAGCGGCATCAGCGTCAGGCTCTCGCGGAAGGTGAGGTCCTTGATGGTGGCCAGCGAAGGCTTGACCAGCGCGCCGAACACCACCTTGCGATAGAGCCACAGCGCATAGCTGGCCGACAGGATCACGCCGGTGGTAGCGAAGGTTGCGGTGGGAGTCGAGACCTTGAAGGTGCCGATCAGCGTCATGAATTCGCCAACGAAGCCGGACGTGCCGGGCAAGCCGACATTGGCCATAGTGAACACCATGAACACCAGCGCATAAAGCGGCATGCGGTTGACCAGGCCGCCATAGGCGGCGATCTCGCGGGTATGCATGCGATCGTAGACAATGCCGACGCAGAGGAACAGCGCGCCCGACACGATGCCGTGCGAGATCATCTGGAACACGCCGCCCGCGACCCCTTGCGTGGTTCCGGCGAAAATACCCATGGTGACGAAGCCCATATGGGCCACCGACGAATAGGCGATCAGCTTCTTCATATCCTCCTGCATCAGCGCCACCAGCGAAGTGTAGATGATGGCAATGGTCGAGAGCGAGAAGATCAAGGGTGCGAAATCATGCGAGGCCAGCGGAAACATCGGCAACGAGAACCGCAGGAAGCCATAGCCGCCCATCTTCAGCAGGATCGCGGCCAGGATCACCGAGCCCGCGGTCGGCGCCTCGACATGCGCATCCGGCAGCCAGGTGTGCACCGGCCACATCGGCATCTTCACCGCGAACGAGGCGAAGAATGCCAGCCACGCCCAGGTTTGCAGGGACCGCGGCACTGCGGTGTGCATCAGCGTCGGAATGTCTGTGGTGCCGGCGTTCCAGTACAGCGCCATGATCGCCAGCAACATCAGCACCGAGCCAAGCAGCGTATAGAGGAAGAACTTGAAGCTGGCATAGACCCGGCGCGGGCCGCCCCAGACCCCGATGATCAGGAACATCGGGATCAGGCTGCCTTCAAAGAACAGATAGAACAGCATGAGGTCGAGCGCTGAGAAGGTGCCGACCATCAGCGTTTCCAAAAGCAGGAACGCCATCATGTATTCGCGCACGCGCAACTTCACGGATCTCCAGCTCGCCAGGATGCAGAACGGCATCCAGGCGGTTGTCAGGATCACGAAAGGCAGCGAAATGCCGTCGACACCCATGTGATAGGTGATGCCGCTGGCGAGCCAGGACGCCTTTTCGACGAACTGGAAATCCGGCTGTGCAGGGTCGAAGCGCCAAATCAGGATCAGCGACACGGCGAAGGTGATCAGCGTGGTCCACAGCGCGATCCAGCGCGCATTGCCGCTGGCGGCCTCGTCGTCGCCGCGGCTGATATAAATCAAGAGCGCACCGACCACCGGCAGGAAGGTTACGACGGAGAGAATCGGCCAGGTTGTCATCACTGGCCTCCCACGCCGAACATGAACCAGGTGATCAATCCTGCGACGCCGATCAGCATCGCGAAGGCGTAGTGATAGAGGTAGCCGGTCTGCAGCTTGACGACGTTGCGGGTAACGTCAAGCACCCGCGCCGACACCCCGTCGGGGCCGAAGCCGTCGATTATATAGCCGTCGCCGTACTTCCAGAGAAAGCGACCGAGCCACTTGGTGGGACGGACAAAGATCAGGTCGTACAGCTCGTCGAAATACCATTTGTTGAGCAGGAACTGGTAGAGCATCTGGTGCTGTTGGGCGAGCGCGACGGGCATATATGGCCGGCGGATATAGAACACGTAGGACACATAGGCGCCGATTGCCATCAACACCGTCGGCAAGACCTTTATCCACTCCGGGATGGTTTCCATGTCCTCGATGATATGTGGATGCATCTTCAACGACTCGCGGAAGAACTCGTCCACGCTGTTGCCGGCGAACAATTCCTTGAACGGGAAGCCGGCGAAGATTGATCCAGCCGCCAGAACGCCGATCGGAATCAGCATCCATATCGGACTTTCATGCGCGGCCTCGTAATGCGCCTGGTCGTGCGGCTCGCCGAAGAAGGTCTTGAACACCAGCCGCCAGGAGTAGAACGAGGTCAGTCCTGCCGCGATCACCGTCATCAGGAAGCCATAAAACGCCAACGGATTGTGCGAGACGAAAGCGGATTCGATGATCGCATCCTTGGAAAAATAACCGGCGAAAAATGGAAATCCGGTCAAGGCCAGCGTGCCGATGCACATGACGAAGAACGTGAAGGGAATCTTGCGCCACAGCCCGCCCATGTTGCGGATATCCTGCTCGTGGTGCATCGCATAGATCACCGAGCCCGAGCCGAGGAACAGCAGCGCCTTGAAGAAGGCATGGGTGAACAGATGGAACATGCCGACGGAATAGGCTCCCGCCCCCATCGCCACAAACATGTAGCCGAGCTGCGAACAGGTCGAATACGCCACGATGCGCTTGATGTCGTTCTGCACAAGGCCGACGGTCGCCGCGAAGAATGCGGTCGTGGCACCAAAGAACATCACCACCGCCTGCGCATCCGGCGCGAGCTCAAACAACGGCGATAACCGCGCCACCATGAAGACACCCGCGGTGACCATGGTCGCGGCGTGGATCAATGCCGAAACCGGTGTCGGGCCTTCCATGGCGTCCGGCAACCAGGTATGCAGCAGGAACTGGGCCGACTTGCCCATCGCGCCCATGAACAGCAGCAGGCAGGTCAGCGTCAGCGCATCGGCGTGCCAGCCGAAGAAGTCGATGGTCTTGCCGGTCAGGCCCGGCGCACCTGCGAAGATCGTTTCAAAATCGATCGAACCGATCAGCATGAAGATCGAAAAAATTCCCAGAGCAAAGCCGAAATCGCCTACGCGATTGACCACGAAGGCCTTGATCGCGGCGGCGTTTGCGGACGGCTTCTGGTACCAGAATCCGATCAGGAGATAGCTTGCGAGGCCGACGCCCTCCCAGCCGAAGAACAGCTGCACCAGATTGTCCGCGGTCACCAGCATCAGCATCGCGAAGGTGAACAGCGACAGATAGGCAAAGAACCGCGGCCGGTACGGGTCTTCGTCCATGTAGCCGATCGAATAGAGATGCACGAGCGACGACACGGTGTTGACCACGACCAGCATGACGGCGGTCAGCGTATCGACCCGCAGTGACCAGTTGACCTGCAGATCGCCGGACGTGATCCACGGGAATAGCGCGACCCTGACGTCGTGATGCATGAAGCCGACATCGACGAATGCGAACCAGGACAATGCCGCCGCAACCAGCAACAGCCCGGTGGTGATCAACTCGGCCGCGCGCGATCCCGCCGCCGCCGGTTCGACCACATGATCGTCGTGACCGTGACCGTCGGCTGCGTGATCGTCATGCGCGTCTGAGGCATGGGCATCCGACGCGTGCGCATCGTTGTGATGCTCGACCGTGTCGCCGCTCGGATTGCGCGCATGCGCGCCGAATATCGAGATCAGACCCGCGAGTATTGCGCCGATCAGCGGCAGAAAGACGATTGCCTGGATCATTGACGCGTTAACCCTTCATCAGATTGACGTCTTCAACCGCGATCGAGCCGCGGTTGCGGAAGTACACCACCAGCACCGCCAGACCGATCGCGGCTTCGGCTGCAGCCACCGTCAGCACCAGCAGCGCGAACACCTGGCCGACGATGTCGCCGAGGAAGGTCGAGAACGCCACCAGGTTGATATTGACCGCCAGCAAGATCAGTTCGATCGACATCAGGATGACGATGATGTTTTTCCGGTTGAGGAAAATGCCGAGAATGCCCGTCGTGAACAGGATTGCACCGACCGCAAGATAATGTCCGAGACCGATCGTCATTGCACCCACTCCGGCGCGTCCGCGTCCTGCAGGCCCTGCCCCGACGCTACCTTGCGCACGCTCATCGCCAATTGCGGCGTGCGCGCATTCTGTACGTTGATATTTTGCCGCTTGACGCTGGCCTTGTGGCGCAGGGTGAGCACGATGGCGCCGATCATCGCGACCAGCAGCACCATGCCAGCGATCTGGAAGTAGTGAATGTACTTGGTATAGAGCACGAGGCCGAGCGCCTCGGTGTTGCTGACATTGGCCGGGATCGCCGACGTAATCGATTTGACGGCGCCCGGATTGATGACCCAGCCGCCTCCGACCAGCAGCAATTCGGCGAGAAATATCGCACCGATCACCAGGCCGATCGGCAAATAGTCGCTGAAACCTTCGCGCAGTTCAGTGAAATCGACGTCGAGCATCATGATCACAAACAGGAACAGCACCGCGACCGCGCCGACATAGACCACCACCAGGATCATGGCCAGGAATTCCGCGCCCATCAGCACGAACAGGCCGGACGCGTTGACGAATGCCAGGATCAGGAACAGCACGGAATGCACGGGATTGCGCGACACAATCACCATCACCGCCGATGCGACGCAGATGCCGGCGAACAGATAGAAGAACAGTGCGGGGAGGATCATGCCCTCACCTCACCGGTACGGCGCATCGAGTTCGATGGATTTTGCAAGCTCGCGCTCCCAGCGGTCGCCGTTGGCGAGAAGTTTCGCCTTGTCATAGTAAAGTTCCTCGCGGGTCTCGGCCGCGAATTCGAAGTTCGGCCCCTCAACGATGGCATCGACCGGGCAAGCTTCCTGGCACAGACCGCAATAGATGCATTTCACCATGTCGATGTCGTAGCGCACGGTGCGGCGGGTGCCGTCGTTGCGGCGCGGGCCGGCCTCGATGGTGATCGCCTGCGCGGGACAAATCGCCTCGCAGAGCTTGCAGGCGATGCAGCGTTCCTCGCCATTGGGATAGCGGCGCAAGGCATGCTCGCCCCGGAAGCGCGGCGAGATCGGCCCCTTCTCGAACGGATAGTTCAGCGTCGGCTTCGGCTTGAAGAAGTAGCGCATGGCGAGAAAGAACGCCGATACGAATTCGGACAGCAGAAGCGAGCGGGCTGTGGCGTTGGCATTGACACTCATAGCGACCTCATTTCGGCGCGATTCCGGCGAATTGCAGCACGCCGGCGACGATCACCACCATCGCCAGCGACAGCGGCAGGAACACCTTCCAGCCGAGCCGCATCAACTGGTCGTAGCGGTAGCGCGGCACGATCGCCTTCGCCATCGCAAACATGAAGAACATGAAAAATACCTTGAGCACGAACCAGATCACCCCGGGCACCCAGGTGAATGGCGGCAGCGCGACCGGCGGCAGCCAGCCGCCCATGAACAGGATCGCGGCCATCGCGCACATCGTGGTGATCGCGACGTATTCGCCGAGCATGAACAGCAGGTACGGCGTCGAGCCGTATTCGACCATGAAACCCGCCACCAGTTCGGATTCGGCTTCCACCAGGTCGAACGGCGGGCGATTGGTTTCCGCCAGCGCCGAGACGTAGAAAACCACGAACATCGGAAACAGCGGCAGCCAGTACCAGTTCAGGAATGTCAGCCAGGGCAATCCGATCAGGCTTCCGAGACCGCGGGTGTTCTGCGCTTCGACCACCGCGGACAGATTGAGCGAGCCCGCGCAAAGCAAGACCGTGATGATGACGAAGCCGATCGAAACTTCGTAACTCACCATTTGTGCCGCGGAGCGCAAGGCGGCCAAAAACGGATATTTCGAGTTCGACGACCATCCGGCCATGATGATGCCGTAGATCGACAGCGACGAGATCGCAAAGATATAGAGCACCCCGACATTGATGTCCGAGATCACCCAGCCGAGATTCATCGGGATGACCGCCCAGGCCGCCAGCGCCAGCACGCAACTCACCAGCGGCGCGAGCAGGAACACGCCCTTGTTGGCGCCGGAGGGAATGATTGGCTCCTTCAGCACGAACTTCAAAAGATCGGCAAAGGATTGGAACAGGCCCCAGGGACCGACCACGTTGGGTCCGCGCCGGATCTGCACCGCCGCCCAGATCTTGCGATCGGCCAAAAGAATGTAGGCAATCGCGATCAGCAGCACCACGAGCAGCAACAGGCTCTGCGCGATCATGATGATCAGGGGCCACAGGGTGGTTGTCCAGAATTCAGCCATCAGGTCACGCTCATTCCGCTGCCGTCAGCATTTGTCCGGAGGCCAGACGGGAACATTCCGCCATGACCGCTGACGCGCGCGCGATCGGGTTGGTCAGGTAATAATCCTCAACGGAGGCCTTGAACGGCGCCTTCTCAAGACTGCCGCCCTTGCCCGCGAGCGTCCTGAGATCGGCGGCGTTGCCGGCTTCGATCTGGTCGACGCGCATCAGATGTGGCACGGCCTTGAAGATGGCCTGCCGCAAGGCCGCAAGCGAATCGTAAGGGAGCCGCTTGGCCATAACCTCCGACAGCGCACGAATAATCGCCCAGTCTTCCCGCGCATCCCCCGGCGGGAAGGCAGCGCGGTTGGCCATCTGCACCCGGCCTTCGGTGTTGACATAGAGGGCCTGCTTTTCGGTGTAAGCGGCGCCCGGCAGGATAACGTCGGCGCGATGCGCACCACGGTCGCCATGGGTGCCGATGTAAACCACGAAGGTGCCCTCGGCGGCCTTGACCTCATCGGCGCCGAGCAGGAACAGGACGTCGAGGGTCCCGAACGTCGTCATCTGGGCCACGCTCAGCCCGCCTGCATTCGGTGCGAAGCCGATATCGAGCGCGCCGACGCCCGAGGCCGTATCGTGCAGAACGCCAAAGCCGTTCCAGCCGTCCTTGACCGCGCCGAAATCCAGCGCAAGCTTTGCCGCAGCCGCCAGAACCGCGGCACCGTCATGCCGTGCGGCCACACCGGCGCCGACCAGCACAATCGGATTTTTCGAAGCCTTCAGCACATCCGCGAAGCTATGCTTGCCAGCGGCGAGGTCACTGAGCGAATCTGTGCCCGCGCCGAGATAGTCATACGCGTAAGTGAGATCCGCCTTGGCGCCGATCAGCCCGATCTTGAGCTGGCCGCTGCGCCAGCGCTTGCGGATGCGCGCGTTGAGCACGGCGGCTTCCTTGCGCGGGTTCGAGCCGATGATCAGCAACGCGTCGGCCTGCTCGATACCGGCAATGGTCGGATTGAAAATGTAGGAAGCGCGACCGGCGCTCGAATTGAAGGCGGCGCCGCTTTGGAGCGCCAGATTGACCGAGCCGCATTTGGCCAACAGGTCCTTGAGCGCGAACATCTCCTCGATCGCCGCGAGATCGCCTGCTATCGCGCCGATCCGTTTGCCGTCGATGCGGCTCGCCTTCGCGGCGATCGCAGTGAACGCTTCGGACCAAGACGCCGCGCGGAGCTGGCCATTCTCCCTGAGGTACGGACGGTCGAGCCGCTGCGTGCGCAGACCGTCGACGACGTGGCGGGTCTTGTCGGAAATCCACTCCTCATTCACCGCGTCGTTGATGCGGGGCAGAATTCGCATCACCTCGCGGCCGCGGGTATCGATCCGGATCGCCGATCCGACGCCGTCCATCACGTCGATCGACTGGGTTTTGCCAAGCTCCCAGGGCCGTGCTGCGAATGCATAGGGCTTCGAGGTCAGCGCGCCCACCGGGCAGATATCGACGAGGTTGCCCTGCAGTTCCGAGGTCAGCGCCGACTCCAGATAGGTGGTGATCTCCATGTCCTCGCCGCGGCCGGTCGCGCCCATCTCGGGCACGCCGCAAACCTCGGCGGCGAAGCGGACGCAGCGCGTGCACTGGATGCAACGGTTCATCGAGGTCTTGACCAGCGCGCCCAGGTATTTGTCCTCGACCGCGCGCTTGTTTTCGGCAAAGCGGCTGGTGTCGACGCCATAACCCATCGCCTGATCCTGCAGGTCGCACTCGCCGCCCTGGTCGCAGATCGGGCAATCCAGCGGATGGTTGATCAGCAGGAACTCCATCACGCCTTCGCGCGCCTTCTTCACCATCGGCGAGCGCGTCGAGATTTCCGGCGGCTCGCCTTTGGGACCGGGACGGCAATCGCGAACGCCCCAGGCGCAGCTCGCCACCGGCTTCGGGCCGCCTTTCACTTCAACAAGGCACATCCGGCAATTGCCGGCGATCGACAACCGTTCATGATAGCAAAAGCGCGGAATTTCAGCACCCGCCGCCTCGCATGCCTGCAGCAACGTGTATTCCGCGGGAACATCGATCTCTTTGCCATCGACGATGAGTTTGGTCATTGCCTTAGGTCTTTCCGAGCTTGCAGTCCGGTGGTGTGACGCTGGCGGTCTGCAGGGACGCCTTTACCCATTGCTGGGTGTTCGAACTGTAGGTCGCCAGATAAGCCGGCTCGATGCTGTTCTTCTCGCATAGGAACGGCAGATGCGGCTTCAGATCGTAGTTACAGGAAGCCAGCCATTCGGGCCGGCCGGCAAACGCCGCGATCGCCTCCTCACAGGCATAGAGGAAATAAGAGACAAAACTCTCATATTGAACCCGCTCGTCGCGGCTGCCCTCCTTGATCGCGTCGTAGTTGGGCTGCGAGAATTTCGGATTCTTGAACGCCAGGTCGGTGTAACCGAGAAACGCCTGCCGCGCGCTGGCCGCCTGATTGTTGGCGCGGATTTCATTGATCTGGAACAGGATCGCCACAAAGCCGAGCAAGGCTACGCCCGCCTGCGCCATTTGCGCCAGCGTCCCGTATTTCTGCCACCACAAAATGCCCGGTTGCGCCATGGTCATTACTCCGCCGCGACCATATGCGCGGGATCGAGAATGCCTGCATCATCGATATCCGCCTTGCGCGAATATTCGTCGATACGCTCCTCGATCTCGTGACGGAAATGGGCGATCAGACCCTGGATCGGCCACGCCGCCGCGTCGCCAAGCGCGCAGATGGTGTGGCCCTCGACCTGCTTGGTGACTTCGAGCAGCATGTCGATCTCGCGCTTGTGGGCGCGGCCCTCGGCCATCCGGGTCAGCACCCGCCACATCCACCCGGTGCCCTCGCGGCACGGCGTGCACTGGCCGCAACTCTCGTGCTTGTAGAAATAGGAAATCCGCGCAATCGCACGGATCAGATCGGTCGATTTGTCCATCACGATGACCGCGGCGGTGCCGAGGCCGGAGCGGAGTTTTCCGAGGCTGTCGAAATCCATCGGCGTATCGATGATCTGTTCGGCCGGCACCATCCGCACCGAAGAGCCGCCGGGAATCACCGCCTTGAGATTATCCCAGCCACCGCGGATACCGCCGCAATGACGCTCGATCAGTTCGCGGAACGGAATCCCCATCGCCTCTTCGACGTTGCAGGGCCGCTCGACATGACCGGAGATGCAGAACAGCTTGGTGCCGACATTGTTGGGCCGGCCGATACCGGCAAACCACGCCGCCCCGCGCCTCAGGATATCCGGCGCGACCGCAATCGACTCGACGTTGTTGACGGTGGTCGGGCAGCCGTAGAGACCGACATTGGCCGGGAACGGCGGTTTCAACCGCGGCATGCCCTTCTTGCCCTCGAGGCTTTCCAGTAGCGCGGTCTCCTCGCCGCAGATATAGGCGCCCGCGCCATGGGTCACATAAAGGTCGAACGGCCAGCCGTTGATGTTGTCCTTGCCGATCAGCTTGGCCTCATAGGCCTGATCGACCGCGGCCTGCAGGTGCTCGCGTTCCCGGATAAATTCGCCGCGCACGTAGATGTAGCAGGCATGCGCACCCATCGCGAAGCTCGCGATCAGGCAGCCCTCGATCAGAAGATGCGGATCATGCCGCATGATCTCGCGGTCCTTGCAGGTGCCTGGCTCGGACTCGTCGGCATTGACCACCAGATAACTCGGCCGGCCGTCGGTCGATTCCTTCGGCATGAACGACCATTTCAGTCCGGTCGGAAAACCCGCCCCACCGCGGCCGCGCAGGCCGGAGGCCTTCATCTCGTTGATGATCCAGTCGCGGCCCTTGTCGATGATCGCCTTGGTGCCGTCCCAGGCGCCGCGGCGGCGCGCGCCCTCGATGCCCCAATCCTGAAGGCCGTAGAGATTGCGGAAGATGCGGTCCTTGTCGTCAAGCATGACTTGAAGCTTCCTCGGATCAGCGATTGGACTGCATGAAGGCTAGCCCGGCGGCGCATCCGCCGAAGGCCAGCGTCCACAACAGGCTGGTATCAAGCGACGCTTCCAGCGCGTAGCGCTGCAGCAGGAAAATGAATGCACCGGCCATCACGGCGTGCAGAGCGATATAGCGCCAATGCTTCATCGCAGCACCGCTCCCCGGCCCGGCCGTTCCCCGCGTGTGATCAAGCTTCATGTGCTTTCCTTCAGCGTCGTCGGCCCGCCAATCGGTGCCGAGAACTGACGGTCGTTCTGCGGCCCGGGCTTCGGAAGGTTGCCGGAGGCGAAGCCATCCAGCACCTTGCCGAAGTTCTCCTTGGTCAGATCTTCGTACGTGTCCTTCCAGATCAGCACCATCGGCGCGTTCACGCAGGCGCCAAGGCATTCGACTTCTTCCCAGCTGAAATTGCCGTCCTTGGACAGATGAAAGGGTTCGTGATGAATGCGGCTCTGGCACACTTCGATGATGTCGGCAGCGCCGCGCAACCGGCACGGTGTAGTGCCGCAGACCTGGACGTGGGCCTTCTTACCGACCGGCTGCAGCTGGAACATCGTGTAGAAGGTCGCGATCTCCAGCATGCGGATGTAGGGCATCCCGAGCAAGTCGGCGACCGCGCGGATCGCCGCTTCCGATATCCAGCCGTCATGCTGTTCCTGCACCCGCCACAGGATGGCGATCGCCGCCGATGCCTGGCGGCCCTCCGGATATTTGGCGATCTGCGCCTTCGCCCAAGCGAGGTTTTCCGCCGAGAACGTGAAGTTCGTGGGTTGCAGTTCCTTTGGTGCGAGGCGGCGGACGGCCATGTCTTTCGGTCTCTTCTTTCAGTCTCTCATTGCGCGCGACGTGCGGTGTTCGCGTTCAAGGCTTGAATTCGGCTTTGCCAGAATGCGCTCGCGGTGCCGAATACGTTATAACCGACGTGGGATGAAACCTTGATGCGGTCGAGTATCGAAACTTCGGTCACGGTTTCGAGGCACCGGCTGCGCGGGTCATAGACGATCAGCTTGAGCGGCGTCTGTTCGAGGATGTAGCGCGACACGGTATGGTTGGGATCGTTGCCGTGCTCCTCGCACAACAAGATAATATCCCCTTGCAACAGCCGCGCACCACCTTTGATGGCTTCGATCTCGACGCCTTCAACGTCGAGCTTGATCAGGTATTTTCCGTTCGCCGAAATCTTGCCTTCGGCCAGCAGGTCGTCGAGCGCGATGACCGGCACGTCCTCGCCGCCGCTCTCCGCATCGCCGGCGATGCTGAGCGCCTCGTGCTTGGTACCGGACAGCCGCGCGGTGCCCTTGCTGGCGCCGATCGCGCACTTGATCGCCTCAAAGCGGTTGCCGTTGATTTCGGCGTTGTTCTTGAGCTTGGCGAAATTCTGCGATGATGGCTCGATCGCGATCGCCTTGTGCGATCCATAGGGCGCGCTGGAAATCAGCACCGACCAGTAACCGAAATTCGCGCCGCAATCGATAAAGGTGTAATCGACGGCGACGGAATCCCGGAACAGCAATTCCAGTTCGTCTTCGTAACAGAACGAACGGTTGAGCAACTTGCTCCAGTAGCCATCGCCATAGGGGAAGGCGAATGTCGCATCGGGATTGAGTTTGATCGCGATGTCGCGCGCGGGCAGCATCTTGCGCAGCAGGTTGGCGCAACTGTTGTAACCGCGGTGCGAAAACGTCGATGACACTTTCGAGCCCGACGAAAAGGCCAACGCCGCCAGACGCTCCCACGCATTTGCGCCCTCAAGCACACCGGTGGAGCGGTCAAACTGGATGGGCGGCGCCTGCGAGATCACCGATCGACCTCACCGAACACGATGTCGAGGGAGCCGAGAATGGCCGACACGTCGGCCAGCAGATGACCCTTGCAGATGAAATCCATCGCCTGCAGATGCGCA
This sequence comes from uncultured Pseudomonadota bacterium, assembly GCA_963813165.1. Classification (GTDB taxonomy): domain Bacteria; phylum Pseudomonadota; class Alphaproteobacteria; order Rhizobiales; family Xanthobacteraceae; genus Bradyrhizobium. Next base: position 268,520 of record CAWEYJ010000015.1, on the reverse strand, counting down.
AAACCCGGCGCGCGAATCTTGCATTTGTAAGGCATGTTGCTGCCGTCGGCGACCAGATAGACGCCGAACTCGCCCTTCGGCGCCTCGACCGAGACATAGACCTCGCCAGCCGGCACGTGGAAGCCTTCGGTGTAGAGTTTGAAATGGTGGATCAAGGCCTCCATCGAGCGCTTCATCTGACCCCGGCGCGGCGGGAAGATCTTGTGATCCTCCACCGCAACGGGCCCCTGCCCGTCCGGGGCGCGCAGCCTGGCGATGCACTGTTTCATGATACGCACGGATTGGCGCATTTCTTCCATTCGGATGCAGTAGCGATCGTAGCAGTCGCCGTTCTTGCCGATCGGAATGTCGAAATCCATTTCGGCGTAGCATTCGTAAGGCTGTGCCTTGCGCAAATCCCAGGCCGCCCCCGAGCCGCGCACCATCACGCCGGAAAAACCCCATTCCCACGCCTGCTTCAACGAGACCACGCCGATGTCGACGTTGCGCTGTTTGAAGATACGGTTCCCGGTCAGCAATCTCTCGAGATCGGCGACCACCCCGAGGAAGGGATCGCACCAGGCATCGATATCGTCGATCAGTTTCGGCGGCAGGTCCTGGTGCACACCACCGATCCTGAAAAAGGCCGCATGCATCCGTGAGCCGGACGCACGCTCGTAAAACACCATGAGTTTTTCGCGCTCTTCAAAACCCCACAGCGGCGGCGTCAGTGCGCCGACGTCCATCGCTTGCGTGGTGACGTTAAGAAGATGCGACAGGATGCGACCGATCTCGCAGTACAGCACCCGGATCAATTGCCCCCGGCGCGGCACGGTGATGCCAAGCAGTTTTTCCGCGGCGAGACAGAACGCGTGTTCCTGGTTCATCGGCGCGACATAGTCGAGCCGGTCGAAATACGGGATCGCCTGCAGATAGGTCTTGTGTTCGATCAGCTTTTCCGTACCGCGATGAAGCAACCCGATATGCGGATCGACCCGCGCCACCACTTCGCCGTCGAGCTCCAGCACCAGACGCAGCACGCCGTGGGCGGCCGGATGCTGCGGCCCGAAGTTGATGGTGAAATTGCGGAGTGCGGCTTCGGTCATGATGCAGCGTCCGTTTGGGGGCAACTAGCAAATGGCGAATGGCGAATGGCGAATTGAATCACGGCTTGGCCCCCGCCTTCTCGTCGCCCGGCAGAACCGGATAGTCCGCGCCTTCCCAAGGCGAGAGGAAATCGAATTTGCGGAATTCCTGATTGAGCCGGACGGGTTCGTAGACCACCCGCTTCTCCTGATCGTCGTAGCGCACCTCGACAAAGCCGGTGAGCGGAAAATCCTTGCGCAACGGGTGTCCGTCGAAGCCGTAGTCAGTCAGCAGCCGCCGCATGTCGGGATGGCCGATGAAGATGACGCCATAGAGATCATAGGCCTCGCGCTCGAACCAGTCGGCGCCGGGAAACACCTCGATGATCGACGGCACCTGGGTTGTCTCGCCCGCTTCCGCGCGCAGACGGATGCGCGCATTCAGCGTCGGCGACAGCAAGTGGTAGACCACGTCGAAGCGCTTCTCACGGCCGGGATAATCCACCGCTGTCACATCGATCAGGCTGGCGAAGCGGCAGGAAGGATCGTCGCGCAGGAATTTGACGACATCGACGATCTTGTCGGCCTGCACACTCACCGTGAGCTGGTTGAACGCGATTGAATGACCGGTCGCCGCACCCGCGAGCGCGCTAACAATGGTCTGCCCCAGGGCGTCGAGCCTGCCGTCATCCATTCCAAAAACCTTAGCGTTCGATGGTTCCGGTGCGCCGGATTTTCTTCTGCAGCAACATCACGCCGTAAAGCAGCGCTTCGGCCGTCGGGGGGCAGCCGGGCACGTAGATGTCGATCGGCACGATACGATCGCAGCCGCGTACCACAGAGTACGAATAGTGATAGTAGCCGCCGCCATTGGCACATGACCCCATCGAGATCACGTAGCGCGGCTCCGGCATCTGGTCGTAGACCTTGCGAAGCGCGGGGGCCATCTTGTTGGTCAGCGTGCCCGCGACGATCATGACGTCGGACTGCCGCGGAGAAGCGCGCGGCGCAAAACCGAACCGCTCGGCGTCATAGCGCGGCATCGACATCTGCATCATCTCGACCGCGCAGCAGGCCAGACCGAATGTCATCCACATCAGCGAACCGGTGCGCGCCCAGGTGATCAGGTCGTCGGTCGCGGCAACGAAAAAACCCTTGTCGGACAGCTCGTGATTGACCTCGCGAAAGTAAGGATCATTGGCGCCGACCGGCTGGCCGGTGCGCGGATCAATAATGCCGGTCGCGGCCGGGGCGACCGCCGGCGCGAACCCGGGTGTTGCGGGAGCGGGACTCAATCCCATTCGAGCGCGCCTTTCTTCCATTCATAGGCAAAGCCGACGGTGAGGACGGCAAGGAAAACCAGCATCGACCAGAAGCCGGTCGCACCCAGTTTCCCGAACGCCACCGCCCAGGGGAAAAGGAAGGCCACTTCAAGGTCGAAAATAATGAAGAGGATCGCCACCAGATAGAACCGGACGTCGAACTTCATCCGGGCGTCGTCAAAAGCGTTGAATCCGCATTCATATGCCGAAAGCTTCTCCGGATCGGGCTGCTGGAAGGCGACCAGAAAAGGGGCGATCAAGAGGACCAGGCCGATCAGGGCCGCGACCCCGATAAACACGACGAGTGGAAGATAGTTCTGCAAGATGCCCGTCATCGGCGCTGCCTTTTCCTGCGGTTTCGGACACCCGCAGATTCGTTACATTGGAATTAATCTGAGGCTTAGCGCAGCGCAACAAGCGGCGCAAGACAAGCTATTTTGACACCTCTGAGCTATCCCGCCCGCCTGAATTTAGGGCGATGGACTTCAGGTCCGTTCACGTCTTTTTTCCGCGTCGAGCATTCTGGCCGCGGTATCGGTCAGACGATCGACATGTCCCAGCAACACCGCCACCTCCTCCTTGCCCAGTTCTTTCAACAAACGCTGATTGCGTTCCAGTGCCCCCGCCACCATCGCATCATGGGCGACCAGACCGCTCCGGGTAAGGCAGACCAGCACTTCCCGGTTGTCCCGGGGATTGACCGCTCGGGAAACCAGCTTGCGGGATACCAGCCCGGCCAGCGCCCGGCTGATCTGTCCCTTGTCCATACCAACCGCCTCGGCCAGCCTGACCACACTCATCGGTGGCCGACGCCCGAGTGACGCCACCAGCCCGAACTCTACAGAAGAAAGGCCCGCCAGACGCTTGTAGCGCAGGAGCGCCCCGCGCTTGAGCAGATTGGCGAGCACGATCAGCCGCGACGACAGCATCGCCGTGATGGGCGCAAGCTGATCACCCTTATCGGGATCCGCCTGAGGCACGATCACTCCGCTCGGTTTCCGGTTCATGGACTTCTGGTTCATAACCAAGTTTTGCCAATAAAACCTTCTGATGCCAAGGTTTTTTGAATCGTTGACACTGTCATCGATCTCGCGTTCAGTTCACCGAGATCGAAAACAATGGCCGCCAAGGCCGTGTCGTGCAGGGAGGAAGCGGTGATGAACATCAGCCAGCGGGATCGCGATCTCGGCACCGCCTACGCCATGAAGCCGTCGGCGACTCGGACGGAACTGACTGAAGTCGGCCGCAGCACGCCGATGGGGGAACTGCTTCGGCGCTATTGGCACCCGATCGGCCTTGCGGGCGACGCCACCGATGTTCCACGGAAGGTCCGTGCGCTCGGCGAGGACCTCATCCTGTTCCGCGACAGGCATGGCCGGGCAGGCCTGCTGCATGCGCGCTGCTGCCACCGCGGCACCACGCTCTATTACGGCAAGGTCGAGGAGGACGGCATCCGCTGCTGCTATCACGGCTGGAAGTTCGACACCGAGGGCCACTGCCTGGAGCAGCCCTGCGAGCCGGATGGCGGTCTGTTCAAGGACAAGGTTCGCCAGCCCTGGTACCCGGTTCAGGAACTCTACGGGCTGATCTTCGCCTATATGGGGCCGGCCGAGAAGAAACCGGTGCTGCCCCGCTACCAGGCGCTGGAGAAGATGGACGACGGCGAGTTCGTCGAGGCGGACGATACCTCGATCGGCGGCGGCGGGCCGGCCATCATCCCCTGCAACTGGCTGCAGCATTTCGAGAACGTGGTCGATCCCTATCACGTCCCCGTGCTGCACGGATCGTTCAGCGGTCCCCAATTCACCAACCTGATGGCTTCGATGCCCGAGGTGAAATTCGAGATGTCGCCGCGCGGCGTCACGGTCCGCTCGATCCGCCGCCAGGACGATGGCCGGGTGTTTTATCGGGTAACGGAAGCGGCGCTGCCTACCCTGCGCGTGGTGCCCAATCCGCGGGTCGCCCAATTCGCGCCTGTCGAATCGATCGGCTGGACGCTGCCGATCGACGACACCTCGTTCCGTATCTACGTCGCCGGCCGGGTGAAGCGGCGCGGCGATATCGGGCGGATGCGCTCGAAATTCAACGACAAGTTCTGGTGGGACATGACCGAGCAGGAACACCAGCAATTCCCCGGCGATTACGAGGCGCAGGTCGGCCAGGGACCGATGACCGTGCATTCCGAGGAGCATTTCGGCCAGAGCGACCGCGGCATCCTGATGATCCGGCGGATGCTGACCGATCAACTCGATGCCATGGCGAAAGGCAACGATCCGGCCGGCGTCTCGTTCGACCAAAACGCGCCGCCGGTCGAATTCGAAGCCGGGAACTACATTCGCGAAGCGTGAGAGGCGGCCTGTCGCTCCAAAAAGAATATCAGGGGGAAACCATGGTCGATTTCGCGCCGCAAGTGGCCGCGCAGGCTGCCGCACGGCCGTCCAGCCGACGATACTACCTGCTGGCGCTGCTTACTGTCATCTACGCCCTGAATTTTCTCGACCGCACTATCTTCAACGTTCTGATCGAGCCGATCAAAAAGGAATTCGCGCTCAGCGATACCACGATGGGGCTGCTCGCGGGGTTCGGCTTCGTGCTGTTCTATTCGCTGCTTGGGATCCCGATCGCGCGCCTCGCCGATCGGCTTAACCGGCGCAACATCGTGGCGCTCGCGTTTGCGTTCTGGAGCGCAATGACGGTGCTGTGCGGCATGGCGCAGAGCGTAGCGGCGCTGGCGCTGGCGCGGATCGGCGTCGGCATCGGCGAGTCCGCCGGTACGCCGGCATCGCAATCGATGGTCGCCGATCTCTTCAGCAAGAACGAGCGCCCGCGCGCGCTCGGCGTCTACGCCATCGGGACCTATCTGGGAGTCTTCCTCGGCTATCTGATCGGCGGTTGGGTCAACCAGCACTATGGCTGGCGCATGGCGTTCTTCTCGGCCGGACTGCCCGGCATCGCGCTTGCAGCAATCTTGTGGCTGACGGTCCCGGAACCAGGGCGAGGCGCGATGGCGGAAACCTTTAGTCCCGAGCCGATCGGACCGACGCTTGGCTTTCTCGCCTCGCAACGGAGCTTTGTCATCGTGTTGATCGGCTTTTGCCTGACGACCTATACCAACTATGCCACGGCGGCCTGGATCCCGCCGTTTTTGGCCCGCGTGCATCATCTGAGCAGCACTGAAATCGGAACCTATGCCGGCACCTTCAAAGGCCTGTTCGGGATGGCGGGCACGCTCGCCGGCGGTCTGGTGGTGGCGCGCATCAGCCGTAGCGACGATCGCTGGAAGCTATGGGCCCCAGCGATCACCTCAGGCCTGGCAGGGCCGGTGTTCGCGGTGTGCATGCTGACGTCGGACTTCACGATCATGGTCGCCGCATTGGCGCTGACCTCGTTTCTGGTCGGCTTCCATCTCGGGCCGGTCTTCGCCATCGCACAAACCGTCGCCCGGCCCAGCATGCGCGCCCTCGCCTCCGCGGTCATCCTGTTGACCGCAACCTGTTTCGGACAGGGCGTCGGCCCGCTGGCGGTCGGGATGATCAACGACGCGCTCAAGAATGACTACGGCGCCAATGCCGTGCGTTATTCGCTGCTGTCGGCCGCGGTCACGACCACGCTCGGCGCGCTATTGTTCGTCTGGGCGGCGAGGTCCATTCGCGCGGATATCGAGCGGGCGTCGTAGCCCGCCAATTTCTTCAGTGGCACTGATCCCGCTATCCGCCGGGCGCCAAAAAGGCCCCCGCCATGCCGACGAAACCATTTTCGGGAACCCGCGAAACCCTCCTGAAACAAGTGCGAGGTAACTCTGTCGCCAATAACGCGGCGGCAAAGACGCCAGGAGGCTCGCATGAACCACTCCATTCACTCGGCAGATCGTTCGACGCACCTGAAGATTGTGGTTGTCGCTCTGGTGGCGGGCATCGCGGTGGCCGGCTTCGGCATATCCGCTCGTACCAATTCGGATTACGCCCAAACCGCGCATGTCATTAAAGCCGGTAAGCAGGTGACCGTGACCAGTTCCGACACGTCGCTGGTCCGCTAGTCCTAGTGAACCTGCTGATGAACTGACCGCCGAACTGTCGCGACAAAGTTCACGACCAACATCGGTCGGGAGATAGCAGCGCGTGGTCGTCAAGAAGCCCCCGAATACCTGGTACGTTTCGGTTTATATTCCGCACAGAGAAAAGACCGGATACTATTCCCGCCGTTCGCAATCCTTCACGAGTGAGAGCGACGCCAAGAAATTCGCCGCGGCCAAGATTGAAGCGGGCATCGATGTCAGTGCGGGAACCATAAATCCCGCTGTGCCAAAGCGAGTTGTCGGGCCGTCACAAATCAGGAAGTGGCTTTCCGAGAAAGCCACTTGATGCCGGCGGCGCCGGTGCCGACGATCTGCTTCGGCAGCCTTCCGCCTTGACCCATTATCGGCACATCCGCGAAATACCGGATCAAAAAGTGACCGGAGCCGAATCGCCGTCGAAAATGGGATGCTAAGTGCTTGAAAATATGGCGCGAGAGACGGGACTCGAACCCGCGGCCTCCGCCGTGACAGGGCGGCGCTCTAACCAACTGAGCTACTCCCGCGGATTCCGTAATCTGGTCCGCACAGAGGTGAGGACTTAAAGGCGCGCCCCGTCTTAGTCAAGGTTGTTGCGAATCCCCTTGCCAGTCGGGCGTTTTTGGGACGTCGATGCAAATTATGGGCTGTTTACAGGCAAAACAGCGTAGTCAGCCGGCCCCCGAATCATTTAAGGCCTGATACGTCTTAGTTTCCCAAGCCATCAACAACGAGGAGGGCCAAATATGGCGAAGAAAGCAGCGACCCCGACCACCATTACGCTGAAGCATCTCGCAGCAGCAATCGCCGACGAGCAAGAGTTGTCCAAGAAGCAGGCTGAAGCCATTCTCAACGACCTGGTCGGCCGGATCACCAAGCACCTCAAGAGGGGCGAACGCATCCGCATCGTCGGTCTCGGCATCCTGCAGGTGCGCAAGCGCGCCGCCCGCATGGGCCGCAACCCTGCCACCGGCGAAGCCATTCACATCAAGGCGAGCAAGAAGGTTGCCTTCCGCGCGGCCAAGGAACTCAAGGAAGCCGTCTGATCCGACGCGTATCCATTTTGACTTTGCGTCATTCCGGAGTGGTTTACGTGGCCCCCGGGATGACGCTAGATTTGTGGTATGACTATCCTGTTGTTGTTCGTTTCTTGACGTGGTTCCGGCTGTGACTTCGAACCTTGGGTTCACCCATACCGTGACCGAGCGCTTTCTGCGCTATGTGGTGATCGATACCCAATCCGACCCAGCCTCCCCGACCTGCCCATCTACCGAAAAGCAAAAAGACCTGGGCCGCCTGCTTGCCGGCGAGCTCCAGGCGATGGGAATCCGCGATGCCCATCTCGACGAACACGGCTACGTCTATGCGACCATCCCGGCCAATACGGACAAGCGGGTTCCCGCCATTTGCTTCTGCTCGCATATGGACACTTCGCCGGACTGCAGCGGCAAGGACGTCAAACCGCAAATCGTCAAAAATTATCGGGGCGACGACATCGTGTTGCCGGGTGATCCCACCCAGATCATCCGGGTCGCGGATTATCCTGCGCTTCTCGATCAGATCGGCAACGACATCGTCACGTCGGATGGCACCACGCTGCTCGGCGCCGACAATAAGGCCGGGCTTGCCGAAATCATGGATGCGACGGCTTTCCTGATCGACAATCCGCAGATCAAACATGGCGCGATCAAGATCCTGTTCACGCCGGACGAGGAGATCGGCCGCGGCGTCGACAAGGTCGATCTAAAGAAACTCGGTGCCGATTTTGCCTACACCATCGACGGTGAAACCGCCGGCAATATCGAGGACGAAACATTCTCGGCCGATGCCGCCACCATTACCATCGAAGGCGTGAGCACCCATCCCGGCTTTGCCAAAGGCAAAATGGAGCACGCCATCAAGATCGCTGCCGCCATCGTCGATCGCCTCCCGAAGCAAACCTGTTCACCGGAAACCACCGAGGGCAAGCAGGGATTCCTGCATCCGATCGCCATCTCGGGCGCGCTGGAGCAAACGACGCTCAATTTCATCGTGCGCGATTTCACCGATCAGGGATTGCAAGAGAAGGAAGCCCTGCTGGAAAGCATCGTCAAAGACGTGATGAAGGACTTTCCGCGATCATCGTACCGGCTGGAGATCAAACAACAGTACCGCAACATGAAGCAGGTGATCGACCGCCATCCTGAGATCATCGACAACGCGATGGAGGCGATCCGCCGCGCCGGCCTCGAGCCGGTCAAGACCTCCATCCGCGGCGGCACGGACGGCTCGCGACTATCGTTCATGGGATTGCCCTGCCCCAACATTTTCGCCGGCGAGCATGCGTTCCACTCGCGGCTGGAATGGGTCAGCGTGCAGGACATGGAGAGAGCCGCGCAGACCATCGTTCATCTCGCGATGATCTGGGAAGAGCGGGCTTAGGCTCTTCGGCGGGGGGTGGACATAAAACTGCGAAAACAACCCCATGCACCGTAGGGAATGGGCCTCACACCATCCACATACACAAGAGATAGCGTGGCTAGCCGGCCCGCGCCGTCACAATCCAGATCGCGGCGGGAAGCGGCACTGACTGGCCCTTGAGAAACGGCGTCAGCGCCTCGCGTATCGAGACGGTGGCGGCAGCGATCACTTCCGGCGACTGTTCGGCGAGCGCACGGGCGGCCGGTCCGATGTCCAGCGCGCTTTTGACCGCGGTATCGAGCCCGCGCCCGATCGCTATATCCAGCGACAAATTGCACGGCTCCATGGCGACGCCGGTGCATCCGGCCTCGCCCAGGATGCGCTGCACGCGTGCCTCGGAGGCGAATGCGAACGGACCGGGGTCTTCGGGCCCCTGCTGCGGCAGCTTGGGGACGTGCTTGTAGACGGCCTGCAGCGCAACCATGAAGAACGGATTTTTGCGCGGCTCCCGCCAGCAGGCGAAGGCCAGCCGGCCCGTTCGCTTCAATCCCCGGCGCAGATTGGCGAAGGAGCGTGCCGGCTCGGCAAAGAACATCACGCCGAAACGCGAGGCCAAAAGATCAAAGCTGTCCGGCGCGAACGGATAGACGGTGGCGTCGGCCAGCACGAACTCGACCGGCAGCCCAGCTGGGGCGACGTCGCGGGCGCGCGCCAGCATCGGGCCGGAAATGTCGATCCCCATCACATGCCCCGTCGGCCCGACCTTCTGCGCCAGCGCGATCGAGGTGGCGCCGCTGCCGCAGCCGACGTCGATAATCCGCTCGCCCGCCGCGGGCCGGGCACGGTCGATCAGGAGATCGGCGACCGGCGCCAGCAAGATGTCCTGGGATTGCTGCCGGTCGGCCCAGCGCTGGCCGCCCGGGCCGTTCCAATAGGCGATCTGGTCCGCGTTCAGATCGTGGCCTGTCGGTGCTTCCATGTGCGCAGTTCCCCGACGTTATTTTCCAAATTATTCTTCGAAGTCTTTCTCGTGATTGACGATATCCGATACGGGTGATGGATGCGATCAGAAACGCCGGCATGCTCGATGGTTCACGTTCGCTGCGATCACACGACCAGCATCCACCCTGCGTTGACGGCGAGATTCAATATCCTTATCTCCACCGAATCGAGGCGAGCAATTCGCGCTTGCTGGCGCAGTTCTCGCTGCGTGCAAACAAGAACCCGGAAAGGTCGCACCATGATAACGCGCCGTACGATGGTTTTTTCACTGACGGTCGGGACGCTGCTCGCCGCCGGATTGCCCGCTCTGGCGAAATCGCACCACGTCATATTCGATACCGACAATGATGGCACCGTAGACTTGGCGGAAGCGCAGAAAGCGGGTTCCGCAGCGTTCGACAAGCTGGACCGCGACCATGACGGCACGCTGGACAAGCATGAATTGACCCGGCGATTGTCAGCGGCGGAACTCGCCACCGCCGACCCCGATCATGACGGAACCCTCTCGAAGGATGAGTATCTCGCCGTCGTCGAGCAGCGCTTCAAAGCGGCCGACCGGGATAATGACGGGACGCTGGACGCCAAGGAATTGAACAGCAAGGCTGGCCGGGCCCTTTTGCGGCTTCTGAAATAACTGCAAGTGACATTGCGCAAGTGGCATCGCGAATGACCCGCTGCGGGTCACGCTGCGCCGAATGGTAGGCGGCGAGAGATTCGAACTCCCGACCCTCTCGGTGTAAACGAGATGCTCTAACCAGCTGAGCTAGCCGCCCTCGCCTTCTGTTTAGCGCCGCAGGGCCTTCAGGCGCAAGTCACCCAGCGCCCCATAAAAAAGCGGCGTCCCGATCAGGACGCCGCTTTTGTCACACTATTCGCAGACTCAGTGTGCCGTCAGGCCGCCCGCCGCTTCGTCCGTGGCATCGGGCTTGACTGGTACCTTGGTGTCCTCTTCCCAGACAATAGGCACCGGCGGCCGCACCAAGGCCTTGGAGATCACGTCGTCGAGGCGAGCGACCGGGATGATGTTCATGCCGCCCTTGATCGCATCGGAAATCTCCGTGAGATCCTTGGCGTTGTCCTCGGGGATCAGCACCGTCTTGATGCCGCCGCGTGCCGCGGCCAGCAGCTTCTCCTTCAAGCCGCCGATCGGCAACACCCGACCGCGCAGCGTGATTTCGCCGGTCATGGCGACATCGTGCCGGACCGCAATGCCGGTCATGATGGAAACAATCGCGGTCGCCATCGCAACACCCGCTGACGGCCCGTCCTTCGGGGTCGCCCCCTCGGGCACGTGGACGTGGATGTCGCGCCGGTCGAACAAAGGCGGCTCAATCCCGAAGCCGACCGCACGCGAGCGGACATAGGATGCCGCCGCCGAAATCGACTCCTTCATCACATCGCGCAGGTTGCCGGTGACCGTCATCTTGCCCTTGCCCGGCATCATGACGCCTTCGATGGTGAGCAGCTCGCCACCGACATCGGTCCACGCCAGACCGGTGACAATGCCGACCTGATCGTCGCTCTCGATCTCGCCATAGCGGAACTTCGGCACCCCGAGAAACTCCTCGAGCGACTTCTCGGTCACCTTCACCGACTTCTTCTTGGAGATCATCAGCTCCTTCACCGCCTTGCGGGCGAGTGTCGAAAGCTCACGCTCCAGATTACGCACGCCCGCTTCGCGGGTGTAACGCCGGATCATCAGCAACAACGCGTCGTCATCGATCGACCATTCCTTGGAATCCAGGCCGTGCTTGGCGATCGCGTTCGGGATCAGATGCTTGCGGGCAATCTCGACCTTTTCGTTCTCGGTGTAGCCGGCGATCCGGATGATCTCCATGCGGTCCATCAGCGGTCCGGGAATATTCAGCGTATTCGCGGTCGTGATGAACATCACGTTGGAGAGGTCATAATCGACCTCCAGATAGTGATCGTTGAAGGTCGAATTCTGTTCGGGGTCGAGGACCTCGAGCAAAGCCGATGACGGATCGCCGCGGAAGTCGGCGCCCATCTTGTCGATCTCGTCGAGCAGGAACAGCGGATTCGAGGTCTTCGCCTTCCGCATCGACTGGATGATCTTGCCGGGCATCGAGCCGATATAGGTGCGGCGGTGTCCGCGGATCTCGGCTTCATCACGCACGCCGCCGAGCGACACGCGCACGAATTCGCGTCCCGTCGCCTTCGCGATCGACTTGCCGAGCGAGGTCTTGCCGACGCCGGGAGGGCCGACCAGGCACAGGATCGGTCCGGTCAGCTTGTTGGCACGCGACTGTACAGCCAGATACTCAACGATGCGATCCTTGACCTTCTCCAGTCCATAGTGATCGTTGTCGAGCGTGGTCTGGGCTGCGACCAGATCCTTCTTGACCTTGGACTTCTTGTTCCACGGTATCGACAACAGCCAGTCGAGGTAGTTGCGCACGACGGTCGCCTCGGCTGACATCGGCGACATCTGACGCAGCTTCTTCAGCTCATGCTGCGCCTTCTCCCGCGCTTCCTTGGAGAGCTTCGTCTTGGCAATTTTCTCTTCGAGGTCGGCGAGTTCGTCGCGGCCTTCGTCGTCGCCGAGCTCCTTCTGGATCGCCTTCATCTGCTCGTTGAGATAATATTCGCGCTGGGTCTTCTCCATCTGGCGCTTGACGCGCGAGCGGATCCGCTTCTCGACCTGCAGCACCGAGATTTCGCTTTCCATCAATCCGAGCACCTTCTCAAGGCGCGCCGTGACCGACAGCGTCTCCAGGATCGCCTGGCGGTCGGCGATCTTGACGGCGAGATGCGAGGCGACGGTGTCGCCGAGCTTGGCGAAATCCGTGATCGCCTGAACCACGCCGACGACTTCGGCGGAGATTTTCTTGTTCAGTTTCACATAGCTTTCGAAGTCGGAAACGACCGAGCGCGCCAGAGCTTCCGCCTCGACAGAGGCAGCGTCGGTGTCGGCGAGCGCGATTGCGGTGGCCTCGTAATATTCGGCCCGATCGGTATACTTTTGCACGCGGGCGCGCTCGAGCCCTTCCACCAGAACCTTCACGGTGCCGTCGGGCAATTTGAGCAGCTGCAACACGCTGGCGAGCGTACCGGTCTCATAGATCGAGTCCGGGCTCGGATCGTCGTCCGACGCGTTCTTCTGCGTCGCCAGCATGATCAAGGCGTCATTCTTCATGACCTCTTCGAGCGCGCGGATCGATTTCTCGCGGCCGACGAACAGCGGCACGATCATGTGCGGGAAAACGACGATGTCGCGAAGCGGCAGCACCGGATAAGAATGGCTTTCGCCGTGAACGATAGATGGCCTGGGTTTCGGAGTGGTCATGGCCTATTCCTTTTGTTGTGCCCCCTTGCCCGCGGCCCGCCATTCGCGCAACCGCCACAAGGTGCCGAGATGTTCCGGGATCGCATGGCCGCGTCTTCAGCCTGCCTCTCCGGATCGTTGTTACAGCGAATCTTATGCCAGATTTTCATCGCCGATAGCATTAGGTGGCTATCGACCATGGGGGTGTCAAGTCGCTGGAAAACGCCCGCCGATCGGGGCCAAACGCGAGGCCATGACCTGCGCAGATACGGCCGCCGAAGGGCTCGGCAGCCGTCTCTTTTGGATGCTCACCCGCCCTCGCAGACCGGATCAGGCGCTGGCGCTGCTTTCGACGGCGCGGTCGGAACGATCGGCGTAGATGTAGAGCGGGCGAGCGGTCCCCTCCACCACCTCACGCGAGATCACGACCTCTTCGACGCCTTCCAGGCCCGGCAAATCGAACATGGTTTCAAGCAGGATGCTCTCGAGAATTGAACGAAGTCCGCGCGCGCCGGTCTTGCGTTCGATCGCCTTGCGGGCGACCGCGCCAAGCGCCTCATCGGCGAACGTCAACTCGATGTTCTCCATCTCGAACAGCCGCTGATATTGCTTGACCAGCGCGTTCTTCGGGTCCGTCAAAATCTTCTTGAGCGAAGCTTCGTCGAGGTCCTCCAGGGTGGCGACCACCGGCAGGCGCCCCACGAATTCGGGGATCAAGCCGTATTTCAGCAGATCCTCGGGCTCGACATGACGGAATATCTCGCCGGTGCGGCGATCTTCCGGCGCCAATACCTGGGCCGCGAAACCGATCGAGGTCGAGCGCCCGCGCGCCGAAATGATCTTTTCCAGGCCGGAGAACGCACCGCCGCAAATGAAGAGAATATTCGTGGTGTCGACCTGCAGGAACTCCTGCTGCGGATGCTTGCGGCCGCCTTGCGGAGGAACCGAGGCAACCGTGCCTTCCATGATCTTGAGAAGCGCCTGCTGCACGCCCTCGCCCGACACGTCCCGCGTGATCGACGGGTTGTCGGATTTACGGCTGATCTTGTCGATCTCGTCGATATACACGATGCCGCGCTGCGCCCGCTCGACATTGTAGTCGGCCGACTGCAGCAGCTTCAGGATGATGTTTTCGACGTCCTCGCCGACATAGCCGGCTTCGGTCAACGTCGTCGCATCCGCCATCGTGAACGGCACATCGAGAATCCGGGCCAACGTCTGCGCCAGCAACGTCTTGCCCGAACCGGTCGGACCGATCAGCAGGATGTTCGACTTCGCAAGCTCGACGTCGTTATGCTTGGTCTGGTGATTGAGCCGCTTGTAGTGATTGTGGACGGCGACCGACAGCACCTTCTTGGCGTGGCTCTGGCCGATGACATAGTCGTCGAGGACCTTGCAGATTTCCTTCGGGGTCGGAATGCCGTCGCGCGACTTCACCAGCGAGGATTTGTTCTCCTCGCGAATGATATCCATGCACAACTCAACGCATTCGTCGCAGATGAATACGGTGGGCCCCGCGATCAGTTTGCGGACTTCATGCTGGCTCTTGCCGCAGAACGAGCAATAAAGTGTGTTCTTGGAGTCGCTCGTGCCGACTTTACTCATTCTCGTCTCCGTCCGCCGTTCGATCCCGTCCGCCCGATCGCCCCGTGCCGGCACTTGCCGGCCCAGAATCTAGATAGAGCAAAATCCGTACCAAAAAAGGCCTTAAGCTCCAGATGATGCCACGAATCGTAGCTAACTCGAATCCCCCACGATCATAACCGATCCGACGTAGCCAACCATGCTGACACCCGACTATCAAGAATTCCCTAATCGGCCGCGCATCGGATACCCGTGACAATACCGTGATTTGCGTCGTCTATGCGAGCAAGAGATGCCGAAATCGGCCGGGCGTTGCGGGATTGCCACGCTACCGGACCGGCACGAAAGTGGAACTTTCGGCCCTAACGAGGCCTCAAAGTGGCGTTGGCGGCCTGAATCGCCGGTCGCGGCGGCCGTTCGCCCGCCGCTTGCCTTAGGGGGTCTTCACGGCCGGGTCCTCCGACCGCTTGTCGATCACCTTGTCCACAATACCGAAATCGCGGGCCATCTCGGCGGTAAGGAACTTGTCGCGCTCCAGCGCATCCTCGATCGCTTTAAAGGTCTGGCCGGTGTGCTTGACGTAGATTTCATTGAGCCTCTTCTTGAGATTCAAAATCTCCTGCGCATGCAGCATGATATCGGTCGCCTGGCCCTGAAAACCGCCGGAGGGTTGGTGCACCATGATGCGCGAATTCGGCAATGAGAAGCGCATGTCCTTATGGCCGGCCGCGAGCAAAAGCGAGCCCATCGATGCGGCCTGCCCGGTGCAAAGCGTCGATACCGGCGGCCGGATGAATTGCATGGTGTCGTAGATCGCAAGGCCGGACGTAACCACCCCGCCGGGCGAATTGATGTACATCGAGATTTCCTTCTTCGGATTCTCGGCCTCGAGGAACAACAACTGCGCGACGGTTAGCGTCGACATGCCATCCTCGACCGGTCCGGTCACGAAGATGATGCGCTCTTTCAGCAGGCGCGAAAAAATGTCGTAGGCGCGCTCGCCGCGGTTAGTCTGCTCGACCACCATCGGCACGAGGTTCATGTAGGTTTCCACCGGATCGCGCATTAATCACCTAAGGGTTAGTAGACAGGTTGACGGAAGCGAACATCCATCGGCAGGGCAGCGAGCCACGAATTTGCCGGACGCGGACGAACGTCCCTTGATGCAGGACTAAGGAACAGGCTCACAGATATGGGCCAATTCCCCGGTGACAAGACCGGAGCAATTTCAGGCTTTCAGCGCAGTTGAAGCTGATTCGTGAAGCACCGCCTAGCGACCGAAGCCGCCGCCAGGCCTCTTTCACGGCACATCCTTAACGAAGCCAATCCTTGACGCCGAACGATACCGTCAGGCGGCGGTCTTCTCCGCATCGTCGTCTTTGTAAAGATCCTCGCGCGAGACCTTCTTTTCAGTCACGTTGGCGAGTTCGAGGATGAAATCGACAACTTTGTCCTCATAAATCGGCGCGCGAAGCTGGGCCAGTGCATTGGCATTGTTGCGATAGTAGTCCCAGACCTCTTTCTCGCGTCCCGGCATCTGGCGCGCGCGCTCAATCAGCGCGCGGCTGACTTCGTCGTCGGTGACCGTGATCTTGTTCTTCTCGCCGATCTCGGACAGCACCAGACCGAGCCGAACCCGGCGATCGGCGATCTTGCGATATTCCTCGCGGGCGGCCTCCTCGGTGGTATTTTCATCGGCGAAAGTCTTGCCGCCGGACTCCATTTCAGCCTTGATCGAATTCCACATCAGATTGAATTCCTCGTCGACCAGCGACGGCGGCGCCTCGAAGCGATGGGTCTCGTCGAGACGGTCGAGCAATACGCGCTTGACCTTCTGGCGGGTAGCGCCGGCAAACTCCGCCGACAGCCGCTCGCGCGCGGCTTCCTTCAGCTTGTCGAGCGATTCCAGGCCCAATGTCTTGGCAAACTCGTCGTCGATCTTGGTGTCCTGCGGCGCTTCGATCAGGGTGGCCGTGGTCTCGAACTCGGCGGGCTGGCCCGCCAGCTTCTCGCTGCCGTAGTTTTTCGGGAATGAGACCTTCAGATTGCGGGTTTCGCCGGCTGCGATTCCGAGTAGCTGTTCCTCAAAGCCGGGAATGAAAGTTCCAGAGCCAAGCAAAACCTGGACGTTCTCGCCGGTGCCGCCATCAAACGGCGTCCCGTCGATGGTGCCCTTGAAGGAGATCGTGACCCGGTCCCCGGTTTCGGCCTTCGCCCCCTCGCCTTTCGCGGCGAAGGTACGGTTCTGCTCTGCGATTCGCTTGATGGCCTCGTCGACATCGGCATCGGTCACATCGGCGATCGGCTTCTCGACCGTGAAGCTCTTGAAATCGGCAAGCTGGATCGCCGGCACAACTTCGATCGAAACCGTGTAGTTCAGATCGGATTTGCCGGTAAGAATGTCCTCAACGGCTTTTTCCTCCGTTGGCATGGTGACTTTGGGTTCGGTCGCCAGGCGAAAGCCGCGCTCGGTGAAGATTTGCGAGTTGGTGTCGCGGATGGTCTGCTCCACGGTCTCGGCCATTACCGAGCGGCCATACACCTTCTTGAGATGGCTCACCGGCACTTTGCCTGGACGAAAACCGTTAAGACGGACCTTTTCTTTGAGGTCGACCAGGCGAGCGTCGGCCTTGGCATCGAGATCCGATGCCGGAACGCTGATCTGGAATTCGTGCTTCAATCCGTCGGCGACGGTTTCCTTCACCTGCATGGCGTCAATCTTCTTCCCGCTTGGTCCGGCCGAAACGCCGGGACGTTGTCAATCTGGTCGACGCACGGCGTTAAAACCTGCGTCGGGGGTTCGGCAAGACCACATGGCGCGTCGTCGTCGAGGTCCCAGAACCGCTGCGTAAATTGCTGGACGGCAAGCCGCGCTTCACCAGGTCCCTGGGGACCGATTAGCCTCACCGAAGCGAGCCGCCTGAAGCTGCCGTGGTAGCCGAGTGGAAGCGCCAGATCAACCATCTGGAGCGTGGCAATCCGGCAAGATCGCAGACCGGAGCAGGACTTCCCAATCCGGAACATGGCCCTCCGTGCCCGCTGGAGCAAGTAGGCGATGAAGACGGCCGGCTGGTCAATTGGCAGAGGAGTTCAGAAGCAAGATGACGCCGCGATCTCGGCGACCTGAAATTCTCTGCTCGGAAGCTGTTGCTGCCCTAAAGCCGCCACGGAACCAACGGCGATGTCGACAATTGAGGTGCCGCACGCCATCGGCCTCAACGCCTTCTCTATCCCCGCTCACAATCCCAGGAAGTCAAAATGCGAATAGTTCGGTCATCCGTCCTTGCACTTATGCTGTCCGCAGCCTCGGCAGCCATGCTGGCCGGCACAGCCCAAGCCCAGGTTTCCGTCGATATTCGCGTGAACCTCGCCCCGCCGCCGCTGCCGTTCTACGAGCAACCAGTCATTCCGGCGGAGGGATACATCTGGGTTCCGGGCTTCTGGGCCTGGGATGAAATGGAGGCTGATTACTATTGGGTGCCGGGGACGTGGGTCGAGCCGCCACAACCCGAGCTACTGTGGACGCCGGCCTATTGGGGCTGGGACGACGGGCGATATTTCTTCCATCCCGGTTATTGGGGCCGCGAAGTCGGATTCTACGGCGGAATTGACTACGGTTTCGGTTACACCGGTGAAGGCTATTGGGGCGGCCGCTGGGATCACGGCCACTTCTTTTACAACCGCTCGGTCAACAACGTTGAAAACGTGCACATTACCAACGTCTATAATCAGACGGTGGTGGTGAATAACAGAAGCAACAATGTCAGTTTCAATGGCGGCAACGGGGGCACCGCGGCGAGGCCTACGCCACAACAGGAGGCGATCGCCCGAGAGCGTCACGTAGAGGCGACGCCGGTGCAGCGACAGCACATAGAGGCAGCGAGCAAGGATCGCGCGCTCTTCTCCAAGCAAAACCATGGCGAGCCCGCGGTGGCAGCAACCCCGCGCGCCGGGGTTTTCCAGGGGGCAGGCATATCGCACGGATCTCATACTCCCATCGCCGCCAGACCCATGGCGAGCCGCCGCCGAATGGCGCCGAGAGGCCTGGCGCGGCTGTGAACAGGCCGATGGCGGGTGAGAAACCAGCTCCCGCCGAGGCGCCACGAGAAGCCCAGCCGCGGCCAAATGAGAGAGCGGCTCCAGCAGCTGAAGAACAGAGAAGGCCCGTCCAGGAGCCATCTAGAGCGCAAGAGGCGCCCCGGGTGGAAGAGCCGCGCAGACCGGAACCGCCCAGGATGGAAGAGCCCCGCCGACCGGCTCAGGAGCCTCCGCGGGTTGAAGAACAGCGCAGGCCAGTTCAGGAGCCGCCGCGAGCAAACGAGATGAGACCAGCAGCACCGAGGATGCCCGAAAGACCTGCTGCGACTGCTGGCTCCCGCGAGACCTCCTGCGGAAGAAAAGAAGCGCGAGTGACAGGCGCGCGATTCGCGCTTAGCGCGTGTAGTTGGCACCGCTGGCCAGCCACCGCGGCGATGAGGTCGCCGCCCCCTCGACAAGGCCTTTCCGTTCCGCTTGAAGCGGAACGGAACCGCACCGTGTCAGGGCAGGCTTTCGCCTGAGAACGCTCTCAAGATGGTGCGGGCGGAGGGACTCGAACCCCCACAACTTTCGTCACTGGAACCTAAATCCAGCGCGTCTACCAATTCCGCCACGCCCGCCAATAGCATCTTGTCCGGCCGCGATGCCGCGGGCGGCGGGCTTATAACATGGCACGCCGATCCGCAGCAAAAAAATAGCCGCGGTTGGGCCATCTCCGGCGTCTTGCGGCAACTGGACATGGCGAGCGGAAAATGGTCCGCATCGATCATGGCAGATCAGATTTTCCCACTCAATCGACGTGAATTCGTGGCCGGATTGGGCTCCGCAGTCCTTGGTCCGGCGATCGCCCTCGCCGGGGGATCCCTGCCGCTGGCGCTGCAGGCCAAAGCTGACGTCGTCGCCTTGCGTCCGGGATCGCCGGATACGCCGATATGGTCGCTCGGCGGGTCAACGTCGGACCCGGTTTTACGTTTCAAGCGCGGCGACGCGATTGAAGTCGCACTTGCGAACCGGCTGCCGGTGCCGGCCGTACTCAACTGGCGCGGCTTGGACGGTGTTCCGGCCGCCGAACCGCTGATCGCAACGACGCCACTCGCGCCTGGCGCCAACCAAAGCTTCGCGATTCCATTGCGCCATGCCGGCACCTTCCTGTGCGACCTGCGGCTGCTCGGCGATGGTCAGGCGCGGGCGTCTTCGGCGCGGGCGCTGATTGTCGCAGAGAGCGAGGCCATCGCCGTCGATCGCGACGAAGTGTTTCTGATCGAAGACTGGATGATACGCCCGGATGGAACAGCAATCGCGCCAGGGATCGATCCAAAAGACGCGACGCCGCTCTACACGATCAACGGCCGAACGACGCTCGATATTCCTATCCGTCGCCATGAACGCCTGCGGCTTCGCTTTATCAACGGCTTTCAACGCAATGTTATTGCTGTGAAATTAGATGGCCAAGAAGTTCGCGTCATGGCGCTCGACGGCCAACCATCGGAGCCGTTCCCGGCGCGCAACGGCGCGCTGGTATTGGCGCCAGGAGCCCGAATTGACGCATTCATCGAAGCGGAAGCGCCTCCCGGCTCGACCTCGCTCATTCTCCTGCATAACGGCAAGGAGGCGCGCCCCATCGCCCGGCTGGTCGCCTCAAAGGAACCGCCGATCCGCGAAGCACCACTTGCCCCTGCATCCCCGTTGCCATCGAACGGCTTGCCGTCCGAACTGAACCTCAAGGGCGCCTTGAGGATCGATTTGACCCTCGGTGTACCGCAGGCCGATTGGGTAGCGCCCACGGCTTTTACGGCCTCAGCTCCGCCCGCGTTCCGTGTCAAAGCGGGCCGCACCGTGGTATTGGCCTTGGCAAATCGCAGCGAGATCGCGACCGTCTTCCACCTCCACGGGCATCATTTCAGGCTGCTGGACCGGCTTGACGATGGCTGGAAGCCATTTTGGCTGGATACGCTTGCAATCGAGGCCGGGCAGACGCAGCGCGTCGCATTCTCTGCCGAATATGGCGGACGCTGGCTGATGGAGTCGGCGGAAGCGGACTGGGCGGCGCCACGTCTCGTGCGATGGTACAGTGTCGAATGAGGAAACAAAAATGAGCAAAACAACGCCAACTATTCGCAGCGTCAAAGCCCGTGCCGTGGTCGCGCCGATCTCGCGGCCGGTAAAAAACGCCTTTGGCGTCATTGAGGCCGCCCCACTGGTGTTGATCGATGTCGTGACAGACCAAGGCTTTATCGGACACTCTTACATCTTTGCCTATACCAAGCTGACGCTCACGCCGCTGGTGCGCCTGATCGAAGAGATCGGCCGCGATTTGGCCGGAAAGGCAATCGCGCCGTTTGATCTGATGGCTGTCATGGACGCCAAATTCAGATTGCTCGGCTGGCAAGGCCTTGTCGGCATGGCTGTGTCGGGTCTCGACATGGCGTTCTGGGACGCGTTGGGACAGGCGGCGGGTCAGCCGTTGGCGACATTGCTGGGCGGATCGCCCCGAGCCATCAGGGCCTACGACAGCTACGGCGCGGTCGATCCCGTCGCCGACGAGAAGGACTTGCGCCGCTCGCTCGATCAGGGCTTTCGCGGCATCAAGATCAAGGGCGGCGCCGGCGATCTCGCCAACGACGAACGGGTAGTCAAAGCGGTGCGCGATTTGATCGGTCCTGACGTCGCGCTCATGCTGGATTTCAACCAATCGCTGGATCCGACCGAGGCCAGCCGCCGCATCGCGCGGCTCGCGGCCTACGATCTGCACTGGATCGAGGAGCCCGTGGCCGCTGAAAACCTCGAGGGCCATGCGAAGGTACGTGAGACGTCGCCGATATCGATTCAATCCGGCGAGAACTGGTGGTTTCCGCGCGGCTTTGCGGAAGCCATCAGCGCAGCCGCCAGCGACTTCATCATGCCCGATCTGATGAAGGTCGGCGGCGTCACCGGCTGGCTCCGCGTCGCAGCCCAGGCCGAAGCCGCTTCAATCCCGATGTCCAGTCACCTGTTCGCCGAAGCCAGTTCTCACGTGTTGCCTGTCACCCCAACCGCGCACTGGATCGAATATCTCGACCTTGCACGTGCGATCGTTACCGAACCGGTGCAGATTGTTGATGGCACGATCACGGCACGCGGGCACGGCCTTGGGCTGTCCTGGAACGAGGCCGCCGTCGCGAAATACCTCGTATAGGACGCTTGCTCCTCCTGACCTGCGACGCCTCAATATTCGACGCCGAATTCGTCATAGAGGCGCCGGAACACCGCTGGCAGCACCTCCGGCAAATCTTCCGCGATCAAGCCTGGGCCGGCCTCGCGCGCCGCCTCGCCATGCATCCAGACGCCGATGCTGGCGGCCTCGAATGCCGGCGCGCCCTGGGCCAGCAGGCCCGCGATCATTCCCGCCAGCACGTCGCCGGCGCCGGCAGTCGCAAGCCATGGCGGCGCGTTGGCGGCGATGGTTGCGCGGCCGTCCGGTGATGCCACCACCGTATCCGGTCCCTTGAGCAAGACGATGGCGCCGGAGCGTTCGGCCGCCGCCCTCACCCGTTCAAGTTTCGAGCGGTTTGGATTTTTGTTGCTGATATCGCTGAACAGCCGCGGAAACTCTCCCTCATGTGGCGTGAGAACCACCTGCGGATCGGAAATGGCCTTGATCGACTGGAATAGCCGATCGGGAGCATCGGCAAAACTTGTCAGTGCATCCGCGTCCAGCACCAGCTGTCGCTTGGCCGATAGCGCGGCGAGAACAAAATCCCGCGTCCGTGCACCAACCCCCGCGCCCGGTCCGATCACGCAGGTGTGGAGGCGCTTATCCGTCAGCAGCTCGGCAAACTCGACCACGGTATCGGTCGTGCGGACCATGACAGCGGTGAGCGCGGCGGCATTGACGGCAAGCGCATCCCTTGGCGAGACCAGCGTGACCAGCCCGGCGCCGGCCCGCAAGGCACCGCGTGCCGACAGCCGTGCCGCGCCGGTCGCCGCGATATCGCCTGAGACGATAACGGCATGGCCGCGGGCGTATTTATGACCGCCGACCTGCGGCACTGGAAATGACTTTTGCCAGCATGGCGGAGTGTTTTCGAACGCCTGCGGCCGAATTTCTTCGAGCACAGTGGCGTCGATGCCGATATCGGCAACGCGCACGCGACCGCAATGAATCCTGCCCGGCAACAACAGATGCGCCGGTTTGCGCCGAAAAAATGTGACGGTTTCGGTGGCGCGGACCGCGACGCCCATGATGGCGCCGGTCGTGCCGTTAACGCCGCTCGGCAGGTCGACGCTGAGAACGGGCGCACCGTTGGCGTTAATCGCTTCGATCATATCGAGCGGATCGCCCTTTACGGTCCGGTTGAGGCCGGCGCCGAACAGCGCATCGATAATCAGTGCGGGCCGGCCGATCGCGGGGGGATTGAACGGCAATACGGGATATTTCCATCCTCGCGCTGCGGAGGCTGCATCGCCTTGCAGGCTGTCCCGTTCGCACAGCAGGATGACAGAGACCTCGCGGCCGCGCGCCGCCAATTCGGCCGCCGCCACGAAGCCGTCGCCGCCATTGTTGCCCCGCCCGGCGATCACCAGGATCGGCCCCTCCTCCACGAGGTCCATCGCTGCCTCGGCTACCGCCTGACCCGCGCTCAGCATCAGCGCGAAGCCCGGAGTACCCGCGGCAATGGCAAGCCGATCGGCGCGTTCCATCTCGGCGGTGGTCAAAATTTCCATGCGAAATTCCCGATATGAGCGCCTTATCCTGAGGCAGTTCTTGGTGTGCGTGTTGGCCAATCTATTAGTGAGTGCATACCAATTGATCTATTTGCCTATTTATTGAGCTGCCAGTATTGTGGGCTCTTCTGGCCTAACCCCAAGGATGCCTGTTAAAAGTTTGATAACATTTAAAAAACAGTCCCTTTAACAACTTGGCATAGACCCTGCTTTTGAGGAAGCCGGCTCTGGAACGTCCTGCTCACCTGCGATGAACTCCGGCAATGAAAAAGTGTGTCTGGTGCTCAGCGGCACCGGGGCAACTTCGCGAGGATGATCCGAAGATCGAAGAACCTGCGCATCGCCCGCGATGCGCAGACCAAGCTGCAGTCTGAAAGATGAAACTGCCCGGGAGGCGTTCAGTGAAAAAAATAGAAGCCATCATCAAGCCATTCAAGCTCGACGAGGTGAAAGAAGCGCTTCAGGAAGTCGGACTGCAAGGCATCACGGTCACCGAAGCCAAGGGATTCGGACGGCAGAAGGGGCACGCCGAACTGTATCGCGGTGCAGAGTACATTGTGGATTTTCTGCCCAAGGTCAAAATCGAGATCGTGATCTCGGACGATTTGGTCGAGAAGGCGATCGACGCCATACGGCGCGCGGCCCAGACCGGCCGCATCGGCGACGGCAAGATTTTCGTGTCGAATGTCGAGGAAGCCATTCGCATCCGAACCGGGGAATCCGGGCTGGACGCCATCTGAATTGAGCCTGCCGACACTCTGATATTGTATTGAGCAGCCCCCAACTGTATTGAGCACTACCACGGTCGCCGGCTGCGGCCAGATCACGATGACCTGTAAGCCATAAGGGGTATTCATGAAGACCGCCAAAGACGTCCTGAAATCCATCAAGGACAACGACGTGAAATACGTCGATCTGCGTTTCACCGATCCGCGCGGCAAGTGGCAGCATGTGACTTTCGATATCGGCATGATCGACGAAGACGTTTTCGCTGAAGGCACGATGTTCGACGGCTCCTCGATCGCCGGCTGGAAGGCGATCAACGAATCCGACATGTGCCTGATGCCCGATCCGGTCACCGCGACGATCGACCCGTTCTTCGCTGAAACCACCATGGTCATCACCTGCGACGTGCTCGAGCCGACCACCGGCGAGCCGTACAACCGCGACCCGCGCGGCATGGCCAAGAAGGCCGAGGCCATGGTCAAGTCGATGGGCGTCGGTGATACGGTTTTCTTCGGCCCCGAGGCGGAATTCTTCGTGTTCGACGACGTCCGCTATCAAACCACGCCCTACAATACCGGCTTCAAGCTGGATTCGTCCGAACTGCCGATCAATTCGGACACCGAATATGAGGGCGGCAATCTCGGCCACCGCATCCGCACCAAAGCGGGCTACTTTCCCGTTCCGCCGCAGGATTCCGCACAGGACATGCGCTCGGAAATGCTCGGCGCGATGGCCAAGATGGGTGTCAAGGTCGAGAAGCATCACCACGAAGTTGCATCGGCCCAGCACGAACTCGGCATGAAGTTCGACACGCTGACGCTGATGGCCGACCAGATGCAGATCTACAAATACTGCATTCATCAGGTCGCGCACATCTACGGCAAGACCGCCACTTTCATGCCGAAGCCGGTTTATGGCGACAACGGCTCGGGCATGCACTGCCACCAGTCGATCTGGAAGGACGGCAAGCCGGTATTCGCCGGCAACAAATACGCCGACCTCTCGGAGACCTGCCTCTCCTACATCGCCGGCATCATCAAGCATGCCAAGGCGATCAATGCCTTCACCAATCCGTCGACCAACTCCTACAAGCGTCTGGTCCCGGGCTATGAAGCGCCGGTGCTGCTCGCCTATTCCGCGCGCAACCGCTCCGCCTCCTGCCGCATTCCGTATACCGCGAACCCGAAAGCCAAGCGCGTCGAGGTGCGTTTCCCCGATCCGATGGCCAATCCCTATCTCGGCTTTGCCGCGATGCTGATGGCGGGCCTTGACGGCATCAAGAACAAGCTCGATCCGGGTCCGGCGATGGACAAGGACCTGTACGACTTGCCGAAGGAAGAACTCAAGGCCATCCCGACGGTGTGCGGCTCGCTTCGCGAGGCGCTCGAGAATCTCGACAAGGATCGCGCGTTCCTCAAAAATGGCGGCGTATTCGACGACGATTTCATCGACAGCTATATCGAGTTGAAAATGACCGAAGTCGAGCGTTTCGAGATGACGCCGCATCCGGTCGAATTTGAAATGTATTATTCGCTGTAGTTTTGGTTCGCGCGCCTCTGGCCCGAGGGACTCATGAATAGAAAAAGGCGCCTGACAGGGCGCCTCAGATTGCTGACAAAGTCCTCGCCATTGGCGGGGACTTTTGATTCACTGAGGCATGCTTCGCAAACCCACGCCGCAACAGACCGCATTTGAGATGGTCAGTCTCGATGGTCTGGTTCCGAAGGATCACCTGCTCCGCAAGATCGAAGCGGCGATCGATTTTTCCTTTATCCATGATCGAGTTGCCGGACTTTATTGCCCGGACAACGGCCGCCCGCCGCTTGATCCGACACTGATGTTCAAGGCGCTTTTCATCGGCTATCTGTTTGGAGTGCGCTCGGAACGGCAGTTGGTGCGTGAGATCGAGGTCAACGTCGCCTACCGCTGGTTTTTAGGGCTGCAACTGACCGAGCCGGTGTTCGACGCCTCGACGCTGAGCCAGAACCGCCGCCGCCGCTTCAACGGTACAACGGTGGCCCAGGACATCTTCGACGCCATTGTCGAGCAAGCGATCGCCAAGGGTCTGGTAGACGGCACAGTGCTCTACACCAACTCCACGCATTTGAAGGCCAACGCCAATAAGAACCGCTACGATCTGGCCGTGGCCGCCAAGTCCCGCTCAGACTATTGGGACGCCCTGGATGACGCGATCGATCAGGATCGGGAAGCTCACGACAAGCCACCCCTGAAGCCAAAACCCCGCGATCCCGTTGCCAAAGAGACCAAGGTCTCACGCACGGATCCCCAGAGTGGCTACATGGTGCGGGACGGCAAGCCGAAGGGCTTCTTCTATCTCGACCACCGAACGGTTGATGGCCGGCTCGGCATCATCACCGACACCTACGCCACACCGGCCAATGTCCACGACTTCATCGTCTACCTCGGCCGGCTGGATCGCCAGCGCGAGCGCTTCGGTTTTGACGTCGGCGCCGTCGGCCTGGATGCCGGCTACGCCACGAGCGGGATTGCCAGGGGGCTCGAAGAGCGCGGCATTCCGGGAGTGATCGGCTATCGCCGTCCGACCCCGCCGCGACCTGGCATGATGGCGAGCAGGCAGTTCCGCTACGAGGCCGCGACTGACGGCTACCGCTGCCCGCAAGGTCAATTGCTCAACTACGCCACCACAGACCGGAACGGCTACCGGCACTATAAAAGTGATCCAAATATCTGCAGAAGCTGCCCCCTGCTGGCTTCATGCACCTCAAGCCGCAATGCCACCCGACTGATCACGCGCCATGTCTGGGCCGACGCGCGCGAACGAACCGACGCCCATCGTCTTACTCCCTGGGGAAAGCGCATCTACAAGCGGCGCAAGGAGACGGTCGAACGTTCCTTTGCCGACGCCAAACAACTTCACGGCCACCGCTACGCCCGCTTCCGCGGTCTGTTGGCTGTCACCGCCCAGTGCCTGCTCGCCGCCGCCGCTCAGAACATCAAGAAAATCGCCCTTGCTCTCGCTCCAAAGCCCGTCTGGGCCTGAGCAGCTTCGTTGATCGCCCCACCAACACCCAAAACAAAAAAACCCCGCCAAATCGGCGGGGTTTGTCAGCGGTCTGAGGCGCCTGACAGGGCGCCTTTTATTTTGCGGCGGCGTTCCTGCGGTACTGAAAGCGAGCACGGCGGCTTGAGAAATCTGGATTCAGCGGCGCTTGCCCGCCAATAGCGCTTCGCCGAACGCCTGAAACAAGGCGCGATTGACGGGGTTGTGCTGCGGATCGTACTCGGCGTGCCACTGGACGCCGAGTGCGAAGCCAGGCGCATCGGCAATCCGGATCGCCTCGATCGTGCCGTCCTCTGCCACGCCCTCGACGATGACGCGCCTGCCCGGTTCGAGAATGGCCTGGCCGTGAAGCGAGTTGACACGGATCGTCTCGCATCCGAGCAGCCGCGCAAAGGCGCCGCCAGGAAGCAGATTGACGTCATGGCGATCGGCAAAGACAACCGTGGGGTCCGGATGGATTTCGCCGTTCTCCAGCCGTGGCATCCGATGATTGATGCGCCCGGGTAATTCGCGGATTTCGGGGTGCAGCGATCCACCGAACGCGACGTTCATCTCCTGCAATCCGCGGCAGATGCCAAACAGCGGTACGCCGCGGGCGACACAAGCCTCCGACAAAGCCAGCGCCACGTCGTCGCGGCGCAGATCGTAAGGTTCGTGCCGGATATCCGGCTCGGTGCGAAAGTGCGTCGGGTGCACATTGGCGCGGGCGCCTGTCAGCATCACACCGTCAACCGCATCCAGCAATGCGCCGATATCCGTGATGTCAGGTGACGCGGCAAACATCAGTGGCAGCGCACCCGCGACCTCGGAGACCGCGCGAAGGTTTCGTTCTCCGACCATCTGAGTCGCAAATCGATCTTCGATGCGATAGGCGTTTCCAATCACACCGACCACCGGCCTCCTCATCGCCTGGTATCCAATCTTTGTGCCGTAACTACTGGCTCGATCATGCCCCGCGAGCGGTGCCTGATCAACATGTTGCTCCGCGTGGTGGCGTTGCTATTTCGCGTGGGGGCCCACTTCGGAACGATGGCCTCGCAGGCCTGTTGTCCCGCCGACCCGGTCGGTCGATGCGAGCCGGATCGTCGAACAACGCGCCCATCTTCGCTTGATCCGGAACTGGTTTGCCGAGAGAGTACCGTCCGAACCGACGGGAAGGGAATCAGCGTGGCCATTTCGACTGACGACGGTCCGGAAGCCCGCAACGATCTGGCCTGGGCGATATCGGTTGGCGGCATCGCAACCGTCCTGTTTGCAACGCTGTTGCTGTTCACCTGGTATTTCGCCGCGACGCTGTTTCTGATCTTTGCCGGAATGCTGCTCGGTGTCGCGCTCAACGCCATGACTGAGTTGCTCGGCCGCGTCGTCAGGTTGGCTCATGCGCTGCGGCTGACGATCGTCTGTCTGGTGCTGGCGGGCCTGCTGTCGGGCGTAATCTTCCTTGGCGGCACTTCCATCGCGCAACAGGCCACCGTGCTGAGCAATACGATCAAATCGCAACTGGTCAACGTCAAGGCCTTCCTTGAGAAGAACGGGATCGACACCAGCTATTTCGATCTCGGCAATCCCAATGCCTCGGCGGCTTCGTCAGTCCAGGCAACGCCGGGCGCGGCGACACACAATCTTCCAAGCGCCGGCACGATCGCCTCCAGCGGTGGCGCGATCGTAAGCCAGACCCTGAAGCTTCTGCTCGGCACGATCAGTGCGGTCGGAAATTTCTTCATCGTGTTGTTTCTCGGGCTGACGTTCGCAGCACAGCCGAGCGTCTATCGAAACGGTCTGTTGTTCATCGTCCCCGCGCGGCGTCGCGCTCGTGCAACGGTCATCGTCGATCGCATCGGCGAAACGCTGGAGCGCTGGCTGATCGCGCAGATCATCACCATGGCCATCGTGTTTCTGGTTACCTGGATCGGCCTGGCGATTATCGGCGTCCAGAGTTCCTTCATCCTGGGCATTCAAGCCGGACTGCTCACCTTCGTTCCGACGGTTGGCCCGCTGCTCGCCGGATTGATCGTGGTGCTTGCCAGCCTCGCATCCGGCTGGGTCGCCACGGCCAGCGCATTCGCGCTTTTTTTGGGCGTTCATGCGCTGGAGAGCTACATTCTCACGCCAGTCCTCCAGCGTCAGGCACTGGACATTCCCCCAGCCACCTTGTTCGCGTTCCAGATCCTGCTGGGGGTGGTGTTCGGCATCTGGGGTTTGGCGCTGGCCTTGCCGGTGATAGCGGTCGTGAAAGTCATGATCGATTACTTCAAGGCCGATGAAATTTCGCCCGATGCGATGATAGCTTGAGGTGGCGCGTTGCCGATGGCGTTCAAGCCACCGAGGTCAGCACCGTCTGGGTATGCTCGACCTCGGGCGGCGCGGCAAAATACTGCCCGACCAGTCCGCGCCATGCCGCGAAGTCGTCGGAACCCCGGAAATCGACGGTATGGTTTTCCAGCGTGTCCCATTTTGCCATCAACCGGTAGCGCGACGGCTTCTCGATCGACTTGTGGAGTTCAAAGCCTTTGCCGCCCTTGGCGCGAAGGAACAACGGGCGGGCCTTGGCGACCGCGGCTTCAAAGTCCTTCTCGGTGCCCGGCTTGATGTCAATCAACGCGATTTCGGTGATCATGTGGGTTACGACCTTTCGTGAGAATGGACGTCTCTAGCGCAGCCGATCGCATTATTGAAGCATCATCGAACCGTCCAACGCAAAAAGGCACCGCACGGCGCCAGGTCACTCCAATTCTCTGACAGCTACTTAATCCAGAACCAACGCGGCGCCGGCGATCATCAGCGTGCAGCCTGCGAACATGACGATGGGCCAGCGGTTTCGTGGCCGATGATAGCGGCCCTGCGCCCGCCGTTCCGAAATCACCGCCGTCTCGTATTCGTCCGACGTCGAAAACATGCAGGCAAATCCGCCTCGCGCTGACGCGGCAGCGGCTTCCAGCGAAACCAAGGCGTCATCGGCATGATGGCTGCGGATCGTGTCCATAAGCGCGATGATATGAACCGAATGGTAAACAGGAAGTTACCGCTATCCTGCGGATTTTACGCCAGACGTGGAACAACCGGCCGTTGCTGCGATTGGCGCGTGGCGCCCGCGGTCTTTCGCCGCCAGTTTTCCAGCGACAATGGCAGTTCCTCGGCCGCCTCGACGCGATTGCGGCCGCTGCGCTTGGCCTGGTATAGCGCTGTATCGGCCGCGGCCAATAGCACCTCGAGCTCGGTGCCCGCAGGCCCGCCAGCCACACCGATGCTGACGGTAGTATCGACAGGACCCTCCTCGACCACAATTCCAGAGGCCGCAAAGGCCTCGCGTACGCGTTCAGCTGCGATCACCCCTTCCTCCAGCGAACAGGGCAGCAATGCCGCGAACTCCTCGCCGCCGATCCGGCCCGAAAGGTCGCTGATACGCAACGCGTTGACCACGACGGTGGCAAACAGCTTGAGAATTTCGTCGCCCGCCGGATGCCCGAAGCGGTCGTTGATCGATTTGAAATGATCGATATCGAAGATCAACACCGTCACCGGACGGCCGGCGTTGGCTTCGCGCTCGATCACCCGTGACGTCGCCTCGGCGAAACCGCGGCGATTGAACATGCCGGTCAGCGGATCCATCGAAGCCGCCGTCCGGTGCGCCGTCACCGTCCGTTCCGACACCAGCATGAAGATGACGAACGCGGTGCCGACCGCATAAAGTACAAGCTCGACGGAGAATACCGTCACCCACGTGCTGCCGGAGAACATTTTGTCATGCGGGTGCAACAGGTCGCCGAGCAGGATCGGCAGCATCAGCACGAAACCATGCAGTACCGGCACGACGATCGCCGGCCAGCGCTTTTGCAATGTTCTGCGACGCTCCGACCACAGTTCGGTTGCCGTCAGTGCCGCATAAATCGCTACAATGCCGGCGCCGATGGTCATGCGCATCGCTGACGCCTCGGGCGCGACCGTCATGACAGCTGCTATCCAGGCTATCGCCCCGAGAACCAGGCCCGGCAGGTTCGGCTTGCGGCCGTGAAACACACGCGATGCGTTCCAGACCATGCCGCAGGCCACGAAACCGACCGCACTCAACGCGAGCGACAGCGTGTCGTCGAGCCTGTCACCGCCGAGCGTCCAGAGCGCAACCGACGCCGCGCCGAGCAGATAGGCTGTTCCCCACCATTTCAGCGCCGGGATGTTCTCCTGCTTGCCGAAAAACAGCAGCATGGTTCCCAGCATCGCCGCAACCATTGTGGCGACGAGGTATAGCGTGGAGACATCGAGCGACATGGATCACCGGGCGAAGTTGTAATGCAACGTAACCAGCACGCCTGAAAACCGGATGCGCGCCGTTACCAACCTGGATGTTACGACCGCCGGGTTGGCAATCCGTTTGCGTCTGCCCCAAAGTTTTCGTGAAAAATCTCAACAACTCGTCGGCATTTGATCAACAAAAAAGGCGCTCGAAAGCGCCCTTTTCCATTCTGCTGTATTCGCAGCTAATTGTATCGGTTCGATTAGCGCTTCGAGAACTGGAACGACTTGCGCGCCTTGGCACGGCCGTACTTCTTGCGCTCGACCACGCGCGAGTCGCGGGTGAGGAAGCCGCCCTTTTTCAGGACGCCGCGCAGATCCGGCTCGAAATAGGTCAGCGCCTTGGAGATGCCGTGACGCACAGCGCCGGCCTGACCCGACAGACCGCCGCCCGCGACGGTGCAGATTACGTCGTACTGGCCCGCACGCGCAGCTGCGACCAGCGGCTGCTGGATCATCATCCGCAACACCGGACGCGCGAAATAGACTTCGACTTCACGGGCGTTGACGGTGACCTTGCCGGCCCCCGGCTTGATCCAGACGCGGGCGACCGCATCCTTGCGCTTGCCGGTAGCATAGGCGCGGCCCTGCTTGTCGACCTTCTTGACGTATTTCGGCGCTTCGGGAGCGGCCGGCTTCAGCGACGACAACTGATCGAGCGACTGCATGGTGTCAGACATCTTATGCGGCCCTCATGTTCTTGCGATTTATTGATGCGACGTCGATTGTCTCGGGTTGCTGGGCTTCGTGCGGATGCTCAGGTCCGGGATAGACCCGCAAATTGCCGAGCTGCACGCGACCAAGCGGACCACGCGGAATCATGCGCTCGACCGCCTTCTCAACCACCCGCTCGGGAAACCGGCCTTCGAGGATCGACTTTGCAGTACGTTCCTTGATGCCGCCGATGAATCCGGTGTGATTGTAGTACACCTTGTTGTCACGCTTGCGCCCGGTCAACACGATGTGGGCTGCGTTGATGATGATGACGTGGTCACCGCAATCGACGTGAGGCGTATAGGTCGGGAGGTGTTTGCCGCGCAACCGCATCGCGACCAGCGAGGCGAGCCGGCCGACCACCAGACCCTTGGCGTCGATCAAGACCCACTTCTTCGTCACCTCGGCTGGCTTTGCCGAAAAGGTTTTCATGTGAGGAAATCCGTGAAAGGAGACGTTGGGCGCGATCGCGCCGAACTACGGGGTTTCTAGATAACAGCATGGCCGACGTCAACGCCAAACGAGGTCAATTAGTTATGTAAAAACAGCAACTTATAAATATGGTTCTATATTACCGTAAAAAACACTAAGCATTTGGAATGGAATAGGTTGCGGTCACATGGGCGATCGGGTCGGGCGACGTCCCCGACAGCAGACTGACCTCGCCGACCGCGAGCCGCTTGCCCAGCTTCAAAAGTCTTGCTGCCGCAAGCACGTCCTGGCCGGGCTGGCCCTTGCGCAGAAAATTGATGTTGAGATTTGTCGTCACCGCAAGGCCTACCGGGCCAATCGCCGAAAGCAGCACCACATACATGGCGAAATCAGCCAGCGCCATCAGCGTCGGTCCCGAAACCGTCCCACCCGGACGAAGCATTTGGTCGCTGTAGCGCTGACGGAGCAGGCAGGAAGCCCCGTCAGCGCTTTCGATGGATATATCGCCGCCGTGGAAGATCTGGGGATATTCGGTATCGAGAAACTTTTCCAGCTCGGCCGCGCTCATTTTCGCAATTGCCATGTCGCTCCGCCTGTTCCCGTTCCAAAGTTCTCTTGCCAGAACTTGCCAAGGTAATAAAGAGAACTTCCGAGCTCCCACACGGGCGGTCCGTGCCGTCAGGGTGGCGGGCCCGCCCAATGGATATTTCGATGACCAGCCAAATCGCGCGTGCCGCCAAACCGCCATCGCCGATACTGCTGCACGAGATGCAGGGCAGCATCGCCGTGCTCACGCTCAATCGGCCCTCGGCTCGCAACAGCCTGTCGGAAGGGCTGATCGCAGAACTGCATGCGACGCTCAACGCCATCAGCGATGATGCAAGCGTGCGCGCAGTGGTAATCGAAGCCAATGGTTCGGCCTTTTCCGCCGGCCATGACTTGAAAGAACTGACTGCCCGCCGCGCCGATGCCGACGGGGGCCGCGCCTATTTCGCCAGGATCATGAACGCCTGCAGCGCGATGATGCAAGCCATCGTGGGATTGCCCAAACCGGTCGTTGCCGCGGTCCAGGGTGTCGCCACTGCGGCCGGTTGCCAGTTGGTGGCAAGCTGCGATCTGGCGGTGGCGTCGGTGGCCGCGACCTTCGCCACGCCTGGCGTCGATATCGGGCTGTTTTGTTCGACGCCGATGGTGGCGCTATCGCGCAATGTCCCGCGCAAGCAGGCGATGGAAATGCTGCTGACCGGCGAGCCGGTTTCGGCGACGACGGCGCGGGATATCGGCCTCGTCAACCGCGTCGTTGCCGCGGGCGGCGAACGGGATGCCGCGATCGCGCTGGCGCAAAAGGTCGCGCTCAAATCCGCCTACACCGTCAAGCTCGGCAAGGCCGCGTTCTACCGTCAGGCCGAAATGAGCTTGGCGGACGCCTATCGCTATGCGGCGGAGGTGATGACCGAGAACATGATGGCCCGCGACGCCGAGGAAGGCATCGGCGCCTTCATCGAGAAGCGTGAGCCGAAATGGCAAGACCGGTAAACCAATCCGGCCGATTCCGATTGGACACTCGATGAATCATGATGCCTACCCCGACCAATACATTCGGGAAATTCTCAACTGTGTAAAATCCATTGCGATGGTCGGGGCGTCGCCGGTCAACGTCCGGCCGAGTTACTTCGCCTTCAAATATCTGGCCCAGCGCGGCTACGACATGATTCCGGTCAATCCCGGTCATGTCGGCAAAACCCTGCTCGACAAGCCCTTCGTCGCATCGCTGCGAGATATTGGCCGTCCCATCGACATGATCGATATCTTCCGGAATTCGAGTCACATCATGCCGGTGGTCGATGAAGCATTGCAGCTGACACCGTTGCCGAAAATAATCTGGATGCAGCTTGGCGCGCGCGACGACGCTGCCGCGGCGAAGGCGGAAGCCGCCGGTCTGAAGGTCGTCATGAACCGCTGCCCGAAGATTGAATATGGACGGCTGTCCTCGGAAATTTCGTGGATGGGCGTCAATTCGCGAACGCTGAGTTCAAAGCGCGCACCGATGCCGACCCAGGGCATGCGCCTTTCGTTGAATCGGATGAGCCTCGGCGGCGGCGAAACCACCGCGTCGGATCGCGTTGCGAAAAACAAGAACGACCTCGCATGACGCAAATGCGAAACCATTGTTTCACGAACCCGACAAAGCGAAGCATGGGCGTTCCCAATAACGGCTGACACGCCGCGCTGCCTTGACTGCGGACGCCGCTGCGATCAGCATGGCGGCCACGCGACTTCAAATAAAGCAAAACAGGACGTAGAGAATGACCGATCGTCTTCCGGGATTTGCCACCCTCGCCGTGCATGCCGGCGCACAACCCGATCCGACCACCGGCGCGCGGGCGACACCGATCTATCAAACCACGTCATTCGTCTTCAACGATGCCGATCATGCCGCTTCCCTGTTCGGACTGCAGGCGTTCGGAAACATCTACACCCGAATTGGAAACCCGACCCAGGCGGTGCTCGAAGAGCGCGTTGCCGCCCTTGAAGGCGGCACCGCCGCGCTCGCGGTGGCGTCTGGACACGCCGCACAGGTCGTCGTGCTGCAGCAATTGCTGCGACCCGGCGACGAGTTTATCGCAGCGCGAAAGCTCTATGGCGGCTCGATCAACCAGTTCACCCATGCCTTCAAGAGTTTTGGCTGGAACGTCGTGTGGGCCGATCCCGATGATATCGGCAGCTTCGAGCGCGCGGTGACGCCACACACCAAGGCGATCTTCATCGAGTTGATCGCCAATCCCTCCGGCTCCATTACCGATATCGAGGCGATCGCAGCGGTTGCGCGCAAGGCTGGCGTGCCGCTGATCGTCGATAACACCCTTGCCAGCCCCTATTTGATCCGTCCGATCGATCACGGCGCCGATATCGTGGTGCATTCGCTCACCAAGTTTCTCGGCGGCCACGGCAACTCGCTCGGCGGAATCATCGTCGATGCCGGTACCTTCGACTGGTCGAAGGACAACAAATATCCGATGCTGAGCGAACCCCGCCCGGAATACCACGGCATCAAGATTCAGGAGACCTTCGGCAACTTCGCCTTTGCAATCGCCTGCCGCGTGCTCGGCCTGCGTGACCTCGGCCCGGCGATCTCGCCGTTCAACGCCTTCCTGATTCTCACCGGCATCGAAACGCTGCCGTTGCGCATGCAGAAGCACTGCGATAACGCCAAGGCGGTCGCGGAATTTCTTTCCGGCCACCAGGCGGTCGCCTCGGTGAACTACGCCGGCCTGTCCGGCGATAAATATAACAACCTTGCACGCAAATATGCGCCGAAAGGCGCCGGCGCGGTGTTCACCTTCAGCCTCAAGGGCGGCTACGACGCCGGCGTCAATTTGGTGTCGAAGCTGAAATTGTTCTCGCATCTTGCCAATGTCGGCGACACCCGCTCACTGGTGATTTACCCGGCATCGACGACGCACAGCCAGCTCGACGATGCCGCGAAGACCAAGGCCGGCGCTGGCCCCGACGTGGTGCGGCTGTCGGTCGGCATCGAGGACAAGGAAGATCTGATCGCCGACCTGGAGCAGGCGATGAGCGCCTAGCCATCTCTCCGCCGGAGGAAACCTGTATATCTCCGGCTGAGCCAGCATGGTGTCGGTGGTATGGCAAGCCCGATATCACGAGCCTCTCATTAACGGTCGTTCCGGCATAATGTGGCATTTATTACCCCCGATGATTCGGAGCGGAACCATGCTGCGCTGGACAATGCCATTTCTGACCGCGTTCGCCGTCGGACCGGCGGTGGCGGCTGACCTGCCGGGCTCGGGTTACCCATCCGGCCCGGGCGTCTACTATAAATCTCCACCGATCCATGGTCGCAGGATCTATGTCGAGGAGGAGGACGGGATCTGCTTTTCACGCCGACGGATGGGACCATACCCTACATACCGCCATTGATCCGCGCGCCGCTGCTTCCGGGCTCTGCGACGTTGCCGGGCTATTACGGCTTGGCCAATTCCTACGATTACCCGGGCCCCTATTACGGTGGTCCCGAGATCAGCTATTGGAACCGCCTGCCCTACGCCTGCGGCGTTTACGGCTATTGTTGAGGTCTTCGGCCCGCAAACAGGCGCTTCCGCATACGCGACGAAATTTGGAACGCCGAAGTCAACCGGGCTGGCCGGCCGGCAGAGCCATCTTCTGCCGCTCCGTCTCCGGCCGCGGCGCGGCCAACCGCTCGGCCTGAAGAACCGCAAGCGTCAAGACCGCAATGGCAACGGCCTGATGCGCCAATGCCAGATCAATCGGCACCTGGTTCAGCAATGTGAGGATACCCAACGTCGCCTGCAGCGTAATCGCCGCCGCCAGCCACCGGGCCCCGTTGACCGCGGCAACCCCGGCCCGCGAGCGAACCGCGTCGATCACGTGCAGCACCGCCAGCGCAAACAGCGCATAGGCGGTCATGCGGTGCTCGAACTGTACGGTGAGCGCGTTGTCGAACAGATTGCGCCACCACGGTTTCTCGAAAAACAATCGCGCCGCGGAGGGAACGAATCCGCCGTCGATGTCCGGCCAGGTATTGTAGACCTTGCCCGCGCGCAAGCCCGCGACCAGCGCGCCGAGATAAAGCTGCACGAACGTCAATGCCAGCAGAACGACACTGGTGATCTTGAGCCGCGAGGATGCGGCTACCGGCGGCCGATACGCCAATCGACGCAGCGTCCAGACGATGCCTGCGAAAATGAACAGCGCGAGCACCAGATGGGTAGCGAGACGGTAATGCGAAACTTCGACCCGTTGCGAAAGCCCGGAAGCTACCATCCACCAGCCGACCGCGCCCTGCAGCGCGCCGAGGCCGAAGATCATCCAGAGCCGACGTCTGATGTCGGCGTTCAGCGCCCCACGCCACAGGAACCAGAGAAACGGCAGCAGATAGGCAAGCCCGATCACGCGCCCGAGCAGCCGGTGGCTCCATTCCCACCAGAAAATGGTCTTGAACTCGCCGAGACTCATGCCGGCATTGAGTTCGCGATATTGCGGAATAGTCTTGTAGCCCTCGAACGCCTGCGCCCACTGTT
Organism: uncultured Pseudomonadota bacterium; assembly: GCA_963813165.1. GTDB lineage: Bacteria > Pseudomonadota > Alphaproteobacteria > Rhizobiales > Xanthobacteraceae > Bradyrhizobium. The sequence goes on along the minus strand of CAWEYJ010000015.1, from coordinate 230,801 downwards.
CGTGATTGAGCGGCGGCAGCGTGCCGGTGACCGGTTTCCACTCGACGATCGAAAGCCCGGATTCGGTGAGACGCGTGGCGCCGCCGACCAGCACCATGGTCGCGATCAGCGCGGCGATGCAAAGCAGCCACCCGCGGACGGCGCCGAGGTGTGATGCTTGTTGTGCTGGAATACCGGTCATCAAAGCTGCGCTTGAATGAATTCGCGCGCCCCTTATAGTCCGCCCCTCCCTGCGCGCAAGGCGCCTCCCGAAGCGAGCCGTACATTTCCGCCATGACCATACGCACCCGCAAATTCCTTGGAACCATCGCTTTGCTGCTGCTGGTTGTGGTGTGGTCGTTGATGGGCATGACGGTGGCGCAGACGCCCTGGCTGGCAAATTCCGGGCTGCTGCAGGCGATTTTCTATGTTGTGGCCGGCATCGGCTGGGTCCTTCCGGCGATGCCGATCATCAGCTGGATGGCGCGGCCCGACGCCTAGGGTCACTTGCTGCTCGGGTGCCTTCGGAAATGCGATGCCGGAAAGCATCGCGCGCATGACGCGCAGCGAACGCTGCCGACCATCCCAGGCGATGCGCGGAAGCGCGTGGAGGTTGGTTCGGCCTTTCGCTTCGACGACGCCGGGTATTGTCGATACCGCACTGGCAAAGCCGGCCTCCGCAGCCATCACAGCATGTTGCGGGCTCCACGATTCGCGATCGCCGAACGGATAGGCGAAATGCCTGACATCGCGGCGAAACGCCGCCTCCGCGACTGCCCGTCCCATCGTCATTTCGCGCAGCGCGGCCACGTCCTTCAGCGTCGACAAGGCCTGATAATTCACGGTCGCGCTTCCGATCGTCACCAGCGGATCGGCCGCAAGCTTCGCCAGTTCGGTCCAGTCCATCGATGCCTCGCGCGATAACGCCGCGAGATCAACGGAGTATCGCTTGCAGAGATCATTAATCGCGGAGGAAAGTTCGGCTGGCGGAAGCGAGCGCATCCAACCTTCCAGGAAATTGTAGAGTTGATACTTCTCGGAAGTACTTTCGATATCGAAGCGCCGCTCGTGGCGACCCATCACAAGGCTGACCCGGTTCTCTCGCGCAATCACTTCTTCAAGCGCGAGCCACCACGCCTCTCCGAGGCCGTCCGGAAACGCGGTCGGCAGATAGACGGTGAACGGCACGCCATGCTCTGCAAGCAACGGATAGGCCGATGTCATCAAGTCCCTGTAGCCGCCATCGAAAGTCAGGCACGCAAACCGTCTCGGCGAGGCCAGCGTGACCGCCCTGCGGCAAACCTCGTCCATGGAAACGATATCGAATTTCCAGCGTTTCAACGCGCGGATCGTCCGATCGAGAAATTCGGGCGTGATCTCGTGCGATCTGAGCGGCTGAAAGCGTGCGGCGCGCCGCGGACGCACGCGCTCAAACCGCAGAATAACGCCAGCGCCGCCAGTCGCTCTTGCCCTCAGCCAGGCAAGACCGCTGAAATAGGCGAGTTCCAGTCGCAAGCTCGTCAATCTGTCATCGGATGGCACCGCCTCGCCTCTCAGCGCGTAGTCCGCAAAAACGGGTCGCGGGACCCGGACTCGATGGTGAATATCGGTCTTTCCAGACAATCCAACTGGCGCAGATTGCGCATGCTTGTTTGCGACAGAAATCACGCAAGTCGATCGTCGCGAGCCTCTTCTTGCGGCAGCGAATGAAACGGTTCGGCTGCGGCGACTTGGGCCCGCAGCAGCGGCATTGTCATTACTCTTTGTTGACATTTCTTTGCAAAAGTCGGCAAAAGCCGAAAAATTTAGATATTTCCACTCACGCAGGTTTCGCAATGACCATGGCTGCCGCGATCGAAAACCGAACTGCGGAAGCTCAAGCATGGTCCAAGGCGAGCCGCGTCGCCGGCGTCGACATCCTTCACGATCTCAAACAGGCGGAAACGATCTGGCGCGGCCTCGAAAGTCCGCGGCAGTTCTCTACGCCGTATCAGCGGTTCGATTTTCTCAGCCCCTGGCAGCGTCAGGTTGGAGAGCGCCAGAACCTCCTGCCCTTCATCGTTATCGCCTATGACGCTGAACGTCGGCCGCTGTTGCTGCTTCCGCTGGTGCTCAGGCATGAGCGCGGCGTCCGCACCGCTTTTTTCATGGGCGGCAAACACGCCACCTTCAACATGGCGCTGTGGGACAGGAATTTTGCTGCGGACATAACCACTGCCGATCTCGACGCGCTGCTATCGGCGCTACGCTCAAGGTCCGCAGCCGACGTTTTGGCGCTGACCCAGCAACCGCTGCACTGGCAGGACTCTCTGAACCCGATGGCGCTGCTGCCGAACCAGGCTTCCGCCAACGACTGTCCGCTGATGACGATGGTTCCCGGGGCTCCGCCGGCGGCTCGGATCAGCCGTTCGTTTCGCAGCCGGCTCAAAAGCAAGGAACGCAAGCTGCAAGCGCTTCCGGGATATCGCTATTACGCGGCCTCCGCGGACACCGAAATTCAGCGGTTGCTCGATGCCTTCTTCCGTCTCAAGCCGCTGCGGATGGCAGCGCAGAAACTTCCCAACGTTTTCGCGGAACCCGGCGTGGAAGACTTTATCCGAAACGCCTGCATGACGTCGCTGGCGGACGGCGGTCACGCTATCGATATTCATGGCCTGGAATGCGACGACGAGGTCATCGCGATCTACGCCGGCGTCGCCGACGGATACCGGTTTTCGATGATGTTCAATACCTACACCATGTCCGGCAATTCACGTCACAGTCCCGGACTGGTGCTGATGCGCAACATCGTCGATCACTATGCCGAGCGCGGTTATCATACGCTCGACCTCGGGGTCGGGTCGGATGACTATAAAAAACTTTTCTGCAAGGGCGAGCAGCCGATCTTCGATTGCTTCATTCCGCTCAGCCTGCGCGGCCGGGTCACGGCAGCCGCCATGTCAGGCATTAACCGCGCCAAGTATCTGGTTAAGCATACGCCGGCGCTCTTGCAGATGGTGCAGAAACTGCGAAGCGCGCTTCGCTGACACAGCCCAACGTCGCCTTCAGGCGGCCACCACCCGCGGACCAGGCTCGACGGCATCGGAGGGTTGCGACGGCTTGCTCAGCATCGTCACGCCGGTAAAGCCCACCGCTCTGAGTTGATCGCACATCAAGGTGCGCGCATCGGCGGTCATCGATGGATCAGGCACCACTACCGCGCAGGCCTGTCGCGTCAGCAATTCCGCCGGCAGATCGGAACCGGTGCCGGCGTCCAGCAACACGTGATCATAGACCCGCAGCAATGCATCGACCGCAAGCGTCAGCCGCGGCGATTGCAGCAACGCGGGATCCGAGCCCGGGCGTCCGGCGCTCACGAGGTGAACGCGCGACAGCCGGTCCTTGGTGATGACCTGGGAAAATGAAGCTTCACCCTGCATCAATTCCGCCAGGCCCGGCGCGACCGGATCAACCGATACCGCCGCGATCGTCGGCGACGACGCCGACAGATCGACCAGCACGACCTTCGCATTGCGTACGATCAGGCGCGCAAGCGTCAGTGCCGTCAGCGTGATGCTCTCGTTCGAGGCAGTGCCGAGAATGGTGATCTTGCGCGCCGCGTCGCCCGCGCCGCGCAAATCATCGGCGAGCCGCTCGATTTCGGTGAACTCGGCCGGAACATCCAGCCGGGGTTCGCGGAAGACCGGAGCGGGATCGGCGGGCGCCATCGTGGCAGCCGCTGGCGCCGGTCCGCGCGTCGGCACCGGTTCCGGCGCCGTTGAAGCCGCGAACGCAGCCGGTGCCCGAGGCGTGGTCATGCGAAGCAACTCGCCGGTGACGATTGCGCCGCCGCTGAGCATCAACGTCGCCAACGTCGCAATCAGCACGATCGGCAGCTTCTTGGGATAGGCCGGGATATTGGAAACGATGGCGCGGGAAATGATCCGGCCGTCCGCCGGCGCCGCATCGATATTCTCGCGGGTGTTCGCTTCGCGGTATTTCGCCAGATAGGATTCCAGAAGATCGCGTTGCGCCTTGGCTTCCCGCTCCAGCGCTCGAAGCTGGACATCCTGGCCGTTGGTCGAAGTCGCCTGCTTCTTCAATTGTTCGAGGCTTGCGCTCAGGCCTTCGACCCTGCCGCCGGCGATGCGCGCGTCATTGTCCAGCGAGCGCGAGATCTTGCTCGCCTCCTCGCGCAGCTGGCGATCAAGATCCGCCAGTTGTGCCTTCAGCTCCTTGATGCGGGGATGGCCGTCGAGCAAGGTCGACGACTGTTCGGCGAGCTGCGCGCGCAGCGTGACACGCTGTTCGGCTAGCCGGCGGATCAATTCGGAGTTGAGAATCTCGGAAGATTCGATCGGTTTGCCGCTCTGAAGCATTTCACGGATCAGTCGCGCCTTCGACTCGGCGTCGGACTTGAGCGCCCGCGCGTTGTTCAATTGCGTGTTCAGCTCACCCATCTGCTGATTGGAGAGCGTGGTGTTGTTGGTGCCGACAAACAGACTAGACTTCGAGCGAAAATCCTCGACGCGGGATTCGGCGTCCGCAACCTTCTTGCGCAGATTGTCGATTTCCCCCGACAGCCATTGGCTGGCGGACTTGGCCTGCTCCTGCCGCGCGTCCTGTTGCAGCACCAGATAGCTCTCGGCGATCGAGTTGGCGACACGCGCCGCCAAATCAGGGTCGATCGACTGGAATTCGATGACGACAACGCGCGATTTATCGACCGCATAGGCGGTGAACCGGTCGAAATAGGCATCCAGCACGCGCTCTTCCGGCGTCAGCGAGAACGGATCGCGACCGATCCCGAACAATGCAAGCAGCGACTTCAAGGGCAAAAAGCCCCGCAAGACCGGATCGAATTCCGGCCGCTCGGCCAGCTTGTTCTTCTTGATGACTTCGCGTGCGAGATCGCGCGACAGCAACAACTGGACCTGACTCGTCACCGCTTCGGCATCGAGCGCGGTGCGCTCCTCGTTGCGCTCGCCGTTCGGCCGCAGGAAGACGTTCTCGCGTCCATCGATCAGGATGCGCGCCTCGGACTTGTATCGCGGAGTGACAAGATTGACCGCGGCAATCGACAGGGCGGCGGCGACCAGCGTCGGAACGATGATCCAGTTCTTGTTGCGCAGGACCGCTTGGCCCAGCGCGCGCAAATCCAGGTCGCCGGATTCGAATGCGGCAGCCGGCTTATTGGGGGCCGACTTGGAGGCGGCCGGCGCGGCGGGTCTTGAGATGACCCTCTGGACCAACGTCCTGTATTTGCCTGCACGCCAGAACGCTAAACGCATCGCACACTCCCGCAGACGCTACGACTGCACTTAAACTCGGCCGATTACACTCCATTAAGGTTGCTGCCCGGTTAACTCAGACGTTTTGCTCGAGGGATGGTATTGGGGATCAGCCATCGCGGTCATGCTTTGTTAACCATGAAAGTTCTTAATGGAATTGATACTGCCCTCAGGATTGCCCGATGCGAGGCGCGCACGCCGCTATTCTCTGCCTGCTCGCTGCCCCTGCGTTGTCCGGTTGCGCAAGCAGCTCCGGGCCGGTAGCTGCCATGCAGCCTCGCACTGACCTGGATTCTCTGGCCTATGGCCAGCCGTACGGACCGGCGCCACGGGTCGCGGTCGCGTCGCCATCGGGCATCGCCGATTCCGGTGGCGCCATCAGCGCGCTTCGCGCCAGCTTTGCCGGACCATCGCCGCGTTATTACGCCCCGGCGGCCTATGATGCCGCCTACCGGCTCGATGCCGGCGACAAATTGCGGGTCGTGGTCTATGGCCAGGAGGGCCTGACCAATACCTACGCCATCGATGCCGGCGGCGCGATCACCATGCCGCTGATCGGCTCAGTGCCGGCGCGCGGACGGACACCGGCGGAACTGGCGTCCGCGATCACCGGCAGGCTGCGCGGCGGCTACATCCGCGACCCCTCGGTAGCGGTCGAGATCGAATCCTATCGGCCGTTCTTCATCCTTGGCGAAGTCGCAGCCCCCGGCCAATATCCCTACGTGCCCAATATGAGCGTCGAAAGTGCGGTGGCGATTGCCGGCGGCTTTTCGCCGCGCGCCAAGCGCGACCGCGTCACCCTGACCCACACCGATGCCTCCGGTTCATCCCGCTATGTGGTGCCGCTCGGCACCCCCGTCAGCCCCGGCGACACCGTCTTTGTCGGCGAGCGCTGGTTCTGACCATGCCCGCGATTTCAGAACAACCGCTTCGTATCCTGCACGCGGTTCGCGCACCGGTCGGCGGAATCTTCCGTCATATCCTGGACCTCGCCAACGGTCAGGCCGATCGCGGCCACCATGTCGGCATCATCGCCGATAGCCTTACCGGCGGCGAACGGGCTGAAGCGGCGCTCGCGGGGATCGCGCCCCGGCTCAAGCTCGGCGTTCATCGTCTCGCCATTCGGCGCGAACCCTTTCCGACCGACGTTCTGGTATGGGCCCATTTCATGCGCCTGATCCGCCAGCTGAAACCGGATGTCCTGCACGGACACGGCGCCAAAGCCGGCGCTTTCATTCGACTGAAGACCCGCTCGGAAAAAACCATTCGCGTCTATACGCCGCATGGCGGCTCGCTGCATTACCCGTTGAATACGCTGAAGGGCGTACTCTACAGCCGCCTCGAACGGGCGCTGATGAACAGCACCGACCTGTTCCTGTTCGAAAGCGAATTCGCGCGCGACACCTACCAGCGCACCATCGGCATACCATCCGGGCTGGTACGCTGCGTGTTCAACGGTGTGACGGCGGACGAGTTCGACCCGATTGTCCGGGCTGCTGATGCAACCGATATCGTCTATGTCGGCGAATTCAGGCATATCAAGGGGGCGGACATCCTGATCGATGCGGTAGCGCGGCTTCGCGGCGACGGCAAACCGGTCACGCTGACGCTCGCCGGTGACGGCGAGGAAATCGAGGGCCTCAAGGCTCAAATCCAGAGGCTCGGCCTTGGCGAGGCGGTGCGCTTCATCGGCCACGTCAAGGCGCGATATGGCTTTTCAAAGGGCTCGCTGCTGGTGGTTCCATCGCGCGGGGATTCGATGCCCTATGTGGTGATCGAGGCGGCCGCGGCCGGAATCCCAATGGTGGCCGCGAGGGTCGGCGGCATCCCCGAAATCTTTGGACCGCATACCGATGCGCTGTTTGCTCCCAATAGCGTGGGCGCGATGGCGGACGCCATCGAAACCGCACTTGAGGATCCCGCCAGCGCGCTGGCGCGCGCAAAATCCCTTCGAGAGCGAATCTTTCTGCACTTTTCACAAAAGGCGATGGTCGAGGGCGTGCTGGCGGGCTATCGCGACGCGTTTGCAAATCGTTAACCGTTCTTTACCAACGATAACAGTTTCTTCCGATTTGTCCTCTAAGCCCGTTGAGGGGGCATTACGCCCCGGCACGCGCCTGCCTAGATGCGCGTGAAGGACCGGACTTAAGCGACAGTGGAACCGATCAACGCACGCTCCATGTTAGACGCCGCGGCAGCGGCTGCGGCATCCACCTCGACGGATCGCCCTCGCATCGAGCGGCGCCGCCGGTTGTCACAGGCCGCGCTCGCCATCGCCAACCAGAAGGTACGCCCGGCATATTCGCCGATCGTGATCGCAGGCGCCGTTCGCCTCGCCGACTTTACATTGCTGAGTTTCATCGGCGTCGCGCTCTATCTCGGATATGTGGCCCGTATCAGCGGCTTCCGCTGGGAATATATCGTGGCCATTTTCGCCATGACCGCGACCGCGGTGGTCTGCTTTCAGGCTTCCGATATCTACGAAGTGCAGGTGTTCCGCGGTCAACTCCGGCAGATGACCCGGATGATTTCTTCCTGGGCATTCGTGTTTCTGCTGTTCATCGGGGCTTCCTTCTTTGCCAAACTCGGCGGCGAGGTATCCCGGCTCTGGCTCTCGGCATTTTTCTTTGTCGGTCTGGCAGCGCTTGTCATCGAACGCCTGTGCCTGCGCGCGATGGTGCGCGGCTGGGCGCGCGAAGGCCGGCTCGATCGCCGCACCGTCGTGGTCGGCTCGGATCAAAGCGGCGAAAAGCTGATCGAGGCGCTCAACGCCCAGGACGATTCGGACATCGATATCCTCGGCGTGTTCGATGACCGCAACGACAGCCGTGCGCTTGAAACCTGCGCCGGCAGCGCAAAACTCGGCAAGGTCGATGACATCATCGAGTTCGCCCGCCGCACCCGGGTCGACCTCGTGCTGTTCGCCCTGCCGATCTCGGCCGAGACACGAATTCTCGAAATGCTGAAGAAATTGTGGGTGTTGCCGGTGGACATTCGGCTTTCCGCTCACACCAACAAGCTGCGCTTCCGCCCCCGCGCCTATTCCTATCTCGGCAAGGTCCCGACCCTCGATGTTTTCGAGGCGCCGATCACCGACTGGGATCTCGTGATGAAGTGGCTGTTCGACCACGTCGTCGGCGCCGTCATCCTGCTGCTGGCCTCTCCGCTGATGGCGCTGGTCGCGCTTGCGGTCAGGCTCGACAGTCCGGGCCCGGTGCTGTTCCGCCAGAAGCGCTTCGGCTTCAACAACGAGCGTATCGACGTCTTCAAGTTCCGCTCGCTGTATCACGATCAGGCCGATCCGCTGGCCTCGAAGGTCGTGACCAAGAACGATCCCCGCGTCACCCGGGTCGGACGCTTCATCCGCAAGACCAGCCTTGACGAGTTGCCGCAGCTCTTCAACGTCGTGTTCAAGAACAATCTTTCGCTGGTCGGGCCGCGCCCGCACGCCGTGCAGGGCAAGCTGCAGAGCCGGTTATTCGACGAAGCGGTCGACGGCTATTTCGCGCGCCATCGCGTCAAGCCAGGCATCACCGGCTGGGCGCAAATCAACGGCTGGCGCGGCGAAGTAGACAGCGAAGAGAAAATCCAGAAGCGCGTCGAGTTCGATCTCTATTACATCGAGAACTGGTCGGTGCTGTTCGACCTCTACATTCTTCTCAAGACGCCCCTGGCACTGATGACCGAGAACGCCTACTGACCCACTCCGGAAGGCCCGGCCCGGCGTAGCCCTGCAGTTACGTTGCGTAAGTTGCGAGTGTGTGTGATGACCTATGCGGCGACGGCCGGCGACTTCCCCTCATCGGCGACGGCTGCGCCGGGCGTGGTGGCGCTGCAGCGCGCGCTGGTGTGGCTGGTCGGGGCATCGGGGGCGATCGTCTTCATCGAGCCAAGCCCTTACGAACTGGTGACACTCGTCGCCGCCATCATCTTCATTGCAACCGGACTGCGGCTGCGGTTGGTTTTCATGCCGCTGTTGCTGCTGCTGTTCCTGGTCAATATCGGCTACACCATCTGCGCCGTCCCTTTTCTCGACAAGCCGGAGGTCGCCAACTGGATCGCGACGTCCTGGTACATGGCGATCACCGTGATGTTTTTCGCGATGGTGGTGTCGGACGACACTGCAGCGCGGCTGGACATGCTTCGCCGCGGCCTGGTCGTGGGCGCTATGATCGCAGCGGCCGCCGGTGTTGCCGGCTACTTCAATCTCGTTCCGGGCGGACATGATTTGCTGACGCTTTATGAGCGCGCGCGCGGCACCTTCAAGGACCCGAACGTGCTGGGCGCATTTCTGATCCTGCCTGCCCTGTTCGTCCTGCAGAGCGTCGTCTCCGACCGTCCCGGCAAATCGTTCCGCAGCGCGATGGCATTCGGCATCATGTCGCTCGCGATCCTGCTGGCGTTCTCGCGCGCGGCGTGGGGTGGACTGGTGCTCACGTCGGCTTTCATGCTGGCGCTGATGATCCTGACCAGCCGATCGCACGCGCAACGCTCGCGCATCATCGTGACGGCGGTGGTCGCGGTGATCGTCGTGGCGATGCTGATCGCGGTGCTGTTGTCGTTTGACTCCGTCAATGAAATGTTCAGGCAACGCGCCAGTTTCGATCAAAGTTACGACGAGGGCCGCTTCGGCCGGTTCGGGCGACATATCCTCGGCGCGCAGATGGCGCTCGATCTGCCGTTCGGTATCGGGCCGCTGCAGTTTCACAACTACTTCCCCGAAGACACCCATAATTCCTACCTGAACGCCTTCATGTCCGGCGGCTGGATCGCCGGCATCTGTTATCCGGCGCTGGTGTTCGTCACGGTCATCATGGGATTCCGGCACCTCTTCGTCCGCGTGCCCTGGCAGCGCGCCTATCTGGCGATCTTCTCGGCGTTTCTGGGGACGGTCGGCGAAAGCTTCATCATCGACACCGATCACTGGCGGCACTTCTGGATGATGCTGGGCGCGATGTGGGGCATGTTCGCGGCCGCACAACGCTACACGTCCACGGCGGATCAGCCGCTCATGGTTCCCGGACAGGCTTCCTAGCGCCGGCCGCGCTTGCCCTGCGGCGCCTCCATCATCGCCTTCAGTTCCTCGGTCGCCGCCAGCATCGTCTCATAGCCTTGCGTGGTGTACGGCTACGACCCCCGTGCGGCCTGAGCCTCGACCTCGAACGACAGTCCGGCATGGTCGACAAGCCGCTTGATCAGATGATCACCCATCGCCGCACCGGGGGTCCAGATGCCACCTGGAACTTCCGGCGTGTCGCGCAACAGGCAGATCGCGCACTCCGAAATCATTTTCGACGTCGACCCGTAACCGGGATCGCGATCGCCGCGGACCGCAACGCGAATCTGACGGCCCCCCTCGGCAAGGCCGACGAACAGCAGATCGTAAAGCCCGTTATCGCGCTGTTCCTTCGACGGGCCCTCCCCCGGCTTCGGTCCTCCCGGGCCGCCCATCTCCGAGTTGGCGGCGACGACGAGCTTGGCGTTGGCTTCGCCTTTCTCGCCCGGACCGGTCAGCACCATCTCGTCATAAACAAAATCCTTGCCGTAGGGAAAGCCCATCAGGAGATTGGAGCGGTGCACATTGCGGGTGTTGATGGTCGCCATCACAAACGGTGCCGTCCACATGCCCAGGTCTTCGTCGAATAACGGCTTGTTGCCCGGCGGCTGCTTCGGACCTTCGAAGCCCGGCGTCAACACGAACGGATTCTTCAGCATGGCAACCAGGCTGAGGTCTTTCGCGGCCGCCGCGAACGTCGCCTTGATGCTCGCGGCGGTGCCGCCGGAGAACGTTCCCTTCATGTTGCGGACGCGGCCTTTGACGCGGCCGACCGGGGCGCCCAGAACCTTCTTCGCGGTCTCCTGAAGAAAGAACACGCCGAGTTCGAACGGAAGCGAATCGAAGCCGCAGGAAAACACGATCCGCGCGCCGGATGATTGCGCCGTGGCCTGGTGGGCGTCGATCATTTGTCGCATCCAGACCGGCTCGCCGCAAAGATCGAAATAGTCGGTGCCGGATGCCGCGCACGCCGCCACCAGTTCCGAGCCATAGAGCTGATACGGGCCGACCGTGGTCAGCACCGACCGGGTCTGGTCGATCATCGCTTTCAGGGAAACCGGATCGCCGGCGTCAGCGGCGATCAGAGCCGTGTCGGCCGGAGCGCCGATCGCATCGCGAACCGAAGCAAGCTTGTCCAGACTGCGACCGGCCATCGCCCATTTCAGATCGGCCTTTCCGGCATAGTGCGAGGCGAGATATTCGGCGACAAGCCGGCCGGTGAAGCCGGTAGCGCCATAGACAACGATGTCGAATTTCGACGAAGGCTTCATCTTCTGATTTCCTTGAGATGCTCGGGGAGATTCGAACGCGCGGCTATTTCTTGCCGTAGGAGACGCCCATGCCGGCACGCACGTCGCTTTGGATACCATAGGGCGCGATCGGATAGCGCAGGCCATTCTTTGATAGCGCCTTCATGCCGGTGATCGCCTTGGCCAGATACGAGGGCGGCAGTGCCATCAGCATCTCTTCGTCCGGCACGCCACCATAGCGCCGCTCGGCATAGCAAGGCAGCGACAGGCTGGGCTCGCCGGTTTTGAGCGCCCGCCCCCATGAATCGGCGCATGCCGTCTCTCCGACCACGCCCCACTCGAATTTCCTGTATCCGGTCCATTGCAGCCCGTTGATGAGAATGATCATCTGACCGGGTGTGGCGTAGACCAGACAGATGTCCGGCGGATTGAGCCGGCCGCTGGCCAGCGGGCTCACCACCAGCGCCTGGTATTTGCCGTGCGGAACGACATCCAGCGCTTCCTGGCGCTTGCGTGCGTCCTCGGCATTCTCGTGCCAGACCCCGACATAGGATTGACCGGCGAGCCATTTCTCGTCCTGCGGCGCGAGGCCGATCACCGCGCGGCACTGCGCGCCGACCAGATCGTCGGCCGTGATGCCGACGGTCCAGCCGAGCCGCGAGGCCATGCTGACGATCTGGTCGGTAGTGTGCACCGCGGTCGGACGCCTGATTTTCGGAATCGCCGCCATTTCATCAACGGTTGCAAACATCTTCATGCCGATCACGGTGGTCTTCAGCCGAAGCAGGCTGTTCAGATCGGCGACGATGCCGGCCATATCGAACTGTTCCGGTGGTGTTTGCTGTTGCATGGCGTGAACTCCCAAATCGGCGAACTAATGCCGTGCGCCTGTTGTATCGACTCTAACGCGATTTTTCGCCGGTTGCGACCGGCGCTTCTAGTTTCGGACTGGTCCGGGCAACAAGTCATCGATCTTGCCGGTGACCCAATAAGCGAGAAGGCCTATCCATTCGCGGATGCCGATGTCCGTACGTTCCAGCCCGTCAACGGCGACGGGTGAAAAAGCGAGGATATCCGTGCGCTTGCCGGTACGCCAGTCGACCGGATACGGCTCCACGGCAAATCCGGCCTTTCGAAACAAGCCAACCGATCGCGGCATATGATAGGCCGACGTCACCAGCAGCCAACGCTCGCCGCTTTTCGGCGCGGCGATCGCCTTGGAGAACTCGGCATTTTCCTGGGTATTGCGCGAGCGCCGCTCCATGGTCAGACGCTCTCTGGACACGCCGAGACTTTCGAATATGGCGACGGCGTAATCGGCTTCCCTGGCGTCGGCAGATATCAAGTTCGCGCTTCCGCCGGAAAAAATGACGCGCGCATTCGGATAACGATGCGCAAGTGCGGCCGCTTCGATCAGGCGGCCGGCCGCGGCCGTGAAGGCCGCCGTATCATGCGCGACCGAAAGATCAGCGTCGATCGATCCACCGAGGACGACGATGCCGTCGGGTGCGCCGCGCGTGGCGTCCCATGGCGGGAATCGTGCTTCCAGGGGATAGAGCACCAGATTTCCAAGCGGCGAAAACCCGCTGATGGCCAGAAGTATCACGGACGCAATCAGGAGCTTGCGGCCGAGCGACGCCAACCGTGTCGCCAGCAGGATCGCACCGAGCAGTCCGACACCGACCAGGAAATTCGTCGGCAACAGCATGATGCCGAACGTCTTGGAGAGGAAGAAAAACAATGCGAAATCTCCTTCGGAGGCGAGCGCTTACGGAAAACATGATCACGGACAACATCATCGGCGCGAAGACGAGGGGCGGCGCTGCCCTGATCGCAGCGATCGAAGGAACTGCTCTCGACTTACCGTACCGCCTTGCAAGTCTGCTGCGCGCGTCATGACGTCAAGAGATCGTACAACTTGCGAGAAATTGAAGAATCAAGCCTAATAATGCCATCAAACCTTCGCAACGATCCATCGAGGCCCTGATGTCGGCCACCCGAGTCATCGTCGTAGCCAATGAAAAAGGCGGGTCTGGCAAGTCCACCGTCGCCATGCACATCGCGATAGCGTTGATGAAATCCGGCCAGCGCGTCGCCACCATCGACCTCGATACGAGGCAAAGAAGTTTCACACATTATATCGAGAACCGGCGCGCCTGGGCCAAGCATGTCGCCCGCGACCTCGATATTCCCGATCATTTTTGTTTCAGCCGGGCCAATTACGTCAGCGTCGAGGATGAGGCCGCCGGACGCAAGGCTTTGACCGACGCGGTCGAGGCACTGGGACGCACCTACGGCTTGATCGTCATCGATACCCCCGGCCACGACAGTTACCTGATGCGGCTGGCGCATTCGCTGGCTGACACCCTGATCACGCCGCTCAACGACAGTTTCGTCGACTTCGATGTGCTTGGGACAATCGACCCCGAGACCTTTGGGGTCACCGGAACCAGCCATTATTCCCGGATGGTGCAGGAGGCGCGCCGCCAGCGCCAGCTCGATCACGCGTCGACCGACTGGATCGTGTTGCGAAACCGGATTTCGATGCTTGGTTCGCGCAACAAACGTCTTGTCGGCGACGGATTGAAGGAACTTTCGCGAACGCTCAATTTCCGCTGCATCGAGGGATTGACCGAACGAGTGATCTTCCGCGAGCTTTACCCGCGGGGGCTGACAGCCGTCGACGATCTCGATGATATCACGTTCGGTGCGCGCCCGACGATGTCGCATGTCAGTGCCCGCCTTGAGATGCAAAACCTGCTGAGCGCCATGTTATTGGGCGATCAGCGAACAAATGCCGAAATGGCCGGCCGCGATCGCGGCGCGGCTTGAATCAACTACCGCATCGCTTCAGCTATCCCAGCCGCCAGCCCACTTCAGCGACAAAGCTTTGGTAGAATTCGGCGTCATAGGCTTGCTCTGGCGTCTGCCGGACCCGTTCATCGAGGCGACGGGCATCGTCGCCCACCAGAATGCGCCAGCGCTCGGCCTTGACGCCGTCGAGAATGATCTTGGCAGCAGCGGCAGCCGTGGTCGGCGCCTCATCGCGAAAGTTACGGGCGCGTTCGGATGCCCCTGCCTGAATTTCCTCGTCCGACATCTGCGAAGTATCGGTGCCGGACGCGGCCAGCCTCGCGCGGATCAGCGTGATTTCGCCCTCATTCAGGCGGTCGGAATCGGTGCCGCTCTGCACCTTGCGCGAGTTGGAAACGATCGAGGTGCCGATATGACCGGGCATCACCACCGAACATTTGATGTGCGGTGCGTTCAGGCGGAGATCGTTGATCAGCGCCTCGGTAAATCCCTTCACCGCGAATTTGGCGGCACTGTACGCCGTATGCGACACGCCCAGTCCGACGGAGGCCCAGAACCCGTTGACGCTGGAGGTATTGACAATGTGGCCCTCATCGGCCTTTAGCAGCAGCGGCAGGAAGGTACGGACGCCGAGATAAACCCCGCCCCAGCAGATGTTGAAGGTCCTTTCCCACTGCTCGCGGGTGTTGGTGAACAGGCTGCCGCCGCCGCCGATGCCGGCATTGTTGAACAGCAAATGGATCTTGTCGGTGGCCTGCTGCTCGATCAATTCGTCGCGGAAGCGCTGCAACTGATCCTCGATGGAGACGTCGGCGATATGGGTGGTGATGCGCAGCCCCTGCGGCAGCCGCTCGACCTCACAAAGACGCTTGGTCTCCGCCATCGCATCCGCCGAGATATCGCACATCGCGACATTGCAGCCTTCCGCCACAAGCTGGCGCGCCAGCTCGCGGCCCATGCCTGTGCCGCCCCCGGTAATGACTGCAATCTTTCCGGCAAAATCCTTCATGAGGCTCGCTCACCTTTCTGTTTCCGCGGCCTGATCGTCCGCCAGATTTCATGTTCACATGACTATGAGCTGCTACGCAAGGCACGAGCTATGTCTTGGCGGCACTTGCGACTACCGGGCGAGATGGATGTCCAATTTGTAATCGATGACGTTCGAACCGCTCTCGCCCCTGGTCGCGACCGAACGTTACGGGGCTCGAGGTCGAACACAAGGAGCGTGTCATGAAATCGCTAATCACCAAAGCAGTGCTGATTGCTTCGCTCGCGCTTGGCGGAAGCGCCGCGATGGCTGCAAATTCTCCGGCTCACAAATACGCGAGAGTTATCCCTCACGCACGTGCGGCCGTCCGCGTCGCGCCGCGCCTGCCCAGCGGTCAATTCAATGCCGACATCGGGCAGTTCATCCAATCCATGCTCGGCGGCGGGCCGGTGCAATATTCCAGGCTGACGCAAGATGCGATGCGGGCACGGCCTTCGTATCCATCCTCGGCATCCTCCGATTGGTCGCCGTCCTATGAGAGTTCGCCGGCCATGGATGCAAGCTCGTCGGCCGGCGATTCACAGGCGGCGTCGGACGCAGAAAATCAGGCGATTCAGTCCATGAACGATGAAAACGCGTTGAACGCGTCGATGGCAGCGGCGGAGGCGCAAAACGATGCGGCGAATGCGGCGACGCTGCAAACCGAGATCAACGCCAACAACTGATCCACCTGACGGCACGATTCAGGTAATGCAAGAGTTACAAAAAATAAGGCCGCCTCATCGACGGCCTTATTTCATTCACTGCACAAGCGTTCGCAGCGACGTCGTTTAAACCTCGCGATTGTCGAACAGCAGCATATCTGCACCGCCGGTCGCGAATTTTGGCACGTCGGCCCCCGCCGCCTTGCCCTCGGGGCTGCCGAAGCCGGCCTGAATGGCTGCAAGGCTGTCAAAGTGCAGCGTGGCGATCAGATGGAAGCCGGAAGGTCCTGCAGGCGTCGCTACCGGGCCTTTGCTGACCTCATACTTTCGCAGGCCGGGTATTTTCTTCGCAATGGGAACGTGCGTTTCAAAATAATATTTGTCGAAAGCGGCCGTGTCCTTTGGAGTCTTGTACATCACCACGACGTGCGCCATTGCGTTTTCTCCCTATTGTTCAACATGCTTGTGCGCCAGCTTTGAATCCACCCCTGTGTTTGTCAAGTTAGCGAACGCAGACGTTCCTGGAGCCGCGGGAACCCGGCCCCCCTTTTCCACTCCGATTGATCGGGACGAAGGCTCTTTTTCTTTTTTTTGAGCGTTTTCTTTGTGCGAGCCGGCATCGACTTCGCATCCAGTGCCGGGCAGGCTTTCGCTGGGAAACGCGCCATCAGCGTCGATGGCCAATATTGCGTTCGGCATTTGCAGCGGGGTCAAGCCGTTGTTTTCGAAACGACAGCGGAACAGGGTAACGACCGCACGTCAGAAGCACTTGGCATGCAAATGAAGAAATTAATAAAATCAATCAGTTAAATGGTCGGAGCGAGAGGATTTGAACCTCCGACCCCTAGTCTCCCAGACGAGAGAAAAAATATCCCCTCTCCTCTCAAGAGCATTCATGCGTCTCATTTAGTCCTTGAATTCCAAACACTTTCTCCCATTTGCTCTAGTCCGTGGTGATCAGGAAAAATCATAATGCCGCTTAAACTTGCTTCCGATCTGCTTCCGACTGCTTCCGATGTGCTTCCGAAATCCGCCAAGGTCATTCGGCTGCAACGGCCAACTAAGGCCAGACAAGCGGCAGTACCCACACGCATCACCAAGGCGACTGTCGGCAAGCTCACGTGCCCCCCGGGGCAGAAAGAGGCATTCTATTGGGACGGCGAAATTTCAGGCCTCGGGCTGCGGGTATATCCGTCGGGCCGCAAGACCTGGGTCCTCCAGTACCGCGATGCAGGGGGACGCACGCGGCGGAATCCTATCGGACAGGCATCTGCAATCGACCCTGCAGCAGCGCGCAAGCTCGCCGGCGACTTGCTGACGCGGGTGGCAGGCGGAGCCAATCCTTCGGTCGAACGGCGACAGGCGCGCACGGCAGCGACCGTAGGCGATATTTTCGAGGCATACCTAGCTCATGCCGAGAAGGAGCAACGCCCCTCCTCGTTCGATCAGACGCGTAGGAACTTGCGGAAATATTGCGCGCGGCTCCACAGAGAGGCCGTCACAGACATCGACCGCGCGGCAGTTTCCCGGCTGCACCAGCTCCTCGGGACCGAAGCTGGGCGCGTTCAGGCGAACCGGGTGTTGGCCACGCTGTCAGCAGCATGGGTTTGGGCGCTCCGCACTGGACTCGTTGGTGGTGACAATCCAGCTGCGTATGTCCCCAAGTTTAGCGAGCAGCCGCGCGAGCGGGTTCTGGCGCCACACGAATTGCGACTGATTTGGCGATGCACGGACGGAAAAGGTAGCTACGACCGTATTGTAAGGACGCTGTTGCTCACGGCCTGCCGCCGTCAAGAGATTGGCGGGATGCGCTGGGGCGAGATCGAGGGCGATGTTCTGGTTGTTCCAGCGGCAAGAATGAAGCGCGGCCGACCCCATGAGGTACCGCTGACGCCGCTTGCCCTTGCCCAGTTACCCGGGCGCCGCGATCATGGTTGTGTATTCAGCACCAGCGATATCGGTTTCGAGGCGTGGAGTGGAGCCAAGAAGGTGCTCGATCGGCGGATTGCGGATCTGGGGGTGCCCTTACCTTCTTGGGGAGTACACGACCTGCGGCGTACGTTTTCGACGATGGCGCACGAGAGAGGTCTCGCCGAGCCTCACATTATTGAGGCCGTGCTTGCACACGAGGGCGCACAGTCTGGGGTCGCGGGTGTCTACAATCGCGCTGCCTATCGAGAACAGAAGCGTGCTGCGTTGAACGCGTGGTCGGAGCTCGTTGCCGATATTGTGCAGGACTGATTGGCCTCGCCTAAAGTAAAGGGGCTGCCAAGGCTTCGGCCCTGCCCCGCGACACCAATGCGCGCCATTGGATCGCGACCAAAAGGAACGTCCCCAAAACTTTCTGTCGCAATGATACACAAGAGGAACCTACGAAAGGTATCCATGAGTCCTTACTAGCAAACGAGGATCTTATGGCTTTACTCGATAGTCTCTCTACTACCCCCAACCACGGCATCGAGCCGTTGATTTCCGAGCGCCAACTCTGCGAGCTGCTCGGCATTGGCCTTCCAACCATCGCGCGCTGGCGCGGCGAAGGCAAGGGACCGCGGTTCATTGTGCTCGGAGTTCGCAGACTTGCCTATCGCCCAAGTGATGTGAAGGCTTGGCTTGTCGAGCGTGAGCGAGTGTCCGGGATGTGCGCATTAAACGGCACCGCCGCCTAAACGAAACGCCCGACGAGTTGTCTCTCGGCGAGCGTTGGAAACCAACGACCTGATGCACAATTGGTTTACGGTTTTCCGCGCCGCCTGACAAGTCGTTGGGCTCCAAGGATCGGAGCCTCTATCGTGAATATTACCCCAAGACCTCTTGCCATTCCACAAGACACCATCGACGGATTACAGAGTTTTTTCCGCACGGTCGTTTCCTTTCCAAAGGAGGGTGAAGATTTTTTCGTGCAATTGGTCACGAGGCCCGGATGGCGTGTCTTCGGATACCGGACCCCCGAGCGCCTCGCCGAAGCAGCCCGCCAGCACGCGCGAACGAGCCGGACAGACATTTATTTCTGCCTGTCCGGGCAACAGGACGCTGCCAAGAGGAACGGCGACAATGCCGTTAATTTGAAGTCGCTCTGGCTCGATCTCGATGTCAAAGGCAAAGGCTACGCGGATCTTGACGGGGCAATGACTGCCATACCCCCGTTTCTGGCTGCGACGGGTCTACCTGAGCCAAGCGCGATAGTCGCTTCTGGGGGCGGGTTGCATGTCTATTTTTCTTTCATAGAACCAATCGAGCCGGAGCGTTGGCAACCACTAGCCTACGCGCTCGTCGCAGCTGCCGGTGAACATGGTCTGCGGCTTGATGCAGGGTGCACAACCGACAGGGCACGCATCCTTCGCGTGCCTGAAACCACAAACTGGAAGACTGGCGAGGCGCGACCCGTATTGGTTGCCGGCGGCACAGGCCTGGAGCACACCGTCGAGACGTTCGAAACTGCTCTGGCATCCTTTATTGGTGTTGGCACGCTGGCGCACGGGTCCGCGCCCATCTTTGAAATCTCTGGCGGACACCTCTCGTCCCGCTTTTCGAACTTGCCGGCTGACGACGCCTTGTCGGCCGGGATCAATTTGCCGCGGCCAGATAGTGCTCGGCTTCGCTCCGCGTACGAAGTCTTGGCGCCGGCAGGAAAAATGACCGAGCGGGATGGCTGGCGCGATCTGTTGCTGTTTCCATTGAGCGAGCAGGCAAAGCTATGGCCAGAGGACGAGGCTGAGTTGAAGTCGCTCTATGACGAAATATCCACGCTTGCGGGTGGCGACACCACTCAGAATGAAACCCAGTGGAACTCCTCCATGAGTTCACGAGTGTGTAGCCCTAGAACTGTTGGGTCGGTGCTTGCAGCGGCCCGGGAACTGGGGTGGCACGATCCCGCCAAGCTCCCCATAACGATGGCCGCCCGTTCGAGCGCATCAGGTGTAGCGAGCAACGGACAGCGGACGAAGATCACCTATGAACCTGGAGAGATCGCCCGGGCAGCCGAACAAGCGGAGGCCGCCCTGATCCGTGGGGGCGCAAAAATCTTCCGGCGTGGATCAAACCTCGTCCGCCCGGAAGTCGTCGAGACAACTGGGTTCAAAGGACGAGTGACCCATCAATCACTGCTGCGGGGAGCAACAGTCGCAATGCTCGTGAGGATGCTTTCGCAGACGGCTATGTTCATGCGACCGATCAGGGGCAGTGAGAAGCCCATCAACCCTCCGGAAGAGGTAGCGCGCGGCATCCTAGTCGGGCAGGACAGCTGGCTCTTTCCGAGCGTCGCAGGCGTCGTGACCTCACCAACTCTGCGTCCCGATGGTTCGATCTTGGCAACGGAGGGTTACGATCCCGCAACCAAGCTCTACGTAGCCAAAATCCCACAAATGCCTCACATCCCGAGCGCGCTCACTAAGAACAATGCAACACGGGCACTCGCTGAACTCAATTCGCTACTCGACGAGTTCCCATTTGAGGACGCTGCATCGCGGTCAGTCCTACTTTCGGGCATTCTTACTACGGTGTGTCGAGGCGCATTTCCTGTTGCGCCATTGCACGCCGTCACGGCACCAACGCCTGGGTCAGGGAAGTCTTATTCAATCGACGTGATCGCATCCATCGCGAATGGCAACTTAGCTGCGGTCTTTACCTGGTCATCGAGCATGGAAGAGAATGAGAAGCGGATCGATGGGGCGCTCTTAGACGGCTCCTCAATCATCGCCATAGACAACATCACTACGGACTTTGGAGGCGATAAAATCTGTCAAGCGGTGGAGCGCCCGCTGGCATCCGTCCGTCGGCTCGGCCAGTCAGATCGCTTCGAAGTCGATAACCGTGCGACGGTATTTGCAACCGGCAACAATCTGACTTTGAAAGGCGACATCACTCGACGCGCTTTGGTCGCCGTCCTGGATCCGCGCATAGACCGGCCGGAGTTGCGGCAGTTCCGGCGCAAACCCACTGATGTTGTTTTCGCTGACCGAGGACGTTACATCGCCGCTGCGCTAATTGTCGTGGCGGCCTATATGCAGGCCGGACAGCCAAACAAGTTGCCCGCGCTGGCGTCGTTCGAGGCGTGGTCCGATACGATCCGATCAGCGCTAAACTGGCTCGGCTGCGCCGATCCAGTAGAGACCATGAAAAGAGTTATTGATCAGGATCCCGATCATCAGGCGCGGGTCGAGTTCTGTCGAGCTTGGGCTGCCCTCGGCGGTCAAGACCGAACAGTCGACCAGCTAATCGAAGCTGGCGAGGCGAAAGTGTCCTTTGACACAGCGAACCCCAACGCGCTGTGGGGCCAATATGCCAATCAGCAATTTCGCGACGCCCTGGTCGACGCCGCCGGATTTCGTGGCAACATCGACAAGGACCGGCTCGCTAAGTGGCTCCGCAAGAACAATGGCCGCGTGATCGAGGGGCGTGTCATCCGTAATCGAAAAGCGCGAAAGACCGTCTGGTCGATCAGCGACACGAGGAGTGTGCAGGTATGACAGGGATATGCACCCCTTTTCTCTTTCAACAGTACAAGGACTACACTGGAGGGCGGATGAAGTAAGTGGAAGCGGTCGGGGAAATGGACTGCAGATCCCTGACATCACTGCAAATTGCTGATGTTACGCCGATTGACGGCCGGAGCTTCCCTTCCTTCCGGCACGACTGCGGCCAGCGCGGCCACCGAAAGACTGACAACGGAGTATCCAAATGACTCAGACCATCGACGTCACACAACTCCCAATGCGGGAGGAAGTCATCGTCTTAGACACTATCAACAAGGCTTCACAAATCTTCAGCCGAGACACCCAGGATATCATGGAGGCCGCCAAAGTGGTTCAGCTGCGGCGCATCGCCGACGCGCTCGAGCGCCTCACACCACCTGCCAAACCCATCCCATCATCGAACCATGACGCTGATGAGGACCCGCCGAAGTGATACGTGGGTGGTGCAATAATGAAGGCGACGCGCAGTTGCTTTATGAAGTAACCGGGATGGAGACGGTTACGCGAGAGTTGCCCCTTGAAACTTAGGTCTCTGTCCATAGGCGGCCAGTTGTTTTATAGTTTTTCTTAACGACTTGACCGCGATTAACCAGTGAGACGCACCTTACCATGAGCTTCATCGAACATCTGCAGAATGCTCGCAAACTCATAAAACCATCGGACCCGTGGACCGCCCCCTTGCGGAATATCCGAGGTCAGATCGGTCACGACCGCGTCGAGCGTATCGCCACAGATGCGGTCTTTGAACAGCTCGACCTACCGCCCCTCAAGCGAACACCAGAAGCCGCCAAACGGCTCAAGTTACTCATGCTCGATTTGGGCTGGACGCCCGTGCGGTCAAGGCATGTGACAAGTCGCGGTCGCGCAGCACGAGTGCGGGGCTACGCTCGAATGAAAAACTCTTTCCAGCAAAAACCAAGCGAGGACAACTCCATAAACCATTGAATGATTACTTCAGCCGTTACCGTGCCAGACGTCCTGCGGATGCCTAGCACCGATGCAGGGGTGACGGCGAGCGCTGCAGAGGAATAGAACGCGACCACATAGCGCTCAGCGCCTGTCGATCAAACCATCAAACCATCAAACCACGACATCGCGGTGAGCTGTCCGCGACGGTTACCTCAGAAGGTAAAATGGTCAAAGGTTCGAAAATCGCGGAGCTTTTGACAACTCTCTACAATCAAGGAATGATAATGAGTTCCCCCGGGGCGGACGGCCTAGAGTGCAGCGGCCGACTGGCCATAACCTCGCACAGTTCGCCAATGGTAGGACTTGAACAAATTGGTGAAATGGCGGGAAAAATCGCCGCTCTCCCACGCATCGAGCGATACGAGCTACATTACCAGCCGCGGCGCAAACCGAACTGGATGGCGTCACACGGCAAACTGAGCGGCTATGCTTGGATCGATAGATTTTCAAAACTCGCCGATGACCCGGAAACTCCGGATTGTGGGTTCGTAGAGCGAAACGTCTTTTTTACGGTCGATCACAAGAAGGGCCGCATCGCGGCTGGCAAACTGACAATCTGGCAAGCAGTTCACCACTGCGATGTCAGCTTTGGACTGGACACGTTTGTCGAGCGCAGCAATTGCTCCTCACAGGACGAGTACAACACTGCCCGTGCCGTCGCCCAACTTTGGGGCGGTAGAAACGAAGAGACATGGTGCCTGGAGCAGGCTCCATTCTGCTACGGAGATCTCTGCATTTTCGAGCGGCTTGTGATTGATGCCAAAAGCGCATCACGTAGTCACACCACATGGACGATCATCAACGGATTGCTGCGGCGTGTTTGTCGTCGCGGCGTGGCTACCATCGTCCTAAAAGCTTTCCCGCTCGAATATGAGGGCAATACAACCAACGAGAATGGGGCGGTTTTAGAACGACGGCGGCGTGCTCTTGTTCGCCTTTATCAGAGGCGGTTGGGATTTCAACCAGTCTCTGACCCGCGACTTGCTCATGAAGGGTGGATGCTCAAGCTGATCAACGAGGGCGCAGAGCCGGAGCGCCACAAACGGTGGGCGCGCGGCACGCGTACGTAGATATGCGCGGACCGGGTACCCGTCGAGCCTAGACCTCGCACCATCAAACCATAACACCATCGGATCACCCTACCGCGATTGCCCCAAGGCCGTCCTAAGGTAATTTCGCGCGGTAACTCTTGGTGTCATGGTTTGATGGTGCAATGGGCTACAGACGCAGAGTCAAATTGCTCACCCCCAATCTCTAACGCCTGTTGTCGCTTGGGTCGGCAACGGCATGGTCGGGCTTCGCCGGCCACGCCGGCGGTAGCGCCACGACCAATCATCCACTAGCATCTACCCGACCACTTAACGGGGCCCGGCTAGGAGGAAACGATGCGACGGCAGAAAAAATTCTATGCCTGGGGCTATGCCGACGAGGATCTGACGCCGGATGAGATCAAGCCTTGGGAAGCAGGTATCGCAAAGCGATACGGGCTCTCAGGGTTCGACGTCACGCCGCCGCCCAAGGCTGAAGAAATTGCGCTGCGTCCGTCACGCGTCGTCGTGCCATCCGCGCTGCAACCTATCGTTCGCACCGATCATCTCACTCGGCTGGAGCACGCTTACGGCAAAGCCTGGTTCGACGCCTGCCGCATGTTCCTGCGCTCGGTGCCCAATCCGCCCGACGCCGTGGTCTTTCCCGACAATGAACAGGACATCGTGCGCATCCTCGCATGGTGCGACCAGATCGGCGCCAAGGCCATCCCGTACGGCGGGGGCTCGTCCGTGGTGAAGGGAATCGAACCTGCCGCCGAGTTCGAAAAGGTCGTGACGATCTCGATGCGCCACATGGATAAAGTGCTGGAGGTCGATCCGATAAGTCACGCTGCGCGCATACAGGGCGGCGTTTACGGACCTCACATCGAAGACCAGCTGCGGGAGACGCCGTTCACGATGCGCCATTACATGCAGGCCTACCGCTGCTCGACGCTAGGCGGCTGGATCGCCACGCGTTCGGGAGGCCACTATGCGACCCTTACCACTCATATCGACGATTTCGTCGAGAGTACGCGGGTGGTGACGCCGGTAGGCACCCTTGAGACGAGGCGCTTGCCAGGCTCCGGTGCGGGGCCGAGCCCCGATCGGATGTTCATCGGGTCCGAAGGCATCCTCGGCATCATCACCGAAGCATGGGTTCGGCTACGTAAGAAGCCGACCTTCCGTGCGGCAACTAGCGTACGCTTCAAGAACTTTTATGCCGGTGCTGACGCTGTGCGCGGCATCACGCAGGCTGGCCTTTATCCGGCCAACTGCCGGCTATTAGAGGCGCGCGAGGCTCTGCCTGATATCCCGTGGGAAAACGAAGAGGCCGTGCTGATGCTCACGTTAAGTCAGCCGACCACCCGCTCGAAGCCTGGATGGCGCGCGCGCTAGAAATCTGCCGCGATTGCGGCGGTGTTCCAGACGCAGCCGCATTAGACGACGAGAACTCGCACCGCACAGGTGCTGCCGGCGCCTGGCGCAACAAATTCATCCGCGCGCCCCATTACAGCGAACACGCGGTCGCGCGCGGGTTGCTGTCCTCGACTTTCGAGACCTCGATGACTTGGGAGCGGTTCCGCGATTTCCACGCGAAGATCACGAAGATCACCCAGGATACCGTCCGGCAGGTGACGGGCCGCGAGGGAACGGTCACCTGCCGATTCACGCATGTCTATCCCGACGGGCCGTGCCTCTACTTTACGATTGGCGGCATTCTAGACAAGCGGACTATGCTCGACCAGTTCATGGCGGTGCTGACGACCTGTACGGCGGCGACTGTCGAGCATGGCGGTACGACTACCCACCACCATGCGGTGGGCCGGTTCCATCGGCCGTTCTATGACAAGCAGAGGCCTGAACTGTTTGCCCGCGCGCTGCGGGGTGCCAAGCGCGAACTCGATCCGAAGGGCATGATGAACCCTGGTGTGTTGATCGATCCGTAATCGTGCCCTCGCAGGCGAGTGCGCCTTACCCGAACCGCACCGTCCTAGCCGCCTTCGCAGGCGCAATCCGCCTATAAAACCATGACACCATCAAATGGAGTTACCTCAGGGGTAAGTTCTAGCCCGATGGCTTGATGCGACACACGGGGCATTCAGCGGCCTATTCCCTGATACAGGCATTGACTGCGCGACTACGCGTCGGAGCGAACCCTTACATAGGATCCCGGCGCATCTTCGATGACCGACAGGCCCTCGCCGGGCATTCCCGCATCGACTTGTCCACCGGAGAACGGCGTCACCCACTCGTTCCAGTGAGGCCACCACGAACTCGGGCGCTCGGTCGCGGCCTGGAACCACTCCTCAGCCGTCGCAGGCTTCGCCGGGTTCGTCCAGTGGCCGTATTTCGAGCCAGGTGCACTAATTACTCCGGCCATGTGGCCGGAAGCTGACAGCACAAACTCAACCGGACCGCCATAGAGTTGCGTTGCCCGATAGGCGGATTTCCACTGCGCGATATGATCTTCCTTTGTGCCCAGAATAAAGGTCGGCGTCGTAATTTTCCGCAGATCAATTGGCGTGCCGTCGAGAGTGATGCCTCCAGGCTTGGCCAAATTGTTCTCTTTGTACATGTTGCGCAGGTAAAACGAGTGCATGGCCGCAGGCATCCGCGTCGCATCTGAATTCCAGTACAAAAGATCAAATGGAACCGGCTCCTTGCCGAGCAGGTAGTTGCCGACGACAAAAGACCAGATGAGATCGTTCGCGCGTAACATGTTGAACGAGGTCGCCATGTCCTGCGCATCAAGGTAGCCCTTCTCGTTCATGCGCGCTTCGAGTGCAGCGAGTTGCTCGGTGTCGATGAAGACCGACATGTCGCCGAACTCCACGAAATCGACGAGCGTGACGAAATAGGTCGCGCTCTTGACGCGATCGTCGGCTTTGGCTGCAAGATAAGCGAGCGTCGATGCGAGCAGCGTTCCGCCAAGACAATATCCGACGCAATTCACTGCACGCTCGCCAGTTGCTTTCTCGACTGCGGCCATCGCCGCGATCGGAGCCCTCGAGCATGTAGTGCTCGAAGCTCTTGTCTCGCAGGCGTGCGTCCGGATTGATCCAGGAGATGACGAAGACCGTGTGCCCCTGCTTGACGCACCAGCGGATGAACGAATTCTTGGGCTGGAGATCGAGTCGCGGGTCGAATTTGTTGATCCACGGCGGAATGATCAGCAAAAGGATAAGACGTACTTGCTCTGTCATCGGTGTGTACTGAATGAGTTGAATCATCTCGTTCTGGAAAACGACCTTGCCCGGCGTGGTCGCAATATTTTTCGCCGAGCCGGAACGCATTCATATCCGTCATGGTGACGCTGCAGCGGCCCCTTCCGCGTTCCAGATCGTTGAGCAAATTCGTTAGGCCGCTGAGCAGGTTGTCGCCGCCGGTCTCGATCGTCTTCGATAACACTTCAGGGTTTGTCGCTAGGAAATTCGACGGCGCCAATGCATCGACGAACTGCTTCGTATAGAATTCGACCTTCCGGGCTGTCTCATCATCCAGTCCCTTTACGCCGCGGACGGCAGAGAGAATTGCGCGAGCGGACAGAAGATAACTGTCGCGGATGTAGCTAAATATAGCGTTTTCGGCCCATTCGGAGTGCTTGAAGCGTTTGTCCAGCGCGCTGACCGGCGCCGGCTCGCCGCCAAGCAGATGTCGCAATGTCCGCGCCCACAGGCTGACGCTCTGTTCCCAAAGCTCGAGCTGCGCGCGCGCGACCGGCCGCGGATCGGCCATCAGCTTGGTTGTCAACTCAAAAAAGGCCTGACCGATCTGGGCCGGATCGCCCATGCCGATATTGGCGACGTCTGGTCGGTTTACCAGGAACCCCTGTACGGCAGCCTGGCTTTTGGTCGCCAGCGTTTGAAACCGTTCTGCCAGGCCAGCCGGATCCAAAGGCCCAGCCATTTTGCCGTCGCTTGTCATGACAGCCACTCCCCTCGTTCCCCGCATCCGGGCCGGCGATCGGCATGCCGCCTTTGCGCTACTCCAACCATAACACCATAAAATGGGACATCTCCTCGGAGGTAACTTATGGTCCGGCGGTGTAATAGGTGACGGCTACCGAACATCGACCGGTCGACCCGGCAATGTGGCTGTTGGGGACCTACAGACGCAGCCGGGTCTCCCCTCCGGTCTGCCCGTGAGATCCAACGCCCTAGCGGGTTTTGCCGCGGGTCTGGTCCCACCAGGGGCAGACGCCGGCCATGCGCTGGTAGTTGCCTTCGATCACCTGAACGGGCGCGCGACGCGTTCCGACATCCGGCACGGCCGAGGGCGGCGCACCGATATCCTCGAACAGGCCCTTGTGGCCCCAGAAGCTGCCGACGGTGGTCATCTCAACAGGCGGCGTCGCATCGTCGACCTCCTTGCCGCCCCAACCGCACTCCACGTAGACCTCGGATGGCGTGCGCATGTAGTACGACGTCATCAGATCATTCGGGTGGCGGCCGAGCGTAGCGACGATTTTCTCCGGGGTGTTCTGCAGTAGATCGTAGCCCTGCCCGACATCGTCAAGCTGATAGTACTCGACGAGCAGGTGATGCATGCTGCGCACCGGCGCCTCGACAAGGGCGACACTGTGGTGGCGCGCGTTGACGTGCATGAAATAGGCTTTTAGCGGGGCCACCATGAAGTCGCTGATGCGAAAGCCTAACAAGTCCTTGTAAAAGGCCAAGCCAGCGTCGATGTCAGGGAACGTCAGAAGGGTGTGGCCCATCCCCTGCGGCCCGGTACGGAAACCGGAGATGTCGCGGCTGGGCCTGAAGGTGGCGTCGGCGAGATGGGCTCCGTGGAAGGCTTCCAAGCGGTTGCCGGCAGGGTCGGCGAAGAAGATCAGGCCCGCCACACAGCGTTGGTCAGCCAGCGCTGCGGGCTCGCGTTCACGGCGACGCCGGCGGCTTCAAGGCGGGCGGCGAGGGGGTAGAGATCACAGGCGTTCGCGACTTCCCAGCCGAACACTTGGGTGCCAGGTTCGATGGCGCGGTCAATGAAAAGGCGCTGTTTGCGGTCGTCCATGCGGAAGGCGCGCATCGAGCTGGCGCGGTCCACGGACTGCATGCCGATAGTAGATGTGGCGAAGGTAGTCCAGTCGTCGAGGTTCGATGCTCCTAAGCCAAGATAGCCAAAAGCCTGGATTTCCATGCTCTTTCCTCCCCGTTTCCGAGGCAAGGGTAAAAGGCAGCGCGCGCCAATGCAATCAGAGTATCGGGCATCTAGCAGGGAGCCAGCCGTCCCTCTAATCGCCACAGCGGTTTTCGGAACTCCGAGACGGCTTGGCACGGACACCCAACCCGCGCGCCTGATGTCCGCTTCCCAGGGGGGTAAACCGGAAGACATCCGCTCGCAGCGAGTATTTCGCCTTTTGACCCATCCGAGACATGCGTGGGCTCTGGACAGGGCTTCACCTCGATGATCATCTGCGTTTAGGAAGGGGCGCCACCATGGACGTCGCGACTTGGCTGCGGAGCCTGGGCCTCGAAAGATACGAGGAGGCCTTCCGAGACAACGAGATAGACGAGCGGGTCCTGCTGAGCCTTACGCAGGAGGACCTAAAGGAAATCGGAGTTGGCCCAGTCGGTCACCGCCGGATGCTCCTGGAAGCCATTGCTGCGCTGCGCGGCGATACGGGCGGCAACCCACCCGGCGCTGACGTATCGACCGCGCCCAGTGTCCCGAATGTCGCTCCCGAAGACCGCGCCGAACGCCGGCAAGTGACCGTGATGTTCTCCGATCTGGTCGGCTCGACAAGGCTCTATCGGCGCGCATGGACCCTGAAGATTTTCGAAAAGTTATCACGGCCTATCAGAACTGCGTCGCAGAGACCGTGGTTCGCTTCGGGGGGTTTGTCGCTAAGTACATGGGCGACGGGGTGTTGATCTATTTCGGCTACCCTCACGCCCATGAGGACGATGCAGAGCGAGCCGTGCGAGCGGGTCTGCAATTGGTCACAGCTATCGGTGATCTGCAGGCCAATGCGGACCTACAGACGCGCGTTGGAATTGCCACGGGAGTGGTGGTAGTAGGCGACCTGATCGGATCGGGTGCTTCTCAAGAGCAGGCAATCGTCGGCGATACACCGAACCTCGCTGCGCGCCTGCAGGGTGTTGCGGAGCCGAACAGTGTGGTGATTGCTGAGAGTACTCGCAAGCTCGTCGGCGGCTTGTTCGAGCTTGAGGGTCTTGGGCCACAGGAACTCAAGGGTATCTCGGGGCCTACTCGGGCCTGGGCGGCGCTGCGGCCAGCCTCAGTGGAAGGCCGCTTCGAAGCCATGCACACAAGTGGCCTGACGGACCTCGTTGGGCGGGAAGAAGAACTCGACTTTTTTCTGCGACGGTGGTCGAAAGCCAAGTCCGGCGAAGGACGGGTCGTGTTGCTCTCCGGCGAGGCAGGCATCGGCAAGTCTCGACTGACGGCGGCGCTGCTTGAACGCTTGGCCACCGAGCCGCACACGCGCCTGCGCTATTTCTGCTCGCCGCAGCATACCGACAGCGCGCTTCATCCGATCATCGGCCAGATGGAGCGCGCGGCTGAATTTCGTCGGGAGGATACTGCTGAGCAACGGTTGGAGAAACTGGAAGCGGTACTCACCCAGACGACCAATGATCTTCAAGGAACCGCGCCGCTATTGGCCGATCTTCTGTCCCTCCCCACGGGCGATCGTTACTCGACACTCAACCTCACGCCTCAGAAGCGCAAGGAGAAGACGCTTCAAGCGATACTGGCTCAGATTGAAGCCATTGCAGTCCGCCATCCCGCATTGATCGCATTGGAGGACGTACATTGGAGCGACCCCACCACACGGGATATACTGAATCTGTTAATTGACCAGGTTCCCTCGGCGCGGGTTCTCCTCGTGATTACATTCAGGCCCGATTTTATTGCGCCTTGGGTTGGACGGCCGCACGTGACGACGCTTACACTCAGCCGTTTGTCACCAAGACAACAGGCTCAGATGATAGCAAAGGTTACCGGTGGAAAGGCATTACCCAAGGAGATCACCGACCAAATCGTTGACCGCACAGATGGAGTGCCACTTTTCATAGAAGAGCTTACTAAAACCGTGATCGAAAGTGGCGTCATTGTGGATATGGGTGACCATTTCTCAGCAACGGGATCAGTGGCGTCTTTTGTGATCCCGACATCACTCCACGCGTCGCTTCTGGCGCGGCTTGATCGATTGGCACCCACGCGGGAAATCGCACAGATTGGCGCAGCATTCGGTCGTTCTTTCTCGCACGAGCTTATCCTCGCAGTCGCTCGGATGCCGCGAGAACAAGTCGACGACGCGCTCGCGCAACTCCGGAACGCTCAACTGATTTTCCAACGCGGAACGCCGCCTTATGCAGAATACACGTTCAAGCACGCCCTCGTGCAAGATGCCGCATACAGCACCTTACTGCGCAGCAAACGGCAGCAACTGCACGCCCGCATTGCAGCGGTACTTGAGAGCAAATTCCCGGAGACGGTGGCTGCGACGCCTGAAATCCTAGCAAAGCACTACACCTCGGCGAGCAGCCCTGCCCAGGCTGTGCCATATTGGCTGAAAGCTGGGCAACCTGCTCTAAACCGATCAAACCTCGCTGAAGCGATCGGCCACCTGACGAAGGGACTTGGTCTCATTCCAAGCATCGTCGATCAAACGGGTCGAGCTAAACTAAAGATAAGGGCTCGAAGGGCGACTCTTGCTGTAGTCTTGGCGGGCGCAAAGGGGTTCGGAGCACCGGAGGTCGAACAAGCCTACGTTCGCGCGCGCGCGCTGTGCGATCAGATCGGCAAAGCGCGGCAGTTCTTTCCAGTTTTATATGGTCTGTTCTTGTTTCACTGGGTTCGGGCGAACCTGGAGACGGCACGCACTGGCGGCGAGGAAATGCTGAGCATCGCCATGGAGACTGGCGACCGCGCTTTGCAATTGATAGCGCACTTTTCGCTCGGCGGTGCTCTATGGCACATTGGGGACAATCGAGCCAGCCTGGAACAGTTTGCCGTTAAGGCACATGCTCGATATGATGAAAAAATCGATGTCTCACTTGCTTCCGAATACGGCCAGGACTTTGGCGTGTGGACGCTCAGCTATTTGGAGCATGCTCAACTAAGTCTAGGCTATCCTGAGCGGGGTTCGCGCGCAATTGCAGATGCCCTAGCCCTGGCGCGTAGGTTCAATCACCCTCTGAGCCTTTGCAATGCGCTTAGCTTTAGCTCCTTGAGCAATATTCATCGTCGTGATCCACAGCCTGTTCTCAAGTTTACCGAGGAAGAACTGGCAATTGCGACGGAGCAGGGGTTTCCGCAATACATTGCGCTCGCCACCATGCATCGTGGCTGGGCTCTTGCCCAACTTGGAGGTGCGGATGAAGGAATTGAGCTGGGACGGCAAGGAATAGCGATGTGGCGCATGCTCGGTGCGGCTATCGCTTTACCAGGGATCTTGGCAATCCACGCCCAAAGCCAACTGGCGGGGGGCCAAATCCGTGCTGCGCTCGAAACAACTGATGAGGCCTTGATATGGAGCGACAAGAATTCCGATCGAGGTTACAACTCCTCTCTCCGTTCCTGTCGGGGAGAAATATTTCTGAGCGATGGGGGAACTTGATAGCGCACAAGAGGAATTCCAATTTTCGTTTTCCGTTTTTCACCAACAGGAGAATAGGTTTCAGGAAGTGCGCGCTGCCGCCAGCCTCGCCCGCCTTTGGGGAGACCAAGGCAAACGTTCTGAGGCCAACAACCTACTCGCACCCGTGTACAACCTTTTCACAGAAGGTTTCGACACGCCGGTTTTACGAGATGCCAAGGCGCTGCTCGACCAGCTGGCGTAAGGTTGGCCGCATTGTTTTCCTCGCTACGAGAGGGCGATCAAAGAAGATTGTGACTTCCGAAATTGGCACAACTCGGACATGGCGCGATGTCCGACTTTAGTCCGTTTGCGCAGGATAGTGTTGCAAAAGTCGAAAGTTGCATCGGTCCGAATTTTTGGTGAAACCTTAAAACGCGATAGCGATCGACAATTCGTATAACCTCAGTCGCGCTACCGAAGTCGCCTATGAGTTTAGCGTGAGGCGATGAGGTCCCTCATATCTCTACACGAAAACCGCACTTACGGCCCTCAGAATTTTTGACATCTTCTGCAAGACGACTTTTACAACACTATCCGCAGCAGAGCAGACATGGATCAGGCGTCGACAGCAGTCAATTCAGCGGCGGCAGGTAACCGCTGCGGCCCGGCTGTATAAAATTATAACACCATCGGACCTCTTCCCCACGTAGCAGGTCTGACTCAAGACTATAAGGCCTTTGCCGATCGCGCGCTTACCATCCCCGGACCTGTCAAGTACCGGGAAAAGGCGCAATGAAGCAGATGGAGAGAAAGATGCCCCTAGCCAAGACGATGTTTCTGGAAATCGGCCGCAAACGGTTCCAGATAGCCTCTTACGAAGAAGCTTCCCGCATGTTCTGCGCCGTCCGCGACAAGATGGGCGAAGGCGCGTCTCGTACCCCGTCGCCTAAGATCGTAGACGAGCGCGGCAAGGTCATCGCCCACGTTTCTTACAATGGACGGGTTTGGGCTGGAGCAACCTACGCTCCCGATGCGATGCCGCTTTACGACGACCGCAACGCCGTAGAGCAAGTGCGCCATGACAACCACCGCGCGGAGGTTTGAGCAATGACGACCAACGGAGATTTGCTTCGTGCAGAGGCCGACCGACTCGGCATCCCGCTCGTTTCCCTATGGGCAGCGCAGGAGGGGCTTGAACGCGCCAAGAAGACCAAGGCCGACGTTGCAATGGCGAGCCTGATGCTGCGCCACGGCCGCTTGACCGAAGAGGCCCGCGCCTACATCGCGCGCGAATATCCGCAGTGACGTCAGTGGCCAAGCATACGAGGTAACAGTGGTAGATATCGTTTCACCTGCCCGACGCTCGGAGATGATGAGCCGTATTCGGGGAAAAGGAACGAAGCCCGAGTTGCTGGTCAGGAGTGCAGCACACCGGCTGGGATACAGGTTCAGACTCCACGTCAGGAACCTTCCCGGATCACCCGACCTAGTTTTCGCCCGCAGAAAGCTTGCGCTATTCGTCCACGGCTGTTTCTGGCACCGGCATGAGGACTGCCCTTATTGCTATGTGCCGAAATCAAACATACAATTCTGGCGCAAGAAATTTAAGAAGAACGTGTTACGCGATAGAAGCGTGCAGACGGGGCTGGAGGGCATGGGTTGGCGCGTCGCAGTCATTTGGGAGTGCGAAACGACGGATTCTGAGGGCCTCCGCAAGAGGTTGAAGGAATTGCTAGGTCGCCGATGATTACCGCAGATGCGCTACTGATTTGCCAAAGGAAACTTGCCCGGCTGCGCTCGGGCGGAAGCCCGCGCGCCCTCGAAATCTGTTCCGGCTGTGGCGGCTTGTCCCTGGGCCTCCAGACCGCGGGATTCGAACTTGCTGCCCACATCGAGATCGATCCCGAAGCAGCAAGGAGCTACGCGCTCAACTTCGCCAACGGTCGAGACCTGGA
Organism: uncultured Pseudomonadota bacterium; assembly: GCA_963813165.1. Classification (GTDB taxonomy): domain Bacteria; phylum Pseudomonadota; class Alphaproteobacteria; order Rhizobiales; family Xanthobacteraceae; genus Bradyrhizobium. The sequence continues at coordinate 196,763 of CAWEYJ010000015.1, read as the reverse complement.
AGGCGCCTGGGCCGCGCCGCGTAACATGGAAAGCGTCTCAGCAGATCAGCTGGTAGCGGAACTTAAGCTGCCGACCGCTACCGCCGACTTGTTTGATCTTCTGGCGGCCGGTCTGCCCTGCCAAGCCTTTTACCCGGATCGGTCGATCGAAACTTCGCTCTGTGTCTGGCGGAGAAGAGGATGCATTCCGAGAAGGACCCGCGCGCCGCGCTGTATCGTCGATTTTCTGAAATACATCGAGGATACGCAACCTCTCGCAATCGTCATCGAGAACGTTCCGGACATCCTCAACTTCGGCGGTCACAACGTGCCGGAGGAGATTTGCGAGCATCTGGAAGCTGCGGGATATTCGACGGGCTACACGCTACTCAACGCCGCCTATTTCGGCGTACCGCAGATCAGAGAGCGGCTTTTCATCGTGGCCCTCGCCCGCGATCTTGGAGAAAATCCTCGTTTCCCCGCGCCTACTTTCGCCGAGCTGCCGAGCGGCTATCAGGGGACGCGCCGCGTAGCCCTCAAGCACGTCGATCAGACCAGCGGGCGCTTCCACCAGCTTCGCCGAACGGTCAGAGACGTTGAAGCCGGCGGTGGGGACGAGACAGGCGCTCGCAGACCTCCCCCGCATAATCGAGCATGTCAACGATCCTCGGGTCATCCGCCGGCGCAAGCTCACCGAAGAACTGCCTTATCGAAAGAGCAAGAAGGCACTCTCGGAATATGCTGGCATGATGCGGAGCTGGGATGGCTTTGCCAGCGACGCCGGTACGGACGGTCACCTCGTCCGCCTTACGCCGCGCGACTTCCCCATTTTTGAAGCCATGGATCATGGCGCAGATTATCCTGTGGCGAGGAAGCTCGCCGAAGAAATGTTCGAGCAGGCTCTTCGCAAAAAGCGGCTGGGCAGCGTTTCCAAGAATTCGGCGGTTTACCGCAACCTCTGAGCCGAAATGGTCCCGCCTTACGACCCCGAAAAATTCCCGAACAAGTGGTGGAAGCTTGACCCCCCGAGCCGTCGCGAACGCTGACGGCTCACATGGGCAAGGATACCTATACGCACATCCATTATGACAGTCAGCAATGCCGGACCGTCTCCGTGCGCGAGAAGCTGCACGCCTCCACTCCTTTCCCGATGGTTTTGCCTTTGCGGGCGCAATGAATGCGGCCTTCCGGCAGATCGGGAATGCAGTGCCACCGCTGCTGGGCCTAGCTGTTGCCCGGTCATTCCGCCAGCAGCTGAATCAGGCAGCTCAGTCCGCAGATCAGACTGATGATCGTCAGGTTGCCTAGGGATGGCAAAAGAGCGGCCCGTCGAAATCACTCCGTCGGCATCAGCTCTTGTGGAGTCCCTCAGGGGTCTCGGTTACTCGCCAGAAACGGCAATCGCCGACCTGATCGACAACGGCATTCCGGGCAGAGGCTGCAACCATTGAACTTGAACTCGAGTGGAACGACGGCCATCCGCGGGCCGCGCTGCTCGATAACGGTAACGGCATGGATCGCCTCACGCTGGCCGAGGCGCTGCGCTTGGGCGGGACGGGTCCAAATTCTACGCGGACGGCCAGCGATCTGGGCAGGTTCGGACTGGGGCTCAAGACGGCGTCGCTGTCCCAGTGCCGACAGCTTACGATCATCAGCAAGACGGCCGGAAAGACATCGGCCCTGATCCTCGATGTTGATGAGATAGCAAAGCGCGGATGGTTTGCGACCGAGCCGGCAACGCTGCCGCTGCATCCGCTGGTAGCGAAGCTGCTCCAGCTTGAACATGGCACACTCGTCCTGTGGGACCGGATGGATTCGCTTGGTGGCCTCTCAGGGGTTGAAAAGGACCCCTTCTATCTGCGCCTTCAGGACGTCCGGGCCCACCTCGGGATGATTTTTCATCGTTTCCTGGACGAAGACGCCAGACGCCTTCGCATTCTCACAAACGGGCGCGCGATAAAGGCCTGGGACCCGTTCCAAAAGAATCACACTTCGATAATCGAAATGCGCTCGGAGCGAATTCGGTATCGAAGCTCCAGCTTCGAGATCAAACCCTACGTCCTTCCCCACAGGGATCGCTTTACCAATGAAGCGGAATACGAAGCGGCAGGAGGTCCCGGAGGCTGGAATGCCCGCCAGGGCTTCTACGTCTATGGTGCAAAGCGGCTCCTTGTAGCCGGCAGTTGGCTCGGTCTAGGCGGAGCCCGCGCCTGGACGCGTGATGAATCCAGCAGGCTTGCCCGTATTCAGGTCGATCTTCCGACCGAGATCGATCAAGACTGGCGCATCGATGTCAGAAAATCCCAGGCTAGGCCGCCCGGCAACTCGCGTGCAAGACCCACGGCGATAGCGGAACATTGCCGGGCACAGGCGCGTGAAGTCTTCGTCTGGCGTGGCATGGGTCCGCGTACCCCCACCCAGGGCGGCGCAATGCCGATCCATTGTGGCTTGCGAGTACAGGCCCCAACGGCACGAACTACCGATCAACCGCAGCCATCCCGCTCTCGCCGCGTTCGCCACTGGCCTCAAGGCTGACGCAAGCAGTTCGACGCCCTGCTGACAATCATCGAACAGTGTACCCGTCGAAAGGATCTGGCTCGACATCTCGGAAGCCCAGGGAGCACCCGCCCGCTCCATGGACGATGAACAACTGGAACAGCTCACAAGCAGTCTGACCGAGCTTGCCAAGCTGCTTCCGCCGACGCTTCCCGCCGCGGAACGAGTTGATCTTCTGTTGCGGCACCTGCCGCAACAGTCGGCCAAGTTGCGCAACCATCTGCTTGAAATTCTAGGAGCTGCAGCATGAGCGGCGACCCGGTAGCCGCGCTCATCGTCAGCGCCCGTCAATTCCTTCAGTTGCGCAAGGACGCTGGAACGGCAGTCGATCGTGGTGCGATTGAAAAGGTTGTTCACTCGTCGCCCCAACCGCTGGCGCGGCTATTGGTCACTCGTATTCCGCGGATGAGGTGGCGTCCGCCATCCGTTTACTTGAAACGATCTTCGTTGATGAACAAGGGCCCTCCATCTCCTGACGGACTGGCCCGTCCGCCTGAATGGTACGTGGGAGAACGTCGCAAGCCCGGCCCGTTCATGGACCGCTATCTTCAGAAACTTGAAGAAGGTAACTGGGCCGTAGAATTGGTACGCCACCTTCGCGAAAGTACGGCCCGCGTACTGGAGGTTCTTGATGACCCCGCCAGACCAGGTCGTGGGACTGGGAGGACTGGTCGTCGGTGACGTGCAGTCGGGAAAAACCGCCCACTATGCCGGCGTCGTCAATCGTGCTGCCGATGCCGGTTACCGGGTCATTGTTGTTCTTGCCGGCATGCACAATGTGCTTCGCCTTCAGACCCAGAAGCGCCTTGATCAGGATTTTCTGGGATATGACACCGACCCGAAATCATTCAGCGACACCGGCAGGCGCATCCCTTTAGGTGTCGGCCGGATCAACCCCCGCCTTATCGTCGACAGTCTTACTGTCTCTTCCATCGGGGGAGATTTCAGCCAGAAAGTCGCGAGGCAGGCCAACTTCGCTCCGCTCAGCCAGCCATGTCTTCTTGTCGTGAAGAAACAGGGCAAAGGTCTGCAGAATCTGAATCGGTGGATCAAGCGGCTTCCAGATGGATTACGCGCTGCGCCGCTGCTGGTCATCGACGACGAGGCGGACCAGGCTTCTGTCGATACCGGAGACCAACCTCTGCTCCCGGATGGTACATTGACGAGGACTACGACCCCAAGCGCATCAACGGTGAAATCCGCAAGCTCCTGAATGCACTCGAGCGGTCGGCCTATGTTGCCTACACCGCCACGCCGTTTGCCAACATCCTCATGCACGATGAACGTCGAGCCCAGGACTATGGCGCTGACCTGTTCCCGGCAACGTTCATAGTCTCGCTTACCCCGCCGGATGATTACTTCGGCCCTGTCGCCGTCTTCGGCACCAACGACGAAGGTGACGATGATGGCCTCCCTCTCATTCGCCATGTCGATCAGACCGGTGAAGACTGGATACGCGATCGGCACGACAAGACGCTTGTTCCGCGATATGACGGGCAGGATTCCATACCGCCGAGTCTTAAGAGAGCGATCGATGCCTTTCTGCTGGCGTGCGCCTCGCGTGCCGCGCGTGGCCAGGGTCGCGAACACAATTCCATGCTCGTACACGTCTCGCGGTTTGTCGATGTACACCAGATCGTTCATCGTCAGGTCGAAGCGTATCTCGTCAATACCCGCGCACTCATCTCGGGCGGTGATCGCGAGACCATCAATCGGCTTCATCTTATGTGGGTCGAGGATTTCGAGCCGACCACGAATGAGCTGCTCCCGACGGTGTTCGGACGGCAGACGATACGGTCAGCCTGGCAGCAGATTCTCGACTGTCTGGCAGACAGCTCGGACAAGATTCAGGTCATTCTTGCCAACGGCAAGTCGAAGAACGACATCGACTACGACAGCTACAGGGAACCGGCCGGTCCATCATTGCGGTTGGTGGAGACAAGCTCTCGCGCGGCCTCACTCTTGAAGGTCTGACCTCAGCTATTTCCTGCGCATCGCCCGTCAATACGACAGTCTGCTGCAGATGGGTCGCTGGTTTGGTTACAGGCGCGGATTCGCGGATGTCTGCCGACTTTATACGACGCCCGACATGGAGGACTGGTTCACGCACGTTTCTACAGCCAACAAGGAACTGCGTTCCGAATTCATCCATATGCAGCAGACTGGCGCGACCCCGAAGGAGTACGGCCTGAGGGTTGAAGGCCACAGCATCCTCAATGTGACGGCGCCCGGGAAGCAGCGCTATGCGACAACCCGGCAGGTAAGCTATGCCGGAGAAGGCAAGATTCAGACGGTCATGTTCCGCGACAAGACGCTGGTCGAGCAGAACGCAGCAACGACCGACGCATTTATTGAAAGTCTTGGGCAGGGAACAGAGTCCCCTGTTCGCCCTGGCACGGCTGGAAAAACACGCGCCAGGGGCGAACTGTGGAGCAACGTCTCAGGTCGAGCTGTCGGAGATTTTCTGTCCGGCTTGTCCTTCCCACCCGGAAGTCTCGAAGGCAGCAAACTGGCGCAATACATCAGCGCACAGATAGCGCAGAACGAACTCAATGAGTGGACTGTCTTTCTGCCTAGCGCCGATGGTTCGCCCGTCAGTCTCGGCGGTCGACAGTTGACATCTGTAAAGCGAACTCCCAGAGACGATCGAACAGATGACAATCATTATATCGTTCATACGATCCTCAGCCCGTTCGATGAGGCGATCGACCTCACTGAGGAAGAGTTCGCCGAAGCACTTGAAGAAAGTAACCGTGAGCGCCAAGCAGTCGGCAAGCCGACCACTGATTGCCCCTCCGGGCCAAGTATTCGCGACGTGCGTGGCAAGCGGCCGAAGAACGGCCTGCTGATCCTCTATGCCCTTGATCCCAAGGTAGCCCAGATAGACACCGAGCGGCCGATCATCGGTATTGTCGCCAGCTTTCCCGATAGTCCAACAGCGAGGCGACGGCTCTATCTCGAAAACACGGTGCGGAACCGAGAGGAGCAGGAATGAATCCGGCCTGGTACGAACGTCTGCGCAGTGCTTGGCAGGAACTCGCCCGGCATTCCGCGCAGAGCAGAGCTACCGGACTCGACGGCTTTCAGATGAGCTGCAGCTGAACGCGCATGCCGCACTGCGAGCGGTGGATGGTGCTCCATGCCTAGTCATCGAAGGAATCGCGCCGGCTGAAGGTCACTTTGAAGTAGGCGGCATGCGACTCGGCGTTGTTCGTGATGAACGAGGCCCTCTCCTTGTCCTCTCACTTGAAGATCGCGACAGGATCGACCTCTTTACGACCGTCTGCGCTGACGCCATTTCCGCCTCTGATGGAAACGATCGCGCGTTGCCCGTGTTTCTCGATCGGCTTGATGCGTGGCGGCGTTTCCTTCGCGAACGCAACAGCGGCCTCTCTCGCGAGGAAACGGTAGGGTTGATTGGTGAGCTTCTCGTCCTCGCGGAATTGCTCACACTGGACCCCGCGGCCCTCGCCTTCTGGGAAGCGCCTGAGGACGGTCTTCATGACTTTGCGTGTGAGGGACATGCCCTGGAGGTCAAGGCCAGCCTTGGTCCGGCCTCCCTTGTCCGTATCTCCACCCTTGATCAGCTTGAAATAACAGGCCTTCGGCGCCTTGACCTTCTGCATGTCCGGCTGATTGAATCCCCCGACGGTGCAACTTTGGGGACCATTGTTTCAGAAATCATGGCTCGGCTTGAAGAACCATCCCGCAGAGTTTTCGAGAACGCCCTTCTGCGACGGGGGCTGATGCCGGACGACACCGCCGCCCGATCGAGCCCGCACGTCGAGATGAGAGCCATTGACGCCTATCGCGTCGAAGCCGCGTTTCCCCGGCTTGGAAGACATGACGTGCCGCAGGGCATTACCGACGCCCAGTATTCGTTGGATGTCCGTGCCCTCGCGAGCTTTTTAGCATCCGTCTCATCGGTTCTGAGCCAATTCCGGAACGGGAGGACTCCGTGATGGACGAGGCGGTTCAGCGTTTTGCGAAAGAGATCGTCAGCGACGTAAACGAGGGCTTGAGCGAATTTCCGTTCTCCGAGGAAGTCTTTACGCGTCTGGTCCTTGAGCGCCTCGAAGAAGTCGGGCACTTGGTCGGCACTTTCCCACTGTTTCAGCAGGGTAGGGTAAGAAACTCAATCTATCGCATCGACGGTTATTCGTTTGACGAAGAGCGTTCCCGACTCGAACTGTTCACCACGATCTACCGCGAAGACCTTCCTCCTACCCGGGTACCCCAGGCCGAAGTGACGCGCGCCTTCGAGCGTGCCATCCGTTTCGTGAACGCTTCCGTTGAAGGTCTTGCCGCGCAGCTTGAACCTTCCAACAGCGACGCCAGCGACCTTGCGGAGACTTCATCGAGGCTCAGGGGCCGACGCTTGGAAGCGTCAAGATCATCCTGCTCACGAACGGCATGGTCGACAAGACGACCGGATCAACCGACTGGCGGGATCGCAAGGTCGAGTTTGACACCTACGATATCGCGCGGCTGCAGAAAATCCTTGGCGGCGGCGAGACGCGCGCCGACATCACCGTCGACCTGCAGGCTCTGACAGGCGCTCCTGTCCCCTGTCTGCACGTTCCCAGTCAGACAGGAGAGTACGACGCCTATCTTTCTGTGCTGCCCGGCGAGGCACTTTCACGCATCTATGACCGCTATGGCGTGCGTCTGCTCGAATTGAACGTGCGTGCGTTTCTTGGCCTTCAGGGTCGAAAGAGCGTCAACTCAGAACTTAGACGCACCATCGCCGACCAACCATCAATGTTTCTGGCCTACAACAACGGCATCGTTGCAACGGTCGATGACCTTGAGATCGTGAACGATCGGGCCGGACGGCCGTCAATCAAGTCGCTCAAGGGCCTGCAGATCGTCAATGGCGGACAGACGACCGCCTCACTCCACCGGGCGCGTCGCAAAGACGGCCTCAATCTTGGAAACGTTGCCGTTCCTATCAAGATCATCAAGGTTGGCGGTGCCGACCTGAGCGAGATGGTTGCTTCCATCTCACGAGCTGCAAACCGGCAGAATACCGTCCAACTCGCGGATTTCTCAGCCGGCGATCCCTGGCACCAGCTGATCGAGACACTGGCGAACAACACCTGGCTCGACGACGGCAAGGGGCGCTGGTTCTACGAACGCGCCCGAGGTTCCTACCTGGCCGCAGAGGCGAAGGCAGCCTATCGGAAGTCCGACCAGCAGACATTCCGCGCACAGACCCCCAAGCAGCGGCGGCTCAGCAAGCTTGATGTGGCCCGCTATCTGACCGCCTGGGACGGCCTACCGTACCGGGTCTGCCTGGGCGGACAGAAGAACTTCCAGCACTTCATGCAGCGGATGAAGGACGCCGCGCCGCCGCCGCCGGACACGGCCTGGTTCAAGCGGCTCGTTGCAAAAGCCATCTTCTATCGCGCTGCCGAAAAGAAGATCGGGGCCATGAAATTTCCTGCCTACGGCGCGCAGATCACGGCCTACGTGGTCTCCGGTCTGGCTCAGAAGACCGGAGGCCGCATCGACTTCGAGGGGCTGTGGTCCCGCCAATCCATCAGCGCCGAGCTTGAAAGGCTGGTCGAGGCGTGGGCTCCGCAGATCGACACGCTTCTGCGCCAATCCGCCGGCCAGAAAAACCCAAGCGAATGGTTCAAGAAAGAGGAGTGCTGGCTGGATATCGTGAACCGGTTGCCTGCGCTTTCTGATCCTCTTCCGCCGGAACTCTCGTACTCCGGTGCGACTGACGGCGACGATATCGCAGCAGCGCAGCCCAGAACCCATTCCGTTGCTGATTACGAGCGGATCGAGCAGTGCATGAGCATCACCGCAGCAACGTGGCTTGAGGTCGCGGAGCGAGGGTACAAGGCGGGGGTGGTCCACTGGAAGGTCGCGGCCATCTGTCGAACGCTTGCCAGCTACGCCGCCGGAGGATGGGATAAGAAGCCGTCGGCCAGACAGGCCAAGCCCGGGCTTGAGGCCTTTCAGGCGTGTCAGAGCGCCGGCGTGATCGCAAGCGCCGCGGCGACGGAAGCCGCGGCCATTTCCTAGGTGAATTTGGGGAATTCTTCGGCGAGCCACGCGGCGACGATGGCTGCACTGCCTTTACCGTTTCTGCGAAGCAGTTCGACAATGTCCGCAGCCGAGACCACCACGATCGGGTGCTCGTCTTCCTTGATTTCCTTGTAGGCCTGCAGATCGACCCAGCTCGTTGTCACCAGAACGCCGAACTGCCGATGCCTGAGGCGAGAAATGAGACGCGACATTTCTCGAACACCAACAGAGTTCGTTGCCGAATAGCATTTCGCTTCGAGTGCAAAGTCCATAAGAATGCCGCTGGGCCCCGCCCCGACGCGCAACTGCCCTATAGCATCCCGTCCTCCATCTCGCGAGGGTCGAGTCACATCCAGTGTCGTAATATCCGGAATCATGAAGCGGGCAATCGCTGCAGCGCAGTGTTCGAACGCGTGCGGGGTTTCCTTGAAGTAGTCTCGAATTGTCTGGACGATGGCTTCACTTTCCTGGTCTTGCGGCAGCTGTTCAATCTTGTTCCGATATTCCAAGGTCCGTGCCGCCATCAAGGCTCGTCGGCGTCCGGTCTTGACCCACGCGCGCCACGCTTCTGGCGCCGTTAAATCGTCCGGCGTGCCGGCAATAAGGCCATCGATCCAGACGCGCGAAACCACTGGCGTGTCAAGCACCGTAAATCTCGCTCGATAGTTCTGAAATCTCTGTCCTCCAGCGGCTCTCCAAATCGCAACAAGCTCTTCCGAGGAGTCCAGATCGGACGCGCCTGGTACAGCCAAGCCGAGGAATGTCATGTCTCGCCAGGAGCCCGCGCCCGCAAAGATGAACGTCGGCGGAACCTCGCGTCTCCCTTCAGCTCCCGAACGAGCGGCCGTGAATATCTTCTGCAAGATCAGGTTGCCGTCGCGCCCCGTGTCGTGAAGTTCGCGGCCAGGCTTTTTGTTATCACCGTAATAGGTGAACACACCTGTTTCACGATCCAGCGAATCCGGCCAATCTGGATCGGCAAGACTTGAAGTCAGGACGAGCATTTGAAGCTTACCTGCAACCTTTCCTCGGTAGCGGAACCCGCCCTGGCTGTCCACGCGGAGTAATCTCGGAAGCGGATCGTCTCCGGCGTTGCCGAAGCGACCGCCCTCGCAGCGCGCATCGACGTAAAGGTCAGAGCTAGAAAGCTGATCAAATGGGATGGTCTTCAATACTTGCCTCCCACAGATCTTTCAGCCATTCCGCACAGCTAGTTTGACTATCATCGACAGCGCAAGAGCCGTTTACCCAAAACCATAACACCATGTCACCGTTACCCGACGCTAGAGCCGCCAATTCGTGGTTTCATGGTGTAGTGGTGTTATCGGTTGGGAGGTCCGCTGAATGGGACCGCGCGATGGGCGGTTACGCGAAAGTATCATTCACTAAAATTGTCCTAGGTATTCCTGGACCCTCCGAACAGGGGTGCCGGCCGGGTACCCCCACCCCTGTCCAGATACCCGGGGGGTCCCGCACCTACGTGGAGGCTCGCGACCGCTGGCTGGTAACCCATCCGCAATAACGCGCAAGGACTGGACTGACGCGCGCCGGAAGGATAGCAACATCCGTGATGATGACTCTAGGACAAGGATCATGGACCAGCGACGCGGAAAGCTATCACCGCAGCCCTTGAAGGCGACCTGATCCGGGATCACGGCGGCATGCAGTCACCTGAAAAGCAACGATGCAGCGCGCTCCCACGGGTGTTGAGCGCGGGCAATCTTCGCTTCGGTTTGGGCGCGGCGGTTACCGCGCCGCTCCATTTCCCTGATCGTGGCCCTGATCAGGGCAAGTCTTTCGCCGGCCGCTTCATTCAGCCAAACGATCATCGGTCCGCAGTTGAGGCGCTGGTAGACGGTTTTGGCATCCGTGATGGTCGTGTCCGACCGTCCGTAATAGCCGCCGTCGTCTGAGTTGTAGTCCCCGAGCCATCCAAGCCAGTGGTCCTTGTGGGTGTTGTACCCGCTCTTATACAGGCGATCTGACTCAGGCATCGTCGCCGGGAGGCGCCGCACAGCGCGCAACATTTCTCGGATGCTGTAAGATCGCATTGGCGGACGGTCCGAAGGATTTGCAGAAGCTGCTTCCGATATGCTTCCGACGCAGTCGCAATCGGAAGCACGGGTCTCCTAACCCCTTGATTTAATGGTCGGAGCGAGAGGATTTGAACCTCCGACCCCTAGTCTCCCAGACTAGTGCGCTAACCGGGCTGCGCCACGCTCCGATGATGTTCCCTTAGCTTCGATCGGCCTTGCGCGCAAGAAGCGCGATCAGGCTTGATGACCGGCGCAGATGCAAAGTTCCGCCGGTCTAATCGAACTAGCCATCCTTCAGCGCGCGATCAAGCAATTGCCGGCAGGCGATCAGGTCCTGCAATGCGGCCTGCAGCCGAGCAACATCGAGCGGACGTGCCGCAATGTCGGCAGCAGGGCCGCCTTCAAACGCCACCGGGATTTCGTCGTCATCGGGCTCGGCGAGGCGAAGGTCGATGCCATCTTCCCCGCCGTCATAATCGTCGTCATCGAGATCGATGCCGGGCGCAGCGTCGTGGTCCTGTTCCAGGATGCTTCGCCCGATCACCTCTTCGATGGCGCCGAACGAAGCAACGACCGATCCATCAGCCAGACCCTGGACCGATTTGATGCCGTGCTCTTTCAGAATGCGCTGCACCCCGCGAATGGTGTAGCCCTCGCCGTACAACAGACGGCGGATGCCTCTCAGCAGGTCGACATCGTCGGGGCGATAGTAGCGCCGGCCGCCGCTCCGCTTCATCGGCTTGATCTGGGCGAACCGCGTCTCCCAAAACCGCAGGACGTGCTGGGGGATGTCGAGGTCGTCGGCGACCTCACTGATGGTTCGGAACGCATCGGGCGCCTTGTCCAAATGCCGGCTCCTGTTCGATCGTCCTGTTGAAGGAATATCTAGTCGGCTTTGCCTTCGCCGTTGATCGTGCTGTTACCGTTGATCCGCTGCTTCAGTATCGCCGACGGCTTGAACACCATCACGCGCCGCGGCGAAATCGGCACCTCGGTGCCGGTCTTCGGGTTACGACCGATACGCTGGCCTTTCTTGCGCACCATGAATGATCCGAACGACGACAACTTCACCGTCTCGCCCTTCTCCAGGCAATCGGTGATCTCCTTTAGAACCAGTTCGACAAAGGCGGACGATTCTGTGCGCGACAGGCCCACCTTCTGGTAGACGGCTTCGCACAGATCGACGCGTGTAACGGTTTTTCCGGTTCCGGTCATCGCCTGCCCCAACCCACGGCGAACAATTGGTAACTTGAAATTATGAGCTTCACACGCGACGGTCAACAGCGCTCGTGAGTAGAAATAGCGCGTTTTCAGGCAAAGTGGAATGCGGTTCGCGCGAGCAAACACCTCAATTTGACAATCTCAAGCGAATTCCTGCGCAAAACCGCTGCCCGTTGCATTCGCTGTAGCATGAAACAACATTGCAATGCAGATAAACATTTAACATGGCGCTTACCAGCGCAGCAGCGCCGAGCCCCAGGTGAAGCCGCCGCCCATGGCTTCGAGCAGCACCAGATCTCCCTTCTTCAGCCGTCCGTCCGCGACCGCGACCGACAGCGCCAGTGGAATCGAGGCCGCCGAGGTGTTGCCGTGCAGGTCGACCGTCAGCACCACCTTCTGCGGCGCAATATGAAGCTTGTGCGCGGAGGCATCAATGATTCGCTTGTTGGCCTGGTGAGGGACGAACCAGTCGATGTCGTCGGCGCAGGTTCCAGTAGCTTTGAACGCATCCACAATCACGTCCGTAATCATGCCGACGGCGTGCTTGAACACTTCACGGCCTTCCATCCGCAGAAACCCCACCGTCCGGGTCGAGGATGGCCCGCCGTCGACATACAATTTCGACTTGTGCCGTCCGTCGGAGCGCAGGTGCGTGGTCAGGATACCACGATCGGAGGTTTTGCCCGGCTGCTGCTGCGCTTCAAGCACAATGGCGCCGGCACCATCCCCGAACAGCACGCAGGTGCCCCGGTCGTTCCAGTCGAGAATTCGCGAGAACGTCTCGGCGCCGATCACCAGTGCGCGCTTGAACGCGCCGGTGCGCAGGAAATTGTCCGCGGTAGCGAGCGCGAAAACAAACCCCGAGCATACCGCCTGCAGATCGAAGGCCGCGCCATGATTGATGCCGAGTCCATTCTGCACTGCAACCGCGGTGGCGGGAAAGGTGTTGTCCGGCGTCGAGGTCGCGAGCACGATGAGGTCGATCGACTGCGCATCGATCCCGGCATTGGCGAGCGCGGCACGCGCGGCATGGATTGCCAGATCCGAGGTGAACTCGCCCTCGGCGGCGATATGGCGCTGCCGAATGCCGGTGCGCTGCACGATCCACTCATCCGAGGTGTCTATCCGCGCCGCCAGTTCGGCATTGGTCAGGATCTGCTGCGGTAGATAAGAACCGCAACCGAGCACGACCGAACGTATCGCAGTCACGAGACAGCCTCCGGCGTGGTCGGCGCTGTCGGCGCGCCGCCGTCGCGATTGAGCATCCGATTGATCTTGGTCAGGAGATCGTAGCGGACCATCTCATAGCCAACATCGACCGCATACGCAAAGCCTTCGGCGTCTGTCCCGCCATGGCTCTTGACGACGATTCCGTTCAGGCCCAGCACCACGCTGCCATTGGACTTCGAGGGATCCAGCTTGTCGCGCAGCGCCTTGAAAGCATTTTTGGCAAACAGGTAGCCGATCCGCGCGCGCCAGGTGCGCGCCATCGCATTGCGTAAAAACTCGGTGATCTGTCGCGCCGCGCCCTCGGTGGCTTTCAACGCAATATTGCCGCTGAACCCCTCGGCGACAATGACGTCGGCCGCGCCCTTGCCGATTCCATCGCCCTCGACGAAACCAATATATTCAAGCTGCGGCAGGTCCATTGCGCGCAGCAATTCCGCGGCCTCACGAATTTCCTCACGGCCCTTGATTTCCTCGACGCCGATGTTGAGCAGGCCGACCGTCGGCCGCGCCAGATCGAATAACACGCTCGCCATGGCGCTACCCATCACCGCCAACGCAACGAGATGATGCGCATCGCCGCCGATCGTGGCGCCGAGATCGAGCACCACCGAATCGCCGCGCGCCGTCGGCCATATTGCCGCCAACGCGGGCCGGTCGATCCCGGGCAGCATGCGCAGGCAAAACCGCGCCATCGCCGCCAGCGCGCCGGTATTGCCGGCAGAGACGGCCACATCGGCCTCGCCCTTCTTGACCGCGTCGATGGCGAGCCACATGGAAGAAGTCTTGCGGCCACGGCGCAGCGCCTGGCTCGGCTTGTCATGCATGCTGACGGCGACATCGGTATGAATGACACGCGAGGCGGCCTTCATCGCCGGATGCTTTGCGAGTTGCGCCTCAATCAATCCGCGATCGCCGAACAGCAGAAATTCAGTGTCGGGGTGTCGGGACAACGAAATGGCGGCGCCGGGAATGACCACCGATGCGCCGACATCGCCACCCATGGCGTCAAGCGCGATTCGAACCTTTTGCGGCATGAACGTCCCGGAAACCTGATCTTTGTGCGGTCTTGAAGCGCTCGGCCGCGGACTGGAAATCGCCGTGAATAGCGGTTCGGCGAAGCGCGAAGCTGCGCCCCGGCCGGGCCGCGACAATAGCGTTTCCTCGTCCCGACACAACCTCTTGACCGCCTCCTTTTGGATGCCGAACTGCCGCGAGACGGAATCAGCCCATGAAGATAAATACCAATAATTCAACGACTTAAACTGAATTTCGACACCTGTTGCACAGCCATATTTGCTGCAACGCGCTGGCACAACGGTCCCTCGGCCCACTGCCAGCGGCTTTCCGCGACTGTTCAACGGACCTTTAGCGGATCTTCAGCGGTTTTTAGGCTTCTTCGGAGCGCTCGGCTTTGTGCCGGGCTGCAAGGCCTTCAGCGCGGCAAACGGATGGTCTTCGGGATCAGCGGCTTCAACGATCGGCTCGAAAACCGCATCCGGCTTGCGCGGGTAAGGATCGATCCCCAGGAACAGCGCATCGGTCGCCAGCCGGCCAAGATCGATGACGCCATTTACAATCGGCTCCGGCGGATCCGGAATTTCGGTATCGCTTTCGGCCGCCTCGTCGACCAGGTCGGCCAGTTCGGGAATTTGTTCCGGAGGCGCGAAAATCAGATCAATCGCTTCGTCGATATCGTTCTCGATCGGATCGAGCGAGACGACGCAGGTCTGCCCGATCCGAGCCCGGACCCGGCCTGCGACATGGACGCGGCCTTCCTTTTTAAGCGTTAGATCGAACGAGGCGCTGGCCGACGGAATTTCGCGCAAGCCCGCGATGTCAGCCATTGCGTCGCGCGCGGCCTGGCCCGCTTCGATTTCGCGATGCAATCCAGTCTCCGGTATTTGCGCCACGATAACCGGAACGCTCCAGGGATCGGCGCCGTTCGTCATGCTCTTTGTTCTGTTCATTGCTGCTCGCTGCCGTGGCCCGATCAGGCCGGTGAGGGAAATCTCCACGATGCGCTCTGCAAGCTCGCCTCGTCCGATCCGGCCAGGGCTGCGATCGCGGCCTCCGCGTAGACGGCAAGCCGCCGCGCGTTTTCGATTCCCTCGCCGTTCAAGATATTCTTGCACAACGCTTGCGCCAACGGCTCCTCGCCAGCCGCCAAGGCGAGATCGTAGGCCGCCGCGCGTCCATAGAAGGCCTCCCCGAAGGCCTGCATTCGCTTCGGGACGGTGAGATCACCGACACCCATCTCGCGCAAATTGGCATCCATATCGTCGCAGAAGCGATCGAACAGGGTCTGGGCGAAGCCAGCTCCGCCCGCCAGGGGTTTCAGCCGGCGTAATACCATCCATAAATGCAGCACCAGCAGATCAAAACGACCGTTAACCGTATCCGGCACGCCAAAGTCCCGATAAAACAGCGGTTCTCGCGCTTGCGTCACGATCATGCCATAGATGACCTCAATGGTGCCGCGCGGGGGTACCCGGGGTTTCCTGAAGTGATTGAAAGGCCAAAGCATTGTGGGTTCCGCAAGCGAGCCCCAAAGGTTTGCCTATTGGGGGCCGGCGCCTATTGCACTCCGACGTGCTGCCCGGTACGTCAACGCCTCGTATGATGCAAGGGGATAGGACCGGTTCCGCAATGGATGAGGCGAGCCCGACTTGCTCACGTGTGCGCTCTCGGCGTGGCTTGGCTGCGCGCTGGCGCGGCATGCGTTCGGCCGCCGCCATTGCCCTTGTCTGTGCCGTGCTCGCCGGCTGTACCGGCGAACAGTTTCAGAAGGGCTACATCCTGCCGCCAGGCGCGCTTGAGCAAATTCCCATCGGCGCGAGCCAGGACCAGGTGCTGATCGTGATGGGAACACCCTCCACGGTCGCGACCCTCAACGGTGAGGTTTTCTATTACATCTCGCAGCGCTCCGAGCGGCCGATCGCTTTCATGAACCAGCGGGTCGTCGACCAGCGGGTGATCGCGATCTATTTCGACCAGAACCGACAGGTACAGCGGCTTGCCAATTACGGGCTGCAGGATGGCAGGATCTTCGACTTCATCAGCCGGACTACGCCGACATCCGGCCAGGAACTCAACTACCTTACGCCGTTGTTCAAGCTGGTGCCCTCCTTCCACTAGGCCGAGATCGCCCCGACTGCACGGTGACGAGGCTATGAAAAAAACCCCGCGGGTCGCACCGCGGGGTTTTTCTCGATCAGGTATCGCCGCTTACTCAGTGCGCCAGGATCGCCAGCAGCAGTAACGCAACGATGTTGGTGATCTTGATCATCGGGTTGACCGCGGGACCCGCCGTATCCTTGTAGGGATCGCCGACGGTATCGCCTGTCACCGCGGCCTTGTGGGCGTCGGAGCCCTTGCCGCCATAGTGGCCATCCTCGATGTACTTCTTGGCGTTGTCCCATGCGCCGCCGCCCGAGGTCATCGATATCGCGACGAACAGACCGGTGACGATCACGCCGAGCAGCATCGCGCCAACCGCCGAGAATGCCGCCGACTTGGCTCCAGCAACCGCGGCAGCATCGCCGCCGACGCCACCCGCGATCACGAAAATCGCAAAGTAGACAAAGATCGGCGACAGCACCGGCAACAGCGACGGGATGATCATTTCCTTGATCGCCGCCTTGGTCAGCAGATCGACCGCCTTGCCGTAATCCGGCTTGTCGGTGCCCTGCATGATGCCCGGCTTTTCGCGGAACTGACGCCGCACTTCTTCGACGATTGCGCCGGCCGCACGGCCGACCGCCGTCATGCCCATCGCGCCGAACAGGTAGGGCAACAGGCCGCCGAACAACAGGCCAACCACGACGTAAGGGTTATTCAGCGAGAAGTTGGGATCGACGCCCTTGAAGTATGCGTGGTGGGCGGCGTCGGCGATGAAGAATTTGAGGTCTTCATTGTAGGCTGCGAACAGCACCAGCGCGCCGAGGCCGGCAGAGCCGATCGCATAGCCCTTGGTGACCGCCTTGGTGGTGTTGCCGACCGCGTCGAGCGCGTCGGTGGCCTTCCGGACTTCCTTAGGCAGGCCGGCCATTTCGGCAATGCCGCCGGCATTGTCGGTGACCGGACCGAACGCGTCGAGCGCCACGATCATACCGGCCAGCGCCAGCATCGTCGTGGTGGCGATGGCGATGCCGAACAGACCGGCGAGGCTGTAGGTGACGAGAATGCCGGCGATGATCACCAGCGCCGGACCGGCGGTGGCTTCCATCGAGATCGCCAGACCCTGGATCACGTTGGTGCCGTGACCGGTCACCGACGAGGCTGCGATCGACTTCACCGGGCGATATTCGGTGCCGGTGTAGTATTCGGTGATCCAGATGATCAGCCCGGTGACGACGAGCCCGACAATGCCGCATTCGAACAGCGCCATGCCGGTATATTTAACGCCTTCCAGCGGGCCAAAGCCGACCAGCCAGTGGATCGCGCCGGCGACGCCGATCAGCGACAGCACACCGGTTGCAATCAGGCCCTTGTACAGCGCGCCCATGATCGACTGGTTGGCGCCGAGCTTGACGAAAAAGGTACCGATGATCGAGGTGATGATGCAGACGCCACCAATGGCGAGCGGCAGCGTCATCATGTTCACCAGGAGCGGCGAGGTCGCAAAGAAGATCGCAGCAAGTACCATGGTGGCGACCGCGGTCACCGCATAGGTCTCGAACAGGTCGGCGGCCATACCGGCGCAATCGCCAACGTTGTCGCCGACGTTGTCGGCGATGGTGGCCGGGTTGCGCGGATCGTCCTCGGGAATGCCGGCCTCGACCTTGCCGACGAGATCGCCGCCGACGTCGGCGCCCTTGGTGAAGATACCGCCGCCGAGACGCGCGAAGATCGAAATCAGCGACGCGCCGAAGCCGAGCGCCACCAGCGCATCGACCACGGTGCGGTCGTTGGCTTTCAACCCCAGATAATGCGTGAGATAGGCGAAGTAGATCGTGACGCCGAGCAAGGCGAGCCCGGCAACCAGCATGCCGGTAATGGCGCCGGCCTTGAAAGCGAGTTCAAGTCCGCCGGCCAGCGACTTCGTCGCCGCCTGCGCGGTGCGCACATTGGCGCGCACCGAAACGTTCATGCCGATGAAGCCGGCAGCACCCGACAGCACCGCGCCGATCAGGAAACCCGCCGCGACCAGCATGCCGAGGAAGTAGGCCAGCAGCGCAAAAATCACGATACCGACCAGACCGATCGTCATATACTGGCGTTTGAGATAGGCCTGCGCGCCTTCGCGAACCGCCGCCGCTATTTCCTGCATCCGCGGATTGCCGGCGTCCGCGTTCAAAACCGATGCCGTTGCCCAGATGGCGTAAACGATGGAAAGCGCTCCGCAGAGCACAATCACCCATAATGCTGTCATTGAATTTGCCTCAGATCCTGATGTAGCCCCACGCCTTCACCGCAAGACGCGGCGGACGCATAAAAAGGAGGCCTGCCCTGCCCAGAAGGGCGGCCTCAAATCGGCGGGACCATGCCAAAATCGCTTCCCGGGTGCAACGCTGCCAAGGCTGTAAATGGTCGATTTCGGCAGGTATTTGCATTGAAACCGGCGCTTTTCACGAAAATCCTACACTCCGAAATCCTGGAAATGGCTATAGGAGAGCCGCGGCAATGCGATCGCGCTGCCCTGCGCGTCCAAGAACCTCGGAACGGAAGTCCCGGCGATGACGGTGCCGATCGAGGTCACGGCCACCGCGGCGAGCCGCGCTTCTTGCGCGAACGCCTCAAAGCGATCCTCCGGGATCGTGCACAAGATCTCGTAATCATCGCCGCCCGCGACGATGGCCTCGATGCCAACAATGCGGCGCGCCAGTAGTTTTGCCGCAGAAGCCGACAAGGGGATGCTCGGCGCATCGATGGCGGCGGAGACGCCGGATGCGTCGCACAGCTTGGCAAGATCCCCCGCAAGGCCATCGGACACATCCATCGCCGCACTGGCATGATTGCGAACCGCCTTCGCCAGCGCCGTGCGCGGCTGTGGAATTCGATAGCGACCGACCAGCAGCTGTCTTGCTGCAGCGTCGCCGGCGAGATCAGTGGCGACCGCGCCGCGGCGGAGGATATCGAGGCCGAGAGCGGCGTCGCCGATTGTTCCCGTCACCACGACGCGGTCGCCAGGTTTCGCGCCGCGGCGATGCACCATCTTGTCCCGGGCTACGTGCCCGAACGCCGTGATCGAGATCATCAGCGGCCCCGGCGTCGAAACCGTATCGCCGCCCAGCAGCGCGCAGCGATAAGTTGCCGCATCCTCGCCGAGCCCGCGCGCGAACGGCGCCAGCCATGCATCGTCGACGGCCCGCAATGCCAGCATCAGCACAAACCCCGCCGGGATCGCGCCCTTCGCGGCGAGATCGGACAGATTCACCCGAAGCGCCTTGCGCGCGACCGTGTCCGGCGGGTCGTCGGATAGAAAATGCACGCCCTCCACGATGGCATCCGTGGTCACCACGACGTCGTCGCCCGATGCTGTCAGGATCGCCGCGTCGTCGCCGAGACCCAACGCGCCGGGGTCGTTCGCGATGGGCCGGAAATAGCGCGCGATCAGCGAATCCTCACCGGATGCCGCTGCACCGGAGGCCGTCATCTCAGCCGCCCGCTCGCAGAAACTCGTCGGCGCGGAACTGGCGGGCGATCTGATCGAGCACCGCGTTCACCATGCCGGTCTCGTCACCGTCAACAAAGGCATGCGCGACATCGACATATTCCGACACCACGACGCGCGCCGGCACATCCTTGCGGTGTTCCAGCTCGTAGGAGCCGGCGCGCAGCACCGCGCGCAGGATGGCATCGATCCGCTTCAGCGGCCAGCCTTTCGACAGTGCGTCGTCGATCAAGGGATCGAGTTTCGCCTGATCGCGCACCACGCCGGATACAACGTCGCGGAAGAATGCCGCCTCGGCGGGCAGGTATTTGTCGCCTTCGACCTCGCCTCCGAGCCAGTGGCTTTCGAACTCGGCGAAGATGTCGTTGATGCCCGCACCGCCGATGTCCATTTGATACAGCGCCTGCACCGCCGCAAGCCGCGCCGCGCCGCGCCGGTTGGCCTTCCTGTCTGGCCCTTTTGCCGGTCTGTTGGCCTGGTTCTTTTTGCTTTCTGCCATGATCAGGTCCGCGCCAGCCGGCGCTTGATCCGCAGCATCGCCAGCGCCGCGCGCGCGGCGTCGCCGCCCTTGTTGAGTTCGCCGGCGCGCGCCCGCGCCCATGCCTGCGCGTCGGTGTTGACGGTGATGATGCCGTTGCCGAGCGGAATTCGTCTCGCCACCGCAAGGTCCATCAGCGCGCGCGAGGATTCCATCGAAACAATTTCAAAATGTATCGTATCGCCCCGCACCACGCAGCCCAGTGCGATCACGGCGTCGTAGGGCTTGCCGTGGCTCTCGGCGGCGTCGAGCGCAATCGCGATCGCTGCCGGAACTTCCAGCGAGCCGGGGACCGTAATGACCTCATGGGTGACGCCCGCGGCCTTCAGCTCCGCGACCGCGCCCTCCAGCAGCGCATCCTGGATGTCGTCATAGAACCGCGCCTCGACGATCAGCGCGCGCGCGCCTGAGATGTCGGTTTGATCTTTTAATGGTGCGCGCCGCGCGTCCGCCATTTACATGTCCAATCGGAACTATATTCCAGTTGCGCTGCGTTTTAGGCGCAGCCGGGTCCAATGCCAAGAGCTGCGGCTATCTCATTTCCGAGAGCCGTGCGGCATAGCGCGCCATCAAATCGACCTCGAGATTGACCTCGCCGCCCGCGCGCCAGCCGCCA
This sequence comes from uncultured Pseudomonadota bacterium, assembly GCA_963813165.1. Lineage (GTDB taxonomy): Bacteria > Pseudomonadota > Alphaproteobacteria > Rhizobiales > Xanthobacteraceae > Bradyrhizobium. The sequence goes on along the minus strand of CAWEYJ010000015.1, from coordinate 175,935 downwards.
AGTGTCGTGACATTGAGCGTGTGCGGAATGATCAGCACCGAAAACAGCACGTCTTGCACGGTATTTACGGTCAACGACACGCCATCCAGCGTCACCGAGCCTTTGGCGGCGATGAAGCGCGCCAGGTCGCGCGACGTCTTCAACTCAAACCGCGCCATGTCGGGCAGATCGTCGCGCTTGACGATCCCAGCGACACCGTCGGCATGTCCGGCAACGATATGGCCGCCGAGTTCGTCGCCAATCTTCAGCGCGCGCTCGAGATTGAGCCGGGTCCCGACGGTCCAGTGCTTCGCCGTGGTCATGCCCAGCGTCTCGGCGGCGGCATCGACATCGAACCAGGTTTTGCCCTGCTCGACGCCGGACGCCACCACGGTGAGGCAAACGCCATTGCAGGCGATCGAGGCGCCATCGGCGATCGTCGCGCGGTCGTACCGGCAGGCGATACGCAACCGGTGCAACTGGCCCTGCGCCGTCGGCGTCAGCGCGACGATCTCGCCGATATCGGTGACTATGCCCGTGAACATCAGATGCGCTCGTAGATGGTTAGAGTGTCCTGTTGCAGGCGTTCGCTAGCACGAACACGGAATGCGGACGATTCCGTGATCGCCGTCAGCGGCAGGGCGTCCAGCGCAGCGACACCCTCGGCTCCGATAGCATCACGGCCGCGCAGCAGCCAGACCTCGTCGACCAGGCCAGCGGCGACAAAGGATGACGCCACGCGCGCGCCGCCTTCCACCAGCAGTCGTGTGATGCCCCTGTCCGCCAGGGCATGCAGGACGGCCGCCAGATCGAGCCCCGGCGGCGTAACCGTGGTGGCGACGCGGATCACCTGCGCACCCGCAGCGCCGAGCTTCATGGCCGCCGGCGCTTCCGACAAGCTTGAGGTCATCACCCATAGTGGCGTCTCGCGTGCCGAATGCACCAGCCGGCTGGCGCCGGGAATGCGCAGGCTGCGATCCAGCACCACGCGCACCGGCGAGCGCGCCTCCATGCCGGGCAGTCGACAGGTCAGCAGCGGATCGTCCGCCCGCACGGTGCCGATCCCGACCAGGATGGCGTCGCATTCAGCACGCAACAGATGCACCCGTGCCCGCGCGGCTTCGCCTGAAATAGCCACCGGCTTGCGGCCCGAAGCGCCAATCTTGTCGTCCGACGATACCGCAAGCTTGAGGATCACATGCGGACGCTTGTCGCGGATGCGCCGGAAATGTCCGGCGTGATCGCGCGCGGCTTCGATCGCGCCAACTCCGATATCGACGGTGATGCCGGCGGCGCGAAGCCGGGCGTGCCCCTGCCCGGCCACTTCCGGATTGGGATCCTCGATCGCCGACACCACCCGCGCGATACCCGCGGCGATGATGGCGTCGGCGCAGGGCGGCGACTTGCCGACATGCGAGCACGGCTCCAGCGTCACATAGAGCGTGGCGCCGCGCGCGGCCTCGCCAGCGCGCGCCAGCGCCTCGGGTTCGGCGTGCGGCCGGCCGCCGGGCTGCGTCCATCCGCGCCCCACGATAACACCGTCCTTGACCACCACCGCGCCGACCGCAGGATTGGGCCAGGTGCGTCCCTGCCCGCGCCGCCCGAGCGTCAGCGCCAGCTGCATGAAACGCTGGTCGGCAGCTTTCGATACCCTGGACTTCTGCGCGTACTGATCTTCCAGAATGCGGAAGATCATTTGCGTAGCGTCGCCAGCCGCGCCTCGTCGTCGCCGGAGAGTTCGCCGAGCACGGCTTCAAAGTCTTTCGCTTCACGAAAATTGCGATAGACCGAGGCGAAGCGCACATAGGCGACGTCGTCGAGCTGGCGCAGATGTTCCATCACGATCTCGCCGATCGCTTCCGATGAAATCTCGGCCTCACCGCCGCTTTCGAGCTCGCGCACGATCGCCGAGACCATCTTTTCGACCCGCTCCGGGTCGACCGGTCGCTTGCGCAGGCTGATCTGCAGCGAGCGCACCAGCTTGTCGCGGTCGAACGGCACCCTGCGGCCATTGCGCTTGATCACCGTGAGTTCGCGCAGCTGCACCCGCTCGAAGGTGGTGAAGCGGAAATTGCAGGCGACGCAAACCCGCCGCCGGCGAATGACCGCCGAATCCTCGGTCGGACGCGAGTCCTTCACCTGTGTATCGAGACTGTTGCAGCTTGGGCAACGCATCGACCTGCCTTACTGATAAATCGGAAAGCGGTCGGTGAGCGCCTTCACCCGTTCCTTGACCGCCGCTTCCACCAGCGGCGCCTTGCCGTCCTGCGACTGCGCCACCGCATTGAGCACTTCGGCAATCAGGCCGCCGACCTGCTTGAATTCGGCGACGCCAAAGCCGCGCGTGGTCGCCGCGGGGGTGCCGAGGCGCAGACCCGAAGTGACGAACGGCGTCTCGGGATCGAACGGAATGCCGTTCTTGTTGCAGGTGATCGCCGCGCGCACCAACGCCTTTTCCGAAACGTTGCCCTTGAGGCCCTTGGGTCGCAGATCGACCAGCATCAGATGGTTGTCGGTGCCGCCCGAGACGATGTCGAGGCCCTGGGCGCGCAGCGATTCCGCCAGCGCCTTGGCGTTCTCGACCACGTTCCTGGCGTAGATCTTGAAGTCCGGGCGCAGCGCCTCGCCGAAGGCGACCGCCTTGGCCGCGATCACATGCATCAGGGGTCCACCCTGCAGGCCAGGGAAGATCGCCGAATTCAGCTTCTTGGCCAGCGCCTCATCGTTGCACAGGATCAGCCCGCCCCGCGGTCCGCGCAGCGATTTGTGCGTGGTGGTGGTGGTGACATGCGCGTGTGGCACCGGCGAAGCGTGGACGCCGCCGGCCACCAGGCCGGCAAAATGCGCCATGTCCACCATCAGATAAGCGCCGATGCTGTCGGCGATCTCGCGAAAACGCTTGAAATCCCAGGCGCGCGAATAGGCCGATCCGCCGGCGATGATCAGCTTCGGCTTCACCTGTTCGGCCTGCTTTGCCACCGCATCCATGTCGATGATCTGATCCTCGCGCCGCACCGTGTAGTGCGAGGCCTTGAACCACTTGCCGGACATGTTGACCGGCGAGCCATGGGTGAGATGTCCGCCGGCGGCGAGATCGAGGCCCATGAAGGTATCGCCGGGCTGCAGCAGCGCCAGAAACACCGCCTGGTTCATCTGGCTGCCGGAATTGGGTTGCACATTGGCAAAGCCCGCGCCGAACAGCTTCTTGGCGCGGTCGATCGCCAGCGTTTCCACCACGTCGACCCATTCGCAGCCGCCGTAATAGCGATTGCCCGGATACCCTTCCGCATATTTGTTGGTCAGCACCGAACCCTGCGCTTCCAGCACCGCGCGGCTGACGATGTTTTCCGACGCGATCAGCTCGATCTCGTGACGCTGCCGGCCGAGTTCGCCGCGGATCGCCGCGGCGATATCGGGGTCGGCCTCGGTGAGCGTGGCCGTGAAGAACGAGTTGGGCGCTGAGCTGGTCCTGGCGCTGCTGGCGGAAGAGCTGGTCGGTGGGGTCATGGGGCGAAATATCTCCACCGCCGCAGCCTGTTAGGCGAACTGCGGTCGGTTATGTGTGGCGGTCGAAGTGACGCAGGCGGGATACCATATCGGGCCGAAATGGCCAAGCACTTGCGGTCCAAGTCTGGCATTTATGCAAGATATGGTGGGATCACCAGTACCACCCTCGTGGTCCCGGACGCGGTGCAGCGCTCTTTTGCGTTGCACCGCAGAGCCGGGACCTATCGATGCGAGAAAAGAGACATGGATCCCGGGTCTGCGTCGCACCATTCGCTGCGCTGATGCTGCGCCGCGCCCGGGAAACGGAAATCAACCTCCCCATCCCGCCCCACGCCGGTTCACCCCGCTACCCCGTCCCGGTTGTAGATGTCGTCGCGGAACTGGACCACGCCATCCGGCGTCGCCCAGGCCGTCACATAGACCCAATAGAGCGGCAGGGGCTTGGCGACCTTGGCGTCCTTGTGCTCGCCCGACTTGATGACGGCGTCGATCTCGGCTTTCGACCAGCCCGGGCTTTCCTCCAGGATCCAGTACACCAGCTCGCGGACGTTCTGCACCCGCATGCAGCCCGAGGAGGCGAAGCGGAAATCCTCGCCGAACAGGTTCTTCGACGGGGTGTCGTGCATGTAGACGCCAAACGCGCTCGGGAAATTGATCCGGATCGAGCCCAGCGAATTGAAATCGCCGGCATCCTGCTTGAATTTGTAATTGACCGCCTCGGCCGAATACCAGTCGATCTGCGACGGCGGCTGTTCGATGTTTTTGGCGTCGAAGATACGGATGTGATTCTTGGTCAGGTAGTCCGGCTCGGCCTGCATCTTCGGTATCAGGTCCTTGCGGATGATCGACACCGGGACGGTCCAGAACGGGTTGAAGTTGATCTGCACGATCTTGCTTTGGATCTCCGGCGACGGCCGGTCCGGCTTGCCGGCGACCGCGGTGTGCCGCGTCACCGCGACCCCGTTCTCGATCGCCTCGATCTGGGCGGCGGGAATGTTGGCGACCACGAGGCGCTTGCCGAGATTGCCGGTGAGGCTCTTCAGCCTGACCGCGTTGGTCCGAAGCTGCGCCAGCCGGGTCTGCGCCGGCACATTGAGCGCGCGCAGCGTGGCGTCGCGCACCACGCCGTCGGGGTGCAGGCCATGGCGCACCTGGAAGCGGCGCAGCGCGACATCAACGTAGGAATTGAACACCTGCGGATCGCCGGAATTGGTTTCAAGATCGCCGGCGATCGCCAGCCGCGCCCGCAGCGCCGGCACCGCCGGGCTCCTGGCGCCGACCTGCAGCCGATCGGCCGGGGGCACCTGCGGCCAGCCGCCCTTCGCGACGATGGCCTCGTATTGGGCGATTGACCCTTGCGTGGTTTCCGCGGTCGACGGCGACAATGTCGGCAGCGACTGCTTCGGCAATTTGACGTTGCGCGAGGCATTGTCGAAGCCGCTGCCGATCCCGGAATCCTGGTTCTCCTGGATCAGCTCATCCAGCATCTGGTCGGGCGTCGGCCCCTCCGCCGCCCGCGCCCCGCCCGCCAGCGCGCCGGCGGCGAGCCCTGCGCCGGCGGAGGCAAGAAAATGACGGCGGGTGAGCGAACGGGTCATCAATCAGCAACCTGTCTTCGCGTGGACCCGGAATCTCGAGATTCCCCGATGTGCAATTGCACATCTGAGGTTCGCGCTTCGCGCGCCCCGGAATGACGATTCATAGCAAACTCCCGACCTGCCGATAACCCCGCAAACCGCAGCTTCCCGCACCCCCGACGCCTATTTGGCAAAACGATATGCCCCGCCCTTCTCGATCGAGCGCTGGAACGCCGGCCGGGCATGCATCCGCGACAGCCAGGCGCTCAGGTCAGGATATGGCCCGAGCTTGTCGAACGCCTTGGCCATCTCGCCGACAAAGCTCATCTGGATATCGGCGCCGGAAAACGATTGGCCGACAAAGAATTCGCGCCCCTTGAGGGCGCTATCGACATAGCCGAGATGGTTGGCCATTTCGCTGTCAATGCGCGGCTGCAATGGCGCGGCCGCCTCCTTCAACCGGCCGACATAGAGGTTCAGCATCAGCGGCAGCATCGCCGAGCCTTCCGAATAATGCAGCCACTCGTTGTAGGCCTCATAATCGGCGCTGCCGGGTGCCGGCATCAGTTTGCCGTTGCCATAGCGACGGATGATGTAATCGACGATCGCGCCGGATTCCGCGATTTTGATATCGCCGTCAGTGATGACCGGCGACTTGCCAAGCGGATGCACCTCTTCCAGCTCGGGCGGCGCCAGCCGCGTGGTGGCGTTGCGCTGGTAGCGCTTCATGTCATAGGGCATGCCGAGTTCCTCCAGCAGCCAGAGGATCCGCTGCGAGCGGGAGTTGTTGAGATGATGCAGGGTGAGCATGGGTTTTCCTCGGGATGCTTGTTGGAGACGGATTTGAACAGCGAGCGCTCATCTGTGCGACCCGTTGCGTTGCTCATTCTAGAGCGTTGAAGCCGTCATTGCGAGCCAACGGGTCGCGCGAATGCGCGCCCGATGACAGGCTCCGCGAAGCAATCCATTTCGCAACACGATAGCAAGAGTGGACTGCTTCGTCGCTTCGCTCCCTTGCGCAAACGCTTTGCGTTTGTCGCAGGCAATGACGGCAAGAAACGGCTTCGCGTCCCCGCGACGCAACGCGCCCGAGTGATGCATGAACGATCCGCCCAAAGAGGGCGTGGGGAATGCCGGGTGCCCGTTGCACCCGCAGCCGCGTGCGCAGTGGTAGAAAGCACGCGCGTTAGTCACCACGGTCGCACCGGGATCACCCGGCATTCCCGCACGCGATGGTTTTAACGGTTTCCTTCGTACTCTCCCCGGTGATCGGGCTTTGTTGTCACCGTCGCCTCGCGGATACTTCCGTGAGACTTGACGCCAACCATTGAGGCGTCAGGACCACACGACTTCGCCGTCCGCAAGCCAGCGCTTTCGTCAGCAGCGCTACCCGCGTCCATCGCATCCCCTGCCTACGTTCGTGACGATCGCGAAGCGCCCCTCGGTGTGGGCCGGGATGGCGAACGATATAGAAGTGATTTGGGTGAAAAGAACACCGGAATATTTTTGCGCGATGGGCTGGACAGGCGGCTCCGTGATTTGCCCGCCAGGCAAAATCACGCCTTTGCGCGCGCTTCTTCTGCAAATCAAAAGAGCGATTTGCGGTACGGGCCAATCCATCATTAACGGGATGGTAAAGGAAATCTATAAAAGTAAATCTTTATTAATTGAGCCAGATCTTCCGGAGATTCCCCAATGGCGTTCGGATTGACGGGAAGGCGTTTCCCCTTTTCGCGGCTGAATCTCGGGCCCAAAGCCGTCATAAGCGCGGCGCTGCTGATCGCGATAAATACCGCGCTGCTGGTCGGAGCGGGCTACTGGTCTTTGACACGCGACTTTGACCTCCGTGCGAAGCGGGATATCGACCTCAGCCTTCGCACGCTGAGTTTGGCGTTCGGCGAAACGTTCCAGGATGCGAGGATCACTATTCGCGACGGCGTCGTTGATCGCGTCGAAATTCCGAAGATGCCCGAATTTGCCGATCACCGGATCGTGGACCGGGCCACCTCGTATGTCGGAGGCAATGCTACGCTTTTCGTCTACGACGATGCATCGCAGCAGTTTGTTCGCCGAACGACGAATGTAAAAAAAGAAAATGGCGACCGGGCGGTCGGCACACAGCTGGCGGCGGATCATCCCGGGCAGGCCATGCTGCGTCGTGGCGAGGCCTACAAGGGCCCCGCCATGCTCTTCGGCCGTCGCTTCTTCACAGCCTATCAGCCGGTGTTTAATCCCGACGGCAAGGTAATCGGCATCATTTACGTCGGCATTCCCACCGGAGAGCTCGACGCCATGCTGTGGCAGGCGATCCGCGCCATGGCAATTGCTGCCGGCGTCGCCGCCCTGCTCGCGCTCGTTGTGACAATGGCGCTGGTTCGCCGCGTCACCAAGCCGCTGAGGGCCGTAGCGGAGACACTCACCGTTCTCGCCGAAGGAAGGACGGACGTCGAGGTTCAGCACGCCGATCGCCACGACGAAATCGGCATGATCGCCCGGACCATCGGGACGTTCAAGAACAACCGCATCGAGCGCCGCCAACTGGAGCTCGAACGCATCAGCGCTGAAAAGCAGGCCATGGAGCAGCGCAAGGCGGAGCTCAATCAATTTGTCGAGGCCTTCCGCGCCAAGATTGGCGGAATCATCGAGCAGGTTCTGAATTCTTCGGGACAATTTGAAAAGGATGCCCAAACGCTCTCTGAGACGGCGCATTCGACGGCAGAGATGTCCGGACAGTCGGCCAATGATTCGAGACAGGCTTCCGAACATGTCCGCAGTGCGGCGACCGCATCGAACGAGTTGTCCCAGTCGATCGTCGAAATCAGCCGCCGGGTCCAGGATTCCAACAGCGTTGCCGCCAATGCGGTCGAGCAGGCCGAAACAACGGATCAGCGGATGGCGGAATTATCGGCGGCCGGCGACCGGATTGGGGATGTGGTGAAGCTGATCACCTCGATTGCGGAACAGACCAATCTCCTCGCACTCAATGCTACCATTGAGGCCGCCCGCGCCGGCGATGCCGGCCGCGGCTTTGCGGTGGTCGCGCAAGAGGTCAAGAACCTGGCGGGCCAAACCGCAAAGGCCACCGACGAGATCAGCTCGCACATCGTCAACATGCAGCGCGCCACAGGAGAATCGGTGGAGGCGATCAAGGCCATCGGGCTGACGATCGAGCGCATCAGCGGGATCACTGCCGCGATTTCCTCCGCGGTCGAGCAGCAAGGTGCTGCGACCCAAAGTATCGCGGCGGGGGTCAAGGCCGCCGCCGGCGGCACGCTCAAAGTTGCCGACAATATCGAGCATGTCGCAGAAAATGCCCGCGAAACGGGAGCGACATCGGGTTTGATGTTGAAGTCCGCACAGGAGCTCTCAAAAGTGAGCAGCTACCTCAGGGACGAGGTCGAGAAATTCCTGGATAGCGTTCGCGCGGCGTGATCGATACCTTCGCAATGCATGCCGCGATGTCCGCAGTTCGGTCGCTATCGGGGTGAGAGCGGACCTGGCGCGGACAATCCATTTTTGTCGAGAATGACCCCAAAGCGGTCACCGAGCGCCGCCGGCGCACGATCTGACGCCGTTGCTGGCGTAGGCTGCAAGAGTTGGATCAATTCACCTCTTGAAGCGCGGCCGTGAAGGCGGCGAGATCGGCTAGCGCCGTCTCATCCGGCACCCGCTTGGGAAGGTCGGCGAGCAGTTCGATCACGCGAGCCCGATCCTGCGGCAGGAAATTGCTCGCCCAGACCGCGCGCGTGTCGCGGATGGCGGCCGCCACCAGGCGGGCGTTGGCGGGCTTGCCGCCGCTCTGGATCACCGAGCAAATGGCGTCCAGGATAAACTCGGCGGCGCCGCTGCGCAGGCGCGCGAACCCCTCCTCCCGCACGCGCGTGCGCTGCTCTGGCGCGAGGCCCGCCATGAACAGTTTGCCCGAAACCGCCTCGCGCGCGAGGCCGCGGATCAGGAAATCTATCGCCGCAGCGTACTGGTCCCCGTACTCGGTCATGTTGCGCTGGATCGCCGCCAAATCGGGCTGCGGCCCCGGCTTCGAGCCGTAGCGGGTGAACAATTTGTTGGTCGCGTTTGCGGCCTCCATCCAGTCGAGCAGCCAGGGAAGATCGCTCGCCTGGGCGGGCGGCAACGCGTTCAAGGCGTCAAGATCGAAGACGCGGCCGAGCAGCGCGGCGACCTCCGGCCGGGTCAGGTCAGGCCGCCCGCCCTTTTTCGCCACCCCTTCGACGTAGACCCGGAAGGCCTGCGCGGCCTCGCCCGCGGCGGCCGCATCGCGCGCGCTGTTCTGCGCGAGCGCCGGCGAAGCGAGCGCGAGAAGGACCAGGAAGATTCTGGCGATCGGCATGGGCAACCTCAATCGGCGTCGCGCGATCGGCGCGGCACGCGCCGCCGTTCGCGACGATGGCGGTTGTTTGTCGCGGGCCGCGCTGCAAAAGTTCACTGCCGACGAGCCGCTTGCGCGCGCACAAACGAATGACCATTGTGCTTTTCATGCGTTAGCAAGTGACCTTGTCCCGTTGAATGTGAACCAGAGCAACAAATACTGAGACCTATTTCAAGGCAGCAAAGTTCGCTCGAGGAGAGCGCATGAGTTGCGATTGGAGATTTTGGAGCGCGCTTTTTGCCGCTACGATATTCTGGAGTTATTCGGCCGCCGCCGACTGTGATAGTCCGAAAGACCCCGAGGCTGCGATCATTGACTGTACCCAGAGCATCAATTCGGGGAAATGGAAAGGACGCTATCTGGCGGCTTTCTACACCAATCGAGCCGCCGCCTATCACGAACAGGGTGACAACGACCGCGCCATCGCCGACTTGAATGAGGCGATCCGGCTCGATCCCAAATTGGCCATGGCGTTCAACAATCGAGGTGCCGCGTATAACGAACAGGGCGACAACGACCGGGCCATCGCCGACTACAACGAGGCGATCCGCATCGATCCCAAATTCGCCATGGCCTTCAACAATCGAGGTAACGCCTACAGCGACAAGGGCGACAGCGACCGCGCCATCGCCGACTTCAATGAGGCGATCCGGATCGATCCCAAATTCGCCAGGGCCTTCCAAAACCGAGGTAGCGCCTACCACGACAAGGGCGACAACGACCACGCCATCGCCGACTACAATGAGGCGATCCGGCTCGATCCCAAGCACGCCAGGGCCTTCCTCGGTCGAGGTATCGCCTACAGCGACAAGGGCGACAACGACCGCGCCATCGCCGACTACAGTGAGGCGATCCGGCTCGATCCCAAACGCGCCAAGGCCTTCAACAATCGAGGTTACGCCTATCTCGAAAAGGGCGATAACGACCGCGCCATCGCCGACTATGGTGAGGCGATCCGGATCGATCCCGAAGATGCAAACGCCTTCAACAGTCGAGGTGTCGCTTATCGCGCCAAAGGCGCCCTCGACCGCGCCATCGCCGACTACAACGAGGCGATCCGGCTCGATTCAAAATCCGGCAAGGCCTTCGTCGGTCGAGGTATCGCCTTCGGCGACAAGGGTGACTTCGAGCGCGCTATCGCCGACTTCAATGAGGCGATCCGGCTCAATCCGAAATCCTCCGTGGCCTACTTTGTTCGTGGGCGTTCATATCTCTTTGCTGGCTCAGTCGAAAAGGCGCTGGCCGATTTCAATCAAGCAAGCGCGAATGCACCGGAAAATGCCTATCTGGCGCTGTGGGTCGATATCGTCAGTCGGCGGAACAATCTCCCGAGCCGCCTGGCGCAAACCAGTTCCCAGATCGACATGACCGTCTGGCCGGCGCCTGTCATCAGATTGTTCATGGACCAGATGACGCCTGCTGCTGTGTTTGCTGCCGCAGACGATCCGGACGCCACCAAGAAGAAGGGCCAGGTCTGCGAGGCGAATTTTTACAGTGGGGAGCTTTCGTTGACGAAGGGGTTGAAAGACGAAGCAACTCGCCTTTTCCGTCTGGCGGCAAGCGATTGCCCGCACAGTTTCAACGAATGGGATGCCGCCAATGCTGAACTGAAGGCGCTAGGCGTAGTCCCATGAGCAAGTTTCGCTCGGCCGGCGATAGCGATCCACTTGGGACGAACTCCTTCAGCGGCCGCCTGCCATGCCGGTGAAGCGCTAACCCTGCGTCACCCAGGCGGGAAGCCGGGTGAACCACGGCCGCGCGGTTTCGAGTTGGGCGGCGAGTTGCAGGAGCCGATCCTCTTCGCCAAAACGCGCGACGAACTGCACGCCGAGCGGCAGCCCGTCCGCGGTCCAGTGCAAGGGCACGCTCATCGCCGGTGTGCCCGTCAGGTTTGCGAGCTGGGTGAATGGCACATATTGCAGGCTGTCGCGGGCAATCTTGTCGACCGTGCCGTCGAGCAAACCGGCGCGCGCCAGCAGCCCGAGCAGGCCCGCCCGATCGAGCAGGTTCAGCACCGCCTGCTCCGCGGCCGTCGGGTCGCCCTGGCCATGGCGGATCGGCGGATGGGCCAGCGTCGGCGTCAGCATCAGATCATAACGCGCATGAAACCGCGCGAGCGCCCTGGCAAATTCGTTCCACTTCAAGAGTTGCGCGGTCAGCGTCCCGGCCGAGGTTGCGCCGCCGAGCGTCGCCAGCACCCGCGTCAGGAGCTCGAAATCCGAAGTCCGCGCGCCGGCGGCGCGGGCCTGCGCCACCATCGCAGGCACCTGCCCGAAATAGACATGCAGGAAAGCCTTCGCCAGCGTAGCGCCATCGATTTCGGGCGCGGCTTCCTCGACCTCGTGACCAAGACTTGCCAGCAATTTTGCAGCCTCGCTCACCGCGGCGACGGCTTCGGGATGAACCTCCGTTCCGATCGGCGAGGCCGCGGTAAAGCCGATGCGCAGCCGGCCGGGATCGCGCCGCATCAGTTCGGCGTAGGGCTCGGCCGGCCTCGGCACCGCAAAGGGATCGCCGGGCTCCGCGCCCGCCGAAACGTCAAGTGCGGCCGCGGTGTCGCGCACGCTGCGGGAGAGCACGCCCTCGCTCGATGCGCCGTACCAATATTCGCCATAGGCCGGGCCTGACGAAATGCGTGCGCGCGAGGGACGCAATCCGAACAGGCCGCAACAGGCGGCGGGAATTCGGATCGAGCCGCCGCCGTCATTGCCTGCCGCCATCGGCACGACGCCCGAAGCAACCGCGGCCGCGGCGCCGCCGCTGGAGCCGCCGGGCGTGTGATCGAAATTCCAGGGATTGTTGGCGCGGCCGAACAGTTGCGAGTCCGACACCGCCTTGAGCGCAAATTCCGGCAAATTGGTCTTGCCGAAAATCAGGAAACCGGCATCGAGATAGCGCCGCACCACATAAGCATGCTCGGGCGGGACGACGCCGAGCATCGATCGGCTGCCATAGGTCGTCGGCAGGCCGGCATAGTCCTGCGCGCAATCCTTGATCAGGAAGGGAACGCCGGCGAAAGGACCGGCAAGCTGCTTCTTCTTCAATTGGGAACGGGCTTCGTCCTCCATCAGGCGGCAGACCGCATTGGTCTTCGGCTGGGCCGCCGCGCTCTGCCGCAGCGCGAGGTCCAGTAATTCGCCAGCGCCGATCTCACCGCGTGCCACGCATTCAGCGAGGCCGACCGCGTCGTGCTGCAGATATTCACCCAATTTCATGGCGCACCCCCCGGAAAGCCGCGGGCGATGGTATCACGCCATGCGCATGCCCGTTCGCCTGATTGCGTCGTCCTCATTGCAATCGCTCGCCCATCGTTTCTTTGCACACTGGGTCGTTCTTCGCGATTGGATGTGCGGCACCGGGCGCGGATGGCAGGTCAGCGGCTGAATCCGCGTGTGGCGCCAAAGCCACAATCATCCAGAATCGCTTCGCGACGGCTGCGAATCCCCTTGCCCGGAGTTCACCAGGAATGAACGATATCGGGATTAACGGTATTGGCCAAAATGTTTGAATTTGCTGTTCTTTTCATCGTCGTTATTGCCATCGCCTATTCGGCGTTTCTTTGGCGCATGGGCCGCCGCGCCGACGTATTGCATGGGGAATTCATCGCGCCATCTTCAAGCCGAAGCCCCACATCCACCCTGGATATCGAAGCCTCTCTGAAATCGCTGCTGCAGACCATCGAGCGCGATCTGTGCGAGAGCGGAAACTAGGCGCGGCAGGCCGACGCACCCTTGCCGGAGATGTTACGCGGTCCGGAGCGCGCGTCTCCGGACCATGCTGCTCCCCAATTCTACTTGCATGCCGAAACGGGTGCCGGCCTTAACGCGAAGGTGTGGTTTTCCGTCTTCTCGGGGCTCAGATAAAGAACAGGACCGCCATCGTAAGGATCTGCGACGAGTTCCAGCCGCCGCAAGATCATGACTATCAGGGTGTCGGATTGCGCCATGACGCCAAAGGTATGGTGTGCATTTTGCGACGTGCCCCCGAAAGCGGAAATGACGCGAACACAGCCTTGCGTAACGTAAGCCCAGGGCATCCCACGTTGATTTAAATCAATTCCTCATCATCATTGAATATCCATACTTAAACAGGGGATTTTGCCGCACCAACGCCAAAGAAGCGCGCCAATGGAACGTCGCAAGTTCATCAAATTGGTCGGTGGCGGGATGGTCCTCGCGGCAGGCGCCGCGGGCGCGGGCCTATGGATGGGCGCCCCAATTTTCGGAATTCCGGATTCGGCTGTGGCAGCCTGGCGAACGCCCGAGCCCGAATTGGAGCTTCGTCGCTTCGTCCTTTCTTACGCGATCCTTGCACCTAACCCGCACAACTTGCAGCCGTGGATTGCCGATCTGCGAAACCCGGATGAGATCGCTCTCCGCCTTGATCCCGACCGTCTTCTGCCCGCCACGGACCCCTACGGCAGACAGATTCTCATGGGCGCGGGCGCGTTCATTGAACTGTTGGCGCTTGCGGCCGCCGAACGCGGTCACCGTGCAGATGTGATCCTTTTTCCTGAAGGAGAACCGGGCAAGAACATCGATGGAAGGGAGTTCGCCCGGATTCGGCTGGTCCCTCAGCCGGAAATAAGGCGCGATCCCTTGTTCAAATATGTGCTTGCCCGACGCACTGACCGGCGCGCATTCGACCCCGGGCGCCTGATTTCCGCGGGCGACATTGAACTGCTGCGGGCCGCCGCCACTTCGCTCCCGGTTCGTTTCGGACTTGCGGGCAGTGCGGGCGGACCGCAGAGCGACATCGCGAGATTGACAGAGATCCGCAAGATTGTTCGCGAAGCCTGGCGCGCCGAGGTGACCACCGAGCCGACCATGATGGAGTCGATGCGCCTGCTCCGCTTTGGAAGTTCCGAAATCGGCAAACACCGCGACGGGGTCACCATCACAAGCCCAATCGCCGTCATTCTGGCGAAGACCGGACTCATTGATGTCAGCAAGTTTCCTGCTTCCCGACTCGCGGATAACGGCCGGTCTTATCGCGGACTTCGACGCGATCACCGCATCAACTCCTGCCTATCTTTGGATCGTCACGGAAGGTGGCGGCCGAGTCCGGCAAATTGACGCCGGCCGTGCCTATGCCCGGGTCAATCTTGCCGGCGTCTCTGCCGGACTGGTGATGCAACCCAACGAACAGGCCCTGCAGGAATACGCCGCGGTGGCCGACCAGTATCAGGCGATCCACCAGCTGCTTGAGGCGCCTGCGCCCCGATACACCGTGCAGATGCTGGCAAGAGCAGGCTACCTGCCGTCGAATGTGGCCGCTGCGTCCCCTGCACCCCGCCGTGGCCTGCCCGCGCTCCTGGCCGGGCCAGCGGTATCCTGAAGGAAATTCCCTTCATCCCCTCCAGCACGGCCAATTCGTCGTTTAGTGCGAGCGCGCGACGATGGCGGTTAGCCTATCAATGCAGGAACACGCGAGTTTGATTGAAATCAAGGCCAACGAGCTCGTTGACGGCAAGTTTCGATGACAATTCTTTATCAGCTTCTAATCTGATCTTCATGAGGTGCCGATCTGAATGGCAAAGTCGTCAAAGCTAGTTGCAGCAAAGCGCCGGCGCGTTTTGTTGGTGAGAAGACGGCGTGACCGGCGGTGGATGTTTCCGGGAGGCCGCAGGCGTGGGCGCGAAACGGAAAAAGATTGCTTGCTGCGGGAAATTCGAGAGGAGCTTCCTAAGCTCAAATTGGGACGGTTGAGGCTCTGGAAAGAAGTCAAGGCCAAGGACCGCAGGTCGGGCCGCAAGATGAGCGACGCGATATTCGTCGCAAAAAAGGCGTCCGGTCCTCTCACCATCGGGGACAAGAAAGAGATCGACAAGGCGACATGGCGAAAGCCGCGCCGCATTCGTCTGACGCCGACCTCGCGTTACGTTCGCGACAAGCTGTTTCCCAAGGGCAAGTAGGGCCTGACAGCACCATCTACAACGGACCCTCAGCTCGACCGCGATGTCTCAGGTCGGCGCCTTTCAGACAGAACTGTTCAACCTGACGAAGTCAGTTCAGAGGGGTAGAGCGGACCTCGCTGTTGCGTCTGGGACAGCCCATTCGCTTTCCTCGTCCTAAAGCCCCGTGAACCCCGCCTTCACCGGATCGGTTGAGCCGTCGAGCTCGCGCAAATAGGTCAGCCCGCATACCGTGAGGCGATGCGGGTCTTTTTCACCGGCCTGGAACAGCTTGCCGATGTACTCGGTGACCTTGGCGCGCGCCTCCTCGATCCCGGCAGCGGAGCTGTTGTTCACCAGCAGCGCATAGGTTTGCATGATGCGGTCGATGGCGGCTTCCATGAAATCCTCTTAGCTAGGGATCAGACGTTCATCACCCTTAAGCTTAGGCCGCGCTCGACCAGCATCAACCAGGGTTCTCCGATGTGGACTGATAAAGCTCACGCCGGGAACAAGTTCCAGCTCGCAAAGCCATTTTTTGCAGCGCCAAAAGCAAAACGCACCGGGCCGGAAAACCGGACCGATGCGCGCTGGGTGCGCCTGGGGGATGTGCTCTCGATGGGTGGCTGCCGGTCTTTTGAGATGCCGGCTTGGCCTTGATGGCGATCGCAGAATCTCAGAGCCGATACAGGATCTGGTCGGTCCAGAACCGCTCGAGCCGGTGCAGCGACTTGTTCAGGGTCGCGAACTCCTCGTTGGAGATGCCGCCGACCTGTTCCACGGTCTTGACGTGCTTCTGATACAGCGCGTCGACGATGCGGCGGATTTCCTGGCCCTGCGCGGTGAGGCGGATGCGGACCGAGCGGCGATCGACACGCGAGCGCTGATGGTCGAGGAAGCCGAGTTCGACCAGCTTCTTCAGATTGTAGGAGACGTTGGAGCCGAGGTAATAGCCGCGCGTGCGCAGTTCGCCCGCGGTCAGTTCCTTGTCGCCGATATTATAAAGCAAGAGAGCCTGCACCGAATTGATGTCGGCGCGGCCGCGGCGATCGAATTCATCCTTGATGACGTCGAGCAGCCGGCGATGCAGCCGCTCCACCAAAGTCAATGCTTCGAGATAGAGCGGCTGCACCGGAGCCTGGCCCGGAGAGCGTTCAGCGGTCTCAACCGCCGTTGCAACGGCTTTCATCATGACACTTCCCCTGTTGTCGTTGTTGTCGTTTTTATCGACTTATTCGACGAAACTTGTGTCCCGCCTGATAGCTTCAACTTAAGGGGGCCGTTTGAAGATCAGCTTAAATAAGACAATAAAGAGATCATGAATTTAAGACAGTGAATCGCGGATTAAGCCCATAGACAAAGGGCTTTTCGCAACCTTTCATTGACGGTGAGACCGCCTTGTTCACGCTTCGTCTGCGTGTTCTGTCGCATATGGAAACAGGACAGTTCAAATTGGAAACACCTGCGTAACAGGTGTGACCGCCGCGTTAGGGTGACCGAAAAGTTACCGCGAAAACTGCTGAAAATTTGATGCGAATTTTTCCGCGCACGGCAACATCATCGAGCCGGCCGGCCACAACAGGCGTCGATTGCGCGTGGATTTTTTTAAAGAGAAGGACGTTTCGGGCCGCTACTTTTTGGTCGTTGCTTCGGGTCGCTACGGCGGCCGCTCCCGCGCCGCCATCCATGCCAGCGCAAGGTAGGCCGCGAGCATCACGGCTTCGAACCCCACCACCGTCAGGCTGCCGCCATAGATTCCCGGAAACATCAACTCGATCACCGCCATCGAGACGACGGTGGTCAGCCACACCACCGCACCCCACGGCGTCGCCAGCCACAGGCCCACCGCGGCGACGAGTTCGATCACCGCGAAATACACGGTCGCGGTTTGCCAGGCCATCGGCTGGTTTTCGAAGGCATCTTCTTCGCCGCCGACGAAGCCGGTGACCTGCGCCCAGTGATAGAGGCCCTTGGCAACCGAGACGACCGCCATGATGCGCAGGAAAAACACCAGCCGCCTGGTCCACGCATTGTCGTCGGATTCGGTCCGCTCCGACGAAATCGCCGCCACCGACATGGCATTGTCCCGCGACGGGTCGCGCGATGGGGTTTCAGACATGCGAATCGGTACTCGTTTGCCGGAAGAATGTCGTCATGACGGAAGTCATGACCCGCCGGACCGGCAAAATCAATCGGGTCCGGGCAGCCCGCGCTTCGCGGTGACGGCAGCGATGCAAAGTGCTAGGCTTGGAACAGTTCAAAATCAGCCTGCGGCCCTTGGGAGAAACCATCACATGGCGATCAAATTCGGGCGTCCGATCGAAATGCGCGACGCACCGCCGCGCAAACCCCCTAGTGCCACCCGCGCCGCCCCCGCCCTCGATCTGGCGGTTCGCCCGCGCCGCAATCGCAAGGCGGAATGGGCGCGCCGGCTGGTGCGGGAAAACGTCCTCACCACAGACGACCTGATCTGGCCGCTGTTCGTGGTCGATGGCCACAATACCCGCACGGCCGTCGCCTCGATGCCGGGCGTGGATCGCATCAGCGTCGATCAGGCGGTGCGCGACGCCGAGCGCGCGTTGAAGCTGAACATCCCCTGCATCGCGCTGTTTCCCTACACCGAGCCCTCGCTGCGCGACGAGCAGGGCTCGGAGGCGCTCAATCCCGACAATCTGGTGTGCCAGTCGGTGCGCGCGATCAAGAAGGAATTTCCCGGCCTCGGCGTGCTCTGCGACGTGGCGCTCGATCCCTTCACCAGCCACGGCCATGACGGATTGATCGAGGAGGGTCGGATCCTCAACGACGAGACGGTCGCGGTCCTGGTGCGGCAGGCGCTGGTGCAGGCCGAAGCCGGCTGCGACATCATCGCGCCGTCGGACATGATGGACGGCCGCGTCGGCGCCATCCGCGCGGCGCTCGACGCGTCGGGATTTCTCGATGTGCAGATCATGTCCTATGCGGCGAAATACGCTTCCGCCTTCTACGGCCCGTTCCGCGACGCCATCGGCTCGGCGAAGACGCTGACCGGCGACAAGCGCACCTATCAGATGGACGGCGCCAATTCCGACGAAGCCTTGCGCGAGGTCGAACTCGACATCGCCGAGGGCGCCGACATGGTGATGGTGAAGCCGGGGATGCCCTATCTCGACATCGTGCGGCGGGTCAAGGACACCTTTGCGATGCCGACCTTCGTCTATCAGGTGTCCGGCGAATACGCGATGATCGCAGCCGCCGCCGGCAATGGCTGGATCGACGGCGAGCGGGCGATGATGGAAAGCCTGCTGGCATTCAAGCGCGCCGGCGCCGACGGCATCCTGACTTATTTCGCGGCCAAGGCAGCGGAGAAGCTGAAGGCGGAAAGCTGAGGTCAGTCGTCATTCCGGAGCAGCCCGGAGGGCTGAACCCGGAATCCCGAGATTCCGGGTTCGCGCCTTCGACGCGCCCCGGAATGACATGGTATCACCGCCGAATTGCCCGAATATTTCAGCTTGTTAATGACGAGGAGGCCTTGCAAGCCCAAGGTCGGTTCCCATGTCCTGCGCGGGTATGGCACAGTCGGAGGGACTGATCATGTCTTATAGCGGTTCGGGTAACACGGGTGGCGCCTGGGGGAGCGACGGCGGCGTTCCGCCGCATGCTTTCGATCCGATGCTGGAGCCCGAATTGTTTCGGGGCGTTTTGACGCGGCGGTTTTTCGCGTTCCTGATCGACCTGGTGGTGCTTTCGATTCCGGTAATTCTGGCGGTCGTGTTCATTGCCGTGTTCGGCATCGTGACGCTGGGATTGGGCTGGGCGCTGTTCTGGCTGGTATCGCCGGCCTCGGTGATCTGGGCCCTGGTCTATTACGGCGCATCGCTGGGCGGGCCGCATTCGGCTACCATCGGCATGCGGATGATGGATCTGGAAATGCGCACCTGGTACGGCGCGCCGAGCTATTTCGTGCTGGGCGCGATGCACGCGGTCGTGTTCTGGGTTTCGGTGTCGTTCCTGTCGCCGGCGATTCTGCTGGTCGGGCTGTTCAACAGCCGCCGGCGCCTGCTGCACGATATCATTCTCGGAACCGTGGTTATCAACAATTCGGTGCGCGCCCCAGTTGCGCAGCCGGCGCGTACATTCTGATCCGGGCCATTTTGAGCAGCCGGGCAAACCGATTGACCGTCGGCCTCCGCGGCGCGATGCTGGCTCCTGCTTCGCTTCCGGAGGCTGACGATATCCCGTGACCCAGCACTCGCGTGATACCCCGCAATTCTACCTGACCGCACCCTCGCCCTGCCCGTATCTGCCGGGCCGCCACGAGCGCAAGGTGTTCACGCATCTGGTCGGCGACAAGGCCGGCGACCTCAACGACCTGCTTACCCATGGCGGCTTCCGGCGCAGCCAGTCGATCGCCTATCGCCCGGCCTGCGACCAGTGCCGCGCCTGTGTTTCGGTTCGCGTCATCGCCAACGAATTCCGGCCCTCGCGCAATTTCAAGAAGATTCTCGCGCGCAACGCCGACATAACAGGCGAACAGCGCAGCGCGGTGCCGACCTCCGAGCAATATTCGGTATTCCGTGCCTATCTCGACCAGCGCCATCGCCATGGCGGCATGGCCGACATGACCGTGCTCGATTACGCGATGATGGTGGAGGACAGCCACGTCGAAACCCGCATCATCGAATACCGCCGCCGCGGCGTCGACAGCGGCATCACCGGACGCGGCGGGGATCTGGTCGCGGTGGCGCTGACCGACGTGCTCAGCGACGGGCTGTCGATGGTATATTCGTTCTTCGAACCGTCCGAGCAAAATCGCTCGCTCGGCACCTTCATGATCCTCGATCACCTCGCGCGCGCCCGGCGGCAGGGATTGCCTTACGTCTATCTCGGCTACTGGATCGAAGGCTCGAAGAAGATGGACTACAAGGGCCGCTTCCTGCCGCAGCAGCGCCTCGCCCCCTCGGGCTGGCTGCGGATCGATGCGTCGGGCGAAGTGCTATCCGAGCCGCAGGATTGAGCGGCGAATAGAGAGTGGCGAATTGCGAGTAAGGATCTCAATTTGCTACTCGCCATTCGCTATTCGCGACGCATTCACCCGCTCACAAAATCCCACACCAGCTTCGCGTTGAGCGCGATGATGACAGCCGCGGTCGCTGCGGCAAGCGCGGTCAGCCAGCGCGGCGCTGTGAACGGTCCCATCTTGGCCCGGCTTGCGGTGAACATCACCAGCGGCACCACCGCGAACGGCAGTTGCAGGCTGAGCACCACCTGGCTCAGGATCAGCAATTGCCCGGTCGCCTTTTCTCCAGCCCAGACCGTCACCAATACCGCAGGCACGATGGCGATCATCCGCGTGATCATGCGCCGCAGCCACGGCGCGACGCGCAGATTGAGAAAACCTTCCATCACGATCTGCCCCGCCAGCGTCGCCGTGATGGTCGAGTTCAGCCCGCAGCACAGCAGCGCGATCGCAAACAGGGTCGGCGCCAGCGTCGAGCCCAGCAACGGCGCGAGGAAGGTGTGGGCCTGATCGAGTTCGGCGACGTCGGTCTTGCCGACGCGATTGAACGTCGCCGCGGCCAGGATCAGGATCGATGCATTGATCACCAGCGCCAGACAGAGCGCGATGGTGGAATCGATGGTCGCGAGCTTGATCGCTTCGCGCTTCTCCCCGACGCTGTCGCCATAATCACGGGTCTGCACCAGCCCGGAATGCAGATAGAGATTATGCGGCATCACCGTCGCACCGAGGATGCCGAGCGCCAGATACAGCATCTCCGGATTGGCCAGAATGTCGGTGGTCGGCGCGAAGCCTTTGAGCACCGCGCCCCAATTGGGGTTGGCCATCGCGATCTGCACCGCAAAACACGCCGCGATCACGCCCAGCATCGCCACCACGAAGGCTTCGATCCAGCGAAAGCCGAACGCCTGCAGCGCGAGAATCAGAAACACGTCGGCGGCGGTGATGATCACGCCGATCTCGAGCGGAATGTGGAACAGCAGATTGAGACCGATCGCGGTGCCGATCACTTCGGCAAGATCGGTGGCGGTGATGGCGATTTCGGCCGACAGCCACAGCGGCAGCGACAACCAGCGCGGATACGAATCGCGGCACGCCTGGGCGAGATCGCGCCCTGAGCCGACGCCGAGCCGCGTGCACAGCGATTGCAGCACGATCGCCATGACGTTGGACAGCAGCGCGACCGTCAGCAGCCCGTAGCCGAATTTGGAGCCGCCGGCGAGCGAGGTCGCCCAGTTGCCCGGATCCATATAGCCGACGGCCACCAGGTAACCGGGACCCAGGAACGCCAGCAGCTTGCGCCAGAATGGCCCCTGCTTCGCCGTCCGCACCGAGCCGAACATATCCGCCAGCGACGGTTCACCCCGTGCCGAGCGCCAGCCGGCGCCATCCAGCGCGGGGCCGTTAGCGATTTCTGGCAGGGAATCGGGGGGTAAACCCGGAGATCGTGCATCCATGACAACACAATATGGAAGAGCGACACTTATTGCAACTGATTTGCATCTGCATCTGGATCATTGCCCAGCGGCCGACCTCTCACGTCGGCAATATCCTATTGCGGCGGGCGCACTTTGGCGAACTGTGAACGATGATGAGAGTCCGGTCGCCGCCGGTCGTTTAGCCGGGGCTCCGAACTCGCCTCGCTGGCAACGATCTTGAGCATCTTCCCGGTTGCGCTGGGGATCGATGCGATCCTTACCGGTCTCCGACGCAGAAGGGTGCGTCTCGCGGCGATCAACCCAAGCCTCGACTAGGCGCATTGAAGCGCGATCCAATGCGAAAACGAACCGCCTCTGTTTCCTCCCCTCACCGCTCTTTCAGGAAAAATCCTTGTCGGGAATCGGGTGGGTTCGAACCGCTTGGGCTCCCATGTTGCGGACAACAACGCACAGGAAGCCATCATGCCCGAACTCCGTGACAATCAACTGCCCTCAACCTTCAACCGCCTCGCCTGGTCCAATCTCGCCGCGCAGTCGGCCGAGCAGATTGCGCTGGCGGCGGCGCCGATCGTCGCGGTGCTGCTGCTCGGTGTCGGCGAAGGCCAGACCGGCCTGCTGCAGACGGCGCTGACGCTGCCCTTCATCCTGTTCGCCATCCCCGCAGGCTTGCTTGCCGACCGCTTCTCGCGGCGATGGCTGATGACGGGCTCGGAGGCGCTGCGCGCGGCAGCCCTGCTCGGAATACTGCTGCTGATATGGCTCGATCTGCTGACGCTGCCCCTGCTCGCCCTGCTCGGCTTTGTCGCGGTCTGTGGGACGGTGGCCTATAGCGTGGCCGCGCCCGCACTGGTGCCCTCTCTGGTAGCGCCGAAACTTCTGGCTACCGCCAATGCGCGGATCGAATTGGCGCGCACCATCGCCTTTGCCGGCGGACCGGCGCTGGGCGGCGTGCTGGTGGGATGGGTTGGTGCGGCGCCGGCGTTCGGCTTTGCCGCCGCACTCTCGATCGTCGCGGTCATGCTGCTGTCGGGAATTCATGAGCCCGCCCGCGAGCCCGCGCCGCGGCGCCATCCGCTCCAGGACATCAAGGAAGGTGCCGTGTTCGTGCTGCATCATCCGCTGCTGCGGCCGGTGTTCATCACGCAATTCGTGTTTGGCGCCGCGTGGTTCGTCATTCTCGCGGTGTTCGTGCCGTATGCGGTGCGGCAGTTCGGTGTCTCGGCTTCCGGCATCGGCACGATATTGACCATGTACGGTGTCGGCATGGTCGTCGGCGCATTGCTGGCGACGCGGGTGATGCGCCGGCTGCCATTCGGCACGGTGATCGCATTGGGACCGGTCACCGGTTTTGTTGCCGCGGTTGTGATTGCGTTGACGACTATCATTCCGAGCGCCCTGCTGGCGGGCCTCGGCTTCTTCCTGCTCGGGGTCGGGCCGATCCTGTGGGTGATCAGCACCGCGACATTGCGGCAATCCGTAACACCGCCGCGGCTGTTGGGACGGGTGTCGGCGATCAACACCCTGAGCTATGGCGCGCGGCCGGTCGGCGCAGGGTTAGGCGCCATCGTCGGCGGGTTTTACGGCGCCGAGGCGTGCCTCTATCTCGCGGTGGCGATCTTCGCCGCGCAGGCGCTGCTGATCCTGATGTCGCCGGCGGTCTCGCTGGCGCGGCAACCGGAGATGGTCACCGAGCCCGCCAGAGCCTAGCGGGCCTGTTGATAGCCACAACCCAAACCTCCTTTCGCCTTGCCCGGCCTTAGCCGTCCGAAGGACGGCGTCGCTTCCGCTCGCCTATGTGCCGGGCATCCACGCCTGTCCTTTTAACGACAGAGAAAGACGTGGATGGCCGGGACCAGCCCGGCCATGACGAACAAAATGTTCCGGTCGCTCAGCGATTGGAGGTTCCCCCTCCCGTTTTATATGATATACATCATCTTATCTATAACGGGAGCTTCCATGGCCGACCAGACCATTTCAATCGCTGCCGCAGGACCTCGTCAGGAGGCCTCCCCGACCGTCCTGCAGATCGTCGTGCTCGCAGCACTTGCGGCGACCGGAACCCTTGCCACCAATATCCTGCTCCCTTCGCTGCCGCAGATGGCGGTGTCGCTGAAGGTGTCGAGTGCGGCGGTGACCTCCGCCATCACGGTTTTCCTCGCGGTGTTCGCGCTCGGCCAGCTCGTGGTCGGACCGATCTCGGATCGCTACGGCCGGCGCTGGCCGGTGCTGACAGGCTTTGCGGTATTCCTGGCCGGCAGCATCTGGTGCGGCCTCGCCGACGACCTGCCGGGCCTGCTGACCGGCCGCGTCGTCCAGGCCGCCGGCGCGTGCTCGACATCGGTGCTTTCGCGCGCCATCGCCCGCGACCTGTTCAGCGGCGCGGCGCTCGGCCGCGCGATGGCGCTGATCATGATCGCGATGGCGGCAGCCCCCGGCTTCTCGCCGCTGCTCGGCGGCGCGCTCGATCATTATTTCGGCTGGCGCTCCGAATTCGTTCTGGTCGGAGCCTTTGCGGCGATCGGCAGCCCTCGGCTACGACGCCGTGCTCGGCGAAACCCATCATTCGACGCGGATCCCGCTCAACCCGCTCGCGATCGCCCAAAACTATCTCGGCCTGATCGCGACCGCCGCTTCCTGGTGCCGGCCGCGACCGTGAGCCTGATCATGGGCGGATTGTTCGCGATGTTTTCGGCAGCGCCGCGCGTCCTGATCGAAGGGCTGCACTTCACGCCGATTGAGCTTGGGCTGTTTTTCGCAGGCACCGTGATGGTGGTGTTCGCGGCGGGAATGCTGGCGACCCGACTGGCGCCACGCTTCGGGCTCGACCGCTCGATCAGCGGTGGCCTTCTGGTGGCGGCAACCGGCGGCATCGGCATCCTCGTGGTGTCGCTTTTCAACCCGACCTTCCTGCCGTTCCTTGCCGCCAAGGCGGTGTTCCTGCTCGGCATGGGCATCGTCAATCCGCTGGGTACAGCGCAGGCGCTGTCGCCGTTCGGCGAGAAGGCCGGCGCGGCATCGGCGCTGCTCGGATTCTGGCAGATGATGGTGGCGGCGATCGGCGTCTGGCTCGCGGCGACGATCTCGCATGGGGCGATGTTCGCGCTCGGCGTCGTGCTGGCGGCAGCCTCGTTGGTCGCGCTGGGGCTTTATGTCATGCGAGTGCGGCGACTTAAGGCGCGCGTATTCATGGAATGAGATGAGGACACGCCCGCTGGTCCCCGGGAAGCGGACCTCGTGCGGGAGACTTTTTCCACTTTGTGCCCAAAGCGGAAGCCGGCCTCACCACGCATATCGCAGCACGCCTTTGCCGGCGTAAGAGCGCGTGACATCGGAGAATTCGCCCTCGAAGGTGGCGGCCGCCGACCAGCCGCTGAGCCATTTCTTTTCCACTGACGCTGTGACCAGCGCGGAGTTGCTTGCCTGTGCCGCGCCGTTGACCACAAAACTCGCGCCGGGCAGCGACTGGAAGGTGGCCGCGATCGAACGATCCGGATCGAAGTCATGGGCCCACGCGACGCGTCCGCGTACCGTGAGAATGCCGTCAGTCATTGCCCAGGATTTGTCGGTGCGGATGCCGAGTTCACTGCGGGTATCGGTGACGTCCTTCGCGCCATAGGCCAACGCAAACGCGTTGGAGCCGACGATGGCCTGCTCGGCATAGCCGGGCAGATCGAAGGTCACAAATTGCGCGGCGGCGTAGGGCGTGATGCCGACGCCGCCGACCCAGGGCGCGACAAAACGATAGCCGCCTTCGAGGCGACCGGAGAACGCATTGGCGTCGAACTGCGCGCGCAGCTGATTGGTCCCGGCCGCGGTCACGGTGCGGTTGGTGGTGATGTCCTGCCAACCGTAGGCCAGTGCGGCCGAGATGTAGGCCGCCCCAACGTTGTGCTTGACGAACGCGCCGGCCTGGAACAGGTCGGAATGTCCACTGCCGCTGTTGGCGACCGAGAAGTTCGTGCCGCCGCCGGCGAGCGCAAAGCCCGTAACCGTGAACGGCGAGATGCGATAATCAGCACCGACCGCCGTGCCGTAGACGCTCGATGTCGTGTTGTTCGATCCGACCGCCGCATTGCCGTCGGTGGTCTGCGAACCACCGAAGCCCGACGCCCACACGTTCCAGCGCTGCTCGAAGGAAGTAACCGGCGGCGCCTTGGTGAACATCGCATAGGCGTCGCGTTCGGCGCCCGTGCGTTGGCGGCCGTCGGAGGCATAGGCGCTGGCATCGCCTTCGGAGGCATATCCGCTCGCCGCGCCGCCCGGCGTCGACGCCGTACCCCGGCTATAGGGATCGAGCATCGTACCCATGAACAGGTTCATCGCATCGAAGGTGGTCTGCTGCGAGGCCGTCGCCGTCTCGCCGGAGACCTGTGTCAGGCCTGCCGGCGTCAGGGTGCCAAAGACCATCGGGATGCGGCCGGTGGTGTTGAAGAAATTGACCAGCGTATTGGCGACAGCCTGCTGATTGAGGGACAAGCCATGACCGAAGTTCGGTGCGCTCGGCGTGAAGCCCAACGTCAGATTGAGATAGACGTTGTTGCCGCCATAGCTCAGCGAATCCGTGAAATTCGCCGGCAGATTGCTGTTGACCAGCGAACCGAACGTGCCGCTGACACCGGCGACCGCGGAAAGAAGCGTATATTGCTTCGAAATGTAGCTGCCGTTGGCGAAGATCGCGTTCACGATCGCGCCGCCAAGCGAGGCGTTGCCGCCGACCGTCGTCGATGAGGACGTGGTCGGATTGATCTGGACGTTATAGAACGAGCCGGACGCGAACGAGAGAGCCGTCGCCGACATCGACGTGCCGGGCGTGCCGTTGCCAGGCGCAAAGGTGCCGCCCGCATTGACGGTCACGCCGCCGACAAAGCCGGTGCCGCCGAGCGTGCCGGCGTTATTCACGGTCATGCTCGAATTGGTCAACGAGCCGTTCACCAGCAGCGTGCCCGCATTGATCGACCACGGCATCACAGCGTTGTTGGTTCCGGTCAGCGTCCAGGTGCTGCTGCCGGTTTTCTGGAACGTCGAAAAACCCTGATATTGCGCCGACGACCCGATCGTCGAGACATCAAAGCTGCTGTTGGCGGTGCCGCCGAGGCGGAACGTATCCGTACCGGTGCCGACAACGTTGCCGATGATTCTGGAGCCCCCATCAAGCTCCAGCACATTACTGCCGCCGGTGAAGGTGATGGCGTCGGCGCGCGTGACGCCATTCGCCGCGAGCCCGCCGCTGATCGTGCCGCCGTTGATGATGGTCAGGTTACCGCCGATGACGCCGACACCGCCGGCCCCGCCGGACCCGGGGGTGCTGCCGTTGCCGCCGTTACCGCCATTGCCGCCGTTGCCGCCGGTGGCTCCGGGCTGGCCATTGGGTCCGATTGTCGCGCCGCTGCCTCCCGTGCCAGCGGCGCCGCCAGCGGCGCCGCCGTTGCCGCCGTTGCCGCCGGTGCCACCGGTGCCTCCGCTCAGGCTGCCGTCGCCGCCCGTGCCGCCGTTGCCGCCGATCGAGACGCCAATGCCGCCGGCGCCACCGGTGCCGCCATTGCCGCCATTCCCTAAGCCGTCGCCACCGCCGCCGCCGTTGCCGCCGGTGCCAACGTTACCGCCGTTACCGCCGGTGCCACCGGCTCCGCCGTTGCCGCCGGTGCCGCCGACCCCGGTGGCGGGGCCGCCATTGCCGCCGTTGCCGCCGACGCCGCCCACGCCGCCGTTGCCACCGAGCCCGCCGCCGCCGCCGCTCCCGGTGCCGACGCCGCCGGCGCCGCCGTTGCCACCAACCCCGCCGCCCGTCGAGTTACCGCCATTGCCGCCGACGCCGCCGACCGAACCATTGCCGCCGCCGTTGCCGCCGGCGCCGCCAATGCCGCCGACGCCGGCTCCCGAGCTACCGACCCCACCGGCCCCGCCTCTGATCGTGCCGGTATTGACCAGGATGCCGCCGCTGGCAAAGCTGACGCCCGCGCCGCCAGTGCCGCCGTTGCCGTCGGCGCTGCCTGCGGCGCCAGCGCTGCCGCCGTTGCCGCCGGCGCCGCCTTGAGCGCCACCACTGCCCGCGCTACCGCCAGCGCCGCCGTTGCCGCCGTTGCCGCCGTTCCCAACGCCGCCGCCGGCCCCGCCGACACCGCCCACCAATATGCCGGAATTGGAAATCGTGACGTTGTTGGTCACCTGCACACCAGCGCCACCGGTGCCGCCGGTGCCGCCGGTGCCGCCGCTACCACCATTGCCGGCGTTACCGCCCGTGCCGCCGCTGTTGCCGGGCGCACCGTTGGCGCCAGTGGCGCCGGCACCGCCATTGCCGCCCATGCCGCCTCCGCCGCCCGTGCCGCCGACACCGCCCGTGATCGTCTGCGCACTGGTAAAGCTGATAGCGCTGGACGCCTGCGATCCTGCGCCCCCCGTGCCGCCGGTGCCGCCGGTGCCCCCCGTGGTGCCGTCGGTGCCGTTATCTCCCGGATTGACACCGGGGGTACCTGTCGTGCCGATGGTCCCGGGCGTACCGGCGGAGCCGGGCGTGCCATCGGCGCGTGCGGGAGCAGACGGCAGCGCCAATCCGGCAATCAGCACGGCGAGCGCCGGCGATGACACGCCCGCGCGTCCACCCAACGCCGTAAGCGCCCGCCATTGCTGCGAATGCCAACGCTTCATCGCGCGTTCACCGAATTGCCAACTCCGGACACTTACCTATGCCGCAAGGTTCACGGCAAGGACGCGGTATCGCATCGCGAGGGATAACGTTGCAACTTGCGCCGGGGTGTGGCGTCGCGGCCACAGCCGGATGACGGTGTCGCGCTTCACAACCGGCACTGCTGGCACAAACGCCGTGTCGCGGAGTCTCCGCGAGTTTGACGGGTAGCGGCAAGATATGGGCCAGAGTGTTTTCGAGCGAAGTGGATACCGGTTCGCGTAGTCATCAAGTTTACGCAGATGGCGTAGAATTATCGGCGGTAGAAAACGTGTCAGAACAGGAGATTAGAGCCTCGGTTCTGATTCATTCAGAACCGACTTTGCTCTATTGTGGCCGTCGAGGTGATAAGGGCGCCGAGCCTGACCAAGCAAAGGAGCCACCGCGCAAGTGAACGAACAGCCGGACACCGATGTTGTCGCCCGCCAGTACGAGCAATGGAGATATCCCGAACCTATTCGAGATCTCGAGGCGTGGATCCAAAACAATTGGGAATGGTTCGACCCGATACATGCCCACCGGGTTTTGTGGCCCGATCGGGCGTACAAGCCCGGCCTCGATATTCTGATTGCAGGTTGCGGCACGAATCAGGCGGCCGTCTTTGCGTTCACGAACCCTCTGGCGAAAGTCGTGGCTGTCGATGTCAGCCAGCCGTCACTGGATCATCAGCAACGCCTCAAGGAGAACTACGGGCTAACGAATCTGACGCTGCATCTGCTTCCCATCGAATCATTGCCGACGCTGCGACTCGATTTCGACCTGATCGTCTCGACCGGGGTGTTGCATCACCTTGCAGATCCATCGGCGGGCTTGAAAGCACTCGCCGTTTGCCTCCGGCCCGACGGCGTTCTTGGCGTGATGCTGTACGCCAGGTACGGCCGGATCGGAGTCGAACTCCTGCAATCGGTGTTTCACGACCTCGGGCTCGGTCAGGACGATGCATCGGTCCGGTTGGTCAGAGAGGCGATTTCGTCGCTGGCACCGGATCACCCGGTCCAAAGCTATCTCAAGATAGCGCGGGACTTGCCGTTCGATGCGGCGCTGGTGGATACGTTTCTGCATAGTCGGGACCGCAGTTACAGCGTCGAAGACTGCCTCGGCCTCATCGCGTCTGCGGGACTTGCATTTCAGGGCTGGTTGCTCAAGGCGCCGTATTACGCGCACGATGTTTCAGATCCACCGAGCGGTTTCTATTCGGCCGTGAACGCGTTGCCCGAGGCCAGGCTATGGTCCGTGATGGAGCGCATCCAGACATTGAATGCCTGCCATTTTTTCATGGCGTGCCGTTCCGACCGGCCGAAACATCGCTACACAATCGATTTTTCAAGCGATAACGCTCTCTCCTACGTTCCGATGATGCGTATGCGTTGCGGTATGCTCGGCACCGAAATTTTCCGGCCCGATTGGCGCATGGCTCTCAACCCTGCCCAACTGCCGTTCGTCCTGAACGTCGATGGCCGTCGCACGATTCGCGATATTGCTGCGTGCGTTGCACAGAATGGAAATTTTCCCGAAGCCAGCGCGGCTGACCTGGAAATATTCAGCCGAAAGCTGTTTCAGTCGCTGTGGCGTCTTGATTTTGTGTCGATGGCCCTGAATGCGAGCGCGGATGGTTAGCGAAAGGGTATCTGCGAGGATCACACTCAACGCGAGCCCACTCAAATCAAGAGCCGCGGCGCCTGCGTTCGCTTCGGGTCCAAAACCGAAATACCTGTCGCGAGGATATGTTTTCCGCCTTGTTGCGAAAGCGGGCATGGCTGTCGGGTCCATGCCCTAGCCCTTCAAATAACGCGCATAGCCGCCGGCCGTGGCCTCATCCGACGCGATGCCGGGATCGAGGGTGTAGAGATCCTGCGCGCGACCGATGCCGCGCAGTGCAAACCGGCCGGTCGAGACGAGGTAGCGCCGCCCGGCCGCATCGAGCCCGGCCTGAAACGCCGACGACGCCAAGAGTTCGCGATCGACCGAGCGGCACATCGAGGCGATGCGGCTGACTTCGTTGACGGCCGGACCGACAACGGTGAAGTCGAGCCGGTCCTCGCTGCCGATGTTGCCGTAAAACACCTCGCCGACATGCAGGCCGACATAGGCCGACGTGGTCGGCCGCCCGGCCGCGGCGCGCGCGGCGTTGAGCGAGGTCATGTTATGGCGGAAACGATGTTCGGCGCGCAAGGCGGCCCGCCTGGCGGCGGTCATATCGTCGCCGGTGAACATCGCCAGCACGCCATCGCCGATCAGCTTGAGCACGTCGCCGCCGGCATCATGGATGGCGTCGATGGCGGCCTGCGCATAGTCGTTGAGAAACGGAATGATCTCGTCGGGGGCGACGGTTTCGCTGATCGCGGTCGAGCCGCGCAGATCGGAAAACCACAGCACGGCGTTGATGCGCTCGGTGACGCCCCGCGCGATGCGCCCGCGCAGAACCTGCTCGGAGGCGTCGCGCCCGAGATAAACCCGGCCAAGCGTTCGGGCGATCTCGACCTGCGCGGCGGACTTGATCGCGAGCCCCAGCATCGGCACCAGGTCGCGCAGCGCCGACAGATCCGCGTCATCAAAGCCGTCGGCCCGCCGGGTCACCCAATAGGAATAGACGCAATCCATCTGGCCGATGGTTCCGGCCTCGCCGAACCGGTGCACAAAGGCCACGAAGTGCCGATGGCCTTTCGCCGCGAGGTCATCGATCATCGAGAAGTCGAGCGAGGCGCAATCGGCCAGGTCGATCCGCATTTCGTCATGGCCGTTTTCGAGCATGTGATAGAAGGTCGATCGGCGCCAGGTTTGCGCGGCGTCGCCCTCAGCGGTCGGCCCGTATTCGAAGCTCTCGCTCTCGTTGGTTTCGCTGTCGTTCCAGCGAAAGCCACGCCCCTCGAAAATCGGATGCAGCGTATCGATGAAGACAAGCCCGCGCGACAGCTCGAGGCCTTCGGCGCGACAGCGCTCGCAGAAGCCGCGAATGAGATCGTTCTCCGGCATGCCGGAGAGGCCCTGGCTCACCAGCCAGTTCATCAGTTGCAGTCGCGGTGTCAGGTCCATGAGATATTATGCCGCGTCATGATGCGGGACGGCAATCCGGGCCGGCTTTTCGGCAACCGAAATCGTCCCGGCACCCTCCGCAAATGGTTTGATCTACTCCCGCGAACGGTTTCATCGAAATTAATCCGTGGTTGACGGCTGCGGCGCGGCGTATGCAAATGCAGGAAAATAAGACCGGGTGCGGATTCGCGTGGCAGCCATAACCAGGAATAACAATAACAATGGCGCCTGAGCCATGAGCCGACGCCAGCTTCCGATTATTCTGGCGCTCGGCACCACACAAACCCTGGCGTGGGCTTCGAGTTACTATCTCCCGGCCATCCTGGCCGACCCGATCGCGCACGATCTCGGCGTTTCCAGCAACTGGATATTCGCCGCCTTCTCGGCCTCGCTGGTGATCGCCGCCCTGCTCGGCCCGCGCGTCGGGCGGCAGATCGATCTGGTCGGCGGCCGGCAGGTGCTGTCGGCTTCCAACCTGACACTCGCCGCTGGCCTCGCGTTGCTCGGCTGGGCCCATTCGATCCCGGTGCTGGTGGTCGCGTGGCTGCTGCTTGGCGTCGGCATGGGATTTGGCCTGTATGACGCAGCCTTCGGCGCGCTCGGGCGCATCTACGGCGACGCCGCGCGGCGGTCGATCACCGGCATCACGCTGATCGCGGGGTTCGCCAGCACGGTCGGCTGGCCATTGACCGCCTGGGGACTGGAAACCATCGGATGGCGCGACACCTGCTTTGCATGGGCGGCGGCGCATATCCTGTTCGGCCTGCCGCTCAATTACTTCATGCTGCCCGCCGTGCAGGTCGCGAAGGCGCAGGCTGCGACCTCCGCCAAGCCGCACATCCCGATCGATCGAACCATGATCCTGCTCGCGTTCGCCTTTGCGGCGGCCTGGAGCGTCACCGGCGCGATGGCGGCCCACCTGCCCCGCATTCTGGAAGCCGCGGGTGCCACCACCCTGCAGGCGGTTTCGGCCGGCGCGCTGATCGGCCCGGCGCAGGTGCTGGCCCGCATCGTCGAGGCGAGTTTCCTCAGCCGTTATCATCCGCTGATGTCGACCCGGATCGCATGCCTGACGCATCCTGTTGGCGCCGCCGTCCTGGCGCTGGCGGGCGGCGCGGCAGCCAGCGCGTTTGCGATTTTTCACGGCGCCGGCAACGGCATCCTGACGATCGCGCGCGGCACGCTGCCGCTGGCGATCTTCGGCCCGCAAAATTACGGCTATCGCCTCGGCATTATCGGCGCGCCGGCGCGGATGGCGCAGGCCGCGGCGCCCCTGGCGTTCGGCTTGCTGATCGACGCGATGGGAAGCCGCGTCCTGATCGTCTCGTCCGCGCTCAGCCTTGCGGCCCTGCTGGCGCTGTGCCTGCTGCGGCAGCAACGGCCGGCGGCGTGACCGCGAAGGGGCCTTCCCATCCCTCCCGATTTCGAGCAAAACAACCGCATGGAAGATGAAACCGGCCAGGCCGCCACGATCCGGGGTTTCGTGCGATGGGCGACGACCCTGCCGCAATCCATTGTGGTCTATTTCATCTGCCTCGTCCTGATCGGCGGGCTTTCGTTCTATGCCGGCACGCTGACGCCCAAGAAGGCGATCGGCGTCGGTCCGCCGCCGGTATCCGCGCCGCGCAACTGAACCTGCTGCGATTGCGGCGATATCTTTATCAGTCGTAGAACGCAGGCGATAGCTTCAGCGTGTCGCGCTGGACCTTGTCGTGATTGATCCATAGCTGCGCTTTTTCCTTCGTCATCGTCTCCGATATCTTTTGCATGGAAGCCAGTGTCTGCTCCCTGTTGAAATTGATGGAAGGGACCCGGCGATTATCCCAGTTGCTCCTGAAATGGACGGCGTCGCCGGAAAGAACGACCGCGCCGGCATGGGGCAGCTTCACCAGCAATGATTGATGGCCCGGCGTGTGTCCCGGCGTCGATAGGATGATCACGCTGCCGTCACCGAATACGTCACGATCGCCTTCCAGCTTGGTGACGGGATGCCCCGGCCTGAAGCGCGGTTCGCCGTTGGCGCCGGGCCATTCATATTCGGCCTTCTGCACATAGAGCATGGCGGCGGGGAACATCTCGACATTGCCGATATGATCGGGGTGGGTATGCGACACCGCCATGATCCTGATGTCCGATGGTTTGACGCCGAGCTCATCAAGCTGGGCCGCCAGGGTCTTCGGGCGATGCCAGACCAGGCCCTTCGGATCGGCCGGCACCAGGCCATTCGGCATCGCCGCCACCGCATCGGGGATGCCGGTGTCCCACAGCATCCAGCCCTGCGCGTGCTTGATCAGATAGCAATTGTCGACGAACTCCATCGATTTGCCTTCGTCGACGCCGGGCGACCAGCGCGACACATCGCTGGTCGCGCCCTCACCGCAATTGAGGATGTAAAGTTTTTCAACACCGGGCTTGCCCGATTGCGCGTGGCCGGCATTGACCGACAGAAAAACCGACAACAGCGCGGCGACGAAACTAATGGTTCGATTCACGGGGTTTCCTCCAATGCCGGTTTTTCCGGAATTCCAGGACCGGATACTAACCGCCTAAAGCCGTCATTGCGAGGAGCCAGCGGGTGGCGCGAATGCGCGCCCGATGACAGGCTCCGCGACGAAGCAATCCATTCCATCATAGCGGGGAGAAATGGATTGCTTCGCTTCGCTCGCAATGACGACTGACGACACGACTTCTCGATCCCGCGGCGCGATGCACCCGAGTTGTGCATCTCTCGTTCGTCCCAAGAGGGCGTGGGGAATGCCGGTGCCGGTTGCACCCGCAGCCTCCTGCGCGAAGCAAACCAACCCCAAGCTACCGGAGAATGGCGCGCGAAAACGGGGTTAACCCCGGGTGAACCAGATCGGGCGACGTGGCGGTAGCCCGGGGGTGCGGGCCATTTGCTCCACCCCTTCAACAGGCCATGCCCGAAGCGCCCGGCTATCGGCTCTTCCTCGATTGAAGTAATGTGGAAGCGTCGCGCGCCGAGGAACAAAAGCCGCTATGAAGGGTTTCTCACCGTTGATTCCGACGCCGTTCAAAAAGGGGGGACCGTTGCCGAACAAAGGGGTATCTGCCGAATCAGGTGGATCATTTCCGACCGGCGGCGGCGAACTTGGCGGACTGATACGGCAATTCGATTGGTCAAAAACGAGCCTCGGGCCGCTCGCGGCGTGGCCGCAAAGCCTGAAAACCGTCACCGATACCCTGCTGTGGTCGCCCGTACCCATTGTGCTGCTGTGGGGCGAAGATGGCGTCATGATCTACAATGACGCCTATTCCGTTTTTGCCGGCGGCAGGCATCCCCAGCTTCTTGGGTCGAAAGTGCGCGAGGGGTGGCCCGAAGTCGCCGATTTCAACGACCATGTCATGAAGGTCGGCCTGAACGGCGGCACTCTCTCCTACAAGGATCAGGAACTCACGCTGTTCCGGCATGACCGGCCGGAGCAGGTCTGGATGAATTTGGACTATTCCCCGGTCCTGAATGAGGCAGGCCAGCCCGCAGGCGTGATCGCCATCGTGGTCGAAACCACGCAGCGCGTGGTCGCCGAACGAACCCTGAAGGACCGCGAGAAAGATCTGGCCAGCGTTCAGCGGATAGCCAGGATCGGAGGGGTCACCGTCGACCTCGGCAATGGCTTCGGTGCCGGACAGCGCACGCTCGCCTATCGGGAGATCCACGGCCTGAGCCGGGACGCCGTCGATACCCACGACGACTGGGTCAAGCGAATTCACCCCGACGACCGCGAGCGGGCACTCAATCATTTTCTGGCGACCGTCAACGGCACCGATACACGGTATTCGTCCGAATACCGGATCATCCGGCCAAGCGACGGACAGGTGCGATGGATCGCCTCTGAAGCGCAGATCGAACGCGACGCAGCCGGCCGGCCGCTTCGCCTGGTCGGCGCCCATATGGACATCACCGAACAAACGCTGGCGAAGGAACTGCTCAAGGAGAGCGAAGAACGCTTCCGGCTGATCGCCAACAGCGCGCCGGTGCCGATGTGGGTCAGCAAGCTGGACGGCACGCGCGGCTTCGCCAACCAGGCCTATCTGGATTTTCTTGGCCTGGAATATGAAAAAGCCGTTGTTTTCGATTGGCGCAAGATTCTTCACCCCGACGATATGATGCGGATCGTCAACGAAAGCCTCGCGGGGGAAGCCTCGCTAAGGCCGTTTGTGCTGGAAGCGCGATATCGCCGGGCGGACGGCGAATGGCGATGGATGCGGTCGGAATCGCAGCCGCGCTGGGACCCGGTCGGCAAACACATCGGTTTTATCGGGGTGGCTCACGATGTCACCGCCGCCAAGGAAGCCGAGGGCGAACTGCGCCGCCTCAACGAGACGCTGGAGCAGCGCATCAAGGAGCGCACCTCCCAGCTCGAATTGAACGAAGCGCAATTGCGCGCCATCTTCGAAACCAGCAACCAATACCAGGCGTTTCTCGACCTGAAGGGCAACGTCATCTATGCGAACAAGACCGCGCTGGCGGGAATTCGGTCCGTCGTGGCAGATGTCGCGGGCCGGCCGTTTTGGGATTCACCGTGGTTTTCCGCAACGCCCGGCGCTCGCGAAATCGTCGCCGATGGTTTCGCATCGGTCATGCGCGGCGAAAGCGTGCGAACGGAGATGCTGCTCGAGTTGCCGATCGGGGATCGCTATTTTGATTTTGCCATGCGGCCGGTCTTCGACCAGCATGGCGCCATCACGGGTGTGCTGCCCGAGGCGGTCGACATCACCGAACGCCGTCAGGCCGAGGAAGCGCTGCGCCAGTCCCAGAAAATGGAAGCGGTCGGACAGCTCACCGGCGGTGTGGCACACGACTTCAACAACCTCTTGACGATCATCCGTTCGGCCACCGATTTCCTTCGCCGCCGCGAACTGACCGAGGATCGCCGCCGCCGCTACATCGATGCGATTTCCAACACCGTCGATCGTGCATCCAAACTGACCGGACAATTGCTGGCGTTTGCGCGCCGGCAACCCCTGACGCCGGAGGTGTTCGATGTCGGCCTGCAGGTCGAGGCGATCGCGCAGCTCATTCGCCCGCTGGTGGGCGGGAGAATTCAGATCGGGTTGGAAATTGCCGACGCAGAATGCTTCGCGATGGCAGACGTCGCTCAATTCGAGACCACCCTGATCAATCTCGCGGTCAATAGCCGGGATGCGATGGAGGATGAGGGTCTCATTTCGATCCGGGTCGAGAAGGCCGATGAGATCCCGGCTTCGGGCATCGGCGGCCGGCGCGAGGGAAAATTCATTGCCATCTCGGTCGAGGACACCGGAGCAGGCATCGCGCCTGACAAGATGACGGCCATTTTCGAGCCGTTCTACACCACCAAGGAGGTCGGAAAAGGCACCGGTCTCGGCCTGAGCCAGGCGCTCGGATTCGCCAAGCAATCCGGCGGCGACATCGTGGCGGTCAGCACCTTGAGAAAGGGCTCGAAATTCACGATCTATCTGCCCCAGGCGAAACTCCCCGGCAGTCAGGCCAGTGTCGCCGCGACCAGCCCTGAAGCCGCATCGAGCGGCTTTGGTCATCGCATTCTGGTCGTCGAGGACAATGAGGATGTCGGACGGTTTTCAACCGAACTGCTCCAGGATCTGGGTTATGCGACGAGGCGGGCCGACAATGCCAAGCAGGCGCTGGCCCTCATCGCCGCAGACCATGGGGCGTTCGATCTGGTGTTTTCCGACGTCATCATGCCCGGCATGAACGGTATGGAGATGGCCAGGATCATCCGCGAGCAGTACCCGCATTTGCCGGTCGTGCTGACCAGCGGTTATAGCAACGTGCTCGCGCAGAATACCGATCACGGTTTCGAATTGATTCAAAAACCGTACTCGGTCGAAGCGCTGTCGCGCACGCTGCGGAAGGTGATTGCGGAACGATTGTAGGTCGCGCGCCCCCGGAAATCAAACGACAGCAAGGATGTGAGGCGCCGTGAACCAGAAGCAGCAGCAACAGCTTTCCGCGACGTGCCAATGCGGCAAGGTGAAATTCGAAACCGTCGGCGCACCGATCCTGACCGGAACCTGCTATTGCAGCAGTTGTCAGCAAGCCGGTCGTCAGTTCGAGCAACTGCCGGCTGCGCCGCCGCTGCTCGATCCCGACAGTGGAACAGGCATGGTCCTCTATCGCAAGGATCGGGTACGATGCGTGACGGGACGGCAATATCTCAGAGAGCATCGGCTCAAGCCTGAATCCGCAACCCGGCGGGTCGTTGCCACCTGCTGCAATTCGGCAATGTTCCTCGACTTCACCAAAGGGCACTGGCTATCGATGTTCCGGAACCGGTTTGCGACTGACGCGCCGCCACTTGAAATGCGGGTCATGACGGCAGAGCGGCGCGCCGGCGTGGTGCTGGCCGATGATTTGCCGAACTATCCTGGTCACTCCGGCAAATTCATGCTGAAGCTGATCGGCGCCTGGATTGCGATGGGTTTCCGCAGGCCCGAGATTAGCTGGGGAAAGACCGTCCGAGC
Source organism: uncultured Pseudomonadota bacterium (assembly GCA_963813165.1). Lineage (GTDB taxonomy): Bacteria > Pseudomonadota > Alphaproteobacteria > Rhizobiales > Xanthobacteraceae > Bradyrhizobium. The sequence goes on along the minus strand of CAWEYJ010000015.1, from coordinate 137,959 downwards.
CGATTGATTCCTCATGGTGAGGAGCGCGCATCCTTGCGCGCGTCTCGAACCATCGGCCCACATCACCAACCTTCGAGACGCCGCTACACACGGCTCCTCAGCGTCGCACCCTACTCCACCCCGCGCCCGAACTTGTTCGACTTCGGAAAACCTTTCGGCGGCAGGCGGCCGGCGTCGGCGCGATTGCCGCGCCACTCGGCAAGCTCCTTGATCGAAGCGCTGAATTCGCGGCCGGCGGAGTCCTTCCAGGTCAGGCCATCCTTGGCATCGAATGTCGCGATGTCGGACAGCCCGCCATCGCGGTATTTCTGCAGGCGCACGCCGCGGCCGCGCGCCATTTCCGGCACCTGATCGATCGGGAACAGCAGCAGCTTGCGGTTGTCGCCGATCACGGCGACGGTATCGCCGGTGACGGTGGCAATCGCGCGCGCCTCATTGGGCATCTCGACATTCAGCACCTGCTTGCCCTTGCGGGTATTGCCGACGCAGTCGTCCTCATTGACCACAAAGCCCTGCCCCTCGTGGCTCGCCACCAGGAATTTGCGGCCGCCCTTGTTGACGAACAGCGACACGATCGTTGCGTCCTGCTCCATGTCGAGGAACATCCGGATCGGATCGCCATGGCCGCGCCCGCCCGGCAGCTTGGCAACGTCGAGCGAATAGAATTTGCCGTTGGTGGCGAACAGCAGCAGTTTCGAGGTGGTTTCCGCAAAGAACGCCGAGCCGAGCCGGTCGTCGGTCTTGAAGGTGAGCCCCGAGAGATCGGCCACCTGCCCTTTCAGCGTACGCACCCAGCCCTTGTCGGAAATCACCACGGTCACCGGCTCGCGTTCCACGAACGCTTCCTCGATCGCGGCCAGATCGTGCTCGGGCGCATCGGCAAACATGGTCCGGCGCTTGCCGAGCGGCGTCTTCGGCCCGAAAATGTCGCGAACTTTGCGGACCTGCTCGCCGACCTTGGACCATTGTTCGGTCTCGGACCCGAGAAGCCCCTTGACGCCCTTCAATTCGGCGCGAAGATTCTTGTCCTCGGTGCGGATCTCGAATTCCTCGAGCTTGCGCAGGGATCGCAGCCGCATGTTGAGGATGGCGTCGGTCTGAATCTCGGTGAGCTTGAACGCTTTCATCAGCACCGGCTTCGGCTCGTCCTCGGCGCGGATGATCTTGATCACCTTGTCGATGTTCAGGTACGCGATCAGATAGCCGCCGAGCACTTCCAGCCGATGCTCGATCTGCTCCTTGCGGTAATTGGTGCGGCGCTGCAGCACGTCGCGCAGATGGTCGAGCCATTCGCGCAAGGCTTCGGCGAGCCCGAGCACCTTGGGGATGCGGCCCTTTACCAGCACATTGAGGTTCAGCGGAATGCGGCTTTCCAGTTCGGTCAGCCGGAACAGCGATTCCATCAGCAATTCCGGATCGACGGCGCGGGATTTCGGCTCGATCACAAGCCGGATGTCGTCGGCGGATTCGTCGCGAACATTGTCGACCAGCGGCAGTTTCTTGTCGTTGAGCAGTTCGGCGATCTTCTCGACCAGACGGGATTTCTGCACCAGCCACGGAATTTCGGTGATGACCACGACCCAGGTGCCGCGCGCGCCTTCTTCCTGGCTCCATTTGGCTCGGGTGCGGAACGAGCCGCGCCCGGTCATGTAGGCTTCGGCGATGCTCTCCTTGGAGTTGACGATGATGCCGCCGGTCGGGAAATCCGGACCCTTGACCCATTTCAGAAGCGTCTTCGACTTCGCGTCCGGCTTGTCGATCAGATGAAGTGCAGCGTCGCAAAGCTCGGCCACGTTGTGCGGCGGGATCGAGGTCGCCATGCCCACCGCGATGCCCTGCGCGCCATTGGCGAGCAGGTTCGGAAACCCGCCGGGCAGCACCACCGGCTCTTTCGACTTGCCGTCGTAATTGGGACGGAACTCGACGCCGTCCTCGTCGATGCCGTCGAGCAGCAGCTGCGCGACGGCGGTCATGCGGGCTTCGGTGTAGCGATAGGCAGCGGGATTATCGCCGTCGATATTGCCGAAATTGCCCTGGCCGTCGACCAGCGGATAGCGCGAGGAGAAATCCTGCGCGAGGCGGACCATGGCGTCGTAGATCGCCTGGTCGCCATGCGGATGGAACGAGCCCATCACGTCGCCGACGATCTTGGCGGACTTCGTGAACCCGCCGCCGGGATCGAGCCGCAGCAGCCGCATCCCGTAGAGAATGCGGCGATGCACCGGCTTCAAGCCGTCGCGGGCGTCCGGCAGCGCGCGGTGCATGATGGTCGAGAGCGCGTAAGCGAGGTAGCGCTCCTCGAGCGCGTCGCGCAGCGGGACGTCGTGGATTTCCGCCGGCTCTTCCGGCGGCAGCTGTCGTTTTCCCATAAGCCCAAGTCTTTCAACGATTTCCCGGCGTTATCTCACGGCCTTTGAGAGGGAGCTCCCAGATTGGGTTGAAACGCCAATCGGCCGACTTACCGTCCGAGAATTAGCCCGGTTATATCCAAAAAAACAGCTTTGCGATGGCGTGGCGGCCTGCTTCACCGCGAAGCGTGGCCCCGAACTTTGCGACGGGGCGCTCGCCCTTCTCGGCCAATTCTGGCACCAAGCTGCGCATTATCGCCGCATGCGTCATCCGATCGGTTGCCGGTGCCGATGATCTCACCTATCTCGTCCAAGGCATATGACCAGGGACACGATCCGGCCAAGGCAAGGGAACCTAAATTCTTTGCGCGGTTTGTTGATCGTGCAGCACAAGAGGTGATCGCAATGAAACTTTCTGTCGTAGCTGTGGCCGCGATGTTCGCGCTATCCAGCCCTGTGTTTGCCCAGAGTTCAACTGACGGCTTGAATGGCTCTACTCTCGGCAAGTCGATGCGTGGCGTTAATAACGGCGTACCCTACCCCAACACCAACGCGACCGAGGGAGCCGGTACTACGGTTGGCAGCAGTGGCTGGAAGCACCATGGCGCAGCTCACAGGCATCACTGGCATCATAAGCATTACAGGCATCACAGACATTCTGGAATGTAAGCCGTAGGAAAAAAGCCCCGGCGCAGTCCCGAGCATCCGTTTGTCGGCGTTGAAACGGATGCTCGGGACGGCTGCTCGGGGTTGCGATCTTCCGTGCCGATGCGGCTGTCATCACCAACAGCCGACGGAATTTGTCCTCCGCCACCAACCATGCGAATATGCAAAACGGGAAACACAATTAAACAAAAAGGCAACACAATCGTCGTCAAGGCGAGATATACGAAAAGGATCGTCAAGAGGTGACTGCAATGAAGCTTTCTATCGTAGCTGCGGCTACAGTGTTTGCGTTGTCCGGCCCTGCGTTCGCGGGTTCAGACGGTTTGAACGGGTCTACGCTCGGCCAGTCACAGCCTGGAGTTAATGCCGGCGTTCCCTATCCCAACCCGGCCGCGGCGGATCCTGCCCCCGCAGAGACAGAACCCGCCCCCGCAGCGACGGAAAGACCCGCTCCGGTTGCCAGCAGCAGCGTGAAGGAACAAGGCGCGGCACCCCGGAAGCATCGCAAAAATCCCGCAATGTAAGCCGTCAGAACAAAGCTCTGCAACCGGAGCATCCCTTCGCCGAAGCGGCCGAGCCCTTTTTCGGTAATTTTCCGTTAAGACCAAGCCGGGCCGAGGCCAAAAAAAAATTTGGGCCCCTCTTGAAACCAAAACCGGCTTTTTCTAATTCTTCTGCCGTTACCGAAAGGTGACGTCCCGACGCCTCGATGGGTCGGGAAGTGAGACGGGCACCGGTCGTGTCCGGTGCCGCTTTAACCATTTTGCTCTTAGGAGGATCTGGCTATGCGCACTTACGACTTCTCTCCCCTTTGGCGTTCGACCATCGGTTTTGATCGCCTTTTCGACCTCGTCGAGACTGCCCAGCGGGCCGGCGAGGACAATTACCCCCCTTACAACATCGAACGGCTGAGCGACGACCGCTACCAGATTTCGCTTGCGGTGGCCGGCTTTTCGCCCGACGAAATCTCGGTAACCGCCGAACAGAACGTGGTCACCATTGAGGGCGACAAGGCCGATAAGTCCGAGCGCGAATACCTCTATCGGGGTATTTCGGCGAGGCCGTTCAAGCGGCAATTCAACCTCGCCGATTATGTTCAGGCAAAGAGCGCCGCGTTCGAGAATGGCCTGCTGAAAATCGAGCTGTTCCGGGAAATCCCCGAGGCGATGAAGCCTCGGCGAATTGCCATCAACGGCGCTGCGGGCAGCAACGTGCATCAACTCGAAGGTAAAGCCGCGTAAAACGTTGTGCGCGACGTTTTTGCTCCCGCTCGGGCCGCCGGGCGGGAGCGACGAGCCCGTAACGTCGGGCCGACCTAAGAATCAGAGGTGTCCAGCGAAAGGAGAAGGAGGACCTGCCGATGATTGATCATGATGACAACGTTATTGACCTGAATGTGATCCTGCACCCCGGCTCTGTTTACGATCATCCCAGCGACGTCGTGGCGGACCCGACCCTGTCGGCCAGCGAGAAACGAGCGATCCTCGCGTCATGGGCTTCGGATGCTGCCGCCGTGGCGTCAAATCCGGCGCTCAGGGAACTACCGGGATCACAGCGCTTGGTGACCATTGATGAAGTGCTCGAAGCATTGTCCGCACTAGACCCGACGCCTAAAGGCCCGCCGGGCGGAAAGCCGGCCCGCATCAAATCCTCCGCACGGGTCGGTATTGCAGCCTGAGCCCAGCGGTTGTGAAAACGGATAATCGCGATGATCGACAAGAAATTTGCCCGTTTGAGAACGCACCGCGACAACATCCGCCGCTACCGGCGGTTGCTCAAGACCGAACTGACGGAACTCGAGCGCCAGTTCATCGAGAACCGTCTGTCGGAGGAGCAGTTCGCGATGGAAAATGTTGCGGCATCCGCGTTCCCTCTCACCCTCCAAATTCCGGTGCTGGCAATTAAGGAGCCACCTACACCGAGAACGATGGGCAGCCCGGGCTGATCAGGATGCCTTACCACTTCCCGGTGTTTGAAGTGGTCGTGCGGAAGCGCGGCCGAAAGACTTGGCGTTGGTGCGTATGCACAACCGAAGGGCGTGTTGTCATGCAAGGTACGGAGAGCAGCCGACCTGCTGCGAGATACTATGCTGACAGGGCGCTCTTCCTGCTGCTTCTGTCCGCGCAACGCGATGCGCCGAGCCGTTTCGGTCTACTGCTATGAATAGACATGGAGACATGCAATCCGCTTTTTCGATGAGGCGTCTTTAGGCTGGCGGTGTTCCAACATTAAGGAGCTGAGAAACGGCAGTGACAAGTTGCGCTGGCGCGAACGGCTTCGTTAACATGATGCTGTTCGGGACGCCTTTGGACGCCCAATCCTCAGCGTCTTTGCCGCTCATGTAAACGACGGGAAAGTTAGGGTCGATTTCGCGGGCGCATCTGGCGACATCCCAACCGTCGATCTTGTCTCCCCCAAGATTGATGTCGGTGACAAGGGCTCGATATTTTCCCTCGGACACGCCAAGCAACTCTACGGCATTTTCGCCGGACGAGGCTGTTACGATCTCGAATCCCCCGTCAGTAAGGCTGTCTTCGACGACGCTCCGAACAAGATGGTCGTCCTCGACGACCAGAATAACCGGCAAATTTTCCACCCCTCGCTCCCAGCCGCACCGCACCAAAGGAACGATGAGATCACGCGGGAGCGCGACTTTGGTTCCGCAAGATAAGTACAAAAGTGAACTTAAGGAAAGATCACATCCTGCCTAGGTCTGTGCCATCCTCGCCCGGTACTTCGCCACCGCATTGATGAACCCGTCGCGGGCGTCGGAATGGCCCTGCCCGCGCGGCTCCAGCACATGGCGCAGCAGGAACATCCCAGTGAGCCGGAAACCATCCTGCAGGTCCTGGTCGGACCAGCCGTTGGAGCCGCCGCCTTCTCTCGGGAAATCTTGGCGCAGGAACGCCGGCAGCCGCAGCAGCCGGTCGCGCCAGGGATCGCCAGCCGCCCGCGACACCGCGCCGCCGGATTTCGGCGAGACGTAGATCAGCTCGGTGGTCTCGCCGGTCGCGGCGCAGTTTTCCAGATCGAGCCCGAAGCCCAATTCGGCGAGCATCGCGAGTTCGAATTTGACCAGGTGAATGGCGGCTTCGCCGATGTCATCGAAATCATCCAGCGTGCGTTCCAGCAGCTCATAGATGTCTTCGTGCGGATCGCGCTCGGGCAGCAGCCGCGCCAGCGCGGCCAGATGCGTCACGCCATACACCGCATGCGAGGAGGCCAGCACGGTGGCCGCGCGCAGCCGCGTGCCCTCGATCGCGTAAGTGCCGAGATGTTCGTCGAGCCGCGCCCGCCATACCGCCCGCACGCTGTTGCCTGGCTGCAGCATCGGCCGCATCCGCTTGCCCGCGCCGCCGCGGACGAGACCGAGATGGCGGCCATGGCCGCGCGTCAGCAGTTCGACGATGGCCGAGGATTCGCCATGCCGCCGTACCCCGAGCACGATGCCTTCGTCCGCCCATTCCATGGTTTCAAGTGTACAGGATTCCGCGGGACCGCGCAGCCGTCGCGACCGCAAATCACCCGTTGAACCAGCCTTGCGCATCGCCGGTAAAGGAAAAATACAGCCCGGCGGCGGTCAGCGCGCAGGAAACGATTTCGATGGCGCTGTCGAGTTCCACGCCGTTGGAGCCGATCGTCTGCGCCAGCGAGATGACAGACAGCACCAGCGAGCCCACCAGCACCCAGCGCGGCCAGTTCTTCCGCCGCTGCGCGGCAAGCCTGACGAAATAGACCATCAGCAGGATCAGGCAGGCCGCGATCACGGTGGCGGCGGCAATGGTCGATTCCGAGACCTCGGCACTCGGCGTGCGGTCCTGGAACGCGACCGACAGCGCGTCGAGCGTCAGCGACAGATACAGCAAGACTTCAAACCACAGCACGTTTTTGGGTACGGTCATCGGAACGCCGGTTATTCCTTTATTATTGCCTGATCATTGCTTGATCATTCATTGGGGAATTCAAGCCCCATTTCTCGGTAACGGTTGGGATCGTCGCCCCAGTTCTCGCGCACCTTCACGAACAAAAACAGATGCACGGGCGCGCCCACGATCTCGGCGAGTTCCTTTCGCGAATCCGCGCCGATCGACTTGATGGTGGCGCCGCCCTTGCCGAGCACGATCTTGCGCTGGCTTTCACGCTCGACAAAAATCGTCTGTTCGATGCGGACCGATTTATCCTTGCGCTCGGTCCAGCTATCGGTCTCGACGGTCGATTGATACGGCAGTTCCTGATGCAGTTGCCGGAAGATTTTCTCCCGCGTGATTTCAGCCGCCAGATGCCGCATCGGCGCGTCCGACATCTGATCCTCGGGATAGTGAAACGGCCCGGCCGGCACCATCTCCGACAGCGCGCGGCGCAAATCGTCGACGCCGTCGCCCGACAAGGCCGAGATCATGAAGGTCTTTGCAAAACCAAGGCGGTCGTTGGCGGCCTTCGCCAGCGCCAGCAATTTTTCGCGCGGAACGAGGTCGATCTTGTTCAGCACGAGAATTTTCTCGTGACGAACGGTCGCGAGCTTGGCGAGGATCGCGTCGGCTTCCTCGTCGATGCCGGTCTTGGCGTCGAGCAGCACACAGACAAGATCGGCATCATGCGCCCCGCTCCAGGCCGTCGACACCATGGCGCGGTCGAGCCGCCGTTTCGGCAGGAAGATCCCGGGCGTATCGACCAGAATGATCTGCGCGTTGTTCTCGATCACGATGCCGCGGATCAGGGCCCGCGTGGTCTGCACCTTGCGCGAGACGATGGTGACCTTGGAGCCGACCAGGGCGTTGACCAGCGTTGACTTGCCGACATTGGGCGCACCGATCAGCGCGACAAAGCCGCAGCGCGTCGCGGCCGGCGGCGCGTGGGTCGAAGGTTCATCCGTCATTATTGCCGCCACCGACGCCCTCGCGCGCAATCATCACCGAGGCGGCGACCTTTTCAGCGGCGCGCTTGCTGCCGCCGACGCCTTCGGCCGGATCAAGTCCCGGTAAATCCACCGCGACCCGGAACTGCGGATCGTGATGCGGCCCGGTGCGCTCGATTTCGCGATAGACCGGCGTCGGCAGGCCCTTGCCCTGCGCCCATTCCTGCAGCACGGTCTTGGGATCGCGCAGCGGCCGCCGCGGCTTGCGCATCCGTTCGGTCCAGTTGCGTTCGACGAATTGCGCCGCCGCGCCGTAGCCGCCGTCGAGAAACACCGCGCCGATCACCGCCTCGCAGATGTCGCCGAGCACGGATTTGCGCAAGCGGGCGGCTGCCGCCCCCGCGCCGACCGCGCCGAGCTTGATATCATCGAGCAGCCCGAGCGACTTTGCGACGTCCGCGCAACTTTCCTTGCGCACGAGATCGGCAAGCCGCTTCGACAATTCGCCTTCGTCGGCATTCGGGAAGGCGCGGTAGAGCATGTCGGATACGATCAGCCCGAGGACGTGATCGCCGAGGAATTCGAGGCGCTGGTAGCTGTCGCCGCGCTTGCGCGCGGATTTCAGCGCGGACACGTGGGTGAAGGCGGTCGCCAGCAGCGCCGGATCGGCAAACTGATGCCCGATGCGCGCCTCGATCGCGGCAGCAGCGGCCTTGGCGCCGGCCTTGCCGCGCTTTTTCTTCGCCGCCTGAGGCTCGCGACCGGCGTCGGGCTGAAGGCTAGCTTCGCCTGACGCCGACGAGGTGCGAATATCAGGTGTTTCGTCGTTCATCGCACAATTTTGAATATGCGATTCCAGCGCACCGCGGTGGGCCAGCGCCAGAACATCCAGGCATGTTCGCCCTCGGCAATGGAGAAGAAAATCATCTGGGCGCGGCCGATGAGATTCTCGGACGGCACATAGCCCACGGCCGACAAGACGCGGCTGTCGGTCGAGTTATCCCTGTTGTCTCCCATCATGAAGAAATGGTCCGGCGGCACGGTATAGACGATGGTGTTGTCGTAGAAACCGTTGTCGACGCAATCCAGCGACTCATAGCTGACGCCGTTCGGCAACGTCTCCTTCCAGCGCTTCACCCGCGCGGTGGCGTCGGACCCGCAAGGGTCCTCGCCGGTGAAATCGCTCAGCCGCTCGCGCACCACGGGCTTGTCGTTGATATAGAGCAGCCCCTCCTTCATCTGGATGCGGTCGCCAGGCAACCCGATCACCCGCTTGATGTAGTCGGTGGAATCGTCCTTCGGCAGCCGGAACACAACGACGTCGCCGCGCGCCGGATCGGAACCGAAGATGCGTCCTGAGAACAAGGGCGGCGACAGCGGGATAGAATAGTGGCTGTAACCGTAGGAATATTTCGAGACGAACAGATAGTCGCCGACCAGCAGGGTGGCCTTCATCGATCCGGAGGGAATGTTGAAGGGCTGGAACAGGAAGGTTCGGATCACCAGGGCGATCAGCAGGGCATGGATGACGACGCGGACGGTTTCACCCAAGCCGCCTTCTGATTTTGTCCCGGATGTCACGCTCATGGCTTTCCTGATTCCCCGTCACGCGAACGCCGCGCGCTGGCAGAGCATTTTCCTCACGCGAATCGCTCGTCGTTTCGCGTCGAGAAAATGTCTTGATTCTGATGTTGAGAGCGAGTTCCGGCGCAAACCCGAATTCGCTCTGGTTTCCTGCGGCGTTTTAGACGGTTGTTGGTAACCGCGCAATCAACGGCCGCGTCAAAACTTGCCAATCCATTGACAAGTCAAAGATTTTTAGTTTTGCGCCGGACCGGCATACCATCCCCTCCGGCGCCTCATGATTTGCCGGGATTGACCGCCGAAATTATGACAAAGGCCTGCGCCAACGGCCAATCGTCGGTAATGCTGAGGTCGATCTGCGCCTGATGGTCCGGCGGTATCATGGCTTCGAGCCGGGCCAGCGCCCCGCCCGTCAATTGCATGGTCGGACGGCCGCCCGGCAGGTTCACCACCCCCATGTCCCGCCACCAGACGCCACGCCGAATCCCGGTGCCCAGCGCCTTGGAACAGGCCTCCTTGGCGGCAAACCGCTTGGCGTAGGTCGCCACTACCATTTTCTCGTTCTTGGCGCGCCGCCCGGCCCGGGCGCGCTCGGCGTCGGTGAAAATCCGGTCGAGGAAGCGGTCGCCATGCCGTTCGATGACCTTGGCGACGCGGCGGATATCGATCAGGTCGGAGCCGATGCCAATAATCATGGTTTGCCCGCAACGTGCCGGGGATCCAGGGCCTGAAGCTGGCCCCGCCCGCGATCCATGGCGGCCCGCATGGCGCGTACCGTCTCTCCAAGACCGACGAACAACGCCTCCCCGATCATGTAATAGCCGATGTTGAGTTCGACGATTTGCGGCAATGCCGCGATCTGCTCTGCGGTAACGTAATCGAGGCCGTGGCCGGCATGGACTTCGAGGCCGGCGGAGCGTGCCAGAGTGGCGCCCGCGACTATCCGCTGCCATTCGGCCTGCGCCTTTGCGGCGTGGCCGTCGGTGACGGCGTCACACCAGGCGCCCGTGTGAATTTCAATCACCGGCGCGCGCAGCCTGGCGGCCATTTCGATCTGGGCGGGATCGGCGGCGATGAACAGCGACACCCGCACGCCCGCATCATTCAATTGCGCGATGAAGGGCTTCAGCGCGTCTGTGCTGTCCGACCACGTCGAGCCCGCCCTCAGTGGTGAGTTCTTCACGGCGCTCCGGCACCAGGCACACCGCATGGGGCCCGGTCGCAAGGGCTATTCGGAGCATATCCGGGGTCGCCGCCATCTCGAAATTCAGCGGCTTTCCGATTTCCGCCTTGAGCCGCGCCATGTCGTCGTCGCGGATGTGGCGGCGATCCTCGCGCAGATGCGCGGTGATGCTGTCGGCGCCCGCCTCGATCGCCACCAACGCGGCGCGCACCGGGTCCGGATTGCGGCCCGCCCGCGCATTGCGCAGGGTGGCGACGTGATCGACATTGACGCCGAGACGCAGCGGAGGATTTGGCATGCAGGACTCGCGGAAGTTCAAAAAACAGTGTCAAAAAAGCCGGAAGCGCGCTCCCCCTCCCATGGCGAGAGGGTTGGGGTGAGGGTTAAGGTTTATCGACGGGGTGAAACCCCTCACCCGGCGCTACGCGCCGACCTCTCCCACCTATCTCGGGTTTACCCGAGATGGGCATCATATTTGTCGAAGTCGGACATATCCGACTTCGATCGGGAGAGGTGAGATTGTGCTCGTGAGTTCGATTCGAATCCACATTCATGAACTAAACTCTCATCCATTGACGCGTTCGACCCGTGCGACGACGGCTTTGGCGCGCAACTGGGCAATAATAGCGCTGAGATGCTTGAGGTCATAGACCTCAAGATCGATGGTCAGCTCGGTGAAATCCGGCGAGCGCCTGAACATGCTGATGTTGTCGATATTGCCGTCGTGCTCGGCGATCACGGTGGCGACCTGGGCAAGGCTTCCGGGCTCGTTGACGTTATCGACGAGGATTCGCGCCGGAAAGCGCTGCGGCGTCGAATCATCGACGTCCCAGCGCACGTCGAGCCAGCGCTCCGGCTCCTCCTCGAAATCCTTCAGCGCCGGCGACTGGATCGGATAGATCGTGATGCCCTCGCCGGGAGAAACGATCCCGACAATCCGGTCGCCCGGCACCGCCCCGCCGTTCGGCGCGAACTTGACCGGCAAATCGGAATTGATGCCGCGAATCGGAATCGCGGAAGGGCTGCGCGAAGGGTCCGGCGGCGATTTCAGCTTCAGCTTGACCGCGAGGCTCTTCTTGGCGCCGAACCGCCCGATGCGTTCTTCCTTGTAATCCGGATACATCGCGCGCGCGACGTCGGACGCCTTCATCTCGCCGCGCCCCACCGAGGCCATCACGTCGTCGATCGAGGCGCGCGCCAGCCGCGGCAGCGCGCCCTTGAGCTTGTCGTCGGCATATTCGATCTTTGCGCGGACGAACAGCCGTTCCACGATGCGGCGGCCAAGACCGGCATATTGATCGCGCACCGCGGTGCGCGTCGCGCGCCGGATCGCCGCCCGCGCCTTGCCGGTGACCGCAAGCGATTCCCACGCCGATGGCGGCGCCGACTGGGCTTCCGAGGTCAGCACCTCCACTTCGTCGCCGTTCTGCAGCTCGGAGGACAGCGGCGCGAACTTGCCGTTGATCTTGCAGCCCACCGCGCTGTTGCCGACATCGGTGTGCACCGCATAGGCAAAATCGATCACATTGGCCTGACGCGGCAACGCGATCAGCTTGCCCTTCGGGGTAAAGCAGAACACCTGATCGTGAAACAGCTCGAGCTTGGTATGCTCCAGGAATTCTTCCGGGTTGGCGCTGTCGGACAGGATGCCGATGGTGCGGCGCAACCAGGCAAAGGCGTTGGATTCGCGCTTCAACAGCTCGGTCGGCGAACCGATGCCGTCCTTGTAGAACGCATGCGCCGCGATGCCCAATTCCGCGATCTGGTCCATCTCCTCAGTGCGGATCTGCAGTTCGACGCGCTGCTTGCCGGGACCGATCACGGTGGTGTGGATCGAGCGATAATCGTTCTGCTTCGGCGTCGAGATGTAGTCCTTGAACCGGCCGGGCACCACCGGCCAGGTGGTGTGCACCACGCCAAGCGCGCGATAGCAGGCCTCGACGTCGTCCAGCACGACGCGGAATCCGAAGATGTCGGACAATTGTTCGAAGCCGACCGACTTGCGCTCCATCTTGGTCCAGATCGAAAACGGCTGCTTGCGCCGGCCATAGACATGCGCGGCCATGCCGTTGTTCTGAAGATTGCGGGAGAGCTGGCTTTCGATTTCCCCGATCAGGTTGCGGTTGCGATCCGCCAGCGAATCCAGCCGCTGCATCACCACCGCATAGGCTTCCGGATCGAGCGTGCGGAACGACAGGTCTTCGAGTTCCTCGCGCATCTCCTGCATACCCATGCGGCCGGCGAGCGGCGCATAGATGTCGAGCGTCTCCTCGGCGATCCGGCGACGGGCCGTCGGCGGCACGAACTCCAGCGTGCGCATGTTGTGCAGACGATCGGCGAGCTTGATCAGCAAGACGCGGACGTCGTCGGCGATCGCCAGCAGCAGCTTGCGCAGGTTCTCGGCCTGCTTGGCTTCGCGCGAAACCAGCTCCAGCCGCTTCAGTTTGGTGAGACCCTCGACCAGCGCGCCGATCTCGTGGCCGAAGATCTGGTCGATTTCGGCGCGGGTGGCCTCGGTATCCTCGATGGTGTCGTGCAGCAGCGCGGCGACGATGGTGGCGTCGTCGAGCTTGAGGTCGGTGAGAATCGCCGCGACTTCCAGCGGATGCGAAAAATAGGGATCGCCGGATGCCCGGGTCTGCGCCCCGTGCGCCTTCATAGCGTAGACATAGGCGCGGTTGAGCAGATCCTCGTTGGTGTCCGGATTGTAGGATCGGACACGTTCGACCAGATCGTATTGCCGCATCATGCCCGAACGCGGCGATTTGGCCGGCCTGGCGGGCCTGGTCGCAGCCGACGCCGGCGGAGCGGACGCAGGCGCCACGGCAACCGAATTGGTCGCGGCCTGCATCTGCCTGGGGCTTCGGCGCCAATAGGCCATTGAATCACTACCTTCGTGCGGGCTTCGAATGCGGCCCGGTTCCTGAAATAGCTTATCTCGCTCCCGAACGGAGCAGCCCCCGTTGTGGCGGGGAACCCTCGATTTCGGGCATCCGATCTCTCGATTGGAGCATGATCTCCGGGCAAACGCTGTGCGTTTGTCCCGAGGGAAAACCGGTTCCCTCTTTTCCGGATCATGCCCCAAGGCGCAGTCTAACGCGAAACTGGCAGTCCTCCGATCAAATCGAAGGCAGCTTTCGCGGAATTAGCCCGCGCCCGGACAAACGCATGGTAACCATGAAAAGGTCAATAAAAGCAAAGGCCCGGACAAATGTCCGGGCCTTTGCCAAATGAGATGGGCCCGGGATACCCCGCGGCCTGCCGTGGGAGCGGCTTATTCGTCCTCTTCGGGCTGCTCTTCCGGAGGCGCCAGGCCCTCGAGGCCCTTCAGCAGTTCCTCCTCCGTCATGCGCTCGACGGCAACCTCGGTGTCGTCGGCATCGACGCTGGCGCCCGCCGAGCCGATCAAAGGCACCGTATCGGGCTCCGGCTCGTCGACCTCGACGAATTTCTGCAACGAATGAACCAGTTCTTCCCGCAAATCTTCAGGGGAAATCGTCGAGTTGGCGATCTCGCGCAGCGATACCACCGGATTTTTATCGTTATCGCGATCAACCGTCAGTTGTGAACCGGACGAGATCATACGGGCGCGATGCGCCGCCAGCAGGACTAAGTCGAACCGATTATCGACCTTATCAATGCAATCTTCTACGGTGACGCGCGCCATCGACTGTCGCTCCGTTAAGTGGGACCGAATATGCTGATTATGCGCGGTAGTTATAGCGACCAGGGGCTTTCCGCAAGGCCAATTTGTGATTTGGCCTCGGTAATCTGCTCTGCTAACCCACGCCGGGGCCTACCGGTCGGAGCGTCTGAATCTGTTAAAAACGGCGGTTCGGACAAGAAAACGCTTCATTACGTTACCAAAAGTACACCTCTATTGCCCCTTCCTCTCCTTGATTTGCGGCGGCATCTGTTCAAACTGATCCGCGGGGGGCCCGGCAGTATCCAACGCGCGGTTCGCGCCAAAAATGTTTAGCAACAACAACACGCGAGAAAATCTGAATGTCCCCTGTTTCCAACAAGATCGCGCTCTTTATCGATGGAGCCAACCTCTACGCAACTGCCAAGACGCTCGGCTTCGACATCGATTACAAGCGCCTGCTCAAGGAATTCCAGAGCCGGGGCACGCTGGTGCGCGCGTTCTATTACACCGCGATCATTGAAGATCAGGAATACTCCTCGATTCGCCCGCTGATCGACTGGCTCGATTACAACGGCTACACCGTCGTCACCAAGGCGACCAAGGAATTCATCGACGCCAGCGGCCGCCGCAAGGTCAAGGGCAACATGGATATCGAGCTCGCGGTCGATGCCATGGAACTCGCCGAGCATGTCGATCAGATCGTGCTGTTTTCCGGCGATGGCGATTTCCGCTCGCTGGTCGAAGCAGTGCAGCGCCGCGGCGTCCGGGTCACCGTGGTCTCGACGATTTCAAGCCAGCCGCCGATGATTGCCGACGAATTGCGGCGCCAGGCCGACGTCTTCACGGATCTGATGGAGTTGCAATCCAAGCTCGGCCGCGATCCATCCGAGCGTCCGGCCCCCCGCGAGCCGCGCCATCACGCGCCGCAGTTCCTGCAGCGCGCGACCACCATGGCGCCGAGGGGCGATGACGACGATTTCGACGATTGAGGACGACCCGACGCGGCCAGCCGGCGCTGGCGGCGTCCCCCTGCCCCCTGCCGAGCCCGACCGTAATTGCCCGCTGTGTCCGCGGCTCGTAAGCTTCCGCGAGGCGGCACGCGCACGTGAGCCGGGGTGGTTCAACTCACCGGTGCCATCGTTCGGCGATCCCGACGGGCGGCTGCTGATCGTTGGGCTGGCGCCTGGCCTGCAGGGCGCCAATCGCACCGGGCGACCCTTCACCGGCGATTATGCCGGCGACCTGCTCTACGCCACGCTTCTCGAATACGGCTTCGCCAAGGGCACCTACCGGGCAAGGCCCGACGACGGGCTGGCGCTGGTCGATTGCCGGATCGGCAACGCGGTGCACTGCGTGCCGCCGCAGAACAAGCCGCTGCCCGCCGAGATCAACAATTGCCGGCGATTTCTGACGGCGACGATCAAAACCATGCCGAGGTTGCGCGCGATCGTGGCGCTCGGCCGCGTCGCGCATGAAACGACGGTGAAAGCGTTGGGCGTTCGCAGCTCGGCTGCGCCGTTTGCGCACGGCGCGATGCATCAGGCTGGTGCGCTCCGGCTTTACGACAGCTATCACTGCTCGCGTTACAACACCAATACGCGGGTACTGACGCCGGACATGTTTCGCAACGTGTTCGCCAAGGTGCGGGCGGATTTAGGCTAGCATCTGCCGGCGATCAGGCCGGATTTTCCTTGAGCCAGGCCAGTACGTCGCCGGCATTCCGGTCAGGCGGAAAGACCGGGTAGAAAACATGCGTGATGCGCGCATTGTCGATGATCAACGCCAGCCGCTTGATCATGGTCAGCCCCGCCACCTGCATGGTCGGCAGGTCGAGCGCGCGCGTCAGCGCGAGCTTCTCGTCGGACAGGACGGGAAACGGCAAATGCAGCCGTGAAGCCATCTCGGTCTGGTATTCGTTGCTCTGCGTCGACAGGCCGAACACGTGCCCGGCGCCGGCAGCCTTCAACTCCGCGAACAGGTCGCGGAACGCGCAGGTTTGCGGTGTGCAGCCGCGCGCGCCGGGAATCATGTCCCAGTCGTCGACCAGGCTGATCTTGCCGGGCTCGCCGGTCCTCGGATAGGCGAATACCACCGTGCGCCCGGGAAGCGCCGACAACATCACCGAGGTATCGTCGGTGGCAACCAGGCTGAGCGACGGGATCGTCATGCCGACAAGATGCGCCGCCGCACCATCGTCGGTCGGCGCCGGGATTTTGCTCCAGTCGACATCGAGCAGATTCTTCTGGTTCATCGCCTCTTCCTCAGCATCCAGACCTCATGGTGAAGAGGCATATGCGCCGTCTCGAACCATGAAGCCGCGAACCTCATCCTTCGAGACGCGGCGAAGGCGCCGCTCCTCATCAGGCTGCGGAAAACTACCCCCGCGCCCGCAGCAGGCGTCCCTTCTCCCTGCCCCAGTCACGTTTTTTCTCGCTCTCGCGCTTGTCGTGCAGCTTCTTGCCCTTGGCCACCGCCAGCAGCAGCTTGGCCCGGCCGCGTTCATTGAAATAGAGTTTGAGCGGGATCAGGGTCATGCCCTCGCGATCAACCGCGCCCATCAGCTTGTTGATCTGCTTTCGGTGCAGCAGCAGCTTGCGCGGCCGTTTCGGCTCGTGGTTGAAGCGGTTGGCCTGCAGGTATTCCGGAATATTGGCGTTGATCAGCCAGATCTCGCCGCCCTTGCTGTCCGCATAGGATTCCGCGATCGTGGTCTTGCCGTTGCGGATCGACTTGACCTCGGTGCCAGTCAGCGCGATTCCGGCCTCCACCGTGTCCTCGATTGCATAATTGAACCGGGCCTTGCGATTTTCGGCGACGACCTTGATCGCCCGCTCGTTTTTCTCAACCATGGTTCAGAACCTCTGGACGTTGTCTCTGCCCGGCAGCGACAACGTCCCATTTTGCGGCGCTGGCGCCTTATGCCTTCTTGAGGAGATCACGGATTTCCGTCAGCAACTCTTCTTCGCGGCTCGGCTTCGGCGGAGCGGCTGGAGCGGCCGCATCCCTGCGTTTCAATGTATTCATTCCCTTGACAACCATGAACAGCACAAAAGCAATAATGATGAAGTTCAGCGTGAAGGTAAGGAAATTACCCCACGCCAATACGGCGCCCTGCTTTTTCGCATCGGCCAGATTGCTGGCGGTGACGGCCTTCGAGAGGCCGATGAAATAGTTGGAGAAATCGAGGCCGCCGGTAATCGCACCGATGATCGGCATGATAATATCGTTGACCATCGAGTTCACGATCGCTCCGAACGCCAGGCCGATAATGACGCCGACCGCGAGATCGACCACATTGCCCTTCATGGCGAATTCGCGAAATTCCTTGAGCATCCAGTTTCCTCCCCTGGCTATCCACCGCCGCAAGCAACGGCCCCGATCCAGCCCCCGCGCAGGACTGAAACTTAGTTGATCAAACCTGCATGCACCATGGCGCTGCGCACCGCCAGGCGCGTGGGCTCGGACACCGGCACCATCGGCAGCCGCAGCGTCTCGTCCATCTTGCCGAGCAGCGAGAGCGCGTATTTCACCGGCGACGGGTTGGATTCGATGAAAAGATTGGTGTGCAGCGGCATCAGCTTGTCGTGAACCTTCAACGCCGTGGCGACGTCGCCCTTCTGCCAGGCCATATGAAATTCGGAACACAGCCGCGGCGCGACGTTGGAGGTGACGGAGATGCAGCCGTGCCCGCCATGCGCCATGTAGCCGAGCACGGTGGCGTCCTCGCCCGACAATTGATTGAAGTCCGTGCCCAGGGCCGCGCGCTGCTGTGAAACGCGCACCATGCTTGCGGTGGCATCCTTGACGCCGGCGATGTTCTTCAATTCAAACAGCCGCGCCATGGTATCCACGGTCATATCGATCACCGAACGGCCGGGAATATTGTAGATGATGATCGGAATTCCGATCGCATTGTTGATCGCCTTGTAGTGCTGATAGAGCCCTTCCTGCGTGGGCTTGTTGTAATACGGCGTCACCACCAGCACGGCGTCGGCGCCGGCCTTCTCGGCATGTTGCGCAAGTTCGATGGCTTCCTTGGTCGAATTGGAGCCGGCGCCGGCGATCACGGGCACCCGGCCCTTCGCTTCGTCGATGCACCACTCGATGACGCGCTTGTGCTCGTCGTGGCTCAAGGTCGGGCTTTCGCCGGTGGTGCCGACCGGCACCAGGCCGTGGGTGCCCTCGGCGATCTGCCAGCTCACCAACGCACGGAAGGCCGCCTCATCGAGCGAGCCGTTTTTGAAGGGCGTGACCAAGGCAGTGAACGACCCTCTAAAATTCGTCTTGGCTGCCATAAAATCCTCCGAACGCCCTTTGCGTGCCATCTGAACCAGCGAATGCCAATTCATATCGGGTCTGACGATCAGGCGAAAGGCCCGCCCTGGCCGACCCAGCCGCGATTTCGCCGCGGTGATGGCGCAGACACGTTCAATCCCGACGCATTTGGTATTTTGTCCACATATTCAATCAAATAGACCTAGAGCTCGAGCGATCGAATGATTCGCCGCGAAGGAACGTCGTGACCCAGTTCTCCCGGGCAGCCGCTTTGCGATCGATGGTGTGGGCGACAAGCCTGGCGCTGGCCGTGGGATTGTCGGCATGGGCGGCGGATGCCGCGGCCAAGAAAAAAGTTCCACTGCCGAAACCGCGCCCGATCGCACGCAACGTCGTGCCCAAGACCACGCCGAATGCAAGGAATACCGAGCCCTCCGCCTCGCCGTCCGGCGGGGCGCCGGCGATCGAGCCCGCGACGCGCCGGCACGCGGCGCTGCCGCCCGCGCCAGCGCGCAAGCCGGCTGTCCCGGCCGCGGTAGCCGCGACGTCGTCGACCTCGCAGGCCGACGCCGAGGCGCTGGAAAACGTCATCGAGCTGATCCGCAAGCACAAGCCCGCGGACGCCACCCAGGCCGAAGCGGCCATATCGGATCCGGTGGCGAGGAAACTCGCGGAATGGATCATCCTGCGCAGCGACGACAACGGCGCCTCGGTCGAGCGCTATCGCGCCTTCATCGCAGCCAACCCGAGCTGGCCCTCGCAGACATTCCTGCGCCGGCGCGCCGAAGCAGCGCTGTGGGACGACCACCGCGACGACGCCACCGTATGGGCGTGGTTTGAAAACGAATCGCCGCTGTCGGCCAAGGGACGATTCGCGCTGGCGCGCGTGATGCTGGCGCGCGGTGACCGGGCCAATGCGGAGCGCCTGGTGCGCGAGGCGTGGCGAAACGATGCCATGTCCGAGGATACCGAAAACGCAGCACTCGATCTGTTCGGCGCGCTGCTGACGCCCGGCGATCAAAAGGCGCGGATGGATCTGCTGCTCTACGGCAGCGAGCACGAAGCCGCGCTGCGCGCCGCCAAGCGGCTCGGCAGCGCTGAGGTCGCGCTGGCGAAGGCCCGCATTGCCGCCTATCGCAAGGCCTCCAACACCAGGGCGCTGCTCGAGGCGGTTCCGCGCGAGCTGCACGGCGATGCCGGCTACATCTTCAGCAAGATCCAGTTGCTCCGGCGCGAAGAGAAATTCGCAGAGGCCGCGCAACTGATGCTGAGCGCGCCGAAAAACCCGGACCGGCTGTACAATGTCGACGAATGGTGGGTCGAGCGGCGATTGCTGTCGCGCAAAATGCTCGACGTCGGCGAGAACCGCACCGCCTATCTGATCGCGCGCGACGCCGCCCGGCCCGCGCGCGATATCTACAAGACCGAGCAGGAATTCACCGCGGGCTGGATTGCGTTGCGCTTTCTGGCCGATCCGGCAACGGCCGCGCAGCATTTTGCGCGAATCGGCGTCGGCAGCGTCAACCCGACCGCGCTCGCGCGCGCCGGCTATTGGCAAGGCCGGGCCGCCGAAGCGGCTGGCCGATCCCAGGACGCCCGCGCCGCCTATGCGGCGGCCGCCGAGCACTCGACGAGCTACTATGGTCAGTTGGCGCGCGCGAAACTGGGACTTCCGCAGATCGAGCTGAACGGCGCGCCGGCCGCCCGCGGACGCGGGATCGAACGGCTGGAGATCGTGCGCGCGGTGCAGTTGCTGTATGCGCTGGACGAACGCGAAATCGCGATCCCGATTTTCGCCGACATGGGCGAAAACGGCGACCCCGACGCGCTGGTCGGGCTCGGCGAGCTGGCCTCCCGCAACGGCGACGCACGCGGCATGCTGCTGGTCGGCAAGGCCGCGCTCAATCGCGGGCTGCCGTTCGATTTCTACGCCTATCCGGTGACCGGGATTCCGCCGTTCAGGTCGATCGGGCCCGAGATCGAGCAGAGCATTGTTTTTGCCATCGCCCGGCAGGAAAGCGCGTTCAATCCTGCCGATGTCTCGCCCGCGCAAGCCTATGGCCTGATGCAGGTGACGCCGGATGCGGGCCGTTATGTCTGCAAGAAATACGGTGCCGGCTTTGACCTCGGCCGGCTGAAGAGCGATCCGGTCTATAACGCCGCCCTCGGCGCCGCCGAACTGGGCGGCCTGATCGAGGATTATCGCGGTTCCTACATCATGACATTCGCGGCCTACAATGCCGGCCGCGGCAGCGTCAAGAAATGGATCGAACGCTACGGCGATCCGCGCAATCCCAAGGTCGACGCGGTCGACTGGGTCGAGCAGATCCCGTTCGCAGAGACCCGCAATTACGTGCAGCGTGTGATGGAGAATTTGCAGGTCTACCGGGCGCGATTCGGCGGCGGAACGCGGCTGCAGATCGAGGCCGACCTGCATCGCGGCGCGGGCGAAGAATAGAGCGCTTTCGAGCGAGAGCCTGCGTCCCGCCGGACCTGATCCGGGGTCTTATGCCGGTTGGCCGGAAGAAGCTGTCGATATCCCGGCACGGCTCATTTCGTCACGTCGACCACGTCGCCGAACAGCCGCCATCGTTCGCCGTCAAATCTCTGCAGCCAGGTTTGTTTCATCGGACGCAGATCGGTCGGTGACATCGAAAGCTTCACGCCCGGCAGCAGCATGGGCAGCGTCGTGTTCAGGCTCGTTGCCTGTTTCATGACATTCTCGCGCGTCAGATCATCGCCGCAGCGCTTCAAGACTTCGACCAGCGTCTGCGCGGAATTGTAGCCGTAGACGTTGAAGAAATCGGTCTTGTCCGCCCGCGGCAGGTAGCGATCGATCCAGGCGTTCCAGTCCTTTACCGCCGGGTCATCCTTCCACTGCGGATCGTTCGGGTCTTTCTGATAGGCCGCCGATATGATCCCCCTGGAGGCTTCGAGACCGGCGGGCTTGAGAACCGCCCCGACCGACGAGGCGACATTGACGAGAAACCGGGCCGGATGCCAATCGAGTTCGTGCGCGCCGCGGATCGCCTGCGCGGCCGCTTTCGGGGTCGCGACGATGAAGAGGAGATCGGCGCCGGATTCTTTCAACGTCACGATCTGCGATTCGATCGTTGGATCGGTGACGGAGAACGAAGCCTCCCTGACGATCATCCGGTCGGCCCCGTTTCCCAGCCCCTGCCTGAAACCGCCGAGATAATCCCGGCCCAGATCGTCATTTTGCCAAAGGATCGCTATTTTCGCGTCGGGCATGTTGCCCAGAATATATTTCGCGTAGACGCGAGCCTCCGAAGCATAGTTCGGCGACCAGCCCGTCGTATAGGGAAAATTGGCCGGGTCGTTGAAGCGCGACGCGCCGGAGGAAACGAACAGATGCGGGATCTTTTTCTGGTTCAGATATTTCTGGATCGCCGCATTCGGTGCCGTTCCGAGCGACTGGAAGATCATCAGCACTTCATCGCTCTCGACCAGCCTTCGGATCTGCTCCACGGTCTTCGGCGGGCTGTAGGCGTCGTCAAGCGAGATCAGATTGATCTTGCGGCCGTTGATGCCGCCATTTTCGTTCAACATCTTGAAGTAGGCGGCCTGCGCTACTCCCACCGTTGAATAGGACGAGGCCGGACCGCTATAGGGCATCGTCTGCCCAATCTTGATTTCGGTATCGGTGACGCCGGGTCCGTATTTCCGCTCGGCGGCAAAGACCTGAGCGATCATGCACGCGAATGCCGTGGCAACGGCGACACTTCTAGCTATTCCCATCATCAGTCCAGACGTTTCGAGCCGGGGGTTCCCGCGCGATCATGCCGCCACTAAAGACCGAGCCTCCGTTCCAATTCAATCGGAACGGAGGCTCTGTCAGCATCCCAAAAGAATGTCCCCTCCCGATAGACGGTCAACCGTCTACCGAAAGGGGAACACGCATCGTATTCCTTACTTGTGGTACATCGCGGGCTTGGTCGGCTCATCCGGCGCCCAGAGGCGATAGCTGAGCGTTGCAAACACCGTCGTGCCCTCAGCGACTACCGAAGGATCTCCACCCGCTGCGGCAGCGGCGGCATTGGAAGCTTTGGCCGACACTTCCTGGGTAGCCCAAACCGACAAGCTCGCCGGTCCGAAGTCATACCCTACGAGACCGCCGACTGCCCAAACGTCATATCTCTGGGAGTGGAGCAACGTGCTTTCGCCAGTGGCGATACAGGAGGTCGGGCAGGAATCATTGCTGACCTGGCCGACGTAGTAGGCAACAGGACCAAACGTCCACTTGCCGATGGTCTTGGTCGCAGTGAAGTCTGCGTGGAGCAGGTCGCCCGTCGTGTAGTGGGTGACCGTGTTCGCGGTATTGAACTCTGCGTAAATGGCAGCGGTCAGGTTCCATCCGTCCTTCAGGTACGACAGGATCAATTCGGGCTGGTACGTCCAGTATGGATTACCTTGGCCGCCAAGACCATTCGCGCCGTTTACCGTTGCGTCATTGAGGTAGATACCAAGACCGGTCTTGACGGCAAAGCCGCTGGTTCCGAGCTTCCAGCTCAATTCCACCGGCACGATGTAGGTATTGAACATGCCGGCAGCCTGGGCGTTAATCGGATTGCCGAGGCTCTGCATGACAAACGGCTGCACGATGACGGCATCATAGCTCGCACCCAGGAAAGTCCAGCCGGGAACGAACAGGAAGCCTTGAACGTCAACCGCCGCCTGAACGCCGGTCTTGTGTGTGCCAGGAGGATTGAGTGCCGCGGTTCCTGGCCCAGCCAGATTTGCTTGATACGTGAACACCTGGTTGAACATGTAGATGCCCGGCGGCGGAACGCCGGCGCTCGATCCGATGAGCGCACCGGGCTTCGTCATTTGATCGCCGCCCTCGGTGGCGTATGCTGGCGAGAATGCGAACGCCGCAATTCCTGCTGCCGCCAGTAAAGTTTTGCTATTCATATTCTTGCTTCCCATTGTGGTTCTGTAAAACCCGTTGCAACTATCTCTCGATGGATTCGAGAATGTTTCTCGATGGGTTCGAGAATTGCTTCGCACTCCTCGAAGCGCAATTAAAAGATGGCTCGCGATACTGAAGCTCTCTTGTTTTTCTGAAGCGTGTTGCTCACACGCCTCGCAAAATCGATCCCGCGCATGACTGCAATTGGGTTCACGCATAGCCAGAAAATTTTGGAAATAGTTGCGCATTCGTCGCGGGTAAATGCAGCGAAGACTTGAAAAATTGCGGCGCACATCGTCTCGACTGAGCGTGCAGCGGCCTTGCGCAACAAGTGCCTTGGGCTTGGCGAAGATTTGTTCGATTGGGTTCAGCTCTGGCGAGGATTTGGGCGGGTAGAAGATCTTGACGCCAAGCGATGCGAAGGCGCCAGCGATGCGAATGAGGTGGCGCACGGCTTTGGCATTGTGACTGCCGAGATTGTCCACGATGACGGTCCGGGTCGGATCTCGTCGATGAAGACCAGACGCTTCGGCTCGATGCAGTCTTGATACTTGCGCCACTGCACCCCGGTGGTGCGCAACGTCGAGGCGATCGCGTTCGCTGGCCCCACGTTTTTTAAGGCTTGGCTTCTCGGCGCGGTTTCAGACCGCCCGATCATCGACCTTGAGGCCGCTCCCGGCGAGTTCGGCGACAAGTCCACGCAAGGCAAAGTCCTTTGCCTTCGTGCGTTCCCGCAACCAATAAGGGTGCTCACCCGAAATGGCCCCGGCTTGTGCCGCCCGTCTGGCCAGCGCAACGCTGCCGGCCTCACGCAAGCGCAGCCTCCGGACAATCGCCGTGTGCTAACGCCTATCCCGAATTGCGCCGCGGCCTGGTGACACGAAAGGGCCCCGATCTCAACCGCGACAGCCGCGCGCTTGCGAAGGTCCATGGAATGCTGGTTTGCCATCCATGCTGGCCTCAGCTCCTAAAGCATGATCCGGAAAAGTGGACACCGGTTTTCCGAAAAGATCATGCTTAAACAAAAGATAGAGCGAGATGGCGATTCAACGAAGAGCCATCTCGCTCTAGCCGCATGTTGAATCAGAACAAGCCTGATTTGGGCAATCGAACCGACCTGAAGCCGTCCTGCCTTAAAGACAAAGCCTCCGGCCCGACGCAAGCGGAACGGAGGCTCTGGCAATTATCCAAAAGAATGTCCCCCTCCCGATAGACGGTCAACCGTCTACCGAAAGGGGGACACGCATCGTGTTCCTTACTTGTGGTACATCGCGGGCTGGACCGGCGCTTCAGGCGCCCAGAGGCGATAGCTGAGCGTCGCAAACACCGTCGCACCCTCGGCGACCACGGAAGGATCCGCACCACCCGCGGCAACTGCCGCAGCGTTGGAAGCCCTCGCGCCGATTTCCTGGGTCGCCCAAACCGACAAGCTGGCCGGTCCGAAGTCATACCCTACGAGACCACCGACTGCCCATTCAGAGAACCTGTTGGAGTGCACCAAGGTGCTCCCGCCAAGAGCGGTACAGGAGGCCGGGCAGGAGTCATCGCTAACCTGGGCAACGTAGTACGCTACAGGACCAATCGTCCACTTGCCGATGGTCTTGGTAAAGGTGAAGTCCGTATGGAAGATATCACCGGTCGTGTAGTTGGTAGCCCTGTTGGCCGTATTGAACTCTTCGTACAGAGCGGCTGTCAGGTTCCAGCCATTCGCCAGATACGACAGGATCAATTCGGGCTGGAAGGTCGTGTATGGATTGGCCTCGCAACCAAGCTTATTTGCACCCGTGGTGCAGCCGTCGGGCAGATAGATACCAACACCGGTCTTGACCGCAAAGCCGCTATTGCCGAACTTCCAGCTCAACTCCACCGGCACGATGTAGGTATTGAACGCGCCAGCACCTTGAGCGTTGACGGGAGCGCCGACGCTCTGCATGACGAACGGCTGCACGATGACGGCGTCATAGGTCGCACCCAGGAAGGTCCAGCCGGGAACGAACAGGAAGCCTTGAACGTCAACCGCTGCCTGAACGCCGGTCTTGTGTGTACCCGGGGGATTAAGGCCTGCGGTGCCCGGTCCAGCCAGGTTAGCCTGATAGGTGAACACCTGGTTGAACATGTAGATGCCCGGCGGCGGAACGCCGGCGCTCGCGCCGATGAACGCACCGGGCTTGGTGGCGATGTCACCACCTTCGGTGGCGTATGCCGGCGAGAAAGCGACCGCCGCAATCCCTGCCGCTGCTAGTAGAGTCTTACTATTCATATTCATATTCCCCCTTGTGGTTCTGTAAAACGTCGTTGCCTATCTCTCGATGGATTCAGAATTACCTCCCGCCTCTCAAAGCGCAATTGAAAGAATGGCTCGCCGCACTGCATCTCATTGTTTTTCCGGAGTGTGTTGCAAAATTGCACACATCGCCGACGCCGCCCGATCGACCTCGAAATCCCTTTAAATCACTGTTTCTTCATAACATTTTTGTGTGTTTCCGGCCTTTCAAGAGACACATTTCGGTTTTCGGGGACGCGGCCGCGCGGGCGAAGCCAGGGATAAGGAACTCCGCAGGGGACCCCATCGAAGCCTCGAATCGGAGCCGCTCCGAGATCACCCTCACCTCTTATTGCCCGCGGTGACCCCCTTTATTGCCTACAGCACCGGCGTCAGGGTCCGATCCAGCGCGACAATAATAAGACCATCTCAAAGAATGCTGCGCGATGGCCAACCTGCGCTCGACGAGAGGGGGTCGCGAGCGTTCGCTCCGGTTGCGTGGCCTTGCGGATCGGTCGGGGGTCCGCTGCTGCTGCGCGTTCGCATGATCGTATACCTCCGCTGCGATCGAGCGCTTTAAGGTTGTTGCACGACGGCCGCCTGCCGACGTAGGTAGTCGGCTGGATATCGGCACCATCAGCCGCACCGGAGTAAGGGGAGGAAAAATGCGCTTTTCAGTGCTACTCGCTGGATTGGCTACATCGTTTGCTTTCTCAAGTCCGGTTCTGGCCGACAATCAAAGCGATCTTGACCAGTGCAAGTTTGTCGGGGCGATCAGCAAGGCCGATCAAGGCATCGCGGCATGCGACCGCGTCATCCAGGACTCCAAGGTGACGGGACCTGCCCGCGCAGCCGCGCTCAGCAATCGCTGCGGATGGTGGTGGGCCAAAAAGGATCCGGATCACGCCTTGTTGGATTGCAACGAAGCCATCCGGGTCGATAGCGCTTACGCGCCGGCCTACATCAATCGCGGCAACGCCTATCTGAACAAAGGCGACTTCGACCGCGCTTTCGGTGACTTCAATGACGCAGTCCGGCTCGATCCCAAAAGCGCATGGGCCTTTAGCGAACGGGGCAATCTGTACAAAGCCAAGGGTGAATTCGATCACGCCCTGGCCGACTTCAACCAGGCGATCCAGCTCGACCCCACCTACGCCATCGCCTATTTCTCCCGGGGAGACTTGTACAAGCGCATGGGCGACTTCGACCGCGCCATGGCCGACTTGAACGATTCGATCCGGTTCGACCCCAACTATGCCAAGGCCTATTTCGTTCGGGGCCGCCTGTCCTATATCAAGGGCAACAACCCCAGCGCCCTCGATGATTTTGACAAAGTGATCCGGCTCGACCCCGGCGATTCCTTTGCTTACTTCAACCGGGGTGTCACGTACTTTCTGCTCGGCGGCCGCACCGCGGACGCCCAGGCCGATTTCAAGAAGGCAAACGAGATCAACCCGAAGGACCCCTATACGGCACTTTGGCTCGATCTTTCCGAGCGCCGCAACGGAGTCGCGAATCGTTTGGCCGAAACTTCAAAACAACTGGACATGACTGCGTGGCCGGCGCCGGTTGTCCGGCAATTCCTCGGCGAACTGAGCGCCGCCCAAACGATTGCCGCGGCCGCTGACCAGGATCCGAAGAAACAGGCGGCGCAGACCTGCGAAGCCAATTTTTACAGCGGCGAATTCGCGCTGCTCAAGAAAAACAAGCCGGAAGCGACGCGCCTGTTGAAGCTGGCGGCCAAGGATTGCCCGCTGGAATTCGTCGAATCGACGGCCGCGATAGCGGAACTCATACGCAACCGCTAGGATCGCCCAAGCGCCGGGATTGCCGCGCGATATCAAACCACGGCCTTCCCTGAAAAGGCGGCTTGCGGCACGCCACCGCGTCGGGCATATCCTTGTGTTACCGGAGATGTGGCCGAGCGGCTGAAGGCACTCGTTTGCTAAATGAGCATACCTTGAAAAGGGTATCGAGGGTTCGAATCCCTCCGTCTCCGCCAGTCTAGCTGTTGTCCGGCCCGGACATATAGGTAACAGAACGTACCGGCCAGCGCGGGAAGATGTTGATCTTTCGCGACGCGGGTTGTGTGGTTGCCCGCTCCCCCCCCGCTAAAAATCTCTTTAAATTGGGTTCCTCCGCCGCGAAGCGTATCGTTGGTTAACCGACTGGACGCCCCCCAGCACATCACCGGACCATTGGCCCCAAGCCGCAGCCCCTTCGTTTGAAGAAAGGGTGTGGCCAATTATCGGTTCTGAAGTTGCGACGTTTCCGGCTGGTCGCATCCCTTGCGGCGAGGTGCCGCGCACTGTTCGGCGCGAGACCTCGCCGTACTGGATCCGCCCTTGCCGGCGCGCGGCCACTTCGGCATCCATCCCACATGACAATCGAAGAGGTCGAAGACGTCGTTCGAGCACTGACCGCGGTTGCGGAAAAGCTGGAGACCGGCGCGGCGAAACAATCAATACACGAGGCATTCATGCAGACGCACGCCTATGCCGATGAAATGCTGTTACCCGCGAGTGAACGACCGCTCCAACAACGACAGGTCGAAGCCTGATCTGTTCCGGTTGAACAGCACCGATGTTCTGGTGCGGCCTCGCGTTATCTCCGATGAAGAACCGATTGTGGCAGTAGTCGCTGCTTGCCTGCGATCTCCCGACCTGGGCCGAACAGGTCCTCGCAAGTTTAACGCTGCTTTGGAAGTCGTCTCCAAGGAGGCAATTCGTCTTGTTGAAGGCCTTGCTTCGGCGGTTGCGATTCACTGGTCAGCCAACCCACGGCATTTGTATTCATCGGGTCGCATGCAATTACATTTTGCTCGCTATGGCCGCACCTGGAGCATTCGAACGAACGATGCTCGAAGCCTTCCGGTCCCTCTTCCACCGCAGCGGTTGCCATTCGCGTCTTACACTTGGGGCAGCGTGGATGGGCGGCCGGCAAAAGCTCTCGATCAGATCTCTTCCACATGGGCAAGCAACGCCGGCTTTAGGAAAGGCGGCCGCCCTGGCCGCCCTTTTTGTCTCATAGATTTCATGACTGTCGCTACGAAATGGGAACAATATGAGGTCCCGGGAGGTTCCGAGACATTTCATTTCTAAAGAATTCTTTAGTCGGTGAATGAAGTCGGCTGCTTCGAACGCCATAGCCGACATGGAGGTTCAATGCGATCGGCGGTCCGACGTTGTTTCGGCGGGCTGTCTTGCTGCTCAGCTTTGCAAGAGGGCAGACGAACTGATGCGCCTGCTGCCGAAACGCTTTCTGATTTCGGGACCCAAGCGATTTTCGCGCAAGGGCCGATCAATGAACGCGGACACAGTTCGCCGACAGCCTAACGCAAAAACGCTGACCGCTTTTGCGGCCGCTATGCAGGCGCCGAACGCCTCACAAGGCGCAGGGCTTGCATTGTCAGCCGGCTTGCGGCCTCGAATGCCGCGGCCGGCGGCTCGATCAGGAGACCCTTGTAGATGATCCATACGCTTGCCGCGAGTGTGCTCGCGAGAACGCCATACTGGATCGGAATGGCTTCAAAAGAGTTCGCCGCCGTTACCGAACAGGCGAAGCCCGCCGCGCGCACCGCAAATACCAGCAGTATCGAACATCCCGTCGAGAAATTACGGCTCTGTCGCGTCGTTCGAGGACTTCCCAGGAAAGCGAAGGTGACGGCTACAAACACGAATGCATAAAGCGGCGCGGCAAGGCGATCATGCAACTCGGCGCGGTACTGACCCGGCGTATGAATGAAAATCGGGTCATCGGTCGGCGGCCAGATCAACTCCCAGATATAGCGCTCGTGGATGCCGTACGTGACTTCCTTGTTGTGACTGGTGAACGTTGACATGTCGAAGGCATAGCGGCGGAATGCGACCAGCGCGGGCGCCGATTTGTTGACCTCAAAACGCTCGAGATGCCCATCCTCGAGAATCAGAAACGACCCCTCATTGTTTTTCACCACCGTGCCATGGTCGGCGATGATGCTGACCCGCTCTTTCGGATCGCGGCGGTCGTCAATGAAAATACCGAGGATCTGGCCCCCGGGCTGCCGTTCCCGAATCCGGATGATGAGGTCCTGGCTAAGTTGCGCGAAGCGTCCGGGCTGCAGAACATTCGTCAAGACATCCGCAGTGATCTCGGCGCTCCATCCGTTGGCGCGCCTCACGCTCTCCGGAGCGAGATAAAAGCCGATGAAGGCCACCAGGATCGCCACGGCGAAGGTGGCGTAGAGAAACGGCATGAAAAGCCGCAGCGGCGACAGCCCCGCCGCGTTCATCACGATGATTTCCGAATTGGTGGCAAGCTTGGTCAGGGTGTGCGACACCGCGATCATCAATGCGATCGGCGCGATGATCAAAACCAGCACGGGGATGGCCATGCTGGTGATGCCGAGGAAAGTCAGGATCGTCTGCCCCTGGCTCGTCATCAGATCGATGGCGCGCAGCGCCTGCGTGATCCAGATGACGCCCGTCAAGGTCACGACAACGATCGCAAAAGACGTCAGCGTCGTGCGCAAGATATAGCGATCTATCGCAGTCATTTTCATCGCGTTACCGTATCAAACCCACCACATGGTGAACACCGAATTCAAGTGAATTCGGTGTTCCGCTCCGCCTATGCCCATGCGAAACCGGACGCGCCCCCGCGCCATGGGCAGGCCGCGAACGGGCGGCGCGATGATCGCCGCGCAGGACATCGGGGCAGCTCCCAGAAATTCGGAAAACGGACCGATCCGATTGCGATCGGACGGCGCACCACCGGAGGATGCGGAAGCCACGCCCGCGTCAGTTCGGCTGAGGCCGTGCTGACCAAAATCAGCGCCATGAGCACGCGCGATTGTGCCTCATTAGACACACAGCCCGATCTTTCGAATGCGCATCGCTGTCTGACGGTCCCCGAACACACAAGTGTCACGCCACTGTCATGGAGGAACAATAATCCAAGGCATGCAGGTTGCCCCGAGTGTTGCAGAACGGTCACTACGCGGAGCAAATCTGTTGAGTCTGGCCCGTTTTCGTCTGCTCCCGCGATTCGTGTTGTACGTCTGTATTAATGCACTGTTACCGCAGGGGAGAACGGCAAGCGAGAGCGGGACAAGCGCCCAAACGGCGCGCCCAGCGAAATGGCCAAATTGGGGTTGGCGCTCAACTGAGTGCTCGACAAATTAAAGGGGTAAATCTGTGAAAAACTTCGGAAAAATTCTCCTGGCGTCCACTGCGGTGATCGCGCTCGGTGGCGCGGCAAACGCGGCGGATCTGCCGGTCTACACCAAAGCGCCGCCGCTTACGCCTGCGCCTCCGCTGGTGTCGTGCACCAGCGCCGTGCAGTTCATCGTCACCGATTGCCCGCTGACCTATTACGGCATCACGGTATACGGCACCGTCGACGTGGGCGGCGGCTATGAAAGCCACGGCACGCCATTCAACAAGAACATCATTACCGGCGTCGAGGAACTGATCCAGAAGAACAGCAATCATCCGGGTTGGCTTATGACGCCTAACGGCCTTTCGCAGTCGAACATCGGCATCAAGGGCGTCGAACAAATCGTACCCGGCTTCAACTTCATCTTCGATCTGAATTTCGGGTTCGACCCGATGTCCATGACCGCGGCCAACGGCGTGAGATCGATTTTCGACAACAACGGCATCCCGCTCGCCTCGCAAAGCTCGAACGCCGACTCGAGCCGCGCCGGCCAGTTCTATAACGGCGTGGGCTATGCCGGCTTCAGTTCATCGACCTACGGCACCCTGACCTTCGGCCGGCAAAACTCGCTCGAGCTCGACGGCGTCAATGCCTATGACCCGATGGGCGGCTCTTATGCCTTCTCGGTGATCGGCTGGCAGGGAACGGCCGTCGGCGGTGGTCGCACCGAAGACGCCCGAATTTCGACGGCCCTTAAATATCGCGTTGATGTCGGCGACAACTGGTTCCGCCTGGGAGCCGACTATCAGGTCGGCGGCTACGACCAGAATAACGCCCAGCAGGGCGCATGGGCCGCCCAGATCGGCAAGGACATCAACCTCGGCGCGTATGGCAAACTTTCGCTCGACGCGATTTACAACGATGTCAAGGGCGGTATTACGTCAACAGCGCTGGCGGCGGGCTCAAAGGCGTTCGCGGCTTGATCCGCTCACGATGGGAGCCACGATCTCCGACGACACCAGCTGGATGCTGCTGGCCAAGTATACCTATCACCAGCTGAGATTGTACGGCGGTTACGAATACATCACCTTCGCAAATCCCGGCAGTCCCGTGACGACGGCTTTTGACAACATCGGCGGGTTCCTGGTGCTGCCCGCCAATATCTCGCAGGCCAGCTACGTCCACGACGAGCATCTGCAAATCAGCTGGACCGGCGTGCGATACGCCTTCACCCCCACCGTCGATGCCGGCGTCGCGTACTACCACTACGATCAAAACAGCTACGGCAAGACGTTCTGCACCACCGCCGCGGCAGGGACATGCTCCGGCCAGTTGAACGCGGTTTCGTTCGACGTCGATTGGCAGTTCGCCAAGAAGTTCGACCTCTACGCCGGCATGATGTACTCGTCTGTCGCGAATGGTCTGGCGAACGGCTATCTGTTCAGGAACAACTACGCTCCGACGGCAGGCCTGCGTTTCCGGTTCTGACGGTCGACGGGCGCAGCACGCCCCTCTCCGCCGGCTCAAATCGCCGGATATGGAAAACGAGAATCAGGAGGCCGCCCCACCGGGCGGCCTCTTTCGTTCAGAGCCCGCATCATTCCGTGTTGCCCTGAAATTGCTCCGTGCTGCCCTCAAGGCAGCCGTCGCCCACATAAAAATGTTGCCCATCCGCAACAGTCAGCCAGAGATCATCCTGTTCTCCTCCCACAGGGCGGCCAATTGGTGTGCATGCCGATTGACACTCGCTATCTCCGTACGACTATAGCGGCATCGGCGGCTGGGGCTCGACCGATTGGGGCAAAGGGGCAACTCGTGAAGAACATCGGAAGGATTCTCTTGGCGTCCACGGCAGCGCTCGCGCTGTGCGGCGGGGCACATGCGGCGGATTTGCCGATCTACACCAAAGAGCCACCGCCGCCGCTTGCGCCGGCGTCGTGCAGCAGCGCCGTGCAGTTCATCGTTACCGATTGCCCGCTGACCTATTACGGTATCACCGTCTACGGCACCATCGACATGGGCGTCGGCTATGAGAGCCACGGCGCGCCGTTCAACAAGAGCATCATCTCGGGCGTCACGGAACTGGTCCAGAAGGTGAGCAGACCCCACTCGATGTGGCTTCAAACACCCGGCGGTCTCACCCAGTCGAACATCGGCATCAAGGGCGTCGAACAGATCGCGCCCGGCTTCAACTTCGTCTTCGATCTGAATTTCGGGTTTGACCCCTATTCCATGACCGCGGCCAACGGCCCGAAGTCGTTCCTGGAGAACAACGGCATCCCGCTCGCCGCGCAGAGCTCGAACGCCGACTCCAGCCGCGCGGGCCAGTTCTATAACGGCGTCGGCTACGCGGGCTTCAGCTCGCCGACCTACGGCACCCTGACCTTCGGCCGGCAAAACTCGCTCGAACTGGACGGCGTGCTGAGTTATGACCCGATGGGCGCCTCTTATGCCTATTCGGTGATCGGCTGGCAGGGAACGGCGGTCGGCGGTGGTCGTACCGAAGACGCCCGAATTTCGACGGCCGTGAAATACCGCGTCGATGTCGGCGACAACTTGTTCCGCCTGGGAGCCATCTATCAGGTCGGCGGCTACGACCAGAACAACGCCACGCAGGGCGAATGGGGAGCCCAGATCGGCAAGGACATCAACTTTGGCGCTTATGGCAAGCTCTCGCTCGATGCGATCTACACCGTCGACAAGGGCGCTGTGACATCGTCAGCGCTAACTGCTGCGCAAAACCTGCTCAATCCGGGCACGATCGCGGCAACGATCTCCGACGACAACAGCTGTGATGCTGCTGGCCAAGTACACCTATCACAGCTCAAATTGTACGGCGGCTACGAATACATCACGTTCTCAAACCCGAGCACGCCGTTGACGACGGGCTTTACCGGCATCGCGGGAATCCCCTTCGCTTTCGCCGATATCACCCAGGCTGCCTACGCTTTCCATGATGAGCATTTGCAGATCATGTGGACCGGCGCGCGGTATGCCTTCACGCCAAATCTCGACGCCGGCATCGCTTACTACCATTACGATCAAAACAGCTACGGCAAGACGTTCTGCACCACGATCGCAGCGGGGACATGCGCCGGCACGCTGGATGCGGTTTCTTTCAATGTCGATTGGCAGTTTGCCAAGAAGTTCGACCTCTACGCGGGCATGATGTACTCGGCTGTCCATAACGGGCTGGCGAACGGCTACCAGGTCTTCAACAACTTTGCTCCCACAGCGGGACTTCGTTTCCGGTTCTGACGGCCGAAGGACGGGACTGAGGTCCCAGCATGGAATGAGAATCAAGGAGGCCGCCGCACCGGGCGGCCTCTTTCATTGTTATACCCGCAACATCATCAGGGAGAGCCCCCGCATCTCCGGCGACATCAACCGCCATGCTGGCCAGCCTGGGAGGAGAACACCTGCCGTTTCCTGAGCTCCCGGCCCAACAGCCAGAGACTCAGCAATGCCTGGATGGTGGTCGTCGCGATCGACAGATACCAGATCTGTTCGATGCGAAAGCCGGATTGCGCCGACAGCCACAAGGTCGGGATCACGTAAGTTATCAGGCGTACCGTCGAACTGATGAGTTGCGGCCTCGTATTCGCCAGCCCCTGAAAGGCACTCGAACACGCAAAAATCAGGCCCTGCGCGACAAGGTTCAGCGAAACCATTTTGAGGAATAACGCGCCTTCGGAAATCGTCGCCTGGTCCTCTGTGAAGCCCTTCAACAGAAGCTCGGGCTGCCATTGTGTGACGACGGTGGCGATAACCATCACCACCGTCGCGGCCATCAAAACATTTCCGACCGCCGCTTTTACGCGCGCGCTATTTCTCGCACCGAAATTCTGTCCGATAATCGGGGCCGCCGTGAAAGCAATCGCCATGGCGGGTACCTGAATGAGCCCCAGCACGCGCGAGCCGATGCTGAAGCCGGCTTGCGCAGCTGGGCCAAACTCCCCGATCGCATAATATATCGCCGCCATGTAGGCGAACATGATGGCGAACTCACCCCCGGCCGGAAGGCCCACGCGCAGGATGCGCTTCCACTGTTCGATTTGCGGACGCCATTGCCGGCGATTGAGGGTGAGATAATTCTCGGCGTGCCGGAAATACGCCCAAAGGGTGACGACGCCGATAGCGACCGCCAGCGAACTGGCCAGACCGGCACCCTTCACTCCCAGCGCATAGCCCGTCCCCCAGCCCACCACGAGCACCGGGGCAAGAACGACATTTATCGTCACCGTCAGCGCCTGGACATACATTGTGGGCTTTACGATGCCGATGCCACGCAGCCCTGACGACATCGCCAGCATCGCGAACTGCAAAGCGAGCGCCGGCATGAACCAGACAAGGTATGTCGTGCCGGCCTCGACCGTAGCAGAGTCGGCAGCAACCGAGTTCATGTAAGGGCGCGCAACCGCAAGCCCCACGGCCAGAGTGCATATCCCGCACAGGGCTGACAGCCCAAGCGACTGGTTGAATATGACATTCGCATCGGCTCGATCCTTGCGGCCGACTGCCTGTGAGACGGCCGCCAGGGTGCCGACGCTCACAACCTGTGTCAGGGCACTGACCAGAAATCCGGCGTTGCCCGCCGCGCCTACGCCAGCGATCGCTGCCTCGCCCAAGCCGGCCACGAAGTAAAGGTCGATCAATCCGCAGAGCAGCACCAGGACAAGTCCCGCAAAAATGGGGACGGCCATGGTCAAGGCATGGCTCAAAACCGAGCCCTGAGTAAGGTCTTTCATGATGAGGAAGTCCGGTGAAAAGGTGGAAGGAACCAGGGGCGTAAACAGGCGACCGCAAACTATGGGAGTTCACGAAAGTTCGCGTCGCCAGGTACTGCGCTTTTCAGCTTCCTTGATTCACCGGTGCCATTCCCTGGTCGGTTCGGTAAATCGCTCGAGGCGATTTCGAATCCAGACTAACCCATATCGTCACGCCCTGCCACGCACAGCCGACAACCGGACCGGTCCGCCGACATTGCTCAGTGATGGGGCAGCGGCCCAGCCGGCGGATCTGCTTCCTCCCCGACATAGGAAAATGTTCCGCCGCCGGTGGCCCGGTTACCTGCCGCGTTGCTAAATTTTATATTAGTTGCAGCCGTGTAGCGGCAGCGCGATGCTGGCGTCGTTCCGCCAAACGGCGCCGTTCAACGGCCGATGCAAAGACGCGAATGTTGCTGATTTGCTACGCCAGTGCGGTGCCGGACCCGATCAGCGCCGGCGATCGATGACAGGCCCCCAAAACGGTCTTTCGTCGGCGTTGAACCAGCGCCGGAAAATGTAAAACGCAGCGTTTTCCGTTCCGCTTACAAAGAAAAGTCCACTTTGGCCTCCGGTGAGCCCCGCCGGAGGTCATTTTTTATGATCGATCCGCTAAAAATTATATTAGTTGCCGCGAGCAGACGTCACCGTCATGGTTCGGAGCGTTGCGCTGGCCTCGCGGCGATGGAAGTCGTGGCGGGGACGGTGTTTTGTTTGTCCAATCCGGCCTCACCCCGCTTGGAAAAAGGTCTGAAGGTACACCATGCGAGTCTCCGACCTGAGCACTTTCACGAGGGCCAGTTCCTCGCCGGGGTCGATGAATTCTGCCAAGATTTCATATGGTTTTCGCCGAACAGATTGTACCCTGTCCAGGCGTGTAAAGCGCTGCTCAGCCGAAATGGGGCGGCTTTGATAAAGACTGCCGCGAGTCCGGTTCCTGCAAGCGCGATCCGCGGCATCGGCTGGTTTGCGCCGCATAAATATCAGATCGATCGTTGCGGCGTATCCAATGGGCCACGGGACCTGGCAGCGTATGCCGGTCCGTTTCTAGGAGGATAGCGGCGTGTGGATCGTCCTGACCGCGCTCCGGCGTCCCTACACGTTCATCGTTTTCTCGCTCCTGATAGCGATATTCGGGGTGCTCGCGGCGCTGCGGACTCCAACGGATATCTTCCCAAACATCAACGTGCCGGTTGTCAGCGTGGTCTGGACCTATAACGGGCTGCCGCCGAACGATATGTCGGGCCGCGTGATCTACTATTATGAACGGACCCTGAGCGCCCAGGTCGGCGATATCGAACATATCGAGTCGCAGTCGCTCAGCGGTTACGGCGTGGTCAAGATCTTCTTCCAGAAGGGCGTCAATATCCGCACGGCGCTGGCACAGGTGACGGCAGCATCGCAGACCGTGCTGAAGCTGCTGCCGCCCGGCATCACGCCGCCTTACGTGCTGAGCTACAACGCGGCGACCGTGCCGATCCTGCAGCTTGCCTTGTCGAGCCAGTCGCTGCCTCAGATGAAGCTGTTCGATACCGGGCAGAACTTCATCCGGCCGCAGCTCGCCACGGTCCAGGGAGCGGCGGTGCCCTCGCCCTATGGCGGCAAGATTCTGCAGGTGCAGATCGACCTCGACCAGCAGGCGATGCAATCGCACGGCATCTCGGCCGAGGACGTCGTCAACGCCGTCTCGGCGCAGAACCTGATCTTGCCGGCCGGTGACCAGAAGATCGGCAAGTTCGACTGGAACGTGGCGCTCAACGCCAGCCCCGTGATGCTCGACAAGATCAACGACCTGCCGGTGAAGAAGGTCAACGGCACCGTCATCTTCGTGCACGACGTCGCCTTCGTCCATCAGGGCTCGCCGCCACAGACCAATATGGTCCGGGTCAACGGCGCGCGCGCGGTGCTGATGACCATCCTCAAGGCGGGATCGGCATCGACCCTCAGCGTCATTGCGGGAATCAAGGCGCTGCTGCCGCGCGTGGAGCAGAACCTGCCGAGCGGGTTCAGCCTCCATGCCGTGGGCGATCAGTCCGTCTTTGTCAAAGCCGCCATCTTCGGAGTGCTGCGCGAGGCCGTGCTGGCCGCAGCCCTGGTCGGCGTCATGATCCTGCTGTTCCTCGGCAGCTGGCGTTCGACCATCATCATCATCATCTCCATTCCGCTGTCGATCCTGTTTTCGATGATCGTGCTCTCGATGCTGGGTCAGACCATCAACGTCATGACGCTGGGCGGTCTGGCGCTCGCCGTCGGCATGCTGGTCGATGAAGGGACAGTCACCCTTGAGAATATTTTCTTTCACCTCGAGCAGGGCAAGGAAGTAGAGCCGGCGATCCTGGACGGCGCGCAGCAGATCGTCATTCCAGCCTTCGTGACGCTGCTCGTACTCGATATCGTGTTCGCGCCGATGTTCCAGCTCGGCGGCGTCGCCGGGTATCTGTTCCGGCCTTTGGCCGAAGCCGTGGTGTTTGCGCTGATCGGCTCATTCATCCTGTCGCGCACGCTGGTTCCGACCATGGCGCGCTACCTGCTCCACGCGATTCCCCATCATGGCGAGGGACATGCCGTCGCAGCGCCTGCTTCGCGAAATCCCTTCGTGCGGCTGCAACAAGGCTTCGAACGCGGATTCACCTGGCTGCGCGGGCACTACCATTCGCTTCTTCAGCTCGCCCTTTCACAGCCCAAGATTGTCATCGTCGGCTTTCTTGCCATCGTTGCCCTTTCGTTTGGGTTGGCGCCGTTTTTGGGCGAGAACTTCTTCCCGTCGGTGGATTCCGGCCAGATCCTGATGCATGTCCGCGCCCAGCCCGGCACCCGGATCGAGGAGACCGCCCGCCTCCTGGAACAGATCGAGCAGACGGTCCGCGCGACCATCCCGCCCAACCAGCTCGACAACATCGTCGACAATATCGGCCTGCCCTATAGCGGCATCAACATGGCCTATCAGAACACCGGGACCATCGGCCCCGAAGACGGCGATGCCCTGATCAGCCTGAAGGAGGACCACGATCCCACCGCCGGCTACGTCAAGGCGCTGCGCACCGTGCTGCCGCAGAAATTCCCGGGAACCACCTTCTCCTTCCTGCCCGCCGACATCGTCTCGCAGATCCTGAATTTCGGCCTGCCGGCGCCGATCGACGTGCAGGTGATCGGCAATAACCAGACGGCCAATTACGCCTATGCCACCGATCTTCTGAAGCGCATCCGCCAGGTGCCAGGGATCGCCGACCTGCGCATCCAGCAGGTGTTCAACTATCCGCAGATCAATGTCGATGTCGACCGCACCCTTGCCGGCGAGGTCGGGCTGACCCAGCGCGACGTCGCCAACAGCCTGCTCGTCACCCTCTCGGGCAGCAGCCAGGTAAAGCCGAATTTCTGGCTCAATACCGAAAACGGCGTCTCCTATCCGATCGTCGCCCAGATGCCGCAATACCGGGTCAACAGCATCTCCGACCTGTCCAATATCCCGATCACATCCGGGAAGACCAAGACGCCGCAATATCTGGGCGGGCTTGCGCATATCACCCAGGGGCCGAGCCCCGGTGTCGTCTCCCACTATAACGTGCAGCCGGTGATCGACATCTATGGCGATACCCAGGGGCGCGATCTCGGCGCCATCTCCGGCAACATCTCCAAAATCCTCAGCGAGACCAAGAAGGATCTGCCGCGCGGTTCCTATGTCGCGGTGCGCGGCCAGGTCCAGACCATGGACAACGCCTACAGCCAGCTCTATTTCGGCCTGGCCGGCGCCGTTGTGCTGATCTACCTGGTGATCGTCGTCAACTTCCAGTCCTGGCTCGACCCGTTCATCATCATCACGGCCCTCCCCGGAGCACTCGCCGGCATCATCTGGATGCTGTTCACCACCGGCACGACGCTGTCGGTGCCGGCCCTTACCGGCGCCATCATGTGCATGGGCATCGCCACCGCCAACAGTGTCCTGCTGGTCAGCTTTGCCCGCGAAGGCCTGGAGAATGGCCTCGACGCCACCGCGGCGGCGCTGGAGGCCGGCTTCACGCGCTTCCGTCCGGTGCTGATGACGGCGCTCGCCATGATCATCGGCATGGTCCCGATGGCGCTGGCGCTGGGCGAAGGCGGCGAACAGAACGCGCCGCTCGGCCGTGCGGTGATCGGCGGCCTCACCGTCGCAACCATCGCCACGCTGTTCTTCGTTCCAACCGTGTTCAGCGTCATCCACCGCAACCTTGCCAGACGGACGCACTGAAAATGGATCATTTCGTGAAAGCTCCTGCCGTGTATCGAACCGAGCGGTCGGGCGTTATCGAGCAGGGTTGCATCACCAACAGGTTAGCGACATGCTTTCTGCCCCACAGCTGCCGCATGCCGGCCGCCGGGCGCCGTTAGGAGGTTATCGACGTGTGGATCGTCCAAATCGCGCTCCGGCGGCCCTATACTTTCGTCGTTCTGTCGCTGCTGATCGCGCTTTTCGGCATACGGGCGGCGTTGTTCACGCCAACGGATATCTTTCCGAATATCAACATTCCGGTGATCAGTGTCGTCTGGACCTATAACGGTCTGCTGCCGAACGACATGTCGGGCCGCGTGATCTACTATTATGAACGGACCCTGACCTCCCAGGTCGGCGATATCGAACATCTCGAGTCGCAGTCGCTCAGCGGTTACGGCGTGGTCAAGATCTTCTTCCAGAGGGACGTCGATATTGCCGCCGCGATGGCGCAGGTGACAGCGGCGTCGCAGACCGTGCTGAAGCTGCTGCCGCCCGGCATCACGCCGCCTTACGTGCTGAGCTACAACGCCTCGAGCGTGCCGATCCTGCAGCTTGCGCTGTCGAGCCAGTCGCTGCCTCAGATGAAGCTGTTCGATCTCGGACAGAACTTCATCCGGCCGCAACTCGCTACGGTCCAGGGAGCGGCAGTGCCCTCGCCCTATGGCGGCAAGATCCTGCAGGTGCAGGTCGACCTCGACCAGCAGGCGATGCAGTCGCACAGCGTCTCGGCCGAGGACCTCGTCAACGCCGTCTCGGCGCAGAACCTGATTTTGCCGGCCGGTGACCAGAAGATCGGCAAGTTCGACTGGAACGTGGCGCTCAACGCCAGTCCCACCTTGCTCGACAAGATCAACGATCTGCCTGTCAAGAAAATCGACGGCACCATCATCTACGTGCACGACGTCGCCTTCGTCCATCAGGGCTCGCCGCCACAGACCAACGTGGTGCGGGTCAACGGCGCGCGCGCGGTGCTGATGACCATCCTCAAGGCCGGATCGTCGTCGACCCTCGACATCATCGATGGGGTCAAATCGCTGCTGCCGCGCGTCCAACAGAGCCTGCCAGCGAGCCTAAACCTTCGAGCCGTGGGCGATCAGTCCGTCTTTGTCAAAGCCGCGGTGTTCGGCGTCATTCGCGAGGCTGTGCTTGCCGCAGTACTGGTCGGCGTCATGATCCTGCTGTTCCTCGGCAGCTGGCGCTCGACCATCATTATCCTCACGGAAATCCCGCTTGCGGTCCTGTTCGCGCTGACGGCGCTATCCGCCCTCGGCGAAACCATCAACGTCATGACGCTGGGCGGTCTGGCGCTCGCCGTCGGCATCCTGGTCGACGACGGAACGGTGACAATCGAAAACGTCAATTACCATCTCGAGCAGGGCAAGCAGATCGAACCGGCGATCCTCGATGGCGCGCAGCAGATCGTCATTCCAGCCTTCGTGACGCTGCTCTGCCTTTGCATCGTGTTTGTGCCGATGTTCCAGCTCGGCGGCGTCGCCGGATATCTGTTCAGGCCGCTGGCCGAAGCCGTGGTGTTTGCGCTGATCGGCTCGTTCATCCTGTCGCGCACGCTGGTGCCGACCATGGCCAACTATCTCATGCATCACCATCACAGCACGGAAAGCCAGGTCGGACATGCCGTGCCGGCGGTGCGGTCGCGCAATCCACTGCTCCGCTTCCAGCGGGGGTTCGAGGTGCGGTTCGAGAAGTTCCGCGAGCGCTACCGCTCGCTTCTTGTGCATGCACTGCGCCGTCCCAAGACCTTCATGGCAGCGTTTCTGGCCTGCGTCGTGCTGTCCTTCGGGCTTGCGCCGTTTTTGGGCGAGAACTTCTTCCCGTCGGTGGATTCCGGCCAGATCCTGATGCATGTCCGCGCCCAGCCGGGCACCCGCATCGAGGAGACCGCCCGCCTCATGGAACAGATCGAGCAGACGGTCCGCTCGACCATCCCGCCCAACCAGCTCGACAACATCGTCGACAATATCGGCCTACCGTTTAGCGGCATCAACATGGCCTATCAGAACACCGGGACCATCGGCCCCGGAGACGGCGATGCCCTGATCAGCCTGAAGGAGGATCACGATCCCACCGCCGGCTACGTCAAGGCGCTGCGCACCGTGCTGCCGCAGAAGTTCCCGGGAACCACCTTCTCCTTCCTGCCCGCCGACATCGTCTCGCAGATCCTGAATTTCGGCCTGCCGGCGCCGATCGACGTGCAGGTCATCGGCAGCAACCAGAAGGCCAATTACGCCTATGCCACCGATCTGTTGAAGCGCATCCGCCAGGTGCCCGGGATCGCCGACCTGCGCATCCAGCAGGTGTTCAACTATCCGCAGATCAATGTCGACGTCGACCGCACCCTTGCCGCCGAGATCGGGCTGACCCAGCGCGACGTCGCCAACAGCCTGCTCGTCACCCTCTCGGGCAGTGGCCAGGTGCAACCCAATTTCTGGCTCAATACCGAAAACGGCGTCTCCTATCCGATCGTCGCCCAGATGCCGCAATACCGGGTCAACAGCATCTCCGACCTGTCCAACATCCCGGTTACGGCGCAAGACACCGGTTCACCGCGATATCTGGGCGGGCTTGCGCATATCACCCAGGGGCCGAGCCCCGGCGTCGTCTCCCATTACAACGTGGAGCCGGTGATCGACATCTATGGCGATACCCAGGGGCGCGATCTCGGCGCCATCTCCGGCAACATCTCCAAAATCCTCAGCGAGACCAAGAAGGATCTGCCGCGCGGTTCCTATGTCGCGGTGCGCGGCCAGGTCCAGACCATGGACAACGCCTACAGCCAGCTCTATTTCGGCCTGGCCGGCGCCATCGTGCTGATCTACCTGGTGATCGTCGTCAACTTCCAGTCCTGGATCGACCCGTTCATCATCATCACGGCCCTCCCCGGCGCGCTCGCCGGCATCGTCTGGATGCTGTTCACCACCGGCACGACGCTGTCGGTCCCTGCCCTTACCGGCGCCATCATGTGCATGGGCATCGCCACCGCCAACAGCATCCTGCTGGTCAGCTTTGCCCGCGAAGGCCTGGAGAATGGCCTCGACGCCACCGCGGCGGCGCTGGAGGCCGGCTTCACCCGCTTCCGTCCGGTGCTGATGACGGCGCTCGCCATGATCATCGGCATGGTCCCGATGGCGCTGGCGCTGGGCGAAGGCGGCGAACAGAACGCGCCGCTCGGCCGTGCGGTGATCGGCGGCCTCACCGTCGCAACCATCGCTACGCTGTTCTTCGTTCCAACCGTATTCAGCGTCCTACACCGCAACCGTCACAGCCAGGCACCAGAGACTTCCGGTGCATCGTTGGCCGGACCGAGCCTGTGATCCGGGAGAAACACCTTGCTTGACACCCATCCGCACGACGCCCAGCACGAATTGGAGACGCCTGGGAAGCAGCCCGAACCGCCGCCGCCGGCCGGCAAGATCCGCTGGGTGGCGGCCATCGCTCTGCTCGTCGCAATCGGCATCGCCCTCGCCGGCATCCTGGCGCGCCGGCACCAGGAAAGCGAGGTGACCAAATGGACGGTGGAGCAGGCAGTACCGACCGTCGCCACGGTCAAACCGAAGCAAGGCGTTTCGGATCAGCAACTCGTCCTGCCCGGCGATATCGAGGCCTGGTACGAGGCGCCGATCTACGCGCGCGTCAACGGCTATCTCAAGGATTGGTATTTCGATTTTGGAGCCCATGTCCGCAAGGGGCAGCTGCTGGCGGATATCGATGCACCCGATCTCGACGCCCAGCTAGCCGCCGCCAAGGCGAAGCTGGCGTCCGCCCAGGCGCAAGTCAAGGTCAGGGAAGCGGAACGCAATTTCGCCGATACGACCTATGCGCGTTGGCGCGATTCCCCAAAGGGCGTCGTTTCCGAGCAAGAGACAGAGTCCAAGAAGGCGGAATCCGGCAGCGCCGCCGCGCGCTACAACGCCGCCTTGGCGGATGCCAATGTCAACCAGAGCCAGGTCGATCAGCTGACAGCGCTCGAAGACTTCAAGCGTATCGTTGCGCCGTTCGACGGCATTGTGACCGCACGCAACACCGATGTCGGGGCGCTGATCAACGCCGGCAGCGGCGTCGGCGGTGGCAGCGGGCCGCAGCTCTTCCGTGTTGCCGACGTGCACGAGATGCGGGTCTTCGTCCAGGTGCCGCAGGAACTGTCGGCCGGGATGCGCGCCGGACTGACGGCCGATCTTGTCTTGCCGCAATACCCGGACAAAACATTCAAGGCGGTGGTCGCCACCACGTCCGAAGCGATCAACAAGACCTCGCGGACGCTGCTGGTCGAACTCCATGCCGACAACACCGACAAGCTGCTGCAGCCGGGTACGTTTGCCGAGGTGCATTTCAACCTCGCAAACAACCCCAGCACCATCCGCATTCCGACGAGCGCGCTGATCTTTCGCGAGAATGGCGTGCAGGTGGCACTTCTCGGTGCTGGCAACAAGGTTGAACTGAGGTCGGTAATGCTCGGCCGGAATCTTGGAACCGAATTCGAAGTCTTGAAGGG
The DNA here is from genome assembly GCA_963813165.1 of uncultured Pseudomonadota bacterium. Taxonomy (GTDB): domain Bacteria; phylum Pseudomonadota; class Alphaproteobacteria; order Rhizobiales; family Xanthobacteraceae; genus Bradyrhizobium. The sequence continues at coordinate 93,548 of CAWEYJ010000015.1, read as the reverse complement.
AGTGACGGTGTCTGACACCCTGATCAATAGCCCGCCGGATTCGCTGTCGTCAGGAGAAGCCGTCAAGGTCGCGAAGGATGCCCAACCTTCTCAGGATCACGAGCCCGGGGCGAAATAGCGTCGGTATTGGCTTCGAAAAATCGGCGTCGGAATTGCCACCTGCATGCAGGCCCCGGCGCGGCGGCGCTTTCTTCGCAGATATCATTCGTGTGGTCGGCGGTGCTGCAAATCTCCCGGAACCCGCTGATTGGCCGCTAAAATTTTTATTAGTTGCCGCCCTTCGGAGGTATCAGCATCATCCTGCACCAGAATGGCCTGCCCCATGCCGGAGCAGGCCCCGGGGCGGCGTTTTCGGTGCCTGTTCGCCGCGCGAACGTGCGCGCCGGACCACCGGAAACCATCAAGAGACATCTTCGGACATGAACATATCTGGCGTCTTGCTACCGGCGCTGCAGGCGAACGGCGCCCCCCTCTATCGAAGGGTCGCGTCGTGACCCTGCCTCTCGCCGATAGTCGATGCCTGACAAAATCCAGCGGCGGCGCATTGCTTTTCCCTGCGTCCAGGGCGACCACGCTCGCCGGCCTGCGCAGTGGGGAAACCGTTGCATCGCAGGCGAAAATCACTCTCCACCAACAACGAAATCTGCTAGTCCTTGGGGCGCTTGCCGGATCGGTGTGCCTTCGATCCGGCGAACGACAACCTCAGCGTTAGAAATGGATATGTCGTGAGTTCAGCAACAGGACACGAGCCGGATGCACCCGTGATCCTCGGCCACCGGCCTGGGCTCCTGTGGCCGCATCGTCCCGCGGCAAATTATCGAATTCGAACGTACCGCGCCGCTCGAAGTCCTTATCAATCCTGACTCTGGTTCTCTGGAATAGGTGTATGCGAGTACGAAATCCTGGGTGTGCGGTTGTACTTGCCGGTCTTTTGGCGGGATGTGCCGTCGGTCCGGACTATCAGACGCCGGGTGTCGCACTTCCCGTTGCTTTTCTGACGCAGCCTGCGATCAGGGAACCGGCGACTGGCGGCGCCAGCCCCGATCTGTGGCAATGGTGGCGAAGTCTACGCGACCCGCAACTGAACGGCCTCATCGCGCGCGCGCTGCAGAATAATCTCGATCTCAAGATCGCACTGGACCGTTTGCAGCAGGCGAGATTGCAGCTCGTCGTCATCGGCAGTCAGGCGCTACCGGAACTCAATGGCTCTGCGGGAGGTGGCGTCGGCACCGGAGCGGACGAAACCAAGGGCCGGGCGTCGGAGCCATTGAGGGCCGGGGACAACACCACAGGTCTCAGGAGTATCACTCAGATCGGCGGTCTCGACGCCGAATGGGAGATCGATGTGTTCGGCAAGATCGCGCGCCGCGTCGAGGCGCAGGCCTATACCGCAGAAGCACTCAAGGAGGCACGGGACTGGGTCTATGTCGTGATCGCTGCCGACGTCTCCCGTTTGTACTTTGACCTGCGGGCCCGGCAGGATCGCCTTCAGATTCTTTATCGTGATATCGAAGCCGCGCGCAACGTTCTCAATCTGGCCCAGACCCGCCTCGATCGCGGGCTGACCAACGAACTGGACGTGACGCTGGCAAAGCGTCAGGTCGCGACGCTGGAGGCCGACGTCGAGCCCCTCAAGGCACTGATCGCCTCCAGCGGCTATGCCATCGCCGTGCTGATGGGTGAATACCCGGAAGCGGTCGCTCGCGAGCTGCAGCGTACTGCCGCGGTCCCACGGCTGCCGGCCCGCGCGCCGGTCGGGCTCCCGGTCGACCTCCTGCGTCGGCGCCCCGATATCCGCGAAGCCGAGCGGTTCCTCGCCGCTGCGGTGGCCGACGTCGGAGCCCGGACCGCGGACTTGTTTCCGACTCTGGTGCTCACTGCAGGCGGCGGTGCGCAGGGTGGTCCACGATCGGGCTCCGCCATTCCGATCACCTGGATCGGATCGGTGGGCCCGTCGATCGATGCGCCGATCCTTGACTTCGGCGCTCTCGACGCTCTGGTCGAAATGGCCGATTACAGGGCGCACGAGCTTGCCACGGCGTACAAGCAGACCATTCTGGTGGCCGTGCAGCAGGTCGACGAAGCCAATGCCACCTATCGCGGCTATCGGCAGAGCCTGCGCAGCCTGGATACCGCCATCGATGCCGCACGCCAGGCGACCAAGGTGGCGACTGAGCGCTACGACCGAGGCCTGACCGACTTCCTCAACGTTCTCGACGCCGAGCGGCAGCAATTCGCTCTGGAGCAGCAGCGTGCCGAGGTCATCCGGCTTGCCGGCGACAGCTTCGTGACCCTCTACAAGGCGCTCGGTGGCGGTTGGCCGCCGGATGAAATCATTCCGCCGATCAGGCATCCGGACCCCGCGGCGATTGCCGCTGTCAAACGTCTGATTCAGGATCCGCCGCATCCGCCGCCCCCTCCGCCACCGCCCGGGCTGACGCCCTGACGCGATGAAGGAAGCAAGTCGTTGACGAAGGCGACCCCGATCCGTCCCCAGACCATCTTTCTCGTCGAAGACGAGAAGGAGCTGGCGAACGAGATCAAGACCGAACTCGAACGGCTGGGCTACCACGTGCAGACGGCGTCCATCGCCGAAGCGGCGGATGCGGCCCGGGTCGGAGATGCGGCGATCCTGGTCATGGATCGCATGGTGTTCGGCGAGGACAGCCTGAATATGCTGGAAACCCTGCGCAAGGAAGGCGTCAAGGTGCCGGTTCTGGTGATCTCGGCGCTGTCGTCGATCGACGAGCGGGTTCGCGGGCTGCAGGCGGGCGGAGACGACTATCTTACCAAGCCGTTCGCGATGATCGAGCTTACGGCGCGGGTCGAAGCCTTGCTGCGCCGGCTCGAGGATGTGCGCACCACGAAGCTGCGCGTCGGCGACCTGGAAATGGACCTGATCGAGCATACGGTATACGGCAGCGACGGCAAGATCGACCTGTTGCCGCGCGAATTCAAGCTGCTGGAATATTTCCTGCGTCACCCCGGCCAGGTCATCACGCGCGCGATGCTGCTGCGGGATGTCTGGCAATATCATTTTTCGCTGGAGACCAATGTGGTCGATGTTCACATCAGCAACCTGCGAAAAAAGATCGACGCCCGCGGCGCGCCCTCGCTGATTGTCAATATTCGTGGCGCCGGCTTCATGCTGAGCGCCGATGCTTGAGCTCCTGCGATCGTCGGCGCTGCGGGTCGCCCTCACCTTCGCGTTCGCGACGATCGTGGCGACCACGGCGATCTTCGGGCTGGTCTACCTGCAGATCAGGGCGGCCGACGAGAAGAGCAACCGCCTGATCCTGGAGGACGAAGCCGCCAAGAGTATCGATCACTCGGTCGAGGAGCTCAGGCGCGCCTTTGAGTTGCGCTTGACGCATGATTTGCGGCGGCTGGACTTCGCCGCGTTGTTTGCGTCCGACCGCAAGGCGATGTTCGGCAATATCGAGGAGTTGCCGGCGATCCCGCTGGACGGCAAGTCTCATTTCACCGCCTCCCGCGCGCCGGGGACCGATCGCACGGAGCCCGCCATCTTCGTCGCCCGCGTCCGCCCCGACGGCACTATTCTGGTGCTGGGACGAAGCCTGCTCGAAACCTACGCGTTTCGCCGGATCGTGCTGACGGCGTTGACCACGGGGCTTGCCCCCATGCTGTTGCTCGCGCTCGCCATCGGCGCCTTCATGGCGCGGCGCGCGTCCAGGCGGCTGACCGGCATTCACGAGACCATCGCCAAGATCATGAAAGGCGACATGCAGCTCCGGCTGCCGGTACGATCCCGGCGGGACGCGATCGACATGCTGTCCCGCGACGTGAACCTGATGCTCGACGAGATCAATCGGTTGCTGGCGCAGATCAAGGGGGTGAGCGACAACATCGCCCATGATCTGCGCAGCCCGCTCGCGGTCGTCCATGCCCAGCTCGAACGCGGCGTGGAAAGCGCAGACAATGAGGTGCTGCGACGCGTGGCGCATCAAGCACTGGCGCATATCGACAAGGCGATGCTCACGGTCGCAGCGCTGCTGCGTCTTGCGGACGTCGAGTATGGGCCGAAATCGAGCAAGTTCCAGCCGATCGACCTGTCCGCGATTTGTGCCGACCTGTTCGAGTTCTTCGAGCCGCTGGCAACGTCGAAATCGATCAACATGGCACTGGAGATCCAGTCGCCGGTGCAAATCCTCGGCGACGGCGACCTGATGCGGGAGGCGGTTTCCAACCTGATCGGCAACGCGATCAAATTCACGCCCGAGCATGGCACGGTGCGCGTGTCGGTGACGATGGAGGACGGCCGTCCGGTCATTCGGGTGCGCGACAACGGCATCGGCGTGGAGCCGGCCGAACGCGACAAGATCTTCCAGCGGTTCTACCGAACCGCCAGCGGCCACCGGGTGCCCGGCAGTGGTCTGGGGCTGAGCATTGCCGCGGCCATCGCCAATCTTCACGATCTCGAACTGCGCTTCGAGGATAATCATCCGGGCGCGCTGTTCGAAATGTCCGGGCGCAAGGACTATCCGCAGCGCACCAGGAACTGAAGCCGCCGCAGGTCGGGGCTGCGGACGATCGCCTTCGAACGGGGGCGTCTAAAGCGAGCAGGGTCTGATTCAACCCCCGTTGAATCAGACCCTGCTCGGTACGGTCTCAGGATGCCCCCCTCTGCCGTCCCCGAACAATTCACCACGATGTCGTGCCAGGCAACACCAGATTGCCGCGATCGAGAAGCAACGAGACACATTTCGACCAGATGTTGCAGGAATGCCACGACCATGCATCACTGATCTTCAACCGGTTGGACCGATGTGCTGGACGGCGAGCGTGGATTCCGCCTGGCCTCAAGGCTTTTGCGAGGCGTCGGTTCCGCTATCATCGGCGAAGCGCCCGAGCGCCGCAAAGCATTCCGATTCCTTGCCTTCCGAATCCAATTTCCTGGCATTCTCAAGCCGGAAAGCGAGGTGCTCGCGCACCTGGGCCTCTGACCTGGCGATGGTTTCGGGCGTTGGCTGACGATGCATCGTCGCCGCGGTCGATTCGCGAGCACGCAATAGGCGTCGGTCAGCCTCGGCCTGTTGGAGTTCTGTTTCCAGCTTTGCTATTCGTTCGCCGCACGTCGTGGCGTGCGCCGCAAAAACCGGCCAGACCGACATGAGGCCCACAGCGACCATCATGTTACGTGCGAGGGGCGAACCAACCGACCTGCGCATATCGTTTCCCGTCTTGGATCAATCCAATTGGGCCTTGAAACGCCGTGCCCATTGCATCACTCGATCATCCAAACCGCAATAGACAATAACACGATTCCTGCGGCCCCTCACCGCCAGGAACAATGGAACAAATTGTACCCGAATAATCTGAGTTTTCTTCCCATTGCTCGTTAAGCGATGGGGCTGCCCCAAGCCGGAGGAAACGGCAGCCGGGGAACGAGGCGCCGGTCGCAAGCGGGCAAAGGTGCCCGCCCGGGAACGAGGGCGTCGGCGAACACGTCAGGACCAGATTTCACGGAAGGCCATGAGGCCCGGTGAAACTGCGGACCATGAGATCCGCACCGAACGAAGAAAACCCGTTTCTTCTGCCGGAAGGATTTTCTCGGAGCGAACTCCTCGAAACTACGATCCAGCCGTTTGACCTGATGTCTCGCCGACACCCTCTTTCGTCGACCCGAGCCGTCCGGTTAAAATCTGCATCGAGAGACAGATCGTCCTGAAGGCTCTTGTGACGTTGCCGGCATCAAGCTGCCGGCAATTTTCTCAAGCGAGATTACTTCTTCTTCTTGGCGACCTTGCGGGTCTTCTTCGCAGTCTTCTTCACTGCGCTCTTCGCCTTCTTTGCCTTCTTAGCTTTCTTGGCCATGTTGCCCTCCTAATGTAGTGAGATGGCTTAATCGCTGCGTGCACTCGGGAATTGAGATGCACTACATCCCGAATACACCAACACATCGAAAAAAACAGCGTCCCGCTTAAGGAAGTGTTGACGCACCGAGGCGCGAACGCGCGACGCACGCTGCTCGACAACACGACACCGCATCGCCGCGACGATGCGAGTAGTGCGCGAAAATGCGACGTCGGCGATTGTCAATATCGCAAGAAACACCTGCGCCGCAGTCGTTTCTTTAATTCTCACATCGCATGCCCGCTCCGCAATCGATGTCGCCGCGACTCACCGACGCCCGCAAAAAGCAGTCGTCGCGGACTCTGAGTCGCGGTTTTTGGCAATAAAAAAATTTTCGTGCTTGGCGGCTTCGCGTCTCATCGCCGCTCGCCAAACCCGGTTTTTTGCCGGAATCGCCGCCGCTGATTCGCGATGCGATTTTCCTCCGCGCCACGCGTCGCGGCGCGCGGCGCATGGTTAATGCACGATGGAGTGCGTCCGATGCGACGCCGCGCCGATCATTGCCGGCATCACGCCGCTCGACGTTCAGATGCCGAGTTTGGACTTGAGCAGATCGTTCACGGCTTGCGGATTGGCCTTGCCGCCGGATGACTTCATCACCTGGCCGACGAACCAGCCGATCAGTTGCGGCTTGGCGCGGGCCTGCGCCACCTTGTCGGGATTGGCTGACATGATGTCATCGACCACCTGCTCGATCGCGCCCAAGTCAGTGACCTGCTTCATGCCGCGCGTTTCGACCAGCGCGCGGGGGTCGCCGCCCTCCTGCCAGACGATCTCGAACAGGTCCTTGGCGATCTTGCCGGAGATGGTGCCCTCGCCGATCAGGTCGACGATGGCTCCGAGCTGCGCCGCCGACACCGGCGAGGCCGAATGTCGCGGCCTTCCTTGTTGAGCCGGCCGAACAGCTCGTTGATCACCCAATTGGCTGACAACTTGCCGTCGCGGGTCCGGTTGGCAAGCTGCGCCAGCACGGCTTCATAGAAGTTCGCGCTCTCGCGTTCGGCCACCAGCACGCTGGCGTCGTAGGGCGAGAGGCCGAATTCGGCGATGAAGCGAGCCTTCTTCTGGTCCGGCAATTCCGGCAAAGTCTCCTTCAGACCGGCAACATAGGCCTCGCTGAACTCCAGCGGCAGCAGATCGGGATCCGGGAAATAGCGGTAGTCATGCGCCTCTTCCTTGAAGCGCATCGAACGGGTCTCGCCCTTGTTGGGGTCGTACAGCCGGGTTTCCTGGTCGACCGCGCCGCCATCCTCGAGGACGTCGATCTGGCGCCGCGCCTCATATTCGATGGCGTCGCCGATGAAGCTGATCGAGTTCATGTTCTTGATCTCGCAGCGGGTGCCGAGCGGGCCGCCCGGCTTGCGCACCGAGACATTGACGTCGGCGCGCAGGGAGCCTTTCTCCATGTCGCCGTCGCAGGTGCCGAGATAGCGCAGGATCGCGCGCAGCTTCGTCACATAGGCTTTGGCCTGTTCGGACGAGCGGATATCCGGCTTGGAGACGATCTCCATCAAGGCAACGCCGGACCGGTTGAGGTCCACGTACGACATCGTCGGGTTCTGGTCGTGCAGCAACTTGCCGGCGTCCTGCTCCAGATGCAGCCGCTCGATGCCGACGGTGACGCTCCCGCCATCCGCCAGTTCGACCACCACCTCGCCCTCGCCCACGATCGGCGATTTGTACTGGCTGATCTGGTAGCCCTGCGGCAGATCCGGATAGAAATAGTTCTTGCGGTCGAAGGTGGAGCGCCGGTTGATCTGCGCCTTCAACCCAAGGCCGGTGCGCACCGCCTGGCGTACGCATTCTTCGTTGATGACCGGCAGCATGCCCGGCATCGCCGCATCGACCAGCGAGACATGGCTGTTCGGCTCGCCGCCGAACTCGGTCGAGGCGCCGGAAAACAGTTTCGATTTCGAGGTGACCTGGGCATGGACTTCCATCCCGATCACGACTTCCCAGTCGCCGGTCGTGCCCTTGATCAGTTTGCTAACTGTCGCACTCATGCTTTTGCTCTCCCGAGCAGCGCAGACACCACCTGCTCCCATTCGGTTTCGAGCGAACCGGTCGCGACCGGTTGGCCGGCCTGCCGGTACCAATAACCGGCATTGCCGAGATCGCCCTCGACCCGGTGTAGATAGGCATGGACCCAGGCGGAATCCGCGTCGTCTTCGTCCTGAACGATCTTGTGTGCCTCGTCCCACTTCCCCTTGGCGGCCCACCACAAGGCGGCCAGCGGCGGATTGAGTTCCGGCGCAGGCGCGGTGCCGGACAAACTGGCTTTAAAGTCCGCCATGCTTACCACCATGCTGACGGCGTGAAACGCCCTGCCGCTTGCTTGCCGGCGTCAGGATCGCGTTGACGTCGCAGGCGAAGCAATCCTCAAAGTCCTTTTTGACGGCGCTGGAGAACAGCTTTGAGCTCGATGGTTTGACGGGTATATTCATGAGGCGGCTTTTATCCCGACAGGGACCCGTGGAAAACCCCTGAAACTGATTTGCCCGCGGCAAATTCCGCTAATGCAAAGCGCGCCGGTGGCGAAGCCCTCTCGTTTTGAGCATGATCTCTTCGGAAAACCCGGTTTCCACTTTTCCGGATCATGCTCAGTTCGGCGTCACCCTTGGCATCACGTCGAACATCAGCGTGAACCAGGTGCCCTGGCCGCGGATGCTTTCGGCGCGGAAGACGACATTCCTGGCATTTTCCTTGAGCGTCTGCAGGATCAGGGCCCCGAGTTTCCGCGGCGACGGCCATTCCTGGTTTTCGCCCAGTCCCACGCCGTCGTCGGACACGATGACGGTCACGCGACCGCTGTCCTGCTTGCAGATCAGCTTGAGCTGGCCGCTGTTGCGGCCGACGAAGGCATATTTCAGCGCATTGGTCAGCATCTCGTTGATCAAGAGGCCCGCGGGCATCGCGACGTTGATCGAGAGCGGGCAATAGCCGACCTCGATGTCGATCTGCACGCCCGGTATGGCGTTGACCTCCATCACCGAGGTCGCGATATCGGAAAGATATTGGCCGAGATCGATTTCGGGCGAAGCGTCTTCCGCCGACAGCGTCCGGTACAGCACCGTCAGCGCATCAATCCGGCTCGCAAGCCGCGCCAAAGCCACGGTCTCGCCTTCCGCGGCTGATCGTGCCTCGAGGCGGATCAGCGCGGTGATCAGTTGCAGGTTGTTCTTCACCCGGTGCTGAAGTTCGCGCATCAGCATATCGCGGTCGCGGATCTGGCTCTCGAACTGTTCGATCTGGGCCCGTTCGCGGCCGCCGACATCGACCAGCGCCGCGATCCGGAAATTCTCGACGCCGTCGTCGCTCTCGATCACCGAGGCATAGGCCTGCACGATGACGAGACGGTCGACCGACCCGGCCGGACGGAACACGCCGATAAAATCTTCACCGTCCCGGATCGCCTCGCCCAGGCTCTGGCCTGAGTTCTCCTCGTTGAGAAAGCCATCGAGACAAGTCCAGCTATGGCCCTCCACATCGGCCGCCGCCATCGACATCAAATTGCCGAACGCCTTGTTGATGTAGACGACGTGCTGCTCCTCGCCGGATCCACGCGATACCGCGACGGCGACCGGGGCATGATCGAGCAAATGCTTGTATTTGTCGTTCTCGATCGCCAACGCAAGCTTCGACGAACCCAGAAGCTGGTCGACTCGCTGGGAGGACGGGATGCCTTCGTCGGCGCTCATGCGCTCACCGTGTTCATCGTCAAACCATGAAGAAACGCGGCAGGAAACGCAACGCAAAAGCCGACGGCATCGAATGGAACTTTACGCCCACCATTTCGACGGCGTGAAGCGCCCCGCCGCCTGCTCGATCACCTCGCCCAGCGAGAACAAGGTCTCTTCATCGAACGGACGCCCGATCAGTTGCAGGCCGAGCGGCAACGCTTGCGCATCGGTGCCGGCGGGAACCGCGATTCCCGGCAGCCCCGCCATGTTAACCGTCACCGTGAAGATGTCGTTCAGGTACATCTCCACGGGGTCGGCGCCCTTTTCACCGATGCCGAAGGCTGCGGACGGCGTCGCCGGCGTCAGGATCGCGTTCACACCGCTGGCGAAACAGTCCTCAAAATCCTTCTTGATCAGGGTGCGGACTTTCTGTGCGCGCAGATAATAGGCATCGTAGTAGCCGGCCGAGAGCACATAGGTGCCGATCATGACGCGGCGGCGGACTTCGGCGCCAAAGCCTTCGGCGCGGGTGTTCTCGTACATCTCGCCGATGCTGCGGCCGGGCACGCGCAAGCCGTAACGTACGCCGTCGTAACGCGCCAGATTCGACGAGGCCTCCGCCGGGGCGACAATGTAATAGGCCGGAAGGGCGTATTTGGTGTGCGGCAGCGACACCTCGACCAGCTCCGCGCCCGCCGCCTTCAGCCAGGCCGCACCCTCGGTCCAGAGCCGTTCGATTTCGGCGGGCATGCCGTCGAGACGGTATTCGCGCGGAATTCCGATCTTCATGCCCTTGACGGACTTTCCGATCGCCGCCTCATAGTCCGGCACCGGACGATCGACCGATGTGGTGTCCTTGGGGTCATGACCGGCCATCGAACGCATCAGGATTGCGGCGTCACGTACATTGCGCGCGATCGGGCCGGCCTGATCGAGCGAGGACGCGAACGCGACGATGCCCCAGCGCGAACAGCGGCCATAGGTTGGCTTCATGCCGACGGTCGCAGTGAACGCTGCCGGCTGCCGGATCGAACCGCCGGTGTCGGTTGCGGTCGCGCCCATGCACAGATTCGCCGCCACCGCCGAGGCCGACCCGCCCGACGAGCCGCCCGGCACCAGATGGGCGCCTTCGATCTGGCCGCTCGCTGCCGCGCCGACATTGGAGCCTGCGCGCCGCCACGGATTGACCACCGGGCCGAAGCAGGAGGTCTCGTTCGAGGAGCCCATCGCGAACTCGTCATTGTTGAGCTTGCCGAGCATCACCGCGCCGTCGCGCCAGAGCTGCGAGGTCACGGTGGATTCGTACGGCGGCACGAAATTGCCGAGGATTTTCGAGCAGGCGGTGGTGCGCACGCCTTTGGTGGCGAACAGATCCTTGATGCCGAGCGGGATGCCGGCGAGCGGACCGCCCTCGCCCTTCGCGATGCTGGCATCGGCCGCGCGCGCCATGGCGCGGGCCTGATCCGGCGTTTCCAGCACGAAGGCATTGAGCGCGCGCGCCGCCGCGATCGCCTCGAGGTGCGCCTCGGTCAGTTCAAGTGACGTAAAGGATTTGTTCGCGAGGCCGGCTCTGGCCTCGGCGAGCGTCAGCGATGTCAAATCGGTCATTTATCAACCGGGCTGCAGAAGAACGGCGACAGCGTCTTGTCGTTGGCCGGGTCGTCGCGCAAAATCGGGTGGTTGGCCTTGTTGGCCGCCTCGAGCTGATCGAGCACGGCATCGATCGCCTTGTCGGGATCGGCGGCCTTGCCCTGACGCTCCATCGCGTCGAGATAATTCATGTAGGCCGCGTAGGCCTTTTCATCGTCGCAGAGCAGACACATCGGATTTTCCGTCTTTTAAGCTCTCTATATTTGACGCGCTTTCTTCACGCGAACCGGTACCCACTTCGCTCGAAAACGCTTTCCAGACCTATTCGACGACTTTCGGGACCAGAAAGAAGTGGTCCTGGGTCTCCGGCGCATTGACGACCACCTCGTCCGCGATCCCGCCATCATTGACCACGTCCGGGCGCTTCTTCATTTCCATCGGCATCACCGAGGTCATCGGCTCGACCCCGTCCACATTCACTTCCCTCAACTGCTCGACAAAGGCCAGCATCGCGTTCAGTTCGCCCTGCAAGTGGGGAACCTCCGCTTCGGTGACCGCGATCCGCGCCAGATGCGCGATACGGCGAACAGTGGCGGCGTCGACGGACATTATATAAAGCCTTTCGGGGCGGCGGCCCATGATGGAACCCGCCGTATAGCAGAGGGGGGTTTTGCGCCGCAACCGCGCGTGTCCCTCCCTTCAGCCAGCCATCCGGCTCAGCCGCGCCAGAGCCGCCCCGGCCAATGCCCGGGTCAGTTCCGCCGCCGGCATCTCGCGGCCGAGCCGCACCGCCTGCCCCGCCCACAGATTGGTGAAATCGACCTTGCCGAGCTTTTCCGAGGCGGCCTTCAGCGGCCCAAATGCGGTCGCGGCATGAGGGAACGCCGGAGCATCCGGCGAAATCGGCCCGACCTCGCGCATCGCCCGGTTGGCGACGCCGCGGGCCGGACGGCCGGTCATGACGTTGGTGATGACGGTGGAATCATCCCGCGCCTGGGCCAACGCGGTGCGAGCCCGTTCCGTCACCTTGGATTCCGGGCAGCGCAGATAGGCGGTGCCGATCTGCACCCCCGCCGCCCCCAGCGCGAACGCCGCCGCGATACCGCGCCCGTCGGCGATGCCACCGGCCGCGATCACTGGAACCTTCACCGCATCGACCACCTGGGGCACCAGCGCAAAGGTACCGGGCTGCTCATGGATGTTTTCGGTCAGGAACATTCCGCGATGACCGCCGGCTTCGGCGCCTTGCGCGATGATGGCGTCGGCGCCGTTTTCCTCGAGCCAGATCGCCTCCTTCACAATCGTCGCGCTCGCGATCACCGTGCAGCCGGCGGCCTTGACGCGCATCAACAGCGCCTGATCCGGCAGGCCGAAATGGAAGCTCACGACTTCGGGCTTCAGCTCCTCGACCAGAGCGCACATCGCGGCATCGAACGGCGCACGGTTGGCGGCGTTGACGGGCGCCGCCGGGTCAAGCCCCAGTTCCTGATAATAAGGCGCGAGGCGTTTTTTCCATCCGGCCTCGCGCTGTGGATCGGCATCGACCGCCTTGTGGCAAAAGAAGTTCATATTGACCGGCGCCGACACGCGCTGGCGGATGATATTGACCTGCTCGCGCGCCTTCTCGACCGACAGCATCGCACAAGGCAGCGAGCCCAACGCGCCGCCTTGCGCCGCCGCGATCACCAGCTCCGCGTCCATGATTCCGGCCATCGGCGCCAGAACGATGGGAAATTCAGTCTTGAAGAGAGCAAGAATTCGGCGGTCCGGCCACATGGTCAGCTCGTTTCGGGTTGGTTGGGGGGGATCGGCATGGGCGTCTTTGCCGGGGCATGCGGGAGATTAGCACCCCCGAAGCGGCGGAGCTATGCCAAGTGCTAGACTATGGGCTGCTGCCTGACGCTCCAGCGCCGCAGCGCGACGACGGCCCAGATGGCTTCGACCAGCCCGAACGGCCAGGCACCCTGCAGGAATCCATAAATCGAACCGAGCGCGCAGGCGATGGCAAAAGCGAGGATGAACCAGTGGCTGCGACCCTCCAGCGCATAGCACACGAGCATCGCGGTGACGGCGAACAAACCGAATAATGTCAGCCAGTCCATTGTCATGGGTTGCTTCCCGCTTTGCACGCCGTGCGGCCACCATGGTATGCGAACCCCATGCCTGCGCTCATCTTACCGCTGATCGACGCCGTCGCGCACTGGCCTGGGCGCGGCGCGCTGGTCGGGCTGGATTTGGGCACCAAGACCATCGGGGTTGCGGTATCCGATCCCGATCGCAAGCTCGCAACCGGGGTCGAGACCATCCAGCGCAAGGCCTTCAAGGCCGACGCGGCGCGCCTGCTCGCCATCGCCGGTGAACGCAACGCCGTGGGCTTCGTGCTCGGCCTGCCCATCAACATGGACGCCAGCGAAGGGCCACGGGCGCAATCGACCCGTGCCTTCGCCCGCAACTTTTCGAAACTCACCGCGCTCGCGATCGCGCTGTGGGACGAGCGGCTCTCCACCGTCGCGGTGGAGCGCGAGCTGATCGGCATGGATATGAGCCGCGCCCGGCGCGCCGAGGTGATCGACGAACACGCCGCGATCTTCATCCTGCAGGGCGCGCTGGATCGGCTGGCGAAGCTGCGCGGAGACCGCTGACCCCGTTTGGGGTAGCAATGCATTTGCGGCAGAAAAAGCCCGCCCCCTCTCCCGTTGGGAGAGGGTTGGGGTGAGGGGTTACAATCTATCGTCAGGTCTCGACCCCTCACCCGGATTGCTTCGCAATCCGACCTCTCCCGCAGGGAGAGGTGAAGCCACATTCGTGGCCAGACCTCCTCAACTCGGCGCCGCCAGCCACATCGTCTGCACCACCGCGGCCAGATTATTGAGGCCATGCAGAATGATCGTCAGCCAGATCGAGTTGCTGCGATAGCGGAGATAGCCGAGCAACAGGCCGATCGAGAACACCTCGAGGAACGGAAACCAGTCCAGGTCGTATTGTAGATGCATCGCCGTCCATATCAGAGACGACAGCAGGATGGCGCCGCCGGGCCGCAGCGCCGTTTCCGACCAGCCGCGGTAGAGAAAACCGCGCACCAGCAATTCTTCGGACATCGGTGCGGCGACGGCAAATGCGATTACGAGCAGCCATAACGCACCGCCCGCATGGGCCGATTTCAACACATCGACCATGAAGCCGGGCGAACTATCGTGCCCGATGACCTGTGACAGCGCCTCCCATCCCAAAACCAAAGCCAGGAAAGAGGCGACACCGATCAGAGCATTGGTCCATGAGGTCCAGCGCAACGCGAGGTAATCGGCGAACGGCGTGCGCGACAGACGGATGGCGAGCCATAGCGCGGCGAGAACGGTGGGCAACTCCAGGATCACGGAGAGTGAGATCACCAAACCGTTGCCAGCGACGCGGAGAACGGCGGCGCGATCCATCGGTCCTTCCTGCTGAACGAGGAACCAGGCGACCACAGCGATCTGTCCGATGAACATCGCGGCGAAGATGAACAAACCCCACGCGGCCGTGCCCCAGAATTTCCAGACACGCGGCGCCCGCCGGCTTGGGATGACCGGCGCAGGCGTGACCGGGTCGCCGGGTATTTCGATGGAGTCCATCAACTGGCTTTCAAGGTTGAACGGACATCACGGCAGCGCCCGCTCCAGCAGGTCCCGGATGTCGTCGTTGCCAAGATCGACGGCGCCGTACATGCTGGCGTGATTTCCAGCCAGCCGCGTGCTTGCGAACAATTCCGCATGATGCGGCGAGACCTTGTTGAGCGCGGCCGCAGCGGCCAGCAGCGCCAGCTTCTCGACCGCCAGCCGCGCCAGCCGTTCGCTGTCCGGCCGGCGGAACGCCTTGCCGATGAACGCCATCGCGTCGGCAGCACCAGGCAGTCCGCTGGCTTCTCCGGCGAGGCCCTGCAACACCGCCGAGGCCGCTTCCGCCTCGCGCGACAACGCCCGCAGCACGTCGAGGCACATGACATTGCCCGAGCCTTCCCAGATCGCATTGACCGGCGACTCCCGGTAATGCCGCGCCAGGATGCCCTCCTCCACATAGCCGTTGCCGCCGAGGCACTCCATCGCCTCATAGAGAAATCCGGGCGCGCTCTTGCATACCCAATATTTGATGGCGGGCGTCAATAGCCGCATGAACGCCGCTTCGTTCGGATCATCGGGGGCGCGGTCGAACGAATGGCACAGCCGCATCACCAGCGCGATCGAGGCTTCGACATGCAGCGCCATGTCGGCAAGCACGGCCTGCATCAGCGGCTGATCGGCAAGATGCTTCTGGAACACGCTGCGATAGCGGGCGTGATGCAGCGCGTGCGCCAGGCCGGACCGCATCAACCCGGCGGAGGCGATCGCGCAGTCCTGCCGCGTCAACTGCACCATCTGGATGATGGTGCGAATGCCCTTGCCCTCGTCGCCGACGCGCTCGGCATAGGCGCCGGCGAACTCGACTTCGGAGGAGGCATTGGAGCGGTTGCCGAGCTTGTCCTTCAGCCGCTGAAACTGAATGGTGTTGACCGAACCATCCGGCACAAAGCGCGGCATGAAGAAGCATGTCAGCCCTTCATCCGCCTGTGCCAGCACCAGAAACGCGTCGCACATCGGCGCCGACATGAACCATTTGTGCCCGGTGATGCGATAGCCGACGCCGTCGCGCTCCGCACGCGTCATGTTGCTGCGCACGTCGGTGCCGCCCTGCTTCTCGGTCATGCCCATGCCCAGCGTCATGCCGCGCTTGGTCCACCACGGCGCAAAGCTCGGATCGTAGGCGCGCGTGCCTATGACAGGCATCGCCTTCGCCAGCAGATCCGGCGCTGCGGCCAAAGCCGCGACCGAGGCACGCGTCATGGTGATCGGACACAGGTGACCGGTCTCGACCTGGGCCGCCATATAGAATTTCGCGGCGCGCACGACTTCCGCGGCACCGCCGGCCGGCTTGCCTTCCGCGTTCCAGGTCGAATTGTGGACACCGGCGTGGGCGCTGCGCGCCATCAGCTCGTGATACGCCGGATGAAACTCGACTTCGTCGCGCCGGTTGCCGCGCGCATCGAACGTCCGCAGCTTGGGCGTGTTCTCGTTGGCCACCCGCCCCCGCGCCGCCATCGCAGCCGACCCCCAATGCTGCCCGAATTCGGACAATTCCTTTTCGGCCGTGGCACCGCCATTGGCGGCAACCGCCTCGGCCAGCGGCCGGTCAAGCCCAAACAGATCGACGTCCTCGAACGGCGGCGACTGGTTGAGCACCTCATGGGTCGCGGATGAAGGGGTCATGGGCCGTTCCTCACGGTCGGAATTCGGCAGAATCAGTTGTGGCGCGCGGTGATCGGGAAATCATAGGCCGCCCCGCCCGCGCCCGGCAGTGAAAAGTGCCACCACTCCTTCGAATAGTTCACAAAGCCTTGCCGGCCCATGACGGACACCAGCAGGTTGCGCCAGCGCCGTTGCACCGCCGTGATGGATAGCGCCGACGTATGCGCCCTGGGGTCGGAGCAATCGTAGCCGGTCCCCATATCGACGCTGCCTTCCGGTGCGCGGGCGTCGGCAGGTGCCGTGCAATCGGCATAGGTCCTGTTGGGATCGAAAGCCGGCGAATTGTCGGCCTTCAAATCGACCAGCGTGAGGTCGACCGCAGCACCCGCGGAATGGCCTGAATGCTCGGCGATGTAGCCCAGCCGGAACAGGTCGGCTTTGCTGAATCCAGGATTGTAGCGGCGCTCGGCCGGCGTCTCCCGGCCGTTCCGCGCCCACACCACCATGTCGTGCACCGCGCGCGCCGGGCGATAGCAATCCAGCATTTTCAGCGACAGTTTTTGTGACGCCAGTTCCTGCTGGATGCGTTTGAGCGCCATTCCGACGTCACGCTTCACCACGCATTCGGCAGCGTCGTAACCAGCAAGCCTGCGGCCGACGAAATTGTTTGGCCCGGCGTAACGGATGTCCTGAAGGATGGTGGGATCGATGTCGCGGAGGAACACGAAACCGCCGGGCAAGACCTGCGCGGCGGCCGGGCTCGCAAGCGCCATTGACGTTAACAGGATCGGTGCAAACGATTTCAAACTGCGCATGTCAGATGGTTGGCGGTCCAATCGCGGCGACTTTGCGGCGTCAGCGTTTACCCTGCTTCCGACAGACCGGGGGATAACTCGCGAGCGCGCTGTTCGCCCTTGCCCCGCCCGCCATCTCTGCCTATAGCTCTGGTTTTAATGACCCCTGCATCGAAATCGACCTTCGTCCTCGGTCACCGGCATTTGCTGGGAATCGAGGGCCTTTCCGCGGCCGACATTACCGGCCTGCTCGACCTCTCCGAGGAGTATGTCGAACTCAACCGCCAGGTCGACAAGAAGCGCACCTCGTTGCGCGGCCGCACCCAGGTCAACCTGTTCTTCGAGGCCTCGACCCGGACCCAGTCCTCGTTCGAAATCGCCGGCAAGCGGCTCGGCGCCGACGTGATGAACATGTCGGTGTCGTCGTCGTCGATGCGCAAGGGTGAAACCCTGATCGACACGGCCGTGACGCTGAACGCCATGCACCCGGACATTCTGGTGGTGAGGCACCACGCCTCGGGCGCGGTCGAATTGCTGGCGCGCAAGGTCGACGGCTCGGTGGTCAATGCCGGCGACGGCGCCCACGAACATCCGACCCAGGCGCTGCTCGATGCGCTTACCATCCGCCGCAACAAGGGCCGGCTCGAGGGGCTGGTGATCGCGATCTGCGGCGACGTGATGCATTCGCGGGTGGCGCGCTCCAATATCCTCTTGCTCAACATCATGGGCGCCCGCGTCCGCGTGGTGGCGCCCTCCACGCTGCTGCCGCGCGGGATCGAGCGGATGGGCGTCGAGGTGGCCCGCGACATGCGCGAGGGCCTCGACGGCGCCGACATTGTCATGATGCTGCGGCTGCAGCGCGAGCGCATGAACGGCTCGTTCGTGCCGTCGACCCAGGAATACTTTCATTATTTCGGCCTCGACCAGAAGAAGCTCGCCTACGCCAAGCCCGACGCGCTGGTGATGCATCCGGGACCGATGAATCGCGGCGTCGAGATCGACTCGATTGTCGCCGACGGCGCGCAATCGCTGATCCGCGAGCAGGTGGAAATGGGAGTGGCGGTGCGGATGGCGGTGCTCGAAGCGCTCGCCCGCAACCTGCCGAACGCGTGACATCATGCTGACCGACCGCCGCCCGATCCTGCTCGCCAACGCCCGACTGATCGATCCGTCG
This sequence comes from uncultured Pseudomonadota bacterium, assembly GCA_963813165.1. Lineage (GTDB taxonomy): Bacteria > Pseudomonadota > Alphaproteobacteria > Rhizobiales > Xanthobacteraceae > Bradyrhizobium. The sequence goes on along the minus strand of CAWEYJ010000015.1, from coordinate 75,178 downwards.
CGCGATTTCGACGGCATCGGCGACGTCTTGATCGCCGACGGCACCATCCGCGAGAGCCGGCGCGGCATCGGCGCTGCCGGGGTGCCCGAGGGCACCGACATCATCAACTGCACCGGCAAGATCGTGGCCCCGGGCCTGATCGACATGCGCGCCTTTGTCGGCGAGCCCGGCGCCAGCCACCGCGAGACATTCGCATCCGCAAGCCAAGCTGCGGCCGCCGGCGGCATCACCACCATCATCTGCCAGCCCGATACCTCGCCGGTGATCGACAATTCGGCGACGGTGGATTTTGTCCTGCGCCGCGCCCGCGACACCGCCATCGTCAACATCCATCCGATGGCGGCGCTGACCAAGGGCATGCGCGGCCAGGAGATGACCGAGATCGGCCTGTTGAAAGCCGCCGGCGCGGTGGCGTTCACCGATGGCGACCGCAGCGTCACCAACGCCCAGGTGATGCGGCGGACGCTGACCTATGCCCGCGATTTCGACGCGCTGATCGTGCACCACACCGAGGATCCTCATCTGGTCGGCGAAGGCGTCATGAACGAGGGCGAGTTCGCCACCCGGCTGGGGCTGGCCGGCATCCCCAATGCCGCCGAAGCCGTGATGCTGGAACGCGACATGCGCCTCGTCGCACTGACCGGCGGCCGCTACCACGCCGCGTCGCTGACCTGCATCGAATCGCTGGAAATTCTCAAGCGTGCCCGCGACGCCGGGCTGAGCGTCAGCGCCTCGGTCTCGATCAACCATGTGACGCTGAACGAAAACGACATCGGCCCGTACCGGACCTTCCTGAAACTCTCGCCGCCGCTGCGCACCGAGGACGACCGCATGGCATTGGTTGCCGCGGTCGCCTCCGGGCTGATCGACGTGGTGATGTCCGACCACAATCCGCAGGACGTCGAGGTCAAACGGCTGCCGTTTGCGGAAGCCGCCTCCGGCGCGATCGGCCTGGAGACCATGCTGCCGGCGGCGCTGCGGCTGATCCATAATGGGGAGATGGATTTCAAGACCCTGATCCGCGCGATGTCGACGCGCCCGGCCGAACTCCTGGGCCTGCCCGGCGGTTCGCTGCGCGCCGGCTCGCCCGCCGACGTGATCGTGATCGATGCCGATACGCCGTGGGTGCTCGATCCCGCCGATCTCAAGTCGCAATGCAAGAACACGCCGTTCGACGAAGCGCGCTTCTCGGGCCGCGTCGCGCGCACCATCGTCGGCGGACGCACGGTGTACGAACATGTCTAAAACGTTTTCCAGCGACGGAAGGTGCTGCGATGTCACCTGAAGCCTTGTTGCCGGTGGCATTCATCATCGGCTATCTGCTCGGCTCGATTCCATTCGGGCTGATCCTGACGCGGCTCGCCGGCACGCCGGATCTTCGCTCGATCGGCTCCGGCAATATCGGCGCCACCAACGTGCTGCGCACCGGGCGCAAGGGCCTCGCGGCGGCGACCCTGATCTGCGACATGCTGAAGGGCACGCTGGCGGTGCTGATCGCAGGCTATTACGGCGGACCGAATGCTGCGATGCTGGCGGCATTGGGCGCCTTTCTCGGCCATCTGTTTCCGGTCTGGCTCAAGTTCAAGGGCGGCAAGGGCGTCGCGGTCTATATCGGCGTGCTGATCGGATTGTTCTGGCCGGCCGCGGTACTGTTTTGCGTGCTCTGGATCGCAACCGCGGCGGCCACCCGCTACTCGTCACTCTCAGCGCTGGTTGCCAGTGTCGTCACGCCGATTTTCCTGTGGTGGTTCGGCCATCTCGCGCTGGCCTCATTGTTTATCGTGCTGACCCTGCTGCTGTTCTACATGCACCGCGCTAACATCGCGCGGTTGCAGGCGGGAACCGAGGGACGGATCGGGCAGAAGTAAGGGGCTCCAGTTCTCTACCCCCCTTCCCCGCCCTCTCGCATTGATCCATTCTGCCCCGCGGGGGAAAGCGTGGACACCAAGACCTCGACAACCATAAATCTCACCGACGAGCAGCGGATCGACTGGTTGCGGCTGATCCGTTCCGATCGCGTCGGGCCTCACACCTTCCGCTCGCTGGTAAATCATTTCGGCAGCGCGCACGCAGCGCTCGAACGCCTGCCCGATCTGGCGCGGCGCGGCGGCGCGACACGGCCGGGCCGGATCTGCAGCGAGGCCGATGCGCGCGTCGAACTCGCCGCCAGCCGGACGCTCGGCGTCAGCCTGGTCGCGCCGGGCGAAGCCGGTTATCCGCCGCGGCTCGCGGTGCTTGACGACGCGCCTCCCCTGCTCGGCGTGCGCGGCGCCATGGACGTGCTGATGCGGCCCACCATCGCGATCGTCGGTTCGCGCAACGCATCCGGCGCCGGCCTCAAATTCGCCGGCACGCTGGCGCGCGATCTCGGCGAGGCCGGTTTTGTCATCGCCTCGGGGCTGGCGCGCGGCATCGATCAATCGGCGCATCGGGCCAGTCTCGCCAGCGGCACCGTGGCGGTGCTGGCCGGCGGTCACGACAAGATCTATCCGTCCGAGCACGAAGACCTGCTGGCAGCGATCCTCGGCAGCGGTGGTGCTGCGATTTCGGAAATGCCGCTCGGCCATGTGCCGCGCGCCCGCGATTTTCCACGGCGCAACCGGCTGATCTCAGGTGCAGCCCTCGGGGTCGTCGTGGTCGAGGCCGCCCATCGATCGGGATCGCTGATCACGGCACGGATCGCCGCCGAACAGGGCCGCGAGGTATTCGCCGTACCGGGCTCGCCGCTCGATCCGCGCGCCGCCGGCACCAACGATCTGATCAAACAGGGCGCGACGCTGACCACCGAAGCATCGGACGTGATCAACGCGGTCGAGCCGATCATGGGGCGGCCGATCGAACTCCGCGAGCCGGACAACGATGAGCCGCTGGATATCGACCCCGCGGCCAGCGATCGCGCGCGGATCGTAGATCTGCTCGGACCAAGCCCGGTCCTGCTCGACGATCTGATCCGGATGGCCGGAACCTCGCCCGCCATCGTGCGCACCGTGCTGCTCGAGCTTGAACTCGCCGGTCGGCTGGAGCGCCATGGCGGCGGTCTGGTGTCGCTGATCTGAGCAGGTGATCCCGATAAACGGCGGATCAAAGATCCTCGTTGCGGCCATCGAAGCGCGCCCGTGCGCTTTCGATTTCCGGCTGGTGCTCGCGCGCCCACCTGCCCAGCGCTTCCACCGGCTTCGAGAGGCCGCGTCCGAGATCGGTCAGCTCGTAGTCAACGCGCGGCGGAATGGTCGGGAATACCGTCCGCGTGACGAGACCATCCCGCTCCAACCCGCGCAGCGTCAGGGTCAGCATTCGCTGCGAGATGCCGCCGACCATGCGCTTGATTTCGTTGAAGCGGCGCGGGCCGCCGCCGAGCAGCATGATGACAAACACGCTCCATTTGTCGCCGACCCGCGCCAGCACCGAGGCCACGCCGCGGCAGTCGCTGTTGAGGTGAGCGTTGGGCGGCAGGACAGGCACTTCGATGTGCTCAGGTTTCAACGGTGTGCTCGGGTGTCAAAAATGTGCGTTCTTGCGGGGTTCGCGGACAGTCACTCATATAGTCTCAGTTACAAACATATACCAAGGGTGACCCTCATGAAACTCCTGCATATCGATTCCAGCGTCCTCGGCCCCCACTCCGTCAGCCGCCAGGTCTCCGCCGCCATCGTGGACCGCCTGGTTAAAGCGACCCCCGGCCTCGAAGTCATCTATCGCGATCTCACGCTGACACCGTTGGCCCATTTATCGGGTTCCCATCTTGCCGCCGGGCAAGGTGCTGCGCCCGAAGCTGCACTCCAGCAGGACCTCGCCGCAGGTCAGGCGGTATTGAGCGAATTTCTGGCCGCCGACATCGTGGTGCTCGGCGCGCCCATGTACAATTTCACGATTCCGAGCCAGCTCAAGGCCTGGATCGACCGCATCGTGGTCGCCGGCAAGACCTTTAAGTACGGCGCGCAGGGCGCGGAGGGTCTCGCCGGCAACAAGCGTGTCATCATCGCGATCTCGCGCGGCGGCTTCTACGGCGCCGGCACGCCGGCGGCGGTCGGCGAGCATCTGGAAACCTATCTGCGCTGGGTGTTCGGCTTCATCGGGGTTGCCAACCCCGAATTTATTTCCGCCGACGGAATCCAGGTCGGACCGGAACATCGCGAGAAAGCGCTGGCCGGGGCGTTGCAGGCGGCGACCAATCTGCACGCGGCGTAACTGAAATAAAACACCGCCCGCCGTCGCCGAGCCACGGCGGCGGGCGCTTGATGGATGATCTCTGAAGCTCCGGTTATCCGCGATAGATCGGCGCGCCGGCCGGGGAACCGGTCGAGCCGCCATCGACAAAGATCTCAGCGCCTTGAATATTTGACGCATCGTCCGAAGCCAGGAACAGCACCGTCTTGGCGACTTCCTCGGCCTCGCCGAGCCGCCCGAGCGGAATGGTGCGGGAAATTCGCTTGTCGAGTGCTGCGAAGGCTTCGGCGGTGGGCGCAGCCCCATTCCAGATCGGCGTGCGTGCCGCACCTGGTGCCACCACATTGACCCTGATCCCCCGCGGCGAAAGTTCCGACGCCATCACCCGCGCCATCGCGCGCACGCCGGCCTTGCTGGCGGCATAGGCGGAATAGCCGGGATTGCCGAGCACGGAGATGACCGAGCCATTCAATATAATCGACGCCCCGTCATTGAGATGAGGCGCGGCCGATTGCACGGTGAAGAAAACCGACGTGATGTTGGTCCGGATGACGGTTTCAAATGCAGGAAGCGTGGTGGTTCCGATCGGCGTATTGCCGGGGATGCCGGCATTGGCGAATACAATGTCGAGCTTGCCGAATTTTTCGACCGTGCGCTGGATCGCCCGTTCGGTCGCCGCGATATCGGTGGCGTCGGCGACCAGCGCGAGCGCGTTCGGCCCCAGTTCCTTCGCCGCGGCCTCGAGCGTCGCCTGATTTCGCCCGGTGATGGCGACTTTCGCGCCCTCGGCCACGAACAGCCGCGCGGTCGCAAGTCCGATGCCGCTGTTGCCGCCGGTAATGAACGCCGTCTTGTTTGCGAGCCGCACGATTGCCTCCAATGGTTGCATCATTAAACTGGATTGCCATTTAGAGCGTCTGGTTTCATAATGCAACTACACAAGGGAGTGATCGGCGGATCTTCCTTGCGCGAGCCGGAGGGTACCATCGTGAAACGGACGAGCTTCGAGAAGGCCGAATGCCCGGTCGCCAGATCGCTCGACGCGATCGGCGACTGGTGGTCGCTGCTGATCATTCGCGACGCCCTGCTCGGCATCAGCCGCTTCAGCGAATTCCAGAAAAGCCTTGGCCTCGCCAGGAACATCCTGACGGTGCGGCTGCGCGCCCTGGTCGACCATGGCATCCTGAAGACCGCGCCGGCTTCCGACGGCAGCGCCTATCAGGAATATCTGCTGACCCCGAAAGGGCGCGGGGTGTTTCCGATACTGGTCGCGCTGCGGCAGTGGAGCGAGGAATTTTCCTTCTCGCCGGGCGGGTGCGCTACCCTGCTGGTCGATCGCGAAAAGGGCCAGCCGGTCCGCAAACTCGAACTGCGCGCCCGGGATGGCCGGATGCTCGGCGCCGGCGATACCGAAATCAGGCCCAGTCCCGGGGCCAAGCGCCGCCAGCGCCGCTCAGCCTGAACGACGTCCGAGCAATAGCACCGCACTGGCTCGGACGAAACCGCAAGCGCTACGAGAGCCTGGGCTTGCTGCGGAGCCGGACGTGTTCCTCCGCCTCCTGTTGCGACATCCTCAAGAGATGGCCGAGCATGTCGAGCCGGTGGCGCTGCGCCAGCCGGGCCAGTTCGGCAACGGTGTCCGCGATGAATGCCGCAGCCTCATCCGGGCCGCCATCGCCGCCCGGTTCATCGGGGCGCGGAAGCCGATTTTTGCCAGCGGATGCGCGGCTCCGCCGGTCGCTTTTTTTCTTGGTCAAAAATTACATCCAGCATCGTGTTTTTAAAAGAATATGCCCCTTTCAGGATGCAACTATGGGACGCATTTTACAACTTCTTTGATACTATCCTTTGATCGTCCGGGGTCTCTTCAACATCTGTCGATTTGACAGGGGCCTCCGCTGCACCCATGTTCGAAACGAAACGGCCGACGCGAATCTCGCGGAACCGGCCTTTATTTTTCCCGTAAGCCATTGGAATGACATGAATATCGTCATTGTCGAGTTGCCGGCGAAAGCCAAGACGATCAATAAATATTTGGGCGCGTCCTACGAGGTTCTGGCCTCTTTCGGGCACGTCCGCGACCTGCCGGCCAAGAATGGATCGGTCGATCCGGACGCCAATTTCCAGATGATCTGGGAGGTCGATCCGAAGGCGGTCGGCCGACTCAACGACATCGCCAAAGCGCTCAAGGGCGCCGACCGGTTGATCCTCGCAACCGACCCGGATCGCGAGGGTGAAGCGATCTCGTGGCACGTGCTGGAGGTCCTGAAGGAAAAGCGCGCCATCAAGGATCAAAAGATCGAACGCGTGGTGTTCAACGCCATCACCAAGCAAGCGGTAACGGACGCGATGAAGCATCCGCGTCAGATCGATGGCGCGCTGGTGGACGCCTATATGGCCCGCCGGGCGCTGGACTATCTGGTCGGCTTCACGCTCTCGCCGGTGCTATGGCGCAAATTGCCGGGCGCCCGCTCGGCGGGCCGGGTGCAATCGGTCGCGCTGCGGCTGGTCTGCGACCGCGAACTCGAGATCGAGAAATTCGTCCCCCGGGAATACTGGTCGCTGGTGGCGACATTGACGACGCCGCGCGGCGATGCGTTCGAGGCCCGCCTGGTCGGCGCCGACGGCAAGAAGATCCAGCGCCTCGACATCGGCAGCGGCGCCGAGGCCGAAGACTTCAAGAAGGCGATCGAGAGCGCCAACTTTTCGGTTTCCACCGTTGAAGCCAAGCCGGCGCGCCGCAATCCGCAGGCGCCGTTCACGACCTCGACGCTGCAGCAGGAAGCCAGCCGCAAGATGGGCTTCGCGCCCGCCCACACCATGCGGATCGCGCAGCGGCTTTACGAAGGCATCGATATCGGCGGCGAGACCACCGGCCTCATCACCTATATGCGAACCGACGGCGTGCAGATCGACCCTTCGGCGATCACCCAGGCGCGCAAGGTGATCGGCGAGGATTACGGCAACGCCTATGTGCCGGACGCGCCGCGCCAGTACCAGACCAAGGCCAAGAACGCGCAGGAAGCCCACGAAGCCATCCGTCCCACCGATCTGTCGCGCCGCCCGTCCGAGATGAACCGGCGCCTCGATGCCGATCAGGCCCGGCTTTATGAATTGATCTGGATCCGCACCATCGCAAGCCAGATGGAATTGGCCGAACTGGAACGCACCACGGTCGATATCGCGGCGAAAGCGGGCTCCCGCGTGCTGGAGCTGCGGGCCACCGGGCAGGTGGTGAAATTCGACGGCTTTCTCGCGCTCTATCAGGAAGGCCGCGACGACGACGGCGACGACGAGGACAGCCGCCGCCTTCCCGCCATGAGCGAGGGCGAAGCGCTGAAGCGCAGGGATCTCGCCGTCACCCAGCACTTCACCGAACCGCCGCCGCGCTTCTCCGAGGCCTCGCTGGTCAAGCGCATGGAAGAACTCGGCATCGGCCGGCCCTCGACCTATGCCTCGATCCTGCAGGTGCTGAAGGACCGCGGCTACGTCAAGCTCGACAAGAAGCGCCTGCATGGCGAGGACAAGGGCCGGGTCGTGGTCGCGTTCCTGGAGAACTTCTTCGCCCGCTATGTCGAATATGATTTCACCGCCGCGCTGGAAGAACAGCTCGACCGCATCTCCAACAACGAGATTTCCTGGCAGCAGGTGCTGCAGGATTTCTGGGGCGACTTCATCGGCGCCGTCAACGAGATCAAGGACCTGCGCGTCACCCAGGTGCTCGATGCGCTCGACGACATGCTGGGACCGCACATCTATGCGCCGCGCGAGGATGGCGGCGATCCCCGGCAGTGCCCGACCTGCGGCACCGGCAAGCTCAACCTCAAGGCCGGAAAATTCGGCGCGTTCGTCGGCTGCACCAATTATCCGGAGTGCCGCTATACCCGTCCGCTCGCGGCCGACAGCGAAGCCAGCGCCGACCGCATCCTCGGCAAGGATCCGGTGTCGGATCTCGAAGTGGTAGTGAAGGCCGGACGGTTCGGCCCCTACATCCAGCTCGGCGAACCCAAGGATTATGCCGAGGGCGAAAAGCCGAAACGCGCGGGCCTTCCGAAGAACATGTCGCCCGGCGACATCGAACTCGATCTTGCCTTGAAGCTGCTGTCGCTGCCGCGCGAGATCGGCAAGCATCCGGAGACCGGCCAGCCGATCACCGCGGGGCTTGGCCGTTTCGGCCCCTTCGTGCGCCACGAGAAGACCTATGCCAGCCTCGAGGCCGGCGACGAGGTGTTCGACATCGGGCTCAACCGCGCGGTGACGCTGATTGCCGAAAAGATCGCCAAGGGCCCGAGCGGCCGCCGTTTCGGCGCCGATCCCGGCAAGCCGCTCGGCGATCATCCGACCCTTGGCGGCGTCGCGGTCAAGAGCGGACGCTACGGCGCCTATGTCACGGCCGGCGGCGTCAATGCCACGATCCCCAGCGACAAGACGCAGGAAACCATCACGCTGCCGGAAGCCATCGCGCTGATCGACGAGCGGGTGGCAAAGGGTGGCGGCAAGCCGAAGCGCGGCGCCAAGAAGGCGAAAGCGGCAAAGCCGGCCAAGGTCGACGCTGCGGTGAAGGCGCCGAAGCCGGCCAAGAAGGCGGTCGCGAAAAAATCCGCGGCGAAGCCGAAATCCGATGCCGCCAGCAAGGCGCGCGCGCCGGTGACGGCGACGGCCACCACCTCGCCCGCCAAGGTCGCAAAACCCGTCGCCAAGAAAACCGTCGGCAAGGCAAGCGGATAGAGTGGCCAAGCAGCGCGACAAGGGTTTTCCGGAGCGAGACGCCATCGTCGCATTCATCCGCGCGCATCCGGGCAAGGTCGGCACCCGCGAGATCGCACGCGAATTCGGCCTCAAGAACGCCGACCGGGTCGAGCTGAAGCGCATCCTGCGCGAACTCGCCGACCAGGGCGCGATCGCCAGGCAGGGCAAAAAAATCCAGGAAGCGGCAGCGCTCCCGCCCACCGTGATGGCCGACATCACCGGCCGCGACAGCGACGGCGAATTGATCGCAACGCCGACCGAATGGGATGAGGAGCAAAGCGGTCAGGCGCCGAAAATCCGTATCCACATTCCCCGCCGTCCACAGCCGGGCACCGCGGCCGGTGTCGGTGATCGCGCGCTGCTGCGCGTCGAAAAGCCCGACGGCAACGAAGGCGCGGTCTATCGCGGACGCGTCATCAAGGTGGTCGATCACGCCAAGACCCGCGTGCTCGGGATCTTCCGCGCCCTGCCCGGCGGCGGCGGACGGCTCATTCCGGTCGACAAGAAGCAGGCCGGCCGCGAATTGAACATCGCCAAGGCCGACAGCCATGGCGCCGAGGACGGCGATCTCGTCAGCGTCGATCTGGTGCGCTCGCGCGGCTTCGGCCTCGCCTCCGGCAAGGTCAAGGAACGGCTCGGCTCGCTGGCATCGGAGAAAGCGGTCAGCCTGATCGCCATCCACACCCACGAAATTCCGCAAGCCTTCTCGCCCGCCGCGTTGCGCGAAGCCGAGGAAGCAAGACCCGCAACGCTCGCGGGCCGCGAAGACTGGCGCGAGCTGCCGCTGGTAACGATCGACCCGCCCGACGCCAAGGACCATGACGACGCGGTGCATGCCGAGCCGGACCCCGATCCGAACAACAAGGGCGGTTACATCGTCACGGTCGCGATCGCCGATGTCGCGTTCTATGTGCGGCCGGGCTCAGCGCTGGACCGTGACGCGCTCACGCGCGGCAACTCGGTGTATTTCCCGGACCGGGTGGTGCCGATGCTGCCGGAGCGCATCTCCAACGATCTGTGCTCGCTGGTGCCGGGCGAACCGCGCGGCGCGCTGGCGGTGCGGATGGTGATCGGGGCCGACGGCCGCAAGCGTTCGCACAGCTTTCATCGCATTCTGATGCGCTCGGCCGCCAAGCTGAACTACGCGCAGGCCCAGGCGGCCATCGACGGCCGGCCCGACGATACCACCGGCCCCCTGCTCGATCCGATCCTGAAGCCGCTCTACGACGCCTACGCCGTGGTCAAGCGCGCGCGCGATGAACGCGATCCGCTCGATCTCGATCTTCCCGAGCGCAAGATCCTGCTGAAGCCTGACGGCACCGTCGATCGCGTCATCGTGCCGGAGCGCCTCGACGCACATAAATTGATCGAAGAATTTATGATTCTCGCCAACGTCGCTGCCGCTGAAATGCTTGAAAAGAAGGCGCTGCCGCTTATCTATCGGGTGCATGACGAACCGACGCTCGAGAAGGTTCACAATCTGCAGGAATTCCTCAAGACGCTCGATCTGCCGTTCGCGAAAAGCGGCGCCCTGCGTCCCGCGCTCTTCAATCGCGTGCTGGAGCAGGTCAGGGGACATGATTCCGAACCGCTGGTGAACGAAGTGGTGTTGCGATCGCAAGCCCAGGCGGAATACGCCGCCGAGAATTACGGCCATTTCGGCCTGAACCTGCGGCGCTACGCGCATTTCACTTCGCCTATCAGGCGATACGCAGACCTGATCGTGCATCGTGCCTTGATCCGCGGACTGGGGCTTGGCGAAGGCGCGCTTCCCGAGACCGAGACGGTGGAAACGTTGAACGAGGTGGCCGCGCAAATCTCCGTCACCGAGCGCCGCGCCATGAAGGCCGAGCGCGAAACCGCCGACCGGCTGATTGCGCATTTTCTCGCCGACCGCATCGGGGCAAGTTTTCAGGGCCGCATCTCCGGCGTCACCCGCGCCGGACTGTTCGTCAAACTCAGCGATACCGGCGCCGACGGCCTGATCCCGATCCGCACGCTGGGCACCGAATATTTCAATTACGACGAGACGCGCCACGCGCTGGTCGGCTCGCGCAGCGGTGCCATGCATCGGCTGGGTGACGTCGTCGATGTTCGTCTGGTAGAAGCGGCCCCGGTAGCAGGCGCGTTGCGGTTCGAGCTGTTGTCCGAAGGCCACGTGGCGCCGCGCGGCAAAAGGCGCGACGCCGCGCGCAACGACAGTGCGAAGGGCAAATCGAACCCGCAGGCAAAAGCTGGTCCGGGCCTCGCCCCGCGCCGCAAAGACCGCAAGCCCGGCAAGACCAAGCCCGGCAAATCGAGAAAGGGCCAATCATGGAAACCGTGAGCACCGCGACCAGGGTCTGGACCCGGGATTCGGCGGCAGCCGAAAAACGCGACGTGTGGACCGCGATGAAGCGCGGCTTTCGCGGCCGCTGTCCCCGCTGCGGCGAAGGCAAATTGTTTCGCGCTTTCCTGAAGGTCGACAACAATTGCTCGGTGTGCGGCCTCGACTTCACGCCGCACCGCGCCGACGACTTGCCCGCCTATCTCGTCATCGTCATCGTCGGCCACATCGTGGTGCCAACGGCGTTGATGATCGAAACCAATTATTCGCCTCCGGTGGCGCTGCAACTGGCGATCTATCTGCCGCTGACGCTGGTGGCATCCTTGGCTTTGTTGCAACCGGTGAAAGGCGCGGTGGTCGGGATGCAGTGGGCGCTGCGCATGCATGGATTTGACGAACAAAATCCGGAAAAATAGATCCAGAGCGTTTTCCAGCGAAGCGGATACCGGTTCGCGTTAAGAAAACGCGTCAAAATAAAGAGATAGAGCCTCCGCTCCGATTCAATCGGAACGGAGGCTCTAGCGATCAGCAACAGGAAACGCAAAAGGGGTTGCGGGAGCGAGATGAGCGAAGTCCAGAGAGACGAGAAAGACGAGAAAGAAGCCGATCATCACCCCTATCGCCGCCCGGTGGATGCCGCCACGCTGATCCTGGTCGATCGCACGGCAGCGACGCCGAAGGTTCTGGTCGGCAAACGCCATGACAAGGTGGTGTTCATGCCCGGCAAATTCGTCTTTCCGGGCGGCCGCGTCGACAAGACGGACAACCGTATTCCGGTTGCCGCGCCGATCCCGAAACCGCTCGAAGCCAATCTCGTGAAGGGCAGTCCGAAGATTACGCCGTCGCGGGCGCGCTCCTTGGCGGTCGCGGCAATCCGCGAGGCCTGCGAGGAAACCGGGCTTTGCCTGGGACGCAAAAGCGATGGCGCCGCACCGGCGCTCGAAGGCCCCTGGAAGCCTTTTAGCGAGGCGGGCCTGCTGCCTGACCCGTCCGGGCTGTTCCTGATTGCGCGCGCGATCACCCCGCCCGGCCGGGTGCGGCGGTTCGATACCAGGTTCTTCACCGCGGACGCCTCATCGATCACCCACCATGTGCAGGGCGTGATCCACGCCGACGCCGAACTGGTGGAACTGGTCTGGGTCGAGATCGGATCGAAGCCGCTGGCCGACCTGCATCCGATGACCCGGAATGTCCTCAACGAACTCGAAAAACGCCTCGCCACCGGCCCCTTGAGCCACGATGCAGAGGTGCCGTTCTTCCATTTCTACGGCGGCAAAATGCAGAAGGATGTGCTGGGCGCGTAGCTTGAACAGCAGACTACCCTCGCCATCATTTCCCGATGAGCAATTGCGCATCGGAGGAATGCGGCCCCTTACCATAGGCCCAAAATGACGACCGGTAGACAAAATCCGCCAAGCAAACGTTAGTTGGCTTTATCACGCGACAGTGAAGTGCACTGTCATTCTGGAGCGGCGCGGGACTCTTTGGAGGCATCGAATGGTGCTGCTGATAGTCAACACGCCTGCGGCCGTAATTCATTGATTTCGTAGTGACGTTGCCCCCGCGGTTTAATCCATGTTGAACTGGAGTCTGGCCCTTTAGGGAAGGACCAGACGATGAAGCGGAAGCGGTTTACGGAAGAGCAGATCATTGGGGTTTTGAAGGAGCACGAGCTGGGCGCGAAGACTGCCGACGTGTGCCGCAAGCACGGGATCAGCGAGGCGACCTTCTACAACTGGAAGAGCAAGTTCGGCGGCATGGACGTATCCGAAGCCAAGCGGCTGAAGCAGCTTGCGGACGAGAACGGCAAGCTGAAGAAGCTGCTGGCCGATGCCATGCTCGACAACGCGGCTTTGAAGGATCTGTTGTCAAAAAAATGGTGACGCCCGCTGTGAAGCGAGAGGCGGTCGCGCATCTCAGAGCTGAACACGAGATGAGCGAGCGGCGGGCGTGCCGGGTGATCGGCTGCCAGCGGATGACGGTGCGCTATCGCTCCCGGCGTCCGGATGATCCTGCCTTGCGCGAACGGCTGCGGGCCTTGGCCCGAGAACGCCGGCAATTCGGCTACCGGCGCCTTCTGATCTTCCTGCGCCGGGAGGGTTTCGTCGTGAACCACAAGCGGCTTTTGCGCATCTATCGGGAGGAACGTCTGATGGTACGCAAGCGGGGCGGTCGCAAAAGGGCTTTGGGCGTACGGGCGCCGATGGCAGTGCCGCGGCGGCCCGACGATCGCTGGTCGCTCGACTTCGTCTCCGACCAACTGGCGAGCGGTCGCAGATTTCGCATCCTGGCGATCTTCGACGATTGCACCCGGGAATGCCTTGCCGCCGTAGCCGACCTCTCGCTGTCCGGCCTCCGGGTGGCGCGCGAACTCGATCTCCTGATCGCCAGGCGCGGCAGGCCCAGGACGATCCTGAGCGACAATGGGACCGAGCTGACCAGCAATGCGATCCTGGGCTGGTCCGAGCAAACCCGGGTGGGATGGCACTACATCGCACCGGGCAAGCCCATGCAGAACGCCTTCGTCGAGAGCTTCAATGGGCGTCTGAGGGACGAGTTTTTGAACGAGACACTGTTCACGTCCCTGCCACAGGCGCGCCTCGCGCTTGAGGACTGGCGACGCGACTACAATAATGTTCGGCCCCACTCGGGCATCGGCTGGCTGGCGCCAGCCGTCTACGCGGCCACATTCTCACCGCAACGGGACCAAGCCGCTGCGCTCGAAAGGGGCTCCGCGCCTTGGCCCATTGCTCAAACTGTGCAGGATGCCAACCGCCAGACTCTAGGTTCTACTGGATAAAAGTCGGGGGCAACGTCAACGGCAAACAAAGTTTCTCAGAGAAATTGAATACTGATCCAGAAATAACTGCGGCGCTCCGAAAGCAAGGAGTCACCTCTCTTCCGTCAGAGTTTTACGAAGGTCGGTCTGGCGTCAAACTTGAGGACAGAGCGCTCAAAATTATTCAGAGACTAGTTGACAATCCGACCGTCGGCGGCCCGTTGGTGAAGTCTGCTTGGATTGTCAGGACATTGGCCACCCCCTCTCCGCCGCTGTTGCTCGCTGATCGGCCTCTAATCAGAATAAACGGGTACGATGGTCCAGGCGCCGTTTGGATTTGCCGCTATCGCCAAAGATTGCTTTCATTGCAGCCGCGCATGCCAGCAATTTGGCTGCTCTTGGGACTTTGCCCGATCGCCAGTTCGCGAGGCGGCTAAATGTATCGACTGCCGCCCAAGCAGAACGATTTGTATTTTCCCTGAATCAACACGACGCGGCCTGGCTCGGGAAGTATTTGAAACCAAGAGTTCGACGGCTGAACTAAAGCCCGACCATCCCGGCGCCTGGGTCCGTAATTCTGTCCGGGATCAACCTACCTGGAAAACGCAGCCGTAATTGTAGGTCACGTGCCCGAGAAAATCCTTGTTGTTCTGCTCGTCAGAGGACAGGAGCTTTAGCGTTTTGCCAGCGAATTTACCCTGCAGCAGCTGTCGACCCTTCTCGCATTCATCGTTTTGATTATGCCCGCCCCCAACCCAGCCGCTTTGATACCTCACGATGTCACGAGTCGCCTCGCTCTGGGGCTGGGGCGGTTGAGGGGGCTCCGGGGACGGCGGGCTCGGAACTGCGCCGGCACCCTGACCGCCCGGTCTGGACTTGAAATATTCGATGAGACGCGCCTTGCGTTTTTCGTCCTCGATGAGACCGACATCGACCAACAGCTTCAGGTTATCTTTCGTTTGATCAGCATCTCCTTTGATGGCCGCGGCGATCCTGGCCCCCTCTGCCTTGTCGCGCTCGAGCTGGCGATCCGCTTTTCCTTTCTCGTCCTGCAGTGTATGGCCGTCGCGCTCTTTCTTGTCCTCTATTTTGCTTTCTTCAATCCCTTTCGTCATCTCAACCGCCACGTTCGCGGCCCCCGCCAGAATGGCGCCGACGATGACTGCGGCGACCGGTATCAGCACGCGAAGGGCGGTCTGTTCCTTTACCTTGGCGTCCATCTCGGCCTGCTTGAGCAGGTTCTCCTGCCGCCGCAGCTCTTTTTCGTCCTCCCATTTCTTCTTTTCGAACTCGAACTTCTCTTTTGCGAGCGCGGCATCCGTAGGATCGTCGGCCATTTTCTACCCCCCGTTCGCGCCGGATTAGGTCATACGCCCGCCGATCCTGGAAGGGGGAATTCTACCCCGACGAGCAAGCGTAGCCCGGATGAGCGTAGCGACATCCGGGTCTTCTGATTTTCCGGTTTCCCGCATCTCGCTGCGCTCATGCGGGCTACGCGCTCAAAACTCTCCACAACCCGTCGCTCCGTTTGGGGTAGGAGCCTCACCGAGCGATTTTCAGTTGCCAGACCTCAAAGATGATCTATTTCGGATTTACC
This sequence comes from uncultured Pseudomonadota bacterium, assembly GCA_963813165.1. Lineage (GTDB taxonomy): Bacteria > Pseudomonadota > Alphaproteobacteria > Rhizobiales > Xanthobacteraceae > Bradyrhizobium. The sequence goes on along the minus strand of CAWEYJ010000015.1, from coordinate 59,560 downwards.
GAATTTCTCTTGACCCCGGACCCAAATCACCTGCATATCTCTCGCCATCCCGGCCCACACAAAGGGGCGTTTCGCGATCGTCACGGACGTAGGGTGCGGGATGCGATGGACGCAAGCGGCGCCGCTGACGAGAGCGCTTTCCTTGCGGACGGTGAAGTCGTGTGGTCCTGACGCCCCGACGCTGGCGTCAAGTTTCGCAGAGGCAACTCCGCGAGGCCATGGTGGCAACAAAGCCCGGTCACCAGGGAGCAACTGTGTTGTTGAAGTAGCCCGGTGATCGGCCGAGGCTCAAGGCTGGCGCTGCGCGCCCCCGCCTTTGGCGGCTGACGGCCTTGACCCCCGTCCGCTCACCGGTCTGGTGGCTTGGCAAGCGCTCGGTCGCGGACCGAGCGCGAGATGGCGCGCTCGTCAGCTCACCGCGTAGCGGCTGGCATCCCATTTCTCACGGCGGGCAATCATGGTGTTGAGGATGACGATCAGCTTGCGCATGCAGGCGACAAGCGCGACCTTCTTCTCCTTGCCTTTGGCCAGCAGGCGTCGATAGAAGGTCTTCAGCATGGGGTTGTGCCGTGTCGCGGCCCCGAGACAAGCCATGTAGAACAGATTGCGCACCTTGCGGCGTCCACCCTTGATCTGGCGCTCGCCGCGCCGTTTGCCGCTATCGTCGTCGTAAGGCGCGACGCCGAGCAGGGCGGAGATCGCCTGGTTGCTCACTTGTCCCAGTTCCGGCATTGCCGCGATCAGACCGGCGGCGGTAATCTCGCCAAGCCCCGGCACGCTCTCGATGATCTCGGCGAGCTCGGCAAAATGCGCCGTCGCCTTGATCATGGCTGCGATCGCAGCCTCGAGCCCGGCAAGTTCGAGAGCGATCTTCTTCAACAATCGCCCGTGCATTTTTTGCACCACCGCCGGTGCCGCGTGCTCGCCCCTGTTTTGCAGGCTGGTTTGCAGGTCGAGCAGAGCCTGCCGCGCACGCACAATCTGGACAAGCTCTTCGCGAGCTGCATCGTCGGCCTGGCCCTTGACCTCGCCGAAGGTCTCGGCAAACCAGGCGATCATCTCCGCATCGATCGCATCGTTCTTGGCCAGTCGCCCGGCCGATCGGGCGAAGCTGCGCACCCGCTTCGGATCGACGATCCGCACCTCGATGTCGGCTTTATGCAGCGCCTTGGCCCAGTCCCGCTCGTAGCCGCCGCTCGCCTCCATCACCGCCTTGATCGCCTTGTGCTTGCGCAGCCAGGAGATCAACTGCCGCCGGCCTGCCGCGGTGCTTGGGAACATCTGCCGCAGGGACAATGCGCGAATGCAAACATCCACCTTGTCTTTAGCGACATCGATCCCCGCGACAACGCGATCATCTTGTGCCATCATCCAACTCCCTTCCTTGCTCGGTCCGGGCTCCAAGCCCATGCAACTGTTCGGGTTGAGGAAGACACCGGATCTGTCCCACGCTCCCCGTCAGGCTCTCGGGCCTTTGAGCGCGAACGGGCTCAGATCCAGCGACGGGCGGTTGGTTGAGAACCGCCCGTTCGCACATTCTGGCAGATTTTGCGGACACAAGAGCGCGAAATAAGCTGTTAAAACCATCGCGTGCGGGAATGCCGGGTGATCCGGTGCGACCGTGGTGACTAACGCGTGTGCTACCTACACTTCGCGCACGCGGCTGCGGGTGCAACGGGCACCCGGCATTCCCCACGCCCTTTGTTGGGCGGAGAATTCATGCACGACTCGGGCGTAGCGCGCCGCGGGAGTGCGGATCTATGTGAGATTATCGTCTTTGGCTCGACCGCGCGTGATGTACCCTCTTCCGTCATTCCGGGGCGCGCGAAGCGCGAGCCCGGAATCCATAGCCCCTGCGCCCGCGATGGCTTGTTGCGTCGACCTCCTTGCGAAATTCAAGCAGGGAGTATGGATTCCGGGCCTGCGCCAAGAGGCGCATCCCGGAATGACAGCGGTAGATCATTTCCATCTGAAACGAGCTTCAAATCGCAAAATTCTTCTCATCCCGGCATGATGCCTTTAGGCCGGGGCATTCCTATCTCCAACCCAACGACAACCAACACGGAATGAGGCGATGGCAAAACGTCAATTGCGGCTCGGTGCGTTCATGCGGCCGGTCAGCATTCATACCGGGGCGTGGCGCTATCCCGGCGCATGGCCGGATGCCAATTTCAATTTCGCGCACATCAAGCGGCTGATCCAGAAACTCGAGGCCGGAAAATTCGACGCCTTTTTCATGGCCGACCATCTGGCCGTGCTCAACATGCCGGTCAATGCACTCAAGCGCAGCCACACCGTCACGTCGTTCGAGCCGTTCACGCTGTTGTCGGCGCTCGCCAGCGTCACCGAGCATATCGGGCTGATCGCGACCGGCTCGACCACCTTTGACGAGCCCTATCATGTCGCCCGCCGCTTTGCCTCGCTGGATCACATCAGCAATGGCCGCGCGGGGTGGAATATCGTCACCACCTCCAATCCGGACGCGGCGCTGAATTTCGGGCTCGACGATCACATGGAGCACGCCGAGCGCTATCGCCGGGCGCGGGAGTTCTACGACGTGGTGACCGGCCTGTGGGATTCCTTCGCCGACGACGCCTTCGTGCGCGACGTCGAACAGGGGCTTTATTTCGATCCCGCCAAAATGCACGTGCTGAACCACAAGGGGAAATATCTCTCGGTGCGCGGACCGCTCAACATCGCCCGCCCGGTGCAGGGCTGGCCGGTGATCGTCCAGGCCGGCGCCTCCGACGATGGCCGGCAGCTCGCCGCGGAGACCGCCGAGGCCGTATTCACCGGGGGCGGCAGCCTCAGCGACGGGCAAAAGCTCTATGCCGACATCAAGGGCCGCATGGACCGGCTTGGCCGCGATCGAAACAACCTGAAGATCCTGCCCGGCGCCTTCGTCGTGGTCGGCGACAGCGTCGAGGAAGCCCGCGAAAAACGCGCCAAACTTGACAGCATGGTGCATTACGACAGCGCGATTGCGTCGCTTTCGGTGATGCTGGGCACCGATGCATCGGGCTTTGATCCCGACGGCCAACTGCCGCCCATCCCGGAAACCAATGCCAGCAAGAGCGGCCGTCAGCGGCTGGTCGATGTCGCCGCGCGCGACAAGCTCACGGTCCGCCAGCTCGCCCAGCGGGTCGGCGGCTATGGCGGGCTGTCATTCGTCGGCACGCCGGCCGTTATCGCCGACCAGATGGAGGAATGGCTGACCACCGAAGGCTGCGACGGCTTCAACATCATGTTCCCCTACCTGCCGGCCGGGCTCGACGACTTCGTCGACAGAGTGGTGCCGGAACTGCAGCGGCGCGGGATCTTCCGCCGCGAATATGAGGGCCGGAGCTTGCGGGAAAACCTCGGCCTGCCACGGCCGAAAAACCGGTTCTTTGAGGGTTAATCGCCGGGAATCGTGCGGTCACCAGCCTGCAAAACCTTGACTTTGGGCCATCAGGAGCTAGGTTGCGCCGCAAATGCGGGCCTGATGGGCCAGCGCTCGATTTCCCTGCATATTTGAGGTTCTGACATGGCCAAAGCGGTCACCATCAAGGTCAAGCTCGTTTCCTCGGCGGATACCGGCTTCTATTACGTCGCCAAGAAGAATTCGCGCACCATGACCGACAAGCTCGTGAAGAAGAAGTACGACCCGGTCGCGCGCAAGCACGTCGAGTTCAAGGAATCCAAGATCAAGTAAGCGGCACTTGAGCCGATGACGGATTTGAACGGGGCCCTGGGCCCCGTTTTCTGTTGCGCCCACCCCGAGATGAGGGGTGCGTCGCGAAGCTGCGGCAGGGAGGCAATAACGGTGGAAGACCTGAAAGTGAGCGCCAGCGGTTACGACTTCAAACCGGCACGCGCGGCCATGCAACGGTATATCGACGGCAACCTGCTGTCCGGTATTTCCTCGGCGGTGCTGGTCGGCCGCGATCTGGTGGATGTGAGCTGCGTCGGGTGGGCCGACAAGGAGGCGCAGACGCCGTTGCGCACGGACCATATCTTCCGCGTATTCTCCAATACCAAGCTGGTCACATCCTGCGCCGCACTATTGCTGTTCGAGGAAGGCAAATTCCAGCTCGATGATCCAATCGAGAAGTTCATGCCGCAGCTTGCGAACCGAAGGGTGCTGCGTCCGGGGGCGACCTCGCTGGACGACACCGAGCCGGCCAAGCGATCGATCGCCATCCGTCATCTGCTGAGCCACCGTGCGGGGCTGAGCTACGGCTTTTTCGATCCTGGCTCGACCATCTTCAAGGCCCTCAACGAGCGCGGCGTGCACAATCCCAATACCACTCTGGCTGACATGGTGGATGTGCTGGCCGGTCTGCCGCTGATCTATCATCCGGGGACGTCGTGGGAATACTCGCTCGCCATCGATGTGATGGCAAGGCTGATCGAAATCATCAGTGGCCAGCCCTTCGATAAATTCATCAAGGCACGCATCCTCGACCCGCTCGGCATGGTCGATACCGGTTTCGTCGTTCCGGAAAAGGATCAGAACCGACTCGTGGCGTATTACGCCGGTGCGGACCTGATGGACCCGATGAAACCGGGCCTCACCCGGACCGACGACGCGCCCTTTCCCGGCGCCTATCTGCGCCCCATCGCGAGGCTCAACGGCGGTGGTGGCCTGGTTTCAACGCTGCCCGACATGGTGGCGTTGATCCGAGGCCTCCTGCCCGGGGGGCCAACCCTGCTCAAGCCGGAGACGATTGCGTTGATGATGACCAACCAACTGCCCGACGGCCAATGGATCCGCTTTGCCATGATGGGAGAACAGCCCGGCAAGGCGCATACGCTCGCCGGCGGATTGATCGTGAAGCCTGGGCCGCTCGACCATCCCGATGCTTCCGGCGAACTCTATTGGGGCGGCGTCGCGGGCACGCAGTGGTGGATCTCCCCGAAGCGGAACATGGCCGGTGTCATGATGGCGCAGCGCCAGATGGCGTTCGTTCATCCGTTCTCGTTCGAGTTCAAGCGGCTGGCATATGAAGCCGTGAAGCAAGGGCGAGCGAAAATGCGCGCGTCCGCATGAGAACCGTTACGCCGCCGTCGCCACCACGCGATTGCGGCCATCGTGCTTGGCGCGGTAAAGCGCAGTGTCGGCGCGCTTGAGCACATCGCCGACCGACTCGCCCTTGCGGTCCAGGGTCGACAGCCCGATCGAGATCGTGACCTCGATGCGCTTGGTTCCCTTGTTGACCGCGAATGGTTCGCTGGCGATCGAACGCCGCAGCCGTTCCGCCACCATGCCCGCGACATGCAGATCGGTCTCCGGCATCACGATCACGAACTCCTCGCCGCCATAGCGGCAGGCGAGATCGATCCCACGGATCGACTTGCGGATCCTGACCGCGAATTCACGCAGCACGTCGTCGCCGGCATCATGTCCGTAATTGTCGTTGATCGCCTTGAAGAAATCGATGTCGAGCATCATCAGCGCCAACGGCTTGCCGCGGGTCGAAGCCTGCTCGGCCAGCGACGCCAGATGGCTCTCCATGTAACGGCGGTTATGCAGGCCGGTGAGCGCGTCGGTGATCGCCATCTCGATCGAATTTTGCACGTTGTCGCGCAGATGGTCGGTATAGCGCCGCTTGCGAATCTGGGTACGCGCGCGCGCCAGCAACTCGTTCTTGTCGACCGGGCGCAGCAGGTAATCGTTGACGCCGATCTCGAGGCCGCGAAGCAATCGCGCATTGTTGTCGGCATCGGCGATCGCGAGAATGGGCACCTGCCGGGTGCGCTCCAGCGACCGCGCCTGGCTGCAGAGCCGCAAGCCATCGAAATTATCCAGGCCGAGCGAGACGATCAGCAGATCGTAGTTGCCGTCGGCAGCATGAAATACGGCTTCGGCCGGATTGGTCTCGACATCGACGGTGTGCTCGGTGCTCAGCACCGGCGCCAGCCGTTCGTAGGACGACGGCCGGTCATCGACCAGCAGGATGCGTCCGTCCTTGCCGGCGTCGGCCACGGCATTTCGCTCCGGCGCCTGCACGCCGATCTCAAGCGAGGTGATGGCGCGCATCCGCAGTTCGTCGGTCATCATCTTCAGCCGGGTCAGCGAACGCACCCGCGCGATCAGCACGATGTCGGACACCGGCTTGGTCAGGAAATCGTCGGCGCCGGCTTCGAGGCCGCGCACGCGGTCGGAGGGGCTGTCCAGTGCGGTGACCATCACCACCGGAATGAAATGGGTGGCCGGATTGGATTTCAGCCGCCGGCAAACCTCAAAGCCGTCCATATCGGGCATCATGACGTCGAGCAGGATAATGTCGCATTCGGCGCGCGCGCAGATCTGGAGCGCCTCGGCACCATTGGACGCGGTCAGGACATCGAAATACTCCGCCGACAGCCGCGCTTCCAAAAGCTTGACGTTGGCGGCGACGTCATCGACGACCAGAATGCGCGCGGACATCGAAATTCTCCCCTACCCGATAAATCGTCGAACAGTTTCAATAAATTTGCCGACCGAGATCGGCTTGGACAAATAGGCTTCGCAGCCGCCCTCGCGGATGCGTTCCTCGTCACCCTTCATGGCAAAGGCGGTGACCGCGACCACCGGAATGGCGCGCAGCTCCGGATCGTCCTTGATCCAGCGCGTGACCTCGAGGCCGGATACCTGGGGAAGCTGAATATCCATCAGGATCAGATCGGGACGAAGCTTGCGGACGAGATCGAGCGCCTCGAAACCGTTGCTGGTACCGGATGTCTGATAGCCGTGCGCCTCCAGCAGATCGCGAAAGAGCTTCATATTGAGCTCGTTGTCCTCCACGATCAGGACGGTTTTTGCCATCCCGCCCCTCCAATCCGAAATCAAGAAACCCACCTGCGAGATGAGCAAGACACACCGCATTACCCAAACTGCGTTCAATAACGAAGCCGCAGTTTGCCCGAAGATTCGCTCTATCCCGTTAAGACGAAGCCTCGTCTACACGGCTACCGGTTTCCGCTTGCTTGAACACGTTCCAGAGACTCGGGCATGATGGTTCCAAAATAGAGACCATAAGTTACGGAAAGGCAAACACCAGTGATGACAAAGCGCACTCACAACCCCCGCGAAGTATCTGAAATCGTGGCGGTTCAGGCGCTTTCCTTCATCGCGGGTGACCCCGAGCGTCTCGGCCTGTTTCTGGCCGAAACCGGGATCGGCCCGGAGACGTTGCGCTCGGCCGCCGCCGATCCGCATTTTCTTGCCAGCGTGCTCGAATTCATCCTGCGCGATGACGGAACCGTGAGGGCATTCGCGGCCGCCTCGAAGCTCGACCCGACCACGATCGCGGCCGCGCGCGACGCGCTGGATGAGGGCCATACCGGGCGCGGCGCGCCGTGAGCGCCACCGCGCCAGAACTCGCCGGGCCGACCTGCTTTTGCCGGGACTGTCTCGGCGATCTCGATATTGCGGCCAGACGATGCGCCGCGTGCGGTTCGCCCCGCCTCGTTCGTCACCCGGCGTTGCCCTCGCTCGCCCTGGCCCATATCGATTGCGACGCGTTCTACGCCACCGTGGAAAAGCGCGACAATCCCGAAATCGCCGACAAGCCGGTCATCATCGGCGGCGGCAAGCGCGGCGTGGTATCGGCGGCCTGCTACATCGCCCGCACGTATGGGGTGCGCTCCGCGATGCCGATGTTCAAGGCGCTGGCGCTGTGCCCATCCGCGATCGTGATCCGGCCCGACATGGCGAAATATGTCAGGGTCGGCCGCGAGGTGCGTCATGCCATGCAGGCGCTGACCCCGCTGGTCGAGCCGCTTTCGATCGACGAGGCGTTTCTCGATCTGGCCGGCACCCAGCGCGTCCACGGCATGATCCCTGCGAAAGTGCTGGCGCGGTTCGCCCGCGAGGTCGAGCGTGGCATCGGCATCACGGTTTCCGTCGGGCTGTCCTGCAACAAATTCCTGGCCAAGATCGCATCCGACATGGACAAGCCGCGCGGCTTTGCGGCCCTCGATCAGATCGAGGCACGTGCGATGCTGGCCGACAAGCCGGTGCGGATTCATCTTCGGGGTCGGACCTGCGACCCAGGAGCGGTTGTCGCAGCACGGCTTTCGCACCATCGCCGATCTGCAACGCGCCGACGAAATGACGCTGATGAAGCAGTTTTCGACGGAGGGCCGCAGGTTGTGGCGGCTGGCCCGCGGCATCGATGATCGCCGCGTCGTGCCCGATCGCGGCGCCAAGACCATCTCCAGCGAGACCACGTTCGAGACCGACATCCGCGATTTTGCCACCCTCGAAAAGCTGCTGTGGCGGCTGTCGGAGAAGGTGTCGATGCGACTCAAGAACGGCGATCTTTCGGGATTGACCATCACACTGAAATTGAAGACCGCCGATTTCAGGCAGCGCACCCGCTCGCAATCGATCCACGCCCCGACGCAACTGGCTGCGAAGATTTTCGCGGTTTCCCGCGAGATGCTGGCAAGGGAAATCGACGGCACCGCTTTCCGGCTGATGGGCACCGGCGTCAGCGCCCTGCGGCCGGGATCGCTGGCTGACGACACCGACATGCTCGACCGCCGTTCGGCTCATGCCGAACGCGCGATGGACGATCTGCGCAAGAAATTCGGCAATGATGCGGTGATCAGGGGCATTGCCTATGACGGACCGGAGAAGCCGCAGCAGAAGTAGTCTGAAGCCGTCATTCCAGGATGGTCCGAAGCGACCAGTATTCCAGGTTCGATGTTTCACGTCGCCCCGGAATGACCGGCGAAGCTCACTTACAAGGCTTGGTATCCTTGATATCGAATTTGCCCATCGCGCCGGAGATGACGAAATCATTGTAATCGAGCACCAGCGCCCGCGAAACGCCGTTCTCGAACAGTTCAAACGACATCGAATAGACCGGCGTCTGCTCGCCGTCCGTGGATTTGGCGTCACGGTCGTAATAGCTCACCGTGACCGGCCACCGCGTCAGCGATTTCATCATGTCGTTTGCGGTGGAAGGGTCCGGCGCCGCGACGGTGCGGTCGCCGGGGATCGGCTGCCCGATCACGGAAAGCGTGTTGTAGACCTTTTCACCGTTGTCCGATCCATCATAGACGGTCAGCTCAAGCACGGATTTTCCTTCGCGCGCCGCGGCGATGATGCGCTCGATCTGCTCGGTTGGGAACACCGTGCTGCCGTCGAGCGTGAACGTCTTCGACACCGGTTGCTTCAATTTGACCGTGACATGATCGCCGGTCCGCTCCGCGACGCCGTCGACCGGGCTCGAATCGGTCTCGTTCATCCGTGACTCGATCTTGAAGCGATAGCTCTTGCCCGCGCCGTCTTCCCAGGAAGTCGAACGCAGATCGCTCAGCGTGAGCTTGCCCTCGCCGCTGTCCAGTTCCGAAACCTGCCGGAATTCCGAGGTGTAGCCTTCGCAGGCGCTGCCGGTAAAATTATAGAGGATGCGTCCCCGCGCGCTGTTGATCGAGTTCGAGCCGCGCGACTTCACAAGGCTGAGTTCGTAAAGCGCCTGATGCGCGAGAAACGGGCTGCTCGCCGGGCTGCTGGTCGCCGCGACTGCCCCACCGCCGGTAAAACCGGACCCCACCGCGGCAACGGCGACCGTCAGCATCAGCGACCTGACATCACGGGGTGAAATCCGGAACGAGCGAGTCATGTCTTTTCCTCGGCTTGGAGTTGTCACATTAATGACGTGCGTATTGCGCCGCAACTAGGGCCACTTCACGGAAAAGTACGAATTGCCGGCCGATGGCAGATGTTTTTTGGCTTGTTCCGGCCCAATAGGCCACCGACGACGACATTCGTCACCGATCCGCCGTCGCTTGCATGTAGCTGCGCGATGCGCGAAACAAAGCCGGTCCGATCGCCTGCATCGGGCGCGAATTGAAATCAAATGGGGACGAAAGATGGCCGGTACGATCGAGCAGAAACTTGCGGCACAGGGCGTGGTCTTGCATGAGCCCGCAAGCCCGGTGGCTAATTACGTCGGTTTTGTGCGCTCCGGAAATCTGCTGTTCGTGTCCGGCCAGGTTTGCGTCAATCCGGAAGGAAAGCTGATTGCCAAGGGCAAGCTCGGTGCCGGCGTCACCGTCGAGCAAGGCAACGCGGCAGCGCGCGGTTGCGCCATCAACCTGCTGGCACAGATCAAGGCAGCACTCGGCGACCTCGACAAGGTGGTTCGCGTGGTCCGGCTCGGCGGCTTTGTCAATTCGGCGCCGGACTTTCTCGACGGGCCGAAGGTGCTCAACGGTGCGTCGGACCTGATGGTCGCCGCGTTCGGCGACAAGGGCCGCCACGCCCGCACCACGGTCGGCGTTGCTTCGCTTCCCGCCGACGCGGCGGTGGAGGTCGAAGGGATATTCGAGGTCTCGTAACGGGGAGACCCCGGTGCGCGCGCCCGACTGGCTGACGGCGCGGCCAGTGGCCCATCGCGGCCTGCACGATCGCGCGCGCGGCATCATCGAAAACATGCCGGCCGCGGCTCAGGCTGCGATCGATGGCAATTTTGGCATCGAATGCGATATCCAGCTCACCGCCGATGGCGAGGCGATGGTGCATCATGATGATGCGCTGGGCCGCCTCACCGAGGGCAGCGGCGCCCTGCTCGGCATGACCGCGGCCGAACTCAAGGCGGTCAGGTTCAAGGATACCTCCGAGCGGATGATGTCGCTCGGCGACCTCTGCGCGCTGGTCGCGGGCCGGGTGCCGCTGGTGATCGAGGTCAAGAGCCATTTCGACAGCGACCGCAAACTGGTGGCGCGGATGGCGGAGGTTCTCGCCTCCTATCGCGGACCCGCCGTCGGCATGTCGTTCGACCCGGATCAGGTGCTGGCATTGCGCGCGTTGATGCCCGAGCTTCCCCGCGGCATCGTTGCCGAACGCAGCTATGAGGCGGCCGACTGGCCGGAGGCGACGCCCGCGCAGCGCAGAGGCATGCTGCATTTGCGCCACGGCTTCCGGACCCGGCCGCATTTCGTCGCCTATTGGGTCGACGAGTTGCCGGCCCCGGCGCCCTGGATTGCCCGCAACGTTTTTGGCCTGCCTTTGCTGACCTGGACCGTGCGCACGCCGGAGCAGCGCGCGCGGGCAGCCCGGCACGCGGATCAGATGATTTTCGAGGGTTTTCGGCCGGGAACCTGAACGAAGGCACCCTTGAAGTCGTGGGTGCAATGCACGATCTTTGGAGTTGGTCACCATGTGCGATGGCTGATCGTAACGCGTGGCCGGTTCTCATCGTCGATGGCGTCATCGGAAATAACCCTCGAAGCAGTGTCTTCTATCAGCCAGATCCCGGCTGAGGATTGGAACGCCTGCGCCAATCCGACCCCCGACGTTCATAGCCTCAACGGCCTCGACACGCTGGCTTCATCCACCGCCATAGCTGGCTCCTGCGCTGGTTCAGCATCTGGGTATAACCCATTCGTTTCGCATGAATTCTTTTCGGCGTTGGAAGCCTCCGGGTCGGCCTGTGCGCGGACCGGCTGGGGACCGCGCCATCTGCTCGCCCGGCGCGACGGCGCGATTGCCGGCATTGTGCCCTGCTATCTGAAATCCCACTCGCAAGGCGAATACGTCTTCGACCGCGGCTGGGCCGATGCCTACGAACGCGCCGGCGGACGCTATTATCCAAAACTGCAGGCCTCGGTTCCCTTCACCCCGGCGGCTGGCCCGCGCCTGCTGATCCGCGACGGCGACGACGCCGACCGGATCGGCGACGCGCTGGCGCGCGGGCTGGTCGCGCTGTGCGGTGCCACCAACGCCTCATCGGCTCACGTCACGTTTGCGCGCGAAGCCGAATCCAAGTTCCTGGCCGGCCACGGCTTCCTGCAGCGCAACGACCAGCAGTTTCACTGGCACAACCAGGGCTATCGCGGCTTCGAGGACTTTCTCGCCACCCTCAACTCGCGTCACCGCAAGGCGATCCGGCGCGAACGCCGCGATGCCGTGGCCAACGGCATTACGATTCACGCCCTCACCGGAAGCGACATTACCGAAGAGGCGTGGGACGCCTTCTTCGATTTCTACATGGACACCGGCTCGCGGAAATGGGGCCGGCCCTACCTTACCCGCTCCTTCTTTTCGCTGATCGGGCAGAGCATGGCTGAGGACGTGCTGCTGATCATGGCGAGGCGCGAGGGCCGCTGGATCGCCGGCGCCATCAATTTCATCGGCTCCGACACCTTGTTCGGCCGCAACTGGGGCGCGATCGAACATCATCCGTTTCTTCATTTCGAGGTCTGCTATTATCAGGCGATCGATTTTGCCATTCAACGTGGCCTGAAGACGGTCGAGGCCGGCGCGCAAGGCGAGCACAAGATCGCGCGCGGGTATCTCCCGCAAACCACCTATTCCGCGCACTACATCGCCGATCCCGACCTCCGCCGGGCGGTATCGGACTATCTGAGGCATGAGCGCGCTTATGTGGCCGAGGCGGCGCGCGAACTCACCGAGGCCGGACCGTTTCGCAAAGCGGCTGACGAGCCGTCTTGACCGCACTATATCGAACGTAGACCGGGATCAGGAGCTGCCATGACCGCGTATGACACCAACAACCCCTTCGCGAAAATCCTGCGCGGCGAATTTCCCTGTTACAAGGTCTATGAGGACGATCACGTCCTCGCCTTCCTCGACATCATGCCGCGCTGTCCTGGGCACACGCTGGTGATTCCGAAAGCGCCGGCCCGCAACATCCTCGATATTTCGGCGGAGGATTTCGCCCATGTCGCGCGCGGCGGCCGCAAAATCGCCCGCGCAGCGATGACGGCTTTCAAGGCCGACGGGATCACGGTGCAGCAATTCAACGAAGCCGCCGGCGGACAGGTGGTGTTTCACCTGCACATGCACGTGATGCCGCGTCATCACGGGGTTGCCCTGCTGCCTCCGGCGAGCCGCAAGGAAGACGGCAAGGTGCTCGAGGCAAACGCGGCCAAGCTGGTCGAGGCACTGAAAGGCTAGAGCGTCCTCACCCCACCTCGAAATCCCCGGCCTGCGGCGGCGCCAGCGGGGAGAACTCGCAGCGGTCGGGCTTGAGGTCCAGCAACGGCGTCTCATCGAGGCAATCGAGGCCGCGCACCAGAACCGCATTGCCCTCGATCCCGACCAGCTTGACGATCGAGGTGCCGATCGGGTTCGGCCGCACCGGCGAGCGCAGCGAAAATGTGCCGCGCGTCGATTTGTTGTTCTTCGGGCTTTGCAGCACGAGATCGCGGCGCGACAGATGCAGCCAGTAGATCACTTCGAGATTGGAGTAGAAATCGACCCCCTTCAGCGCCGGCACCCATGGCTCGAAGATCTCGAGCCGGCAGACCGGGCCGTCGTGACGCCCTTGCCGCGGGGCCTGAAGACGCGAGGTCCAGGGGGTGCGGATGCGGCCGATGAACACCAGCCCGCCGTCGCGCGCCGGCGGCATCTCGACGGCGAGTTCGCCCTCGCGGATTTCGCTTTCTCGAACCATCAGAGACCATTACCCGAGCCACCATTTGCCAGCAAGCATCACGAGTTCCCCGCACGCCACGCCGGCAAAAATCGACCGCCGCGTCAGGATGAAAACCGCAAATCCGGCGGCCACCGCGCCATAGCGCAGCCACCCCGGCACGCTGGCCAGCGCCCCGGGCGGGAATACCAGAATTTGCGCGATGACGCCGGCCAGGATCGCGGTCGCCACCGCCCTCACCCAAACCAGCAGTTCGGATCCCTCGTCGAGGCCGCCGCCGAACCAAAGCCCGAGCATCCGCCAGGCCTCGTTGGGAAGGAAGCCCGCCAACAGCAGCACCAGCAGCGCATTCCAGTTGCCGATGAAATCGTTCATCCGCGCCCCCGCCAGCGGTGAACGCCATAGGCGACGGTACCGGCCGATACGCCGCTAATCAGGATATCGACGCCGGTGTGCAACAACGCCGTCAGCGGAAACAACGCCAACCCCAGCACCAAGGCCAGAACGTCGGCAAGCTGCCGGCAATTGCGCGCGGTCGAGAGCAGAAACGACAGGGGCGTCAACAGCAGGATCGCCGCGGCGAACAGTTGCGGGAGATTGGCGGCAAGACCGTAGCCGACCGTAGTGGCAACGAGGCAAAGCGAGACCAGGCCGGTGCCCAATCCATGCGTGAAGACAATGCGCCGCTCGCGCGGCACCTGTGGCAGCAGCCGAAAGCATTCGACCCACAACGTGACCGCAATGAAGTGCGCCGCCAGCACCAGGTGACGCCGCTTCGTTGTTGGCAGGCGCAGCATCGGCAACACCGACACCACCATCGGAAACAACCGGATCGCGCTGACGGTGACGGCAATGGCCGCCTGCACCACCGTGGCGCCGGACCCCAGCGTCGAAATCAGGATGATCTGCGCAGGCCCCGCCCATACGAACACCGTGCTCGCCAGCACCCAGCCCAGGCTGAAATGTGTGTCATGCGCGAGCGCGCCGATGCCGAGATAGGTCGCAAACAGCACGAGGGCGAGGACCGTCGAGGTGACCGACCACATTCCCCATGCGAACGTCCGCAGGGGATTTTGCCATTGGGACGAATCGAGAGCGGGAAGCGGCACGGGCAACCGGATCACATGGGGTGGGTCGGCATAACGCTGGCGAAACCGGCCAACGTCAAGCGAACCGGGGGTCAGGCCAGTTATGCGGTTCGCGCGATCAGCCTCCGACGTTGAAGTTTCGCAGCACGAAACAGGCGCCACCCGCGCGACGGATGCGATTGCAGAGGTCGTCGGCTGCGGGCCGCGTGTCAGCGCCGATCCGTACCTGGTAGAACGTGCGGCTGCCCCGATTGCGCATCACCGAACTCAACAAGCTCGGATCCTGGTCGCCGATGACTGCGCTGAGCCGCTTGATCGCGCGCGCATACATCGCCAGCGCCTGGTCGCGGCTGAAGCCGGCGGCAAGCTGCACACCCCATGCCCGAGCCTCACCAAGCTTCACCCGCTGTTCCAATTCGGTGACAAATGGATTGGGCGCACGCTTGAGCAATGCCATCAGCTCGCGGCAACTCGAGGCGGGCGCGCGATGGGGCGTTTTGCCGTTCTTGCCGGCCGCGGCCCAGTCGTCAACCGAAGTGCCGGTAATGGCGGCGACGTAATTGCGCGTCTCCAGCGGCAGGCTGCCCGATCCGGCGAGCCATTCCTGCACCCGGCGCGGTCCGGCATTGTAGGCCGCGGCGGCCAGCCCGAGATTGCCGAACTGGCCGCGCAACTCGCTCAGGAACTCGGCGGATTTCGGCAGCGCCTGTACCGGATCGAACGGATCGAGCAGCCGGCGCTCGCTGGCGGTCCCCGGCATGAATTGCGCGATGCCCTGCGCGCGCTGGCCGCTACGCGTCACCGGTCCCATGGCATCCGCCTGAAAGCGGCTTTCCTGCCAGATCACGCGCGCGAAAAACTCCAGCGGCAAATCCTCCGCCTTCGCCGCCGATTCGATCATCAGGCACATCGCCTCGCGGGTGTTGGTATCCGCAACGGCTTCGGCGGACTTTTGCGGGATGGCGAGTTCTTCGACGCTGGGCCTTGCGATCCCGCCGCCGGTCACGGCATCCTCGGCGACGCCCTGCCCTGCCGCCTGGCACAGCGTCACGACAACAACGCAAAGCGCCGCGCGCAGACCGATGACCGTTGGCAACGTCATTTCCCGTTCCCGTGGGACCCGCTTGACACCCTCTGAGGACTGTCTAGCTATCCAGCAATGATGGCGCGCATGTGGGAGCCCAAGAGATGACCGCACCGCCCGACGACCTCCTCGGCTTCGCGCCCGACGACGATGCGCCGATCCCCTATATGGCGCGCACCCGCGAATATTATCAGGCAATCGGCTACACCACGCCCTATCGCTGGGCGCATTATGTCGAGGCGCCGTTCCAGCGCCTGCGAAAGCCGCTTGGCCAGTCTCGCGTCACCCTCGTCACGACGGCAGCACCGTTCGATCCCGCCAAGGGCGATCAGGGCCCGGGCGCGAAATACAATGGCGGGGCCAAATTCTATTCGGTCTATGACGGCGATACCTCGAAGCCGCACGATTTGCGGATTTCGCACATTGCCTATGACCGCGTGCACACCTCGGCCGACGACAGCGGCACGTGGTTTCCGTTGCCGCAATTGCAGCGGCTCGCAAGCCAGGGGCGGATCGGAGAAATCGCTCCGCGCTTTTTTGGCGCACCGACCAACCGCAGCCATCGCGTCACCATCGAGACCGATGCACCGGAAATCCTGGCGCGTTGCCGCGAGGATCAAGTGGATGCCGCGGTGCTGGTGCCGAATTGCCCGGTATGCCATCAGACTATCAGCCTGGTGGCCCGGCATCTGGAGGCCAACGGCATTTCCACGGTGGTGATGGGTTGCGCCAAGGACATCGTCGAACATGCCGCGGTGCCGCGGTTTCTGTTCAGCGATTTTCCGCTGGGCAATTCGGCGGGCAAGCCTCATGACCCCGGCTCTCAGGCCTTCACAATGGAGCTAGCGCTGAGCGTGCTGGAGGCAGCACCAGGTCCGCAAACCACGGTGCAATCGCCGCTACGCTGGAGCGCGGACGCCTCCTGGAAGCGCGACTACAACAATGTTGCGCTGTTAAGCGCCGAAGAGTTGGCGCGGCGGCGCCGCGAATTCGATGCGCAGAAGGAAATCGCGCGTGGCATTCGCGAAAG
Source organism: uncultured Pseudomonadota bacterium (assembly GCA_963813165.1). Lineage (GTDB taxonomy): Bacteria > Pseudomonadota > Alphaproteobacteria > Rhizobiales > Xanthobacteraceae > Bradyrhizobium. The sequence continues at coordinate 42,982 of CAWEYJ010000015.1, read as the reverse complement.
CGCGGCGTAAGGCGTTCGCGCGGCGCCCGAAAGCCTGAAATTCGTCCCGTCGTGGCGCAAATCGGTTTACGTTAATGCTGCATTTTGGCGGCCCTGGCCTTTCGTCCGCGGCGAAGCCGGGTAAGGTCCTCCCTCTTTATTGGGAGATTGTTCGATGCTGGATCGACGCCAGAGCGCGCGGGACAAGGTGATTTATGGCGGCGTCGCCGAAATCGGCGAGCACGGCGCAACCCGGGATTGCATCGTCCGCAACATCTCCGACAATGGCGCCCGCATCGAATTCAGCAACGTCGTTAAATTGCCCAAAGAGCAGATGTCGCTGGCTATTGCGCGAAAAGGCCGTTCGTTCCTTGCCAGGATCATCTGGTGGCGCGACAATTTCATCGGCGTCGCCTTCAGCGAAGAGAAGCCATCCGAACTGCCGGCCTCCGATCTGGCGGAGCGGCTGCGCCGCAGCGAGCAGAAGAAACGACAGCTTCAGCGCCGCATCAAACAGCTTCTGGAAGGCTGAACAAGAGAACCCTTTTCCGCTCCGATGGAATCGCGCCGGAGGCTCTATTTCCTTCTGACAATTCCCGTCAGCGCGTATACTCCTGCAGCCTACAAGCAGGCGCAGGAAAATTCGCATGCGCAACAATCGCGTGGTCGGCGCGAAACTGCATTCCTGCCTGACATCTGTCTGGCTGATATCGATCTTGCTTGCCGCACCTGCAGGCTCCGCGAGTCTCGCCGGCGAGTTGTCCGTTACGCCTGCGAGCCTGGCTCGGGTCGGCACGGTCGACGAGCGCTATCAGTCCTACAACATCGAAATGGTCGAGGTTACCGGGGGAGAATTCTGGAAACCCTACGGACCGGAGCGCGGCGTTCAGGCCGCGCACCCTCCGAACACGCCGGGAGGCAAGAATTCGAACCTGTTCCAATACCGGCCGCCGATTGATCTGACCAATGCCCGTCTGCGAGAGCTCGCCTCGGCATTGGCTCCGGCCTATCTGCGGGTCAGCGGCACCTGGGCGAACACCACCTATTTTGCCGATTCGGACAATATACCCGCCGCGCCACCACCGGGATTCAAAGCCATCCTGAGCCGTCAGCAATGGCGGGAGGTGATCGATTTCGCCCACGCGGTCAATGCGCGGATCGTGACATCATTCGCGGTAGGCGCTGGCAATCGCGATGCGGCAGGGATCTGGACACCGGATCAAGCGCGTCGCCTTCTCGACTTCACGCGCGCAGCGGGGGGCAGCATCGCTGCCGCCGAATTCATGAACGAACCGAACCTTGCCGCCATCGGCGGCCTCCCGGCGGGCTATGACCCAGCCGCCTACGGACGCGACTTCAAGGTGTTCCATGCGCTTGTGAAGCAGACCGTTCCGGAGATGATGATCCTCGGCCCGGGCGCAGTGAATGAAACGCCGGAAGCTGCGGATCTGCTCGCCGCGTCAGGCCCCGCCGTGGATGCGGTTTCGTACCATCACTATGGAGCGCTGTCGGAGCGCTGCGCCGGTACGGCCACGCCGGAGGCGGCACTTTCCGAAGCGTGGCTCTCCCGGACCGATCAGACCCTGGCGTTCTACCGGACTCTTCGCGACCGATTTGAGCCCGGCAAGCCGATCTGGCTCACCGAAACCGCGGAGACGGCGTGCGGCGGAAATCCCTGGGCGGCAACGTTTACGGATACGTTCAGGTATCTCGATCAGCTCGGGCGGCTGGCCAAGGCCGGCGTTCAGGTCGTGATGCACAATACGCTGGCGGCCAGCGATTACGGCCTGCTCGACGAGCGAACGCTGGCGCCCCGGCCAAACTACTGGGGCGCGTTGTTGTGGCGACAATTGATGGGAACCACCGTGCTTGATTCCGGCGTGCCCATACAAGCGGGCCTGCATGTCTATGCCCATTGCCAGCGCGGGATGCCGGGCGGCGTTGCTTTGCTGGTGATCAACACCGACCGCAACGCGCCGCATTCACTGAAGATTGCCAACGCTTCCGAGCGTTACACCCTCGATGCCGCAAGCCTGCAGGACGCAACGGTGAGGCTCAACGGCAATACGCTCACACTCGGGTCCGAGGACCGCGTGCCGCACCTCACGGGTGCTCCGGCATCGGCCGGCATGTTGACCATGGCACCGGCGACGATCACGTTTCTCGCGGTGCCGGCGGCGGCCAACGCCGCTTGCGGATGAAGGGCCGCATCCGGATATCGCAGCACAAAGCCGGCGGTCTTGCGACGCGCCGGCTATTCAATTGGCAATATCGGCCCTCGGTCCTTCTTAGACCTTGACCAGCGGCCCTTTTGAGGCCGGGCCCTTTGACCCGCCGCTCGGACCGCTAGGCTTCGGCTTGCGCGGCACGGTGCGCTTGCGCGCGCCGGGTAGTTTCTCCGGCTTCGGCGTCACCGGGCCTTCGACATATTCGAAGCCGATCTTTTCCTGATCTGATTCCGCCGCCGCCTCGTCCTTGACCAGCACGACGCGAACGTGGCCGCCGCCCTTGAGCTTGCCGAACAGCACTTCGTCGGCCAGCGGCTTCTTGATGTGCTCCTGAATCACGCGCGCCATCGGCCGCGCGCCCATCTGCTCGTCGTAGCCATGCTGAACCAGCCACGCCTTGGCCGGCTCCGACAGCTCGATCGTGACGTCGCGGTCGGCCAGCTGCGCCTCGAGTTGCAGCACGAACTTCTCCACGACCATGCCGATCACCTCGGCATTGAGATGCGCGAATGACACGATGGCATCGAGCCGGTTGCGGAATTCGGGCGCAAACTGCCGGTTGATCGCTTCGTGATCGTCGCCTTCCCGCTTGTTGCGGGTGAAGCCGAACGCCTGGCGCGCCAGATCCGCGGCGCCCGCATTGGTGGTCATGATCAGGATGACGTTGCGGAAATTGACCTGCTTGCCGTTGTGATCGGTGAGCCGGCCGTGATCCATGATCTGCAGCAGCACATTGTACAGATCAGGATGCGCCTTCTCGATTTCGTCGAGCAACACCACGCAATGCGGATGCTGATCGACGCCATCGGTGAGCAAGCCGCCCTGGTCGAATCCGACATAGCCCGGAGGCGCGCCGATCAGGCGCGACACGGTATGACGCTCCATATATTCCGACATGTCAAAGCGGATCAGCTCTACGCCAAGCGAGGCTGCGAGCTGCTTTGCGACCTCGGTCTTGCCGACGCCGGTCGGACCCGAGAACAAATACGAGCCGATCGGCTTTTCCGGCTCGCGCAAGCCGGCCCGCGCCAGCTTGATCGCGGCCGAGAGCGCATCGATCGCCTTGTCCTGGCCGAACACCACGCGCTTCAAGGTCTGCTCGAGATGCTTGAGCACCTCGGCATCGTCCTTTGAGACGCTCTTGGGCGGAATCCGCGCCATGGTCGCGATCGTGGTTTCGATTTCCCTGATGCCGATGGTCTTCTTGCGCTTGTTCTCCGCCACCAGCATCTGTGCTGCGCCGGATTCGTCGATCACGTCGATCGCCTTGTCCGGCAGCTTGCGGTCGTGGATATAGCGCGACGACAGTTGCACCGCGGCCTCGATGGCCTCGTTGGTATATTTCAGCCGATGATAGTCCTCGAAATAGGGTTTCAGACCCTTGAGGATCGCGATCGCGTCCTCCACCGTCGGCTCATTGACGTCGATCTTCTGGAACCGGCGCACCAGCGCCCGGTCCTTTTCAAAATGCTGGCGATATTCCTTGTAGGTCGTCGAGCCCATGCAGCGAATCGTGCCCGACGCCAACGCCGGCTTGAGCAGATTGGATGCATCCATCGCGCCGCCGGAAGTCGCGCCGGCGCCGATCACCGTGTGGATTTCGTCGATGAACAGGATGGCGTTCGGATGCGCCTCGAGTTCCTTGAGGACCTGCTTCAGCCGTTCCTCGAAATCGCCGCGATAGCGCGTGCCCGCGAGCAACGTGCCCATGTCGAGCGAGAACACCGTCGCGGCCGCCAATACCTCCGGCACTTCACTGTCGACGATGCGCTTGGCCAGCCCTTCGGCGATCGCGGTCTTGCCGACGCCGGCCTCACCGACGAACAGCGGATTGTTTTTCTGCCGGCGGCAGAGCACCTGGATCGCGCGGTTGATCTCGGCATTTCGCCCGATCACCGGATCGATCTTGCCGTCGCGCGCCTTCTTGTTCAGGTTGACGCAATAAGTATCGAGCGCCTCGCCCTTCTTCTTGGAATCCTCGTTGCCCTTGGTCTCGGTTTCTTCGTCGACGCCGCGCACCGGGCGCGCTTCCGACACCCCGGGCCGCTTGGCAATGCCATGGCTGATGTAATTCACCGCGTCGTAGCGCGTCATGTCCTGCTCCTGCAGGAAATAGGCAGCATGGCTCTCGCGCTCGGCGAAGATTGCGATCAGCACGTTGGCGCCGGTCACTTCCTCGCGACCGGATGACTGGACGTGAATCACCGCGCGCTGAATGACGCGTTGAAAGCCCGCGGTCGGCTTGGCGTCATCGGCCCCGTCCGTCACCAGGTTTTCAAATTCGGTTTCGAGATAGTTGACCAGACTGGTGCGCAGCTTGTCGAGATCGACGCTGCAGGCACGCATCACCGCCGCTGCATCGGAATCGTCGATCAGCGACAGCAGAAGGTGTTCGAGCGTCGCATATTGGTGGTGACGCTCATTTGCAATCGCCAGCGCACGGTGCAGGGATTGTTCAAGGCTTTGAGAAAAAGTAGGCATTCGCGTCCTCTGTGGCCCCCGCCATCATGATCGCCGATGCCCGGTCAGGCAACAACAACCTTTGTCATATCTTTGGTCATATAGTTACATCCGATCACGGCGAAAGACCGGTTCCCCGCGAGTCGCTCCAAACTCGGACTGTACGCGCCACCCCCATGCAAAATCGAGAGTTCACGCCGGGAATTGCACGTGCCGGTCCGATCCATCGTCGAATTAGGATGCAAAACCCGTTCCGGTTTTGGCGGACTTCGTCCGGCGCTACTTCTTTTCCATCACACATTGCAGGGGATGCTGGTGCTTGCGCGCGAAATCCATCACCTGCGTCACCTTGGTCTCGGCGATCTCGTAGGTGAACACGCCGCACTCCCCGATTCCATGATGATGAACGTGGAGCATGATCTTGGTCGCGGCCTCGACATCCTTCTGGAAGAACTTCTCCAGCACCAGAACGACAAATTCCATCGGCGTGTAATCGTCGTTCAATATCAGGACGCGGTACAGGTTCGGGCGTTTGGTCTTCGGTTTGACCTTGGCGATAACGGATGTCGCCGGACCGCCGGCGCCGCCGCCACGGTTCTCATCATTGCCCATTCGGGGAGCAGATGCCGCAACCACGGACGAATCAAATTTAGAAGCTAGTTGCAGCATGGCACAGGTGTTCAACATCCCCACAGGAAACCGGATCGCGGCCGGGTGACGTTCTCCTGCCGGAGTCATCGCGAAGTTCCCGAACACGCCCTCCGGATCGCCGCTCCCGGCCGGCCCGACCCATCGGCTGGACCGACAGCTCGAATATGGGTCCGACGCTGGCTCGCCGCAAGCGCGCAAATATTGGCCAAAAGCTACTTGCGGAGGGCCCGACTCCCGGTTCGGCGATCCAGTGGAGGTTAATCAATTCCGTTGGATTTGACAAAGCCGCGTTGCCGCGGGTCGCGAAATAATCTCCGCACATCCAGAACAGGAAAAAGCCCGGCCAAACCAAGCCGGGCTTTTGATTCCGGAAAGCAGCACCGACGTCAGCGCTCATGCCGCATATGCACGCGGCAGCGAGCGCGCAACTTATTGGTGGACAGCGGCCGGGGTGAACTTCGCCACGATGCCTTCGAGCGGCTTGAAGGTCTGCTTGGCGAGATCGGTATAGAGCCCTGCGATCTTCTGCGACTCGGCGACGAACGTCTCGTAGGCGGACTTCGCATATTCGGTCTGCACTTCGATCGCCTTGTCCAGCGAGTTCACGCCGGACAGCTTCTCGACGAACGACCTCGTGTCTTCAAACGACTTCTTGGTGTAATCGCCATAGGCGCTTGCGATGGCCTGAAGGCCGTTTTGAAGGGTCGTTGCCGACGCAACGACGGTCTCGATCTGCTCTTTTCCGTACTGCTGGATGTCTTCGACTTTGACCATGATGGAATCCTTTCCCAGACTGATGGTTGACCGATCCGCCGGGAGGTCCCGGCCCCCTGACTTCCCAAACTATATGTGCAACGCACAATAAAGTCAAGATTTTTGTGCGACGCACAAATCGCGGCGATTTAGCGCCAAATACCGATGGATGATGCAAGGGTTGCTTAAGCATTTGGAAACTCCGGCCGCCTAACCTGATTCGGTGCCTGTTCGCGTTCGGGATACGCCACCAAAAAGGCGTCTGAGCACAGTCTCTTAGCTACGAAAGCGATCAGATCGGCCGTTCCGGCGGAAATACCCGTCCGGATTCGGGGAGTTTGGACAGGAAACCTCGCCGGCAGATGGGCATAATTTAGCCTCACGAACCGGTGAACAAGATAGAAATTGGACGGGGAAGTTTATGCTTCGCACAACCTTGGCTTCCTCGCGTGTCCTGCGGGTTTCCGTTTTGGGGCTGGTCACCCTCACCGCTGCAGCCGTTTTCGCAACCGGCTCCGCCGATGCGCGCCATTACAGGCATCGCTACCATGCCTATCATCACCACCATGCGCGCCACCATGAGGAGCAGGAGAGCTACAGCCCCGCATTCTCCTCCATCATTGTCGACGCCAATTCCGGCGCGACCCTTTCCGCCAATAGTCCCGACGCGAGCCGCCACCCTGCCTCGCTCACCAAGATCATGACGCTTTATCTGCTGTTCGAGCGTCTCGACGCCGGCAAGATGAATCTCGATACCGAAATGGCGGTATCCGAGCATGCCTCCGAGCAAGCTCCCACCAAACTCGGCCTGCGCCCGGGCCAGACCATCCGCGTCGAAGACGCCATCAAGGGACTGGTGACCCGCTCCGCCAACGATGCAGCCGTGGTGATCGCGGAAGCCATCGGCGGCGATGAAGACGATTTTGCCAAGCTGATGACCCACAAGGCGCGTGCGCTCGGCATGACCCGCACGGTCTACGTCAATGCCTCCGGGCTGCCCGACGATGACCAGGTGACAACGGCGCGGGATCAATCGATCCTCGGCCGCGCCATCCAGGATCGTTTCCCGCGTTATTACCGCTATTTCTCGACCGAGACGTTCAACTATCACGGCCAGTCCATCCGCAACCACAATCACTTGCTCGGCAGTGTCGAGGGCGTCGACGGAATCAAGACCGGCTACACCCGCTCATCGGGCTTCAACCTCGTGACCTCGATGCGCCGCGGCAACCGGCACCTGGTCGGCGTGGTGATGGGAGGCCGCAGCGGCAGTTCGCGCGACGCCATCATGCGCAACCTGCTCGCCGAAAATCTGGAGAAGGCCGCGAGCAAGCGTACCGTCGCCGCGATCACCGAACGCAATCCTTCGGACGCCAATGCCGATGTTGCGGAAGCCGAACCGGCATCCCGGCCGACCCAGACGGTTCAGGTCCAGCGTGCGGTTCAGGCCGCGTCCGGCGCCCGAGCCGGCCGCGGCGCCGCCGGTGCGTTCGAGCGCACCGGCTTCGCGATCGATCTTGGCGGCTGCAGCGGCGGCTGTACCTCCGCCGCAAGCCAAGCCGGAGCCCGCGCCGTTCACCAACGGGGTGATCCAGGCCCAGTCCATTGCAGCGATCCCCGGCTCATCGGAGCCGATGAAGCCGGTCAAGGTGAAGACCGTCCAGATCAAGGCCGGACAGGTGAAGCTGGCCTCGGCTGGCGCGGCCCAGCCGGCCACGCCCATCACCAGCGCCATACCGGCACGCCCGGATGTGCCGGAAACATCCAGCGCGATCATGGCCAAGGCCGAATCCAATAAGGCTGAATTTAACAAGGCCGAATCCAGCAAGGTTGACGTCGCCAGGACCGAGATGCCGCCGCAACCGGCAAACCACGGCACCGGAAACGGCCTGCTCGGCGTGTTGCCGGCATCGAGCGTGCCGCCCTCCTCCGCCCCGCAGGCGATGGCCTATGCCGACGCGAACCCTCACGGCCAGCCGCAGGCCGTTCAGCAAAACGGGGCGATCAAGCCGGCGGCAGCCCATACGGGATGGATCATCCAGGTCGGCGCACTGGAAAGCGAGAGCGAAGCACGTCAACGGATCGAAGTCGCACGCGACCAGGCCCACGGCCTGCTCAGCAAGGCAGATCCGTTTACCGAGCCGGTCGTCGCCAAAGGCGATCGGAAGCTGTATCGCGCCCGCTTTGCCGGTCTCGACAGCGATCAGGCCGAGGCCGTGTGCCGGACATTGAAGCGCTCCGACATTTCCTGTTTCACGGTTCGGAACTGATCAGAGCGTTTTGCGGCAGCCTGTCCCGCATTTCATGCGGGGCGGATGCGGTTCGCCCAGAGAAGGCCCCCAAAAGGTAGCGAATTAGCGCGTCCGTTCCGATTCAATCGGGACGGAAACGACGCATGACACCACGGCAATCGTGAGAGCGAGCCCGGCGAACGACGAATTTGCCTCCTGCAAACCTCTCGTCAAGATTTCGAGGCTAAATTACTTGGCGAAAGATCGACCACGCCGGACAACGGCGGGCGGCAACGGGGCGTCGAGCGGAGCAAAAGCAGAAGCAACTCGCAGGTAGTGGCGTTTGGTAGCGTTGCCGGAGTTAGCTGTTATGCGTGCGAAGCAAAGTATCCTTGGCCTCGTTTACACGGGCAGCGAGGTACGTCGACCCCCCTTGGTCGGGATGCAGTTTCTTCATGAGCGCGCGGTGCGCCCGACCGATTTCGTCACGCCCCGCCCCCGGCTGCAGGCCAAGGATCTGATAGGCCTCCTCGTCCGTCATTTTGCCGCTCGTCGCCGCGCGGCTCTGCCTCCCTGCCGGATTTCCCTGCGCGTGCTGACGCCAGGCGGGAAACCTGCGGTCCAGATAGCTTTCAAGTAGCGCCACGCTTTCAGCGTCGAAGCCGGCCATCATCGCCGTCAATTGCGGCAGGTCGAATTCGTCGAGCAGATGACCGGCATTCGGCCCGGCTACGACCTGACCGCTGAGTTCGCCGCTGTCGTGATCGAGCCGCATGTCGAGAAACCGCGAGCGCACCTGCGACGTTTGTCCCGGCGAGCGTCGGGCGCCGGAGCCCCCGAACATGCCGCTGATATTGCCGAACCCTGATGCCCCGAAGGGTGACCAGCCCAGCAGTCCTGCGCCGAAGATGCCGAGCGGAACCGCTACCGCAAGCTCACCCTTGATACCGGTAAAGGCGGCGACCGCGAGCGCCAGAATGCCGCCGCCGATCTTGATCGCGCGCGCAAGCACGACCGGATTGGCCGCCCGAAACATCTGCAGCAACGAGTAAAGAAGAATAACGGCGACGACGCCGGCAATCAGGGTAGGCATGAATTCAATATAGCGCGGCCGGCAGCAAAAAGCATGCGGGCGCTCCGACAGATCAAGGCGCGATCATTTCATCTGCCCGAGCAGTTTGGCCGCACCGCTTCCGGTCTTCGACAACCGCAGCAGTGCCTCACGTCCGCCGGCGGCATAGGCCGCCGCGGCGCGCAGCAGCTCGCGCAGTTGCGCCGCAGCCCCCGGATCGAACCTGCACCATGCACCACCTGTCAGACGCGCGATCTCACGGAACGCCTGCTCGGCGACGCCGTCATGCCCCTCCTGGAACATGAACACCGGCACCTTGAGCAGGCCGAGTTCGCCGGCCTTGCTGCAGAGGTCGTCGACCTTTTCCTCCATGGCATCGCCGACGAAAACCACCGCGCGCACCGCGGAAGCGGCGGCCTCCCGCCGCGCTTCCGATAACACCTTGCCGATCTGCGTATTGCCGCCCCGGCAATCGATCTTGGCCATCAATTTTGCCAGTTGCGCCGTGTCGGAGATCCATCCGCTGGCGCGGCACTCGTTGAGACCGCGATAATAGATCAGGCGGATATCGAGACTGCCGAGTGCCGCCGCCTCGCGAAACATGTCAGCCTGCAGCGCGCAAGCCATGTCCCACGTCGGCTGGCGGCTCATGGTCGCGTCGAGCGCGAAAATCAGCCGGCCCCTTGCGCCTGCAGCGTGGGGCGACATCGCGCGTGCCTTGGCGACGAAGGCGGCGATATCTTCAGACGCCGAAGGGCTCGCCTCGGGCAACGAACCGGATCGCCCGGACGGATCTTTGCCGGCTTCGGCCTTTCGCGCCGATGACACGTCGCCCGAGGATTTCGGTTTGGTCGGCTCACCGGACATAGGCGCTCGCTATTGCTGCGAGCCTTATGTGGCGCGGGATGAGGCAGTGGTCAATGCGCGATGGATACGCCGATACTCGTCATGCGCGAGTGAACCCGAGATGCTGATTGAAAGGGCGATGCAGGTCGTCAGTTCTTGACCGGCGAATAGAGCGCCACCGGTCCCGGATCAGTCAAGGCAGGCGGTGTTTTGGTCGCGACCGGCTTGAGCGAGCTGCTGTCGTCATCGAGGAATTTGTCGAGCATGCCCTCGATCGTCAGCTTGACCTGCTCGGGACCGCGATCGCTCATATCGGTGTGCTGATAACCGGTTTGCACAACCGTAATCCCGGCCTTCTCGCAATCCTCGTCATCGGGAACGACACCGGGATCAGGTTTGAACACCGGATCCTTCGACCGGAATGAAAGAATCTTGAATCGGCCGTCGGTCATGAACGGCACGCGCAGATTGTCGAGCGTCACCACCTTCTTGATATGGTCCGGATACATCTTGGCGAAGTACATCGAAATGTCGCCGCCATTGGAGTGTCCGACCATGGTCAGATGTTCATAATCGGCGTTCGGCAGCACTTTCTTCATTTCATCGACGGCAAAGCGGATATTGGCAACGCCGCGGTGGTACTGCGGCAACCGGCCGACATAGAGTTCGCCGACCTTGGTTACCAAGGGCGCGTCGGTCGGCAGGTCATGCTGGATGCTGACCGCAAGGTAGCCACGGGCGGCAAAAACGTTAGCCAGGAACGAGTATTCGGTAAATTTGACGGTGTTGCCGTGATTGAGAATCGCCACCGGCAGCGTGATCATACCGGCGCTCGCCTGCATTTCCTTGTCGCGCCTCACGGCGATGTCCACGGCGACCGGACGGTTGTCGCGGGTCGTATCGTAGAACGTCATGGTTTCGTGTCGTATCGCCCATTTGCTCGCGGTTAAATAGGCGACCGCCACCAGTACACAAAGCGAAAGCAGAACGGCAATTCCACGTTTCATGTTCGTCCTCTGCGCGCAGATCTCACCAGATCAGATCCGACGTTTGGGGCTCCACGATCCCTTACTTGTTCGCGGCCAATATACGTGACGACAAGGTGACAGGAAGGCTAAATATTGTGAATTGACCGCCTGATCGTTGTGCGGTGCACCCACTTATTGTGCAGGTGCACAATCAAATTTCGGGGGCCGGTTTCAATTGTGGAACGCTGCAAATGAACGGCGAGTTCAGGTCTTGGGTAAAGACCCGGTAAAAACACCGACCTACTGCGGTTAGTTCCGCCGGGACATCGATCCACGTTCAAGGAACAGTCTCGCTTCCGCGGCGTGGCCGCCCGGACTGAGGCCGAAATCTGTCGACTTGCAACTTAAGCTGGCAAAGCCTCAGGCGCCGATGATGTCGTGGAGTTCGAGCGGCTTGTCGACCTGGTTGAACCACTCGGCCCGGTTGGCTGCGCGGCGGCGGCCGCGTTCATCGAGCGGCAGTTTCAACTGACGCAGCAGGCTGGTCACCTCCTCGCGCGCCGTCAGATGGCCCATGCTCGGCCGGGTGCCGAGCGTCGCCTCATCGAGGTTATCGAGCGCGGTGAGCCCGCGCGGAAAAAATTCGCGATAGACCACGCGTTCAGCGAAGCCATCGATCGCGCGGAAGCCGAGCCGCAACGACAAATCGTTCAGGCTGTCGGCGACCAGCTGCTTGTTGCGCGATCCCAGTATCGATAACCGGTTGCGGACCACGATCCAATCGCTGCTGACACCGTCGAGCTGACGGCGCTTGCGTCTCGTATCCCGCACCATCTCCGCATAGTGGCTCTCGCCGATGACGGAATAGGTCGCAGGGTCGACGGTGCCCAGCACGTCGAAGTCGAGGAAGCTATCGTTGATCGGCGTCACCAGCGTGTCGGCCATCGAATGCGCCAGACGCATCAGATAGCTGTCGGACCCCGGGGTATCGATCACGATGAAATCGAACGTCCGCTCGACCGCGCTCACCGCATCCATGAATTGCTGAAATTCGACAGCTTCATTGTCGGCGATCTGCATGGTATCGCCAAGCTTGATGCAGCAATGCACGGGGACCTCGAGGTCGAGGCCGGTGCGGCGCGCCCAGGCGCGCCGGTTGTCGATGTAACGGGTGAAGCTCTGCTGCCGGCAATCGAGATCGATGGTGGCGACGCGCTGGCCGGCTTTCATCAAGGCAACGGCGATATGCAAGGCGGTGGTGGACTTGCCCGAACCGCCCTTCTCATTGCCCAGCACAACGACATGAGCCGAGCCCGATTGCCCCTGACTAGTCTGCACCAGCATTCTTCGACCCCTGTGGATATCTTCAAATTACCCGCGACCGCGGTCAAGCGAAATGCGCGAAAACAGCTTCAAACCATTGATCGTCTGCCTTAATCATGAATTGCATGCGCGGCTCGGCGGCGTCTATGATTGACCCCCCATGCGGCGGTGTTCATCAAGATCGATTCAGCCCTTTTCTGGCGGCGGCCCGGCTTGGCGACGGAGCGCCGGCCTTGATAGGGTGACGTCCCCGCCCCACGTCAGCGCGGTTGCCTGCCTGACCTCACAGATCGAGCCCTGATGTCGCGAAGCCCCATGATCGTCCGCACGGTACCTGCGTTGCGTCGCGCCCTTGACGGCCTTCGCGTGAGAAAAGCCACCATTGCGCTGGTGCCAACCATGGGAGCACTCCATGACGGCCATGTGTCGCTGGTTCGGCTGGCGAAACGTCGCGCCGCAAAGGTGATCGTCTCCATCTTTGTCAATCCTGCCCAATTCGCACCCACCGAGGATTTCAGCTCGTACCCGCGCACCTGGAAGGCCGACGTCGCCAAACTGACCGCCGAGAAGGTCGACTTGATCTGGAATCCAGACGTCAAAACCATGTATCCGGACGGCTTTGCCACCCGGATTCTGACCGAAGGGCCCGCGATGGCAGGGCTGGAGGATCGCTTCCGTCCGCATTTCTTTGGTGGCGTCACCACCGTGGTCGGCAAGCTGTTCACGCAGTGCCGGCCGGATTTTGCAATGTTCGGTGAAAAGGATTTCCAGCAATTGCGGGTCGTGACCCAGATGGCGAGGGATCTCGATCTCGGCGTCAAGGTGACAGGCTCGCGCACCGTGCGCGAAGCGGACGGCCTCGCGATGTCATCACGAAATGTCTATTTGTCGCCTGAGGAACGGCGCATAGCCCCGACGCTCTACAAGGCCATGAAGGAGAGCGCGGACCGTTTGCGGGCCGGCGACGACCCCCATGCCGCCATGGGCGCTCGCGCCGAGATGATTGCAGCGGCTGGCTTCACGCTGGATTATTTCGAGGTACGCCATGCCGAAACGCTGGCGCCGATCACGTCGGTGAAGGACGGACCGATGCGAATTCTGGTGGCGGCCAAAATCGGAAAGACGCGGTTGATCGACAATATCGGGGTTTAGGCGATCTGGCCGTGTGAGAGCTGTTTCGGTGTCGTTGGCGCGAAGAAAACGCGTCAGAACAAGACCAGCCGAGGGTTCAAAGTAACCCGAGATCGCGCAATTCCCTGCGCATCGGCTCGGGCATCGCTGCAACGCTCGCGGCGGTGGCCTTGCCGAGATCCGGCGGCGCGGCATCTTCCGTGAAATAGCGCCAGCCCTGGAACGCGCGCATCGGCCGCGGCAGCACCGCGACGACCTTGGGCTGCATCACGAGGCGGCACCGTCCAATCCCGTCGCGGTCACGGAATGGCTCGATCGCGATGAGTTTCTCGCGGGCCGCGATCTCACCGCGGATAACCCAGTAGAGTGAACCGCCCGCCAGCAACTCTTCGTCCCGTTTCGGTGTCATCCGCGTAATGTGAATGTGATGGCGCGGCAGACCCTTTTGCTTCGCGGTACGCATGCGCTCCGCGACCCAGCTCTTGAGTTCCTTGACGGAATCGCAGCCGACGGCAAGCTTGATGAGATGAAGAGGCATGGCTGCGAGGTTAGCGATCAGCGGCGGCTTTTGAAAGGATCAATCGTTGGTGGCGGCTGACGCCGGCGGCGGGGCGGCGGGCGTTATTTGCACCGGCGCCGGCGCAGGCGGCGGCGTGCGTTTAGGCCTCGGCGCCGGCTTCCTGGCCGCCGCCAGCACGGGGGCCGTCGTCGGGGTGGGCGTTGAGGCGTTGGCGGCGGAAGCCGGAGCACGCGGCGCGGGTGGCGTCGCGGCCGGACCCGGCTCCGGCGTCATGATGCTGACCGGCGGGATCGAGGCTGCGGTGGGAAACTCGGCGTTGGTGGGTTTGCCTGTGGGCATCGATGGCGAAAGGGCCGCGACCGCTCCCGCCGCCGCGGGCACATTCCACGACGGCGCGTAACGCGAAACCAGACCGTCATACATCCGCTCGTCCATGTTGGCGACGATCTGATGCGTATCGGTTATCGCCCGGAACGCCGGACATTCCGACAGCGTGCAATGGTCGCGCGTGACCAGTGCCTGGGCCATCAGCCCGTAGCGGTCGCGCTCAACCGCGTGGCGGAGCGCCTGCAACTCGGGTGTCATGTTCCGGTTCGCGGCGGCGACATCACCGGACGCGGTCAACTGCGTGATCAGCGACGCCGCATACGACACCGCCGCGGCGGCCGATTCCGCCGAGCCGAACAAAGACTTTTCGCACGCCGCCAATACGGTTTCCCCCGCCAGATCATCGATACACGACAGGGCCGGCAGCGAAACATTGATCGTCTGAAGCGATGCGGTCTCCCCGGATGCGCTGCCGCCTCCGGCGCCGGTACCGAAGCCACGGATGGTGGCGGCCACCGCGATGCCGATAGCCAGCAGCGTGATCACCGTCAGCGCACCATTGGCAACCGATTTCTCGGCGCGCAACAGCGTGATGAGAACGATGATCGCGAAGAATCCCGCCGCGGCCAGCGTCAACCAGATCGGAAAAGCCGGCGAACGCCAGAGTTGATCGAGCGATGTAGCCCACGCCCAGTTCATGCGCGATGTCCCTCAACGCCGCATAAAACGCGTTCAGCGAAGTGAATACCGGTTTACCGGAATCGATCTGCGCAGAATGAACCTGCGAACGGGGCCTTTTGACGGCGGGCGAAATCGAAACCGCTTCGCCCGGTCAAACCCGCGCTCAATCAGGAGATGTCGAGCTGACTTTCCTTGGCCACTCGTTCGAAAGCCTCGGTCGAACTCTTGATCCGGTATTGGCAGTCGTCGCCGTCGGTCGGCAGCAGCCGGATCACCTCGTAGGTGCCGCTGGCGGCCGGACGGGCGACATTGCTGGCTGTGAAATAGACGGTCTCTCCAACGGTAAATTTGTGCTTCAACGCCCTCTCCATCACGCAAGGAACGTCGGCCATATGCTCACGGTCCCGCTGCAAATGGCCAACCGAAAAACCCTGCCGCAAGCTAGCACAGCGCTGGTCTTTTTGGCCAGTTACATCGGGACATAGCAAATGCGCAAATTTTGCAGGTTTTTCAGTGCGATAAACCGAATTCCGGCGGTTTCGGTCGAATCCGCGCCAGGACCGTCCGGAACCACCCTCACCCCGCATTATGACGATGCCGGAAGGGTCCCGTTCGGGCTCGCGCCGTCCACCGCCTTGGGAAGCTGCTGCGCCAAAACCTTAGAGATTTGATCCACCGGGATATTGAACCGCGCCGCCAGTTGCTTGACGGTATCGCTACCCAGTACCTGCTGCAATTGCTCGGCCGTGATCGGCAGGTTCTGACCGGTTCCGATCCAGGACTTGACCTGATCGCCGAAGCCCGCCTGCTGCAGCTTGGCGACGATCGCCGAGAGGCCGCCCTGGCCGCCATTGCCCATCACCTCACCCAGCACGACCGGGAGTATTGCCCCCTCAAGCTGGCTGAGGGCGCCTTTGAAGGCAGGCGAATCTTCCAACGAATCGAGAATTCCCATGGTCATACCCTTTTGGTCGATGCGCTAAGTCCGTTTCGGATTCAGACCGCTTTCGCAGGCCTCCGTCAAGGCACCCCAGCGGCCAACGGGGCGCAATTCGTGCTCATGCCGTCTCGAACTTTTCAATCACGAGGGTCTCTGCAAGGCCCGCGCTGGTCCATTCCCGAAAGGCCGGCAGCGACATCATCGTGTCCATGTAATGGCGAGCCTCCGGCGCCACCTCGACGGCATAGGTACGAAACCGATGCACCACCGGCGCGAACATGGCGTCCGCACCGCCAAAGGCCCCGAACAGGAAAGGCCCGGATTTTCCATAGCGCTCGCGGCATTCGATCCAGATTTGTTCAATACGCGCGATGTCGGCGCGGGCATCGGCCGACAGCGTGATAGCGCCGACCGGACGATGCAGGTTCATGCCGCATTCGTTGCGCAGCGCTGCAAAGCCCGAATGCATCTCCGCCGAGATCGAACGCGCATGGGCGCGGCTCGTGCGATCCTCCGGCCACAGCCGCGCATGCGGAAACCGTTCGGCGGCATATTCGATGATGGCGAGAGAATCCCAGATTGTGACGTCGCCATCGAGCAACGCCGGTACCTTGCCCGATTGCGTGAAACCCAAAATCCGCTTCTTGTCCGCGTCGCCGGTATAAAGCGGGATGAAGATTTCCTCGAAGGCGATGTGATTGGCCCTGAGCGCCAGCCACGGCCGCATCGACCATGACGAATAGTTCTTGTTGCCGATGACGAGCTTCAACGTCATGCCAAGATATCCTCCTTAGCTTTTGATACTATGGACATAACGCCTCAATCCCATTTCGGCGCGAAACCGAAATCGGTGAGCCGGCCCTTGCTGCTTCCCATCTGGTAGAGCTGGCGCATGTCGTCGTCGGACAGCACGAAATCGAAAATGTCGATATTTTCCGACAGCCGTTCGATCCGTGACGTCCGCGGGATCGCGGACACATTCTGCTGCACCAGCCAGCGCAGGCAAACCTGCGCGGCGGTCTTGCCGTAGGTCCGCCCGATCCGGGCCAGCGTCTGGTCGTTCTTGATGCGCCCCTTCGCCACCGGACTATAGGCGACCACAGCCATGCCGTGGCGCGCGCAGGCCTCGAGCACCTTGGTCTGGTCGAGATAGGGATGATATTCGACCTGATCGCACACCAGGGGTTCCGGGCAGGCCGCGACGGCTTCTTCGATCAAGGCCACGGTGAAGTTCGAGACACCGATGTGCCTGGTCATGCCGAGTTTCCTGACATGCGCCAGCGCGCCCAGCGTTTCCGCAAGCGGTACCTGCGGATTTGGCCAGTGCAGCAGCAATAGATCGACTTCGGAAAGCCGAAGCTTTGTCAGGCTTTCCTTGGTGGAGCGTTCCAGGTCGTTCGGCGCGAAGTGGGTGGTCCAGACCTTGGTCGTCACGAACATCTCGTCGCGTCGAACCTTCGAGGCGCGCAGACCGTCTCCGACCTCGCGCTCGTTCTCATAGATCTGCGCGGTGTCGATGTGGCGATAACCAAGCCGAAGCGCCTGCTCGACCAGACGCGCACAGGCTCGCCCGCGCAGCTCCCAGGTGCCTAACCCGATCGCGGGAATTCTAGCGCCGCTGGCCTCGACGAATTGCATGTTGGGGTTGCTCGAACAAACCGAGCCCATTATGTCCCGCCAACGCGGCGCTGCCAACAATGCACCGGGCGATCAGACCCGCGCCAAGGCGGCAAACACCGTGTCGGGGGCATGAGCGATCACAGCGAGAAGCGCCCGCGCCGGTCCGCGCGGCGTGCGTTTGCCCTGCTCCCAGTTTCGGATGGTCTCAACCGGCACGCCGAGCCGTGCTGCGAATTCCAGCTGCGTCAGGCGCGCACGCCGGCGAAGGTCGCGAACCGCCGGAAGCGGACCTGTCGGTTCGGGCGCGGCCAAAGCTGTTGCCGGCACGAGCGGAAACTCCTGCCCGTCCCGCAACTCGACGATCCGTCCGTCCGCTTTCAGCCGCAAGCGCTGCATGTTCGACCCAGCCTTGGCGCGCGATCCGGGACGCAAAACCGGACCCGACTTCTGCCAATCGCATTGCTGCCATCGTCGACGATGCGCGTTAAGGCTTGATTAACGATACTTCGCGCCAGAGATCGGTCTATTTCAGGCCGAACCACAGCGTCGCGATCCCGAGAAACGAAAAGAAGCCGACCACGTCGGTGACCGTGGTGACAAAGGTGCCCGATGCCACCGCCGGGTCAGCCCGCACCCGCTCCAGCACCATCGGAATCAGGATGCCGCCGAGCGCGCCGGCCACCAGATTGCACAACATCGCAAGGCCGATGACGACACCGAGCGCCGGAATCTTGAACCAGGCCACGGCGGCGATGCCGGTGATAACCGCAAATGCCAGACCGTTGACGAAGCCGACCAGGCCCTCGCGCATCACGAGGCGGAACGCGTTGCTGGAGCCGAGCTCCCGGGTCGCCAGGGCACGCACCGCGACCGTCATGGTCTGGGTTGCGGCGTTGCCGCCCTGGCTGGCGACGATCGGCGCCAGCACCGCCAGCGCCACCATCTGTTCGAGCTGGCCTTCGAACAGGCCGAGCACCGAGGAGGCCAGAAAGGCGGTGGCGAGATTGACCAGCAACCAGTTGAAGCGGCCCCTGGCGATAGTCCAGACATTGTCGGACAATTCTTCGTCGCTGGTAACACCGCCCAGCGCCTTCAGGTCCTCGTCGGCCTCCTCTTCGATTACGTCGACCACGTCGTCGATGGTGATGACGCCGACGAGCCGATTTGCGGTATCGACTACGGGAGCTGCGACAAGATTGTATTTGCCGAACAGCCGCGCCACTTCGCCCTGGTCGTCCAGGACCGAAACGCGGCGGCGGTCTTCGTCGATCAGATCGGCCAGCGGCACCGGCCTGCGCGCTCGCAGCAGCGCATCAAGGGGGATCGCGCCGTGCCAGTGCTGCGCATGATCGACCGCATGGATTTCGTAAAACCGGTCCGGCAAATCCGGCGTATCGCGCATGTAGTCGATTGCCTGCCCCGCGTTCCAGCCCTGCGGCACGGCGATGAACTCGGTCTGCATCCGCCGCCCGGCGGAATTTTCCGGATATTCCAGGCTGCGTTCCAGCGCATCACGCTCAGACGGCGGCAACTTTTCGAGGATCTCTTCCTGGTCCTCTTCGTCGAGACCTTCCAGCAACTCGACAGCATCGTCGGATTCCAGTTCGCGAACGCCGTCGGCGACCGTCTCCGGTTCAAGTTCCTCAAGGATTTCCTCGCGGACGGTGTCGTCGACTTCGTTGAGTGCCGAGAAATCGAAATCCGCGCCGGTGAGTTCCACCAGCGTGACCCGGTCGTCGGGCTCGAGCGCGGCGATCAAATCGCCGAGATCGGCCTCATGGAGTTCCGCCACAATCGCACGCAGCGACGACGTATCGGCGGCATGGATCGCCCGCGAGATGGCCTCGACAAATTCGTGGCGAATTTCGCCATTTTCGTCACGCATCGGGAGACGGTCGAGCAGCGGCGCACCGGCGGGTTGGGCCACGTCCAAATCTTCGGCCATGCCGCGCCTCGCCGGTTTGACAGGATTGCTGAACTCGTCTGAGCTGGTGCTTCAGGCATTACCCAATAGGCAACGCCAAGCGCAATGATAAACAAGCACGCGCAAAAACCGACCCTGACGTTCGCGAACGTGCTGGCGGCCATCCTTGTCGCCTTGATGGGATGGACGGCGACGGCCCACGCGGCGGATTGTCCGCGCGAGGGGACGCTCGGCACCTCACGCGTTCTCGCCGTCGATGCTGCGACCACGCCGCGGGTCGGATCGAAGAGCTTTCCGCAAACGCTGCCGCTCGCCGACCATGAGGTCGTGCTGACGTTCGATGACGGCCCCTGGCCTGCCACGACGCCGCTGGTGCTGGCAGCATTGGCCCATGAGTGCGTCCGGGCAACGTTCTTTCTGATCGGCAAGACCGCATCGGAGCACCCGGGCCTGGTGCGAAGGATCGCAGCCGAGGGCCATACCATCGGACACCACACCTGGCGGCATCCCAGCCTGAAGCGAATGACGCTGAGTGCGGCCACCGAGGAGATCGACCGAGGCATCGCCGCGGATGAAATGGCGCTTAACGGCGTGGCCACCCGGGTTCCGAGCACGCCGTTCTTTCGTTTTCCCGGCTTTGAAAGCACGCCGGCCATCCTTGACCTGCTGCAATCACGCGGCATCGTCGTGTTCGGCGCCGACCTCTGGGCCAGTGACTGGAATCCGATGACGCCGGCGCAGGAATTGAAGCTGATCACCGATCGGCTCAACATCGCTGGCAAAGGGATTATCCTGCTGCACGACCCCAAAGCGCGAACCGCGGCCATGCTGCCGGCTTTTTTGCGCTATCTCAAGGACAATCACTATCGTGTGGTACACGTTGTGCCAAAGGCGCACGACCTTGTTCCGGCCACGCCCGGCGCCAATGCTGGCCGTTGAACCCAAAATCAGGTGCAGAAGTCAAACGATTAAGGCCTCGTTCATGGCGCGCTGTGTAACTATACTTTCGCGAACGGGAATTAAACGGTGTTTCATGATGGGTAGTGCGCTGGCTGGTGTTCGAACGCGGCAATGGGTCGTTTTGTGCCTCGGACTGCTCGTCGGCATCATCCCGCAAGTGGCATCGGCCGCCGATTGTCCCGGCCATCCTGGTGCCCTCGGCACCTCACGAACGCTGGTGGTCGATCCCCGGGAGCATCCTCGCATCGGCACCATGCAATATCCCGAAACGCTGCCGCTGGAAGATCACGAGGTGGTATTGACGTTCGACGACGGACCGCTGCCGCATAACAGCAATCAGATTCTGGAAATTCTTGCCTCGGAATGCGTCAAGGCGACGTTCTTTGAGATCGGCCGCATGGCCCGGGCCTATCCGGAAGGCGTCCGCAAGCTCCGCGACGCCGGGCATTCTATCGGCACCCACAGCGAGAATCATCCACTGAGCATGAATCGAATGCCGATCGAGCGCGCCCGGCAGGAGATCGATGACGGAATCGCATCGGTCAAGGCAGCCCTCGGGGATGACAAGGCACTTGCCCCGTTCTTTCGTATCCCCGGCCTGCTGCGTGCCGAAGGCGTCGAAGACTACCTCGCCTCGCAGGGCATCCAGACCTGGAGCGCCGATTTCCCGGCCGACGACTGGCGGCATATTCCGTCATCGCGGGTGTACGATCTGGCAATCAAGCGGATTGAGGCGAAGGGGAAAGGCATTCTGCTGCTGCACGATATCCAGGCGCGCACGGTGGCCGCGTTGCCGAGAATTCTGCAGGAGCTGAAGGCGCGAGGCTATCGCATCGTCCATGTGGTGCCGGCAACACCGGAGCTGCCGGCGACGCCGACCGAACCGCAGCAATGGCAATTGCATCCGACGTCTGAAAACGTGGCGATTTCGCACTGGCCAAAGGTTCGTAATTTCGTTTTCACCCAGACCGACACGCTTCCCGCGCCCTCGCTGTCCGATCTGGATTGGCGTGGCGGACGGTCGATGGCGCTTGCCGACGAGCGGTTCGATGTCGCCGGACGGCATCCGCGCGGCGTCCCGCAGCAGGCGCCCTGGCCCCAGCCATCGCCGCTCGCGCCGGGCAGCGACGCCATCGCCCTGCCCGTACCGGCGGAGGGCATTTTCAAGATACAGGAAAACCCGCGTGCGACGGCGCAGTCGCTACTTCCGTTCGCACATCATGCGGAGCAAACCGTCGCGACGCTGAGCCAAAGGGATGGCATCGCGAGACTGATCGCTGCCAACGCCGGCGGGATCCGGGGCAAACACCATCTCGGAGGAGCCCGGAGGCCCGGCGCGTCCAAGATGGCCGGCCGAGCCACCCGCAACGCAGCGGGTGCCCATCCGGGCACGCTGAGACATCTGGTCCAGGTCAAGAAGAGAAACGTGTGACAGCTTAGTCGGTCACGATCTTGGACACGCACAGCAGCACGACCAGGGCAAGAAACAGCAGATCGATATAGGACTTCATTTCGCCGTCACGACGCAGGGTGCCAACGTCAGTGACGATCTGCTTGCGCGCGGCGGACGCGGCCGGGCCATCCCCTACCACGCCGGCAAGGCGGCGCGCCTCGAGTTCGAGCCGCTCGATGCGCTGGAAGAAATAAAACGAACGCAGCGCTGAAGCCGCGCGCATCGCCGCATAGAGCAGCACCAGAATCGCAACCACCGCGCGTTGCTGGTATTTCTCCATGAAGTTCAGGCTGAAATAGGCGAGCGTCAGGAAGACAAAGTTCGACAGGAACCGGTAGGCGTAACCCAGAAATCTCATGCGTGTGCTCCGATCGATGACCGGCCCGGCATTCCTGATCGAACCCGATCCGAAGGAGTCCGGCGGGCAGATCGGTATCGCAAGCCCGTTTCCCTACGTCTGTCGATGTACGCCGATGTTGTTACAACAAGGCAACGCGTGCCCTGTTCGTGATCGAATGCCGGTTTCAGCCTGCCGGATGCGGCAACGATCATCGCGTGCTCACGTCCGGCCTTTGAGCCGGCACATCATCATTGCAGGGCTTGGTGCGCTCGGAGGGACTCGAACCCCCACGATTTTACTCACTGCCACCTCAAGGCAGCGCGTCTACCAATTCCGCCACGAGCGCTTGGAAGACCAGCACGGGATTTGCGCCGCACCGGATCGACGGCGCGGATGTAACAAATCAATGATGTAGGGACAAGGCCTGCCGACGTGGCGTTTCGGGTGCGGGTAAACCGGGAATCGGTTTACCGGGTGCCGGGCAGCCGCGGCAGCATTTGCTTGACTTCGACCGCGATACGGTTGCGATCGACAAGCACCACGCCGCTGGCGATCGGCAGGTTATTGGCGAGGATCTTGACCTCGTCCGCCTCGGTAGCGTCCAGTTCGATGATGGCGCCACGGCTCAGGCGCATCACCTGATGAACCGGCATCGAAGTGGTCCCGAGGACCACCATGAGATCGACGGTGACTTTATCGAGGGTTGGCACTGGGGAAGCGACCCATACTTACGCTGCAAAATTGCTGTTTCCAGATCATCACGTTATGGTTATCTAATGGTTAACGCCCGCCAAAACCTCGATTTGACCAGGTTTGCCCGGCCTGCCGGCGCCGGCGGCGTGGAATGGCGGGTCTCCAAAACGCTGGTACCGTACCTCGAGGCCGTCGCGGCGATGGAAGCACGGGTTGCGGCCATTGCGGCGCAGCAGGCGTCCGAACTGGTCTGGCTGCTGGAACACCCGCCGCTCTACACCTCCGGGACCAGCGGCAAGCCCGGCGACCTGCTCGACGCCCGCTTCCCGGTGTTTGCCACAGGACGGGGCGGACAGCTGACCTATCACGGCCCCGGGCAGCGGGTGGTCTATCTGATGCTCGACCTGAAACAGCGGTGCCGCGACGTGCGGGCCTATGTGGCCGGTCTCGAGGAATGGATCATCCGGGCGCTGGCGGCGCTCGAGACGAAGGGCGAACGCCGCGAGGATCGCGTCGGGGTGTGGGTGGCACGGCCGGACAAGGGCGCAGGCTTTGAAGACAAGATTGCTGCCATCGGCGTGCGGATGCGGCGCTGGGTCTCGTTCCACGGCATCGCCGTCAATGTGGCGCCCGATCTGACGCATTTCGCCTCAATCGTACCCTGCGGCGTGGCCGACCCGCGCTACGGCGTTACCAGTCTCGCCGATCTCGGCCATCCCGCAACCATGGCGGATGTCGATATTGCGCTCCGGCGGGCGTTCGAGGAGGTGTTTGGCTCCCAGGCATCCATGCCGGAAGCAACGATCTGAAATCCGGTTCGCGCGTTCTCTTCCAGGTGTTCGTGCGTTGCCAGGCCGGCTGCATTATGGTTCGGCAGAGCAGCCCCTGCGGCGGCATGAATCCGATGAAGGCAAAGCACCATGGCTGAAATCATCAATCTCGGCTCGCTCCAGCTCAGGTTCCTGCAAAGCAAGGACGACACCGCCGGCAGCCTCGATATGTTCGAGATGACGCTGCAGCCGAACGCGCGGATGCCGATACCGCATTATCACGAGAGCTGGGACGAGACGATTTACGGCCTTGCCGGCATCACGACCTGGCGGGTCGATGGCAAGGATATCGACGTGGCTGCAAGCGAAACCGTCTTCATCAAGCGCGGCGTGGTGCACGGCTTTACCAATCGAACGCCGGAGCCGGCGACATGTCTCTGCACGCTCAGTCCGGGCGTGATCGGTCCGCAGTACTTCAGGGATATGGCAATCTTGCTGGCGGGCGGTGCGCCCGACCCGGCGAAGATGAAGCAAACGATGTTGCGCTATGGGTTGATACCCGCGCCATAAATGGACTAGATCGTCGGGAGCACCGAGAACCGCTCGCCCGCATATCGCAGATTGAGCGCATCGGAATCGGCGGCTTCATCCTGAATCGCTTCGACACGGGCCGCTACCGGGCCGCGTCGGCATAACGCAATCATGTTCGACACGGTGTCCGCGGGTCCGGCAAACAGCGCCTCGACGCTGCCATCCCGGCGGTTACGCACCCAGCCCTCCAGGTGGTGCACCCTCGCCTGGTGCTCGACCCAGGCGCGATAACCGACGCCCTGCACCCGGCCCTGAATCATCACCTGACGGATCGCGCCGCTCATCTATTTCCTGATTCCGAGAAACTGCGCGAGCCGCGCCTTGACGTCCGCGTCGCGTGTTGCGCGGCCGATCAGCCCGGACGACGCCAGGCCCTTCAAATCTCCGGGCGACTGGCCGTCGCGCAGCGCTTTAAGCGTCGCATAGACCGCTTGCGTCGCGGCCGCGAACGGCGCATGGCCCTGCAAAGCGATCCGCACCCGCTGGCCGGCAAGATAGTCCCGATCGACCAGTTCTTCGGGGAAGCCGCCGAGCACGATCGGCAGCGTCGTCGCCCCGCAGATCGCCTCCAGCTCGGCACGTGTTTTGATGCCGGTGAAGAACAAGGCATCGACGCCGGTGGCTTGATAGGCCTTTGCACGCGCGATCGCGTCATCGAGATCGGAGACCGACGCAGCGCCGGTGCGCGCCATGATCACCAGAGCCGGATCGGCGCGCGCGTCCAGCGCCGCCTTGATCTTGCCGACGCCCTCCTCCAGCGAGATCAGTTGCACCCCGGGTTGGCCAAAAGCCTGCGGCAGCAAGGTGTCCTCGATGGTGAGGCCCGCAGCACCGGCGGCCTCCAGTTCCTCAACCGTGCGGCGGACATTGAGCGCGTTGCCGTAGCCGTGGTCGGCATCGACCAGCACTGGCAGTTTGGCCGCGCGCGACATCCGGCGCATCTGTTCGGCGAGTTCGGTCAGCGTGATCAGTGCAATATCGGGATCGCCCAGGACCGCAAGCGATGCGACCGATCCGCCGAACATGCCAACCTCGAAGCCGAGGTCCTCCGCCATGCGGATCGAAATCGCATCATAGACCGACCCGGGTCGAATACAGGTTGATCCCGACAAAATCGAACGCATTGCATCGCGGCGCTTTCGAAAGGTCATCGCGAAATCCTTGGAGTTTGTCATGTGTCGTCGTTGCCAGGAACCACCGGGTCGCAATGACGGGCCTCACATCGCTAGGCGAATTCCAGAATCAGTGCGTCGACGGCCAGCGTGGCGCCGGCGGCCGCATGAATTTTCTTGACCGTGCCGTCGCGTTCGGCGCGCAGCACGTTCTGCATCTTCATGGCCTCGACCACAGCGAGCGTTTCGCCGGCCTTGACCTCCTGGCCCTCGCTCACTGCGATCGACACCACCAGCCCGGGCATCGGGCACAGCAGCTTCTTGCCGGTATCGACCGCGGTCTTGACCGGCATCAGCCGCGCCGCCGCGGCTTCCGATTCGGTGAAGACATTGACCGCAACTTCAAATCCCTGATGCGCAAGGCGGAAGCCATTGGCGATCGGGCGCACCTGCATCGCCACCAGATGGCCGTCGATGGTGCCCTGCCAGACCGGATCGCCGGGCTTCCATGGCGAAACCAGATGATGCCGATTGCCGGGCGCGCCGTCGGCGCCGATAAAGCGCACCGCGATATCATCGGCTTCGCGGGCAACATCGAGCGCGATTTCATGGCGGTCCAGCCAAACCGCGCGGCGGCGTTCGCGCTTCACCGGGCGGCCGATCATCTGGCCGGAAATCTGCCGCTTGCGTTCGCCGAGCACATGATCGATGGCCGCCGCGACCGCGGCTAACCGGCGTGCGATCTCGCCCTCCGGCGCCCGAGCCGCAAAACCCTTCGGAAACTCTTCGGCGATGAAGCCGGTGGAAAGATTGCCCTCGCGCCAGCGCGGGTGGTGCATCAGCGCCGACAGGAACGGAATGTTGTGGCGAATGCCGTCGATGTAGAACGAATCGAGCGCGGTCGCCTGCGCCTCGATAGCGGCGGCGCGCGACGGCGCGTGGGTCACAAGCTTGGCGATCATCGGATCGTAATAGATCGAAATCTCGCCGCCCTCCTGCACGCCGGTATCGTTGCGAACGGTTGTCCCGTTGATGCTGCTTTCGACCGGCGGGCGATATTTGACCAGCCGCCCGACCGAGGGCAGGAAGTTGCGGAACGGATCTTCCGCATAGACCCGCGATTCCACTGCCCATCCGGTCAGCGTGACATCCTTCTGCGCCAGCGAAAGCGTCTCACCGGCCGCGACGCGGATCATCTGCTCGACGAGATCGATTCCGGTGATCAATTCGGTCACCGGATGCTCGACCTGCAGTCGCGTGTTCATCTCCAGGAAATAGAAGCTCTTGTCCTGCCCTGCGACAAACTCGACGGTTCCGGCGGAATTGTAATTGACGGCCCTGGCGAGGGCTACGGCCTGTTCGCCCATCTTGCGACGGGTGGTCTCGTCGAGCAACGGCGACGGCGCTTCCTCGATGACCTTCTGGTTCCGGCGCTGAATTGAACATTCGCGCTCGCCGAGATAGATCACATTGCCATGTTTGTCGCCGATCACCTGAATTTCGATATGGCGGGGATCGACGATGAATTTCTCGATGAAAACGCGATCGTCGCCGAACGACGATTTGGCTTCGGCTTTGGCCAGACCGAATCCCTCGGCAACTTCCGAGGTCGAATGCGCGATCCGCATCCCCTTGCCGCCGCCGCCGGCGGAGGCCTTGATCATGACGGGATAGCCGATCTCATCGGCGATCTTGACGGCATGCTTGTCGTCCTCGATGACGCCGAGATGGCCCGGCACCGTGGAGACGTCGGCCTTGGCGGCGGCTTTCTTGGATTCGATCTTGTCGCCCATCGCGGCGATGGCGCCCGCATTGGGTCCGACGAAGACGATTCCGGCCTTCGCCAGCGCGCGAGGAAAAGCCTCGCGCTCGGACAGGAATCCATAGCCCGGATGCACGGCCTCGGCGCCGGTCTTGCGGCAGGCCTCGATAATCTTGTCGATCAACAGGTAACTTTCGGCCGCCGCCGGCGGCCCGATCAGAACGGCATCATCGGCCATTTCGACGTGGAGCGCGTCCCGGTCGGCCTCGGAATAGACCGCGACCGTTTCTATTCCCATGCGGCGGGCAGTCTTGATGATCCGGCAGGCGATCTCGCCGCGGTTGGCGATCAGAATTCGTTTGAACATGGGCTTGTTTACTTGCAACCTTTGGGCGGGGCACTCACGGCCAATCTGGCACGCGGGGGCGGATGTAACAATTCCGTCGTACAGCAAAACCCGGCGGAGGCAACGGTTGATATGCCCGAAACCCACTTCTCCGGGAGGTATTCATCCGCCGGAATCCATCCCGCAAGACCAGCCAGAAACAAGACCAGCCAGAAACCGGTTGGTCCCATCTTCAACTGCACCCTAGAATGCTGCCACCCGCGTTCTCTTATTGCCAGAGCGACCCATCGATGCGTTCGTTGATCTTCATAGTGGCATTGCTCTCGGCAAGCCAGAGCTGGGCTGCCAACCCGATCGTCAGGGACGGACGCACCATTCAGCTCGCCGACGTAACCTACAGGCTCGACGGCATTGATGCGCCGGAGTTTGACCAGATATGCATCGACGAACACGCTGATACATGGGCTTGCGGCGTTGCAGCGCGCGATCAACTGACGAACTTGATCGGCAACCACCAGGTCCACTGTGAGGATCTGGGGGCCGATGTCAGCTACCGGAAACGACATATTGGCATCTGCACGGTTGAAGGCGAAACCGTCAGTCTGAACCAGGCTCCTCGTTCGCCAGGGTTTCGCCTTGAATTCTGAACCCTCAGCGAAAGGGCGATTCAAGGACGATGAAGCGGCTGCGAAAGCTGATCGCCGGGGACTTTGGAAAGGCTGCTTTGTAGCACCGCAGGAGTTCCGCCATGGACGAAAGGACGGCGCCCTGCTGGGCGGATCGTGCCGAGCGGACAAGGATCGCGAGATACGCGACGTGCTGTTCCCCGATCATCCCGCCATGCCGTCCGGGTGCAGCATCAAGGCCAAGCATGCCATACGCGCGCGCGTCACCGGCAATGTCGGCGTCTATCAGATGCAGGGGTGCCGCAACTATCCTGCCCTGGCCAAACCGGATCGCTGGTTTTGTTCCGAGGAAGATGCTCAAGCCGCCGGGTTTCGGAGGGCGTATAATTGTCGGGCAAACGCCGGACGACCGAAATAACAATATCCGTTGAACCAGGTGCCGAGAGGATCAGCCTTGCTCGGGACAGCCCTTGAAGCGCGCACGCTTGCCTGTAACAATTCCGTCGCGCAGAAAAACTAAAGAGAGGCAACGGTCTAGGCAGAATTCTGCTCGTCATGGAGAGATTTTGATGCGCCGCGCAACCCTGTTGCTCACCGCCGGCCTGACTATGCTGTTCGCGACTGCTGCATCGGCGCAAAATGACCGGCCCAGGAATCTCATTCTGTTCGTGCCGGACGGATTGCGGGGACGGATCGTGACACCGCAGACGGCGCCGACGATGGCCGAAGTCCGCGACAAGGGCGTCAATTTCAGGAATTCACACTCGCTGTTTCCGACCTTTACCACCGCCAACGCCTCCGCGATGGCGACCGGCCACTATCTCGGCGATACCGGCGATTTCAGCAACACGATCTACACCGGTTATCCGGTCGAGGCCGCGGGCGGCACCGTCACGCCGTTCCTGGAGGCCGATCCGGTTCTCCACGATGTCGATGAGCATTTCGGCGGCGACTATCTGAATGAGGAAACCGTGCTGAAAATGGCGCGCGCCAAAGGCTACAGCACGGCCGCGATGGGCAAAGTGGGCCCCACCCTGATTTTCGACCACACCGACAAGACCGGCGCCGACGGCCTGCATTCAATCGTGATCGATGACGCCACCGGCGACACGAAGAAGGGCGTGCCGCTTTCGCAGGAGATGCAGGAAGCGCTGACCAGGGCCAACCTTCCGCTGGTCACGCCCTCGCGCGGCGAGCATGCCAAGATCGGCGACGCCAGGACGCCGGGTACCTTGGTGCCAAACACCATCCAGCAGGCCTATTTCGCCGATGTCGCCACCAAGGTCGTGCTGCCGATGTTCAAGGCCCGCAACAAGCCGTTCGTGCTGGTGTTCTGGTCGCGCGATCCGGACGGCAGCCAGCACAATCAAGGCGATAGTCTCAACACCGTGACCCCCGGCATCAACGGTCCCACCTCGCTGGCCGGCATCCGCAATGCCGACGACAATCTGGCGCAACTGCGCAAGGCGCTCGACGATCTCGGCCTTGCCGCGAGCACCAACATCATCATCACATCCGACCACGGCTTCTCGACGATTTCAAAGGAGAGCAAATCCAGTCCCGCGGCAAAAGGAAGCTACGACGACACGCCGAAGGACTTCCTCCCGATGGGCTTTCTCGCGATCGATCTCGCCAAGGCGCTTGACCTGCCGCTGTTCGATCCAAACAACAAGAACGCGCGCATTGCCGAAAATACGCATCCCAAGGCCGGCAACGGCCTGCTCGGCAATGATCCGGACAAGCCCGACCTCGTGGTTGCCACCAATGGTGGGTCGGATCTGATCTATTTGCCGAACCGGGACAAGAAACTGGCGGCGCGCACGATCAAGGCGTTGCTCGCGCAGGATTACGTCAGCGGGCTTTTCGTCGATGATAAACTCGGGCGGTTCCCCGGCACGCTGGAAATGTCGCAGCTCGGTCTCAAGGGCAAGGCGGTCACGCCGACCCCCTCGATCGTGGTCAATTTCCGTTCTTATGCGACCGGTTGTGACGAACCGACCAATTGCTCGGTCGAAGTCGCCGATACGGTGCTGCGGCAGGGCCAGGGCATGCACGGCAGTTTCGGCCGCGGCGACACCCTGAATTTCACCGCGGCGATCGGGCCGGACTTCAAGGCCGGCTATGTCGATCCGCTGCCGGTCAGCAACGCCGACGTCGGCATGACCATCGCGCAACTGATGGGGTTGCGTACCGCGGCCGCAGGCGGATTGAAAGGCCGGGTGATGTCGGAGGCCTTGCCCAACGGCATTATCCCGAAGGCGGCCGACGGAACGATCACCTCCAAGCCCGCGGCAAACGGGCTGCGGACCGTCCTCAAGTACCAGCGCGTGCTGTCGCAGCGTTATTTCGATGCGGCGGGATTTCCGGGACGGACGGTCGGCCTCGATGCAGAAGGGGACAAGCGAAAAACGGCGGGGAAGTGACCCCGCCGTCCTGGAGCGTTTTCCAGCGAAGTGGATACCGGTTCGCGTGAAAAAAACGCGTCAAATAAAGAAGTGGAGCTTCCATTCCGATTCAATCGGAACGGACGCTCCAGCCCGCGGTCTCGAGTGAATTCAAATTCCGATGTCGAACACGTTCGGGAGGTGTGCCAGGGGCAGCGCGGCCGCGCCCACAATGGTGGCGACCAGTCTCATCAGGGTACGGCTGCTGCGGTGCTTGCCCCGCATCTGGCTTGCGATCCATTCAAGCACTTCGGTATCGACGCCGACCGCCCGGGTCGGCGCCCAGCTTTCGATTGCCGTTTCCGGCGACAGTGCGACGGTGCGCGGCGGCACCGGCAAGCCGGACGCCGAGGCGGCATGGTGCACGACCGCCTTGGCCAACAGGTCGTCGAAACGTCCGTCATCGCTGCGCTCGGCGGCGGCATCGTTGATTTCAAACAGCGCTTCGGCTTCGGCCCGGCTGACCGGCTGGTGCTCGACCGCAGACGCGGTCAGGATCCGCGCGCACCAGGCGGCGTCGGCGGCATCCAGCGCGCGGGAAAAGTGAACACGGCCCTTTGTGGTGGGCCCCTCGCCGGTGATCACGCCATCGCGCACCATCGTCAGCGCTTGCGCGGCGGTGTTCCGGCAGGAAATCTTCGGGGTTTCGGTGGCGCCGATCAGTTCGGCAACGTTGGCGGTAGAGGCAGACATTGGTACTTCTCGTTTTCTTCTTCTGGTTCAGCATTTC
The DNA here is from genome assembly GCA_963813165.1 of uncultured Pseudomonadota bacterium. GTDB lineage: Bacteria > Pseudomonadota > Alphaproteobacteria > Rhizobiales > Xanthobacteraceae > Bradyrhizobium. The sequence goes on along the minus strand of CAWEYJ010000015.1, from coordinate 11,501 downwards.
CATGCGGGCGTAAACGAATGGTTAATGATTCGAAACTTGCGCTCCGACATTTTTAAATGGTTGCTGATTGGTCGCTGTGACGTCCGTCACGGTTCATGTGCATCGCAACATGGTCCGGCAGGGGTGGGGCGCGCAAGCGGCAAGATCGGGGCAATTATGTTTCTGAAGCCGTTGTGGTTTTTCCGTTGCAGGGGTCGGGATCAAAAGAAGATGCTAGGAATTCCTCAGGGTTGAGAAGGATTTTATCCTTTTGCGGGGGCCGTTCCGTTCGGCTACCCCTGCCCCTATGATCAGGCGACGGATTTCATCCCTGACTGAACGACATGAGGTCGAAATGGCTCTTCAAATTGGCGCTGTGGCCCCGGATTTCGAGGCCGAAACCACCGACGGCAAGATCAAATTCCATGACTGGATCGGCAACAGCTGGGCGCTGCTGTTCTCGCACCCAAAGGATTTCACCCCGGTCTGCACCACCGAGCTCGGCGCGCTCGCGAAGCTGAAACCGGAATTCGACAAGCGCGGCGTCAAACTGATCGGACTAAGCGTCGACCCCGTGGACCGGCACGCAAAATGGTCCGAAGACATCAAGGAGACGCAGGGCGCCGCGCCGAACTATCCGATGATCGGCGATACCGATTTCAAGGTGTCGAAGCTCTACGACATGCTGCCGGCATCCGCTTCCGGCGACGTCGCTACCCGCACTGCCGCCGACAACCAGACGGTCCGCAACGTCTTCATCATCGGGCCGGACAAGAAGATCAAGCTAGTGCTGGTCTATCCCATGACGACGGGACGCAATTTCCAGGAAATCCTGCGCGTGATCGATTCGTTGCAGATGACGGCGAAGCATCGCGTCGCGACACCGGCTGACTGGAAGCAAGGCGAAGACGTCATCATTTCCGGTTCGGTCAGCGACGACGAGGCCAGGACGATCTATCCGCAGGGCTGGAAATCGCCGAAGCCCTATATCCGGATCGTGCCGCAGCCGAAGTAACGTTGTTGCCGCCACGTCAACCAGCACCTTGACCTGAACTCTGTCATGGCCGGGCATACGGTGCTTTTGCCCGGCCATGACGAAGAATAGAGTTTCAGATTTCCGGCGCTATCCAGTCGGCGATCATCAGCCCGATGGTGGCCGACACGGCGGTCACGAATGTTCCCCAGCACACATCGACCACGACCACCGGCCAGGTCCAGTGCTTCAAAAGCGACAGCGAGGTAAGCTCGAACGTCGCGTAGCAAAACAACCCGAACAGCGCGCCGTACAGCAGTGTCGATTGCCACGTCGCGGTTGCCGGACCGCTGACGAAGATCAGGATGCCCACCACGTAAAGCAGATAGAATAGCATCGCAGGTGCGAGCCTGACGTCACCGAGCATGTCGCCGACCTGCGAGGTGAAAAAGCCTTTGGCGATGGTCCCGAGAAACAGAAAATCGATCGGGATGATCACCATCAATGTCGCCAGATAAAGAATGGCGTATCGTTTCACTTTATCCTCCAGCGCCGTTTGCGCGTGCATCTCCATGTACGCAGCGGACGGGATAAGGTTGCAATACATTTCAAGACGGACCCAACGCCCGACTTCCGAGTTGACCGCCTGATGGCCAGCAAATCCTTACCTCCCTGCATCGTCTGGTTTCGCGACGACCTGCGCCTTTCCGATCACTACGCCTTGCACGCCGCCTCGAATACCGGCGCGCCGACGATTTGTCTTTATGTGCTCGATGAGGTGAGCGGAGCGCCGAATGCACGTCCCCTTGGCGGCGCAGCGCGCTGGTGGCTGGCGCAGTCGCTCCAGGCCTTGCAAAAAAGCCTGCACTCGATCGGCGCAGCGCTGGTGCTGCGCAAAGGGCCCGCGGCCCGGATCATCGCCGAATTGGCTCGCGAGACCAGCGCCGAAGCGGTGTTCTGGAATGAGATGGCGCAAGCGCCGCATCAGGCCATCGCCGATCAGACCGTCGCCGCACTGAAGGAAATCGGCGTCACGTCGCACAGCTTTCCAGGCGATCTCTTAGTGGCCCCCGCCGATATCCGCAACAAGGAAAACAGAGGACTACGGGTATTCACGCCGTTCTGGCGCCGCGTGCAGGCGCTGGGCGATCCGCCCACACCCCTGCCCGCGCCGAAGCGGTTGCTGCCGGGACCGAACCTTGCAAGCGACAGCATCGGAGGCTGGGGTCTTGAACCGAAGCAGCCGGATTGGGCCGGAGGACTGCGCGAGATGTGGACGCCGGGTGAAATATCCGCTCACGCTCTGCTCGGCGCATTTCTTGAAGGCGGTGTGGCCGGATATGCCATCGGCCGCGACCGACCCGATCGCAACGCCACGTCAAGGCTCTCCCCGCATCTGCGCTTTGGCGAGATCAGTCCAAGGCAGGTCTGGCATGCCGCGCGCTTTGCCGCCGCCGGGCGCCATGGCCTTGCCGATGGCATCGACAAGTTCCTGAGTGAGTTGGGCTGGCGTGAATTCTGCCGTCATCTGCTGTTTGACGTCCCGGACCTTGCAACCCGAAACCTGCAAGGCGCGTTCAACGCCTTTCCATGGAGGCACAACGACAAAGCCCTCCAGGCGTGGCAACGCGGTCTAACCGGTTACCCCATCGTCGATGCCGGGATGCGCGAACTCTGGCACACCGGCGTCATGCACAATCGAGTACGGATGGTTGCCGCGTCGTTTTTGGTCAAGCACCTCCTGATCGACTGGCGCGAGGGAGAAAAATGGTTCTGGGACACGCTGGTCGACGCCGATCCCGGCAGCAATCCTGCCAACTGGCAATGGGTCGCCGGCTGTGGCGCGGACGCCGCGCCCTACTTCCGCGTGTTCAATCCAATTCTGCAGGGCGCAAAGTTCGATCCCGATGGCGTCTATGTCCGACGCTGGGTGCCGGAACTTGCGCAGTTGCCGACCGGCGTGATCCACCAGCCATGGAGTGCGAGGCCACTAGAGCTTGCAAGCGCGGGCGTGGAGCTTGGCAAGACCTATCCGAAGCCGCTCGTCGATCACCGGAAGGGCCGCGAACGCGCACTCGCCGCCTATGCAAAAGTCCGCAGCGCATAGACACGTTCGCTCCAACGTGCCGGATCAACCACCCTTTTTCTCGCAGCCAAGTCAGACCCGCGCGCGCCGGTTGACCAGAAAGACCGCCGCGGCGCAGGCAACCATGCCGGCCATCGCGATCCCGTCGAGCCGTTCGCCGAACAGGATGAAGGCCATCATAGGAGGCCAAGGACCCCGGGCGCCAGGTCCCGCGCGCCGTGAACCTGGTGGTGCTCGCCGTGCTCGGCGTGTATCTCGGCATCTCGATGATCGCGCTGTCGGCGCTGCCCGTCGAAGCCGTGCACGCCCATCCGGGGACCTACCGCACGCTGCTCGGCGTGGAAGGCCACGGCGGCTTCCAGAACGACCCGGTGCTCGGAATCATCTCGCGGCTCGGCCTGCACGGCACGGTCCTGCATCTGGCCCAGTACTACGTCGGGCTGCTGGCAGCGACGATCCTGTTCATCGCCGACCAACGCCGGCATGATCGGGATCTCGCGCCTGTCGTGGTCGCTGGCAGAGCACAGACAGCTGCCGAGTATCTTCTCGCGCCTGCACACGCGCTACCGCACGCCATGGTTCACGCTCGTGTTCTTCTCGGCGCTGGCAGCGGTGCTGGTCGGGTACGGCAACACGAACGTGCTCGGCAACCTGTATTCGTTCGGCGCGCTGCTGTCGTTCACGATCGCGCACATCGCTGTGATCGCGCTACGCGTGAAGGACCCCGATCGCGAACGTCCGTACCGGCTGCCGTGGAACGTGCGCATCCGCGGCGCCTCGATCCCGCTCACCGCTGTGATCGGTGGGATCGGCACGGCCACGGTGTGGGTCGTGGTCGTGATCACACATCCCGAGGCTCGCACCGTCGGCATCCCCTGGATGATCTTGGGGATGGGCGGCTACCTGCGTATATCGCCGCCGGCAGGGGCTCAACCCCCTCAAGCAGTACACGCTTCCGCGTCCCGAGCGCCCGCCCGACTTTCACCCGCTCGGCTACCGCACCGCCCTCGTGCCGATCTTCGGCGATGACATCTCGGCCAGCGCCCTGTCGAGCGCCGCCAAGCTGATCGGCGAAGACGGGGTCGTCTACGCCGTGTTCGTGCTGCCCGTCCCTCGGCAGCTCTCGCTCGAGGCCGGGCTGGAGGAAGAGGAGGCGCATGGGCGTTCGGTGCTCGAGTCGGCGCGTATCCAGGCGCGCCGCCCCGGAATCAAGATCCACACCGGCCTGATCCGCACGCGCGAACCCGGCGCGGCGATCGTCGAAGAAGCGCGGCGGATCGGCTCGGACGTGATCTACTGGTCGACCATCCATGCACCCGCCGGCGAGCAGCGCATCGGCCCGACGGCTGCCTACCTGCTCAGCAAGCGTCCCTGCCGCGTGATCATCGAGACCGAGAACCGCGCCCCGCGGGCGCGCGAGGTGCCGGCTTAGGCGCGCTCAGCCTGAGCTCGGCTTCAGGCCGAGCACGAGCCGCAGCCGTTCGATCCCCGCGGCGGGGCTGGCGCCTCCGCCCGAGAGCAGCGTCGATCCGCGCAGGAAGGACGCAAATGGCGCCACGGTCGGGTCTTCGCCGAGCCCGATCGCTTCCAGCAGGCCCATCAGCGAGACCACGTTCACGCTGATGCTCGGCGTGACGCCCTGGCCGAGGGCGCTCTGCGCGGAGCTGAAGGCACTCGAGCCCGCCATCGTGCTCGACGGGTGCAGCGCGTCCTGTACCGACGTGGAGCTCACGCCGATCACGAATTTCGGCTGCCCGCCGGCGCCGCGACCGGCGGCGATCGCGAGCGTCACCGGCAGTCCGCTCACCTTCGCTTCGACCGCTGCTTCGGTGCCCGAGATCGTCGTCGGCGTCGCTTCGGCGCCAGCACCGTGCAGCGCCGCCGCCATGCTCGCGACCGCCGCGCGCGAGGCCGCCGCGCTCTTCGAGTCGATCGTGATCGCGGCCTTCAGTTCGAGCACCGTCGTTCCGCTCGCGAAAATCGCCGCATCGCCCATCCAGCTGGTCGCGCTCGGGCCCCCCGCGCTGAGCGCCTTCAGCGGCGCGAGCACGCCCTCGATCAGCCCACGCACGCTAAGCGTCACCTGTGGCGAGGCCGCCGCTTCGGCCGCAGCCGAGCCGCCGAGCGTGCCCGCGAACGACAGCACGCTCTGCAACGCCTGCAGGTTGCTGCCCGCGCTCGCGCCTTCGCCCAAGCCCGCGGCGAGCCACGAGTTGCCCGGCAGCGCGCCGAACGCCGGGCCGCCCTTGGCGGCCGCGCGCACCAGACCGCTGGGCGCATGCGCTGCTCTCCCCGGCGGCGCCGACGTCGGCGTCGAGCGCGAGCGAGCCTGCCGCCGGCACGAGCGAGGCGTTGAGCGGGCCGGTGCCGGCGAGCGTGCTGAGCAGCGACGGCAGGCCCGGCTTGTTTGCATTGGCGTAGGCACCCGCGAGCGTTGCCGCCGAGCTCGCGTACACGTGTCCCAGCGCGTCGCTCGGAGCGACCGCCACGAGCCGGCTGTAGCTCGCGCTGCTCGTGAGCGGCGTTCCCCCCTGAGCGGTGACGATCACCGCCTGCACGGCCGCTTCGCTGCCGAGCACGACGAAGCGCTTGACGACCGCGAACGCGTCGCCGTCGCTGCTCGCCTGATAAGTCACGCCTCGATAGCTGTGCGGATGGGCGTTCACGTGCGCCGCCTCCTGCGCGACGAACGATTCCGCGCTCTTCAGATTGCTCGTATCGAGCACGATCGCGCCCTTGGCGCCGCCGGGGCCGAACGGCCAGGCGCCGGTCTGAGCGGAGCTCGCGCCCGTGCTGCCGCCCCGAGTCCCTGCTCGAGCAGGCCTTCGATCGAGCTCGCGCTCCCCAGCGAGGTGATGAACATGCCCGCGTTTGGTCCCAGCCACGGCGCCACGTCGTGGTCGTAGTCGAGCGCCGGGCTGCCCGGCGTCTGCAGCACGTTCACCAGACGCTCGAACGGGTCGCTCTGGCCGGTCAGCGCGTGTCCGGCGGCCAGCGTCTCGGTCTGCAGGCTGCCGGTCGGCCGCACGATCGCACCGACGTAGATCGGCGCGCTCGCCGGCACCACGCCGGCGGGATCGGCGCTCGTGCCCGGCGAGCTGCTCGAACCGCAGCCGGCGAGCGTCGCCAGCGCGAGGACGCCGGCGAGCATGGCCGCGGCGCGGCCGGCCGGTTTGGATTGCCGACGAAGCCAGGTTGCGCGCGCACGGCGCCGATCGCGTTCGTGGAGGGCAGGGCAAAGACCGGAGCCGACGCGCATGTCGCGATCGTATCCGTCCGCCATGTCGCGATCGCCGCCGCCTCGCGCCGCGCTCGACGGACCCGCGAAACGCTGTCCTCGGCGCCGTCGTTGCAAACGGCGTTGCAGTGCGCGGTTATGCAAGCGCGGATGCAGCGCGCGCGTCGATCCGCGCGCTGAGGCGCGACCGCCGCGAAAGTGGCGCTGGTCATCGGCTTTTGGGCGATCCCGACGGCCTCGGGAGGGCTTTGTGGGAAAAAATGTGCAATGAGGGTTGCATTGTGGGAGAAAGTGGGGTACGTTGCCGCAAGCGAGCCGGGGTGGAGGGGCTCCTCCCACTCCTCCACCTCGGCTTGGTATTCGAGCCACGGAGCGAGCTGGGAGACACGGAGCGAGATGGTCTCCTTTCGAGGCGCCTTCGACCACACACTCGATGCGAAGAATCGCCTGACCGTGCCGGCCCGCTACCGCGCCACGCTCGCCGAGGGAGCCGTCCTGGCGATGCCCGTCGATCTGAAGCCGTGCGTGGGCGTCTGGCGCGAGGAGGACTACGAGCGCTACACCGAGCGCGCGCTCGCGCAGCTACCGCCGCTCTCGCCGCGCCTGAGCGAGCTCGAGCGCTTCTTCTACGGCAGCTCGCAGGACGCCGACCTCGACGCCGCCGGGCGGATCATGATCCCGAGCTTTCTGGCTGAGCACGCGCAGCTCGTCAAGGAGGTCGTCGTGGTCGGCGCCGGCGATCGCCTCGAGCTGTGGGACCGCGCCGGCTGGAATCAACACCGACCGGCGCTGCTCGGCGGCGTCGCGGAGATCACGGCGAATGTCGACCATGCTGCTTGACATGAGACCCGTTCACGTCCCGGTGCTCGCGGGCGAGCTGATCGACCTGCTCGATCCAAGCCCCGGGCAGACCGCGATCGACTGCACGTTCGGCGGCGGCGGCCACGCGCAGCTGATCGCCGAGCGGCTCGGCGCCGAGGGCACCCTGATCGCGATCGATCGCGATCCGCTCGCGCAGGAGCGCTTCGAGGAGCTCGCGGAGGAGGTCGCCTGCACGGTGCGCTTCATCCGCGCGAGCTACGCGCAGGCGCTCGACGGGCTCGGCGCCGAGGGCGTGCGCGCCGACATCGCCTACTTCGACCTCGGCATGTCCTCGCTGCAGGTCGATACGCGCGAGCGCGGCTTCTCCTACTCCTATGACGCTCCGCTGGACATGCGCATGGATCCCGACCAGGAGCTCACCGCCAGGGAGATCGTGGCGAGCTGGGACGCGCGCAGGCTGGCGCGCGTGCTGCGCGACTTCGGCGAGGAGCGTCACGCCGGCGCGATCGCGCGTGCGATCGTGCGCCGGCGCGAGTCCGCGCCGATCGAGACCACGCTCGATCTGGTCGACACGATCGTCGCCGCGGTGCCTGCGCCTGCCCGCTTCGCCGCCGGCCACCCCGCCAAGCGCGCCTTCCAGGCCTTGAGGATCGCGGTCAACGACGAGCTCGAGCAGCTGGATCGGGCGCTGCCGCTGGCGTGGACGCTGCTGCGCGACGGCGGCGTGCTCGCCGGGATCAGCTTCCACTCGCTCGAGGACCGGCTCGTCAAGCGCTTCATGAGCGCACGCGCGCGCGGCTGCATCTGCCCGCCGGACCTGCCCGTCTGCGCCTGCGGTCGCACGCCCGAAGCGGTCCTGCTGACCCGCCGCGCGATCGCCCCCTCCGCGGGCGAGGTCGCCGGCAACCCGCGCTCCGCGTCGGCGCGGCTGCGCGCCGCGCGCAAGCTCAGCGGAGGCACGCTCGGCGGAGGCGTGCGATGACGCCGCCCGCGACCGCGCGCGTCAGGCCCGCGCCTGCGGGGCCCGCGCCGGCCCTGCGGGCGCGCCCGCAATCCCCGCCGCGCCCGCGGCGCGCTCCGGCGATCGCCCCGCGCATACCGCGGCGCGTCTCGGGCCCCGATCGCCTGCGCCGTGCCGCCGGTCCCGCGCTGGCGCTGAGCGAGCTGCCGCTGCTCGATCGCCTGATCAAGGGGCGGGCATGGATCGGGCTGGTCGCGTTCGCCCTGATCGGGATCGTGACGATGCAGCTGGCGCTGCTGAAGCTGAACGCCGGCATCGGCCGCGCGCTCGTGCACGAGGCAGCGCTCGAGCGCGAAAACTCGGCGCTCAGCGTGGAAGCCTCCGAAGCCGAGGCCGCCGACACGATCGAGCAGCAGGCGGGCCAGCTGGGGATGCAGCTCGTCGCGCCGGGCACGCTGCGATTCCTGTCGGCGCAGGGAGGCGAAGACGCCGTCGCACGCGCCGTCGCCGCGCTGAACGCCGATGCTGTTCGCGCCGGCGCAGGCGGCACATCCGACGGCTCGGCGGGCAGCGCAACCGACGGCTCGGAGGGCGGAACATCCGCTGGCTCGGCGGGCAGCAGCAGCGAAGGCTCGGAAGGCGCCGCCGGCGAAGCTCTCCGCGAGCGCGACCATCGAACGAGCCCGCCAGCGCGACCGCCGGAGCCGGCTCGGCGCCTGCCGCGGGGGCCGGCGAAGCCGCGGCAGCCGCGGCTCCGGCCGGCGCGCGCAGCCGGCGAAGCTGCGGGATCCGCCGCCGGCCCCGCGGCGGCCGCCGGACGGCGAATCCCCCGAATCGAGCTCGCCGCACGGCGCCGGCCCGCGCCCGGCGAAGCGGAAAGGGCAGCGGGTGACGACGGTCCAGAGCCGGATCGGGATCATCTTCGCGCTGTTCGTGGCGCTCCTGTCGATCGCGGCGCTGCGCACGGTCTACCTGGGAACGCTGCACAGCGGCGCGCTGCGCCGGGCAGCGCTCAGCCAGCAGCTGACGGTCGAAGAAGTGCCTGCACAGCGCGGCACGATCACCGACCGCAACGGCGTCGACCTGGCGGTGTCTGAGCCCGCGCAGGAAATCTCGGCGACTCCATATCTGATCAAGGACCCGCTCTCGACCGCGCGCCAGCTGGCGCCGCTGCTGGGCCAGTCGCAGGCCCAGCTGCTGAGCGAGCTCAGCGAGCGCACGGGCTTCGTATCGCTCGCGCGGCGCCTGCCCGACCCGCAGGCGCGCGCGGTGGTCGGGCTGCACATCGAAGGCATCTCGGCCAACCCGACGATGCGCCGGATCTACCCGCGCGGCACGCTGGCGGCTCAGGCGCTCGGATTCGTCGGCACCGAAGGCAAGGGCCTGTCCGGCCTCGAATACTCCCAAAACGCCTTGCTCGAAGGCCAATCGGGCGAGCGGCGGGTGGTCAGCGACGCCCGTGGCCAGCCCGTGTCGATCACCAACGTGCGGGCCGAGCGGCCCGGCAAGACGTTGACGCTGACGCTCGACGCGAACATCCAGCAACGCGCCGAAGACGTCCTGAACGCGGTCGGCCGGGTGTTCAGCCCGAAAGACGCGACCGCGATCGTGATGGATCCACAGACCGGCGCGCTACTGGCGATCGCCAGCTGGCCGCAGGTCAACGCCAACGACCCGAGCGCGTCGCCGGCGAGCGCGCTCGAGGACCGGGCGGTCTCGTTCAACTACGAACCGGGCTCGACGTTCAAGGTGGTGGCGGTGTCAGGCGCGCTCCAAGCGGGGCTGATCACGCCCAACACCCCATTCGACATCCCCGACCAAATCCAGGTTGCCAACCGCACGATCCACGACGCCGAGGAACACCCTGAAGAGACGCTCACCACCGCGGAAATCCTGGCGCAGTCGAGCAATGTGGGCGCGATCAAGATCGGCGCGCTCGAGGGGGCGCCCGCGTTCAACAGCTGGCTCCACCGCTACGGCTTCGGTGGGCGCACCGGTGTGGAACTGCCGGGTGAGGAAACCGGGTTCGCGCTGCCGCTGAGCGAATACTCGGGCTCGTCGATGGGCAACCTGCCGATCGGCCAGGGCGAGCTCGTGACGCCGATGCAGATGGTCAGCGCCTACGCCGCGATCGCCGATGGCGGCGTCTGGCGGCCGCCGCACCTGATCGCGGCGATCAACGGCCGCGCCCAGCCCGAGCCGGCCGGGCGCCGCGTGATCTCACAGACGACCGCGGCCGAGCTGCGCCAGATGCTCCAGGGCGTGCTCGCGCCCGGTGGCACCGCCAGCGAGGTCTCGATTCCCGGCTACCAGCTCGCCGGCAAGACCGGCACGGCCAGCAAGGTGAACCCCGCCACCGGCGAATACTCGGAAACCGCGTACGTCGCCTCGTTCATCGGCTTCGCTCCCGCGCTCAACCCCAAGCTGCTGTGCGCGGTGATCGTCGACGAACCGCAGAGCCGGCTCGATCTATGGCGGCACCGTCGCCGCGCCGGCGTTCGGGCAGATCATGAGCTTCGCGCTGCCCTATCTGCGGATCGCGCCCGCGGGATAGGCGCGGCGGCTCCGGCGGGGCCGGAAACTAGACTTCGGTCGTGTCATCGCGGAGACCTGAGAGATGAGGCTCGCAGAGCTGGTTGCCGGCCTGGAGATCCGTGCCGGCGCCGGAAGTGCGGCCGCGGGCCCCGAGATCACGGGCCTCGCGTACGACAGCCGCAAGGTGGCGCCGGGGACGCTGTTCTTCTGCATACCCGGCCACCACAGCGACGGCCACGACTTCGCCGCACAGGCGGTCCGCGACGGCGCGGTGGCGCTCATCGTCGAGCGATCGCTGGCGCTCGGCGTGCCGGAACTCGTGGTGCCCTCGGCACGCGCCGCGATGGGCCCCGTCGCGGCGCGCTTCAACGGCGATCCCACGAGCCGCCTGAAGGTGGTCGGTGTCACGGGCACGAACGGCAAGACCACGACGGCGTTTCTCGTGCGCGCGCTGCTGGAACGATCGCGCGCGCCCGGGCGGGCGATCGCGTGTCCCCGGAGGAGGGCGATCGCGCGCGCGGCGGCGTGAAAACCGGCCTGCTGGGTACCGTCATCTCGATCGTCGGCGGCACAGAGCGTCCGGTGCAGCGCACCACCCCGGAGGCGATCGACCTGCAGGCAAGCCTGCGCGAGATGCTCGACGCCGGCGACGAAGCATGCGCGATGGAGGTCTCCTCGCATGCGCTTGCGATGGGCCGGACGAACGGGATCAGATTCGCGGCGGGCGTGTTCACCAACCTGAGCAGAGACCATCTGACTGCCACGCGACGATGGAGGACTACTACGCGGCCAAGCGCCGGCTGTTCCTGCCCGCCGCGCCCGGCGTCAGCGTGATCAATGTCGGCGATCCTTACGGCAGGCGGCTGGCCGGAGAGATTGGCGCAGACGCCGTCACGTTCGCGGTATC